>NZ_CP017057.1:0-1360000 GCF_001719165.1 Erythrobacter litoralis
CCTGTGGAAAGCAGGGGGCATAAACCACGGGAGCAATCGCGGGACAAGCCGGGGACGGATTTTCCTGCCCGCTACCAGCCCTGTCGCAAGATTGCTTGTCGACATGGGAGAAGCGTTTGCCACAGGCTGGGAAGAGCGGGGATAAACTCGGCTTGACCGCGGGCCCGACCGGATTCGCAGGTCCACAACAAGGCTGGCTTCGCTAGGGATAATCGGGCAAGGCCCGGTAATTCCCGCTTTCCACAGGGCCAACTCAAACCATCATTCCTTTTAAAAAGTAATTATATTTGTTTAAGGGAGTCCCATGCCCGGTCCGTTGCTCGACACTCTCAAAGGTTTCTGCCAACCCGTCCCGCCGGTCTGGCTCATGCGTCAGGCGGGGCGTTATCTGCCCGAATATCGCGAATTGCGCGCCGAAAAGGGCGGTTTCCTGGAACTCGTCTATGACAGCGAGGCTGCGGCCGAGGTCACGGTCCAGCCGATCAGGCGGTTCGGGTTCGACGGGGCGATCCTGTTCTCCGACATCCTGATTGTGCCGCATGCGATGGGACAGGGGCTCGAATTCATGGCGGGCGAGGGGCCGAAACTCTCGCCGACCCTGATCGAGGTGGAGCTCGACAGCTTCACGCCTGACCACGACCGGTTCGAACCGGTCTACGAGACCGTCCGCCGCACCCGCGGCATGATCGACGACAGCGTGACCATGCTGGGGTTCGCAGGTTCGCCCTGGACAGTCGCGACCTACATGATCGCCGGCGAAGGTTCCAAGGACCAGGGACCGGCGCGGCTGCTCGCCTACAGGGATCCGGCGCGGCTGCAGGCAATCATCGACAGGATCGTCGCCACCAGCGTCCAATATCTGCGCGGGCAGATCGATGCGGGCGCGGAAGCGGTGCAATTGTTCGACAGCTGGGCGGGCAGCCTTGCCCCCGATGAATTCGAGCGCTGGGTGATCGCCCCCAATGCCGCGATCACGGCGGAACTCAAGGCGTCGCATCCCGACACCCCGGTGATCGGCTTTCCCAAGGGCGCTGGCGCGAAACTTCCGGCCTATGCGCGCGAAACCGGCGTCGATGCGATCGGCATGGATGAAACGCTCGACCCGGCCTGGGTCCATGCGAGCCTGCCCGCCGGAATGCCGGTGCAGGGCAATCTCGACCCGCTGCTGGTCGAAGCGGGCGGTCCCGCCCTGCCGAAACGGGTCCGCGCGATCGTGGATGCCTTCGGCGATCGGCCCCATGTCTTCAATCTCGGCCACGGGATCGGCCAGCACACGCCGATTTCCCATGTCGAGGAACTGCTGGCCGCGCTGAGAGGTTGAGGGGCGATGAGGGAAGCGATCCTGACGATCTATCCGTGGCTCGTATCGGGCCACGTCATCTTCATGACCTTCTGGCTCGCCGGGCTGTTCATGCTGCCGCGCCAGTGCATCTACATGCTCGATGCCGCTCCCGGATCGGCCGAGGAAGCGCAATGGGCGCGCCGCATGGGTCTGCTGCGCAAGATCATCCTCACGCCCAGCCTGATCGTCGTCTGGGTGCTCGGGCTCACGCAGGCCTGGGCGATGGGTTATTTCACGGAAGGCTGGATCCACATCAAGATCACGCTGGTCCTGCTTCTGACGGGCTATCACGGCTGGCTGGTGGCGAAGACCAAGAAGATGGCCCGAGGCGAACGCCCCCTGACCGAAAGCCGCCTGCGCATGATCGGCGAGATTCCCGGCGTTCTGCTCGTGCTGATCGTCGTCACGGTCTATGTCGTGCGCAGCGTTCTGGCCTGACGCGCGAGCGGTTCGACGCTGGCGCGCCATGACCGGGCGCATTTTGGCGGACCCTGGCGAAAAGCCCGATTGATTTTACCTCTGGCGAGACCTATTCCGCGTTTCATTCAATCCGGTGGCCGGTTTTCCCGGCCCGAGTCTGCTTTCTCCAAGCCCAGCCTTGACCCGGTTTCCCGTCGCATGACCTGCCCGGGCCCCGGTTCCCCAAGGCGCCTCGTCCCCACGAGGTACTGACCTGCCGGCCTACCCAATCGCCCCGTTTTCCGGGGCCATTTTTCGGAAAATGTCCCATGCATCTCAAGGACTTGAAAAAGAAAGCCCCGGCCGAACTGGTCGCCATGGCGGAAGAGCTGGGGGTCGAGGGCGCCTCGACCATGCGGCGGCAGGACCTGCTGTTCTCGATTCTGCGCGAACTCGCCGAGGACGAGGAATATGGCGAAAAGATCATGGGCATCGGCACGATCGAGGTGTTGCAGGACGGCTTCGGCTTCCTGCGTTCGCCCGAGGCGAACTATCTTGCCGGGCCCGATGACATCTATGTCTCGCCCAACCAGATCCGCAAATGGGGCCTGCGCACCGGCGACACGGTCGAGGGCGAGATCCGCGCTCCCCGGGACGGGGAGCGCTATTTCGCGCTGACGACGCTCTACAAGGTCAATTTCGACGATCCCGACGCGGTGCGGCTGCGGACCAATTTCGACAATCTGACGCCGCTCTATCCGGACAAGAAGCTCAATCTCGACCAGACCGACCCGACGGTAAAGGACAAGTCGGCGCGCGTGATCGACATCATCGCGCCGCAGGGCAAGGGCCAGCGCGCGCTGATCGTTGCGCCGCCGCGCACGGGTAAGACGGTTCTCCTTCAGAACATCGCCAAGGCGATCACCGACAACCATCCGGAGGTTTTCCTGCTGGTCCTGCTGGTCGATGAACGGCCCGAGGAAGTGACCGACATGCAGCGCTCGGTGAAGGGCGAGGTGATCTCCTCGACTTTCGACGAGCCGGCCAACCGTCACGTTCAAGTCGCTGAAATGGTTATCGAAAAGGCGAAACGCCTGGTTGAGCACAAGCAGGATGTTGTAATTCTGCTCGATTCGATCACGCGTCTTGGACGGGCCTACAACACCGTCGTGCCGTCATCGGGCAAGGTGCTGACCGGCGGTGTCGACGCGAACGCGCTCCAGCGGCCTAAGAGGTTCTTCGGCGCGGCGCGCAATATCGAGGAAGGCGGCAGCCTCTCGATCATCGCCACCGCGCTGATCGACACCGGCAGCCGGATGGACGAAGTCATCTTCGAAGAGTTCAAGGGCACCGGCAACTCGGAAATCGTGCTCGACCGCAAGGTTTCTGACAAGCGCATCTTCCCCGCGCTCGATGTCGGCAAGTCGGGCACGCGCAAGGAGGAATTGCTGGTCGAGAAGGACCGCCTCTCCAAGATGTGGGTCCTGCGCCGCATCCTGATGCAGATGGGCACCGTAGATGCCATGGAGTTCCTGCTCGACAAGATGAAGGATTCCAAGACCAACGAGGATTTCTTCGACACGATGAACCAGTAACGGTTCGCGTGGGGGATGCCGAGGGCCGGACGGGACGATGCTCAGCCAGTATCTTTACATCAGCACGGCGCCGAACCTGTCGCGCGACGATGTCGATTCTATCCTCAAGGCGAGCGCACGCAACAATCCCGAGCGCGGGATCACCGGTCTGCTGATCTATAACGGGCGCAATTTCCTGCAGCTGCTCGAGGGCGAGGAATCCGCCCTGGTCGCGCTGATGGTGCGGATCGGCAACGATTCGCGTCATACGGGCATCTCGATCCTCGACCGCAAGGCGATCGAGCAGAGATCCTGTCCCGGCTGGGCGATGAAGCGGGTGCTGATAGCCGAAACCGTCGCCGGCAGGCGCGAACAGTTAGAGCGCAACCTGCCCCCAGGTCTGGACGAGCAGACCCGCCGGATCATCCTCAATTTCGCGACCCTCAACTGAGAGAACGGAGAGGCGGGGCCGGGCTTACAGGAAACCCCCTATCCCGGCTTGAACTCCGATTGGTCCGGGCCTGCCGTATGCTTGGCCGAGAGGCATCGGGAGGCGAGGCGTGCGGCAACTCATCTACCAGAGCATCGCCCATCCCGAAATCGGCCCCGACGACGTCTTCCGGCTTGTCTGCACCTCGCGCATGGCGAATGGGCAGAGCGGTTGACCGGTTTCCTCATCTTTTCCTCGGGACGTTTCCTGCAATTGCTCGAAGGCGACGAGATCGCGCTAGACCGGACCCTGTCCAAGATCCGCACGGATGGGCGCCATCGCGACATGGAGGTGCTGTGCGATCAGCCGATCGCCGCGCAATGGACGATGCGCCGGATTGGTGCCTCGGATTCCAGTGCGGCGCGCGATTTTCTTGCCGCGGCGCTGAACGGGCCGCCAGCGGTTTCGATCGAGACGGCGCTCGACCGGTTCTTCGCCGGGGCCGGGGGAGCCTCGAGGAAGGGGTCGGCAGGCGCCCTGTCGCGGGCGGTCAACTGGTAGGCGACGGGTTCAGGAGCGCGCTTCGAGTTCGCTCGCCATCATTTCCCAGACTTTGTTGATGGCCTTCAGTGGCCTCACCATCACCTTGAAATCAGTGATCTTTCCGTCATCGCCAAAGCGGATGATGTCGACCCCGTTGACGGTGATCCCGTCCATTTCGGCCACGAATTCGAGCATCATCTCGTTGCCGTCCACAAGTTCGCGGACATAGCGGAAGCTGCCGTTGCCGAATACGCCTGAGGCGGCGGTGAGATAGGCCATAACCGTCGCCTTGCCCGCCTGAGGGGTGTGGACGACGGGCGAATGGAAAACCGCGTCGTCCGCCAGCATGTCGGAAAGCACAGCCGGATCGCTTCCGCCTTCCATGTAGGCGTGCCAGCGGGCGAGGTTTTCGCGCCCCGCGGCGGACGGGTTCACGCAAGGTGCTCCGTGAAGAAGGCCGAGGTCCGCCCGTCGGCGATATTGGCGGCCTCCTCGTCGCGGCGCTTGCCGATTTCGGTCGCGAAGCCGTGATCGAGACCTTCGTAGTCGTGCAGCGTCACCTTCGGATGGTCGTCGAGCCCTTCGTGCATCGCTTTCTGCGTGGCCTTGTCGACGAAGCCGTCCTCTGTCGGGACGTGGAGCAGCAGCGGATTGGCGATGGCGTGCTTTTCTCCGAGCAGGCCATCGATCCCGACGCCGTAATAACCGACGCTCGCATCGATATCCGTTCGCGCCGCGGTCATGTAGGCGAGCCTGCCGCCGAGGCAATATCCGACGCAGCCGACCTTGGCGACGCCCTCCTCGCGGCGGACGAAATGGATCGTCGCCTCGATGTCCTTGATCCCCTGA
This sequence comes from Erythrobacter litoralis, assembly GCF_001719165.1. Classification (NCBI taxonomy): domain Bacteria; kingdom Pseudomonadati; phylum Pseudomonadota; class Alphaproteobacteria; order Sphingomonadales; family Erythrobacteraceae; genus Erythrobacter; species Erythrobacter litoralis. The sequence goes on from NZ_CP017057.1 coordinate 5,138, forward strand.
TCCTGGTCGAACTTGCCCATCAGATCGAGCGCCCGGTTGAATTCCGCTTCGACGTCCGGATCGAGCTCCACCCCCGGTTCGAGCCGCCAGAACAGGTCCGGCGCGATGGCGAGATAGCCTTCGGCGGCAAGCTTGTCGCATTTCTGGCGGATCCCGGTGTTCACTCCGAAGATCTCCTGGATGGCGATGATCGCCGCACGGGGCTTTTGCGTCGGGCGGGCGACATAGGCATCGAATTTGGCATCGCCTTCGAGGGTCGAAATGCTCACGGTCTCGGTCATCGCTGGCTCTCTCCTTGGGTTGGGGTACACCCCTTCAAGCAGGGCCGCTCCCATCGGTTCCACGTGAAACGCGCCATATCCATTGCGCTTGGGGCTTGGCAAACCCAAATGGGATAGGAAGCGACATGGCGGGAGGACGCCCCAGTGAAGATCAACATCGAAATCGACTGCACGCCCGAGGAAGCGCGGACCTTCATGGGCCTTCCCGACGTAAGCCAGGCGAACAGCATCTATGTCGACAATATCGCCAAGGCGATGAAGGGCGTGAGCAATCCCGACCAGTTGCAGGAATATGCCGAACGGCTCGCCCCGATGGGGCAGATGGGACTGAAACTGTTCCAGAGCTTCGTCGAAAGCGGGATGGGGCAGGGCGGCCCGCGGCGCGGGTCGTCGGGTTCGGGAGACAAGGACAAGACTTCCGACTGAAGCTCGGCGATTGCCCGGATGAACGCCAAATCCACGATCTTCGCCGTGTCGAGCGGCGCCCCTCCGGCCGCCATAGGTGTGATCCGGGTGAGCGGCCCCGAGGCGGCAGGGACGGTCGAGGCACTGTGCGGAAAGCTTCCCGAGCCGCGCCGGGCGATCCTTGCGCGGCTCAGCGATGCGAGCGGAGCGCTCCTCGACGAAGCGCTGGTGCTGTGGTTTCCGGGCCCCGGGACAGCGACGGGCGAGGATCTCGCCGAATTCCACTGCCATGGCGGTCGTGCGGTGCTCGCCGCGGTCGAGCGGGCGCTCGGCGCTTTGCCCGGCCTGCGCCCGGCCGAAGCGGGCGAGTTTACCCGGCGCGCCTTTGCCAATGGCCGGATCGACCTTGCCGAAGCGGAGGGGCTCGCCGATCTCCTCGCCGCCGAAACGGAATTGCAGCGCTCCGCCGCGATCTCGAATGCCAGCGGCGCTCTCTCGCGCAGGGTCGAGGACTGGCGCGACCGGTTGCTCGAACTTTCGGCTCAGATCGAGGCAGCGCTCGATTTCTCGGACGAGGAGGATGCGGTCGATGTGCTCGAAAGTTTCACGTGGAACATCTCTGCCCTGACCGATGAAATCCGCGATTGGCTGAACCGGCCCCGGTCCGAACGGCTGGGCGAGGGCTTCCGGATCGTGCTCGCGGGGCCTCCGAACTCCGGAAAATCTACGCTTTTCAATATATTGGTGGAAAGCGAGGCGGCGATCACTTCGCCGATCGCCGGGACCACCCGCGACGTGATCGAACGTTCGGTGGCGATCGCGGGCGTACCGTTCACCTTTGTAGATACTGCCGGCCTGCGCGAGATCGGGGCGGACGAGATCGAAGGCATCGGGATCGAGCGAGCGCGCGGGCAGCTGGGCCGGGCCGATCTTGTCCTGTGGCTGGGGGAGGAAGCGCAGGGACCCGATGGGGCGTGGGAGATAGCGCCGCGGGCCGATGCCCCCGACTTTGTCCCCAAGGCGACAGCTCGCCATCGGCTCTCGGCTGAGACGGGGGAGGGGCTGGCCGAGCTCAAGCAGGATCTTGTCGCCCATGCCCGCGCACGCCTCCCCAAGCCGGGCGAAGCGGCGCTCAACGCGCGCCAGCATGCGCGCCTGACGGAAGCGGCCGATGCCCTGTCCGCCGCAGGGAGCATGTCGGACCTTCTTCTCGTCGGAGAGGAATTGCGGCTGGCCAGGCTCGCCTTCGACCGGCTGATCGGAAGGGCGACGACCGAGGACATGCTCGACGCGCTTTTCGGGCGGTTCTGTATTGGTAAGTGAGCCTGCGGTGTTCCACGTGGAACACTTGCCGGGCTGGGCCGAAGGCATCGTGCACGGACCCTTTGACGCTCGGGCGCGCACACCTTATCTGGCGCGCATGCACGAATTCGATGTTCTCGTGATCGGCGGCGGGCACGCCGGGGTCGAAGCCGCCTGCGCGGCGGCGCGCATGGGTGCGCGTACTGGCCTCATCAGCTTCGATCTCGACGCGATCGGGGCGATGAGCTGCAATCCCGCTATCGGTGGGCTCGGCAAGGGGCATCTGGTCTGCGAGGTCGATGCGCTCGACGGCGTGCTTGGCCGGGCGGCGGACGCGGGGGCGGTGCATTACCGGATGCTCAACCGGTCCAAGGGCAGCGCCGTATGGGGTCCGCGCATCCAGGCCGATCGCAAGCGATTCAAGGCGGCGGTGCAGAAAGTGGTTCGCGCACAGCCGAATCTTACCCTGATCGAAGGCGAAGCGGCTGCGCTGATGCTCGAGGGCGGTGCTGTGCGCGGGCTTGAACTCGCCGACGGCACCCGGCTGTCGGCTCCACGCGTCATCCTGTGCACCGGGACCTTCCTTGGCGGCGTGCTGTTCCGTGGCGAGGAGCGCTTCGAAGGCGGCCGGATCGGCGAGAACGCAGCGAGGCGCCTCGCCGAGCAGCTGCGCGGGGCGGACCTTCCGATAGCGCGGCTGAAGACGGGGACCCCGCCGCGGCTCGACGGGCGGACGATCGACTGGGCGGTGCTGCCCGAACAGCCGTCGGACGCGGATGGCTGGACCATGTCACCGCTCACGCAGAAGCGCCTCAATCCGCAGGTTTTCTGCGCAATCACCCGCACGACACAGGCCTCGCATGACGCGATTCGTGCCAATCTGCACCGCTCTCCGTTGTTTTCGGGCGCTATCGGGGCAGCGGGCCCGCGCTATTGTCCCTCGATAGAGGACAAGATCCACCGTTTCGGCGACCGCGACGGCCACCAGGTCTTTCTGGAGCCGGAAGGGCTCGACACGCATCTGGTCTATCCCAACGGGATCAGCACCTCGCTCCCCGTCGATGTGCAGGAAGACATGCTGCGTGCCATGCCTGGCCTGTCCCACGTGGAAATGGTCGTGCCGGGCTACGCGGTCGAATACGACCACATCGATCCGCGCGCTCTTACGCCCGACCTGCAAGTGCGAGCGATTCCGGGGCTTTACTGCGCCGGGCAGATCAACGGGACCACCGGATACGAAGAGGCGGCCGCGCAGGGACTCGTCGCCGGGCTCGAAGCCGGGGCAGCCGCTGTCGGGCACGAGGCGCCGCGGCTGGACCGGGCGAACAGCTATATCGCGGTGATGATCGACGATCTTACCCTGCAGGGCGTTTCCGAACCCTACCGCATGCTCACGTCGCGCGCCGAATACCGCCTGCGCCTGCGCGCCAACAACGCCTCGACCAGGCTCACCGGGCTCGGCATCGCGGCCGGCTGCGTCGGTGAGGAGCGGCGCGGATGGTACGAGCGGCGCGAGAAGGCGAGGGAGCGCATTGAAGAAGCTTTCGAGGCCCGCTGGCATGCTCGCGAACTGGCCGATGCCGGCCTGCCGGTGCGGCGCGATGGCGGTGAAAAGGCGATGGCGGAATGGCTTCGCCATGACGGGCTCGATCTCGACACGCTGGCGCCCTGGCTGGGCGAGGCACGGGCGATCGACCCGCTCCTTGCCGTAGAAATGGCCGAAGACGCCGCCTATGCGCCCTATCTTGCCCGGCAGGACGCGGAATTGCGCGACCTGAGGGCGAGCGAGGGCCTGATGCTCGCTGCCGATTTTCCCTATCACGCGGTGCCAGGCCTCTCGAACGAGATGGTCGAGCGCCTGTCCGCCGCAGCTCCGTCGACGCTTGCCGCCGCCGGGCGGGTGCCTGGGATCACGCCTGCTGCGCTGTCGGCGTTGCTCGTCCATACTCGCCGCCGCCAGGCGGAAGGGCAGCGTGCCGCGTGATCGAACCCGCGCCCATCGCGACCGAACAGCAGGCGCGCGCCTATGTCGCCGAATGGGGCGATGCGCAGGCCATGGAGCGGCTGGAACGCTTTTGCCGGCTTCTTGTCTCCGAAAACCGGCAGCAGAATCTGATCAGCAAGCCGTCCGAGGCGCAAATCTGGCAGCGCCACGTCGCCGACAGCGCGCAATTGCTCGAACATGTTCCACGTGAAACATTGCCGATTGGCCCGTGGCTCGATCTCGGCACCGGCGCGGGCTTTCCCGGCCTCGTCATCGCGGCGCTGAGGCCCGAATGGGACGTCGTTCTGGTCGAATCCCGCGTCCGACGTGCGGAATTCCTCGAAAATTGTGCCAGTGCCCTCGATCTTGCTCGTTGCCGTGTCGTCTGTGAACGGCTCGAGCGGGTCGAACCCTTCTGCGCATGGGTCATCTCGGCACGCGCCTTTGCTCCGCTCGGCAAACTTATGCGCTTATCCGCACCCTTCTCCACAAAGGCGACCCGCTATGTCTTGCCCAAGGGCCGCTCGGCAGCGCACGAATTGTCAGAGGCCAAGAAGCCGATTCGAGACATGTTCCACGTGGAACATTCATTGACCGATCGCGAAGCGGGCATCATTGTAAGTGCCTGATGCGCCTGGCGCCGCCGCATTGGTTCGAGCGCCGTAGAAGGACACGATCATGCTGACGATAGCCATAGCCAACCAGAAAGGCGGGGTGGGGAAGACCACCACCGCGATCAACATCGCGACTGCGATGGCCGCGACCGGATGGCGCACGCTCCTGATCGACCTCGACCCGCAGGGCAATGCCTCGACCGGGCTCGGCGTCGGTGCGGGGGCGCGCGAAATCTCGAGCTATGACTTGCTCGTCGACGATTACACCATCGCCGAGGCGGTGGTTCCGACAAGCATTCCCGGGCTCGATGTGGTCCCGGCGACACAGGATCTGAGCGGGGCTGAGATCGAGCTCGTATCGGTCGAGGATCGCACGGCAAAACTGCGCCAGAAGCTCGCGCAGCATGGCGGGCATGACATCTGCTTCATCGACTGCCCTCCTTCGCTCGGCCTGTTGACGCTGAACGCGCTGTGCGCCGCCGATACGCTGCTCGTTCCGCTCCAGTGCGAATTTTTCGCGCTGGAAGGGCTCAGCCAGCTGCTCCAGACGGTCGAACGGGTTCAGCAGCGCTTTAACCCGGGGCTCGACATCATCGGTGTCGCTCTCACCATGTTCGATCGGCGCAATCGCCTGACCGACCAGGTGTCCGAGGATGTCCGCGAATGTCTGGGCAAGCTGGTTTTCGAGACGGTGATTCCGCGCAATGTCCGGCTTTCCGAGGCGCCGAGCCATGGTCTGCCCGCCTTGGTCTATGACCATTCCTGCACCGGGAGCCGCGCCTATATCGCGCTTGCCCGCGAATTGATCGGCCGCTTCCCGCCCGAAAGGAAGGCCGCGTGAGCGACCTTCCGACTGATACGACCCGTTTGCCGGTTCCGCAGCGGCCAGCGGATCGCAAGAAGAAGCTCGGCAAGGGGCTGGGCGCGCTGATGGGCGAAATGCGGCGCGAAGAGCCGCTGGTCCAGTCCGAAGCCGAGGGCGCGAGCGCGACAGGTGCGCCGGCGGGGGATTCCCCGCTCAAGATGATCGCGACCGGCGCGATTTCGCCCCTGCCAGGCAATCCGCGCAAGCATTTCGACGAGGCCGCCCTCGACGAACTCGCCGCCTCGATCGCGGCGCGAGGCGTGATCCAGCCCGTTATCGTTCGCCCGATGGGGACACGCGGCTATCAGCTCGTGGCCGGGGAGCGGCGCTGGCGTGCGGCGCAGAAGGCGCGGGTGCACGAGATCCCGGCGCTGGTTCGCGAGCTCGATGATCGCGAGGTGATGGCCCTTGCCCTGATCGAGAACCTTCAGCGCGAGGATCTCAATCCCATCGAAGAAGCACGCGCTTATCAAAGGCTTGCGGATGAAGAGGGGATGAGTCAGGCCGAAATCGCCCGGATGGTCGAAAAGTCCCGCAGCCATGTCGCTAATCTCCAGCGCCTGCTCGGCCTGCCGGAAAAGGTCCTCGATCTCGTCGAGAGCGGGCGGCTTTCGATGGGGCATGCCCGTGCGCTGATCGGGCATGAGGATGCCGCCCGTTTCGCACGCCAGGCGGTGGACGAGAATCTTTCGGTTCGCGAGATCGAGAAAATGGTCCGCGACGCCGCGAAATCGGCCGATGACGATCGGACCGGGACCCAGCGCGGCTCGCGCGAAGGCCGCAAAGGCAATGCCGATATCGAGGCGGTCCAGCGCCATCTCGAGGAATTTCTAGGACTGCCGGTGAGAATCAAGGCCGATCGCGATCCGCGCCGCGGCGCAGTGACGATTCGCTATTCCTCGCTCGACCAACTCGATCTGGTCTGCCAGCGGCTTACCGGCGGGGACATTTAGCAGCCCGTTAGCCACCTGCAGGAATTGCGAAACCGCGCGGATTGAGGCTTTTTCGCGTCAGGAGCGTTAAGTCTTGCCGCGCTGTTAACCATACCCACGAACGAAGCCTGAACTGGGTGCTTCTACGTAGCAGCGTCGAACGGGCGGGTTTGTCCGTTCGGCAGGCATGCGCCGGTCGCTCGCAGGGGCGAATGGCGGTTGTGCTGCAACGGGTAAGACCACGCTTGGAAGGACCAGAAATGACCAAGACCATTCGCTTCGGCGCGGCGGGCATCGCCCTCTTCGCTGCCATGGGCATGAGTAACGCCGCTTTTGCCCAGGACGCCGCGACGGCCACTGCGACCGCGGAAGTTCTCGATTCGCTTACGCTCAACAACACCGCCGGCCTCGATTTCGGCACGATGATCGTCGATGGCTTGGGCAGCGTTTCGCTCGCTGCTGACGGCACGCTCGACTGTTCGGCCGCTGACATCGTCTGCTCGGGCACCGCGGCCGTGGCCGCCTTCGACGTGACCGGCACTGCGAACCAGGCGGTGACGATCAACCTGCCGACCGGCAATATCGATCTCAACCACCCCGACTTCACCGGCGCGAGCGTCGGCGAGCACACCATCGAGCTGAACACCTTCGTTTCCAATGCAGCCGGAAATGAAATCACGCTCGATGGCGCGGGTGAAGGCGATTTCACCGTCGGCGGGACGATCAACTTCGACGGTTCGGAAGTGGCCGGGATCTACACCGGCAGCTTCGACGTCTCGGTCGAATATTCCTGATCCAATGGGCTGGTGACAGCCCGACGAGGCGCCAGGACGCCTCGTGATGAGACCAGAACGAGGGCCGCGTATCCGGAAAGGGTGCGCGGCCCTTTCGTGTCCCGCAAACGCTTTCAGGGTTAGAAAGATGTTAACTGTATTTGCTTACCAAGCCCCGTGAAACCACGCAGAGCAGCAGCCAGGACCAGGCCGAGCTGCACATCTCGGGAGCTGTCGAACCATGTCGTTCAAGCCAATGCGCGCTCTTGCGCGCGGTGCGGCGGTGCTTGTCGCCTTTTCCTCGCTTTCCCTTTCCACCCCGATCGCCGCGCAGGGCGATCTGCTGGTCGCACCGACGCGGGTCATCCTCGACGGGCGTCGTGGGACCGAAGTGATCCTCAGCAATATCGGCAATGAGGAGGCGACATACCGGATTGGCCTCGAACTGCGTCGCATGCTGGAGAACGGGCGGCTCGAACCGGTCGAGGAAGCCGATGCGAATGACAAGGAAAAGGCCGCGCTCGGCATGATCCGCTACGCCCCGCGGCGCATCGTCCTGCCCCCGGGCCAGCCCCAGGCGGTGCGGCTCGCCGCGCGGCCCGGCGCTGACCTGCCCGATGGCGAATACCGGGTCCACATGTCCTTTCGCGCAATTCCGAAACCGCGCGAAGTCACCGAAGAGCAGCGTGCCAGCGACCAAGTCTCGATCCAGCTGATTCCGATCTACGGGGTGACCATCCCGATCATCGTCCGGCACGGCCGGGTCGAAGCGCGGGCCGCCATCGCGCAGCCGCGCGTGGTCGAAGGCGAACGGGGTCCCGAGCTCGCGGTGACGATCCAGCGATCGGGCGAAAGCTCGACCTATGGCGAACTGCGCGTGACCAAGGCCGGGGTCGACGATCCGCTTGTCCTGCTGCGCGGCGTTGCGATCTATCCGGAAATCGGTGAGCGGGATGTCCGCATCGCACTGACCCCGGAACAGGCTGCCGCGATGAAGGGCGATCTGCGCTTCGAATATCGCGACATGCCCGAATCGGGCGGCGGGCTGCTCGCCGCGCTCGATACGCGGATCGACTGAGCGCATCGCCCCGTCCCGCTGCGGACGGGTGCTTCCTCGACTCTGAACCCATGTCTTCCCATCGCCGCCTTTCCCTTTCCGGCGTCGTCGCAGGCCTTGCGGCGGTGCTTGGCCTGTGGGCGGCGCCTGCGCCGGCGCTGGCGCAGGAGGACGACGGGCGCGGTTCGACCTGGCAGGCCAACGAGGACGACTACCTCTTCCTCCAGCCCGTCATCGGCAAATACAAGCTGACTCTCGATGTGCGCGGATACCGTACGGATCGCGGCGTGTGCCTCGACCTTGCCGATGTCATCCAGTCGCTCGACCTGCCGATCCGCATCGACAAGAAGTCGCGCCGCGCAACTGGCTGGATGTTCGCGGAGGACCAGACCTTCACCCTCGATCGCGATTCCGAAACAGTACAAAACATGAACATAACGGGCGGCCGCGCGCCGATCGCCGGGGACATCTACGACACGCCAGAAGGCTGGTGCGTCGATACCAGGGCGCTGTCGCGCTGGTTCGGGATCAGCTTCAACCCGGATCTTTACAATGCGCTGGTTCGGCTGGAGACCGACCGCGACCTGCCGTTCATGCAGGCGATCGAACGCAGAAGTCGCGCCGCGCGACTTGAGCGGCGTTCGAAACCGGTCTTCGATCTCAGCAAGTTCCCCACCGCCGATATGGCATATAGGCCCTGGCGCACGCCATCGCTCGATGTGGTCGCGCAGGGCGAAGTGACGAGCGGCGAGGCCGGGCGCGAGCCGACGGCAGGCCGGGTCGAACTCTACGCAGCGGGGGAAGCTCTCGGCGCGAGCTATTTCGCGCGTTTCGCCACCGACAACCAGTTGAACCCGCAGACGCTGCGCCTGCGCGCCTATCGCAACGATCCAGCCGGCGGGCTGCTCGGTCCGCTAGAGGCGACGCAGGTCGCGGTCGGCGATGTCGAGACGATTGCAGGCCGGCTCACCGGGCAGACGCAGGTCGGGCGCGGGGCCTTCGTCAGCAATCGCCCGATCGGCCAGACCAACCGCTTTTCCGCGACCACTCTGCGCGGCACGCTGCCGGCCGGCTGGGACGCGGAACTTTATCGCAACGGCCAGCTTATCGCTTTCCAGGATGATCGCGGCGACGGGCGGTATGAATTCGTCGAGATCGAGCTGTTCTACGGGCGCAACGACCTCGAAATCGTGCTCTACGGCCCACAGGGCCAGATCCGGCGCGAGAAAACCTCGGTGCCGGTCGGGTTCAACCAGATCGAGCCGGGGCAGACCTATTACTGGGCGGGCGTGCTGCAGACGCAGCGTGATCTCCTCCAGCTCAACCGGGACAATGTCTTCCTGCCCCAGAAATGGCGCTGGGGGGTTGGGGTCGAACGTGGCCTTGACCAGAGGACCAGCGTCGCGCTTGGCATGCAGAGCCTGTTCTTCGATGGCGCTCGCCGCACCTATGCGGAGGGCGCGTTGGTGCGCACTCTCGGCGCGATGCAGCTCGAGCTTGCGACGGCGCATGAATTCGGTGCCGGCGCAGTGGCCGAAGCGAACGCGCTGGGCAGGATCGGCTCGGTCAATTTCGGTGTGAACGGGCTCGTCTCCTTCGGAAGTTTCAGGAGCGAATTCGCCGCCAGCGATCTCGACTGGCGCAGCGGGTTCACCTTCGACACTTCGCTGGCGCTGGGCAAGATATCGCTGCCGATCCAGGGCGACCTGCAACATTCGCAGCTGATCGACGGGGCGCGGCTCAACGAGGCGTCGCTCACGACATCGGTAACGGCGGGGCGAGTGGCGATTTCGGCCCAGCTAAGCCACCAGGAACGGACAGCCAGCCTGATCGCGCCCGCCCGGACCGATACGCGCCTGCGCCTGCTCGCCAATACCCGCATGGGACGATGGCGTGTGCGCGGCAACGCCGTCTGGGCGCTGCAGGGTCCCCGACCCGGGCTTGAACGGGCCAATGTGCGGGTCGATGCCAATCTCGATGAGCGTTCGGACGTGCAGGGGCAGGTCGAATATATCGGGCAGGCGGACGAATTCCGCTTCACCGCGGCCTATACGCGGCGCTTCGACAAGCTGCTGCTGCGCGGCGATGCCTTCGTCACGACGCGCGGCGGGGTGGGTGCGGGCGTCCAGGTCGCCTTCAGCCTCGGCTCGGACCCGGTGCGCGGCGGAGTGCGCGTCTCGCAGGCAAAGCTCGCCCGCAACGGGCAGGCCGATGTGACCGTTTTCCGCGATGATGACGGAAACGGACGCCGCGACCCGGGCGAGGCCGTGCTCAAGGACGTGCTTGTCGAAGCGGGCCAGCGCAGCACCGATGCCTGGACGAGCGAGAACGGGCGCACCATCATCGATGAATTGCGCCCCTTCCGCCCAGTACTTGTCGGGGTCGACGAAAGCACGCTCGGCGATCCCTTCCTCGCCCCGGCGGTAAAGGGTATCGTCATCACCCCGCGCCCGGGCGTGATGGCAAAGATCGAGATCCCGATTTCGCCCAGCGGCGAAGTCGAAGGGCTGCTGCTGGGCGTGAACGGGCTGGAGACGCCGGGAGTCGCGCTCGAACTGGTCGATCGCAACGGCGATGTCGTGGCAGAGACGATCAGCGAATTCGACGGGTTCTTCCTGTTCCAGCGCGTGCCCTATGGGCAATACCGGATTCAGGTGGCCGAGGAAGCCGCCCGCAAGCTCGAAGTCGCGCGAGGCCTGCCGGGCCTGAAGGGCGCTCCGGGCTTCACGGTCAGGCAGGGCGAGGACATCATTAGGCTCGGCCCGGTGAGATTGCGCAGTGTGAACAGGGACGATCCTTCCGAGATCCCGCAGATCGCGGCGCGCGATCCCAAATCGAGCCCGCCTGAATGATGCCCAGTCAGTCGCCCTTGATCATCTTGGGCGAAGGCGGCGGAACCTGTGCCGGGCGGGGCGCAGGATCGGGAATGGTGCGGGCCGCTGGCACCAGCTCTTCGCGCACTCTTTCACGCACGATCACGCGCTGCTGTTGTTCGTAGGGCACGGGCACCATCACTATCTGCGGCGGCGGCGCGTAATTGTAGGACGGGGCATAGGCATAGCCGGGACCATAGGCCGGGTAGCCATATCCATAGGCAGGCTGGGCCGGCTGGTAGGGGGCCGCCGGATAGGCTGGGATGCTGCGCGAGGCGATCCGCGCCGAGCCTGTGACCGGATAGCCGTATTGGGAGATGTAGCTGTCGAGCGCGGCCTCGCAATCGTAGCGGTCGTTCTTCTTGCCGCCGCCGATCAGATTGCCGAGCAGCAGGCCCGCCAGCCCGCCCGTGCCAGCGCCGATCAGCGTCCCGGCAAGCCGTTCGCCATCGGCGACGCGATTGCCGATGATGCCGCCGGTGATCGCGCCGAGCAGCGCGCCGATGATGCCGCCCTTCTCGCGTTCGTCCCGGCCGGCGGTGCGGCGGCGGCATTCCTCGATCCACTGCTCGCGCTCGAACACGACCGGGGCTGGGGCGTAGGGAGCGCCAGCGGGCGGGGCAAAGCCCTGGCGATCGTAAACCGTCTGATCGGCCGGAGCTGCGCTTTCGATCCGGCGGGTGCGGGTGATCGTTTCGATCCCGTCGGGGCCCTCGGTCACGTCCTCGCTAAGGACGGGGCCGGTGCGGTATTCGGGGGGAAGCTGCTGCACCTCTCGCGCGCTCATCGGTTCGGCACTGATCGGCGCATCCTGCGCCTGGGTCGTTACCGCACTGGCCAGCAGCGGCAGGCTCGCAATGACCAGCGTGGAGCGAAGAAGGCGGCGATTGGCGGGCATGACGGTTTCCCCCGGAGCTGTCGCCGATCCTGATGGGGCACGCGACTCGCGCCCGAGATGATCGGCCTGATGGTTAGCGCGAAGTTACCACCGGCAACGCCACGCTCCCAAGCGCACCGCTGCGCGCTGTCTCGTTTCGGGGCGATTGACGCGGCTCCGCCGTCGGTTAGATCCGGTCAGCGAGAAGCGCTGCGAGCGCTTCGATCCCGCGTGCATCTTCGCGGCTGAAACGCGCGGGCGAGGGGCTGTCGAGGTCGATCACGGCGACGACCCTGCCCTCGCGCTTGACCGGCACGACCAGTTCCGACCGGCTCGCCGCGTCGCAGGCGATGTGGCCGGGAAAGGCGTGGACGTCCTCGACCAGCTGGGTTTCGCCCGATCCGGCGGCGGCTCCGCACACGCCTGTGCCGAAGGGAATCCGGATGCAGGCCGGGCGCCCGACGAACGGGCCGAGCACCAATTCGTGTCCACCGCTTTTCGCAGGAGCGACGCGGTAGAAACCCGCCCAGTTGAGGTCGGGCAGGAATTCCCACAGCAGCGCAGCGACATTGGCCATGTTGGCTATGCCGTCCGGTTCGCCTTCGGTCAGCGCATCGGCGGCTTCGCACAGCTGCCAGTGGAGTTCGGCCGGGGCGAGGGTTTCATCGGGTCGGAAATCGTACATGGCAAGGCTCCATAGAGTGAACGCCAGTTGCGGCAAGCCGAAGCGCGCTCTAATTGCTTGGCACATGGCTATTCTTCGCAAGATCGCAATCGCGCTGCTGGTGATCGTCGTCGTCGTCGGCATCGCGCTCTGGTTCCTCACCCGCGGCGACACCGCCGACCTGTCGGTCGAGGAAGTCGCCGGGACCGATCCCGTGCTGCAGGAACCGGAGGCTGAAAGCTTCCCGACGATCGCGATCGCCGATCCCGTCGGCTGGAAGGAGGGCGAGAAGCCCACCGCCGCCGAAGGTCTTGTGGTGAACCGTTTTGCCGAAGGGCTCGACCATCCGCGCGTGCTCTATGCCCTTCCGAACGGCGATGTGCTCGTCACGCTTACCCGCGCGCCTGCCAGGCAGGGCGGCGGCGACGGCGGGATCATGGCGACGATCGAGGGGTGGATCGCCTCCTTCCTGTTCGAAAAGGCCGGGTCCGCCGGAACGTCGCCCAACCAGATCGTGCTGCTGCGCGATGCCGATGGCGACGGGGTGGCCGAGATCCGCAAGGTTATTCGCGAGGCCGATCTCGATTCGCCCTCGGGCCTGAGCTGGAAGGACGGTACGCTCTATGTCGCCAATCACGACGCTGTGCTCGCCTTCGATTACGAGCTCGGTTCGGACGCTGTGACCGGCAGCCCGCGCAAGCTGATGGACCTGCCCGCCGCCGGCAATCACTGGATGCGCAACATGGAGCTTTCGCCCGAAGGCGAAGAGCTGTTCATCGCGGTCGGTTCGGCCAGCAATATCGGCGAGAAGGGCATGGACGCCGAAATCGGCCGGGCGATGATCTGGAAATACGACCTCGGCGAAAACCGCCAGGCGCAATTCGCGGCAGGCCTGCGCAACGCCAACGGGCTCGATTTCAGTCCGTGGACGGGCGAACTCTGGACCACGGTGAACGAACGCGACATGCTCGGTTCGGACCTCGTGCCCGATTACCTCACCAATGTGCCGGTCGGGGCGCAGTATGGCTGGCCTTGGCTCTACTACAAGAACACGATCGACCGCCGGGTCGAGGCGCCGATGCCGCAATACCTGATGGAATACACCCGCTATCCCGAATACGCGCTGGGGCCGCATGTCGCGGCGCTCGGCCTCGTCTTCACGCGCGGCGGACACCGGATGGGCGATTCCTTTGCGCGCGGCGCCTTCATCGCGCGGCACGGATCGTGGAATCGCAAGCCGCCTTCGGGCTATGACGTGGTCTTCGTCGAGTTTGACGATCGCGGCAATCCGGTGGGCAAGCCAAGGCAGGTGCTCGGCGGCTTTTTGCAGGGCGACGGGACGACCAATGGCCGCCCGACCTGGGTCGAATGGGCCGAGGACGGTTCGCTTCTCGTCTCGGACGACACGGCGGGGATCATCTGGCGTGCGGTCAAGCCCGATGCCGAGCCTGCCGAGCCGATCGAGGAGGTCGAGAGCGAGCCGCTGCGTCCGCAGGGCGAATTGCGCGATCCGCGTGCGATCCGCGAAGAGCAATATCTCCGCGAACAGGCGCAAAGCGAGTAGGCGCTAGAGCCGCTTGCCCGCGCGCCCTGCCAGTTCGGTCGCGAATTGCAGCGCGGTGCGCCCCGAACGGTTGCCGCGCTGGATGGCAAAGCCCATCGCTTCCTCCTCGTCGAAGGCAAGGCCCGCAGGCTCGGTGTAGCCGCGCAGGATAGTGAGATATGTGTCGCGGTCGCACGGATGAAAGGCCAAGGTCAGCCCGAACCGGTCCGCCAGCGCCAGTGCATCGTCGCGCTCGTCGCGTTGGTGAAGCGCGCCGGCTTCGGCTTCCTCGCGCCGGACGATGGCGCGGCGGTTGGAGGTCACGGCGATCCTGACATGGCGCGGGCGCGGCAGGATTCCCCCGTCGAGCAGGCTTCTGAGCGCAAGCATGTCGGCGCGGCCGTCTGACCCAAATCCGAGATCGTCGATGAAGAGCAGAAAGGCCCGCTCCTGCCGGGCGAGCTGTTCGATCAGATCGGGGAAACCGGCGAGCGAGCCGGGTGCGAGCTGAACCAGGGCGATCCGGCCCGGCTGCTCCGCGTCGAGCGCGGCGATACAGGCGCGCACCAGCGCCGACTTGCCCATGCCGCGCGCACCCCACAGCAGCATGTCATGCGCCGCGGCACCCTTGGCCAGGCGGGTCAGATTTTCGAGCGCGGCGCGCTTCTGCTCGTCCACGCCGCGCAAGGTTTCGAGCGGCAGCGCATCGGGTCCGGGCACGGGCCGGGCCGCTTGCCCGTCCCAGCGATAGGCCGGATCGCCTTGCCAGTCGGCCGGGCGCGGTGCGGGCGGCGCGATCCGTTCGAGCGCCGCGGCGATCCGCTCGAGCAGCGCGCGGCTTTCGTCCATCGGGTCAGCCCGCGAGCTTTTCGCTCGGCAGCGAATACAGAAGATCCGCCCCGCCGATCGCGCTTGCCTTGAGCCCGCTCGCTTCGGGAACGATCCGGTCGAGGAAGAAGCGCACCGTGACGGGCTTGCTCGTGGCAAGCGCCGGAGCCGCGCCGTTCGCGACAGCTTCGGCCTGCTTCGTCAGCTGCCAGCCCGCGACCGCGACTGCTGCCATGGTGCAGAACGGGACGCTGCCCGCCAGCCTGTCGTCGAGGCTTGCCTCATCGCGCATCCAGCGCGCGACATGGGCGCAATCCGTGGCGAGCGCGGCGAGGGCGGGTTTGTCCGCCGCATCGCGCGCGATTTCCTCGAACAGCGCGATCATCGGATCGCCCCCTTCGAGGCCGAGCTTGCGGGTGACGAGGTCGGCCGCCTGGATGCCGTTCGTGCCTTCGTAGATCGGGGCGATCTTGGAATCGCGCCAGTGCTGCGCTGCGCCGGTTTCCTCGACGAAGCCCATTCCGCCATGGACCTGGATCCCGATCCCGGACACTTCGACCCCGACATCGGTCCCCCACGCCTTGACCAGCGGCACGAGGATGTCGGCTCGCACCTTGGCCGCGCTGTCTCCGAGATTGCCGCGGTCGACCTGTCCGGCGCAGTAATAGAGCAGCGCGCGCACGCCTTCGATGAGCGATTTCATGCGCAGGATCATGCGCCGCACGTCGGGATGTTCGATGATCGCGACCGGGTTCTTGTCGGGCGAACCCGCGCGGGCCGACTGCACCCGGTCCATCGCGTAATGGATCGCCTGCTGGGTCGCGCGCTCGCCGATCTGGACGCCCTGGTTGCCGACATTGATGCGGGCGTTGTTCATCATGGTGAACATTGCAGCCAAGCCCCGGTTCTCTTGCCCGACCAGTTCGCCGATGCATTCGCCGTTGTCGCCATAGCTCATCACGCAGGTCGGCGAGGCGTTGATGCCCAGCTTGTGTTCGAGGCTGACGCAGCGAAGGTCGTTCCGGGGGCCGAGCGATCCGTCGTCGTTGACGTGATATTTCGGCACGAGGAACATCGAAACGCCGCGCGATCCCTCGGGCGCGCCGGGCAGGCGGGCGAGGACGAGGTGGATGATGTTCTGGGCGAGCTCGTGTTCCCCCCAGGTGATGTAGATTTTCTGACCCGTGATCCGGTACTTGCCCGCGTGCGGCCCGTCCCTAATCGGCTCGGCGGTACTCCGCAGCGCGCCCACGTCCGACCCGGCGGCGGGTTCGGTCAGGTTCATCGTCCCTGACCATTTGCCGCTGACGAGGTCGGGAAGGTATTTCGCCTGCTGTTCCTTCGACCCGTGATGCTCGAGCGCGTCGATCGCGCCCACCGACAGCATCGGCAGCAGGTTGAACGCCATGTTCGCCGCGCCGAGATTCTCGAGCACGTTGCAGGCCAGCGTGAAGGGGAGGCCCTGCCCACCGAATTCGGCCGGCGAGGCGATGGCGTTCCAGCCCTGCTCGACATAGGCGTCGTACGCCTCCTTGAACCCTTCGGGCAGGCGGACCACGCCGTTTTCGAGCTTCGCGCCCTCAAGATCGCCGACGCGGTTCAATGGCGCGAATTCCCCGGCGGCGAACTGGCCGACGCCTTCGACGATTGCTTCGACGAGGTCGGGTTCGGCATGGGCGAAGCGATCGGTCTTCTGCAGCTCCTCGATCCCGGCATTGACGCGAATGGCAAGCAGCTGGTCCTGGGTCGGCGGGGTATAGGGTGTCACGGCGAATTCTCGTCCTTCGGTTCGGGAGCGGGGAAGATCCGGGGCGCCGGCCCTTGGCAGGCGCGCCGTTCGAATATAGCGCCCATGCCATGAGCGACAAGGACGTTACGGAAGTGGTGCCGGCCGAAGCCGAGGGAATCGCGCGGGCGGCGAGCATCCTCGAATCGGGCGGACTTGTCGCGGTTCCGACCGAGACGGTCTATGGCCTTGCCGCGCGGGCCGACGACGCGGCGGCGGTGGCGAGGATCTATACCGCGAAGGGACGGCCCGGCTTCAATCCGCTGATCGTTCATTGCCGCGATGCCGAACAGGCGGCGCGATATGGCGATTTTTCGGATCCCGTGCTCCGCGACATCGCGCAGGCCTTGTGGCCTGGACCGCTGACGATCGTGGCGGAGCGACGCGCTGACGCCGGACTGGCCGAGGCCGTGACGGCAGGACTTCCCACCGTCGCCCTGCGCGTTCCGGCCCATCCGGTCATGCGGGAGCTGCTGGCGGCGGTCGATTTCCCGCTCGCCGCCCCATCGGCCAACCGGTCCGGCTTCATCAGCCCGACCTGCGCCCGGCACGTTCTCGCCTCGCTCGACGGCCGGATCGACATGGTGCTCGATGCCGGGCCGACCGAGGCGGGGGTGGAATCGACCATCCTGCGGGTCGGTCCCGGCGACGAGTGGCACGAGCTGCGCCCCGGCCCGGTAGATGTGGCCGCGCTCTATCGGCATTACCACGACAGCGACATGCCCGCCTGGCGGGCGCCCGAAGGGATTACCGCCCCCGGCCAGCTCGCCAGCCATTACGCGCCGGGCAAGCCCGTCCGGCTGGACGCGGTCGAAGCGCAGCCGGACGAATTCGTGATCGGGTTCGGCGCGGTTGCCGGCGACTGCACGCTGTCGGCGAGCGGTGATGTCACCGAGGCCGCGATGCGGCTCTATGCCTGCCTTCACGAAGCCGCCCTTTCGGACAGGCCGCGCATCGCGGTTGCGCCTGTTCCTGCATGGGGGGTGGGGCGCGCGGTCAACGACCGGCTTCGTCGCGCTGCCACTCCGGCCGACTAGTCGCCGTCCGGTGGAGGAGCGGGGAGGGAGGCCCTGATCTCCTCCATCTCCGCCCAGGTCTGGCGCGCCTTTTCGCAGGCGCGCTCGTCGCCTTTCTCGCAATCGGCGATCTCGTCGTCATAATCGCGCTCGAGCTTGCCGAGCCGTTCCTCGCGCTTGCGCAATTCGCGGCCGCGCTTTTCGTCGCGCTCGGACTGGCTGGTGGTCGCGACATCGACGACTTCCCCGGCGGCTCGCACCGGGAATGTCACCACGTCGACAGCGGCGCGGGCGAGGCAGCCCGAGAGCAGGGGAAGGGCCAGGAGGGCCGCCAAGGACAGGGAAGCGCGCATGACGACACCATGCGCGTTCCGATGATTCGTGCAAGCTCCGTTCGATTGCGGAACGGCGTTCAGCCTTCGCCCGGTTCCTCGGCGGCGGGGGCTTTGAGCGCGGCTTCGGCTGCGCCGGCTTCGGGTTCGCCGGCCGGGGCGGGCGAGCAGGTCAGCTTGCCCGACCCCACCGCGGTCACTTCGCATTTCGCGCTGCCAGTCACGCGTACATCGCCCGATCCGGCAATGCTCGCCTCGACCGTGCCGTCCGAAGCGAAGGCGACATCGCCCGCGCCGCCGATTGCAATTTCCGCCCTGTCCGCCTTGAGCCCGGACAGGTCGACATCGCCGGACCCGCCGATGTTCACCTCAAGCCGGCTTGCCGTCCCGGCGCCCTTGACCGATCCGCTTCCGCCGATGCTCACTTCGAGACTGTCGGCAGCGATCGTCTCGACCTCGATATTGCCGGATCCGCCGATCGTCAGTTCGGCATCCCTGGCCATGCGCTGCGCAAGGATCGTGCCGCTGCCCGCGATCACGATGCCTTCGGGCGGGGGCATCGTCACGTTGACCGTGACCGAGCTGCCCGAGCCCCAGCTGTTCTCCTCGCGGGTGATGCCGAGCGTATCGTCATCGAGGCTGAAGCGCAGCTTTCCGGTTTCTTCCGGATCGCCATCGACCGTGATCGCCAGTGCATCGCCTTCGCGCAGGATCACCCTGTCGCCGCTCGCCAGGACGAGTTCGCTCGGCGTCGCCCCGCTCATGTCGAGTTCTGAAAGGGGCACGCCTTCCATGCCGTTCACCTTGAAATCCATGTTGCACCCGCCGAGCGCGGTCCCGAGCGCGAGCGCCGCGACGGGCGCCATGCGCCTGATTAAACGTTCGATCATTTGCTTTCTCTCCACGATCCGTCTGTGTATTGGTGACATAATACACCACTATGGCACGCGCAAGCCCGCAGCGCGCGCACTCGGGCATTGTCGCCAACGAAAAGGGCCGCCCCTTTCGGAGCGGCCCTTTCGTGTCTCAGGCACGCGGAAAGGTTCAGCTTTCCTCGGCGTTGTCGTAATATTGCGGTGCGTGTTCGCGCAGCACGCCGAGGATCTTCTCGAGCGCGGTCGGTTCGTCGGTCTCCTCCATCGCGGCGAGTTCACGCGCGAGGCGGCTGGAGGCAGCCTCGAAGATCTGCCGTTCGGAATAGCTCTGTTCCGGCTGGTCTTCCGGGCGGAACAGGTCGCGCGTGACCTCGGCGATCGACACGAGGTCGCCCGAATTGATCTTCGCTTCGTATTCCTGGGCGCGGCGCGACCACATGGTGCGCTTGACCTTGGGCTTGCCCTTGAGCGTTTCCATCGCTTCCTTCAGGGTCTTGTCCGAGGACAGCTTGCGCATGCCGATCGATTCGACCTTGTTCACCGGAACGCGCAGGGTCATGCGCTCCTTTTCGAACCTGAGCACGTAGAGTTCGAGCTGCATGCCAGCGATTTCCTCGCTCTGCAGTTCGATCACACGGCCGACGCCGTGCTTGGGGTAAACGACATAGTCTCCGACCGTGAAGGCAGGCGCATTGCTAGCCATGCGAGTTCCTTTCTTTCAACCACCCGGCAGACATCGCGAAACGGACAAATGGTTCCAACGGTGCTATGCCCATCGCGAGAGGCAGGCACCGGGCCGCATTCAACCGAGACTGTGCTGCTGGTAAGTGGCCGTTTCCTGTTTTTCTTGGCGCCGCCGCCGGGACCGACCGACGGGGTTGGACCATTCTATAACATGTTCGCAACAAAATTGCGAGTCCCGATGCTTGGCGATTCGCTTTCGCCTGTCGGTTTCAGCTTTCCGGTTCGGCCCTTGCCCCGCTCGCCGAAACCGCGCTTGCCTCGGCGATGAATGCGCCCACGAGCAGCAGCAGCGCGCTGATGAAAAGCCAGGTCAGGAACACCACCACCGCGCCGAGCGAGCCATAGGTCGCGTTGTAGTTCCCGAAATTGGAAACATAGAAACCGAAGCCGGCGCTAGCCGCCATCCAGCCCAGAGCGAACAGCACCGCGCCGCGCAAGGCCGCGCCGTAGGAAACCCGGCCCTGCGTGTTGGGGACGATGCGATAGGCCAGCACCGCTCCGCCGATCCCGACAAGGCCAACAAGCGCGTATGTCGCAAAGCGACCCCCGGTATCGGCCAGGAAAACCGATACCACCGTCGTCGCAGCAGCCACGATCCCGAAAGCGAGCATCGCCCCTGCGGTAATCGCCAGCGCGAGCAGGTTCGCCCGGATCAGCCCACGCTTCTCATCGGCTCCGAAAGCGACATCGAAGGCGGTGATGACCGCCCCCGCCGCGAGCCGCGAGCCGAACAGCGCAAGGGCGAGCGCGACAAGGAACCCGAAACCCGAAGTCCCGCTGCGCCGGTCGGCAATGCTTTCAAGCTGGTTGGTGACGAGATCGGCCGAGGAAGCCGGCAGTTTCTCCGCGAGCGAGGCGGCGTGGCCCGCCACCGTATCGGGATCGACGATCAACCCGTAGGCCAGCACGATCGCGGCCAGTAGCGGGACGAAGGAGAGGAAGGCGTAATAGGCGATCCCCGCTGCGAGCAGGGGCGCGTTTTCCGCATTGGCGCGGCTCCAGCCGGCCTTGAGCGAGGCGATGATCGGACGCATGCCCAATCAACCGGGGGCCGGCCCCGGTGTTCCGCAGCGCCCGTCGGCGACGCCGGACCGCCGCGAGATCCGATCAGTCGCCCTCGCCGGGATCCGCGCTGAAATACTTCTCGAACTTGCCGGTCTCGCCCTTGTGGTCGTCGGCGTCCTCGGGCGGTTCCTTCTGGCTCGTGATGTTCGGCCACTCGGCGGAATATTTGGTGTTGAGCTCGAGCCACTTTTCCAGCCCGTCCTCGGTGTCTGGCAGGATCGCTTCGGCAGGGCATTCGGGCTCGCAAACGCCGCAATCGATGCATTCGCTGGGATTGATGACCAGCATGTTTTCGCCTTCATAGAAGCAATCGACCGGACACACTTCGACGCAGTCGGTGTACTTGCATTTGATGCAATCTTCGGTGACGACGTAAGTCATTGGCGGGCCTTCAATCCATCAGGTTCTGCTTGACCGCGTGCTATGGCGATTTCGCCGCGAGGGTCAAGCTCGCGATAATGAGACTTGGCAAGAGCGGGCGACGCGCGCCTTTCAGGCAGGGAGAGCACCTCCACCACCCGCACATCGCCCCCTACCGGCAGGGTAAGGACATCGCCGATAGCGACATTCTCGCTAGCGCGCCGCACATGTTTCCTGTTCCGGCGCAAAGCGCGACTTTCGATCAGGGCGCGGGCCGCCGAACGTGTGCGGGCGAAGCGCAGATAGACGAGCAGACGGTCAAGCCGCATGGTCCCGCCTTCGCATTCGCCCATCTGCGGCGCCCCTATTTCGCGAACCGGGTCATTCGCCCGCCTTCTTGCCCAGCAATTCGGCGAGACCGTCGAAAGCCCCGCCGCTGCGCGCCGGGCTGGTGTCGGGTTTCGGCGGCCGCGGCCGCCTGTCGCCGGACGGAGGTCCCTTGCGCGGCGGACCCTTTCTGGCGCCGCGCGGCTTTTCGGACCGGGCGCGCCCCCTGTCCTCGCGGCCATGCCTTGCGTCTCCTCCGCTTGAACCGGCGCGGCGCGGGCGCCAGGTCCAGCTGTCGGGCGCAGGCGGACCGAGGGCGCCCTCTGCGAGGTCGCGCGCGCGGTGATAGCGGAAGCCCGCGCTGCCGAGCAGGCGGCGGGCATTGTCCTCCTCGAGCCCGATCGAGATGGGCAGCGACAGGTCGAGCCGGAAGCGCGCCCCGGCTTTCGCCTTGCGCGGTTGGGGACCTTCGCCTTTCGTGACGCGCTCGCCTGCCTTAGCGCGCTTGTCGAAGGCGGCGCGCAGGATCTTCTCGGCAAGATCGACCCGGATCGCCTGCGTCCCTGCCGGGCGGTACCCGGCGGGCAGGCGCTCCTGTTCGGCAAGGACCGGCAGCATCGCCTCCTGCAATGGCCGCCGGTCGAGCGCGAGCGCGTGGAGCAGCCGTCTCGGCGCGGGCTTGAGCAGGGCTGCGGCAAAGATGTCGAGCGCGCCGAAGGTAACGCCGAGCTTGCGCAGGAAGGGCCGCATTTCCTTGGGCAGGTGTTCGAGACCGGCCTTCTCGCGGCTCACGACCCCGCCTGCATCGATCAGCGTGATCAGCAGCGCGCGCGCCTCTGACCCGGCCCCGGGATCGCGCGCGGCCTCGGCCAGCTTGCGCAGGGGTGCGAGCGGTTCGAGCTGCGCGGCCAGCCAAGCCGAAAGCCCCGCCTCCAACCTGGCGCGCGCCGCATCGGGCAGCATCGTCACCTCGCGCGCGAATTCAAGCCGGGCTTCGCCGAAATCGGGGGGCATGACGATTTTCGCGAGTTCGCGGCCCTGCCACATGATCGCGCCCGCGGCGATCTCCAGCTCCCCTAGCCTTTCGCCCAGCAGGTTGTCCGCGCGCTGCGTAAGGATCGCCGGCAGCGCCCGTTCGCCCGCGGCGAGCAGCATCTTGCGATCCGCCAGCGTCGCGTCGGGATCGACGCCGAAGCGGAATCCTTCCAGCCGCCCGATCGGCTCGCCCTCGACCGTGACGCGGCCATCGGGTTCGAGCGAGACGGGCAGGGCGCTCGCATCCTGTCCCAGCGATTTCATCAAGATCGTCGTCCTCCGGTTCACGAAGCGTTCGGTGAGCCGCGCATGGAGCGCATCCGACAGCTTCGCCTCCACGGCCCGTGCACGGGCCGCCATCTCGTCGCGGGCGAGCACCCAGTCGGGCCGCTGGCAGATATAGGCCCAGCTGCGAATCGCCGCGATCCGTCCCTGCAGCGTGTCGATGTCGCCCTGCACCCGGTCAAGCTCGGCAATACGCGCAGCGACGAAATCGGCACCGAGATAGCCTCCTCTCAGGTCCTCCCACAGCCGCGCGACGAAGCGGGCATGGCTGTCCACCCCGACCGAGCGGAAATCGGGCAGCGAGCAGGCCTCCCAGAAACGCCGCACCGAACCGGACCCGCGCACCGTATCGGCGATGGGTTCCTCGGCGAGCCGCTTGAGCACCGCGAGGTCGATCGCCTGCGGTGCGGGTTTGAGCGCTTCGTGTTCGGGCTTCGCTTCTAGATCGCCGATCAGAGTGGCGAGAGTGTCGAAGCGTGGTTCGGCCTCGCGCCAGAACAGGTGGGTAAGCGGAGCGAAACGATGCTCCTCGATCGCGAAGATCTCTTCCTCGGTGAATTCGAGCGGCGCGCCGGTTCGCGATCCTCCGCCCGTCAGCGTGCCGAAACTGCCGTCGCGCTGGTGCCGCCCGGCGCGCCCCGCGATCTGCGCCATTTCCGCCGGGGTGAGCCGCCTTTTGCGCCGCCCGTCGAACTTGGTCAGCGCAGCGAAGGCGACATGGTCGAGGTCGAGGTTCAATCCCATCCCGATCGCGTCGGTCGCGACGATGTAATTGACCTCGCCGTTCTGGAACAATTCGACCTGGCGATTGCGCGTCTCGGGGCTGAGCGCTCCCATGACGACTGCCGCGCCGCCGCGAAAACGCCGCAGCGCCTCGGCCATGGCATAGACCTGCTCGACCGAAAACGCGACCACGGCGCTCCTCGGGGGCAGGCGCGAAAGCTTGGCCGAACCGGCATGGGTGAGCGTGGAGAAACGCGGCCGCTCGACCAGTTCGGCGCGCGGGATCAGCTTGCGGATCATCGGCTCGAGCGTGGCCGAGCCCAGGATCATCGTTTCGTCGCGCCCACGCGCATTCAGCAGGCGGTCGGTGAAGATATGCCCGCGTTCCGGGTCCGCACCCAATTGCGCCTCGTCCACCGCGACGAAGGCGTGCGGCCCATTGGCGCCGCTGCCCCGCCGGTCCATTGCCTCGGCCGTGCACAGGAAATAGCGCGCATTGGGAGGCTCGATCCGCTCCTCGCCCGTGATCAGCGCGACCGCGTCGTCGCCCTTGATCGCCCGCACCCGGTCATAAACCTCCCGCGCGAGCAGGCGCAGCGGAAAGCCCATCATGCCGGAGGAGTGACCGCACATCCGCTCGATCGCGAGATGGGTCTTGCCGGTATTGGTCGGGCCGAGCACGGCGCGCACCTGACCCGCACTGTCACCGGCGCGCCTCCGGTCGCCCCGTTCGCTTGCGTTTGCAGGAAAGGTCACGGGAAGCTTTGTGTCAGGCTTGGCGGGAGGGGGCAACCTTCCGTGGCGCGCGGGTGGTCGGGTGCCTGCAACCACTTGTCGCGGCCCAGACTCGGCTGGTCGCTGGTTAAGGCGGTATTTACTTTGATCGGGCAGGGAATGCAGCCAAGAAAGGCGCGCTCGAGACGCGCGCCCTGTCGGCGCGGCCGCTGGGCCGACGCGACGACTTCGCAACCGGAAGAGATCCTTGGACCACGCTCGCGACATCGATGGGAACGGCTGGTCGGGGGAAGGATGGCCGGATAACGGGTCCAGCGTCCCCGATCCCCGCGATCCGCGCGCTAATGAAGCCGGCAATCTCATCGGCTATCTGCGCAGGGGCAAGGAAAGCGCCCCGCCCACGCAGCAGCAGAAGGCCCGCCGCCAGGTCGTCACCCGCATGCGCGGCTTCGGCGATCGTTATGACGAATGGAAACTGTCGGTCGGCGAATGGTTCGCCCGGATCGATCTCGCCCCTGACCTGGCCGAGAATGTCGGCAGCCGCCGCTGGTTCCGCGGTCTCGGCACGATGATCGCGCTGGGGGCGGCGGCTTTCGCCTTCTGGCCCGATTTCACCCCGCTCGAAGCGCGCGCTTCCATGCCGGAAAGTCCCGTGATCCGCGACGAGATGCGCAGGGGAATAATCCTGCCGCTGGCTCTGGGCGCCGATAGCGGGCGCAGCATGGGGCCGAGCGCGCGGGTGATCCCCTTGAAGAGCGCGCCCGAGCGCCCGCAGGTTGAATTGATCGCGACGCTTGCCCCGGGCGACAGCTTCCCCAGCATGCTGCGCCGCGCGGGCCTCGCGAGCGGGGACATTTCGCGCGTCGCGGCGCTGGTGGGCGATGCGATGCCGCATACCGAACTCAAGCCCGGTACGCAGATAGACATCGTCCTCGGTCGCCGCCCGGCCCCGGGCGAGCCGCGCCCGCTCGATGCACTGTCCTTCCGGGCGCGCTTCGATCTCGAACTTGAAATCGCGCGCGCGGGCGAGGGCGTCGCTGCGCCGCTCGCGCTCCAGCGCAATTTCATCCGGGTCGACGACACGCCGCTGCGCGTGCGCGGCAAGGTCGGGCAGAGCCTCTACCGTTCGATGCGCGCCGCGGGCGTGCCGGCAGGCGCCGTGCAGGAATATCTGCGCGCGCTCGACAATCAGATCGACATGGACCGCGAGGTGCGCGGCTCCGACGAATTCGACATCATCCTCGCCTATCGCAGGGCCGCCACGGGCGAGCGGCAGGCGGGGCAATTGCTCTATGCCGGTATCGACCGCGGCGGTGAGGCAAAGACCCAGCTGATGCGCTGGGGCGAGGACGGGCAGTTCTACGAAGCCTCGGGCGTGGGCGAACAGCGCCGCGGGCTGGTGCAACCGGTGCCGGGGCCGGTTTCCTCGCGCTATGGCATGCGGCGCCACCCGATCCTCGGCTATCGGCGGATGCATGCCGGGCTCGATTTTCGCGCCCGCCACGGAACGCCGATCGCGGCGGTGACCGATGGCCGCGTGACCTCGGCGGGCAGGGCGGGCGGCTGCGGGATCGCGGTCCGGATCGATCACGGCGAAGGGCTTTCGACGCGCTATTGCCACATGAGCCGGATGGCGGTGAGCCGCGGCCAGCGGGTCGAGCGCGGGCAGATCATCGGCTATGTCGGCTCGACCGGGCTGTCGACCGGCCCGCACCTTCATTACGAGATGTATCGCGGCGGGCGCTCGATCAATCCGGAAAGCGTGTCCTTCGTCTCGCGTGCGCAGCTTTCGGGCACCGAGCTGATCGATTTCCGGCGCCGCCTGATCGAGCTGAAACAGGTCGAAGTCGGCGCCGCGCTGGCCGATCTCGAACCCCTGCCGAGCGAAGTCGACGAACCTGAACGCGAGATCGAGAAGATCGACCTCGCGCGCCGCATGAACTGACGGGGATGAACTGAGGGAAGGCTCCACCCGCACGATTGCGCGTCGCCGTTCTTTGCGGCAACACGGCGCTCCATGAGTGGACATTATCCCAACACCCGCCTGCGCCGCACGCGGGCTTCCGCCTGGAGCCGCACGCTCCACCGCGAAACGCTGGTCACGCCGGCCGACCTCATCTGGCCGCTCTTCGTCACTTCGGGAAAAGGGGTGGAGGAACCGGTCGCGACCCTGCCGGGCGTATCGCGCTGGTCGGTCGATCTCATCGCCGAGCGCGCGAAGGAAGCGGTGAAGCTCGGCATTCCGGTCGTTGCGCTGTTTCCCAACACCCCGCCGGACAAGCGCAGCGACGAGGGCGAGGAAGCGCACAATCCCGACAACCTGATGTGCCGCGCGATCCGGGCGATCAAGGATGCGTGCGGAGATGATATCGGCGTGCTGACCGATGTCGCGCTCGACCCCTATACGAGCCACGGGCAGGACGGGCTGATCGACGCGCGCGGTTATGTCACCAATGACGATACGGTCGCGGTGCTGGTCGACCAGGCGATCAACCAGGCCGAAGCCGGGGCCGACATCATCGCGCCGTCGGACATGATGGACGGGCGCATCGGTGCGATCCGCCGCGCGCTCGAAATGGGCGAGCATCACAATGTCCAGATCATGAGCTATGCGGCCAAGTATGCGAGCGCCTTCTACGGCCCGTTCCGCGACGCGGTCGGATCGGGCGGGCTTTTGAAAGGCGACAAGAAGAGCTACCAGATGGACCCCGCCAATGGCGACGAGGCGCTGCGCGAAGTCGAATTCGACCTCGCCGAGGGCGCCGACAGCGTGATGGTGAAGCCGGGCCTTGCCTATCTCGACATCATCTACCGCGTGAAGCAGGAATTCCGCGTACCGGTATTCGCCTACCAGGTGTCCGGCGAATATGCGATGATCGAGGCGGCCGAGAGCGTCGGGGCGGGCAGCCGCGACGCGCTGCTGATGGAAAAGCTGCTCGCCTTCAAGCGCGCCGGATGCAGCGGCGTCCTGACCTACCACGCCCCACATGCAGCCCGGCTGCTCGGAGCATCGACATGACCGACGACCTTTCCGCCCGCTATCCCGGCGCCCATTTCGTGCCGATCCATGGCAAGACGCCGAGAATCCACGAAACCGCCTTCATCGCGCCGGGCTCGACGATCATCGGCGATGTCGAGATCGGGGCGGGCTCCTCTATCTGGTACAATTGCGTGGTGCGCGCGGACGTCTTCACGATCCGTATCGGCGAACGGACCAATGTGCAGGACGGCAGCGTGCTGCATTGCGACCCGCCGCGCCCCGACGATCCGGAAGGCTCCCCTCTCGTCATCGGCGACGACGTGCTGATCGGCCACATGGCGATGGTGCATGGCTGCATCATCCACGACCGCGGTTTCGTCGGGCTTGGCGCGATCGCTATGAACAAGGCGGTGATCGGATCGGACGCGATGCTGGCGGCGGGCGCGATGCTGACCGAGCGCAAGGTCATGGGTGAACGCGAATTGTGGGCCGGGCGCCCGGCCAAGAAGCTGAAGGAACTGTCCGACGCCGCCATCGCCGGCATGAAGATGGGCGTTGCGCATTATGCCGAGAACGCGAAACATCACGCCGACGCAGTAAGGGACGCGCTCGGCTGAACGCGTCCCTTCCCGGCTTTTCGCTGCCGGTCGTTCGCCGGATCAGTAGATCCAGACCTGGTATTCGTAGGTCGTGGGCTGCGAGACCATCCAGTAGTCGCCGCTTTCGTCGAGGCCGGCCATCGAGGCCGGAACGAGCCGCGTGTCTTCGTCGAACAGGCTGTCTTCGTCGAATTCGACCACGTAATGCGTGATCATGCCGGTTTCGGGATCGAACAGGATGTCCTCGATCTCGCGCATTTCGCGGTCGGCGAACATCATGTCCGCGCCGACGATGTTGTCGACCAGCCGACCATCGGCCTCGGCCTTGGTAAGCGTCAGCTGTTCCTTGCGATAGTCCTCGGCATCGTCGTCGATCCTGAGGTCGAGCCCGTCAAAGCCGCCGCGCTCGATCGCGACATTGTCCCACCGCACGAAACCGTCGTCCTCACCGTAGAACGAGGAAGGATAGGGCACGTCGTAGAGAATGTATTCGATCCGCTGGCCGGTCTGGTCGAGCACGAGATTGCGCACGTCGCCCAGCTGGTTGAAGCCATTGGTCACATCGCCGCTCATCATCCGTTCGGCGCTGACGGTCTCGTTCATCGCCTGCTGGTAGCGGTCATGTGCCTCCTCCATCGTGCTCTGACCCAGTGCCGGCGCGGCGCCGAGCGCGGTGGTGGCGAGGCCTGCTGCGATAAGTGTCTTGAGTTTCATTGATCGTCCTCCGTTTTCGCTTTCACGGATTCAATGGGAGGCGGGTAAGGCCCGTTCCGAATCCACGCCGGACCGTGCGCGAGCCGCGACGGGATGGCGAAATAAAAAACAGCGATTACAATGGCTTGATATAGGTTAGTCGCGGATCAATGCGCGCAGGGCTTCGATCCGGTCGGCCTCGTGGGCCGGCTTGTCCCAGCGAATTCGGTGGATGCGGGGGAAACGCATGGCGAGCCCGGACTTGTGCCGCTTCGAGGAATGGACGCTGTCGAAAGCGACCTCGAACACGAGGCTGCGATCGGTTTCGCGCACCGGGCCGAAGCGATTGACCGTGTTCTGGCGCACGTGCCGGTCGAGCTTCTTCAGTTCCGCATCGGTGAAGCCCGAATAGGCCTTGCCCACCGGCAGCAGTTCGGCGCCCGCATCGGGATCGCCATCCCAGCAGCCGAACGTGTAATCCGAATAGAAACTCGACCGCTTGCCGCTGCCGCGCTGGGCATACATCAGCACGCAGTCGATCAGCAGCGGGTCGCGCTTCCACTTGTACCACAGCCCGACCTTGCGCCCGGCGAGATAGGGGCTGTCCCGGCGTTTCAGCATCAGCCCCTCGATCGCTTCCTCGCGCGCCGTTTCGCGCATTTCGGCAAGGTGACCGAAATCGCGCGCCTCGACGATCTGCGACAGGTCGAAACGTTCGGGCCGGAGGCGCTCCATCAGCCCTTCGAGCCGGGCGCGCCGTTCGCTCCAGGGCAGTTCGCGCAGATCGCGCCCGTCGATCAGCAGCGCATCGTAAAGCCGCACGAAAGCGGGCGCTTCGGCAAGCATTTTCTTCGACACGGTCTTGCGCCCGAGCCTTTGCTGGAGCGCGTTGAAACTCGCCGCGCCGCCCTCGGCCCCGCCCTGCGTGTCGCCCTGCACCAGCAATTCCCCGTCGAGCACCGCGTCCACTGGAAGCGCGTCCAGCATTTCCGGGAAACTGGCCGAAATGTCGTCGCCGCTGCGCGAATAGAGCCGGGTCGCCGGAATGCCGTCCTTCGTCACCCGCACCAGCTGGACCCGGATACCGTCCCATTTCCACTCGGCGGCGTAATCGGCGAGGTCGACCTGCCCGTCTTCGAGCGGGTGGGCGAGCATGAAGGGGCGAAAGCGCGGCAGGTTCGCGACATCGGGCGGATTGCCGCCTTCGGCCGCCCAGTCGAACAGCTCGGCATAGGGCGGGGAAAGGGCGTGCCAATATTCCTCCACCTCCTCCACGGCCACGTCGAAAGCCTGCGCGAAGGCGGTTTTCGCAAGCCGCGCCGAAATGCCGATCCGCATGCCGCCGGTCGCGAGCTTTATCAGCGCGAAGCGGCCATTCACGTCGAGCCGGTCGAGCAGGCGGGGCAATTCGCGCGGCGCGGTGGTGCGGGTGAGGGCCGAAAGGGTGTCGACCACCTTGCCCACCGTCAGCTCCGCATCCGGCGCGGGCGCGGCCCCCTGGGCCTCGGGCCACATCAGGCTGGCCGTTTCGGCCGTGTCGCCGACGAAATCGCGCGCCAGCGTCCACAGGACGGGATCGACCCGCTCCTTCATGAGGTTGCGCACGGTCGAGGACTTGACCGCCGGAAAGTCGAGCTCCCCCGTCAGCGCCGCCAGTGCCCAGCCGCGGTCGGGATCGGGTGTTTCGCGCAGGTAATCGGCGATCAGCGCAAGCTTGCGATTGCGGCTGGTCGTGTAGACGAGCGTGTCGAGAAGCTGCGCGAAGGCCTGCATCACTCGTCCTCATCCTCGCGCCCCACCAGCGCCAGAGCGCGGGCCCGCCGCTGGCCCAGTTCGCACCAGCGCAACAATGCCTCCTCGCGGCCATGGGTGATCCATGTCTCGGCGGGGTCGACCTCCTCGATCGTGGCGGTGAGTTCATTCCAGTCGGCGTGATCGGAGATCACAAGAGGCAGTTCGACATTGCGCTGGCGGGCGCGCTGGCGCACCCGCATCCAGCCTGATGCCATGGCGGTGATGGCATTGGGCAGACGACGCGACCATCGGTCGTTTAGCGCGGAGGGCGGGGCGACGACGATCGAGCCGCGCATCTCCTCCTTGGTGTGATCGCTCACAAGCCGCAGTTCGCCGAGCGGAACGCCGTGCTCCTCGTAAAGCCGGCACATCTTCTCCATCGCCCCGTGGAGATAGATCGGATCTTGGTGGCCGGCCGCGCGCAGTTCGGCGATCACCCGCTGCGCTTTGCCCAGCGCATAGGCGCCGACCAGCACGCAGCCATCGCGATTGCCGCGCAGCGCGGCGAGCAACTTGGCCATCTCCTGCTCGATCGGGGGATGGGTGAAGATCGGCAGCCCAAAGGTCGCCTCGGTGATGAAGATGTCGCACGCAACCACTTCGAACGGCGCGCAGGTCGGGTCGGCGCGGCGTTTGTAATCGCCGGTGATGACGACCCGCTCGCCCGCATGTTCGAGCAGGACCTGCGCGCTGCCCAGCACGTGGCCGGCGGGCACGAAGGTCGCATCGACGCCGCCCGGCAGGCGGATCGTCTCACCATAGGCGACCGGAGTCGCCTTCGAAGGCATCTCGCCCGATCCCTCCTCGATGCCGGTGCGATACCGCAGCGCCATTATGGCAAGCGTTTCGGGCGTGGCGATGGTTTCGCCATGCCCGCCGCGGGCGTGGTCGGCGTGGCCGTGGGTGACGAGCGCGCGGTCCACCGCCCGCCCCGGATCGACCCAGCAATCCGCGGGCACGACATGGACGCCCCACGGTTCGGGCCTGATCCAGGAAAAGGGCGCGCTCACGCCTGTTTCAAAGCACGGGCGGGGGCGGCGTTCCCTATTCCTCGCCCTTCGCCCCTTCGCGGTACTTGTCGAACCACGCAATGACGCTAGCCGTGCGCGCGGCCTGCTGGCTCGGCGTCTGGGAGAGGTTGTTGTGGCTCGAATCCGGCGTCACGACGAGAGCGGTGTCCACCCCCATCAGCTTGAGCGCGGCGTAGAACTGTTCCGCCTCGCTGCGGGGTGTGCGGTAGTCGTCTGCCCCCACCAGGACCAGGGTTGGCGTCTTCACGTTGTTCATGTTCGCCAACGGCCCGCGCTCCCAGTAATGCATCGGACGATCCCAGGGCAGACCGCCCAGCCAGTACGGCCCGAAATAGGGGATGCCGTCGGCGACCAGCGCCTGGCTGACCCAGTTGATGACGGGCTTGTGAGAGGCCGCCGCCTTGAAACGGTCGGTCTTGCCCACCAGCCACGCCGTAAGGATGCCTCCGCCCGATCCGCCGGTGACGAACAGGTTGTCCGGGTCGGCATAGCCTTTCGCGATCGCGGCATCGACCACAGCCATCAGTTCGGCGTGATTGCTGATCGGGTAATTGTCCTCGATCCGGTCGGCAAATTCCTCGCCATAGCCGGTCGAACCGCCCGGATTGGAAAAGACCACCGCATAACCTGCCGCGCCATAAAGTTGGTAATCGGCCGAGAATTCAGGGCCATAGGCGGCGTAGGGGCCGCCGTGCATTTCGAGGATCGTCGGCACTTTGTCACCCGCCTTGTAACCGGGCGGCAGCATGATCCAGGCCGGGATCTTCACCCCGTCGGGCGCGGTCACGTCGAGTTCGATGGTCTGGCCCAGTTCCTTGCCGGCAAGGTGCATCGCGTTGAGCGCGGTCAGCGTGCGCGTTCCGGCACGGGTGGTGACGCCTATGTCGGGCGGGGCGAGCGCGCTGGCCGTGGTGAAGGCGATCGTCCCATCCTTGCTCACCGACCATTCGCCGCCCGTATAGGGCAGGGCGTAGTAGGTGCTGCCGAGCCTGGGCGCGAGTTCCTGCTTGCGGCCGTTCAGCGCGATCTTGGCAACGCGGTGCTCGCCATCGGCCTCATAGCTTACGAACAGACCGGCACCGGTCCATTCCATCGCATCCGGGCTGGCGGGGAAATCCCCGGTGACAAGCCGCTTGCCGCTGCCGTCCGCGTTCATCACGTAAAGCTGGGCCTGATCGTAGGCATTGCCGACATCGTCATAGCCGAGATAGGCGATCATGCGGCCATCGGGCGAAACCTGCGGACTACCGTCCGGACCGTCGCGATCGGTCAGCGCGGTGATCGCGCCGCTGGCGATGTCGAGCCGGTAGACTTCGGATTCGACCTCATCGAGCTCCCAGTTTTCGCGGCGGTTGGCGGTGTAATACAGCGCCTTGCCATCGGGCGCCCATTCGACCGCGCCGCCATTGTCATATTCGCCGAAGGTCAGCTGGCGCGGCGCGCCTCCGGTCGCGCTGACGAGGAAAAGCTGGCGGGTGCCCGGCTTCACGTAGGTGCCGCCGTCGCGGCGATAGGTCACGCGGTCGATGATCTGCAGCGGCTTGCCCCATTCGGCGCCTTCGGGCTTGGCGGGCGGCTTGCCCAGCGTCAGCCCCTTGCCGGGAACGCGGGCGGTGTAGGCGATGGAGGTGCCATCGGGCGACCAGGCAAGCCCGCTCGGCCCTTCGGCAAGAGCGGTGATGTTGGCGCTCTGCCCGGTCGCCATCCAGTGCACGTGCAGTTCGGCACCCCCGCCGCTCTCGGTCGAGATATAGGCAAGCCGGGTTCCGTCGGGCGACCAGCGCGGCGATCCGTGCGAGCCTTCGCCGGTAACGAGCGGGGTTTCCGCGCCGGTGCTCACGTCGATGAGCCAGATCGAGGAGACCGCCTTGTCGGTCATGATGTCGTTGGTGCGCCGGACATAGGCGATCCTGGACCCGTCCGGGCTGATCTGCGGATCGGAGGCGACGCTGAGGCCGAACAGGTCCTCGCCGGTGAACTTGGTCTCCGGCGCTTCGGTGGAGGTGTCCGCGCCATCCTGCGCAGCGAGCGGCCCGCTCGCCAGCGCGAGACAGGCGGCGGTAAGGAAAAAGCGTGCGATCATGATCGGTCCCCGTTTCTGGTGCCTTGCAGCTACGGGGACCGACCAATCACAATTTTGTCGCGAATGCCAGCGCTATGGCTCAGTTGTCGGCGTCGCTGCCCGATGCTTCGGGCTTGGGATCGGCATCCTTTTTCGGAGCCGCCTTCTTTGCCGCCAGTTTTTTCTTTGCCGGTGCCTTGCGCTTGGTCGTCTTGGGCGGGGACGGGGTCAGCTCGAAGCTCGGCTTGCCGTCCTTGATGCTGACATGGACCTCGCCGCCATCCGACAGCTTGCCGAACAGCAATTCCTCGGCCAGCGGCTGCTTGATCCGTTCCTGGATCAGGCGGCCCATCGGCCTTGCGCCGTAGAGCTTGTCATAGCCCTTGTCGGCGAGCCATGCGCGCGCATCGCTGTCGAACTGGATGTGGACGTTCTGTTCGGCGAGCTGCAATTCGAGCTCGAGGATGAACTTGTCCACGACCCGCGCGACGGTGCTTCTGCCGAGATAGGCGAAGGGCACGATCGCATCGAGGCGGTTGCGGAATTCCGGCGTGAACATCTTCTTCACCGCCTCGTCGCCGGCATCCTGCTTGGACACGTCGCCGAAGCCGATCCCCTGCCGCGCCATGTCGGCCGCGCCCGCATTGGTCGTCATGATGAGGACGACATTGCGGAAATCGACCGTCTTGCCGTGGTGGTCGGTGAGGCGGCCATTGTCCATCACCTGCAGCAGGATGTTGAACAGGTCCGGGTGCGCCTTCTCGATTTCGTCGAGCAGCAGCACGCAATGCGGGTTCTGGTCGACCGCATCGGTAAGCAGGCCGCCCTGGTCGTAGCCGACATAGCCCGGAGGCGCGCCGATCAGGCGGGAAACGCTGTGACGCTCCATGTATTCGGACATGTCGAAGCGCTTCAATTCGATCCCCATGATGCTGGCGAGCTGACGCGCGACCTCGGTCTTGCCGACGCCGGTCGGGCCGGAGAACAGGAACGAGCCGATCGGCTTGTCCGGATCGCGAAGGCCCGCGCGCGACAGCTTCATCGCGGTCGACAGGCGCACGATCGCGTCGTCCTGGCCGAACACGACATGCTTCAGATCGCGTTCGAGGTTTTCCAGCGCCTTCTTGTCGTCTGCGCTGACCGATTTCGGCGGGATGCGCGCCATGGTCGCGATGACCTGCTCGATCTCCTTGCCGGTGATCTTCTTCTTGCGGCGGCTCGGCGGCACCAGCATCTGCATCGCGCCGACCTCGTCGATCACGTCGATCGCCTTGTCGGGCAGCTTGCGGTCATTGATGTAGCGCGCCGACAGCTCGACCGCGGTCTTGAGCGCGTCGGGCGTGTACTTGACGTTGTGGTGTTCCTCGAAGGCGGTGCGCAGGCCCTTGAGGATCTTGACCGTGTCCTCGATCGTCGGTTCGTTGACGTCGATCTTCTGGAACCGGCGCAGGAGAGCGCGGTCCTTTTCGAAATGGTTGCGGAATTCCTTGTAGGTGGTCGATCCGATGCAGCGGATCGTCCCGCCCGACAGGGCCGGCTTCAAGAGGTTCGAGGCGTCCATCGCCCCGCCGCTGGTCGCGCCCGCGCCGATCACGGTGTGGATCTCGTCGATGAACAGCACCGCGTGCGGCATTCCCTCGAGTTCGGAGACGACCTGCTTGAGACGTTCCTCGAAATCGCCGCGATAGCGCGTGCCTGCAAGCAGCGCGCCCATGTCGAGCGAGTAGATGACCGCTTCCGACAGCACTTCGGGCACGTCGCCTTCGACGATCTTACGCGCGAGGCCTTCGGCGAT
Source organism: Erythrobacter litoralis (assembly GCF_001719165.1). Taxonomy (NCBI): domain Bacteria; kingdom Pseudomonadati; phylum Pseudomonadota; class Alphaproteobacteria; order Sphingomonadales; family Erythrobacteraceae; genus Erythrobacter; species Erythrobacter litoralis. The sequence goes on from NZ_CP017057.1 coordinate 40,373, forward strand.
GGCGGTCTTGCCGACCCCCGGATCGCCGACATAGAGCGGATTGTTCTTCGAACGGCGGCACAGGATCTGGACCGTGCGGTCGACTTCGGGCCCGCGGCCGATCAGCGGATCGACCTTGCCGGCCTCCGCCTTGGCGTTGAGATTGACCGTGAACTGGTCGAGCGCGGTTTCCTTCTTGTTGCCGCTTTCCTTGGCGGTTTCGGCAGCGGCCTCGCCATCTTCGGAGCCCTGCGGCGACTTGGATTCGATCTGGCGCCCGCCCTTGCCGATGCCGTGGCTGATATAGCTCACCGCATCCAGCCGGCTCATGTCCTGCTGCTGCAGGAAATAGACCGCGTAGGAATCGCGTTCGGAAAACAGCGCCACCAGCACGTTCGCACCCGTCACCGTGTCCTTGCCCGAGGACTGGACGTGCAAGATCGCGCGCTGGATCACCCGCTGGAACCCGGCGGTCGGCTGCGGGTCGCTGCCTTCCTCGGTCTTGAGCGATTGGTATTCCTGATCGAGATACTGCTTCACGACATCGCCGAGTTCCGCGAGATCGACTCCGCAGGCGGCCATGACCTGCGCCGCGTCCTCGTCATCGATCAGCGCGAGCAGCAGGTGCTCGAGCGTCGCATATTCGTGACGCCGTTCGGACGCATTGCCGAGCGCGTTGTGCAGGGTTCTTTCGAGGTTCTGGGCAAAACTGGGCATGGAGGATCTCTGTCAGCGGGCTGTGGTGGACTCCGGGAGAGGGAGCGGGCGGTCGGGCTCCTGCGAGCCTCTTTTCGTATATGGTACGGCTTGGCCGTATTGCGAATCCACGCTGTGAAAGGGCATGGCCGGGAAGGTTTCCGAGGCCATCATGATCCCGGCTTGCTGAACAGGGCATTGGCGGCGGCCATGTGGTCTGCCGTCTTGTCCCGATGCGCCCGGACGCGTGCGATTTCGGCCTCGAGCAGCGCGATCCGTTCGCCGAGTTCAGCCTGGGAATAGGGTGCAAGATCCTCTGCGGCGAGGCGACTCGCTGCATCTCCCATCGGGCGGGGGCGATCTTCGTCATCCATTACTGGGAGCATCGCAAGCAAGACCGCTTGCTGTCAATGGACACGAACGTTATGCGCCTAGCCACTTTCAGGGCGGGGTTTTGGCGCAACAGGGGCAGGCGGAAATGGCGGCAGGCATACCGGCGACGATGCAGGCGATCGGGTTCGAGCAACCGGGAGCGCCCGACGTGCTCGCCATCGGCGAAGTCGCGGTCCCCGAACCTGGCCCTGCGGACGTGCTGATCCGGGTCGCCTATGCCGGGGTCAACCGGCCCGATTGCCTCCAGCGCGCGGGCGCCTATCCGCCGCCGCCGGGCGCATCGCCGATCCTCGGGCTCGAGGTCGCGGGCGAAATCGTCGCCGTCGGCGCCGAAGTCCCCGACACCATGCTCGGCCAGCCCGTCGCGGCGCTGACCCCGGGCGGGGGCTATGGCGAATATTGCACCGCGCCCTGGAACCACTGCCTGCCGGTGCCCGAAGGCATGGACATCAAGACCGCCGCCGCGTTGCCCGAAACGCTCTTCACCGTGTGGCACAACCTGTTCGAGCGCGGCATGGCCCGCGACGGCGAGCGTGTGCTGGTCCATGGCGGGACGTCGGGCATCGGGACCATGGCAATCCTGCTCGGCAAGGCGTTCGGGATGGAGATGATCGTCACCTGCGGAAGCGAGACGAAATGCGCCGCCGCGCGCGAGATCGGCGCGGATCTCGCCATCAACTACCGCGAGGAGGATTTCGTCGAGGCGGTCAAGGCGCATACCGGCGGAGAGGGCGTCAACGTCGTGCTCGACATGGTTTCGGGCGATTACGTGCCGCGTAATCTCAAATGCCTCGCCGAGGACGGGCGGCACGTGACCATCGCGGTGCTGGGCGGGGCCAGGGCCGAGCTCAACATGGCGGTGGTGATGATGCGGCGCTATTGCCTCACCGGATCGACCCTGCGCCCTCGTTCGGACGCGTTCAAGGCCGCGCTCGCCGACGAGATCGCAGCCGATGCCTGGCCGCTCTTCGCCAGAGGCGAGATCGCGCCGGTGATGGACAAGACCTTCCCCCTCGCCGAAGCGGCTGCCGCGCATGCCCGGATGGAAGCGGGCGAACATGTCGGCAAGATCGTCCTCGAGGTTGCGGGCGCCTCCTGAAGCGGCTGCTGAAGGCCGGCGCGCCCGCCCTTTCCGCCCTTTCCGCCCTTTCCGGGATCACACTTCTGTCACAGAACGCGTCCAGTCCGGCCGTTGCGGCTGCGATGACTGGCGCAACACAGTCGTCACGAAGCTGTGGATTTACGCAAAACCGTAACGCGCATGTGAATCGCATGTAACAAAGGGGTGCCAAGGCACGGGGGGAAGAGAAGAAGTTCGGGGAATTAATATGACCGACTTTATGCTGTCCGACCTGCCCGAAGGCGCGAGCGAGGCGCTGGGCCCCCTCGGCAATGTGGCGAGCCTCCCGCTGGCGGGTCCGAAGATCCCCGAGCCCGAAGGCCGCGAACGCCGCAAGTACCGCACCATCTGGATCAGCGACGTCCATCTCGGGACCAAGGGCTGCAATGCCGAAATGCTGATCGACTTCCTCGATTCGGTCGACAGCGAGGTGATGTATCTCGTCGGCGACATCATCGACGGCTGGCGGCTGAAGAAGAAGTTCTACTGGCCCGCCGCGCACAACGACATCGTCTGGCGGCTGCTCAAGCGCGCCAAGCGCGGCACGCGGATCATCTACATCCCCGGCAATCATGACGAGATGTTCCGCCAGTTCACCGGGCTGAATTTCGGCGGGATCGAGATTCGCCGCGCCGCCTTTCACGGCACCGCCGACGGGCGTCGTCTGATGGTGCTGCACGGCGACGAATTCGACGCGGTCATGCTCTCGCATCGCTGGCTCGCATTCGTCGGGGACTGGGCCTACACTACCGTCATGAAGCTCAATGTTGCGGTCAATGGCGTGCGCAAGGCTTTGGGCAAGCCCTACTGGTCGCTGTCCAAGGCAGCCAAGCACAAGGTCAAGAACGCGGTCGAATTCATCGGCAAGTACGAGGAAGTCGTCGCGCGGGCGGCGGGCGAGCGGGGCGTCGACGGTGTCGTGTGCGGTCACATCCACACCGCAGAGTTTCGCACGTTCATCCACAACGGTCGCGAAATCGAATACTGGAACGACGGCGACTGGGTCGAAGGCTGCAACGCGCTGGTCGAGCACGAGGACGGAAGCATGGAAATCCTCCACTGGCCCGACGAAATGAAGCGCCGCGCGGCAAGCGAGACCGCCGAACCCGGCTGCGAACCTGCCCGTGCGGACCTGCTCGATCCGGCGCGGGAAGCCGCATGAACCGGCTGTCCCGCGTTTTCTCCGGGGACCGCCCGGGCGCAACGCGGGAGCGGGGTCACCTCCCGCGCTCGATCGCGATCGTCACCGACGCCTGGCATCCGCAGACCAACGGCGTCGTGCGCACGCTTGCGACCACCTGCGAGGTGCTGCGCGGCTGGGGGCACGAGGTCACCGTGATCTCGCCCGAGCAATATCGCTCCTTCCCCGCGCCGACCTATCCCGAAATCCGGCTCGCCGTCACCGCGCCCGGATCGGTCGGTCGCCAGCTCGCCCGGATCGCGCCCGAAGCGGTTCATATCGCGACCGAAGGCCCGCTCGGCCTGGCCGCGCGGCGTTATTGCCTGAGGCGCAAGGTGCCGTTCACCACCGCCTATCACACCCAGTTTCCCGACTATATCGCGCGCCGCACTGGCCTGCCCGCGGCCGCCTTCTGGCCCTATATCCGCTGGTTTCACCGCCCGGCCCAGCGCATCATGGTCGCGACCGAGACGATCCGCGAACAATTGCGCGAGCAGGGTCTTACCCACCTCACCCACTGGAGCCGCGGGGTCGATCTCGACTGCTTCACACCCGACGCCCCTGCGCCGCCCGAATATTGCGGGCTCAAGGGTCCGATCCTGCTCTATGTCGGGCGCGTCGCGGTGGAGAAGAACATCGAGGCCTTCCTCGCCTGCGACTATCCCGGCACGAAGGTCGTGGTCGGCGATGGCCCGGCGAAGGCCGCGCTCGAGGCGAAATTCCCGGAGGCGATGTTCCTCGGCAAGCGGATGGGGCGCGAGCTTGCGGGCTGTTATGCGGGCGCGGACGTGTTCGTCTTTCCGAGCCGGACAGACACGTTCGGCCTCGTCATGATCGAGGCGCTCGCCTGCGGGACGCCCGTCGCGGCCTATCCGGTGCCGGGGCCGCTCGACGTTCTCAACGAACGGGTCGGCGCGATGGGCGAGGACCTCTCCCGCGCGATCGATGCGGCGCGCTATTGCGACCGCAGGGCATGCGCCGCCCACGGCGCGAGCTTCAGCTGGGAAGCGGCGACCTGGCAGTTCCTTTCGGGCCTCGTCGCGCTCGAGGAAGAGGAATGCGTCCTCCTGCAGACTGCGCCGGTGCTCGAATTCTGATCGGCGGTCGGCCGCGACAGGCCCCTTGCCGGCGCCCCCTGCTGCCGCCATTCGGGATCGCCGCCTGATCGCGCCGCAGCGTCGTTCGATGCCCTTTTTGGAGCCATCTGGAGTGCCCGGGAACGAAAAGCGCAAAGAGCCGCGCCGCCTTTTCCTTGCCGTTTCGCGCTCCATCGCCTATTTCGGCTGGCGCAACGGCCGCTCCGCGAGGGGCGGCCCTTCTATTTTGAACGGAGATTTCCCATGGCCAATGCCAAGGCCGCCAAGGACCAGCCCAAGCCGCTGATGCCGCACGCAACCGCGACGTGGCTGGTCGATCACACCGCCCTGTCGTTCGAGCAGATCGCCGGATTCTGCGGCCTGCACATCCTCGAAGTGCAGGCGATGGCCGACGATCTCGCGGGCAGCAAGTATACCGGCCGCGACCCGGTCCATGCCGGTGAACTGACGCTCGGAGAAATCGAGAAGGGCCAGCAGGATTCGACCTACTCACTGAAGATGCACAAGGCCCCCGTCGAGGTCACCCGCACCAAGGGCCCGCGTTACACGCCTGTCTCCAAGCGGCAAGACAAGCCCGATGGCATCGCCTGGATCCTGCGCAACCATCCGGAAGTGTCGGACGCGCAGATTTCCAAGCTGATCGGCACGACGCGCAACACGATCGGCGCGATCCGCGACCGCTCGCACTGGAACATCCAGAACATCCAGCCCAAGGATCCGGTGACTCTCGGCCTGTGTTCGCAGCGCGAACTCGACGCGGTCGTGGCCAAGGCGGCCAAGCGGGCCGGCGTGACCGAGGAAGCCGAGCCCGAAGCCGTCGATGCCCGCAGCGACAAGGACCGGCTGATCGAGGAGCTGCGCGCCGAACGCGAAGCCAACGTCAAGGCCGCCGCCGCGGCCGCGCAGGAAGCCGAGGCCGAAGCCTGGCTTGCCGCGCGCCGCGAGGCCGAGGAAGAAATGCTCGATCCCGAAAGCGGCTTTGCCACGCCCGCCCCGCGCGAGGACGAAGGCATCGCCGAACCGGACAACGCGCCGGAAACCACCGAGGAGGATCACGGCGATAACGCCTGATCCCCGGACCTGATCCGGGACCTCACCGGTCCCGCAATTGCATTTTCGACCGTCCGGCAGGCCCCGCTTGCCGGACGGTCTTGCGTCCGGCCTGCGGCCGGTCGTCGGGGGAGCGGGAAAAACTTGCAAAAGCGACGCATTGGCGGTGATCTCGCGCTTGAACGCCGGGAAGGGATCGGCCATGGCTACTGACATGAATGTCAATAACGCTGCTTACCATCACCCCACGCCCTGGGACACGCGTTTCGAGGCGATGAGCCTCCCGGCAATGCTCGAACGCACGGCCGGGCGGGACCCGGGGGCGCCCTTCCTCCACTTCCTCGGGCGGACCTATTCCTACGGCGCGATCCTGGCCGAAGCGAAGCGTTTCGCCGCCGGGCTTGCGGCCATGGGGATCGAACGCGGCGACCGCGTCGGACTGTTCCTGCCCAACGTGCCGATCTATGCCTCGGCCTATTACGGGGCGATGATGGCGGGCGCGATCGTGGTCAATTTTTCCCCGCTCTACACGGTCGAGGAGCTCGCCTGGCAGGTGGACGATTCGGGGACGCGCGCTCTGGTCACGCTCGATGTGCCCGAACTTTACGGCACTGCGCGCGACGTGCTCGAAGCCTCGGGCCTGGAAAGGCTGATCGTCGGCTCGCTCGCCGACATGCTGCCGCGGCTCAAGGGCATCGCCTTTCGCCTCCTGAAGCGCAGCCAGATCGCGTCGATCGAATGGTCGGGCAAGGTGCGGCGCTGGAAGGACTGCACGCCGGACACGCGCTTCGAACCCGTTGCGCTCGATCCGCACGAGGACCTCGCCCTTCTGCAATATACCGGCGGGACGACCGGGCGGCCCAAGGGCGCGATGCTCGGCCATGACCAGCTTTCGATCAACGCCCAGCAGGTCGCCGCGATCAATCCCTTCGGCAATGCCTCCGACGAAGTGTTCATGGGTGCGCTGCCCTTCTTCCATGTCTTCGCCAACACCGCGCTTTTGAACCACGCGGTCGTGACCGGCGCCTCGATCGCGATGGTCCCGCGCTTCGAGACGGAACAGGTGCTCAAGACGATGGGCAAATGCCGCACCACCGGCTTTCCCGGCGTGCCGACCATGTTCCAGGCCCTGCTAGACCATCCCGACCTTGCGAAGACCGACCTCTCCTCGCTCAAGGTGTGCATTTCGGGCGGGGCGCCGATGCCCGCTGCGGTCCATACGCGGTTCGAGGAAACGACCGGAGTGCGCCTCGTCGAAGGCTATGGCCTGACCGAAAGCGCCGGGGTCGTTTCGGTCAATCCTTATGAGGGCTTCCGCAAGAAGGGCACGATCGGCCAGCTCGTGGCGGGAACCGAGATCCTGCTGCTCGACAAGGAGGACCCGGCGCAGCTCGCCCCCGACGGCGCTCCGGGGGAGCTCGCGATCCACGGTCCGCAGGTCATGCGCGGCTACTGGAACCGGCCCGAAACCGAGGCCGAGACCTTCGTCACCCACGGGAACAAGCGCTACCTTCGCACCGGCGACGTCGCGATCATGGACGATGACGGCTTTCTATCCATCGTCGACCGGATCAAAGACATGATCGCGGTCGGCGGCTTCAAGGTCTTCCCGAGCGTGGTCGAGGACGCGATTCTCAAGCACGACGCGGTCAAAGAAGCGCTCGTGATCGGAGTCCCCGAGGACTATCTCGGCGAGGTCCCGCGCGCTTTCGTCACCCTGAAGGAGGGCGCAGGTGCGAGTGCGGAGGAGCTGAAGGACTGGCTCAACCACCATGTCGGCAAGCATGAGCGGGTCGATCGGGTCGTGATCCGTGACGAATTGCCGCGCACGATCATCGGCAAGCTCGACCGCAAGGCCCTGCGCGCCGAGGTTCTCTAGCCCGAAGCACAAAGGCGCCGCGTACCCTCCGGGGTCGCGGCGCCTTCGGCGAATTGCGCAGGGTCAGTTCGTAAGCTGAAGCGTCGTCTCGTCCTCGCCCTTGGCCCTGGCCGGAGAGGAAACGGCCTGTTTCGCGCCGCGCTGCGCATTGGGCGCGAAGCGGCCGTCGACCTCGGCGCCCTGCTCGATCGTCAGCGCGTCGTAATGGACGTCGCCTTCGATCCGCGCGCTCCTGAGGATCACGAGTTCGCGCGCTGTGATCGAACCGACCACGCGGCCCGCAAGGCGCGCGGTTTCGGCGATGACCGCGCCGTGGACTTCGCTCGTCTCACCCTGCACCAGCGAGGCGCACTTGATGTCGCCCTCGATCGTGCCGTCGACATGCAGATCGGCGGAAGCCGCGATGTCGCCCTTGATCGTTACGTCGGGGCCGATGACGGAGAAGGTGGAACTGCCTGCGGCCATCGGTCTACTCGCCGCCTTCGGGGCTGCGGCTGGGCGCGCCTGTTCCGCGGGCTTCTTTGAGAACATCGGGGGCAGTCTCCAGGAAGGGGCGCGGATTCACCGCGCGATTTTTGAGGCGGACCTCGAAATGCAGGTGCGGACCCGTCGAACGGCCGGTGCTGCCGAGCCCGCCGAGCGTCGCTCCGGCATCAACCTTCGCACCGCGCTTGACGTCGATGCGCGAGAGGTGGGCGTAGCGCGTCATGAGCCCGCTGGCATGGGTGACCTCGACAACCTTGCCGTAGCCGGGTTTCCAACCGGCGAAGCTGACCCGGCCTTTCGCGGCGGCGAAAATGGGCGAGCCGTAATCGCCCTTGAAATCGATCCCCGAGTGCATTGCCCCGCGCCGCGTGAACGGGTCGCGGCGAAATCCGAAGCCGGAGGTGATCTTGTCGACGCTGGCGGGGACGACCTGCGGGATCCCGTCAAGCGCGCGTTCGAGCGTTGCCATCCGAGCGAGGCTGAGGCCGAGCCGTTCGAAACGCGGATCGATCGATCCGTCTACGGATGTGGCGAGAAGTTCGAGCGGACCGCCCATCGCGCCGCCGCTGCGTTCGGCATTGCGGGCCACGGCCACGGGATCGAGGTCGAGCTTGCGCAGCGCGGCTTCGGCCTTCTGCGATCGCCAGTCGGCGAAGCGGGTAAGCCGCTCGACGAAGGCCAGCTGGCGCGCCTCGACCTCGGCAAGACCGCGGGCCTGCGGGAAAAAGGCGCCGACTTTCTCGACCGTCTTCGCTGTTTCCTCGGAGGAATCGGTGATGGTGTCGTTCGCGTCCTTGATATCGGCGGGCAGCATCTGCGCCATCGAATCGAGGAATTCCTGCCGCTCGTTGAGTTCGTCGACCACCCGTTCAAGATCGCCGCCATAGGCTTCGATCCGTTCGCGGGCGGTGGCGACACGCGCCTTTTCCGACTGGAACGAGGCGAGGTCGGCTTCGGCCCGGTATTGGCTCCAGGCCATGACGCCCAACGAGCCGGCCCAGCCGATTCCGAGCGCGAGCACCGCGCCCGCCATCGTCATCTGCAAACGCGACGAGATTTTGATGAAGCGGACATGTCCCTGAGAGCGCATGAAGAATTCACGCTCCGGGAACCACTCGCGCAGCTTTTCGGCCCACGCGCCTGCGGATGATCGTTGTGACAAGGCGACCCCGACTCTTTGTATAAACCCGTCACCGCGCTACCAAGCAGATGTTAATGGGTCGAATCCCCCGCTCCCCGGAACGGGCGAATTGAAACATAAGCGGGACGAAGCGTTACATTCGCTAGCAAAGGTTGTCGCAAATCCTTCGGCTGGATGCGCATGTCATGCTCATCGGTCAGGCAATGTCTGCTTGACCTTGCGCATCCGGACGGCCGAAACGCGCCCCATTCACGCCGAGAACACTGACAGCGTGCCGTTCGCCTGCTACGAAGGGCGTGATGAAAAAGCCTTTCCAGCGCACGCACGCCCGTTGAACTGCGCCGTGCGCCCCTCTCGAACCACGATGCCGCCCGTCCATCCAGCGCCGCCTTTCCCGGATCGCCCGGCGCGTTCGGATGCGATGAGCCATCCCGCTGCCGCGCAGCGGACCGGTCTTATGGGCGGCAGCTTCAATCCGGCCCATGGCGGGCATCGACGGATCACGCGCTTCGCGATCGATGCGCTTTGCCTGTACGAAACGTGGTGGCTGGTTTCGCCCGGCAACCCCCTGAAATCGAGGGACGACATGGCCCCGCTGGTGAAGCGGCTCCGGTCAGCCCGGGCGCAGGGCCGCCGCGCGCCGATCGTCCCGACCGCGATCGAACGCGAACTCGGCACCCGCTACACCCTCGACACCCTTCGCCGGATCGTCAGGCGCTATCCGCGGCGACGCTTCGTTTGGCTCATGGGGGCGGACAACCTCGCGCAGTTCCACCTGTGGAGGGGCTGGCGCGACATCGCCCGGACAATGCCGATTGCGGTCATTGCAAGGCCGGGCTATAACGCGCCTGCCATGAAAAGCCCCGCCATGGCCTGGCTTCGGCGCTATCGGGTGTCGGCTGCCACTTTTCGCAAACGGGGGCGATGGAGCGCACCGGCACTGGTGTTTCTGCGTTTCGATCCCGATCAGCGTTCGGCCACGGCGATCCGCCGCGGACGGGAGGATTGGGCGTCCGATTTCAGCGACACCCCGCTGCGCGACCGGCTGACGTTCCGCCGGATCGATCCAACGGAGGATGCATGAGACGCGGCCCCGCCGTTCAAGCCCTCATGCCCGCACCTCCCGCAATCTGGAGACCCATGTTCGCCTATGACTCAGGCACAGACCGTGTCGGCTGCGGCCGACGCATCCTCGGCGGCCGCGCTGATGGCCACTGACATAAACGACGCCGATCTTCACGATCTCGTCCTCGCCCAGCTCGACGACGACCAGGCGCAGGACGTCGTTTCGATCCCGCTGGAAGGAAAGAGCTCGATCGCCGATCACATGGTGATCGCGAGCGGCCGCTCCACCCGGCAGGTCGCCGCGATGGCCCAGAAGCTCGCCGAAAAGGTCAAGGAAAAGGGCTTTGGCCCGGTCCGGATCGAAGGCCTTCCGGCCGCCGACTGGGTGCTGATCGACGCCGGCGACGTCGTCGTACACCTGTTCCGGCCCGAAGTGCGCAGCTTCTACAACCTCGAACGCATGTGGTCGTTCGAGACCGGCGAAGCGGCGGGCGGAAGAGCGTAATTTCCTCTCGCTCGGCCGTCCGCGCGAGTGTCCTCGGTGCCGTTTCCGCCGCTGGTGCGGCAGGGCACCTGCGGCTCGGCCGCGTGGCCTCGTGGGTCGCGCCGCGCCGCGAAGGATCATGATTGTCAGGCGTTGCGCTTATGCTTCTCCACCTCATCGCCCGCGGAAAGATCGCCCGCTCGCCCGAGGCGGAGCTGGTCGCGCGCTATGAAAAGCGCTTGAACTGGCCGACGAAGCTAACCGAGCTGCCCGAGACCGGTGGGCGCATTCCCGACCCCGCAACTCCCTGCCGCACGGTCCTGCTCGACGAGCGCGGCAAGGCGCTTTCGTCCAGAGACTTTGCCGAACTGCTTGGCAAGTGGCGCGATGAGGGCATCCGCGAGACGCGCTTCATTCTCGGCGCTGCCGATGGCCATTCGCAAGAGGAGCGCGCTTGCGCCGACCTCCTCTATGCCTTCGGTCCGGCGACGTGGCCGCACCTACTCGCGCGTGCGATGCTCATGGAGCAACTCTACCGTGCGACCAGCATCCTTGCCGGGCATCCCTATCATCGGGCCGGATAATCGGGCAAAACGACGTCATGAAGGCGCACCCGACATGGCTGACGGCAGGCGGAGCGCTCGCATTGGTTGGGCTGGCGCTTGCCTTGCCGCAAGCCCGCGCCCAGCGCGACCTGTTCGTGATGGAACCCGACACCGCTCAGGCCGAGCTCGACCGGGCGACCCGCGAAAGCCGGCTTGCCGAGCAGCGTGCCGCCCGTTTCGCCGAGGCAGCCGAGGCATCGACGCAAGCTGCCGAACGGACCGCGCAGGAGGCCGCCGCTCTCGCCGCGCGCATCCAGCAGGCCGAGGCCGAGATCGCCGCGGCGCGCGCGCGCTTTTCGATTGCGCAATCGGCGCGCGAGGCCCTCGCCGCGCGGCTGGCGCAGCGCCGCGAACCGCTCGTGCGCCTTACCGGAGCGCTGCAGACGAGCGCCCGCCGACCGCTCGCCCTCGCCGCATTGCAGCCCGGATCGCTCGAGGATCTCGTCCATGTGCGTGCCGTACTCGAAACCGCCGTGCCCGAAATACGCCGACGCACCGCCTCGTTGAGGGCGGAGATCGAACAGGGCCGGAAGCTCGAACGGCGCGCCTCCCGGGCAATCGGAGCGCTCGAGCAATCGGAGCGCAATCTCGAACAGCGCCGGGCCGACCTTGCCGCGCTCGAAACGCGCCAGCGCCTTGCCGGGCGCGAGGCGCGGCGCAACGCCGTGCGCGAGGAGGAGCGGGCGCTCGCCCTTGCCGAGGAAGCGCGCGATCTCGACGGGCTGATCGACCGCCTCGACGAAGCCGCCGCGCTGCGCCGCGAACTCGCCGCGCTCGCGGGGCCGGTGCCGCGCCCCGCTTCGCTTGTCCGGGGCACGCGCGCGCCCGCTTCCGAACCGGCCGAGCCTGCCGCTTCCCCGTCCCCCGCCGCGACCGGCCCGCCGCGCGATTTCCGGCTCCCGGTGCAGGGCCGCACGATTGCCGGTTTCGGCGAGCGGCGCGAGAGCGGGCTTGCCAGCACCGGCATCACGCTCGTCCCCGCCCCCGGCGCGCAGGTCGTCGCGCCCGCAGGCGGGCGGATCGCCTTTGCCGGGCCCTATCGCGGATTCGGTCGAATCGTCATCATCGAGCACGATGGCGGCTGGACCAGCCTCGTCACCGGCCTCGCCCGGGCGGACGTCCCGGTGGGCGCGCGCGTCATCGCGGGCAGCCCGCTGGGCACGGCGGAGAACGAAGACCCCGCGATCACGGTCGAACTTCGGCGCGAGGGCGAACCGGTCAACCCGCTCGAACACCTTAACTAATCGCGCGCGCACCCTATCTGAAACGGAACTGACCTGTCGGGACGCGGCATCGGCCGTGCCCCGGATGGGGACCGGATTAGGGCGAGGACCGTTCTCATCTGGCGTTAAGCCGCGCGGGGGTATACAAAAGTGTTCGAAAGGAGCTTGCCTTCCTCATGAAAATTGCCGGACTGCTGCGCAGCGCAGCGCTCGTCACCGCCGTCGCTCTCGTGCCCGCCACCACCGCGAGCATGGCCCAGATCGATGGGCGCGCCGGACCCGAATTCGCCAAGCTTTTCGCCACATACCAGCGGGTGAAGGCGAGCTATGTCGAGGACGTGTCCGACGAAAAGCTCGTGCGCGGTGCGATCGACGGGATGCTCGCGGCGCTCGATCCGCATTCGGCCTATCTCGACGGCAGCGATCTCGAACGGCTCAACACGCTGATCGACGGCAATTATTCCGGTCTCGGCCTGTCGGTCGTGATGGAGGACGGCGCGGTCAAGGTCGTCTCGCCGTTCAAGGGCAGCCCGGCGGACAAGGCTGGCGTCAAGGCGGGCGACTACATCACCCATCTTGACGGCGAACTGATCTATGGCGGAGATCTCGACGAAGCGGTCGCGCGGATGCGAGGAAAGGCCGGGACCTCGATCGAACTGACGATTTTCCGCACCGGGCGCGAGGAGCCTTTCGAAGTCGCGGTGACGCGCGGCGTGATCGAACTCGAGCCGGTCACCCACGAACTCGCCGCCGGCAATATCGGGATCATCACGGTCAACGAATTCTCTGCCGATGTCGGCGCCGACGTGTTCCGCGCCTGGGCGAACATCCGGGAAGAAGCCACCGGGCGTGTCTCGGGCCTCGTGCTCGACCTTCGCGCTAATCCGGGCGGGAGCCTGGATGAGGCGGTCGCACTTTCCGACCTCTTCCTCGATTCGGGCCGCATCGTCTCCCAACGCGGCCGCGCGCGCGGCGAAACGCTGCTCTACGATGCGGAAACCGTGTTCCGCGGCGACATGGCCGAAGGTGTGCCGCTGATTGTGCTGATCGATGCAGGGTCGGCCTCCGCTTCCGAGATCGTGGCCGGGGCGCTGCAGGATCACCGCCGCGCGCTCGTCATGGGCGAACGCAGCTTTGGCAAGGGCTCGGTCCAGTCGCTCCTGCCGCTCGGGCCGAATGCAGCGCTCAAACTTACGACCGCGCGCTATTACACGCCCAAGGGCAATTCGGTGCAGGAAGGCGGGATCAAGCCCGACATCGCCGTGCCGCAGCTGTCCGATCCCGACCTCGCGCTGCGCCAGAAATACCTCACCCGCGAAAGCGACCTGCGCGGCCATCTCATCAACGAGATCGGTATCGAGGACGAGGAGCTGGAGAACGATGCGGTCAAGGATCCGCGCTTCCAGCTTACCGCCGAGGAGCTCGAGGAGAAGGGCATCGAGGATTTCCAGCTGCATTACGCGCTCGAAACCCTGCGTCGCACGACCAAGAGCTCGGTCGCGCTTCGCGATTGATCGCACGCGACCGGGCACGCTAGGGCACTTTTCATGGCTGGATTGAAAGAGGCGCGGCTGCTCGCCGTTGCCATTCCCGCGGCCCTGCTCGGCGGGGCCTATGTGTCTCAATACGGCTTTGGCCTGTATCCGTGCGAAATGTGCTGGTGGCAGCGCTACCCACATTTTGCAGGCCTGGCGCTTGGCCTCGCATCCTTCATCGCCGCGCCGCCGCGCGTGTGGAGCGCGCTCGCCGGGCTGGCGATCATCACGTCCGGCCTGATCGGCGGCTTTCACGCCGGAGTCGAATATGGCTGGTGGCAGGGGATCACCGGTTGCGCAAAGGTGGCGGGCGGGCTCGACGTGCTCGATCCCTCCGCCGCGCCGCTGGTCCGCTGCGACCAGGCACCGTGGAGTCTTTTCGGCATCTCGCTCGCCGGCTGGAATTTCCTCTTTTCATCCATCGGGGGCATCGCCATCTTGGTCCTGTCAGCGAAGAAGGAGCAGGCATGAACCGCGATGAACTTCACCGCATGATCCGGGTCGACCAGGCTGGCGAGTTTGGTGCAACCCGCATCTATGAAGGCCAGATCGCCGTGATGGGCGATCGTGGGCCCCATTCGGCCGAAATCCGCCACATGGCCGAGCAGGAGGAAGGTCATCGCGCCCGCTTCGACGAAATGCTGGTTGCGCGCGGCGTGCGCCCGACGGCGCTGCATCCGTTCTGGTCCGCGGCGGGTTATGCGCTCGGCGCGGGCACGGCGCTGCTCGGCCCCGAGGCCGCGATGGCGTGCACCGCCGCGGTGGAGGAGGAGATCGACAAGCATTATTCCGAACAGCTCGACCGGCTGACCGAGACTGGGGCCGATCCCGAGCTGGCCGAGATGATCGAGGAATTCCGCGAGGACGAACGCCAGCATCGCGACGCCGCGCTCGCCAACGGAGCCGAACAGGCTCCGGCCTATCCGCTGCTTGCAGGCGCGATCAAGCTCGGCTGCCGCATCGCGATCAAGGTTTCCGAGCGGATCTGACCTGCCGGTCCGCGCGTTGGGCCGGACAGGCGCTTCAGACCCGGTTCACGCGCCATTGCCTAGTCGGCAGGGCGTGATAGAGCGCCGACAGGATCGGTCGCGCACCGCTTGGCGACGAGCGGGCTCGAGGACGAGAGGACAGACGATGACTCAGCTTTCCCGGATCGCCCAGCTAGCAGGCCTTGCAGGGCTGGCGTCGCTTTTCCCGGCCGCGCCCGCTGCCGCGCAGGACGCTCCCGGCGAGCGGGTCAACATGGTCATCGCCTACAGCGAGGACGAATGTCCCGAAGCGAGCGACGACAACGAGATCGTGATCTGCGAGATTCTCGTCGAAGCCGAACGCTATCGTATCCCGAAGAACCTGCGTCAGAGCGATTCGCCCGAAAACGTGTCGCGCGCGCGCGAGGTCGAGAAGCTCAAATATGTCGGCGCCTTTGGTGCGATGTCGTGTGATCCGGCGGGTGCCGGCGGCTTCACTGGCTGCACTCAGCGCTTCATCGAGGCCGCCTACAAGGATCGCTCCGAGGCCGAGACCGTGCGTTTCAGCCAGCTGATCGAGGAAGCACGGCAGGAGCGGCTCTCCACCATCGACGCCGATGCCGCCGCCGAGCAGGAGCGGGTCGAGATGATTGAGCGTGAATACATGCAGCGGCTCGAACGCGAACGCGACGGGGCGCTGCCGGGCGAGGTCGATCCGACGCTCTCCTCGCCCCCGGTCGACATGGCCGAGCGTCAGCCCCCGATAGAACCGTCGAAGCCTGGACCGTTCGACGATGGCGACGACGAACAGGTCCCGCTCGATGCGATCCAGCCCGCCGAATCCGGGCCCGGCGATCGCTGAGGTGACGGGCGCTAATGCTTTGCGCGCTCAGATTTCGTAGTAGTCTCGATACCAGGACACGAAGGCCTTGACCCCTTCGCGTATTCCGGTCTGCGGCGCGTAGCCGGTCAGTTCCTTCAGCAGGGTCGCATCTGCCCAGGTGGCGGGTACGTCGCCCTTCTGCATCGGCATGAAGTTCTTAACCGCCTCGCGGCCGCATTCCGCCTCGATCGCTTCCACGAAATCCATCAGGCGGACCTTGTCCGAATTGCCTATATTGACAACTCGCCACGGCGCTGCCGGAGAAAGACTGTCATGCTCGGCGATGTCCTCCGGATCTGCCGGGCGCTCCGGCGGCGTGTCGATCAGCAACCTGATGCCGCGCACGAGGTCAGCGACATAGGTGAAGTCGCGGTACATCTCGCCCTGGTTGTAGATGTCGATCGGAGTGCCCTCTAGGATCCCGCGAGTGAACTTGAAGAGCGCCATGTCGGGCCTTCCCCAAGGGCCGTATACGGTGAAGAAGCGGAACATCGTGGTCGGCAGGTTCCACAGATGGGCATAGGAATGCGCCATCGCCTCGTTGGCTTTCTTGGTCGCGGCGTAGAGAGTCAGCGGCGTGTCGGTCTTCTGCCGCTCATGAAATGGCATGTCCGTGTTTGCGCCGTAAACCGAGCTGGTCGAGGCCATGAGCAGGTGCTGGACTTCGAGCTCGCGAGCGCATTCCATCACGTTGAACGTGCCGACGAGATTGGCTTCGACGTAGGCTCGCGGGTTTTCGAGGCTGTAGCGAACCCCTGCTTGCGCAGCTAAATGCACAATTATATCTGGCCGCTCTTCAGCAACAAGCGCATGGAGCGTGTCGAAATCCTCAAGCAGGCCCACCTTCGCGCGAAACTGCTCATGTTGCAGAAGCATTTGATGCCGGCGCTCCTTGAGCCGAACATCGTAATAGTCTGTCAGGCCGTCGTAGCCGACGACCCGGAACCCTTCGGCCAACAACAATTGAGACAAGTGATAACCTATGAAACCGGCTGAACCGGTCACGAGCACGTTGCGCAAAGCCATTCCTCCCGCGTTCTTCGGTTGGAGCCGTTACATCAAGCCAGTGACTGCGTCACGAGTCCCGACCCATAGTTCCACCGCCGCTATCAGATGACGGACCGAGCCCCCTATCGGGCATTAATCGGAAGCCGCCACCAATCCTCTTTTTGAGGTGCAAACCAAACCCTTGGTAAAGTGCTCCCTCAAAGTCCCAATCTGGCACATTTTCCGCGCGGTGCGCCCGTTGCGCTCGCCGACGAAGTAGCGAGGATCGTGCCTGGCGAGGTAGTTTGACAGCTTCAGAGTGCTTAGCGGGTAATACTCGGAGGCCTTGCTTCACGAACGCGCTAGCCTAACGCTAGCGGGATGCAGCTGCAAAGAAGTTTGAGACCCCTAAACTGGAGCCAACGAGCTCTGCTATTGTTAGCCGTGCACTACGGTGCTCTGCGCTCGGCGCCCGTCCTTTACGCGCGCTGCTTATGGTGGCGGATCAACGGTAAGCGGCTGCGTGCGCGGCTCAATCTTGCCCCTCTGCTGGGGCGCGCACCGCATTCTTATGCTCTGTGGTTGTCGCGCGAACCCGATCTGAAGTCTTCAGAGAACGATGGGGCGGAAAACGTCTCCATTCTTGCGCTCGTCAGTGAGGGCGCCGGACAGGAGAAGACGCTGGAAAGCGCGAAGCGTGAAGGTTTTGCCGTACAATTGGTTTCCGCGGCAACTGGTGATACGCTTCGACGGACGATAGAGCAAAGCTGGGTTTTGCCGCTCATGAGCGGGGATGTGGTCAGGCGAGGCGCCGGCGCTAGATATCGAACCGCTGCATTCCGCGCTGACGAGAACGTGCGCATCATTTACGCTGACGACGACCTCATTGACGATAACGGCAAGCGCTTCTCTCCGCATCTCAAGCCGGATTGGAACGCAGAGCTTTATAGCCATCTAGACTACCTTACCGGTTCGGCAATTCTCCGGGCAGATGGGTTGATGGCTAGGGCGCTAGGCGGAGCTAATTGGGCTGCCGAGTTCACCCGGCAGGTGGTGCAGCAGAGCGAAGCAAAGGGAGGCGAGCCATTGCATCTGCGCTCGATCCTTCATCATCGCCGGACGCGTCCTGCTGCGGTCTTGAGGCCCTTGCCGATTGTTGCAGGCGGTAGGGAAAAAAAGTTGCCTGTGGTCAGCGTCATCATTCCCACCCGCAATCGGGTTGATCTATTACGCGCCTGCCTCGAAGGGGTTGCGCGGACCGAGTATCCCGGCCGGATCGAGGTCATTATCATTGACAATGCGAGCGACGACCCGGCGACCCTCGAATATCTTGAACAGCTTGAACCCGGTTTTGCTCGAGTTCGACGCGACGATCGGCCGTTCAATTTCGCTGCCTTGAATAACCGTGCTGCCACCGAGGCGAGTGGCGATCTCTTGTGCTTTCTGAACAACGACATCGAGATCTTGGATGGCGACTGGCTTACCATTATGGCGGCTCAGTGCCAGCGCGAAGAGATAGGTGCTGTCGGTGCAAGGCTGCTCTACCCGGACGGCCGCATCCAACACGCAGGCGTGGTCATCGGGATTGGTGGAGCTGCAGCCCATGCGCACCGATTACTGGATCGCGACGACGAGGGTTACTTCCATCGCCACTCGCTCCCGCAATTCGTCACTGCCGTTACCGCCGCATGCATGGTTGTTCGGCGGGATAGGTTTTTTGCCGTCGGAGGATTTGATGCTGAGCGCTTTGCCGTATCATTCAATGATGTCGACCTCTGTCTGCGCTTAGGTACGAAAGGCTGGAAGACACTCTACGAACCGCGGGCAACGCTGGTGCATCATGAGTCCGTTTCCCGAGGGCTCGATCGAGATCCGATCGGGGCTGCGCGGCAATCGGCCGAGGTCAAGGCTTTGCAGGATCGCTGGAATACGGCGCTTGACACTGCTCGTCGAGGCGGCGAGAGGCGTGCTCGCGATCCGTTTCACCACCCCGAACTCAGCCCCCTGAGTGAACAGTTCGCATTGCGCCTTTGAAGGCACCGGCAGTGACCCGCTCCATTTCTCATCATCGATTGCATCTCGATAATGTCACGGCGTGCGCCGTAAGCTCGACCAACGTCGAAGCAACGATTCTTGCCCTTGAGGCGAGCCTTGAACAGGCCCAGTTCTGCGAAACTCTGCTCTTCACAGACGCCGATCTGTCAGCCTTGTGCATCGATGTTTCACCGCAGATTCGATTGGTGCCGATCAGCAAGATCAGCTCGTCGCAAGAATACTCAGATTTTATCCTCAACCGTTTGGTCGAGCACATCCGAAGCGACTATTGCCTGATAATGCAATGGGATGGGCATGTACTTGACGCTAACCGGTGGTCGCCCGAGTTCCTTGAATACGACTACATTGGTGCCAGTTGGCCGCAATTCGTTGACGGCTACACCGTTGGCAATGGAGGTTTTTCGCTTCGCAGTCGCCGGCTGATGGAAGCTTGTCGGCAGCCGCAGTTCGAGGCTCATCATCCCGAGGACCTAGCGATTTGTCGCACAAACCGTGCATGGCTGGAAGATTGTGGCATGCAGTTCGCCCCTGTAGAACTCGCGGACGCCTTCGCTGCTGAACGAGCTGGAGATCCCGCGAGCAGTTTTGGCTACCATGGCGTCTTCTTGATGCCACAGGCGCTAGGGATTGAGCGTTTCTGGGACATCTACCTGACGCTCGATGAGCGGACTGCCGTCCGCCACGATTTTTCCGTCCTGTTTAAGGCGGTCTTGAAGGGCAACAATCCGGTTTCGCGAGCCTTGGTTCTGACAGGCAGGCATTTCGGTGACATCGCTGACGTCAGGCGTTCATGACTGGAGTTTCGCTGTGACGGGGCGCCCTTTCAATCAGCATCGGGCTGAGAAAAAGCGGGGCATAGGATGCTTACATATTCGATTGCAGCTATATGCTCCGACCGTATCTGGTAGATGCTGAGAACGAGCTAACAGCCTTTATTCATCTCAGAGAGTTAAAGACGGACCACATGGAACACGATATTGAACTGCAGCGCCAGGCGGAGGCGACCCGAAAGCGAGACAAGCTTGTCTCGTCCGTGCGCCGCCATCGTTGGTTTGCGCTCTTCGTGCTCCTGCCATCCATGCTGGCGACGCTTTATTACGGCTTTATCGCCGCCGACATCTACGTTTCGGAATCCAGATTTGTCATCAAAGCGCCTGATCGCAAACAGAGCAGCGGTTCGGCCCTCCAGGGGCTTCTACAATCGACCGGGTTGGGAAGCGGGGCAGAGCAGGCGAACGAGATCACGGGTTATTTGCGCTCGCGAGATGCCCTGTCTGACTTGTCCAAGCTGATGGATGTGCGCGGGGCCTTCGCGTCCCCCGAAGCGGATTTCTTGAGCCGCTTCCCGCTGCCCTACCAAAGTGGCAGCTTTGAGGATTTGTACGAATATTACGGCACGATGGTTACGACGGAGCCTGATCCCGAAACCGGACTTACCGTGCTGCGCGTGAGTGCCTACACTGCCGATGAAGCTCAGGCGCTCAACACCGGCCTGCTCGACCAGAGCGAGGAACTTGTTAATCGCCTTAATCTTCGGGTTAATTCTCAGGCTATTGAGGAAGCCATGGCGCGCGTCGAAGATGCCCAAGAGCGCGTGCGCGACGCCAGGATCCAACTGGGAGCGTATCGCAATGCCTCTGAAATTCTCGACCCACAGCAACAAGGCATCGGTGTGCTTGAAGTCTCGAATGCGCTCATCACGCAGGAGGCCGCACTGCGCGCGCAATTGGCGGAGATTCGCCAAAATGCACCCAACCATCCCTCCATTCCTGCCCTTCGGGATCGCATCGCAGGGATTTCCCAACAGGTTGTCGAACAGACGGGACGCGCAGTAGGCACGCCTGACGGCATCGCGGCTAAGATTACCGAGTATGAAAATCTGTTGGTTGAACAGGAGTTTGCCGAGCAAGCGCTTGCGGCAGCCAATGCAGCTTTGGAGCAAGCGCGGGTAGAAGCTAAGCAACAGCAGTATTATCTCGAGCGTGTGGTCGAGCCCAATCAGCCAGACGATGCGATAAAGCCTGCGCGTCTGCGTAGCATTCTCGCCGTCTTGCTTGGATCGCTCTGCCTCTATCTGGTCGGCTGGATGCTGGCCGTTGGAATTCGCGAGCACGCTTCAGAGGACTGAGACTTCAAATGGCCCAGTTCAGCGAAGGGTTGCGTGTACAGGCGAGGGTCATTCAGGCCTTGACCAGCCGTGAGCTAATGACCCGCTTCGGGCGGGAGAACATTGGTTTTCTCTGGATCATGGTTGAGCCGCTGCTTTTCGCAGCGCTGGTTGGGCTTGTCTGGGCATTTGCGAAGGGGCCAGTTAATCAAGGAATTAATGTATTCGCGTTCGTTGTGACAGGGTACATTCCGTTGACTTTCTTACGCCATTCCTTCGGCCGGTCGGCAAATATCTTTGTAGCGAACTCCGCCCTCCTCTATCATCGGCAAATAAAGGTACTCGATTTTATTGTTGTGCGAGTGTTGATTGAGGCTGTAGGAGCGATGATGGCCTTTATCTTCGCCGGAATTGTTCTAGCTTTCTTCGGACTTTTCCCATTTCCCTCCGATGTCGGGGCTTTGGTCCTCGGATGGCTGATATACATTTTTTTTGTGTTCGCACTGTGTACGATCCTGGCTCCCCTGTCAGAAGTCTCCGAGGTCATCGAGAAATTGGTGCCAGTCAGTATCTATATCTCAATTCCCTTCTCTGGCGTTTTTAATCTGGCATCTTGGCTCCCGCCGAACTTGAGGGAGGCCTTGATGTGGTCGCCCCTTGTGAGTGGGATGGAGCTAATGCGATACGGTGTCTTCGGCTCCGTCGTGACACCGTATTATGATCTCGGAAAAGCGCTCGGAGTTTCTCTCGTTTGTCTGCTTGTCGGCCTGATCCTGTGCCGCCGGGTCCGAAGGACCATGACTGTCACATGATCGAGTGCCGCGACCTTCATATGAAGTACCAAAGTGGCCACGTGACGAAGCATGTGCTTAATGGCGTGGACTTTGTCATCAATCCGAGCGACAGAATTGGCCTCTTGGGTCGCAATGGAGCTGGCAAGTCAACCTTGATCCGCCTCATAGGCGGGGTTGAGATGCCGGTTGCGGGGAAGATACTTCGCCGGATGACTTGTTCTTGGCCGCTTGGTTTCACGGGCGGATTTCAGGGCAGCCTAACAGGCTACGACAACGCTCGATTCATCTCGCGTATTTATGACAAGTCATATGACCAAATGCGTGATTTTGTGGAAGAATTCACAGAATTGGGAAGCAATCTCAGGATGCCGGTAAAAATCTATTCGTCGGGAATGCGTGCGCGCTTAGCCTTTGCGTTGTCACTGGCGATAGAGTTTGAGTGCTATCTTATTGACGAAGTCATCATGGTCGGAGACAAAAACTTCCAAGATAAATGCAAGGCGGAATTTTTCGAAAAACGTACTGATCGCGCGCTCCTCCTAGCTTCTCATAGCCTTGAAATGGTTCAACAATACTGCAATCGAGCAATTGTATTGAATGAGGGGAAGGCGCTCATCTACGAGGACGTTCAGGAGGCTATTTCGGTATATCAATCATTGTAGGAATTCGGAGCGAGCTATGAGCGATGGCATTTTTCCCGGAGTTCCTCGGATCGAGTCGCCGATTTTCAGCAGCGATCCGTTGTCCGATTTGAAAGAGGAAGAGAAGGCGCTCGCCCGCGATCTGAACACGCAAGGATTTGCAGTTATCGAGTTCCCGGATCCGGAACTTGAAAATCGAATCGATCGGATCAAAGCCAATCTGGGGCCACGCTTTGACATACCATTCGGTGATCCCACTGCCGATAAAACAAAAGGCGGGCGGCGAATTCAAGATGCTTGGAAATTCGATTCCGACGTGCAAGCTATCGCGTCAAATTCAAAAGTTCTGGAGCTTCTAAGCAAGCTTTATGGGCGCCAAGCTTTCCCGTTTCAGACTCTTAATTTCCCCGTCAGTACTCAGCAAGACCTACATTCCGACGCGGTACATTTCTCTTCTCAGCCCGAGCGGTTCATGTGCGGTGTGTGGTTGGCGATGGAAGATGTTCAACCAGGAGCCGGTCCCTTGTTCTATCTAAATGGATCACATCGTTGGCCTATTGTAACCAATGCAATGATCGGCCGTAGAGGATACGGAAGCGAAGAGAACTCTGCGCAGCTTCCTTTTGCTGGCGCCTGGGAGGCACTTCGTAAGTGTCACGAAGCCAAGGAGCAGCAATTTCTAGCACGCAAAGGGCAGGCGCTCATTTGGACTGCAAACTTGCTTCACGGCGGCAGCAGCCAAACCGACCTCACGCTGACGCGTTGGTCACAGGTTACTCATTACTTTTTCGAAAATTGCATCTATTATACGCCAGCCTACTCTGACGAGGTAATCGGTCAATTGGCGACCAGAGACCTAAGGGCGGTGCATGACGGCGCGCAACGCCCTAACAAGTATCTGGGTAACGTTTTTACGCCCCAACGTCCTGACCATCTGAATACTGATAATGAAAAGGCAACCCGTACGAGTCTCGATAAGCTGATGGGGTTGTTGAGAAAGGGCTTGAAGCGTTAAGCCCGACATTCGTCACCAGGTCATCTAATTACCGAACCAACCCAATCCCTCGATTCTATCGGACGCTCTCATAAAGACGTGGGCCGCTCTCGGCCTTCTTGGCGTCCATACAGGATATAGTGTTCATAACCAGAAATAAACTCGCCGATTTCAAGCGCTTTCGCAACATCCGAGTTCCACCGCTTATACGCGTCCTCGTTAAAACCATTTGGCGGTAGTATGGGCACACGATTTTTCTTTGCCAAGTTGGATAGTTCCGTCAGAGACGCGTTGAACTCTACAGTCGGAAACTTCCGAAGGGAGAATTTTGACCGACCAGTCTCGTTTTTCAAAAGCAGAGATAACAACCAAATTCGATCAAATTCATCTTGGCTAGTTTTACGAGCTAGCGCGATATTCTTCGCAAGCCCATGAGGTTTCGCTCCGTGTCCAGAAGAAGTGCCGAGGCTGCTTGCGAAATAGGCCATGACGACGGCGGAACTCATACCTCCCTTATGTAAATTTTCGCGTATCAGCCGGTTTCGGCAGATGGAAGCAAATTCCTCGTGACGTTCGTAGCCCGCAACGACTGAGTTTAAGTAAATGTCTGAGCCCAGATGCTGCTCTTGATCGCGGTGATGATAATATGCAAGTGTCTGCGGCAGCAACTTTATATCAGCGTGGAGAAGGAATTCTATGTTAAAGTACCAATCACCCAAGACTGGCAAATCTTCTTTATAACCTCCAATCTTGTTGAATATCGACCGCCGAAATAAAAATGAAATAGTCGTTATCACATTACGAGCAAGCATCTCTGCCAGTTCAACGGTATGGACCCAGTCAAGATACGGGGTGCGAGCGATTGTGGTAATTTCGTCGTTATTGATGTATTCTGAAACATATTCTGTCTTGGTCGCGACACCGCCGTAGCGCTTACCTTCTGATCCTTCAAGAAACCGTACTGTCTCCATCAAAAAGCTAGGATGAAGTGAGTCATCATCGTCATGAATAAGAAGATACTCGCTTTCTGACCTGCGAATGCCGATGTTCGACGCGGCCTCCATTCCCACGCTTTGGCTGTTTGAAATCAACCGGATACGAGTCGGTTCGACTGCACAATCGCGCAATACGGCGCGAACTTCCGCCTCGCCACCTCCATCGTTAACCACAATCCAATTGTAATTCTTGTAGGTTTGGCGAGCGATGCTCTCGGCGGCACGTCTTAAGAGCAGTGGTCGGTCTTTTGTGCGCGTGATGATCGCAACAGATTTTGGTCTCGGCATTTTTGCTCCCCTATCCGTCCATAACTGCTGTTGCCCTCCTAAGGGCATCATATCCCGAGGAGCGATGTTCCTTGCTTAGTCGCGAACTAGAAGCAACACCAAAGGATGCGCGTGGCGTGCTACCCTGAAATGTGACCGGTTGCAGGTGGCAGAGCACAAGGAAGCATCACGGGGTGAGCGAGCGTCGGGCGTGTGTACCAGTTAATGTGAGCCGCAGAGTGATCGGTTACGAGCCGACGAGACCAGATGACCGGTCGCTGCGGCCACGTTTGTGCAAGCTGGCGTCGGAGCGTCGCCGGTTGGGCTATCGCCGCCTAGGCCACCTGCTGGCGAGGGAAGGCCTTCGGGTGCGTCATCGTGGCGGCCGGAAACGTGCTCTGGGTACGCGCAGGCCGATTGTGCTGCCGGATCGTCCGAACCGACGCTGGTCGTTCGACTTCCTCCCTGACAGCCTGATCTGCGATCGGCGCTTCCACATTCTGTGCGGGGTCTCGCTGGAATACCTGGCGCTGGTGGCCGATAGGACGCTGTCGGGCGTTCGAGTGGCTCGGTAACTGACCAGCCTGATCGGGATGCGGGGCAGGCCGCATACCGTAGCCGGCGACAACGTCCTAGGTTGGGAAGCAGCGGCAGAAAACGGCCAGCAGTTCTCGGTGCTCCGATTGCAATCGGCGCTGTTAGCGTTCTGATCCAGATGGCTTCCCTCGTCAAGGAATGCGCTCTCGGCCATAGCAAACACAGGATCCAGCGTCCGTTCGGGGCGTGGTCCTCACCGTCCTTAAAATGAGATGCGGATGCCAGATGGAAGGCCCGAACATTATCTACAGGGTCGCTATTGCGCCCTCACGGCACAGCAGAGAGGGGTCCTTCCATCTGGTGTCCGCCCGCTCAAGGAACGGGCGGTACTCGGTTCCCGTCTTGATGACGGCGTGTGCGACGCGCGCCATCTTGGCGGTCAAAGCGGTCATTGCCTTACGGCGGCGATCAGGGTCGTTGGCATGTCCATCCATGTAACGGCCGAGCTTGTCGCGGAAGCTGTTGTCGCGCTGGCGCGCAGCAACCTGTGCAGCCATCCAGAAGGTGCGGCGCAGCCGGGCGTTACCATACTTCGAGAGCTTGGTCCGACCGCGAAACGTGCCGGACTGACAGGTTGCAAGATCGAGCCCGCAGAACTTGAGGAACTGGCGATGGTGCGCGAAGCGGCGAAGGTCGCCGGCCTCCGCCAGGATGGTCAGCGCGTTGATCGGCCCGATCCCGGGGATCATGCGCAGGAGCTGGTAATCACGGTTCTCGGATAGCACGTCATGCGCGATCCGTTCGATCTCATTGCGCTGGTGTATAAGGCTTCGTGCTTGCGCGATGACCATACGGAACATGGTGATCGCTACAGAATCCTCATCGACTGGCAGTGCGATGGACGCCGAGGCCGTCTCATAAATATCGTTTAGCAACCGGGCCTTGGAGACTTTACGGCCGACCAGCGACCAGGCCTCACGAGTGAAGGCCTCCTGGCCGAGCGCAGTCATGCTGCCGGGCGTCGGGAACCGTTCAAGCAAGGCGAGGAACCAATCAGATCGGCTGTTGCCGGCGAAGCGCTCGATCTCCGGGAAGTACAACGGCAGATAGTGGGTCAGGATCC
Source organism: Erythrobacter litoralis (assembly GCF_001719165.1). Taxonomy (NCBI): domain Bacteria; kingdom Pseudomonadati; phylum Pseudomonadota; class Alphaproteobacteria; order Sphingomonadales; family Erythrobacteraceae; genus Erythrobacter; species Erythrobacter litoralis. Next base: position 66,657 of record NZ_CP017057.1, read on the forward strand.
GGTGCCATGTCTGGGTCTTGGCCTTGGAGATCGCCTCGTGTGTCTTCGACATCTCCTGGAGGTCGTTGATACCAGCAGCGAGCGGATCGACGTAGCGCTGGGTGGCGCCGATCCGAAGCATGTGCAGGATTACCTGCGCATCTTTGGAATCGTTCTTGTCCCAGCCATTGTGCAGCGCCTCCCGCGTCCGCGCCAAGGCGACGGACGAGATCAGACGCAGCTCGAAACCCGCACTGAGGAGACAATGCGCCAACGTCCGGTGATAGTTGCCGGTCGCCTCAAAGCCGACGATAATCGGTCTGCCAATGTCGGCCAGGTCAGATGCCAAGCGGTCGTAATCGGTCTTCGTCGCCATCACTGTCATACGCCGTCGGCGTCCACCTTCCGGACGTTCGATCAGCACCTCTTGGCGGTGCTTCGACATATCGATGGCTACCAGCACGGCATCGGACGGAGTAGAATTACGCTTGGTCATGATCGGTCAGTCTCCAAAGTGTTGAGTCGACAACTTCACTTTAGAGACCTGCTGGCCGGTCATGGCCGCCTTGATGAAGCCTGCGGGCGCTACGCGCCCTTGTCTCCATCAAGGCGAAGGCTGCCAACAACAGGCGCCCTCCCAATGTGCTACGGCACTGAACTCACCAGTATGGCGATCCTGCGCTGGTCGAAGGAACGCAATGTCGAGTGGCACTACATCGCGCCGGGGAAGCCATACCAGAACGGGTTCATCGAGAGCTTCAACGCACGCCTGCGGGACGAGTTCTTGAACGAGACGATCTTCACCAGCCTCGCCCACGCCCGCGAGGAGCTGGAAGCCTGGCGCCACGACTACAACCACTTCCGGCCGCACTCGAGCCTGGGGAACCGAACCCCGGCCGAGATCGGGGCAGGATCAAGCGGCAAACCGTACTGGGGGCATGCCCCCAATACGGTTGTTGCCATCACGCACAACGATGGGCATCAAAACGGCCCAAGGCTCTACTCCTAGCTGGTAGAAACTTCGAGCTCAGACCATCGAATCTGCGCGGGAAGTCCCCCGCCGAGATCGCTGGCCAACGTGTTTGGGGCATTGCCCCAGACCCATTGCCAACCCTTCAAACAACTATCATGAAGCAGCCATTCACTACCTCTGACTGGTAAAATCAGTAGAGTACGTCACAAAAAATGTCGGCCTGATGTAATCCAAGGCTTGATCTGATTTTACGTCCGAAAGTCAAGAGCTGGCGAAAAGGACTAGAATTCGAAATACTGGCGCCCACATTGAAAGCAACTCTACTAGAGAGACGGGACTTCCGTGGCTTCAAGATTCTTCAACCGAGCTTCATAACTCGTGCCTCGCGGCGCCAACTTATGCGCCACAGCAAGGGCTCTCTTCGCTTTCTCGAGATCACCATGGTGCTCCGCAGCTTCAGCAATCAAGTTATAAATTCTGTGGTCGATAGGGTCCGCCCGAGAAGCCTGTTCGGCTGCTACGATGGCTTCCGCAACTTTCCCTGAATCGAACAAAAGCCTCGCAAAATGAAAATAATTTGACGCGTTGAATGGATCGAGAATTGCTGCATTGCCAGCGGCTTCAAGCGCTTCATCAATGCGCTCACAGTGTAACAACAAATTGCTCAAATGCCGCTGAAACTGGGAGTTCGATGGCTGACACTTAACAAGCTCCAAAGCAATCTCTAACGCCTCAGTACGCCTCCCGAGTTTACCAAGGAGTAGCGAACGCCGATACTGAAGCTGTTGGTTGACGTCATCCGTCAGAACTGCCAATGAAATTGCACTCAGCGCAGAATTCAAACGGCCTGCTGCCTCGTAATGATCAACAAGCTCCTTGATCAGCTTGATATCATTTGGATTGGCTTCGAATAAAGCCTCGACATTGCGAATTTTATCGGAAAGGTCTTCATTCCTATCGCCGTTCGGGACGGCAACGGCCTGATGACTTTTCGTCTGATCCCGACGCACAACCCTCAGAGACGCGGGTAAAGGTAGATTTTCAGAGAATTCCGCCCCCGTAAGATCTGCTTCTTCGGAATGATGCGCTTCCAAAACCTGACTGTAGAATTGAGGCAGAAACTGCGATACTGCCGCTACAGAATAGCCATCCCGCACAATTTGCAAATTGCGATCCAAGCTTTTGGCGAGCACGTTTTGCTTATGATCCAAATTGATTAGTTCAGCCGCTTCGTGATCTGTGTCAAAGATCGCATAAGGCTCGAGGACGTCTTCAGATGCCCCAACACGAGAACTGATGATCTTGCACTTGCTCGCACACGCCTCAAAGAGCGCATGAGGACCTCCCTCTGAGCGGCTCGCGATCAAATATAAATCGATTAGATTGTAAAGGGTGTTCAAGACGTTGCGGTCGAGGGTGTTCAAACGAAGATCATCTCCCAAAACCTCGGTTCCAATGAAGGTAAACGGCACCGACAATTCTCTTAGTTTGGCTCGAAGCCAATGCCTACGGGGACCAGCCAGGATGACATGGATCGGTACGCCTTTACGCAGTGCCTGAGAGACAATATTCGCGAAACGGTCAGGACCCTTCACCCATTTCGGCTTTCCCAGGTCTTTGTCGCCGCTGTCGCGCTGAAAACTACCAATCAGATACGCATCCTTCGGGATTCCATATCTAGCACGCAGTTCTTCGGGATCACGAGCTTCGATACCAAGTGGCCGAAAAACTTCTATGTCGACCATATAGTTTAAACGCGCCACGGGAAGATTGAGTGCGCTCAATTGTCCAAAACCGTTGTCCGAATAAACGGACCACATCGACGTCTTGCGTACCGCTAGCGGAAAGAGATCATCATCGTGGAGAAACCGTTTGATGTCGCCAGATAGGCTCGTAACAACCTTTTTCCCAGCTATCGAGCCCTCATCGAATTTCGCAGTTCGCCGCAAGTAAACGCTGTGAATTATGTCCGCAAAGCTTTCGTCATGCACGAGATCTATATGATTAGCTTGTCGAACCGCGTTTTGAAGTAGACGGAGATCTTCATCGAGCGCCCAACCAATCCCCTCTCCTCCAACTAGAAAGACCCGTGTTCCTGTTTCTCGATTTTGAACAGCCGTCTCGGACTCTTCCGGGAGGTTATTTTTGAGCTGTCGGAAGATTTCAATGGTGCCGGAAGAGAGATGCGAGCTGCCGCCCGTAACAGCGGCGAAGCGCTTAAACACCGCTGCGCTTGGATGCGTGCTACTGAACGTTTTGTATTGCTGCCACCATGCTTCGACCTCGTCCAAAGACGGCTCCCCCAATGTTTCTACATCGAAAAATCGCAACGAGATTCGATCGACCTCTTCATAGAAACTCGACTGAGTCTGGCGGGTGAAGTTCATATATGAGCGAATACGTCTCAGTAGATCGAGTAAATAAGTCCTTTTCTCGAGAGGAAGCGTCTCTCGCTCGAAGAAAAAATCTTCGTTGATTTCCAGGCAATTATCTATTGGATCTTTTCGCCCAGCTATTCTTTGGCGAGATGCTAGTCGCGCGACAGCGTGGCAAAGCGCTTGCATTCGAAAGTCACGTCGCGTTGCCGCGCCGGGATGCGTTCGGTACTTCACGAGGGGCATTTCAAGGTTGGCAAGAAGTCTGCCCGCCTCCACCAATCGAAGCCAAAGATCGTAATCCTGCGCTTTTTTAAAGACCGATCGATAACCTCCAACCTCCACCACTGCGCTTCGACGAAACATAACTGTCGAATGCGCAAGCGGGCTGGCGATCCGAACGTCTCGGTGGATATTTTCGAGGTTCGTTTCTGGCCGGATAGTCTTGAGAAGGTTACCGGCCTCGTTGATTACGTAGCGCCCAGTGCCGAGCACCGCAAACAAGGGGTCGGCTTTTTCGAACCAAGCCAATTGGACCAAAAGGCGGTCCGGCAATGCAATATCATCGGCGTCCATTCTCGCGACGAACTCGCCTCGTGCTTCCGCAAGGCCAAGGTTTAGAGCCGCAGCCAAACCGATATTGTTTTCGCTCCTTATGACCTTCATTCTTTCGTCGACCCTAGAGAACTTTCTCAGGATCTCTGACGTTTTGTCTGTGGAGCCGTCATCAACGACGATAATTTCGATTTCGCGCAGTGACTGCGCGAGTATACTTGCAAGAGATGATGTAAGATGTGGCTCGCCGTTGTGCACCGAGAGCAATACGGAGACAGTAGGCGTCATAAAAAATCCCTCTATAAATTAACTGACTATTGGATCAGGGGCTCGCCTATCAACCAGGCATGGGCTGGTTGTGCTTGGAATATTCAACTCGGCTGACAGCCAAGTCCATCGCGGAATATCGTCTCCAATCACCGCCACCATTTTTCCATCTTTCAATTCACGCTTGATAAACAGCGACGAAGCCGAACGCTGGAATAATGTTCTTCAGCGTGGCCCGCAAGAACGCTTGGTTGACGCAGCTGTGGAACAGGCAGGCGTCCGCAACTTCGCGCACGGAAAAGTCTTTTGGTTGAGATGTTCGACCTGTCTCAGCGCGACAGCGAACGTCGTGGCGAGGTTCCGCCATTCGGTGTTGCGAATAAATCCATCGTCTCGAATTATATTAAGTGTGCAGTAGTCAGCTCCTAATTGTGCTGAGAGCTGAAAAGCGACGCTGCGCAAAGCCGGCAAGCTCACCGCCCGGCTCGTCCACATCTTCCAGTCAGACGATTTCGCCAACTATCTCAAATCACGCGGATACAAGCCCGAATGAGCGGAAGACGCTCTAACGCAATCAGCCAATTGAGCCAAACCCGATTGGCATCTTATTCAATTTGTATAACGTGGCCATCACGGGCATGGCGCCAATCAGTTTGAACACCAACCAACCGCGTTCGTCGTGCTGGATCGCGGCTCGAATGAGTATTAAAAGTTCGTTAAGGCTTCGGGCCTGCAATGCAGAGTCCGCGCCGCTGATATCAGCGGCCTTCAGTCTGGACGTTCACGTCCGATGTTGATTAAGAACGCGCTGCGGCCCATGCGAGATTGGGATCAATGAGGGATCCAATGCGATTCAAATAGCTTTGGCTCAAATCGAATCACGTGATCGACCAAACCGGTGGCAAGCGACCCGATCTAGTCGGGTGGCTTGTGACGAGGTTTGGATTTGTCTCTGAATAAGTTAGATATTCGAATAGGTGTACGCAGGTGTCGTCTGATTATTTAAAGCCAAAAATTTCTGTGATCGTACCGATTTTCAACAGTGAAGCATATCTAGCTGATTGCCTGGACTCGGTTCTCGCGCAAACTTTCGAAATGTTCGAGGTAATTTGTATTGACGATTGCACACCGGACGGCAGCGCCGCAATCGTAGAGCAATATGTGCGCAAGGATCCGCGCGTTCGCTCGATTAAGCATGAGACAAACCTAGGCCTTGGAGGCGCCCGAAATTCAGGCATCAGGGCGGCTCAGGCTGACTTCATAGCTAGCGTCGATAGTGACGATAGCATGAAGCCGACGATGCTTGAGGTACTTTGGGAAGCCTCCGAAAACGGCTTCTATGACATCGTCGTATGTGGTTTTGATCGTGTAGACGAAGCCGGAACGGTGCTTTCAACACAGCACTCGGGTGATAAAACGATCGTGAACGACGGCGACATCGATATTTTTAATGCGATGAATCCGGCGTTCTGGAATAAACTTTGGCGGAAGTCGCTCTTCACCGAACATGATATTTGGTTTCCCGAACACCTTTACTACCAGGACACCGCGACAACGCCCAGGATTCTGACGAAAGCTCGTCATCTCAGATTTATTCAAGACAGTCTATACAATTATCTTGTCAGGCCAGATTCAATTTCGACGACTGCATCACCCAAGCACCTTATTGATTACTTCAAGGTTTTCGACCTCATTCTATCCTTTCTTGAAGATGAGGGTATTGATGACAAGTTCTTTGATAGCTTTCTGGATTACATTGATCGTGGTATCGCGCATCACGCCCACATGGGGGCAATGCAAGGGCTTAGTGACGAAGACCAGACGCAATATCTGCGTCATCTCTTGGCGTTCAAGACAGGTTATATTGAGCATCGAGCGTTAGTTCGGCAGAAAAGTAAGAGTGAACTCCTGCCCCTGCTTGAAAAAGCCCGCACCAAGTCAGACCTTTTGCCCCCAGACGGCCGCCCGATTTTACCTCTTTCGGTAATCGTGAAAACCTTTCTTCGCCCTCAGATTCTTGAGCGGTTCCTTCTGTCTGTTGGGCATTATGAACAAAGGCGAGGCGTTCGGTTCTCAGAAATTTTGGTTGGAGACGATTCACCAGCAGTTGAAGTAGCCGCAAACGAACGGGCCATAAAGAAAGCGCGTGACTTTTACCCGCATCTCAATATTCATCATCACGTGTACGAGGAGAACATTGGGCTTTCTGATGGAAGAAATAGGTTGGTAAAAGAGGCTCGTGAAGATTTCATCCTTCTTTGCGACGACGACTTTATACTTGACGAAGACGCAGACATTCCCGCGGCGCTCGGCGTGGCAAAGGAGGGGAAATACCAGCTGGTTGGTGGCTGGCTTAAGAATAATTACAATCAAAAAGACGGCTCGTTCTCTTATTGGGGCGCATATGGCAAAATATCTGAGACAGATGAAGAAGTCATCATAAACATAAATGAGCAGGCCATCGGTGCAGATGATCTTTTTGAATCAGAATATTTGTTGAATTTCTTCTTGGCTGACCGTGCTTGTCTTATCGCGAACCCATGGGATAATTCATTGAAGGTTGAAGAGCACCAGGAGTTTTTTTATCGACTCAAGGGAGGGGGGTTTAAGGCTGCGTTATTTGGGCCACTATTCGTAAAGCACACCGCAGACCGGAGTGCCAACCCGGCACGATACAACGACTATCGGTTCGCGAAGACTAACTGGGAGCGGTACCTTTTTGAGGCCCCGATGCGGATGGGGAAAAAGCGCCGCACCATTAACCGTTGCCGCCATGACACTTTTGAGCGTTGGACTGTAGATGCCGTAGAGCGCAGTACGATCCAAAACACAGTCCAGCTGAAAGAAGGGATTTTGGCGCAGGCGGTGCCGGTCACTTGCATCTCACCTTCTTTCCAGCAGCATTTTGGTGGCTATTACGATATCCTTTTAACGAGCAATGATGGGCGTTATGCTCTTTGTCAAAGTGCGTCAGCTACGGACCGCCTCCCGCGGGCAAGCGATGTGGCTGATATCGTCCTAATCGATAAGCACAATGACAACGCCACGCGCATTCTCGGCCAAACATCTGCTTGGTGTCACCAACAAGGCGCCCATGCCCAATTTATCCCAGGTGTGGAACGTCAGATTATCTACAACGTCTACGACGAAGAGATCGCGGCCTTCGCTTCTATTGAAGTAAACGTCGACACAGGGGAGCAACGGCCCCACCCGCTTCCCATTTCGGCTCTTTCGCCAGATGGTGTCACTGCAGCGTCCTTAAACTTTTCTCGGCTATTCGATTATCGGCCTGGGTACGGCTACTGCCATATTCCTGACCCCTTCGCCGACGAAAATGCGCCTGCTATGGATGGCCTTTGGTTGTTCGACCTGACGACCGGGTCTAAAATGTTAATTTTATCTTACGAAAAGATTCGCGATTTCTTAACTCAAGAAGGCTTTGATGAAGTGAGTGCATCAAAATTGGTGTTGAATCATGTCGCATTTAATACCGACGGGTCAAAGGTATTGGCACTGCTCCGAATCTTTTCCGATGACGCTCCCTTCCCAACCTTCACATTAGTCTGCGACCGGAATGGTTCAAACCTCCGCCGTGTGTTTGGCTTCTGCTCCCATTATCATTGGAAGGACGCCCAAACGCTAGTGATGTCCGGTGGTGAGGGTATGACCCGAAAAACCGTAGGGCAAATCAACGTTTTTGAAATCAATGTTGAAACTGGCGAATGTGTTCAAATTGGGCCGGGCGCTCTTTGCGATGATGGCCATTGTAGCTATTCGCCGGACAGGCAGTACCTCTTGTATGACAGCTATTGCAATAATGCCTTTCCTTATCGGCGACTAATGATCTACAGACTTTCTGACGGGAGGGCGGTCGATCTAGGTTATTTCTATAGCCCGGGTAAGTGGTTTAACAATAATCCGGACTTACGCACTGATCTTCACCCGCGCTGGTCTCCAGACGGCGAAACGATTAGCTTTGATTCGATACACGAGGGCTTCCGGGGCGTATACTCTATAAAGGTAAGTGATGCGATCGCCGCACTAGAATCTCCGCTGAGCCGTTTTAGCAAGCAAGATCTCATGATGTGGTACTCTGCAAAGTATGGCTCAGAAAGTTCTCTGAAACCGAAGGCGACCCATCGCGAAGTCGAGCAGAATGCAAGCCATCGTGCTGATGATCAAACTTGGAGAAACTTCGATCGCATTTGGCTTCTCTCGATGGTTTTAGCGCACAGGGCTCACCAGTCACCAATCGCGCTTAAAAGGATCCCTGCTGTCAATTCTGACACACCTCTGGTCAACTTAGCCCGTATTGCAAAGAAGCATCGAATTGAATTAGTTGCTCCAGAATCCTTTGACGAATTGCGGTATATCGATGAAAACCCCGATGTAAGCCGGGCAGTTGAGGCCGGTCGCTTCCGCTCCGGATACGAACACTACGTACTTAATGGGCACTTAGAAGGGAGGAAGAGGGCGACAGTTTAGACCAACTGATAGCGCTTCGCGCTTATATTAGCGGGGGTTTCCGAACCGGTGTGCCTTTTAAGTGGCTGGCTGCCACGTGATTGAGCACCGAACACACCGCGCCGAAATACCCTCGCGTTTGAGGCAATTATCTGATCCATTCGTCCGTCGATGAGCGGAGGCGACGATGGCGGAACAGCTTGGTTTCTTGGTTCTGTCGGATCATTATGCGGCGCTGAGCGCTGCGGGCGATCCGCTGGAGCGGTTGGTGGCGGCGATGGATTGTCAGGTGTTCGGTTGGCCGCCGATGGCAGCGCTGTGGCGGAGAGTTCGCGACAGGGGCGGGCGGCCACCGTTCGATCCGATGACGATATTCACGGTGCTGGTGCTGCAGGCGCCGTATTCCTTTTCTCATGAGTTTCCGACTAAATTACCGTAAGCGGTGTTCTCAGCCCACGTTAGCGTGTGGCAGGAGCTCGTCGATGCGCGATGCCGGGTGACCATTGGCGAGGCTGGTGAGCGTCGCGGTTAGCCAGGTGTGCGGGTTGATGCCGGTGAGTTTGCAGTTTTCGATGAGCGTGGCGATCACCGCCCAGTTGTCGCCGCCCTCGTCGGAGCCTGCGAACAGGGCGTTCTTGCGGTTGAGAGCGAGGGGACGGATGGCGCGTTCGACGGCGTTGTTGTCGAGATCGATGCGGCCATCGTCAAGGAAGCGGATGAGACCGTCCCAGCGCGGAAGCGTGTAGCGGATCGCCTCGCCCAGACGGCTCTTGGCGCTGACCTGTCGGCCGCGTGCTTCGAGAAACTTGTGCAGGTCGTCGACGATCGGACGGCTGCGCTGGTCGCGAGCGTCACGACGCTCGGCAGCAGACAGGCCGCGGATCTCGTCCTCGATGGCGTAGAGCGAGGCAATGCGGCGCAGCACGTCGGCGGCCACCGGCGAGCTCTCGGCCAGCTCGTAGAACTTGCGGCGCACATGCGCCCAGCAGAACGCGAGGCGGATCTGCTGATGACGCCGGGCAAGCGCGGCATAGGCGCCGTAGCCGTCGACCTGCAGGATGCCCGCAAAGCCCTGGAGATGCGCTTCGGGTCGCTCGGTCTTGCGATCGGCGGCATAGACATAGGCCACCATCGGCGGATCACTACCGCCCCAAGGTCGGTCGTCGCAGGCATAGGCCCAGATCTGGCCGGTCTTCGTTCGCTTGCGCCCGGGATCGAGCACAGGCGCGGTGGTCTCGTCGGCGAACAATCGCTCGGATCGTCGCAATCGCTCGAGGATGTGATCGCGCAAGGGGCGCAGATACCAAGCCGCACGTCCGACCCAGTCTGCAAGGGTGGAGCGGTCTAACTGGATGCCTTGCCGGGCATAGATCTGCGCCTGCCGGTAGAGCGGCAGGTGATCGGCATACTTGGATACCAGCACCTGTGCGATCAGCGCCTCTGTGGGGATGCCGCCTTCGACGATCCGGGACGGGGCTGGAGCCTGCACGACCGCGCTCTCGCATGAGCGGCAGCCATAGCGCGGACGGCGAGTGACCAGCACGCGGAAGGTGGTGGGAACGACATCGAGGCGTTCGGCTACATCCTCGCCGATCTGGTGGAGAGCACCGCCGCAGCAGGGGCATGCCCGAAGACCATCAACTTCCTCGACATCGACGATCTGCTCGATCCGTTCGAGATGCGCTGGCAGCGCACCGCGGTTGGTCTTGCGTGGGCGTTCGCCCCTGGCCTTGGGCACCGCGGCATCACGTGCAGCCTGCGCGCTGCCGAGCGCGGTCTCGATATCCTCCAGCGCCAGCTCGAACTGATCGGGATCGAGCTGCTCGGACTTGCGGCCAAAACGGTGCCGTTGGAACGCTTCGATGATCGCCTGCAGGCGATCAATCCGGGCATCGGCCTTGTTCTTGGCATCGCTGTAGCGCGACATTCAAGGTGAGAGTTGCGCGACGATCAGGATGAGAAGTTGATTGTCGCGGCGCGACAGTTTGTGCGCATTCTGATTGTCGCTGGCAAGGGCTATTTGTCGTCCTGATTGTCGCGGACGGCTTCGAGGACCTTGGGCGTCGTGTAGGTCGCTGGTCGGCCTGGGCCTGAGCGACGCGCTTCGGCGGTTCGTCGCCGGTAGCTTTCGACGTTCATCTCGAAGATTGTTGCGTGATGGACCAGACGATCCACCGCGGCGAGCGTCATGGCCGGATCCGGGAAGACACTGTTCCAGTCGCCGAAGGGCTGGTTGGCGGTGATCAGCAGCGAGCGACGTTCGTAGCGGGCGCTGATCAGTTCGAACAGGACCGAGGTTTCGGCCTGGTCCCGGCTGACGTAAGCGAAGTCGTCGAGCACCAGCAGATGATACTTGTCGAGCTTTGCCAGCGCGGATTCGAGCGCCAGTTCGCGCCGGGCGATCTGGAGCCGCTGCACCAGATCGGACGTGCGCGTGAACAGGACGCGCCAACCATTCTCGACCAGCGCGAGGCCGATGGCAGCGGCCAGATGGGTCTTGCCGCCACCAGGAGGGCCGAACAGGATGAGGTTGGCACCCTGCTCGAGCCATCCGTCGCCGGCGCACATCGCCATGACCTGCGCCTTGGAGACCATTGGCACGGCATCGAACGCGAAGGTATCGAGGGTCTTTCCGGCAGGGAGCTTGGCTTCGGCCAGATGCCGCTCGGTCCGCCGCCGATCCCGTTCGGCGATCTCATGCTCGGCGAGCGCGGCCAGAAGCCGGGCCGCAGGCCAGCCTTCCTTGTCTGCGCGCGCGGCAAAGTCGCCCCAGATATGCTTGATTGCCGGCAAGCGCAGCTCGTTCAGCATCAGGCTGAGGCGCTGGGCATCGATCATCGGACCTGTGCTCATGCCGCCTCTCCCCATCCGATCAGGCTGTCATAGGATGCAAGCCCGCCGAGCTTGACCGTGACCGCGGGCAGCTGAGCGGGATCGGGGGAGAACCGGCTTCGCAGGGCGCCGATGTCAGGGCATCGTCGCGCGGCAAGATCGGCTTCGAGCAGTCCGGCAAGTTCAGCCTCGCAGGCCCGCTCGTGCGCCATGGCCAGCAGATCAACGGTGATCCTGCAAGCCGAGCGCTCGCCTTCTTGCTCCAGCAGATGCTCGAACATCCGCCGGTAGGCTTCGCGGGGGAACAGGCTGTCGCGATAGACCAGCCCCATGAGCGCCATCGGCTTGCGCCTGAGCGAGTGGATCACATGCCGGTAATCGACGATATGACCATGCTTGCCATTGTCGCCAGCGCGGCCGCGCACCAGGGTCATCAGCTGGGTGCCGCCCAGGAACAGGTCGATCCGGTCATCGTAAAGCCGCGCGCGCAGCTTGTGTCCGATCAGCCGCGAGGGCACGGTGTAGAACACCTTGCGCAAGGTGAAGCCGCCCGATGAGGTGACCGCGACCAGCACCTCCTCGTAATCACTCGTGCGCGTGTCAGGCAGCGGCTGCAAGGTGCGGCGCTCGGCATCGATCGAGGGAGCATGACGCCGGTTGCGCGCGGTCACGACCTCATCGATGAAGCAGCGATACGCCGCCAGATCGGCAAAGTCGCTGCTTCCCCTCAGCAGCAAGGCATCCCTCACCGCAGCCTTGATATGGCCATGAGAGCTCTCGATCGAACCGTTCTCATGGGCCACCCCTGTGTTGTTGCGGGTCGGCTCCATCCCGTAATGCTGGCACAGCGCATCATATCGCGTGGTCAGATCAGCCCGGGCATCAGCAGCAAGATTGCGGAACGCCGCCGACAGGCTGTCCGTCCGGTGAAGCCGCGGTGCGCCGCCCGCTGACCACAAGGCATTCTGCAGCCCCTCGGCCAAGGCAACAAAGCTCTCGCCGCCCAGGATCACATGGCAGTGCTCGAACCCGCCATAGGTCAGCCGGAAGTGATAGAGCATGTGCTCAAGCGGCACGCCGGCGACCGTGACATCAAAATCGCCCATATCGGTAAAGTCCGACAGGCCAAGTCTGCCAGGCTCATGCAACTGCCGGAAGATGACCTCGCGTTCGGGCCCATGCAGCGCACGCCAGGCCCTGATCCGTCGCTCGAGCGTCCGGCGCGCAAACGGCAGGCTGCCATGCCGGCGGCGCAGCTCCTCGAAGATCGCGATCGGACGAAGCCCGGGCGCTGCTTCCAGCAACGGCACGACCTCCTCGTCAAAGTATCCTGCCAGCGGATCGGGACGCCGCCGCCCGCGCGGCGCTTTCGTCTGCAACGGCCGCTGCGGATCCTGCAACAGCCGATAGCCCGTCGCGGGACTCATCCCGGCCTTCACCGCAGCCTGCGCTACCGAGTGATCTTTCCTCAATGTCATGAACAGCCTCATCTGATGATCGGTTATGTGACGGCCAGGCACACGGCAGGTCCTCCGCAGAAGGAAAACCCAACCATACCTGACACCGCGATCATCTCGGCAGCCCAGCAAAGGGCGCCCCGGTGTGGGGGAACCGGCTACGGGCTACGCCCTGCGCCGGTTCCCCCACACCGGATTCTCATCTTGATTGTCGCGCTTTCTCATCCTGATTGTCGCGCGACAGCCATGGACGCGGCGCCAGTCCAGACCCTCGAGCAAAGCACCCAGTTGGGCAGGGGTCAGCCGCATCACGCCCTCTTGGATCCGGGGCCACTTGAACGCGCCTTGCTCCAGCTTCTTGGCCATTAGGCACAGGCCTGTTCCATCCCACCAGATGAGCTTGATCCTATCAGCGCGCTTGGCGCGGAACACATAGATCACGCCGGAATAGGGCTTGCCGCCATACTCGGCCGCCACCAACGCCGCGAGCGAGTCCGCTCCTTTGCGAAAATCCACCGGACGGGTTGCCACCATCACCTTTGCGCCGGGTGCAGGGCCAATCATCGTTATGCTCGAAGGGCGGTGATTACTGCGGTGATCGTATCAGCATCAGCACTGCTGCCGATCCTGACCAGCGCGCCGCCGATCTCCAGCTCGATCGCCGCGGGCTCGGCCCGCCGACGGCGACGTGATCTGACAGGGTCAGGCGCAGGCTCCGGCGTATCGTCGGGCGCGATCACCGCCGGCACGAATGCGGGAGCCTGCCGGGATGCCACAGGCAGTGCGATGCCGCGCTCCTCCATCTGCTTGCGCATCAGGCGGCGCCAGGTAAAGAGCTGAGATACCGAGACGCTGTGACGGCGCGCCACTGCGCTCACGCTCTCTCTGCCCGAGTAGCTCTCCGCAACGATCGAGGCCTTGACCTCCGGCGGCCAGTCCCGGCGCTTGCCAACGCCGGTGAAGACCTCGAAACGCTGAACACCGCTAGTGCCAGCATCATCACATGACATCGTCATAGCACCAACGCCCCTCAACAATCAGGGAGCGGAAACTCGGCGCTTCCTATCAACCGCGCAAGGTGGGAACGGGACATCGCTTACAAATTACCGACTCGCATTCCAGCTGTTCGTAGGCTTGGGGATCGATGGCAAGGTGGTCGATTCCACCGCAGTAAGGCTGCTACGCCAGTGCTTTCAGAGCATTATTTGACCGAGCCAAGAGGGAGGCGAGCGCGCCTTCTTATTCGGATTGCGAGTGAGCTGGCCCGCAAGACTACCGCTTCCTTTAGCGTGTCCCGCTGCACCGTCCCTCATCAGGGCTCTGTGGCCGCGCGCGTGCTCTCAAGAACAGCGGTTCTTTGAGACACGCCAAAAACTCATACGACGTAATTTTCCTGCGAACGATCAAGCCTGGGGTGATGCCATGGATCGACGACGCGTTTTGCATCCCAGCGGTCCTGGAATGCGGCCAATTCGCGCATGTAACGCTCGAAGTGCTCCGGCGCGAAATCCATTCCGCGCGATTTGCTCTCATGATGGATAAGCGTAGCTCGCGGCGTGAAGATGTTATTGAGACCGGCAGCCCTTAGCTTGAGGCACAAGTCTACATCATTGTACGCCACTGCGAGTTTCTGCTCGTCTAGTCCGCCCACGCCGTAGAAGTGCTGCCGCGCAACAAGCAGGCATGCTGCCGTAACTGCGCTTGCGCCTCGCGTTATATGTGCTTGAGCAAAATAGCCCGGCTCACCTTCTGCAAGGCCTCGATGCGCATGGCCCGCAGCATTCCCAATCCCTACCGCTACCCCGGCATGTTGAATCGAGCGATCAGGATACAGAAGTCGCGCTCCAACCGCTCCAATGCCAGGCTGGACCGCCTCTCGCACCATTGCGCTAAGCCAATCTGTCTCGATCACCTCTATGTCATTGTTTAGAAGGCAGACATATTCGCCGCTGGTCTCACCTACAGCGAAATTGTTTATTGCTGAGTAATTGAAAGCGTGTGGCCAACGGACAACTTTGACGCGCGGATCGGCAGAGACCTCATCCATATAAGAAAGTGCTTCGGGATCCACACTGTCATTGTCGGCTATGATAAGATCGAAATTGGGATAGTCGGTGTCACAGAGTACGCCATCGACGCAGGTGCGCAGCAACTCGACACGATCGCGAGTAGCGACGACTATGCTGACGCTGGGCGCAGGGTCGGGCAGTGGATAATGAACTTCTACCGTTCCAAACGGGCCCGAAGAAACCGTCGCTTTCTCGCCCAGCACTTGCCGGACAGCTTCAACTCGCTGTTCGCCGTTTTCGCACCAAGCCATCGCTTCAGTTTTGGCGACTATACGGGTTACATGCCGAATAGCAGGGGACGGATCTCGCGTCGCCAATCGAAGAACGAGCTCGTAGAGAGTTGCTAATGCGGTGGGCTCGTGCTCCCCGAAGACCTCAAGTGCGGCTTCGGCACCAAGGGCGCAACCCGCGCTGACATAATCCTGTGAGAGGATCATGCGGGAATCCCACTCCGGTTTGAGCCACAGCTGTTTCTTGCTCAACTGTCCAGTTGGCGATTCCTCATCACCATAGAGCAGGACGAGGTCGTTGGGGCCCGGCTCACTCAGGAGATGCGCAACATAGGATGCAAGAGCGTGACGCGGTAAAGGCATGGCGGCGTCAACAGGAATTACCCACTGCGCCCTGAGCGCCATCGCCGCCTCTAAAGCACCACGAAGGCCCTCCATTCGGTCCGAAAACACCCCGGAAACCATGGTAACCTGATCCCAGTCTGGGCCGTCAGGCTCCGCGCTACCCTCCTCCCGCGTAACAAGGACAGCTACTGGAGCATGGCTTTGTCGCACTAAGGAGCAGATTACCTTTTGGATGCGCCTTAGATCATCATCATGAGCACAATGCAGATGTAAACCGAACCTAGGTAATTCGCGGGACTTCTGCGCCTCCTTGATCACCCGCAAGTCCGCTTTGCCCGCCAGCTGAACCCAGCGCTCGTGCGCAAACGGCAAGGCAGCAATTGCAGTTTCGAGTTTCAAGCGGGCGCGCAGTTTCTTCCCAATCAGCCTCCACCAGCCAATCGCGACCAAGCGGTCGGGACGGCAAAGCAGCAGAAGGAGGAGATCACGGACGCGGTGCTCGGATATGCGGCGCACTTTGGGAGCGTTGTGCCTGATGGTTGAAATCTGCTGCAATGGGTAGGCCTGACACCGCTTCTCGTCTAGGGGAGCACCCCTTAGGCAAATTTGGCAAGAATTCACCCATGAATCTCAGAATTGTATTCGGGACGCTAGCGCTTTGCTTGTTGAGCGCCTGCGCAACGCTACCGTCGAGTGGACCCACCGGTGATCAAATTGAAGATACCGCGAGCGAGGTCAACGACGACGGACTCGATATCAAGATCGTGCCTGTTGAAACACCCGAGGCGATCCCGCCCGCTTTGCCGCCTGAGCAATGGCAATTGCCTAACGCCGAAGCGTCGCCCACGGACCAAATCACTGCGGGTGACGTCCTTTCGATCACCATCTTCGAAGCTGGCGTCGCGCTCTTTTCTGGCGATGCGCCAGCGGCGGTCGCTCCAGGCGGGGGGTTCGATCCCTCGGTTCGGTCGCAGACCCTGCCTCCGCGCAGGGTTGATGACTACGGCTTCATTGATGTCCCCTATGCCGGCCGAGTGCCGGTTGATGGAAGCACAGTCGCGGAGGTCGAGGCAACAATTCGGGACCGGCTGCGCGGGCTTTCGCAGGACCCGCAAGTGCTGGTCAGCCGAGAGCAGATCATCGGGAACTCGGTGATTGTTGGCGGGGAAGTCGCGAATCCCGGGCGTCTGGTCTTGCATACCAACCGGGAGAGCTTCTCGGACATCGTCGCCTTGTCGGGGGGCTATCGCGGAGAAATGCGAAACCTTGTTCTGCAGGTCGAACGCGGTGATCAGGTCGCCCGTTTGCGGCTTGCTGATGTCATGTCTGGTCCATACAGCCGCCTTCGCGCCGCACCTGGTGACCGGCTGACGGTCATATCCGATCCCATGACGTTCTCGGTTCTCGGCGCATCAGGCCGAGTGCAGCAAATGCCTTTCAACCGCGAGCGCATGAGCGTGGTCGAGGCAATCGCCATGGCAGGCGGCCCAAGTGACAACACCGGAGATCCACAGGCTGTATTCCTGTTCCGCTATGCTGGCGACGAGGGCACAGAGCCGACCGTCTACCATTTCAACATGATGGAGGCGCCAACCTTCTTCCTCGCGCAGCGCTTCATGCTCCGCGACAAGGATGTTCTCTATTTTGGCAACTCTGCCTCCAATCAACCGCGCAAACTCATCCAGACGATTGGCCAGCTTTTCTCGCCAATCGTGACCGCTACCGCGCTCACGAACAACATCGGTGGCGGTAACGGCGGCAGCAACTGAGACGAGCGACACTTTGGGAATCGGCTTGATCGAGCATGTCCTTATCGCTCTCACACTTCAGTGCGCGGTAGGTCTTGCAACAAGAAACTGGTGGGCGGGCGGGCTTGCCTCATGCAGCTATTTCGTCGGAAGGGAATTGGCACAAGCCGAATATCGCTGGATCGAGCGGTTTGGCGGAGGGGAGCGTGCAAATGCACCTTGGTGGGCTGCATTTGATTGGCGGGCATGGACTTCTGTTGATCAGGTTGTCGACATCGCAGGACCGATCATAGCTTGTACCATGTTGTGGCTCGCTGTGCGACGGAAGCCAAGCCGCCCTAGTCGTCGATAGCGCGTCGTCTTCCCACGGATTGCCATGGCTGACCCATCTGTCTCTCAAGGCGATCACGCAGGGACCATAGCCACCCAACACGGCGCTCTGCGATGCCCGGAAGGCTGAGCAAGTCTCCACCGAGCCAAGGGAGAAACGGATTGCGCCGAGCATAGGACCATAACTCGACTCTCTCGCCCTTGCATTGAGCCGAACCGCGTGCATGAAATCCGCTGGTGTCAGCGACCACGAGGGTATTCGCGGGCACTGATATTTTTTCTGCCGCGCCGAGATCCATGGCAATCAGTGCGTTTTCATCGACCCTCGGCGAACCGCGCGCGGACAGCCGATCGATCGACCTTGGATCGACCAGGCTCCGCTCGTACTCCCATTTGAGGCGCGCCTCGCTGAAGCGATGCGAACCTGGGACGTAGGTGAAAGGGCCATCAGCCTCGGTCACCGGCTTTAGAAAAAGCCACGATTTCATGGAGGCATGGAAGGTATCGGCGTGCAGCGTTTCCTGTGGGTCAGGAGCCTCTCCGCCGCAGCTGCTCACGATAGTTTGCACGTAGTGGAGCGGGGTAGTGCGATAGCTCGCCACGTAATGGAACAAGGCGTTAATATCAGATCGTCCGAGGAAGCGCTTTAGCTCCGGTATTTCCGCAAGCATCTCCCCGTCGATCGCAATCCGGCGAGTAATGGCATCACCCTGACGCATCTCCCGGGCCGGCCATTCCTGAGATAGGATTGCATCTCGCAAACCTTCAAAGTCTTCCGAAGGAACCGCATTTTCGATTACAACGAAGCCATCCCGCTCAAACGCGTCGCGCCATTCATGCGGGACTTTGGCGGCAAGTCTCTTGCGACGCCATCTGCACATCCGTTCGGCGATCCGGACCCGCGACTGGTGCAAGCCGAGCGCATTTAATCGCCGTGAACCGATGATCGGGTTATCTATGAAGCTCTTAGTGCCGCTCGCGAGTTGGAGCGTCCATATCGGTGTTTGAAGAGCGGTCTTGAGCCTTCGCAGCCAAGTCATCTTCGGGCGCGCGGGGCAGCTTTGGTGATTTCGTCAATCGCAAGTAATTGCGCCACGAGAGGCTCGAATTGGTCGAGCGGCAAGGCGTTCGGGCCGTCCGACAAAGCTGAGGCAGGGTCGGGGTGCGTTTCCATGAATACTCCGGCGACCCCTGCCGCGACGGCTGCTCGTGCGAGTAGCGGCACATATTCGCTTTGACCGCCCGAGCGAGATCCAAGGCCGCCAGGTTGTTGAACCGAATGAGTCGCATCGAACACGACCGGGCACCCGGTCTCGGCCATTATCGAAAGGCTGCGCATGTCGGATACCAGCGTGTTGTAGCCGAAAGACGTTCCCCGTTCGCATAGAAGGAAATTGTCGGGCGAGTGCCCCTTGTCAGTGGCTGCTTGCCGAGCCTTGGCGACAACGTTTTGCATGTCCGCAGGGGCCATGAATTGCGCCTTCTTGATGTTTACCGGCTTTCCCGTTGCCGCCACTGCACAAATGAAGTCCGTTTGCCGCGCAAGAAACGCTGGCGTTTGCAGCACATCGACTACCTCTGCCACCGGGACTGCCTGAGATGGTTCATGGACATCGGTCAGGACCGGCAGCCCCGTCTCCGTGCGGACTTTTTCAAGTATGGTTAACCCTTCCTCAAGGCCCGGTCCCCGATAAGAGTTGCCAGAGGTCCGGTTGGCCTTGTCGAACGAGCTTTTGAATATCAGCAATATGCCGAGCCGCTCCGCAATCTCAGCAAGAGTTTCAGCCACGCGTAGTGAATGCGCTTCGCTTTCGATCACGCAGGGGCCCGCAATGATGAACAAGGGGCGACCGGGGATGATTTCGTGATCACAGAGCATCATCGCGAGGATATTCCGAGCAGCAGCATGGAGAGACGCTTGTGAAGATTTCAACGGTTTACCGCAAGGGGGCTCAACTTCGCCCCTAATATCCCGCATTTGCTTCGGGCGGAGCTTGACATGTGGCCGTTGAGCGCCAGAGCAAGCCTTCCGCGGTGAACTATGTTTGTGATCTAAGTTGGTGTCGCATTGTCTACGATTATGAAAAACACTCCGATCCATAGCTTCCTGTCTTCCGCCGAGAAGACTGTAGACATTGAAATTGCGGGTCTGGAGGAGCTCAAGCGGGCATTTTCGGAGACCGAGCTCGGCGATGCTTTTGAAGAAGCGGTGGAGCTTTTTTCGTCTGCCCAAGGTCGGATCATCCTGACGGGCATCGGGAAGAGCGGGCATATCGCTCGCAAGGTCGCTGCGACGCTCGTTTCTACCGGCACCTCGGCAATGTACTTGCATCCGGGTGAGGCCAGCCATGGCGATCTTGGTTCGATCGGTGCTGGCGACGTAGTCTTTGCAATTACCTGGTCGGGTACGACGAGTGAACTTGGCGACATCGTGAATTTCTGCGGGCTCAACGCGCATCCGCTTGTTGTCGCAACAGCCTTTCCCGAGAGGTGGATCGGGAGGGCTGCCGACATATGCCTCGTGCTTCCCAAGGTGCGCGAAGCATGTCCCAATGAGCTTGCGCCGACTTCTTCAACGACAATGCAGATGGTGCTCGGCGATGCGATTGCGGTGGCTTTGATCGAAGCTCGCGGTTTCTCGCCTTGTAATTTCAGCGCCTACCATCCTGGCGGACTCCTGGGAGCGCGTCTTGCGACTCTTGAGAAGGTGATGGGCACTGGTGAGGCGATTCCCAAGGTGTCTGTCGATGCTTCACTGCGTGAAGCTACGGTCGAAATGAGCCGCAAGCGGTACGGTTGCACGGCAGTGGTTCGCGCGGACGGTAAGCTAGCGGGAGCATTCACCGACGGGGACCTGCGTCGCTGCATCACGGCGTACGATCTCGATGAATCGATCGCCGAACACATGTCGTTGCATCCAGTGACCGCTAATGCCCAGATGATGTCGACAGATGCCTTGGTGCTCATGAATGAGAACGCGGTTTCGGTCCTGTTCGTTACTGAAGCGGACAAGCTCGTGGGGATCGTGCACATGCATGATCTCGTCCAGCTAGGGATCGCTTGATACGCGCCGATAACTTGCGCTGCGAAAACGGTTTGGCATGAGCGCGTCCGGGAAAGATCTGATCGTAATCCCGGCGCGGTACGGCTCTACTCGCTTGCCCGGCAAGCCGCTCCGTCAACTTGCTGGGCGGACATTGCTTGAGCGCGTTATCGCAAACGCACGTCTCGCCGCCCAATCGGTCGAACACTGCGACGTTATCGTTGCAACCGACGACAAGCGCATCGCTGAACACGCAGAAACTATCGGGGTCGCCGCAGTCATCACCCCGATCGAGATCGATTCGGGCAGCGCCCGAGCACATGCCGCAGCATGTGCGCGAGAATCCCAGCCCCAGCTTGTCATCAACCTCCAAGGCGATGCGCCGTTCATAACGCATCATACGATCGCTGCCTTGGTAACGGCTTTGCGTGATGGTGATGCGCAAGTTGCCACTCCGGTCTTCCAGCTCGATTGGGATCGCCTCGACCGATTGCGTTCCCATAAGCAGTCGAACCCATTCAGTGGGACAACCTGCGTTCGCGATAGGTCGGGGCATGCGCTTTGGTTCTCGAAGCAAATCCTGCCAGCCTTGCGCGGCGAGGACGCGCTGCGACGCGAACCCTGGGCGCCAGTGTGGCAGCATCTCGGCCTTTATGCATATACCCTCGCGGCGCTCGATTGGTTCGTGGCCAACCCAGCAGGCGTCTACGAAATCCTTGAGGGATTGGAGCAATTGCGCTTCCTCGAAAATGGCTGGAAAATTGCTACGATCCCTGTCCCAGCACCAGAGTACGCCCTTTCCGGCATCGATACCGAAGGTGACCTTGCTCTTGCAGAACAGGCGATCGAAAGGCTTGGCGACCCATTTCCAACCTAACTCGAGCATTTGCCGACGTGCTGGCTGTCGCTAGAGACGCAGGCATGTTCATCGTCGCTCGCCATGGCAACACCTTTGAGGCCGGCACCGCGCCGCGCAGGATCGGTGCGCGAACCGATCTTCCACTTACCGAATCAGGGCAGGGCCAAGCTAACGCTTTGGGCGAGCTTTTTGCTCGAAAGGACATTAATTTCAGAAGGGTGCTGTCTGGACCGCTTCTCCGTACACGCCAGACGGCAAAGGCAATTCTTGCCCGCCAAAGCTCGCCGCCAGAGCTGGAATTGAACGATTTCCTAGCAGAGGTGGATTACGGTCCCGATGAGAACAAGCCTGAAGAGGAGGTCATAGCTCGTATTGGCGCAGCTGCGATTTCCGCGTGGGATGAACGAGCTGCTGTGCCTCTCGGCTGGAGCGTCGAGCCCAGTCAGCGGATCGCTGCATGGCGTTCCTTTTTCTTCTCCGAACAATTCTCTCAAGGCCCAATTTTGCTCGTTACAAGCAATGGCGCAGCGCGCTTTGCGCTCTTGGCTGATCCGGCGTTAGCCGAAGCGGCTTCGAAACTCGGATCTCTCAAGCTTCCCACCGGCGGATACGGAATCATCGAGCGGGGTACCCATGGCGGACTGACGCTGACAGCTTGGGGCGACAGGCCTTGAGCGGCGAAGATCAAGTGCTCCCGAAAGCCTTGTTGCGTCCTCCTCCCTTACCAGGCCTCGCAGTGAGGTCTGATGGTAGCAAGCCACCGGCGGTGACCGGCGAACTTCCCGATGCGGCTGCCCGTAAACGGCTTTTCACTGCCTTGCGTGATGCACGGGTCGGCGGAGCATTCTGGGGTGCGCCTGCTCATCCGACCGCCACCCCGGAAGCCCAGTCAGCGGGAATCGTGATCCGTACGAATAGCCCTGAGGAAGGCGCAGCGCTTCGCGTCGACTATTCCAGGAAGTCCAGTCTCGTATTTGTCCGGCAGGATGATGATGGCGACGTCGACCCGTGGTCGATCCTTCCGGAGTCAGGGAAACTAGTGGCACATGGCGACGATGAATGGGTCGCGCTCGCTACCGTAATCGGTAAGCCGGTACAGGTACTGTCACCTGGCGGATTCGGGGCACCGGAAGATGGCATGGAGCAACTCGCTAATCGTGCTTTGTCAGCGCTTTGCAAGCCTATGCGCGACCCCTTTAGCGAAGGCTGGCTGTCGCCTGAGGCGGCGATCGCCCTGCTTGCCGACTGGAGAAGGGTGATAGACCATAACCGCGGCGCGAAAGGGGAGCGTTTGGTCGCCGCCTGTGGGATCAGCTGGTGGAAGCGGCGAGAGATCAATAACTTCCTATGGTCCCCAGGTGCGAAACTGCGCATCTTTAGAAGCGCCTCGCGCGCGCTCTCCGCAGCGCGCGCCGAAGATGGCGCGCTTGCCGTTTGGCCCTCCCGCATTTCGCCCGATCTGATCTCAAAGGCCAAAAAACGGGGCGTTAAACTGGTGCGCGTTGAAGACGGGTTTGTTCGTTCCGTTGGTTTGGGGACCAATCTTGTTCCGCCTCTGTCGGTAATCGTCGATCGCAGAGGAATCCATTTCGATCCTTCGGAGCCCAGTGACCTCGAACATATCCTTGCGAATGAGACTTTCACCTCATCTTTGATCGAGCGCGCAGCAAGGCTGCGCGAGACGATCGTCGCGAACGGTATCAGCAAATATTCTCGGGCATTGGACCGCCAACCAAGTTTGACCAGGCGCGCTCGAGAGCGCCGCGTTGTGCTGGTTCCTGGCCAGGTCGAGGATGACATGTCGGTCCTGGCGGGAGGAGGCGGCATCACCTCGAACCTCGAACTCTTGCGACGGGTCCGCGTGCTAGAAATCGACTCCGAAATCTGGTGGAGGCCGCACCCAGACGTCGACGCAGGTCACCGGAAAGGCTTCGTTCCAGATAGCGACGCGCTCCGCCATGCCGACCGCATCGTGCGCGACGAGAGCATGGCCGAACTACTGGAAGCCGTCGATGGGGTTCACGTACTCACTTCACTCGCAGGCTTTGAAGCTCTCTTGCGTGGCCGGGATGTGACCTGTCACGGCACTCCATTCTACGCGGGCTGGGGCCTGACGCGCGATCTTGGCACTGTGCCCAATCGGCGGGGGCGACCTTTGTCGCTCGACGAGTTGGTGGCGGGCGTACTCGTACTTTATCCGCGCTATCTGGACCCTGTCACCGGATTGCCCTGCCCGCCCGAAATACTGGTACAACGAATGGCACGCGGCGAGACGCCCAACCGACTGGCATGGATAGAGCCGATCCGGCGCGCTCAAGGTCGATTCATGTCCCAGCTGGCTCCGAGTAGAAGAAAGCGTAACGACATAAGATGACGCGGGTTGTGCTTGATATCTCGAGGCTCATTTCCCGGGTTCGTCATGCCCGCCCATCGGGCGTGGATCGAGTGGAAATGGCCTACGCGCGGGGACTCGCAAATCGCTATGGGTGCGACCTTGCCTTCTGCGCTGTGCACCCCACGGGTTGGTACGGGCGTCTGCGCCGCGAAGTTGCCGAAGCCTATCTCGATGAGCTCGAGCGCCGCTGGGCAGATCCCGAAGGGGCATCCGGACAGCGCTCGTTAGCTTCTGTCTTGCCATGGATGCGCCGCCTTTTGCCGACTCGCAAGGGCATGAGAACAAGCGACGTGCTGGTGCAAGTCTCGCCGCATCATCTCGATAGATCTGAGTTGATGCGCCATATCCTGAATGCCGAGCAGGTCAGGTTTGTCTGTATGGTGCACGACTTGATCCCCATCGAATACCCTGAATATGCGCGTCCAGGCGGCGCATCCCAGCATGAAGCGCGCATGGCTAACGTTATCGAATTGGCCGACGCGGTCATCACCAACTCCCGGTCGACAGCTACATCGCTGAAGCGCTGGTCCGACGCTAGCAATCGATCCTGCCCATCCGTCCACGTGGCTTTATTGGGAACTGCCCCAGTCTCTCGAGCTTCAGAGCATGGACGTACAGATGACAAGCCCTACTTCGTCTGCCTTGGCACGATTGAGCCACGCAAAAATCATCTGCTGCTCCTGCATCTCTGGCGCGACATGGCGCAATCCTTGCCAGCCGACTCAATCCCGCGATTGATGATAATCGGGCGTCGCGGTTGGGAGAATGAGCAGATCCTCGATCTCTTAGATCGATCATCGGTCCTGCGCCCATTTATGCAGGAAGTGAGCAGCTGCGCAGATAGTGAGCTAGCAGCGCTCATCCGGGGATCGAAAGGTTTGCTCATGCCCTCGTTTGCAGAGGGATATGGCATGCCAATCGCCGAGGCGCTCTCGGCGGGTATTCCAGTAATAGCCAGCGACATTGCTGCTCATCGGGAGGTAGGCCAATCAGCTCCCGACTATCTTGATCCGTTAGATGGGCTTGCCTGGAAAAAGAGCATCCTTGACTACGCTAACGATGGCCCACTTCGCCGGGCTCAATTGGATCGCCTTTGCCAATGGGTCGCACCTGATTGGGAAAGCCACATGGATATCGCATCCAAAGTCATCGACGACATCTGGCGCCAGTAGCCAGAAGAGCAGGTACACTTTTACGTGTTCCTAACCGGGCAGCCTGACTTTCCCGCCTCGATTATTCCGCAGGATGAACTTCTTCATACTGGGCAGATTTCCGGGTTTCTCGCCGTGCTCCCGCAGCAAGACGGGTGTCGAAGATCCAGTCCCAGAAGATTGCTGTAACGGCATAGTTGCCGCCGCCAGAAATGAAATGATGGCGCATGTGATGACGCTTTATAACCCTGCCAATACGCCCACGCATTGGATAATGATGACAGGCATAATGCGTCAAATCGTAAAGGACGTATCCACTCATGAAACCAAGCATCATCCATGCGCTGCTGACGCCGACAACTGCATAGAGCAAAACCCAGATCAGTAATCCTACGACCACGCTGACAACTGGAGGCATGAGATTGCGGAGCTTGTCGTTCGGCTCTTCGTGGTGGTTGCCGTGGATCACGAAGATGAGCCTTCGCGCCGCCTGTGCTCTCGGAGCGCAGTGAAAAAGCCAGCGATGGGCGGAATATTCAAAAAGGCTCCATCCGAGCCAACCGGCAAAAACCAAGCCAATAGCTGCAAAGATTGGGGCCGTATCCCAAGCCGCAATTGCAATGGCTGGAAGCAACAGGGCCCAGATCGCGATGAACCATCTCACCGGTATGACCGTAAGCTTCTCTAGCCACCTGTTCTCGAATAGAACGAGACGGCGATCTTCTGAAATTGGACCCTTCATCGCGACGGACCCGATAGAAAAGACAATTGCTTGTCAAGCGGCAACGCGTGCAACTGAGCGGGAAACAGGATCAGATTGGATACAGAGTCGCACATGGTCAGTTCTCTAATCAACTTATCATGAATCAATCGATAATTCTTACCGGAGCCTCCGGTGCGCTGGGACGCGGGCTTGCCATGCATCACGCTTCGCCGGGAGTATCTTTATGCCTGTGGGGCCGCAATCCTGAGAGGCTCTCAGACACCTGCGAAGCAGTACGAGCCGTGGGCGCTGAAGCGCAACCGATCATTCATGATCTGAGCAAGGCTGAGGCGGCAATCCTGAAGTTGCTCGACCAGGATCGGGTACGGCCATTTGATATCGCTTACCTGGTAGCTGGCCTCGGAGACACTCGCCCGCCAGGCGAAAAGGCTGAGGACCCCATGCAGGTGCTGCGGCTTGCCGAGGTGAACTTCGCTGCGCCTGCAGCGATGGCCGCGGCTCTTGCGGGCAGGATGGCGGAAAGAGGGCGCGGCAGGATAGTTCTCATCGGCTCTGCAGCCGGGCATCACTCGTTACCTTTTGCCGCTGCATAT
This sequence comes from Erythrobacter litoralis, assembly GCF_001719165.1. NCBI lineage: Bacteria > Pseudomonadati > Pseudomonadota > Alphaproteobacteria > Sphingomonadales > Erythrobacteraceae > Erythrobacter > Erythrobacter litoralis. The sequence continues at coordinate 93,046 of NZ_CP017057.1, forward strand.
TCAGGATCCAAGGCAGGGCTGGCTCGCTTCGCTGATGCGCTCCGCCTCTCAGTCGAACCTTATGGCGTCAGTGTAACACTTGCGGCGCCAGGCTTTATCAAAACGCCCGCTGGCAGCTCGATCAATAGCAATCGCCCGATGGAAATAACTGTCGAAGAAGCCGTGAGGCGTATTGTTCGCGCGGCCGAACAGCGGAGGGCTCACTACATAACGCCTTGGCCTTTCGCAGCTCTCAAAAGCTTCGATGCACTGTTGCCGAATTGGCTGAGGGATCGTATTTTGACGGGGCTTCAGAAATGAAGTTTAATCACGTACAATAGTCGAGCCTTGGGTTAGTTCGACTATCGCATGGTGTAATTGTGCTGGCGTCAGGTCCAGGCACGCGTTTGGTTGACCTGTTATCCGGCCTTGCGCGTCAAATTGAATCATGACGAAAGGCGTGTGGCGGGGACCTCCGGGCTCGCTTGCCCCGGGGATGCTCGGGCGGTGGTCTCCGAAGAAGGCGAGCAATGCCGGCTGACCCAAGCTTGCCACACCTTCGCGTAATCGACCGAGCATTGAGTCTCCAGCTTTTACCAGTCGATTGTAGTTCGCGATCATCTGCTGAGGGTCCGCGCCGCCGTGGCGAGCCCAGGGGCCGTGGTTCTCCATCGTTACGGCATAGATGAACGTTGGAGCCTCGGCTGCGCGCGCAATTTCAATGATCTTCTCGGCGACGGCCGCATCCTTCACATAGCGGCCAGGCCCGGAAGGAGGCGCTTCAAAATGGTTTTCCCCCACCAGATCCGTGAACCCTGCCTTGGGCAGAAGCGTGTGGCGGTTGTAAAAGCGCATGTCGTGCGGATGTACGAATACGCTGCGCCATCCGTTCATTCTCAATTTGTTCGGTATCGCGTGGTCGACGTCGTCGATCGCCGTGAGGTAGGGGTCATACATGCGAAAACCCAATTCTTCTTCACCGCGACCAAACAATACGCCGTATTCAGTCCGCATGGTGTAAGCGCCAAAGCCGCTTGCGAGCAGGTTACCCCAAATCAATCCATCCCGCCTCGACCGCCCTAGATGCACAAGCGCATCGGCATTGCCGCCAAAAAGTTCGACTGGGTCTGCAAAAGACTCGCACTGGACCACAATGATGATCCGTGCCTGCTCTGCCCTAGCAAGTGGAATGCCCTCAGGTAACGCTCCGGCACCTAAGCGTTTTTCAGATACGGCCTTCTCAACGCGCCACCGCAGCCAGTACAGCAGGATAATGGGTAAGAGCCCGAACTCACAGGTATCTTTCTCGACGGCAGGTCGAGTGGCAAGATTGGAAAAAGGCCTCAGCCGCAAGCTCAATAACAATATGGCGAAAGCGCTCAGGGCTAACGTCAAGCCGGCAACACCCATGATCAAGCTTGGTACGAAAAACCAGTATAGGACTGCCGCCAAAGCAGCCAGAGCAATCAGCCCGAGCCCTTTTTGCCAAATGGTCAATACCGAGAAATAGAATTGCGGATGGCGGAAAATGGCGCCGATAAGGGCCAAATCCGAGAAAAGTAGTGGCTCTCCCAGCATGCGGTACTTCGCGTTCGAAGCTGAGACCAATAACACGTGGAGAGCCAGCGAGAGGATCAGGGCGAGATAGGGATTGCCGCTGGCCGCCAGCAAAATGCCGAAAATCGAGGCCGAAATTAAGCTGAGAAGCCAGATCGCGGGAGCTCGGCGCAGAGCCAACCCCGATTTCGATGGCGTTGGACGAGCGTATCGGTCGGCGCACACGGCGCCAGCCAAACTGAGCGTTAGCGTCAGGAGGATCTCGATCATTCTCAGTTCAGGGTGTTAATGGTGATCATCTCGCATTAATCGCCTCCATCGCATGGGTCGAACTTTGACGGAAGGGCGGGCAAAACGGCCAGTCGAGATTTGACTTTATTGAGCGATGGGTAGAGTCACAATTCAGCTCAAAAGCCAGGGAAAAATCGTGGTATCGCGAAGCAAACAGGATTTCGATGCCAATATACAGGCTGCGAAGACTAATGAGGGTGAAGTTCACTTTATGGCGCGCCAGAGTTTTGACGCATCGGGCGCCACTCGTCCATCGCGAAGAGTTCTCTTGCTTCAAGGATTGATGGGCCCATTGTTTCGCCGGCTCGGTGAAGAATTGGCCCAGTCGGGCCACGAAGTGTTCAAATTCAACTTCAACGGCGGAGATCGCTTTTATTGGCGCTTGCCTGGCGGCATGGACTACCGTGGATCACTCGAAGAATGGCCTGACACCTTGCGGGCCGTGATTCGTGAGAAAAAGATCTCTGACGTCGTCCTTTTTGGCGACTGCAGGCCGCATCATCTGGCGGCCACGAAAGTATGTGAAGACCTTCAGGTTCCAGTGCATGTCTTCGAAGAGGGTTATATTCGACCCGATTGGGTCACACTTGAGCTGGGAGGAGTAAATGGGCACTCGCGTCTGCCACGGGACCCAGATTGGTATCGCCGCGTAGCCAGCACCTTGCCGCCAGTGCCTGAACACAAACAAGTGAAATCCTCTTTCCGGCGAAGAGCACTTGAAGGTCTCGCGTACAACTGCGCCGACATTCTCACGCGCTGGAATTATCCTCACTGGGCCAATCATCGCCCATGGCATCCCTTGATCGAGGGGTTCGGATGGGCGCATAAGTTGGCGCGCGGTAAGCGTCGACGCAAGAATTCTGAACAGTTGGTAGAGCGGTTGCTTGCTGGTGAGACGCCGTACTATCTGTTTCCTTTGCAACTCGCATCAGACTCGCAGATCCGTCTTCACTCGCCATTCGCGAGCATGACTGACGCGCTGATGCTTGTGCTAAAATCCTTTGCTGCACACGCTCCTGCTGACACGCGACTGGTTGTCAAAGAACATCCCCTCGATAATGGAGTTTGCGATTGGAACGAGGAAACCCGCACCATTGCAACCATGCTGGGTGTCGAAGACCGAGTTGATTACATGGCGTGGGGCGACATCGTCCCGGTCGCGCGGGCTGCGCGAGGAATGATAACCATAAACAGCACCAGCGGGACGCTGGCGCTAGACATGGAGGTTCCGGTGGTCGCGCTCGGCCAATGCGTTTTTGATATCCCCGGCATAACTTTTCAGGGCGAGCTTGATTTCTTCTGGACACAAGCTTCTCCGCCGGATCGTGAGCTATTCAACGCATTCCGCCGCGTTTTGATAGAGCGCTGCCTAATCCCTGGAGGTTTTTTCTCCGAAGAAGCGCTCGACAAGGTGGTGCAGCATGCAGTTGCGCGTCTTGAAGGGAGGCAAATGCTTCCCGACTAGCGGTTCGACGCCCCTCCGCTTGGCACAATCTGATTTCGCAAAATACATTCGCGCAATTCGAAAAGTGCGCGATTTTGTTCTTAGCTTAGCGCGATATCGGGTGCATCTTCCTGCTTCATGCCGACGACGTGATAGCCGCCGTCGACATGGTGCACCTCGCCGGTCACGCCCGATGCAAGGTCGGACAGGAAATAGAGCCCGGCGCCGCCGACATCCTCGATCGTGACGTTGCGGCGGAGCGGCGCGTTCAGCTCGTTCCACTTCAGGATATACCGGAAATCGCCGATCCCACTCGCCGCCAGCGTCTTGATCGGCCCGGCGCTGATCGCGTTGACGCGAATGCCGACGGGACCGAGATCGTTGGCGAGATACTGGACGCTCGTTTCGAGCGCCGCCTTGGCGACGCCCATGACATTGTAATGCGGCACGACCTTCTCGGCCCCGTAATAGGTCAGCGTGAGGATGCTGCCGCCGCCGCTCCCATCCTCGGCCTTGGGCGGCATCATCTCGGCGGCGCGCTTGGTCACGGCGACCAGCGAATAGGCCGAGATGTTCATCGTCATCAAGAAGTTGTCGAGGCTGGTGTCGACATATTTGCCGCGCAGCTCGCTCTTGTCGGAAAAGCCGATCGCGTGGACCACGAAATCGAGCGTGTCCCAGCGCTCCTTCAGCGTATCGAACGCCCGATCGAGCGATTCCATGTCGGCGACGTCGCATTCGAAGGTGAAATCGCTGCCGAGCTTTTCGGCCAGGGGCCTGACGCGCTTGGCCAGCGCCTCGCCCTGATAGGAAAAGGCGAGCTCGGCCCCGTGTTCGGCGAGCTTGCTCGCAATCCCCCAGGCCAGCGACTTGTCGTTGGCGAGGCCCATGATCAGCCCGCGCTTGCCCCGCATCAGATCGCCCATGCTTGTTACTCCTCCGTCTGCGTATTGTCGGCGCTGTCGTTGGCCAATTCGTCCCCGGCCGTTTCCGGCTCGGCCAGCGCCGCGTTCAGTTCCGCCCCGATAACCAGCCCGAGCCCGACGAGCCAGAAAAAGAACAGCGCGATGATAATACCGGCGAGGCTGCCATAGGTGAGATTGTAGGCGAAGAAGCTCGACAGGATCGGTGGCAGAGCGGTCGTCACTCCGAGCCACCACGCCGCCGTGAACAGCGCGCCCGGCCATTTGGGATAGGCTTTCGAGCGATATTCATGCGGGGTCAGGCTGTAGAACAGCATGTAGAGCGACAGCGCCAGCCCCAGCGCCGGCACGATCCGCGACAGCCGCAGCGTTCCGATCAATTGCGAGAGTTGCGGCAGGCTCGCGTCGATCACCGCCTGCGCGGTGCCGATCACGACCTGTGCGAAGAGCGAGATCAGGAGCAGCACCACCGCGGCGAGGATGATCCCGGCGGAAAGCAGGCGGTACTTCCAGAAGGCATGAATTGCCTTCGTCCCATAGGCGCGGCGCAGGATGTCGCGGATCGTCTCGACCAGGCTGGAGACGGTCCACAGCGCGACCGCCGCGCCCAGCCACAGCAGCCATCCCGATCGCGCCTCGACGATATTGGCGGCGACCGGCTCGATCGTGTCTGATACGGTCGGCGGAAGCGTGACCAGCACGGCTGCGATCATCTGCGAGGTCCGTTCCGCCCCGCCGACCAGCTGGAACACCGCGGCCCCGATGATGAAGAAGGGAAAGATCGCTAGCATCGAGAGATAAGCGAGGTTGCCGGCATGGATGAAGCCGTCCTGGTACGTGCCGACCATGGTTCGCTTGAACACTTCGAAGGCACGGGTGCCAGGGCCCATCCGGCGCACGAGCACGCTGCGCAGCCCTGCGCGGCTTTCGTCGCGTTCGTCGCGGGCTGACTGGCGGCGCGCCTCGGGCGACAGCGAGCGGACTTCGCGGTCCTGCGCCGGGGGGAGCTTCGAGGAGCGCAGAGGGGAGGCCCGCTCCGCCATCCGATCAGAGGCCGAATTTCTCGCGCGGCCTCGACGTGTCGGCCCAGCCGTCGAGCCGCTTCTCGAGCTCGGACAGATCTTCGGGCAGCTGGATCTCGAGCGTCACCAGCTGATCGCCGCGCGCAGGCTCGCTTCCAACCTTTTCGCCCTTCTTCGTCCACCCCTTGCCCTTGAGCCGCATGACGGTGCCGCCATGGGTCCCCTGCTGGATCGTGAGCATCACAGGGCCGTCGACGGTCGGGCACTTGACCTTTCCGCCGCGTACCGCCTCGCCCAGCGTGATCGGCAGGTCCATGCGGATATTGTCGCCTTCGCGGCGGAAGAAGGGGTGCGGGCCGACTTCGACCGTGACGATCCCGTCGCCGTCGCCTCCGGGCCCGGAATGCCCCTTGCCCTTGAGGCGCATCTGCGTGCCGGTCTCGACCCCGGCGGGAAGCTTGAGGCTGATCGCCTTGCCATCGGCCAACGTGATGCGCTGGTCGCGGCCCGATGCCGCATCTGTGAACGGGACGGCGAGGCGGTAGTGGATGTCGGCCCCGCGCCTGGGCGGGGGAGGGGGCGGGCGCTGGCCGAAACCGCGCGGGCTCGCTCCGGCTCCGGCCGAACGCGAACGGCCGCCGCCGAACAGGCCTTCGAACAGGTCGCTGAGATCGAGGTCCTCGGCGCCCATGCCGCCGCCCATCCCTGCTGGGCCCTGATCGCGATAGGCCCCGCGCGGACCTGCGGCACCGTAGCCGCCGCGATAGCCGCGCCCGCCGCCACCCATTCCGGCAAAGGGGTTCAACGGGTTGCCCTCCGCATCGATCTCTCCTCGGTCGAAGCGCGCCCGCTTGTCCTTGTCGGACAGCAGGTCATAGGCCTTGGTCACGTCCGAGAACTTCTCCGCCGCCTGCGGATTGTCCTTGTTGCGATCGGGATGAAGCTCCTTGGCGAGCTTGCGATAGGCGCTCTTTATCTCCTTCTCGGAGGCAGTGCGCTCCACGCCAAGGGTGCGATAGGGATCGGCCATGGCGTGTTAGCTAGGTGCAACAGTCGAAGCGCGCAAGCTTGCGCGCGTTGCAAGCTGCGGATGACGAGGGCCGCGCCGCATGGCCGCGGCCGTCGTCCCTTTCGCTGCGCCCTGCCCGGGCCTATGGAGCGCAATCGCATCGATTTCGGCGGAAAAGGTTGGCCCTTGCCTTCGCGGAACCCCTTCAGGCACCGGGGATTTGTGTTCCGGAGGGTCGGATGACATGCAACCCCCTCGCTTCCATTCCCATCGCCCTGCGGAGCCGTTTCATGACTTCACCTGATGCCCTCGATGACAGCCAGCTCGCCGACAGCGAGATCCCGGCAGGGGCCGATCCCTTCGCCCTGTTCGCCCAGTGGCTGGCCGAGGCGCAGGAAAGCGAGATCAACGATCCCAACGCCATGGCGCTCGCCACCGCAACGCCCGACGGAGCGCCCTCGGTGCGGATGGTGCTGCTCAAGGGACATGGGGCCGAGGAAGGCAACGATTACGGCGTGATCGGCGGCGGCTTCACCTTCTTCACCAATGCCGGCAGCCGCAAGGGCGGGGAAATCCGGGCCAACATGCAGGCGAGCCTGCTGTTCCACTGGAAAAGCCTGCGCCGGCAGGTCCGCATCGACGGCCCGCTTCACGAAGTCTCCCCTGAACGCGCGGACGCCTATTTCCATTCGCGCCCCTACAAGAGCCAGGTCGGATCCGCCGCGAGCGATCAGTCGCGCCCTCTCGACACGCGCCAGAACTATATCGACCGGGTCAAGGCGATCTGGAAAGAGCACGAGGAAGCGGGCAAGGTCCCGCGCCCGGGCGAATGGACCGGCTTTACCCTGTCGCCCCGACGGATCGAATTCTGGCGCGACCGCGACAACCGCCTCCACGACCGCCGCCTTTTCACCCTCACCGGCGCCGGCGACGCGCTCGGCTGGAGTGACACGCTCCTTTATCCGTAAGGCCCGATACATGACTGAGACGATTCCTTACTGGCATGTCGATGCCTTCGCCGCGAAGCCCTTCGGCGGGAACCAGGCCGCCGTGATGGTGCTCGACGAATGGTTGCCCGACGAGACGCTGCAGCGGATCGGTGAGGAGAACAATTTCGCCGAGACCGCCTTTATCGTGCGCGATGAAAGCGGCGAGGCGGACTGGGAGCTTCGCTGGTTCACCCCCACCGACGAGGTCGCCCTGTGTGGTCATGCGACTCTGGCGAGCGGGCATGTGGTCCTGTCCGACCCCGAGCGCTTCGGCGAGGAACGCCGCGTCACCTTCCGGACTCGCAAGGCGGGCATTCTCGAAGTCGTGAAGGCAGATAGCGGCGAGGGATACGAACTCGCGCTTCCTGTCACCCTGGTCGAACGCGCATCGCACCCTGACCTTCTCGCCGCGATCGGGTTTCGCGGGGAAGTGTTCATCTCCTGGTACGGCGCCGAGCAGACCGCGATCATCGCGATGCAATCCGAGGCCGAGATTCGCGGCCTGACGCCCGACATGGCGGCGCTTCGCGGGATCGACCTCATGGCGATTTGCACCGCGCCCGCCGATGAAGGCAGCGATCACGACATCGTCAGCCGGGTCTTCGTGCCCGCCTGGGGCGTCGACGAGGACAGCGTGACCGGCAGCGCCCACGCCGCGCTCGCGCCGTTCTGGGCCGAGCGGCTGGGCCGGCGCGAAATGCGTGCCCACCAGGCCTCGATGCGCGGCGGCGATCTCACCATGCGCCTCGAAGGCGAAGGAAAGGACCAGCGTGCCTGGCTCGGCGGGCCGTGCGTGACGGTCGTCGAAGGGGAGTTCAGGCTTTAGGGACGAGCGGTAGAGGTGAACCCATCGTTCAGGCAGCGACCGCAAGGGCGACCGCCTGCCCGAAACCCTGATGGGGCGCGCACGACCTTAGCGCTCGGGATATAGCTCGATCACGTCTGCCGCCTGCCGGAGCATCGCGCGGCGTTGCTCGGAGTCAGAATGGCCCAGCCGCACCACGGTCAGGCGCCGGTCGGGCGCGACGAGGACATACTGGCCCATGTGGCCGATCAGCGAGAACAGCTTGTCCGAGGCACGATCGGGAAACAGCGGATGCGGGAATTCGAGCCCTTCTACCGGCCGATTGAGCCAGGTCTGCAGGCCGTAGTGCGCAGCTGCCGGGCTGGGCGTCACCATCGCCTCGACCCAGCGGCTGGGGACGAGCTGCTCGCCGCCCGGCGCGCGGCCCTTGCGGCGCAGGAATTCCCCGAATGCCGCCCAGTCGCGCGCGGTGGCGTGCATCAGGCTGCCGCCGATCAGCGTGCCCGAAGCGTCGAATTCGGGGACCATCGAATCCATGCCGAGCGGTCCGAACAGCCGGGCCTCGAGGAAATCCGTCACCGCCCTGCGCCGCGTTTCGGGATCGTCGCTGTCCGCGAGCGCGTCGGCGGCGATGTCGGCGAGAATGACGGTGGTGTTGGAGGAATATTCGAACCGTTCGCCGGGCTCTGCCTCGAGCGGCTGCTCTTCCGCCCATTTCGCCATGTCGTCGCGCCCATCGAGAAACAGCATGCGCACTTCGGACGATTCGTAGGGCGGATCGCCCGCCTCGGTATGGCGCAGGCCCGAACGCATCTGGAGCAGGTGGCGCAGGGTGATGCCGGCGCGCGGATCGCCCGGACGTTGCCACAGCGCGACCGGAGCCGGCTCATCGAGGGTTAGGAGGCCGTCGGCGACCAGCATGCCGATCAGCACTGCCGTCACAGTCTTGGCCATCGACCAGCTTACGAAGCGGGTGTCGGCATCGTATCCCTCGCCATAGCGCTCCGCGGCGAGCTCGCCATTGGCCATCACCACCACCGCGCGCGTCTCACCAAGCCCTTTTCTGGCGAAAAGGTCGTCGATTTCGCGGGCGAGCTGCTCCCTCGGCGCTCCTGCCTTGTCGGTGACGGCGGCGCGCGCTTCATCGCTCAGGGGCGCAGGGGCAGTCGGCGCCGAGGCCCCGCATGCGGAGAGCAGAAGGGCTGACAGAACAAGGGCTGGCGCGAGGCGGGCGGCACGCCTAACAGGCTGGTCTCGAAACATCATCGCGCTCCCAATCTCCGAACCGGTCAGGCTTGGCAATGACAAACTCGAACAGGGCAAATCCGAACAGGGCGAACGCGAAACGCTCCCTCGGATCGCGCCTTGGCGCATGGCTGCTGCTGCTGGTCGTCGGCGGGATCGCCGCGGCCGCGCTGGTCTATCGCGAGCCGATCGAAGGCTATGCGCAGGTGGGCACTTCCTATGCGGCGCGAGTGACCTGTTCGTGCCGGTTCGTGGCCGGACGCAGCCTGGAGGACTGCGCCAAGGACAAGCTTGCCGGCATGGAACTCGTCACGCTCGTCGATGACGTGGAGGCGAAAAGCGTGACGGCGCGCTTCCCGCTCGTCACCGACAACACGGCGACCTATCGCGAGGGCTATGGCTGCGTGCTGGAGCCCTGGGAGGGGTAGGCAGGGCTGGCGTTCAGGCGCGCACGGCCTGCGTCGAATCGATCCAGCCGCCGCCGACCACCCGCTCACCGGCATAGATCACCGCCGCCTGCCCGGGGGCGACGCCGTATTCGGGCTGGGCGAAACGGATGCGAACCGTGGCCCCGCTGCCCAGCGGGCCTTCGAGAGTGACCGGCACCGGCTTCGCCATCGAACGGACCTTGACCGTCAGGCCTTCGCGCGGCACGTCGCCGATCGCATTGGTCTCGATCACTTCGGCGCTTTCCACTGCAAGCAGGCGCTTCGGGCCGACCCGGACCTCTCGGCTTTCCGCGTCCACGCCGACGACATAGAGTGGTTCGGGCTGCCCGCCGATCGCCAGGCCCTTGCGCTGGCCGACGGTGAAATGGACGATGCCTTCGTGGGTCCCGAGCTTTTCGCCGGTGGCGGCGTGTACGATGTCGCCCGGCGTCCCGCCTTCGGGCCGCAGCTTGGTCACGATCTTGGCATAATCGCCGTCGGGTACGAAGCAGATGTCCTGGCTGTCGGGCTTGGCCGCATTGCGCAGGCCCGCCGCTTCGGCCAGTTCGCGCACCTGCGTCTTCGGCAGGCCGCCAAGGGGGAAACGAATGTAGTCCAGCTGCTCCTGCGTCGTCGCGTAAAGGAAATAGGACTGGTCCCGCGCCGGATCGAGCGCGCGGTAGAGGTGCGGGCCCGCCTGCGCCGGGACGCGGCGGACATAATGCCCGGTCGCAAGGCAATCAGCCCCCAGTTCGCGCGCCATGCGGAACAGATCGGTGAACTTGGGCCCCATGTTGCAGCGAATGCAGGGCACCGGAGTGCGTCCGGCGAGATATTCGTCGGCGAACTGGTCGACGACGTCTTCGCGAAATGCGCTTTCATGGTCGAACACGTAATGCGCGATGCCGAGCCTGTCGGCCACCGCGCGCGCGTCGGAAATGTCGTCGCCGGCGCAGCACGCGCCCTTGCGCCCGGTGGCCGCGCCGTAATCGTAGAGCTGGAGGGTGATGCCGATGACTTCGGCCCCGCTCGCCGCGGCAAGCGCGGCGACGACGGACGAATCGACCCCGCCGCTCATCGCCACGACGATCCGGCTTTCGGCCGCCGGGCGGGGCAGGTCGAACAGGCTAGCGGCGTCGGGCCCGGCAAGCGGGCCGGCATCGAGGCGGGTGGCGGTGTCCATGAAATCCGCGCGCGATATAGGGATGCCGGGCCATTTGCGCCACCCCCGCCGACTCGCCGCGGCGCGGTGTGGTTCAATCATCGCCAAGCGGTATTCCTAAGCGCTGGTAAATTCCGGTTTTACCACATCTTGAGAACCGCGCGCTAAAACGCACTTCATGTTCGAAAAGGCCAATTCCATTTTTCCTCCTTCGCAGGAGCATTTTCGCGACGGTTGCGCCGCTCGCGGAGAGGCTTCGCGCAATGATGCCGAACGTGTCAGCGCTTCGGATGATACCCCAAGATTTGACGACCCCCCTTCGGAATATGGTGCCTCCGGGCGGGCCGGTGATGCGCTGAGGGCGATCGACTGGGCCGAACTCAATGCAAGGCTCGGCGCGGCGCGCGACCTGCGCGTACTGCTGCGGCGCGATGCGCATTCTAATATCGAGTCCAATGCGGCCAGCTTCGGGGATGCAGCGGCGCGTTACTTTGCCGCTCTCGAACAAGACGAACGACCTGTTAACCCCGATCATTTAGAGGCTCGCAAAGCCTCGCGCTCCATCCTTGGCAACAAGCAAGGGGATGCGGCAACAGGCGATGCGAGAGACGATTGATGATTGAGAACCAGGACATCCGCCCCGCCCAGGTGATTGGCCCGCTCGGCGAGCCTCTGACCCTTGAGGACCTTCCTTCGCCCGATACGAAGCGCTGGGTCGTGCGCCGAAAGGCCGAGGTGGTCGCCGCCGTCAATGGCGGACTGCTGACGCTTGACGAGGCGCTCGAGCGCTATGGGCTCACCCTCGAGGAATTCGCGTCCTGGCAGCGGGCGGTGGACCGCGTCGGCATGCACGGGCTGCGCGTCACGAAAATCCAGTTCTATCGCGAGAAATACGAGCGCCAGCTCAACTTCTGATCCCCGTTTCATGATCGACAGCCCGCCTCCCCGCCCTGTCCATGGGCGGTCGAGGGTTATGGTGCGTCGCCTTGTGCGCTATGGTTAGATTCGCTCGTCGGCAGACTCGCGCCCGGTGGCGTGATGCCCGGGCATGGGGAAAGCGTATGGGATTCATCGTCTTCATCATCATGGGCGGGGTGATCGGTTGGCTCGCCAGTCTCGTCATGAAGCGCGACGCCCAGATGGGCATATTCTGGAACATTGTCGTCGGAATCGCTGGATCTTTCATCGGGAACGGAATGTTCGCCTTCTTCGGCGGCGGCAGCATCGGCGACATCAGCGATATCGGCGCGCTGGTCGCAGCATTTATCGGAGCGGTGATCCTGCTTGGCGCAGCCAACCTGATCCAGCGCGGTCGGGTTCGTTAGGGATCGCGACTATGGCGCTCGAGCCGCGCTGCGCGCTGCAAGAGGCGGAACCGAAGGCATCGCCCTTCGTCTAGGCTGAAAGTCGTCAGTCGAACCGCGCATTGTCGGCGCGGCCGCCGCCGCCTATGTATCTTGCGCAAAGTGCCTTACGCACGTAATACACCAAAATCAGGAGCGGTCGCCTTGCGGCAGCCGCGATCGGCATCGCCATGACACGGAAAGCGGCTCGGTCGATCTTAAGGGAACGGGCATGAATTACGAGACCACCATCACGGCAGAGGCGGCCGACAGCGTTCCCGCCGAAACCGCCGCAGGCGACGGGACGCGGTCGTCCCCCGTGCTGCGCTGGCTGCTTATTGGCGGTGGCGGGCTATTGGCCCTGCTGCTTGCGATCGCCGCCTATTTTGCGCTCGCCGGCGGTGAGCCGGTTCCCGCCGGCGACGACCAGTCGCAGGCTCCGGTGGTGAGCGTTGTCGTCCCCGGCCGGACCACGATCGAAGGCACTCTGGAGGTTCCCGGCACGATCGCCGCGCGACGCCCGATGCCGGTCGGCGTCGCGGGCGAAGGCGGGCAGGTGCTGAGCGTGCGCGTCGATGCCGGCGACTGGGTCCGCCAAGGCGAGGTGATGGCCGTGATCGACCGGTCGGTCCAGAGCCAGCAGGCCGAGGCGCAGGCCGCCCAGATCGAAGTCGCGCGGGCCGATGCGCGGCTTGCCGAAGCGAATCTCGAACGTGCGTTGCAGCTGGTCGAGCGCGGTTTCGTTTCCAAGGCCGATATCGATCGCCTGCGCGCGACTCGGGATTCGGCGGTTGCGCGGGTGCGTGTGGCCGAGGCACAGCTCGATGAATTGCAGGCCCGCAATGCCCGGCTCAACATCGTCTCTCCGGCCTCGGGCTACGTGCTCGAACGCAATGTCGAGCCCGGCCAGACGGTAGGAGCAGGCAGCGGGGCATTGTTCACGGTCGCGAGCGGCGGCGAGATGGAAGTGCTCGCCCAGGTCAGCGAGGACCAGTTGGCGCGCCTTTCGGTCGGTATTCCGGCGACCGTCGTGCCGAGCGGTTCGGAAAAGGAATTCTCGGGCCAGGTCTGGCAGCTATCGCCCGTGATCGACCCCCAGTCGCGCCAGGGTACGGCGCGGATCGCCCTTCCTTTCGCGCCCGAATTGCGGCCCGGAGGGTTCGCTACCGCGCTGATCAATTCGGGGTCGGTGACCGCTACGGTCCTGCCCGAAAGCGCGGTTCTTGCAGACGATGACGGCGCGTTCGTCTATGTCGTCGACAAGGAGAACAAGGCCCAGCGGGTCGGTGTCCGCACCGGAATGGTCACGGCCGACGGCATCGCGATCATCGAAGGTCTCAGCGGCGAAGAGGAAATCGTCCTCAAGGCGGGCGGCTTCCTCAATCCGGGCGAGACCGTCAATCCGCGCCGCGCCGCGCTCGAGGGGCAAGGCGCGGCCCAGGTCGCCGGGCGTTCGCGTGACTGACAATGACGCCTCCCGAACCAGATGGGCCGGGCGGCGCCAACAGACGAGTGATTTATAAATGAGCCTCCGCAACATTTCCGCATGGTCGATCCGCAACCCGGTGATCCCGCTGGTGCTGTTCACCGCGCTGCTGATCGCCGGGATCGTCAGCTTCATGCGGATGGACGTGACGAACAATCCCGACGTCGATTTCCCTGCGGTAATGGTCAATATCGCCCAGCCGGGCGCCTCGCCGGTCGAGATCGAGAACCAGATCACGCAGCGGGTCGAGGCCGCGGTGCGTTCGATCAACGGGGTCAATTCGATCCAGTCCAGTGCGAGCGAAGGCTCCTCGATGACTTTCGTCGAGTTCGAGATCGGGACCGACCTGATCGAGGCTGTCAGCGAAGTGACGACCGCGATCGATTCGGTCCGCGGGCAGCTGCCGGACGGCATCCTCGAACCGCGCATCCAGAAGGTCCAAGTGGTGGGCGAGCCGATCGGCTATTTCGCGGTCGAAGCCGACGACATGACGATCGAGGAGCTGAGCTGGTTCATCGACGACACCGTGTCGAAACGCCTGCTCAAGATCGACGGCATGGCCGAGGTCGAACGCTTCGGCGGGGTCGACCGGGAGATCGAGGTGATCCTCGAGCCTGCCAAGATGCAGTCGTTCGGGGTCACCGCCTCGCAGATCAACAACGTGCTGCGCCAGACCAATCTCGATGCGGCGGGCGGCCTGACCGAACTCGGCGGGACGCGCCAGTCGCTGCGCGTTCTCGGCAATGCGGATACCGCCTTCGAGCTTTCGCAGCGCCAGCTGCAGCTCGGCGGCGGACGCACCGTGCGGCTTGCCGACGTCGCCACCGTACGCGACGGCTATTCCGAGCGCACCTCGGTCAGCGAAGTCAACGGCAAGGAAGTCGTCAACTTCCTGATGAACCGTGCGCGCGGTTCCTCCGACCTTGCGGTCTACGACGCGGCGATGGCGGAAATGGAATTGATGGAGCAGGAGATTGAGGGAATCGAGTTCATCCCGCTCGGCACCAGCACGAATTACACCCGCGATCAGTACACATCCTCCATGTGGGCGCTGGTCGAAGGCGCGCTGCTCGCGGTCGTGGTCGTGTTCCTGTTCCTGCGCGACTGGCGCGCGACCTTCATCTCGGCGGTGGCGATCCCGCTTTCGGCGATCCCGACCTTCTGGTTCATGGATCTCCTGGGCTTCAACCTCAACTTCCTCTCGCTGCTTGCGCTCGCGCTGGTGGCGGGCGTACTCGTCGACGACGCGATCGTCGAGATCGAGAACATCGTGCGCCACATGCGCATGGGCAAATCGGCCTACCAGGCGTCGATCGATGCGGCCGACGAAATCGGCCTGCCGGTGGTCGCGACCTCTTTCTGCATCGTCGCGGTATTCCTGCCCGTCGGCCTGATGCCCGGCGTTTCGGGTCAGTTCTTCCAGAATTTCGGCCTGACGGTCGTCGTCGCGGTGCTGATGTCGCTCGCCGTCGCGCGCATGGTGACGCCGCTCATGGCGGCCTATTTCCTCAAGGCGCAAGGCATGGGCGCGCACGGCGAAGGCGTGTGGATGGACCGCTACATGGCTGTGCTGGGCTGGACGCTCGACAGCGGCAAGATGGCCACGCGCCGCGCCGGGGTCGAGCCGCCTCGCGCGCGCTGGGTCTACATGATCATGCTGCTGCTGACGGTTGTGCTGCTGCTCGCGGTGACCGGCTTTGCCATGTTCACCGTGTTCGGCTGGCTCGCCGCGCTGGAAGTGCCGGGCCAGATCGCGGGCGCGGTGTCGAGCGATCCCTACGGCACGTTCTTCCACATCGTCTCGAAGACCTTCGAAGTCGTCATCGTCCTCGTGACCTCGCTCGCTGCCTTCCTCGCCGGGTGGGCGGTCTTCAAGCTGATCGAGCTGGCCGCCAATTCCGGCGGACGCTTCGGCGGCGGGGTGCGATACCTCACCGCCCGTTTCTATGATCACCGCGTCTGGATGCTGGGCGTGGGCTGGTTCTCGCTGCTCGTGACGGTCCTGCTGTTCGGGCAGATCCCGGGCCAGTTCCAGCCGACCATCGACGATGAGAATTCCCGCGTCGAGATCGAGACCGTGCCGGGCACGACGCTTGAGGAAACGAAGCGGATCGTGAATTCGGTCGCCGAACGGCTGTCCGAAGAACCCGAAGTGGAACGTCAGCTCCAGCGCATCCGGCAGGGCCAGAGCTCCTCGATATTCGTGCAGCTCAAGGACGACCGCGAACGCACCTCGATCGAATTCGAGCGTGAGCTCGCTCCCGTCCTTGCGCAGATCCCCGATGCGCGCGTGCGTTTCCAGTCGCAAAGCGCGGGCTTCGGCTCGGGCCGCGACCTGACCGTGATGCTGGCCGGGTCGGACCCCGAATTGCTCGAGGAAACCGCGCTCGAACTGGTCGAGCAGATGAAGGGTCTCGATTCGCTCGTCGCACCGCGCATCGCGGCCGATCTCAACCGGCCCGAGATCATCATCACTCCGCGCGAGAAGATCGCCGCCGATCTGGGTGTGACCACGGCCGCGCTGTCCCAGACGATCCGCATCGCGACGCTCGGCGAAATCGAACAGAACGCGGCTCGGTTCTCGCTTTCCGATCGCCAGATTCCGATCACCGTGCGCCTCAGCGAAAAGGCGCGGGGCGATCTCACCACCATTCGCAACCTGCCGGTTCAGACCGCGGGCGGCGGGTCGGTCCCGCTGGGCCGGGTGGCGACGATCGAGTTCGGCTCCGGCCCGACCACCATCCAGCGTTACAACCAGAGCCGACGCGTGCTCATCGGTGCGGACCTCGCGAGCGGCGTGCTGAAGGGCGAGGCGCAGCAGCAGGTCGATGCCCTGCCGATCCTGAGCAACCTGCCCACCGGCGTCATCCGCGATGTCGTGGGCGAGGAGGAATGGCAGGCCGAACTGATCCAGAATCTTATCATCGCGGTGACCGCGGGCGTGCTGCTGGTCTTCGCGGTGCTGGTCCTGCTCTACAAGCGGCTGATGAGCCCGCTCGTTAACATGACCTCCCTTGCGCTTGCGCCGCTCGGTGGAGTGCTTCTGATCTGGCTGATCGGCATGCCGAACTCGATGCCGGTCTATATCGGCATCCTCCTGTTGCTCGGCATCGTGTCGAAGAACTCGATCCTGCTGATCGACTTCGCGATCGAGGAAATGGACCGCGGCACTTCCAAGCTCGAGGCAATCATGGAAGCCGGGCACAAGCGCGCCCAGCCGATCGTCATGACGACGGTGGCCATGACCGCGGGCATGGTCCCGGTCGCGCTTTCGCTGTCGGGCGACGGTGCGTGGCGCCAGCCGATGGGGATCGTGGTGATCGGCGGCCTGCTGCTGTCGACCCTGCTCACCCTGCTTATCGTGCCTGCAGGCTTCAGCCTCGCCGACGGTTTCGAGAAGCGGGTCGGCCCGTGGCTGCGCGAGCGGATGCTGACCTATCGCCCGGGCGACGACGGCAAACCCATTCCGCCCGAGACGGGCGGGCAGGGCGGCGTGCCGCGACCGGCAGGACCGCGCCCCGATGCACCGATCCCGGGCGGTGCGCCAATCCCGGCCCGAAAGCTCCCGCCGGGGACCGAACCTGCCGAGTGACCGGGCGGGGCGTGACGCAGGCCGCCTCGTGCGGCTATCAGGGCAATCATGGCGAGCATTAGCCCTGGTTCCTATCCCTATGGCGGCGCCCCGCTGACACCCGATCGCGCGCGGCGCATGCGCTGGACCGCGACCGGGATGCTGGCGGCAATGGCGGTGATCTTCTTCACCACGCATGGCTTCGTCGGCACCCATCCGGCCTGGGGTTACGTCAACGCCTTCGCCGAAGCGGCGATGGTGGGTGGGCTCGCCGACTGGTTCGCGGTGACCGCGCTGTTCCGCCACCCGCTCGGCCTGCCAATCCCGCACACCGCGATCATCCCGCAGAACAAGGACCGCATCGCCGAGACCATGGCGGCGTTCCTGCGCGAGAATTTCCTCACCCCCGCAGTCGTCGCCCGGCGCATGTCGGGCATGAATGTCGCGCGCGCGATCGGGGATTTCCTCGTTGCCAGTCCGACACGCGGCGGCGAGGACGCGCGCTCGCGCATCACCGCGGGCGCGGCGGAGCTGATCGCGGAAGTGCTCGAATCGCTCGATCCCGACCGGCTCGGCAATCAGGTGAGGAGCGGGCTTGCGGCGCAAATTTCGAAGATCGAGATCTCGCCGCTCGCCGGGCGGATGATCGAGAGCATGATGGCCGACAAGCGTCACCAGCCCTTGATCGACGGGCTGATCCGCTGGGCGGGCCTGACGCTGGAGGACAACGAGGAGACGATCCGCGCGATCATTCACGAACGCACCTATCGCATTGTCCGCTGGATCGGGCTCGAGGACAAGGTATCCGGCCCCGTGCTCGACGGGCTCTACAAGCTATTGGCCGAAGTGCTGGTCGATCCCGACCACCCGCTGCGCCACAAGGTCGAGGAGGGCTTGCAGAAGCTCGCGCAGGATCTCCAGCACGATCCCGAAACGCGCGAGCGGGTGGAGGAGCTGAAGCGCGAACTGCTCGAAAACCCCGCGGTCGCGGAATGGTGGATGGGCGTGTGGGAGCGCCTGCGCCGCTCGCTGATCCGCCGCGCGCGCGAAAGCGAGAGCGCAATGGGGGCGGAAATGCGCAGCACTCTAGCGGACCTGGGGAATGCTCTGAAGCAGGACGAGCGGCTGCAGGTCCAGATCAACCGGTTTGCCCGGCGTACGATGGTGGGCGTCGCGACGCGCTACGGCTCGCAGATCGTGACGCTGGTGTCGGACACGGTGAAGCGCTGGGACGCGACCACGATCACGGGCCGGGTCGAAGGCGCGGTAGGGCGCGACCTCCAGTTCATTCGCATCAACGGCACGCTGGTGGGCGGCTTGGTGGGAATGACGCTGCACTTCATCACGGGGTTCATGTGAGCAGCGTCGTCCTGATCGCTGTCAGATCTGGTAGGTGATCCTCGTCACATAGTACGAGCGCATGGGCTGCCCTGCAGCATCAAGCGCCGGCGTGAACTTTGCATCCTGCATCGCATCGCAGGCCGGTGACTCGAGTTTTTCGGTGTCCGTGGCCTTGATGATCGTGCACTCCTCGACAAGACCCTCGGGGCTGACGATCACCCGCATCCGCATCAGGCCCTGTTCGCCGCGATTGAGCGCAGTTCTCGGATAATCCTTCTGAATTCGGCGCACGACCGCTGCCATATTCGCCCATTCGGGCATCCGGCTGGCGCTGCGCTGACGTTCGAAATCCAGCCCCCATTCGGCGACAAGTCCCGCTGTGCATTGGTTGAGCACCTCGAACGCCTCATCGAGCGGACCGGTCAGAAGACGGATTTCGTCACCGCGCTGCTTGATCCCGACATATGCGACCTTGGAGGCCAGCCCGGGGTCGAGTTGGGACAACCGCGTGGTCCGATCATCACCTTGTTCGTCAGAAACTTCGTCCGCGGGTGCCAGTGCCGCCGACGAATAGATCACTCCCGGCCCGAAACCGGCCACCTTGCCGGTAAAGGGCTCGGTGCGCTGGGGGTCCTGACCGTCGAAGAAGGAAAGCTCGGTGCGCCGGCGACTCCGGAACCGGTCGAACGAGGGTCCGGCGACAGTGAGGCCGAAGCCTTCGCTGGGCCAATACTGCTCAAAGAACACGAGATGCCGGTTCTCCCCCTCACCGAACAAGCGCGCCAGGCGGCACTTGTCATCGGCGAAATCGACATTCCAAGCCGAGCTGGGCGCGATGTCGACGACCTCGGCACCCGCCGGCGCGGAAGCTAGCGATGCAGTCAGGACGAGAAGGGCATAGGTGTCACGCATAAAAAACCTCCGGCAGGCTGGTAACCTGCCGGAGGCGCGTTGCGAAATAAAGTCGCTTGCGATGAACGGCTTAGAGCTCGCTCGTTAGCTCTGGCACCGCATTGTAGAGGTCCGCGACGAGGCCGATATCGGCGACCTGGAAGATCGGTGCGTCCTCGTCCTTGTTGATCGCGATGATGACCTTGGAATCCTTCATCCCCGCCAAGTGCTGGATCGCGCCGGAAATGCCGATCGCGATGTAGACTTCGGGAGCCACGATCTTGCCGGTCTGGCCGACTTGGTAATCGTTGGGGACATAGCCCGCATCGACCGCCGCGCGGCTCGCGCCGATGGCGGCGCCGAGCTTGTCGGCGAGCGGGGTGATGATCTGTTCGAAGGTCTCCGAATCCTTCAGCGCACGGCCGCCCGAGACGATGACCTTGGCGCTGGTCAGTTCGGGGCGGTCGCTCTTGGCGATCTCGCGGTTGACGAAGGTCGACAGGCCCGCATCGCCCGGACCGCTCACGTCCTCGATCGAGGCCGAGCCGCCTTCGGTCGCGGCCTTTTCGAAGGCCGTGCCGCGCACAGTGATCACCAGCTTGGGATCGCCGGACTGGACGGTCGCGATGGCGTTGCCGGCATAGATCGGCCGGGTGAAGGTCTTGTCGCCTTCGACCGACAGGATGTCGGAAATCTGCATCACGTCGAGATGCGCCGCAACGCGCGGGGCGATGTTCTTGCCCGAGGTGGTCGCCGGGGCGAGGAATGCGTCATAGCCTTCCATCACCGATGCCGCGAGCGGGGCCACGTTTTCGGCAAGGCCGTGTTCGTAGGCGGCATCGTCGGCCTTCAGCACCTTGGCGACGCCCGCGATCTTGGCCGCGGCCTCGGCGACCGCACCGCAATCCTTGCCCGCGACCAGCGCATGGACTTCGCCCAGCTTGGATGCCGCGGTGACGACCGCGAGGGTCGCGTCATTGACGGTGGAATTGTCGTGTTCGACCAGAACCAGAGTGTTCATCTGTCTCTTCCTTTCTAGCGCTTGCAGGCCCGCTCAGGCGATGCCGAGCGCCTTGATCTTATCGACCAGCGCGGCGACGTCCTCGACCTTTTCACCGGCCTGCCGCACGGGCGGCTCGGCGACGTTGGTCGTGGTGAGACGCGGCGCGATGTCGACGCCGAAATCGGCCGGCGTCTTGGTGTCGAGCGGCTTCTTCTTCGCCTTCATGATGTTGGGCAGCGAAGCGTAACGCGGCTCGTTCAGGCGCAAGTCGGTGGTGACGATCGCGGGCATGGTCAGCTTGACCGTTTCCAGACCGCCGTCGATCTCGCGCTTGACGGTGACGGCATCGCCATCGACTTCGACCGTGTTGGCGAAGGTGCCCTGCGGACGGCCCATAAGGGCGGCGAGCATCTGACCAGTCTGGTTCGAATCGTCGCTGATCGACTGCTTGCCGAGCATGATCAGACCGGGCTGCTCCTCCTCGGCGATCGCCTTGAGGATCTTGGCCACGGCGAGCGGTTCGACCTCTTCATCGGTCTCGACGAGGATCGCGCGGTCGGCGCCCATGGCGAGCGCGGTGCGGAGCGTTTCCTGCGCCTTGCCCGGGCCGATCGAGACGGCGACGACTTCCTCGGCCTTGCCGGCCTCTTTCAGGCGGATCGCTTCCTCGACGGCGATTTCGTCGAAGGGGTTCATGCTCATCTTGACGTTGGCGAGGTCGACGCCCGAGCCATCGGGCTTGACCCGCGGCTTCACGTTGTAATCGATCACCCGTTTGACGGGGACGAGGATCTTCATGTGCGTTTCCTTTCCCTTTGGCCCTCACCGCAGGGATGCAGCCCTGCGGTGCATGGCGAAACTCTCGCGGCGCGCCCTAGCTAGCGTTTACGTAAACGTCAAGCAGCGCTACTTGTTCCGGAACGCGGGCGCACCGGCATCAGCGGGTCATGTCCTTGCGCTCGGCCATTGCGAGGTCAAGTGCCGATTTTGCGTGGGAAGCGGTGATTCGTGCAGCTATCATGGCCGCGCGTCGCAATGGCGCGGCGAGGGGAGGATGGCGATGGTGAAGACGGTTTGGCTGGCGGCGCTCGCTGCGCTGTCTATGGTCGGAACGGCGAAGGCCGAGGAGCCGATGGAAACGCGGCTGGCGGAGGAAGGCGCGCAGCCGGCCCGGGCAGCGCTCGAACAGGTGGAGTGGCTGATCGGTCAGTGGAAGGGGGCCGGGATCGGCGGCGCGCCCGCACTCGAAAGCTGGCTGCCGGCGGCAGGGCGAACCATGGTCGGCATCTTCGTCCAGCAGGGCGAGGACGGCGAGGTTCGCTTCACCGAGCACCTGCACCTGATCGAGGAGGAAGGCTCGCTCGTACTCCGGCTCAAGCATTTCAACGCCGACCTCACCGGGTGGGAGGAAAAGGATGACATGGTCACCTTCCGCCTCGCCGAGATCGAACCCTGCGCGGCCTATTTCCACGGCTTGACGCTGCGCTGCGCGGATCCCGAAAAGCCGGGCGAGGGTCTGGTCGCGGCGGTGCGGATGCAGTCCGGCGGAGAACTGGTCTTCCATTACGAGCCGATCGAACCGGACCGCGCCGGATAGTTGTTCCCCGGGCGCACCCGCGACCGCAAGGGCGACCGCCCGTCCGCAGGTGCCCGCAGCGCAGCGGAGGAACAGCACCGAGGAGGCCCGCCCGGATGGGCGGACCCAGACCAATCACGCCGCCTGCTTTACCTCGGCGACGATCTTGCGCGCCGCATCGCCAAGATCGTCGGCGCTGACGATGGCGAGGCCCGAATTGTCGAGGATTTCCTTGCCGGCCTCGACATTGGTGCCTTCGAGCCGGACCACCAGCGGGACCTGCAGGTTCACGTCCTTGGCCGCCTGCACTATGCCGTTCGCGATCACGTCGCACTTCATGATGCCGCCGAAGATGTTGACGAGGATGCCCTCGACCGCCGGGTCCTTGAGGATGATCTTGAAGGCGGCCGTCACCTTCTCGGTCGTCGCGCCGCCGCCCACGTCGAGGAAGTTCGCCGGGAAGGCACCGTTCAGCTTGATGATGTCCATCGTCGCCATGGCGAGCCCGGCGCCGTTCACCATGCAGCCGATGTTCCCGTCCAATTTGATGTAGGCGAGGTCGTATTCGCTCGCCTCGACCTCGCTAGGGTCCTCCTCGGTCTCGTCGCGCATTTCCGCGATGTCCTTGTGACGGAACAGCGCGTTCGAATCGAAGCTCATCTTGGCGTCGAGCACGGTCAGCTTGTCGTCTTCGGTTTCGACCAGCGGGTTGATCTCGAGCATCGCGGCGTCGGTCGCCATGAAGGCGTCGTAAAGCTGCTTGGCGAGGCGTTGCGCCTGCTTGTTGAGATCGCCTTCCAGCTTGAGCCCGAAGGCGAGAGCACGCGCATGGTGGGGCATGAAGCCCTGCGCGGGATCGATCGTGATCGTGGTGATCTTTTCCGGCGTGTCATGCGCGACCGCCTCGATGTCCATCCCGCCTTCGGTTGAGGCGACCATCGCGACGCGCCCGCTCGCGCGGTCGACCAGCAGCGAGAAATAATATTCCTTGGCGATGTCGACCCCGTCGGTGACGTAGAGGCGATTGACCTGCTTGCCTTCCGCGCCGGTCTGGACAGTGACGAGCGTGTTGCCGAGCATTTCGCGCGCGTGGCTCTCGACTTCCTCAAGGCTCTTGGCGAGGCGAACGCCGCCCTTGGCGTCCTCGGGCAGTTCCTTGAACTTGCCCTTGCCGCGGCCGCCGGCATGGATCTGCGCCTTCACCACGTAAAGTGGCCCGGGCAGCTTCTTCGCCGCAGCCACCGCTTCCTCGACGCTGAGCGCGGCGTGCCCCTCTGGCACGGCGATGCCATGGGCTTTGAGGAGTTCCTTGGCCTGGTATTCGTGGACGTTCATCAGCTTTCGATCCCTTGTTCGTGTCGCCGGGGAGGTTGCGCGGGGCCTAAGCATGGATCGGGGCGCTTGAAAAGTCTCTCTCGCGCGGCCAAGCCTGATCGTCGACATGCCCCCCGCAGAACACTCCGCCCGAAGAACACCGACGTGATAGACAAGGCCCGTTTCACACAGATCGTCCGCGAGGCGGGCCGGATCGCCCATGCCCGCTGGCCGGGCGCGGGCCATGCCCTGTCGAGCTGGGACAAGTCGCCCGGCAATCCGGTGAGCGAGGCGGATCTGGAGGTAGACCGTTTCCTCAAGCGCGAATTGCTGCGCCTGCTTCCTTCCGCGGCGTGGCTTTCGGAAGAGACCGCCGACGACAAACGGCGCACCCGCAGCGGTCTGATCTGGGAAGTCGATCCGATCGACGGGACGCGCGATTTCGTGCGCGGGCGTAGCGGCTGGGCGGTCTCGGTGGCGCTGGTAAGCTCGGGCCGCCCGCTTATCGGAATGCTGGTCGCCCCTGCGCGGAGAGAGGAATGGTGCGCGGTCGCGGGGCAGGGGGCAACGCTCAACGACGCGCCGTTGACCGCCAGCGCCCGCAAGGATTTCGAGGGCGCGCGCGTTCCCGCCGATCACCTTCAGGCCGAGGATTCGATGCTGGTCGCGGTCGAGAAGCCCAATTCGATCGCGCTGCGGATCGCGATGGTGGCCGATGACCGTGCGGACCTCGTCGCGACCCTGCGCTGGGGCTTCGAATGGGACGTCGCCGCCGCGACCCTGATCGCGCGCGAGGCCGGGGCGCAGGTCAGCGATGCCTTTGGCCGCCCGCTCGATTACAACAAGCATGACCCGCGCGATTTCGGAGTGCTCGTGTGTGCGCCGGGGATTCACGAAGCGGCAGTGAAGCATCTTGCCAAGCGGGCAGAGCAGCTACGCTGATATCGTCGATATGCCGACCATCCGGCACGATAATCGGGCCGCCCCTCAGGGCGGCTCGCAAGGCTAGGCGGCCGCTCGCAGCGATGCGACCTTCAGATCGCACGAGCGAGGATGTGGGGGCGCGGATGCGCCCCCAATGCAAACGCGTCAGTTCCCGCGCGCGGCGTTCACGTCGTCCTGCGAAATCGGGATGATCTTGATCTCGACCCGGCGATTGAGCGGTTCGGCCACGCCGTCGGCGGTCTTGACCCGCAGGTAGTCGTATTGCTCGCCATAACCCTGTGTCGCAAGACGGCTGCGCGCGACGCCCCGCGCGGCGAGGTAATCGGCGACTGCCTGTGCGCGCTGTTCGGAGAGGCGCTGATTGAGCGCATCCGAGCCAGTCGTGTCGGTGAAGCCGTACACGTCGATAAGGCTGTTGGGATAGTTGACGAGGTTCTGTGCGACCGCGTTCAGCGTGTCGTAGAAGCCCGGATTGATCTGGGCCGAACCGGTCGCGAAGGTCACGCCGTCTGGCATGCGCAGCAGGATCGCCTCCTGGTCGCCGACTTCCTCGACCTCGACACCGGTGCCTTCGGTCAGTTCGTCGAGTTCGCGGATCTGGTCGTCATATTGCTTGCCGATCACCGCGCCGGCCGAGCCGCCGATGCCCGCGCCGATGATGCGCGCCGCGTCGCCGCCGATGGCTCCGCCGAGGAGGTAACCGAGCGTGCCGCCGATCCCCGCCCCGATTGCAGTGCGCGAGGCCTTGCGTTCGCCGGTATTGGGATCGGTGACGCAGCCGCTCGTCCCGATGAGAGCGAGGGCGGCGGTGCCCGACAAAAGGATGCGTGATACTTTCATTATTATCCTCCACTTGCTGGCATGCCGCGTAGTTCGCGCGGCATGTCCTTCCCTATCAAGCCTCGGAACCGGCCCCTGTTCCGCATGGCTTCCCCCATTTGCGCTCCCGATGGCAGCGCCGACCGGTCGAGCGCGGCCAGGATAGACGTGGATTATCCACGATGACAGCGCTTTCGCCGCAAGGGCGCGCTTTTGGCCACTGGCATGGCCCGGCAATTGTGCTAGCGCTTGCGGCGTGACACCCTTTCCCTGGCCAGACCTTCTGATCATCGCCGGGCTGATCGTGCTCAATGGCGTCTTCGCGATGTCCGAACTCGCGATCGTCTCGGCCAGGACATCCACGCTCAAGGCCCGCCGCGACGAGGGCTCTACCAGCGCCGGCATCGCGATCGCGCTGGCGGCCGATCCGGGCAAGTTCCTCTCGACCGTGCAGATCGGGATCACCCTGATCGGAATCCTCGCAGGCGCCTATTCGGGCGCGAGCCTCGGCCTGCCGGTGGCCGAGCGGCTCGCCTTTCTGGGAGTGCCGGCCGATATCGCGGAGGAACTGGGCTTCACCCTGGTGATCGCGCTGACGACCTATTTCACCGTGGTCGTCGGCGAACTCGTTCCCAAGCAGCTCGCCCTGCGCGCGGCGGTCCCGATCTCGCTCGTCATGGCGAGGCCGATGGACTGGCTCTCGCGCATTGGCGCCCCGCTCGTGTGGGTGCTCGACAAGTCGTCGGCAGCGGTGATCGCCCTTTTCGGTATCACTTCAAAGGGGCAGTCGTCGGTGACTTCGGACGAATTGCGCATGATCCTCGCCGAGGCGACGCGTTCGGGCGTGATCGAGGTCGAGCAGCACCAGATCCTCACCGGTGTCGTGCGGCTGGCCGAACGGCCCGTGCGCGAAATGATGACGCCGCGCACCGAAGTCGACTGGATCGACGCCGATGCCGACCGCGCGCAGATCCGCGCCGTCATCGCCGACAGCCCGCATTCGGTCCTGCCGGTCGCCGAAGGCTCGCCCGATGCGATCCTCGGCCTCGTCAAGGTGCGCGAGGTTTTGGCCCGGATGGTCGAGGGAGAAAAGGTCTCGATCCGCGAGATGATCCGCCGGGCCGAAGTCGTGCCCGATCAGCTCGACGCGATGGATGCATTGAGGGTCCTGCAATCGGCGGATATCGCGCTTGCGCTGGTGCACGACGAATACGGCCATTTCGAAGGCGTTGTGACACCCGTCGACCTCCTCACCGCGATCGCGGGCGATTTCGCGAGCGATCGGGACGAGGGAGACAGCCCGCAGGTGGTGGAACGCTCGGATGGCTCGCTGCTGGTGTCGGGCGCGCTTTCGGCGGACGCGCTCGCCGACCGGCTCGGCCTCGAATATGGAGAGGACCGCGAATTCGGGACCGCTGCGGGCTATGTCCTGTCGGTGCTCAAGAAGCTGCCGGTCGAGGGCGAGGCCTTCACCGACCAGGGCTGGCGTTTCGAAGTTGTCGACATGGACAATCGCCGCATCGACAAGCTGCTGGTCAGCCGGGTCGAGGAACGCGAGGACTCGTAACCAGCATCAGAAGTATCGAGGGATTGGACCGGAAGGCGGGCCCCAAGAACGAGCGCCCCGGACGGGCACGCGGGATCAGCCCGGAATCAACGTCTGCGCGTTCTGACCGTCGCCCTCGGGAGCGGCGATGATATCGCGGGTCACGCGGCCCTTGGCGACGGTGTTGGTCTTTTCGTCGCCCGCCTGCGAACGGATGCTCGGCGCGGCGCTTCCGGCGCGGTTTAGCGCGGTGCTCTCGATCTCGCTGCGCGGGGCCGGGCCGCCGAACAGGGCTTCGAGCGCCTGTTCGCTCGCCGTGCCTTCGGCCGGGCGCGGGGCGCCGGGTTCGGGCGGGGTGAGCGTGAAATCGGGCGGCACCACCAGCGGCGCCTGGCGCTGCACGGCGAATTCGTCGGGTCGGTCGCGGTTGAACAGCCCGCCGCCGCCGCACGCGGCGAGCATGGCGCTGGCCGAGCCGAGCAGGATCGCGGTTTTCAGGATACGCATGGTCATTGCTCCGTCTCGCCCGCCTCGAACGGGCGCGGTTTCTCGCTGTTGTCGTCCTTTTCGCGCACCAGCAGGCTGCGGGCAAGGATTATGACGACGCCGATCGTGATCGCGGCGTCGGCGATGTTGAAGATGAGGAAGGGGCGGAAGGTGCCGATATGGAAGTCGGCGTAATCGATGACATAGCCAAGGTCCCAGCGATCGACGATATTGCCGATCGCACCGCCGAGGATCAGCGCCAATGCGGCGATGTCGGCGAGCTTCCTTTCGCGCATCATCCACACGAAGACGACCAGCGCGATTCCCGCCGTGAGCAGGACCAGCAGCCAGCGCATCTCCATGTTCGTCGCCTGCAGCATGCCGAGCGAGACGCCCCGGTTCTCGGTATAGGTAAGGTCGAAGAACGGCAGCAGGTCGATATGCCGCACCTGCCTGAGTTCAAGCGGTCCGACGACGAGCCATTTCACCGCCTGGTCCACCGCCGCGATGAAAGCGGCGATGCCCAGCCCGATCAGCCGGTTGCGCGTCGTGGCCTGGCTCACGCCGCCGCCTCGTCGAGCTGTGCGACCACGCTTTCGCACCGTCCGCACAGCGCGCCGTCCTCGGGCACGTCGGGCAGCAGGCGCCAGCATCGGCCGCACTTGTTGTCGCTGGAACGGGTCACACTCACCTCGTCGCCCTGCCCGCGGGTCACTGTCGCGCTGATGAACAGTTCGGCGAGCTGTTCGTCGCTGACGCCTTCGGGCACGGCCGAAGCGGGGACGGTGACCGCGGCCTCGTTCGAGGAACGGATCGTCTTTTCACGCCGCAATGGCTCGATCGCCTCGGTCACGCGCTCCCGAAGGGCGCGCAGGCGTTCCCATTTGTCGCGGTCCGCCGCGACCTTCGGCACGCTCGGCCATTCGAGCAGGTGGACGCTTCCGCCCTGTTCGCCGTCTTCGGGATAGCGGGTCAGCCAGACCTCCTCCGCCGTGTGGACCAGCACCGGTGCGGCATAGCGCACCAGCGCGTGGAACAGCAGGTCGAGCACGGTGCGATAGGCGTTGCGCGCGTCGCTGTCCGGCCCGTCGCAATAGAGCGTGTCCTTGCGGATATCGAAGAAGAACGCGCTGAGGTCCTCGTTGCAGAAATCGACCAGCAGGCGGGTGTAGGCGTTGAAATCGTATTCCAGCGCCGCGGCGCGCAGCTTGTCGTCGAGTTCGGACAGGAGCGAGAGCACGTAGACCTCGAGCTCGGGGATTTCGCCCATGTCGCTGAAATCGCCGACCCACCCGTCGAGCGCGCCGAGCAGGTAGCGGAAGGTGTTGCGAAGCCGCCGATACTGGTCGCCG
This sequence comes from Erythrobacter litoralis, assembly GCF_001719165.1. Lineage (NCBI taxonomy): Bacteria > Pseudomonadati > Pseudomonadota > Alphaproteobacteria > Sphingomonadales > Erythrobacteraceae > Erythrobacter > Erythrobacter litoralis. The sequence continues at coordinate 121,573 of NZ_CP017057.1, forward strand.
ACGCCTTTGAGGATTTCATCCCCGATGCGGTGATCGGCGGTGAAATCGACGCTCAGAGCCCACAGCCGGATGATGTCCGCGCCGTATTGCTCCATCAGCTTCAACGGATTGACCGTGTTGCCGAGGCTCTTCGACATCTTCATGCCCTTGGCATCCATGGTGAAGCCGTGGGTGAGGATCTGGTCGTAGGGCGCGCGCCCGCGGGTCGCGCAGCTTTCAAGCAGGCTCGACTGGAACCAGCCGCGGTGCTGGTCGGACCCTTCGAGATAGAGGTTCGCGGGCCATTGGAGGACCGGCCACTTGCCGCTTTCGAGGACGAAGGCGTGGGTGCAGCCCGAATCGAACCAGACATCGAGAATGTCGGTGACCATCTCGAATTCGTCGGGATCGTGTGCATCCCCGAGAAATTCGGCCTTGCGGCTTTCCTCCCACGCATCGACGCCCTCGGCCCTGATCGCGGCGATGACGCGGGCGTTGACTTGCGCGTCCTGCAGATAGGTCCCGTCGGGCCGGACGAAGAGCGTGATCGGCACGCCCCATGCGCGCTGGCGCGAGAGCACCCAGTCGGGCCGCCCTTCGACCATCGAACCAATCCGGCGGCTGCCGCGCTTCGGGGTGAACTCGACCCGCTCAATCTCGGCAAGCGCGCGGGAGCGGAGCGTGCCGCCGCCTTCCAATTGCGTGTCCATCGGCACGAACCATTGAGCGGTGGCGCGGTAGATCACCTTGGCCTTGGAGCGCCACGAATGGGGATAGGAGTGTTCGTAATCGGCACTGGCTGAAAGCAGCGCGCCCACTGCGCGCAGGTCCGAACAGATCGGGCCGTCGGGCGCGCTGAACTTGGGATTGATGACCGCGCGGCGGCGTTCCTCGCCCTCGTCATCGAGGTCGCCCGCGCCAAGCCACGGCCAGTCGTCGCGATAGCGCCCGTCGCCCATCACCGCGAAGACCGGATGGATGTCGGCGGTCTTGCACAGCTCAAAATCGTCCTCGCCATGGTCGGGCGCCATGTGGACGAGGCCGGTGCCGCTATCGGTGGTGACGAAATCGCCGGGGAGCATGGGGCGCGGCGTGGCGTAGAACCCGCCGAGATGGTGCATGGGGTGGCGGACCTTGGTTCCGGCTAGGTCGGAGCCTTTCCCAGCCCATACAATCGACATGCCAGCGGGCAAATGCTCGCCGATCAGGCGCATGAAAATCTGGTCAGGGAGGTCGCCGGCTTGCGCAATGAGGAGGATTTTGCCGGATGGATGCCCGCGGACCGCAAAATATTCGATGTCCGGCCCATAGGCCAAAGCCTGGTTCACCGGGATCGTCCACGGCGTCGTCGTCCAGATAACCGCGTGCGCGCCGATCAGTTCTTCGATCGGGCTCTCGACGATCTCGAAGGCCACGTCGATCTGCGTGCTCGTGATGTCCTCGTATTCGACCTCCGCCTCGGCCAGCGCGGTCTTTTCGACCGGCGACCACATCACCGGCTTCGCGCCGCGATAGAGGTTTCCGGCTTCCGCGAACTTCATCAGCTCGGCGACGATCGTCCCTTCGGCCTCGTAATCCATCGTGAGGTAGGGATTGTCCCAGTCGCCCAAGAGGCCAAGCCGCTTCAGCTGCCCGCGCTGCACGTCGACCCAGTGCTGCGCATAGGCGCGGCATTCGGCGCGGAATTCCGCGCGCGGCACGTCGTCCTTGTTGAGCTTCTTCTTGCGGTACTGCTCCTCGACCTTCCATTCGATCGGCAGGCCGTGGCAGTCCCAACCGGGGACATAGGGCGCGTCCTTGCCCATCAGGCTCTGCGAGCGGACCACCATGTCCTTCAGGATATGGTTCAGCGCGTGCCCGATATGCATCTCGCCATTGGCGTAAGGAGGGCCGTCATGGAGGATGAATTTCTCGCGCCCCCGCCGCGCCTCGCGCAGTTTCGCGTAGAGGTCGATTTCCGCCCAGCGCGCCTGGATGCCCGGTTCCTTCTGCGGAAGGCCGGCTTTCATGGGAAAATCGGTCTTCGGCAGGAAGACCGTGTCTTTCAGGTCGCGCTTTTGGTCAGACATAAGGCCGCCCCGTTAGTGCATCGCGCGCCCGCGGGGAACCCTCATTGAACGGCGCGGCGGCGTTCGAGCGCGGCTTGCGATGCGTCGATCTCTTCCTGCGTGCGATCATCGAAGCGGGTGATGAGCGCCGGGAGCGTCGTGAAGGCGTCGCCCGACCAGATATAGCCGTTGAAGCTCGCAGGGATTTCGGTGAGCTGTTCGGGCAGGGTCACGCCCGCGATCGGACCCGCCGCGCTGGCTTGCGGTCCCTCGATCACGATCCGCCCGCCCGATGCGCCCATGCGGGCGATCAGGCGATTGGGCCAGCCCCACAGCAGCGCCTGTTCGTCGAGCGCGATCAGCATGGTGCGGCCCTTGCAGCTTTCGGGAAGGAAGCCCGACCAACCTTGCGCGACATAATCGGCCGTGCATTGCCTCGCCGCATCGGGGTTGAAGGCCCAGACATCAGGATAGCGCTTGCGGATCGCGGCGATGGCCTCGGCCGGGCCGTAGAACGCATCCTGCGCTTGCACCGGATCGCGCCCGGACCTGCGATAGGCGGCGGCGACGCCTTCGACCAGCGCGGGATTGTCGCTCGCCAGATGCACCACCAGCCGCCCCCGCCGAGGCATGGCGCGCGCGACTTCGCTCAGCGTCTCGATCTTCGCCCCGCGTCCGCGAAAGGGGTAGCTCTCGCCGTCCGCGCTGTAGCCGTGCCCCGCATCGAGCGCGCGCAATCGGGCCAGCGACGCCTCGCGCACCGGCCCGCGCCCGTCGGTCAGGCAATCGAGCCGCGCATCGGAAAAGAGCACGACCTCGCCCCCGGCCGCCAGCCGCGCATCGACCTCGACCAGCCACGCGCCCATCTTCGCCGCGCGCAGCACGCTTTCCTTCGTGTTGGCGAGGTGGCGGTGATAGGGCGGCTCGATCCGCGCAGAGGCACATTCCTCGCCAGGCTGCGCCACGCTGAGCGGCGAAAGCGCGCCTTGCGCGACCTGTTTCGGCGCGCCCGCCGGATAGGGCGCGAGCCAGCTTGCATTGAGGATGGTGAGGCCGAGGAACAGGAGCGCAATCGCGAAACCTCCCCACAGCAAGGGGCGCTTCATGCGAGCAGCCTTTTCGCCTCGGCACAGTCGCGTTCCATCTGCGCAATGAGTCCATCGAGCGAATCGAATTTCGCCTCTCCGCGCAAAAAGTGGTGGAAGGCGACTTCGATCTCCTGCCCGTAGAGATCGCCCGCGAAGTCGAAGAAATAGGGCTCGAGCAATTCCTTGGGCGGCTCGAATTGCGGGCGGATGCCGATATTGGCCGCACCCTTGAGCACTTCGCCGGTCTGGAGGATGCGGCCGGTCACGGCATAGATCCCGTATTTCGGACGAAGATATTCGTCGATCGCGATGTTTGCGGTGGGATAGCCGATCGTGCGCCCGCGCTTGTCGCCATGCTCGACCACGCCCCTTATGGCGAAAGGCCTGGTGAGCAGATCGGCGGCAAGCTGCGGGTCGCCATCCCGCAGCGCCTCGCGGATGCGGCTCGAAGAGACGATGCCGTCCTTCTCGACCGCTTCGACCACGCACGATTCAAGGCCGAGAGCGCCGCCCATCGTCTTCAGCAGGTCGACATTGCCTTTTGCGCCCTTGCCGAAGGTGAAGTCGCTTCCCGTCACAACCCCGTGCGCGCCGAGCCGGTCGATCAGTATGGTGCGGATGAAATCCTCGGCGCTGGTCCCGGCGAGATCGGCGTCGAAATGGAACACCAGCATCGCGGTCGCCCCCGCGGCAAGATAGAGCTCCTGGCGTTGTTCGAGCGTGGTCAGGCGAAAGGGCGGCACGTCGGGCTTGAAGAAGCGCACCGGGTGCGGGTCGAAGGTGGCGATGATCGAGGGGCGGCCTTCCGCGTGCGCCCAGTCGATCGCCTCGCCCGCGACCGCCTGGTGGCCGCGATGGAAACCGTCGAAATTGCCGAGCGCGATGACGGCACCGCGCAGGGTTGCGGGAATGGGATCGCGGTGATCGAGCCAGCGCATCAGGATGTGCCCCTTTCGGCGCGCTCATAGGTCAGGAAGGAGTATGCGGGAAGGCCCCCTTCTGGCGGATGCTCTTCGCGGTGGACCACTTCCCAACCCGCGCCGGGAGCGGACATGAAGGTGTCGCCGTCGAATTCGGCGTGGATCTGGGTCAGCTCGATCCGGTCGGCCACGTCCATGAAGACGTCGTAGATCGCCGCCCCGCCGATCACCGCGATCGCGTCCGGATCGTCGCGCCGGGCGAGCGCCAGCGCGTCCTCGACCGAAAGTGCGATCTCGGCGCCTTCGCTGTTCCAGCGCTCGCGCCGGGTGAGAACGATATGGCGACGTCCGGGCAGCAGGCCCGGCAGGCTTTCGAAAGTCTTGCGCCCCATGATCATGGGGCGACCACCACCGCCCGGCCCCATCGTCAGCGCCTTGAAACGCTTGAGATCGGCCGGGAGGTGCCAGGGCAGGCCGCCATCCTTTCCGATCGCACCGTTTTCGGCGCGGGCATAGATCAGGACCACCGGAACGCTCACTTGAGACGCGCACCCACCCGCGTGACATGGCCCATCTTGCGTCCCTCGCGCACCTCGCGCTTGCCGTAGAGGTGGAGATGCGGCTCGCCCTCCTCGGAGAGGATCGCGTGCGCCGTGAGCGCCTGTTCGCCGACGATGTTGCGCATGTCGATGGTCGCAAAGCGCGTCGCGGTCTCGCCCAGCGGCAGGCCGCAGATCGCGCGGACATGGTTCTCGAACTGGCTGGTGGCCGCGCCCTCGATCGTCCAGTGGCCCGAATTGTGGACCCGGGGGGCCATTTCGTTGAAGACCGGGCCGTCCTTCGTGGCGAAGAATTCGAGCGTCATCACGCCGACATAGGAGAGGGCGTCCGCCACCTTGCCCGCCAGCTCGCGCGCGGCGCCGACCTGTTCCACGATCAGATCGCCCGCAGGCAGGACCGATTGCACCAGCATCCCGCCTTCGTGGGTGTTGGCGGTCGAATCCCAGAAACGGATCTGGCCGCCGCTGCCCCGCACGAGGATGACCGAAAATTCGGCCTCGAAATCGACGAGGCCTTCATAGATGCAGCGCCGCCCGGGAAACCGCACGCCCTGCGCCTCTTGCCAGTCTCGCACGCGCCACTGGCCCTTGCCGTCATAGCCGTCGCGAACGGTCTTGAGGATGCCGGGCGTCCCGATCCGCTCGATCGCCTGGGCGAAATCCTCGTCGCTCTCCACCCGCATATGCGGCGCAGCGCGCCCGCCGAGGTCCTCGACGAAGCGTTTTTCATTGAGCCGGTCCTGCGCGACTTCGAGCGCGCGCGGCGCGGAGGCGAGCCGCTCCGCCGGGATCGCCGCGACCGCGCTTACGAGCACGTTCTCGAATTCCCAGGTCACGACATCGCACTTCGCTGCGAAGGCCGCGAGAGCCTCGCGGTCGGCCCAGTGGTTCTCGAAGAAATCGGCGCAGGCCTCGGCCGCGACATTGTCGCCTGCAGGCGCGTAGCCGATGCAGCGATAGCCCAATTGGAGCGCCGACATGGCCAGCATCCGGCCAAGCTGACCACCGCCGAAAATGCCGATGGTCGATCCGGGGGGGAGGGGCGAGCGATCCGCCATCAGTCCTGCGGCACCTCGCCCACGGCGGCGCTGCGCGCGGCGCGCCAGTCCTGCAGGCGTTCGGACAGGCCCTCGTCCGAAAGCGCGAGGATCGCGGCGGCCATCAGGCCGGCATTGGTCGCCCCGGCCTCGCCGATGGCGAGCGTTCCCACGGGCACGCCGGCGGGCATCTGGGCGATGGAGAGCAGGCTGTCCATGCCATTGAGCGCGCGCGACTGGACCGGCACGCCGAGGACCGGGAGATGCGTCATGCTGGCGATCATGCCGGGAAGGTGCGCCGCGCCGCCCGCGCCCGCGATGATGACGTCGAAACCTTCGCCCTCTGCGCCCTTGGCGAAGGCGCTCATCCGGTCGGGCGTGCGATGCGCCGAGACAATCCGCGCCTCGTGCGCGACTTCGAGTTCTTCCAGCACCTCGGCGGCGCATTTCATGGTCGGCCAGTCGGACTGGCTGCCCATCACGATCGCGACCCTGCCCCCCGTCTGCGCGCCCATCAGCTGTCCTTCAGGTAATAGCGTTCGCCCGGCACCATTGTGTCGTCGAAATCATAGACGATCGGCTGGCCGGTGGGAATTTCGAGTCCGGTGATGTCGTCGTCCGAGATGTTCGACAGGTGCTTGACCAGCGCGCGCAGCGAATTGCCATGCGCGGAAATGATGACCGTCTCGCCGCGTGCGAGGACCGGCAGGATGTCGCTTTCCCAATAGGGCAGCACCCTTTCGATGGTGAGTTTCAGGCTCTCCGTATAGGGCACGTCGATCTCGGCATAGCGTTCGTCCGCACCCGGATCGAACTCGCTGCCCGGCTCCATTTCGGGCGGCGGCACGTCGAAGCTGCGGCGCCAGACATGGACCTTCTCGTCCCCGTGCTTGTCGCGCATGGCCTGCTTGTCGAGCCCGGTGAGGCCGCCATAATGCCGCTCGTTGAGGCGCCAGTCCTTGATTTCGGGGATCCACAGCCGCCCGGCCTCTTCAAGCGCAAGATGCAGCGTCTTGATGGCGCGGGTCTGGAGGCTGGTGAAGGCGATGGTGGGCAGGACGCCCTTTTCGCGCATGAGGCGGCCCGCCTCCTTCGCTTCCTCGACGCCTTTTTCAGTGAGATCGACGTCCCACCATCCGGTGAAGCGGTTCTCGAGGTTCCACTGGCTCTGGCCGTGGCGCACTAGGATCAGCTTGGGCACGGAAACTCTGGCTCCTGTCTCGTCGGGGAGCGCGTGTGGTTAGCTTTGCGCGTCCGGCTTGAAAAGTCCATTGTCGCGCGATTCGCCGGTCTCGCCCCCCGCTTGCGCCCGCGCCTGCGTCTTCCTCCGACGCAGGTTCTCGCGCAGCTTGGCTGCGAGGCGCTCCTCACGGGACATATTCTTGCGGGATTCTTCACTCATGCCTAACGCCTTGCCGCTAGGGTCCCGCAGGTTCAAGCCTTCGCTTGACATTGTGTGTGCGTGCGACAATAGCGCGCGCCTGCCCGTCGGGACGCTCTTGACGCGCCCGCAACCGGTCACGCTGCTGTAGCTCAGTGGTAGAGCGCACCCTTGGTAAGGGTGAGGCCGGGAGTTCAATCCTCCCCAGCAGCACCATTTTCGACTGAAAGCGGGGAATGGAGCCTTTTTTGCGCTCGCCCGGGCGGGCGTCCTCGGCGCAGCTCCTTCATTTCTTTCTGGATGCCTGCGGGCACATAGTCGTGATCACGGTCGCTTCGCCCCCGTGAGTAACAGACTGTCAGGTTCGGCTCGAAGGGCGGGGAAATCTGCCCTGCAGCTAGCGACCCATTGCAGACGGGAGGGTGTCATGAGCGACACTGCCGCGATCTGAAAGAGCGATTACCGTCATTGAACCACTCACTCCCCCTGATCCAAGTCTCATCGTTACGCAGGAGTGAATTCACCCAACATTGCGAGATGAGCCTGTTTTCGCCCTCGAGGAACTCATGACAAAGCTTTCCGGTTGAAGTCTAGGTGAAGGCCGTCGTAAACCCTTCGCCACAGATCAACGCCCTGCTTATTCCATCAGCGCTTATCCTCGCTCAAAGAGGGCGCCTTCAATCAGCGTCTTGTGAAGTCAATGCCGACATCGAGCGTCCGCAACACGAAGATCACCACAAAGTCGCGGTGTCCGCTGCTACAACACTGCCTGATGGAATGTGAGGCGTCAGTCGGTGATGGCGGTCTTTGCAGACACTTCGGGGGCGTTGGAAAGATAAGGCTTAAGTCTGGCTAGCGATGTGGTCAGCTGCGCCTTCCTTTCAATCAATGCGCTACCGCTCTCTGACTGGTCTGCAGCTGGACTCAGATCGAGAGAAGCTTGCCTTGGTGTCTCTAGCTCTCCTTCTGATGAATTCAACGATGAAAGGTCTAACTGCGAGGCGGAAAACGCGGGAATTTGAGGCAAGTCCGCATAGGCCGAGAGGAGGTGCCTCGAGAGAAGCAGGCGCGCCTTCGAAGGGATCACCTCATTGGCATCGTACCTCTTGCTAAACGCTGTCGGCATACCGGAAGCACCGGGCCAGAGATAGAAAGCATGCGAGCCAACGACATTCAATTTGAGAAGACTTGGCGCCCAATATGGCTGCACGTATGTGGCGTGATAGTGGGTGGCATGGCCTATGCTCGGCTCAACATATCCCGATAGCGCTGCTAAAGCGACTTCCCGCGCCCGCTCCCAAGAGGATTTTCGAGGTTTGCGACTAAGCGAGCCATCGCATGTAAACGTGAACTGGCAGCCAGTCGGGCGATGTGATCCTTCGAAAACAACCCCACAAACAGAGTTCGGGAATGCAGGGTGTCTGACGCGATTGAGAACCACTTGCGCGACTGCTCTCTGGCCTTGCTTGGCTTCGTAACCAGCTTCATAATATACAGCAGCAGTGAGACAATCGATAGCGGCAGAGGCCTTTAATCCCGGGTCAGCTGATAGCAGGGAAATTGGCGCAGCAGCAACAATCCGGTCTTGATGTAAAAGAGTGGTGTCTTGCTTATTCCCGACCAGAGGAACGATAAGATCAACACCCTTTCCATCCAGCCCTGACAGACTTTCAGAATTAAGACTCGAAATCGTTTTCTCGCGGCCGAGCGATTGCTCGTCAAACGGAGAAGAGAAGCCAAGCGATATGAGCACGAGAAGGCAGATAAACGCCACTCGGCCGCGCCTTAGCTGGCTCACTGCTGAAGGTTCCGAGCTCAAAACCATGGTTCAGACCTGAGACTAGCTCCCTGCCGAATAAAGAAAAGGGCCGACCCCCGTCTAGCAGGGATTGGCACCGCCAACACTCGGGCTAAGTCGCCTTTGCTGGTTGCTGTTTTGATCAGCAGGTCGACCGTTCGCTGCCCACTCGTGAACGGCCTTGAGCGGCGATCCGTGGCGCCTCGAAACCCGCACAGCAGTTAGTTTGCCTACTAGATTACGGTATCTCGCTAGTGCATTCCCCTTCAAGCTGCAAGGAGTGCAAACCAAGCGAGGGCGAAGCAATTATGGCCACGACTTCAAGCTTGTTCTTGGCAATGCCAATTTTGGAGAGCAGATGTCATCACGATCCTTCGCGCGATCGGAATGGTCTGCTTAAATCATGTACAATCAGCTAGGCCCTATTTGACGTGGTTTCCGCCAGGATTGGAGTGGCCCGGCCAACCACAAGCTCTCGCGGCCTCGTCTGCCTCCGAGGTTGTCGCGTCGAAAAGTGTCATGCTGCATGGTGCTCCATCTAGCAATTTCCAATGGTATGTTACTTTTTCATATTTCCTTTCTTTACCACCCAACATGGCAACACCCCTCTTTTGGAGAGCAAGAGTTATCCGCCGCTGCCGATCTTGAGGAGCACGAAAATCAAAGCTGTTCCTATAGTGGACAGAATTATTGGCTTGAGTGAACCCTTGTAAGTCTCGAGCATCAGGCGAACGGCAGCTCTCCAGCCGATTGTGTTGAAAAACCCGCCTCTGAGATCGGCGCTGGCGCGAGCCTGATCGCGGCGAGGAGGCTTCGGCCCCGCTTATGCGTGGGCTGGGGTGGCTGGCATCGGGATCAGCTTGGCCATTTTCCGGAGGTTTGGGCAGTTGCTGCGAGGAGGAACTCGTCTCTTGCGCCGTTTGGACCTCGCAGGCGCAGGCGATCCATTCTGAGGATGCGCTTGAGGTGCGCGAACAGCCTCTCGACATTTATTTCGATGGCGACGCGAGACGAGGTAAGCGTCGGTCGTAGCGATATCGCGGGCGAAATCCCGGGCGCCCTCGTGGACCGAACGCAGGATCGTGCGCGCTGGCTGGGTCGGGCAACAGCGTGGCTTGAGAGCGCAGGCGTCACAATCGAGCTTGCTGGAGCGGTAGCGCAGCATGCCGTTCTCATCGACGAACGGCCGATCCTCGCGATAGACCTTTTGCCTCTGGCGCAGCCGCTTGCCGGCAGGGCAGATATGGCTGTCGTCCTCATGGCCGTAGCTGAAGGCTGAACGCTCGAAGGTATCGTTGCGGCCGACGGAATGATCGACCACAGGGATGTGCGGCTCGATGCCGGGCTCCTCGACCAGCCAGTATAGGTTCTTGGCATCGCCATATCCGGCATCACCCACGAGCCGCTCGGGCCACAGACCAAAGCGTTCCTGCGTCCGGTCGATCATGCGGCGCTGAGCTGTTATCTCGGCCTGACGGATGGCGGTGGTCGCCTCGAAATCGACGATCACTGCGTTCTGGAGATCGATGAGATAGTTGGTGGCGTAGGCGAAGAATGCGCGCTCGCGGCTTGCCGCAGTCCAGCGCGCTGCCGGATCGGCCACCGCCAACTGCTTGCGCGGCACCGGTGTTGCGCCCCCGAAGGCGGCATCATCCTTCACGGCCAGATACTCGCGAACGGAACGGCTCGTGGCCGGATCTGGCAGACCGTCGGCCTTATCGACGGCATTCTGGCGGTTCACATCTGCGCGCACGAGGCTGTCATCGACGGCAAAGCCTTCGCCGCCGACCAGACCCTCGGCAATGCAGCGCGCCACGGTCGTCTCGAACATCTGGCGCAGGACATCGCTGTGGCGGAAGCGCCCATGCCGGTTCTTCGAGAAGGTCGATTGGCGGGGCACATCGCCTTCCAGCCCCAGGCGGCAGTACCAGCGATAGGCGAGGTTGACATATACCTCCTCGCACAGCCGCCGCTCGGACCGGATACCCATGCAATAGCCGATGATCAGCATCCTGATCATCGGCTCGGGATCGACCGAGCGGCCGACCGGTCTAGCTGTTGAAAGGGCGCAGATGTTCGCGGATGCCCAATAGGTCAACAAACCGGTCGATCGAGCGCAGCAGGTGATTAGCCGGGACATGCAGATCCAGGTAGAAGCTGTAGAATAGCGCCTCCTGCGCCCCCGTCCGCTCACCCATCATCTGATCGTCTTCACCTGCCTGCGGAGGCATAGAATCAATACTCTAGCACCATTGCAAGGCTGAGTTTTTCAACAGAATCCACCCACTTTGCGACGTCAGGAGCCGGGCGAGGAGCGCTTGAAAGCGGGAAGCCTCGCAAGTGCCCGACCGTCGCAACGCGGCCTTCAGGTTGCATGATCGAGGTTATCGCACGCCGGATGGCGTGTGCGAAAACAAGGCTCCCCCACCCGCCCCCACACTTTTGACGATACGCCCCGCCCGCGGCCTTCGCTATCCCATCGGCAATCATTCACCGCATGGGAGAGGTGCGCCATGGATCTGGGACTCAAGGGCAAGAAAGTCATCATGAACGGCGGGGCGCACGGGCTCGGGCTCGCTTCGCTCAAGCTATTCGCCGCCGAGGGCGCCGACGTCGCCTTCTTCAGCCGTAAGGAAGACAAGATCGAGGCCGCCAAGGCCGCGATCGACGCCGCCGGGCCGGGCAAGGTCTTTGCCGAGGTCTTCGACATGAATGACGGTGCCGATGCCTACAAGTCGTGGCTGGAAAAGGCCGCCAAGGAACTGGGCGGCTGCGACATCTTCATCCACACCGCCTCGTCGTCCGGCACGGGCGGGACCGGCGACTGGCAGGCGACGCTCGACATGGACATCATGGGCGCGGTCAACGCGGTCGAGACGCTCACCCCGATGCTTGCCGAATCGGACACCGGATCGATCGTCTTCATGAGTTCGACCGCCGCGCTCGAGACCTTCATCGCCCCGCAGGCCTTCAACGCGATGAAGGCCGCGCTCATCACCTATGGCTCGCAGCTTTCGCAGGCGCTCGCGCCGCAGGGCATCCGGGTCAACACCGTCTCGCCCGGCGCGATCTATTACGAGGGCGGCAACTGGGAAGCGATCAAGGGCATGATGCCCGAGCTTTACGAAGGCACGCTCGCCAAGATGCCGATGGGCCGTTTCGGGAATGACGAGGAAGTAGCCAAGGCCATCGTCTTCGTCGCCAGCCCCGCAGTTCCCTACATGACCGGCGCGAACGTGGTCGTCGACGGCGGCTTTACGCAGCGCGTCCAGTTCTAATTCCACCCCAATCAGAGGAAGGCTCTTCCCCAATGGCCGAAATCGACCGCGACAAACTGCTCGACATCTACACCCGCACGATGAAGGTGAACCGCACCGACGAGAAGTTCCGCGAGCTTCTCATGCAGGGCAAGGTCGCGGTGATGTATTACTGCGTGCGCGGGCAGGAACTCGTCTCCGCCGCCGCCATGGCCGCGCTCGAGGACGACGACTATGTCGTCTGCACCTATCGCGGGCAGGGCGAACAGACCGCCAAGGGCATCCCGATGGAGAAGTGGTGGGGCGAATGCCTCGGCAAGGCGACCGGCACCTGCAAGGGCAAGGGCGGGACCATGCACATCACCGACCCCGAGACCGGCATCATGGTGACGACCGGCGTGGTCGGCAGCGGCATCCCGATCGCCAACGGGCTGGCCATGGCGAGCCAGAACAACGGCGATCGCCGCGTGACGCTGGTCAGTTTCGGCGACGGGGCTGCCAATATCGGAGGCTTTCACGAGGCGATGAACATGGCCCAGCTCTACAAGCTGCCGGTCGTCTTCCTGTGCCAGAACAACCGCTATGGCGAACACACCGCCTATGCCGATCACACTGACAGCAAGACCATCGCCGAGCGCGCGGCGGGCTATGGCATGCGCGGCGTGACGGTGGACGGCAATGACGTGAACCAGGTCTACCCGGCGGTGAAGGAAGCGGTCGACCGAGCCCGCGCGGGCGAGGGTCCGACGCTGGTCGAGGCGATGTGCTACCGGATGATGGGTCACTTCTTCGGCGCGGACTTCAGCTACATGCCGGCCGAGCACATCGAGGAGATGAAGAAGGAGGACCCGCTGCCCAAGCTCAGGAAGGTGATGCTCGAACGCCAGTTCACCGAGGAGGAACTGGACAAGATCGTCGCCGATATCGACGAGCAGATCGATGCAGCGGTGCAGCACGCGCTCGACGCGCCGCTGCCCGATACCGATGAAATCTACAAGGACGTGTTCGAGGAGGTGAACTGACATGGCCGAGATCACCATGACCCAGGCTCTCAACCTCGCGATCGACGAGGCGATGGCCGAAGATGACGGCGTCTTCTGCCTCGGTGAGGATGTCTCCGCGAAACAGGGCGGCGGCGTGTTCAAGGTCACCGCCGGCCTGACCGAGAAATACGGCGAGAACCGCGTGCGCGCGACGCCGATTTCGGAAACCGCCATCGTCGGCGCGGCGGTGGGTGCGGCGCTCGCCGGGCAGCGGCCCATTGCCGAGATCATGCTGATGAACTTCGTCGGCGTGTGCATGGACCAGATCGTCAACCACGCGGCGAAACTGCGCTTCATGTCGGGCGGGCAGACTCCGTGCCCGATCGTGATCCGCACGACGACCGGCGTCGGCGTCGGCTTCGGCGGGCAGCATTCCGACATGCTGGAGGCCTGGTTCGCCCATGTCGCGGGCATTCACGTGGTGACGCCGTCAAACGCGGCCGATGCGCGCGGCCTGATGCGCTCTGCGATCGATGCGAACGACCCGGTCATCTTCATCGAGAACATCCTGTGCTACGGTCTCAAGGCTGAGGACCCGGGCAAGGGTTATCGCGTCCCGCTCGGCAAGGCCGCGGTCGCGCGCGAGGGCAGCGACATCTCGCTCATCACCTATGGCCGCACCGTTCTCGACGCGCTCGAAGTCGCGGGCGAACTCGACAAGGAAGGCATCAGCGTCGAGGTGATCGACCTTCGCACCATCGCGCCCTACGACGAGGAGACGGTGCTTGCCTCGGTCAATAAGACCGGCCGCGCGCTGACCCTGCACGAAGCGGTCCGCCCCTTCGGCACCGGGGCGGAGATCGCCGCCAATATCCAGGAAAAGTGCTGGGACAAGCTCAAGGGCCCGGTGCGCCGGATCGGCGGGACATTCTCGGCGGTGCCCTTCGCGAGCCACCTCGAACAGGCGTGGATCCCGACCAAGGAAGAAATCGTCGGCCAGATCAAGGCCAGCGTCGGCAAGGCTTAAGGGGAAAGAACCGAGACATGGCAACCGAGATCCGCATTCCCAAGCTCGGCATGAGCGCGACCGAAATGACCCTCGTCGAATGGATGTTCGGCGATGGGGAAGAGGTCGCCAAGGGGGACGTGATCTACACCGTCGAAACCGACAAGAGCACGACCGAGATCGAGGCGCAGGCCTCCGGCACGATCCACCCCACCGGCGAGGAGGGCAAGGTCTACAAGGTCGGCGATCTCATCGGCACGATCGATTAGGCGCGCGCCGGTGCCCTCGCCGCGCGAGATGCTCGCCGCGATCTACGACGCGGCCCGCGCGCGCGACTGGGAACGGGCCGAGGCGCTGATCCATCCCGATTTCGTACTCCACGAGGCCGAATGCCTGCCCTTCGGCGGCGAATGGCGAGGCAGGGACGCGCTGCGGCGCTGCGCCGCGGCGATGTATGCGACATGGGCAAGCGCTGCGGTCGAAATTCACGACATCACCGGCGGGGAAAGCCACGCGGTCGTCGTGCTCACTCTGACCATGACTTCGAAACGCACCGGCGAGACCTTCGCCCAGACGGTCAACGAATGCGGCAGCTTCGAGAACGGGCTGCTGAAGGAATTGCGGATCCATTATTTCGACGCTGCCGAAGTCGCGGCGAAGGCCTGAACGGGAGCAAGCATCAATGACTATCAGCAAGGTCTGCGTGCTCGGCGCGCCGGCGGATCAGGGCCAGCCTCTGGTCGCCGAACTGATCGGACACGGTTTCGAGGTGACGGCGGGCGTGCGGCGCGAGAACGCGATGGCCGATACGCCCTTTCCCGATCTGCGATGCGTCCATGCCGACATCACCGATGCCGATGCAATGGCCTCGGCCTTTGCCGGACAGGACGCCGCCGCGTTTCACCTGCCGTTCGAATTCGACCGCGCAAGGGCCACCCATTTCGGACGGCAGATCGCCGAGGGGGCAAAGCGCGCGGGGTTGAAGAAGATCGTCTTCAACACGGCCTGCTATGTCGCCGACCACGATCTCGACCTGTCCGCCCATGACGGCAGGCGCGACATCGAACGCGCGCTCGAGGAGACGGGCATACCCTGCGTCTTCATCGAGCCGACCGTGTTCATGGACAACCAGTACCGCATCTGGACCCGCCCGCTCATCATGCGCGAGGGGATCTTCGCCTATCCGGCCAACCCCGACCTCAAGATCAACTGGGTGTGCCTCGAGGATGTCGCGCAGGCCATGCGCCGGGCGCTCCAGACCGATGCGGCGGACGGCATGCACGTGCCGCTTGGCGGACCGGAGGCGCTGGTGGGCGACGAGGTCGCTGCGAACCTGTCCGAGGCGACCGGAAGACCGGTGCGGTTCCAGAGCCTCGCGCCCGAGGAATTCGCCGCGCGGATGAGCGAGCTTGTCACCGGATCGCGCGAAGTCCAGCCGCTCAGCATCTATGACGGCATGGCGAAGTTCTACGCCTTCTACAACACGCAGCCGGTCTCGCCGCTATTGGTCGATCCGGGGCACGCGCGCGACCTGCTCGGAATGGAGCACACGCAGCATCTCGAATGGGCGAAATCGAAGGACTGGGACGCGGGGCTGCCCGGCTGACGCGCCTCAGTCGGCCTTGTCCAGAAAGGCGCGGCTGGTGCGCAGCACCTCGGCGGCGCGTTCATTAAGGTCTCGGAACGCCTCGCGCAGGGCAGCGGAACGCTCTTCGACGGCGCAGGGAAGTGTATCGGGCAGCGCGTCGAGCATCGCGCCGACTGCCAGCCCGCCCTTGCCCAGCGGCATCCGGCGGTTCACCGCGTCGTCGATGACGTCATCGGGATCGTCGAAATCGGGCGGCTCGCCCGGGGCATCGCAGGGCTGGCAATAGGTCAGCCATTCGCGCGGGATCGCCGCGAGGTCCTCCGCCGTCCCTTCCGAGCGCGACCAGTGGAGCGTATCGACGAGCAGCGCCTTCGCTTCGCCATCGACCGTGTCGAGTATGGCGCGCGCATCGTGGATCGTCTTCACCTCGGTGAACAGGCCGAATTCGAGATTGACCCTGACGCCGGTCCCTGTCGCCCGGTCGACCAATGTCTGGAACTTGGCCGTGGTCGAAGCCGGGTCGGGATCGCTCGAGACGCACAAAAGGTTGCGAGCGCCAAGTTCGGCGGCGATGTCGACGAGCTCGGTCAGCCACGGATCGGCCTCCCCCGGCTTGATCCAGGCGACTTCGAGATCGAGCAGATCAACGCCTGCTTCGGCCAGTTGTCGCCGGATCGCGCACGTGGTCGCAGGGGTCCAGCTTTCCTGTTCAGCCCACATCCCGCCGAAATCGAAACCCGCGCTCGCCGCTGCCTCGACCAGCTGCGAAGGCGTTGCTTCGGGCATGATGCCTGCCGCAAGCGAGACGAGGCGGCGGGTCATGGGCACCTGCTCACAGGGTCTGCCCGTCGTCGAGCACGAAATCGGCGCCGGTGACGAATTCCGCCGCGTCCGAACACAGGAACAGGACCGGCCCGTCGAGGCCGCTTTCCTCCATCAGCCGCTTTCGCGGGAAGCGGGCGATCTGCTTGCGGCCCGGCTCGGTGTCGAACCATTCGTCGTTGATGGCGGTGCGGATATAGCCGGGCGAGATCGTGTTGACGCAGATCCCCTTTCGCGCCCATTCGCGCGCCATGCTGCGCGCGGCCTGCACGACGCCCGCCTTGCTCGCGGCATAAGCGACTAGCCCGGGCGCGGGCTCGAACGCGGTGATCGAGGCGACGAGGACGATGCGGCCATTCGTAATGCCCGCCGCCATCATCCGCTTCGCCCCCTCGCGCGCGGTCAGGATCGCGCCCTTGAGATTGATCGCAAGCGTGCGTTCGATCTCCTCCTCGCTCATCTCTGTCATCAGGCCCGCGCCGTCGATACCGGCATTGGCGATGACGGTATCGACCGTCCCGAAGGCGGCCTGTGCGGCGTCAAAGCCAGCGATCACGTCCGCTTCGCGCGCGACGTCCATCGCGATCGCGGACGCGTTCGACCCGATCTGCGCGGCCAGCGCTTCGAGCCGGTCCTTGCGCCGCGCGCCCAGCGCGACGCGTGCGCCATTGGCGGCGAGGATGCGCCCGAACCGCGCGCCCAGACCCGATGACGCGCCCGTGATGAGCGCAGTGCGCCCCGAAAGATCGACTGTGATGCTCATGGCGCCGGCTACTTAGTCGCCGGAAGCTCGCCGTCGATATATTTCTGAAGCGTGGTCTGGAAATGGCGCACCCGGCTGTCCTGGTAGTGGCCTAGTTCCATCTTCCCGTCCTTCATCGCCTTCATGCCTTCCTGCACGTAAGGCAGGTTGGCCATGTCCTGGTCGAACACATTGGCGAGCGCGGGCCCCATCTTGTGGGCGGCCCACGCGAAGGGCTCGTCATCGGGGATATAGGTCATCTCCACCGCGCGCGGGCGCTCTTCGCCCTTCTTCGTGGGGAAGAGCAGGCGGATTTCCATGATGCACCAATCGGGCGTGTCGCCGGGCAGCCAACGATAGACCAGGGTCGGCAGGAAACCGATCCACGGGGCGAAATTGGGGAAGATGTTGTAGGTGTGGTTGTCGAGGATCTCGGTGTCGGCGGCGTCCGAATAATCGTAGCCGTACTGTTCGGCGAAGCCCTGTCGCCCGGCCTCGGCCAGCACCTTGCGCGCGGCGAGCGGATCGTCCGGATCGTAGCCTTCGGCCCCGCCTTGCCCGGCGGTGAAGCGGCGATTGGTCTGGGCATCGTCGCCGCCCGAAAATTCGTTCATCTTCTCGAGCACGTAGTCGGAATTCTTACCCTTCACATGCGGGCTGAGGACGCCCGAGGGCGTGATCGCGCGATTGAAATGATCGCCGATGAGGTCGTAGCGCGTGTTCGCATCGCCGAGAAAGCCAAGCAGCTGCGGGTGCGTGGTGATCGAATGCCAGGCTTCCATGAAAGCCTCGGCCGTCGCCTTCCAGTTCGCCGGGATCTTCTTCTGCACCCACATGCCGGTATAGCGATTGCCGAAATCGTAGCGTTCGTAGTGCGAGGCGGCAGGACCCAGCCATGTCTTGAAATCGGGCAGGTCGTGGTTCTCGGTAAGCATCACGAAGCCTTCCCAAAGCTCGACGCGGGCTTCGGGCAGGGTCATGTCCTTGCCCTCGAGATGCTTGAAATCCCAGGCGCAGGGAATTTCCTTCAGCGACCCGTCATTGCGCCAGGTGAAGCCGTGGAACGGGCAGCGCAGCTGGATCGAATTGCCGCTCTCGGTGCGCAACTTGCGGCCGCGATGAAGGCAGGCATTGTAGAACGCCTTCACCCCGCCGTCCTTCTGCCGGACAAGCAGGAAGCTCTTGCCGGCTACGTCGAAGACGACGCTGTCGCCCGGTTCCGGCATCTCGTCCTCGCGCGCGGCGAAAAGCCAGACATTGGGCCACATCTTCTCGCGTTCGAGACGGGCGAATTCCTCCGAGATATAGGGCGCGACCGAGATCGGGTCGTCGGGCATGTCGATGTTCGATTCCTCGAACAGGTAATCGGGAGGCGTGCGCGTGTCGCCTTCGAGCATCTCGGTGTAGCTGATGCCGGGGCACCGGTCTTCGCGCGCGACATGCTTGATCTCGTTCATGGGTCCTCTCGATCCGCTTGGGGACTCTCCCGGCCGCTCCCCCCGGCCATTCGGAGCCTCGCAAATTGTGCAGTGTCTCTCCAGCCTAATATCACACAGCTTCGCGCCCGGTCATCCTAGCGGATTGGAGAGGACAGGCATGGTTATCGTGGGCAAGGCGGAGGCGAAGGGGCTGAGCGAACTGGGCGAGGTGATGCAACTCGCCTTCGTACCGGACGATTTCGATGCTGCTGTGAGGCACTGGACCGAGGTCATGGGGGTAGGCCCGTTCCACCTGATGGAAGGCATCCATCTGGAGGGCATGAAATATCGCGGCGAGCCGACCGAGGCGGCGTTCGACCTCGCGCTTGCCTATTGGGGAGACATCCAGGTCGAACTGATCCGCCCGCGTGACGAGCACCCCTCGATCTATCGCGGCCAATATGCCGATGTCGATGGCGGCCTGCACCATGTCTGCATTCTCGTCGACGATATCGAGGAGGCCCGCCGCGTCTGCGACGCGCGCGGGGCCGAAGTGGTGATCGAGGGCGCCCTGGGCGACAGCCGGGTGATCTATGTCGACCCGGGCCGCGGCCCGGGCAGTCTCGTCGAGATCCTCCAGCAGGGCGAGAGCGGCCCGGGTCTGTTCGCGATGATCAAGGCCGCGTGCGAGGGCTGGGACGGGAGCGAGCCTTTGAGAAGGTTGGGCTAGGGGGAAGTTTTTTGTTTTCCGCGCGCCATCCGGCGGGCGGTCCTTGCCAGACGCGCAGCAGAGCTGCGCTCGCTGCGGCTCGGCCGCGTGGGCTCGCGGTCGCTGCGCGACCGGGGCCAGCCGCTTCACACGTGAATTCGTGCTGACCCGGCGGCGCAGCCGCCGCAAGGGCGAACGCCCGCACTCAAATGCCGGTAGCCCCGCCTCGGCCGGGCGGAGGAGCAGCACCGAGGAGAACGCGCGGGTGCGCGTTCAAATCAATCAGACGCCCCCAGATAACCCAGCTGGCCGGCCTTGAAGATCGTCTGCGCGCGGTTGACGCTGTCGAGTTTTTCGCCCGCACGGTGGATGTGATAGCGGATCGTCGCGTGGCTGCGGCTCAGGATCATGCTGATTTCCTTGTCCGTCTTGCCGATCGCCGCCCAGCGCAGACATTCGACCTCGCGTTTGGACAGCACGCAGTCGGACGGGATTCTCCTTTTCGTGCGCATCGCCTGGACATAACCCGCGACGAAGCGACGCACGACCTGCGCGAAAAGCTGACCGTAGGCTGCGAATTCCTCGGACAGGTCCTCCTTCGCGCGGTCCATCGAGATGAAGCTCGACGCCGAGATCTGGCCGAAGGGCAGGTGCACCGGCACTACGATCGCTGCCTTGCACAGCGCGCGCTTCTCGAAATCGGTAAGGTCGATCTCTTCGAGATAGCAATTGCGCCAGCCGGTATTGAAGCGGTGCTCGTTCACCCAGAACGGCTCCGATTCGTACCGACAAGCGCGCGGCAGCGGAGAATGGAGAGCGAGCCGGTGATCCTCCCACCAGCGTGCGCCGTCGTCGAGCCAGCGAAAGATGTCGGCGTTGAGGATCGTGCCGTCGGCATCGACCATCGGCTCCTTGGACGAAATGTCGTCGCACACCGCGATCTGCATCCCGCGTTCCTGCGCGATGCGGGCGAGCGCGACGGCGGCATCGTGGATGTCCTCGGGACAGGTGATGGTGACTTCGTCGAGCAATTGCTCAATCGTTTCGCGGCCATGCGGCACGCGCAACTCTACGACATTGGTGCTCACTGGTTCCTCTCCTCCGGTTGGTCCCGTCTCGCCCAGCGTAGCTTAATTCTATCGATTCGCCTCGCACTTTACGCAGGGGAATTGCGGATTAGGGCACTCTAGGCGAAAGATATGAAAAGGAAAGGAGCTTGGCGTTCATGAGCTGGTCGGGATCGAATTTCGGTGTTGCCCTTCGCGCAATCGCCGCTGCGGTCGAGCCGGAGCGGCCGGCGATCGTTCACGGCGATCGTGTGGTGACCTGGGGGCAGCTCGATGCGGAGACGGACTGCATCGCGGCCGGGCTGCGGAGGAGGGGTCTGGTCCCAGGCGATATTGCGGGTCAGATGCTGCGCAACACGCCCGATTACCTGCTCGCCTATTTCGGCTGCGTGAAAGCTGGCGTGGCCCCGGTCAACGTGAACTATCACTACAAGACGCGCGAACTTGCCGATATCGCCGCGCGCTTCGGACTGAAAGCGATCTTCACCGAGGCCGATTTCGCCGACCTTGCGCGCGAGGCGGTGCCCGAGGGAACCCAGGTGATCGACCTCTCGGGGGCAGAATGGGACACGTTGTGCAGCGAAGAGCCTGACGATGATTTCGCGATCCACGACGACCCGCAGGCGCTTTTCCTGACAGCGACCGGCGGGACCACCGGCATGCCCAAGGCGGTGATGTGGCCGATGGTGGAAGCCTGGCAGGCGTTCAGCATTTCGGTCTGGCAACGTGGCCCCGGACAGCCGCCCTTCGTCGCGTCTTCACTGGAGGAGCAGGTCGCAGAGGCCGCCAAGATCGGCCCCGATCATCCGGCAAGCACCTCGCCGCTGCTGCTGCTTTCGCCGTTGATGCACGGGGCGGGACAGTTCACCGCCGTCATCCATCTGCTCAAGGGCGGGACGCTCGCCCTACTGCCTCATCCCAGGTTCGACGCCGACATGGCGCTCGACGAAATCAGGCGGATCGGGGCCAAGGGCGTCTTCATCGTCGGCGACGCCTTCGCGCTTCCCATTGCCGACCGGCTCGACGAACGCGGCGATGCGGCGCGCGTCCTGCCGAGCCTGCGCTCGATCACGTCCTCGGGGGCGGTCTTCTCGCCCTCGCTCAAGCAGCGCCTGATCGCCCATCACCCCGGGCTGATGATCGTGGATGCGCTGGGATCTTCCGAAAGCTCAGGAACGGGCATCGTCATCACCACCGCGCAAGGGTCCACGGGCGGGGGCAAGTTCCAACCGTTGCCGGGCCGCGAGACGAAGCTGTTCGACGAGAACCTCACCGAAATTCCGCCCGGGAGCGACGGCGTCGGTATCGTCGCGCGCACGGGGCCGCTGCCGCTCGGCTATCTCGGCGAGGGCGAGAAGAACCGCCAGACCTTTCCAGAAATCGGCGGGCGGCGCTGGCTGATGACCGGCGACCGCGCACGCTGGGCGTCGGACGGGAGCCTCGAATTCATCGGCCGCGACAACATGTGCATCAACACCGGCGGCGAGAAGGTTTTTCCCGAGGAGGTCGAGGCGGTGCTGATGGAGCATCCCTGCGTACACGATTGCCGCGTCGTCTCGCTGCCCGACGAACGCTTCGGGCGCAAGGTCGTCGCGGTGGTGGAACTGCATGGCGATGCCGATCGCAAGGATCTCGAGGACGCGCTCGATGCCCATGCCCGCGGGGGGCTGGCGGGCTACAAGATCCCGAGGCTCTATATCTTCACCGGCACCTCGCTGCGGCTCAACAACGGCAAGCCCGATTACAAGACCGCGCAGCGACTCGCCGACGAAGCCGCCTGACCCGGGCGCGTCGATCATGTTGCAAGACCCGCGCGCGGTCGATATTGCAGTGGTTTCGACATCGGAGAAAGACTGCCCCCTCATGCGCTCTGCCGCAACACGTCTTGCGCGTCTACTGCTGCTCTTCGCCGCCTTTGCCGCTTGCGTGCAGTGGACGATTCCGCATGGCTGGATGATCGCCTCGGCGCATGAGGTGGCCGGGGAAGATGTGCCTCTTCTCGCTCCCTGCCCTGCGACCTCGCCCGAACTGGCGAAGCTGGCCGAGCGCGCATCAGGTTCCTTCCGCGACCATCACGCCCATCACGGCGCAATGGATTACTCGGCGAAGGGCCACGGCTCTGATGACGCCGAGGGCAAGGACGCGATGCACGGCGCCGCGCAGGCGCAATGCGATTTCGCAGCAATCGGCGCGCCGGTCCTGCCGCCCGATTCGCCCGACATCGCCGCGCCCGCCCCGCAGGGAGCCGCAATGCTCCCCGCTTTCCCCGAGGCCATGCCCGGCCGCGGCCTCGCCGCGCCGCCGCCGCCGTCGACCGGACCCCCGCTTCCCCGAGCATAAGACCTGAACCGTCCGCGCGCCCGCGATCCTGCGGCGCTTCGGGCTCATGTCCTGCCCTGCCCGATGCGGCGGGGCTGCGCCCCCAGTCCGGCAGATTGCCGGTGCGGTGCATCGCTCCAGGGATTACCATTCAATGCACGTTCTTTCCTTTGCGCGGCCGCTGGTCGCGATTACGCTCCTTTCCTGCCCCGCCTCCCTCCTCCACGCGCAGGGCATCGGCCAGCGCCAGGACGAGATCATCGTCACCGCGGCCGCCGCCGGTTCGCCCACCTCGCCCTCGGTCGAGGAAGCGCGCGAAGAGCTCGAACGTATCCCCGGCGCGATCGGCGTCGTCGAGGATGAGGGCTTTGCCGACATCTTTGCCCAGTCGATCGGCGACACGCTGGAGCTGACCCCCGGCGTCTTCGCCGACACCAGCGCCCAGCGCGAAAGCCGCATCTCGATCCGAGGGTCGGGCCTCAATTCCTCTTTCGAGCGGCGCGGGTTGATGGTGTTACGCGACGGTATCCCGATCAGCCGCGCAGCGGGCAACACCGAGTTCCAGGAGATCGACCCGCTCACCATTCGCTACATCGAGGTGTTCAAGGGCGCGAACGGCCTGCGCTACGGCGCGACCCAGCTGGGCGGCGCGGTCAACGTGGTGAGCCCGACCGGCCGCACCGCGCGCTCGCCCATCGCCGTGCGGGCCGAGGGCGGTAGTTTCGAAACCTTCCGAGGCAATGCCTCTTTCGCGGGCGAGGGCGAGAACACCGATTATTGGCTCGGCGTGACGGGGCTGACCAGCGACGGATATCGCGAGCACAGCGATGTCCGCAGTCTGTATGGCCACGGCAATTTCGGCTGGAAGGTCGCGGACAATATCGAGACGCGCTTCTACGTCACCGCGCTGTCGGACAATTTCGAACTCGCTGGAACCCTTACGCTCGAGGACGCGCTCGCCAATCCCACTGCGGCAGGGCGGCCGGTGACGATCGGCCCGTTCTTCCCCGGCGGGCCGGTAACAGTGCTCGATCCCGGTCCGGTGGCGGACGACTGGGACCGCAATCTCGACGTGATCCGCGTATCTAACCTCACCGTGATCGACATGGGTGGCGCGGATCTCGAACTCGGCGCATGGTATTCGCGCCGCAGCCTCGACCACGCGATCACCCGCTTTGCCGGGATCATCGTGCAGGGCGAGGACGAGGTCGGCGGCTCGATCCGTCTGACCGGCGACCTTCCCTTCCTCAGCGCCCAGAGCCGCTGGCAGGTAGGCGCGATCTACGCCTTCGGAAGCAATGACGCGCAGACATACGAGAACCTTTCGGGCGAGCGGGGTGCGCTCCGCACCCGCTCGGACCAGGATTCGGAAATGCTGATGACCTATGGGCAGCTCGATCTTGGCCTGACCGACAATTTCACCCTCATCGCGGGCGGCCAGTATGCCCGCGCGGTTCGTGACGTGGAGGCGATCGTCGACACCGTCTCGGGTCGCGGCGAATACGACCAGTTCAACCCGCGCGTCGGCGTGCTGCTCGATGTGTCGGAGGACATCCAGGTCTTCGGCAACGTCAACCGCAGTTTCGAGCCGCCGAGCCTTGCAGACCTCACCTCGGGTGGGGCATTCCCTTTCGCCCCGCTCGATGAACAGCGCGCGACCGTGTTCGAGATCGGCACGCGCGGCGCCAAGGGCGTGTTCTCATGGGACGTCGCGGCCTACCGCGCGGAGATCGAGAACGAGTTTCTCGACTTCGCAGTGCCGGGTGCGCGCGGGCTTATCACCGTGACGGGCAATGGCGACCGAACGATCCACCAGGGGCTTGAGGCGGGTATCGACGTTCGTCCGGCCAAGAACACGCTCGAGGCGCGAGGCCAGTCGCTGCGGCTTTCGGCGGCCTATACCTTCAACGATTTCACCTTCGAGGACGATGCGACCTATGGTGACAACCAGCTCGCGGGCGTCCCACGCCACGTGCTGATCGCCGAGGCGCGCTTCGACCAGGTGGACGACTGGTATCTATCCGCCACCCTGCGCTTCATCCCCGAGGGTCCGTGGGCGGATTATGCCAATACCGAGCGGGCACCGGGCTACGAAACGGTCCAGCTGACCGCGGGCGTCGCCGTGTTCGAGGACTTCATCCTGTTCGGATCGGTCGAGAATCTGTTCGACACCGTCTTCATCTCGAACCTCACCACGGTCGCCGACCAGTCCGCCACCCCGTCCGCCATCTATACCCCCGGCCAAGGCCGCGCCTTTTTTGGCGGCATCCGGGCGCGATTCTGAAGGAGCATCTGCCATGTCGCTGAAGAACAGATCTGCGCGCTGGTCCAATTCCAAGCACCGCTGGCTTGCGCTGGTGGGGGGGATCAGCCTCTTGGTGTGGGGCCTTTCCGGCCTCACTCACATCGCAATGGTGATGTTCGGGCCGCAGCAGGCTCAGTTCATGCCGCCTGCGGCTGAGGTCGAATTCACCGATGCGCGGCCGATTTCGGAAACCCTCGCGGCGAACGGGATCGCACAGGCGGTTGCAGTGAAGACCGTGCCGTCGCCCGATGGCAAGGCGCTGTGGCAGGTGACCGAGGAGCCGATGGCCGAACGCCGCTATTTCGCACCTTCCGACGGGCGCGAAATCACGGGTGGCGACCGCACTCAGGCGGAATTCATCGCCCGCCACTTCCTCGCCACCGACCGAGAGGTCCTCTCGGTGAGCCTCCAGACCGAATTCGACGCGGACTACCCGTGGGTCAACCGCCTGCTGCCGGTGTGGAAGGTCGAGTTCGCGGGCGACGACCGGCTGACCGCCTATGTCCACACCGAGACATCAAGCCTCGCGGCTGTGAACAACAGCACCAAGGAGGCGCTCCAGACCGCGTTCCGCGTGTTCCACACCTGGGAATGGGTGCCGCAGGGCATGGACTGGCTGCGCGTCGTGGTGATCGGCCTAATGGTCGCGAGCCTGCTAGCGCTCGCTGTGACTGGCATCGCTATGCTAGTGACGGTTCGGCGCAAGAAGCGCGCGCCGGGCGCGAAGGGCTGGCACCGGATGGCGGGCTATGTCCTCGCGCTGCCGCTCATCATGTTCTCGGCCAGCGGCATCTACCACCTCGTCCAGTCCGCTTTAGTTCCGCCGGCCTCGCAGCTGCGCATGGGCGAACCGGTCAACGTCGCGAGCGGCGCCTGGCCGGTCGAGCGCGACTGGGCGGCGCTCTCGCAGGGCCGCGACATCACCTCGGTCGCACTGGTCGAGGGAGGCGCGGGCGAACCGCTCTACCGCATCGGGCTGAAGCCAGCTCCCGGCAGCATGGGCGGCGGCGAACATGATCACGACGGCGGCGAGAAGGCCGACGGCATGGCCGGGCATGACCACGCGAGCATGATGGCGAGCGAAGCCGAAGCCGCACCCGTCACCGACGACGAAATCCGCGAGGCGCGCTTCACCGGCATCAGGCCCGATGGCCCCGCGATCTATCTCGACGCGGCGACCGGCGAGGTCGTGGAAGAGGGCGACCGCGACCTTGCGCTCGCCGTCGCGCGGCGCTTCTCGGGTGCTTCGGACGGGACGGTGGCGAGGATGGAGCTCGTCACCCGCTTCAGCCACGAATACGATTTCCGCAACAAGCGTCTACCGGTCTGGCGGGTCGATTACGGCGAGCCAGTGAACGCCACCCTGTTCGTCGATACCGGCGCGGGCGTTCTGGTCGACCGGGTGGCCGACTGGGAAAAGCCCGAGCGGTGGGTGTTCGGCATGATCCACAAGTGGAACTTCCTCTTCCCGCTCGGGCGGCTGGGGCTGAACGTGACCGTGGCGGGTTTCGTAATCGCGCTGATCGCGCTGATGGCGATCCTCGGGCTCAGGATGGATCTTGCCCACAGGCTTCGCGGGAGGCGCCCGAAAGCGGGGGAAGCGCAGCCCTTGCCGGGCGCGGAGCAGCCGGCGGAATGAAGAGGGCGGCCGGCCCGTCGCGGGTCGCCGGGCCCGCCGCGCTTTCCGACGCGGGGTGTCCTGGTTGCTTCTATCGGACGGAATGGACGGCGGGGCGCAGCCGGAACGGCATGGGCAGCATCAGAACCAGGCGCGCAGGCCGATCAGCAGCTTGAGGCCGTCGGGGTCTTCCCCGGCAGCGCGTGCGATGTCGGCGGTCCGGCCCGTCCTCACTTCGTATTCGATGCCGAGATAGGGCGCGAACTCGCGGAGGAATTCGTACCGCAGCCGCACGCCCGGCTCGATCGTCGTGAGGCCGGCGCCGATGCCGCGTTCGGGGATGTCCTGGGCGGAAAGTTCGACCTCGATCCGGGGCTGGACTATGAGAAGCTGGGTGATGCGCTGATCGTATTCGGCCTCGATCCGGGCGGTAAGATCGCCTTCGGTGGAAAGGAAAAGCGCTGCGTCGAGTTCGAACATGTAGGGCGCAAGGCCCTGTATGCCTGCGACGAGATGCGCGCGCGTATCGGGCGCGTCATCGATCCGGATACCCGCCTGCAGGTCGAAGAATGGCCCGATGGCGCGGGAATAGAGCGCCTGCGCCTCGGCATTCTCCAGGCTTCCGCAGAATTCGCCTTCGCCTTCGGTCTTGAGAACGAAGCGGTTGATGTCGCCGCCATAAAAGGCCTGGGCGTCCCACAGGTAGCCGTCCTCGCCGCCATCGGCCGGGATGCGCGCCTCGAGCCGCTCGATCATCACCATGCCGGTGCGAAACCCCCCATTTTCGCGGGCGAGCGTCTTGCGCGCGGGCGCCATCGCCTCCGCGCCCCAGATCGCGTCGGCGGCGTGGCGCGGGCCTTCGAGCGCGCGGGGCGGAACGGCATCTTCGGGCGCGGCGCCGGGGACAGTCTTGTCGGGGCTCGCGCCGTGCGAGGAATGATCCATGCCGGGCATTTTCGGCTTATCCTGCTCCATGCCCCGTGCCCCGCCATGGGCCGAATGGTCGGCTTCGCCGCGCTCTGTCCCTTCCTTCGGCGGACATTGCTCGGGCGGCAGGTGGCCCATGGCGCAATGGTCCATCTCCTGAGCTTTCGCAGCGGGAGGCGCGCCATGGCCGCCATGATCCTGCGCGCCGAGCGGTCCCGCAAAGAGCGCGGTGCAGGCCAGCCACGCAAGGCGCATCACGCCTTTCCGCTTTCCGGGAACGGCCGCACGGTCACGACCTGCATCATGCCCGCATGCATGTGATAGAGCAGGTGACAGTGAAACGCCCAGTCGCCCGGCTCGTCGGCGGTGAGATCGAAGGTCGCGGTCCCGCCAGGCTGGACGATCACGGTGTGCTTGAGCGGCTGGTGCATGTGGTCCGCACCATTGACCAGTTCGAAGAAATGGCCGTGAAGGTGGATCGGGTGCGCCATCATGGTCTGATTGACCAGTTTCACCCGGACCCTCTCGTCATAACCGAAGCGGATGGGCTGGTCGGTGGCGGCGGTGAACTTCCTCCCGTCGAAGGACCACATGTAGCGTTCCATGTTGCCGGTGAGGTGGATTTCCATTTCCCTCTCGACGCGGCGGTGCGGATTCATCCGTTTCGCCCTGAGGTCGGTATAGCGCAGGACGCGGTGTTCCACGGTGTCGAGGCCGAGGCCCGGGAAGTCCATCCGGTCCTCCGGGCTCTGTGCAACCATGTCGATGCCCGGGCCGGCCTTCACGTCGGCTGGCAGGAGCGAGGTGTCGCGCATCGAATGGTCCATAGCCTCCATGCCCTCGCCCATGTCGTGCCCTATCGCCTCGTGGTCCATCATGCCCATGTCCGTCATGGTGAGAGTCGGGATCTCGCGCAGCGGCGGCGGGGGCGCGATGTGGCCACGGTGGCTCGTCAGGCTCGCGACGCCCATCCCGCTGCGGTCCATGCTTTCAGCGACAATCGCGTGGCTGCCGGCGGGCGGGGCGACGATCACGTCATATGTCTCCGCGACGCCGATCTGGAATTCGTCGACCTCCACCTCGTTCACGTCCTGCCCGTCGGCGGCGATGACGGTCATCGGCACGCCCGGAATGCGTACATTGAAGAAGGTCATGGCCGAACCGTTGATGAAGCGCAGGCGCACCCGCTCACCCGGCTCGAAGGCGAATTCGAGGTTATCGCCCGGCGCGTGCCCGTTGACGAGGTAGGTGTAGGTGTTCGCGGTCACGTCCGAAATGTCGCGCGGGTTCATCCGCATCCGGCCCCACATCCGCCGCATCTCGCCAGGCATGTCGCCCTCGGATGCGGTCTGCATCTGGCGCTGGAAATAATGTTCGCCCACCTTCAGCTTGCGCATGATGTCGTGCGGGTGGAGCGCAGTGAACTCGGACAGAAGCACGACATAGTCGCGGTCGTAGCGTGGATCTGGCTCGGCGCTTTCGATCACCAGCGGGCCGTAATGCCCCGCCTGCTCCTGCAGCCCGGAATGCGAATGCCACCAATAGGTCCCGCTCTGCCGGACGAAGAAGGAATAGGTGAAGGTCTCGCCCGGAGCGATGCCGGGAAAGCTGACCCCCGGAACGCCGTCGAACTGAAAGGGGAGCAGCAGGCCGTGCCAGTGGATGGAGCTGTCTTCGGCGAGGTGGTTGGTGACGTGAAGGCGCACGTCCTGCCCTTCGCGCAGGCGGATGAGCGGCCCAGGCACCGATCCGTTGACCGCGATCGCATGGCCCGCGCGCGCGCCGGTCATGAAGTGATGTTCACCGATCGTGAGCGCGATGTCCTCGCCCGTAAGCGTGCCGAAACCCTGCGCGGCGCGGGTGAGGGAACGCCCCTTCGCCCAGCCGGGCATAGGCAGCGCGGCGGCTGCGGCGAGCCCGGCGGTGCTGGCGATGAGATGGCGGCGGGATAGGTTGGGCATGGGGCTTTCTTGCGCTTTTCGGTTCCGATGCTAATATATACCCCCCTAGGGTATTTTAATGGAAGATGCGATGAAGGATGCCGCCACGATGGCCGACGCCGCGAAAGCCAAGGTGCAGCGATTGAACCGCATTGCAGGACAGGTCCGCGGGGTCGCGCAGATGATCGAGGACGATCGCTACTGCATCGACATCCTCCACCAGATCGCTGCGATCAAATCGGCGCTCGCCAAGGTCGAAAGCCTGGTCCTGAAGGATCATGCCGCCTGCTGCGTGGCCGAAGCCATCGCCAGCGGCGACGAGGCCGAGCAGCGCGCGAAGTTCGAGGAACTGGTCGACCTGCTGGAACGCAACCGCAAATAAGGTACTGATTCGGAATGAAACAGCCCCGGACAGCGACGCTCTATCGCATGGTCATGCCGGGCCATGTCTGCCCCTATGGCATCAAGTCGAAATGGCTTCTGGAGCGCGAGGGCTATGCGGTCGAGGACCACCACCTCACCACGCGCGGGGAAACCGACGCGTTCAAGGCAGAGCATGGCGTGGAGACCACGCCCCAGGCCTTCATCGGGGGCGAGCGGATCGGCGGCTATACCGATCTCGCGGCGCATTTCGGCAAGCCCGCTAAGACGCAGGGCACCACCTATCGCCCGGTGATCGCGCTGTTCGCGCTGATGGCGCTGATGGCGGTGGGCGCCGCCTTAGTCGCGACGGGCGAGTGGATCTCGATCCTCGCTGCCGAATGGTTCGTCAGCTTCTCGATGTGCGGTCTTGCCTATCTCAAGCTGCGCGATGTCGAGACCTTCTCGACCATGTTCCTCAATTACGACCTGCTGGCCAAGCGCTGGGTCCCGTACGGCTACATCTATCCCTACGCAGAGGGGCTAGCGGGTGTGCTGATGACCGCGCACATTCTCGATTTTCTGTCGATCCCGGTTGCACTCACCATCGGCACGATCGGCGCGGTGAGCGTATTCAAGGCGGTCTATATCGACCGGCGCGAACTCAAATGCGCCTGTGTCGGGGGCGACAGCAACGTGCCGCTGGGCTTTGTCTCGCTGACCGAGAACCTTTTCATGATCGGCATGGCCGTTTGGATGCTGGCAAAGCCGGCAATGCTCTGATCGGCGCCGCGCGCATGGGGCGCGACGGGAGAACCCGCCCCCAGACCGCCGCGCCGCAAGCAACGCTCACCCCGTCGTGCGCTCTGCCTTGTCCTTTTCGTTCGTGCCCTTGATCATCGCGCGCATCTGCTCCCATTCGGCGTCGCCGAGCGCGTGAAGGACGGGGTAGAACGTGCCCCCATGCGCCTGGTAACCCGCTCCGTCGATCGCTATGGTCTGGCCGTTCACATATTCCGCGCCTGGCCCCATCAGGAACACCGCGAGGTTCGCCAGTTCGTGCATCTCGCCCGCCCGGCCCATCGGGTTCGTGTCATTCTTCGAATTGCCGCCCTGACCGCCGGGGGAAAGCCGTGCGCTCATGCCCTTGGTCGGGAAGAGGCCCGGCGCGATCGCGTTGAAGCGCAGGCCATAACGGCCCCATTCGGTGGCGAGGCTCTGTGTCATGGCGTGGATCGCGGTCTTTGACATGGCCGAAGGCACAACGAAGGCGCTGCCCGACCACACCCAGGTGGTGAGGATCGACAGGAAGCTCGCTTTCCTGCCTTCCGCGATCAGCCGCTTGCCCACGTCGAGCGTGACGTAGAAGGTGCCGCGCATCACGATGTCGGCGATGGCGTTGAAGCCATTGACCGAAAGGTCCTCGGTCCGGCTGATGAAATTGCCCGCCGCGTTGTTGACCACTCCGGTGAGCGCGCCTCCATCGGCCCAGATCGCGTCGACCATTGCGTGGATCGCGTCCGCATTGCGAATGTCGCAGGCGTGCGCCACGACCTTGCCGCCATGCTTTTCCATCAGTTCGGCAGCCGTTTCGTCGAGCTTCGATTGCCGCCGGCCGCAGATATAGACGGTCGCGCCGAGTTTCAGGAAACCTTCGGCCATTTCCTTGCCAAGACCCGTCCCGCCGCCGGTGACGAGGATGCGCTCCCCGTCCATCAGCCCGTCGCGGAACATCAGCTTCGATACGTCCATTGCGTTTCCCCTGTCGTGGTGCGCCTGTCAGTCCGGCTCAGAGCCCGAGCACGGTCTTGGCGATGATGTTCTTCTGCACCTCGTCCGAACCGCCGAAGATCGTCGCGGCGCGGTTGTTGAGGTAGCGGCCCATCGCGGTCTGGGCGTATTCGCTGCCGACCGGCTCGGGCGCCTCGTTGCCGTAGAGCGGGCGCTCCATCGGCAATTGCAGCGCGTCGGGGCCGAGCAGTTCGAGACGCAGCGTGTCGATGGTCTGGCCGATATTGGAGCCGAGCAGCTTGACCAGCGAGGTCTGCGGCCCGGGAGCGCGCCCCTTTGCCAGTTCGGCGAGGATTCGCAGCTCGGTCACTTCGAGCGCTTCGGCCTCGAGCCGGGCGCGCGCGAGCCGGTCGCGGAAGCGCGCATCGTGGCCGACCGCGCCGTTGACGCCGGAAGGCTGTTCCTTCGCCAGCTGTTCGAGCTTGTCTATCGACTGCAGCAGGCGCGGGGCGAAGCACGAACCGCCGCGCTCGTTTTCAAGCAGGAACTTGGCGATGGTCCAGCCCTGTCCCTCCTCGCCGATGCGGTTGTCCGCGCTGGTGCGCGCGTCGGTGAAGAACACCGCGTTCACCTCATGATCGCCCGACATCGAATGGATCGGGGTGACCTCTACGCCGTCCTGGTCCATCGGGATGAGGAGGAAGGTGATCCCCGCCTGCTTCTTCACGTTGGGATCGGTGCGCACGAGCGCGAAGATCCAGTTCGCGTGATGGGCGTGGGTGGTCCAGATCTTCGATCCGTTGACGACATATTCGCCGTCCTCAAGCCTTGCCGTGGTCTTGAGGCTGGCGAGGTCCGAACCGCTGCCCGGCTCCGAATAGCCTTGGCACCAGTAATCCTCTCCCGACAGGATGCGCGGGAGGAAGCGTTCCTTCTGCTCGGGCGTGCCGAATTCGCAGATCACCGGGCCGACCAGCCTGAGGCCGAGGATGGCGAGTGAAGGGGCGCCTGCGAGCGCGCATTCCTTTTCGAATATGAATTTCTGCGTCGGGGTCCAGCCGGTCCCGCCATTCTCCCTGGGCCAGTGCGGCGCGACCCAGCCTTTTTCATGCAGGATGCGGTGCCATTCCATGCCGATATCGGGCTCGACGAAGACGCCGGGCGTGCGCCGCGCCCCGTCGCGCAGCCGGTCGGGCAGGCTATGCTTCAGAAAATCGCGCACCTCCTCGCGGAAGGCGAGGTCCTCGGGCGAAAAGTCCATGTCCATAATTCGTCAGTCCCGTCAGTCTTCCCGCATCGCCCAGCCGATCGAGCGGCGCAGCAGATCATAATAGACATCGTAGTTCCACGCGCACATCTCCTTGTGCGGGTAGAAATCGGCCATTCCCGGAAGGTCGTAATGCCCCCGGCAATGGCCGAGCGTGTTGTAAACGATCCGGCCCTTGCCGATATCCCTCGTATAAAGGATAGGGACCGTCGTCTTCTCCCATTCCGCCGCGACGAAGCCGGTCGCCTCGCCCTCGAACGTCGTCTGCATCAGCGTGTCGATCTCGGCCGTGGTGTTGGAGAGATAAAGTTCGTCCACCACTTCGAAATCCTCGATCCCGCGCGTCAGTTCATGGTCCTTGTTCACCACCTCGACCGAGAAGGGCCCGATCGGCGGGTGCGCCTTGAACTGAGTGCCGAGCATTTCCATCACGTCGGGCCGGTCGTCCGGTGTATCCACCAGGCCTTCTTCGGTGAAGACGAGGATCGAATTGGTCCCGTGCAGAGCAAGCCATTTGCCGCCGCCTTCCAGCCATGCGCGAAGCTGCTTCGCCTCTTCCTCGCTGGGCATGAGGTCGCAGGTATAGGTGACGAGGAAACGGCAGGCATCGAGCCGATCCAGCCCCGAATAGTCGCACGCCACCGTGGTGCGGATATGCGGATGCTCGGCGAGCAGCTTGAGCATTTCGAGCCGCGGATAGTCGATGTCGTGATACTTGCCCGCGGCGATGAAATGCGCGTCGATCCGGGTTGCGGGTTGTTGGGCCATGTCAGCTCCTTATCGAACCGCCGCCATCGACGGTGAAATCGCAGCCCGTGGTGAAACTCGCATCGTCGCTGGCGAGGAAGAGCACGGCCTTGGCCACCTCTTCGGGTTCGCCGATGCGGTTCATTGGGTGGGTCGCGGCGAAACCGGTTTCGATGTTCTCGGGCGTGTCGGCGCCGGAGAACTTGTAGCGTTCGTACATTGGCGTGCGGATCGCGCCGGGATGGACCATGTTGACCCGGATCGGCAGCCCGCGCTCGGCGAGATCGAGCGCAACGCTCCGCGTGAGGCCGAGCAGCCCGGCCTTCGACGCGCTGTAGGCGGCGACGAAGGAGGCAGCGCGCAGGGCGATCATCGAGCCGATATTGACGATCGCGCCCGGCTCGCCCGAAGCCTCGATGGCGGGGATGGCGGCGCGCATCCCGTAATAGGGGCCGTTGAGGTTGATATCGATTGTGCGTTCCCACACGTCCGGCGAACCTTCCGGCACGTTGCCGGGTTCGGAAATACCCGCGACATTGCACAGCACGTTGAGCTTGCCGAACCGCTCCCGCGTCGCCCTGACCGCCTCGTCCCAGCGCGCCGCATCGCGCACGTCGAGCTCGAAGGCGTCAGCGTTTTCGCCCAGTTCCCCGGCGAGCGCGCGGGCCTTGTCGATCTGCACGTCGGCGAGCATCGCCTTGCCGCCCTCCTCGACGATCATGCGCCCAACCGTCGCCCCGATCCCTTCCGCGCCGCCGGTGACGAGCGCGACCTTTCCGTTCATCCTGCCCATCTGGCGCTCCAGGCCCATCTATCTTTCAAGAATCGCGACCGCCGAAAGGCCCGGCGCGCCGTAGACGTGCGAATAGCCGAGCTTCGGCCCCTTGCCATCGCGGCCCGCGACCTGCCTATCGCCCGCGCGGCCGCGCAATTGTTCGACATTCTCGTAGACTTGCCGGAGGCCCGAGGCCCCGATCGGCTCCCCGCAGGCAAGGCAGCCGCCATCGGTGTTGATCGGCAGCTTTCCGCCGAGCGCGGACCAGCCATTGGCGAGCCATTCCTCCTGTTCGCCATCCTTGCAGAAGCCGTTTTCGGCCATGTGCATGATTTCAGCGCCGCTTTCGGTGTCCTGAAGCTGGGCGACCTCGACATCCTCCGGGCCTATCCCTGCGCCTTCGAAGGCGGCCTTGGAGGCGAGCACGGTGGGCTTTCCGCCTTCCTTGACGCTGACACCGGGCTGGAACACCTCGAAGCTGTCCGGCGGGCGGGTCTTGACCGCGATCTTGGCGATCTTGACGCCCCCCCTGTTTTGGAGCGCGCCCAGCTCCTTCGCCTTCTTTTCGGAAGCAAGGATCAATGCGACTCCGCCCTCTGACGGAGAGCAGAACATGAACTTGGTCAGCGGATCATTGATCATCGGCGCGTTCATGATCGTCTCGAGGTCGATTTCGGAGCGCCGCCAGGCATGGGGCGTCTTCGCCCCGTTGCGGAATGCCTTTTCGGCCACCCGGCCCAATGTCGTGCGGCTGATGCCGTGCAATTGCATGTAGCGCTGGATCTTCAATGCAAAGAACTGCGTCGTCAGCATCATGCCGGTCTGGCCGTACCAGTCGGGCAGGCCGTAATCGGCGGGCTTCGCATTGAAGGCCCCGCGCGGATGCTTGTCGAAACCGACCGCGAGCGCGAGATCGTACATCCCGCTCGCGATCGCCTGCTGCGCGGCGGCAAGCGCGCTGCCGCCGGTCGCGCAGCCATTGGCGACATTGGTGAAGGGAAGCGAGGTCAGCCCCAGTTCGTTCACCATGATGTCGGCGCTGCCGGCTGCTGCCGAGCCGCCATAGGCGCATTCCATATCGGCCCATTCGAGCCCTGCGTCCTTGAGCGCCTCGCGCACCGCATAGACGCCCTGTTCGCGGCCCGAACGCTCCTCGGTCCGGCCGAAGGGATGGATGCCCGCGCCGATTATGTAGACGTTCTCGCTCATGCGGCTTTCTCCTGCACGTTCGCGACGGGGCGGAAGGCATAGGTGTCGTAGGTGTCGTTGAACGGCACGATCGTGAATTCCATTTCCATGCCCAGTTCGAGATCATCGAGGCCCGCATCGACGATCCGGCTTTCGACGATCACTTCGCCGGGAAGCTCGACATAGCCGAGCAGGAAGGGCTTGAAATCGGGCGGCCCTTCGTCGGGGCCGGAGCCGGGGCCTTCATAGGGTTCCTTGGGAAGGAAGCCCTGGCTCGTCCACGACCACAGCTTGCCCCGCCGCGAAAGCCTGTAGGGCTCGACGTTCTTCGCCGCGTCGCCGGCGGGCATCGGAAAGACGACCTCGCCCGAAGGCAGCTTTCCGCCCATCAGGTGCGGTTCGGGATCGTCGCTCCACAGGTTCGGGTCGATCTTCTCGCCCATCGGTTCCTCCTATCCTGCGCCTGTATTCAGGCTGCCCCCGTCATGCGGCCCCAATCATGCCGCCAGTGCGTATTCGGCGAGCACGGTGTCGGTGTCGCCGAACAGCCGGGCGAGCACCATGACGCGTTTCATCGCGTGGCCGATGGCGAGTTCGTCGGTGATCCCCATGCCGCCATGCATCTGCACCGCCTCGCGGGCGATCGCATCGGTGTTCTCGCCGATAAAGGCCTTGGCCCCGGCGATGGCGCGCTGCCAGTCGGCGCCTGCATCCTCTGCGTCGCGCGCGCCCATCGCGGCGCGGTAGAGCATCGAGCGCGACTGTTCGAGCCGCGCATAGGCTTCGACCAGCCGGTGCTGGAGCACCTGAAAGCTGCCGATCGGCACGCCGAACTGTTCGCGTTCCTTCACATAGGCGAGCGTGTCGTCGAGCAGGCGCTGGGCGAGCCCGACCATCTCGGCAGAGGCGTGGAGCCGCAATTCGCTCGCGATTTCGCCCAGGGCCGCCGCATCGAGGTCGAGCAGCGCCGCCTCGCTCACGGTCACGCGGGTCAGGCGGATTTCGCCCGCGACGCTGCCATCGGCGAGGCGGTAGGGGCGCATTTCCAGCCCCTCCGCATCGGCAGCGACGAGGAAGGCGCGGGTTTCTCCGTCGAGATCGGCCGTGACGATGACGAGGTCGGCGAGCGCCGCGCCCAGCACCATCGTCTTCTCTCCGCTGATCCGGAAACCATCGCCTTCGCGCTCGGCCTTCGTGCCCTTGGCGGTGAGGCTGTAACGCTGCGCCCGCTCGGTCCACGCAAAAGTCGCGACGATTTCACCCGACAGCAGTTTCCCGAGCGCGCCATGCGCTCCGCCGCGGTCCAGCAGCAGCGCGGGCAGCACGCCCAGTTCGAGCCACGGGTCGGGTGCATTCGCCTTGCCGATGGCTTCGGCCACCAGCGCGAGATCGAGCGGCGATCCGCCGATCCCGCCCGCATCCTCGCTCGCGGCGAGCGCGATCAGTCCGAGTTCCGCAATGCTCCCCCAGCGCGCGCGGTCATAGCCGGCCTCGTTGCGGCGAAGTTTCCGGCGCGCCTCGACGTCCATGGGCGCGGCAAACCGCTCGACGCTGGAGCGGAACATTTCCTGTTCTTCGGACAGGTCGAAATTCATGGGCGTCAGGCTTTCTGGGTGCCAGTGTTTGTGAACGTGATCGGCAGGCGGGTCACCCCGCGCAGCAGGATGTTGGGCAGGATCGTGATGCCGTCCTCGTCCGCGACCGCGAAGTCATCCAGCCGCTCGAGCAGCTCGTCGAAGGCGACCAGCATTTCCTTGCGGGAAAGCATGTTGCCCACGCACATATGCGGCCCCTTGCCGAAAGCGAGATGCGCGCGGGCATTCTTGCGCTCGATGTCGAAACGGTCCGGGTCCTCGAATTTCGCGGGATCGCGGTTCGCAGCGGCATAGCGCAGCTGGGCGACCGAACCCGCGGGCATTTTCACGCCGCCCAGTTCGGTGTCCTGCTTGACCACGCGCCACATGCCCGCGGTCGGGGTTTCGTAGCGCAGCGCCTCCTCTACGAGATTGGTGATGACCTTGGGATCGCGCCCGCCGGCCGCCGCCTTCGCCTTTTCCATCTGGTCGGGATTGCGGATCAGCTGGAGCAGGCCGCCTGCCAGCGTCGAGGTGGTCGTCTCGTTCCCGGCGACCATGAATTGCTGCATGATCGACATGATCTCGGCATCGGTCAGCGGCGTCTCGCCCTCGACCCGCGCCTCGACAAGGTCGGTCAAGAGGTCATCGCCGCCATTTTCGCGGCGGTCGTCGATCTTGCCCTTCATGTAGTGCTGGAATTCGACGAGGCTGCGCGCGCATTCCTTCTTGCGCTCGTGATCGACCATCTGGCTGAAGCGGTCGACGGCGGCGTCGGACCATTCCTTGACCTTCTTCGGATTGTCGTCGAGCCCGATCTGGCCTGCGATCATCGCGACCGGCAGCGGCACTGCGAATTGCTCGACGAATTCGCATTCGCCCGCATCGGCGAAAGCCTCGATCAGTTCGATGGATTTCGCGCGCATGTCCTCCTCGATCGCGTTCACGCGCGGGGCGGAAAAGGCGAGGTTGACGAGCTTGCGGTTGCGGGTGTGAACCGGCGCATCGGCGGTGAGGAGGGTGGGGACGTCGTCCCAGCCTTCCTTGAGGATCTCCTTGATTTCCTCGTCCGCCTCGCGGCCCATCAGCGTGCTGAAATCGTTCGAGAAGATGTCGGGCTTCGTGTTCGCCTCGCTGCACAGATCGTAGCTGTAGACCACGAAGGTGTTCATTTCGGGCAGGTGTTCGATGGCGATGCCCGCATCGTGCACGGCGCGGTAATAATCGAACGGGTCGACCAGCGTCTGGGGGGCGAAGACGTTGCCCTCGGGCTTGTTCATGGCTGCGGCTCCCAACCGGAGAGATGTGCTGGCTGGATACCTAACGCCCCCTGCCCCACGCGCGCACTGCGCGAATGTGTTAGGATCGCCTCAGCCCCCCGCGAATTCGCGCTGGAATTCCCCTATGTCGAAGTAGTCGCGCCACTGGGTGATGAGCCCGTCGGCGCCGAATTCGAACGTGCCCATCACCCTGAGCGAGGCGCGGGCGCCGCCCTTCAGCCGGAAATTGTCGGTCCGTTCGGTCAGGACCGCATCGCCGTTTTCGGCGATTTCGTGGATCTCCCACTCGCAGCCCTCGACATTGGCCATGAAGCCCGCGACCGCCTCGCGCATCGCCGCTTTGCCGGTGAAGGGCTCCATCGGGATATTGTGCCAGACCACATCCTTGGCGCACATCGCGTACATCGCGTCCATGTCGCCGCTGTTCCAGTGGCCGACAAAGGCTCGGACCTTCTCGATATTGCTCATGGTTCCTCTCCCGAAATGTAATTCAGCGCATTGGCAACGGCCCGGCGGACATGGCGGTTGCCATAGGCCGCGGGGCCGTCGCCGAACTGGAGGTAGATGATCGGCGCATCGATCGCGCGCGTCTCCCAGCCGACGCAGTTCGACCCGGGCGGGTGGTCCCAGCCCGCCCGGCTGAACATGTCGCCTGCCACCGCATTGGCGGCGGAATGGAAATTCGCGGGCGTGAACGAAAAGCCCTCGGCGCGGATCAGCGGGGTGATGGCGCTTTCGTCGATGGGGCACAGGTAAAGCTCGTCGGTGACGGCGAAGCTTTCAGGAAGGCCTGCCGTGACCGGGTGATCGGCAACGACGCACGCCGAATATTCGACATCGTGGCGATAGCCCGAATCCGGAAACGCGTGCCCACGCCATTTTCCCCGCTGGTAGAAGAAGCGCCCGCCGAGCCAGTCGTGCCATTCATCCCATTCGGCCCAACCGGCAAGCGCATGGTGCAGCGCGACCGCGCCGCGCCCGGCCTCGAAGCGCCGCGTGATCGCTCTTGCGAAATCACGGGAGGGCGGGCGGGCCGTCACCGTGCCGTCGGCGAAGGTGTAGCCCGGCATGTCATAAAGCAGCAGCGCGTCCGCTTGCTCCGCCGCGCCGCGCGCGACCGCTTCCTCGGCTTGGGGATGGGTGAGATGGGTCACATCCCAATCGCCGAGCGCGTGCATGAAGGCCTCGAAAGGCTCTTCCTCGTAGGGATGCCCGCCCGACAGGACCAGCAGGGAGCGCATCAGGCGATCTTGAGGATCATCTTGCCCTGGTTCGACCCGGCAAAAAGGCGCATGAAGCTGTCGAAGGCGTTTTCGAGCCCTTCATCGACATGCTCGTCGATGGTGATCTTACCGGCCGCTGCCCATTCGCCCATCTGCGCCGCTCCCTCGCCGAAACGCTCTACGTAATCGGCCACGAGCAGGCCGCGGATCTGCGCCCGCTTGACGATCAGCTGCCACAGATTGCGGATGCCGCGCGGCTCGGTGTTGTATTCGCTGATGAGCCCGCACAGCCCGACGCGGGCATGGAGGTTGAGATTCATCAGCCCAGCATCGAGGATGATCCCGCCGACATTCTCGAAGATGACGTCGACCCCGTCGGGGCAGGCCTCGGCTATCGCCTTGGTCAGGGCCGCTTCGTCCTTGCCCTTGTAATCGATCGCCGTGTCGAAGCCGTATTTCTCGGTCAGCCGCGCGCATTTTTCCGGCCCGCCCGCGATCCCGACCGCGCGGCAGCCCTTGATCCTGGCAAGCTGGCCGACGACGCTGCCGACCGCTCCGGCAGCGCCCGTTACCAGCACGGTTTCGCCCTCTTTCGGCGCGCACACTTCGAGAAAGCCGAAATAGGCCGTCATTCCGACCGCGCCGAACAGCGAGAGGTAATTCGTCACTTCGGGCACCATCGACGGGTCGATCGGCTGGGTGAACCCGCCCGCGACGCCCACGGAATAATCCTCGAGCGCATTGAGGCCCATCACCCACATGCCCGCCTCGAAGCCTTCGGCGCGGCTTTCTTCGACCACGCCGATCGTGGTCGCGCGAACCGGATCGCCCAAGGGGATCGGGGGCATGTAATTCCCGCCCGCATCCATCCAGCCGCGCATGGCCGGGTCGAGCGAGGCGTAATGGTTGCGGATCAGGAACTGCCCCTGCGCGAGATCCGGGGTCGGCTCGCTGACCAGTTCGAAATCCTCTCGCACCGGCTCGCCATCGGGGCGACGCTGCAACAGAAAGCGCCGATTGTCTGGCATGGGTTTTCCTTGTTTTCGTTATGGAAGGGTCAGGCAGCGACGAGCTTCACGGGAATCGCGCTCTGCAGCGCCTGCCCGGTGATCGGGTCGATATCGACCGTGTCGCTGGTAAGCCGGTTGGTCGAGGAACCACGCGTCCGCACATCCTCCTTCGACGCATCGGCATCGCCATAGGCATGGGCCATGGAAACCAGCCCGCGGCGGACCTTGTCGCTCGCCTTGACCACGCCGTGAATGGTCGCGTGGGGGCTGCTGATCTCGACGATGCCGCCTTCGACGAGGCCGAGAGCCGCGATGTCGTCGGGGTGGATATAGGCGGGGTTGGTGGTGGTCTTTTCCTGCAATTTCTTCAGCGGATGGCCGATCGAATTGAAACGCGTCTTCGACCTTCGGCTGATGAGCTTGAAATCATATCCCGCCTTGAGCGGCGGGTTGTCGGCATAGCGCAGGATCGCTGCGGGCATGTCGCCGCAGGCCAGGTCGAAGCGGTGGAATTCGCCTTTGTCGGCCGGATCGACCAGCGGGTGCTTGTCCGAATAGACCACCGCCGCGCCGGCATTGGCCGCGCAATCGCGCCGCACCTGGCTGGGAGGGACAAGGCAGCCGGCGACCGACAGGTCGAGGAATTCCTCCTTCGTCGGCTTGCGATCCATCGGCAGCGGGCCGCCTGCAAGGTTCATCGGTGTGCCCAGATGCTTCGCCAGCGTCCAGAACATCTCCCATTCGTCGATCACGTCGCCCGGCGGGGTCGCGACCGCTTCGACATAGCGGGCATAGGGTTCCTCGTGCCACCATTCGGACAGGTTCGTGATGTCCTCCCGCTCGAGGCATTGCGAAGGGGCGAGCACGACATCGGCCCGCTTCGCGCTCGCGCTCATCCACGGGTCGATCTGCACGAACAGGTCGAGGTCATCCAGTGCACGGACCATCTTCTGCTGGTCCGGAAAGCCCACGACCGGGTTGCCGCCGACCGAGATGAAGGCGCGCACCTG
The DNA here is from genome assembly GCF_001719165.1 of Erythrobacter litoralis. Lineage (NCBI taxonomy): Bacteria > Pseudomonadati > Pseudomonadota > Alphaproteobacteria > Sphingomonadales > Erythrobacteraceae > Erythrobacter > Erythrobacter litoralis. Next base: position 163,250 of record NZ_CP017057.1, read on the forward strand.
CCCTTCGCCGGGAGTAAGGATTTCATCGGCAAGCACGTTGCACGGCATCTCCCAGCCGAGATGGCCGAGCCCGCGAAAGCGCGATTTCGGCATGCCCTCCGCCCCGAACATCGGCACGGGCGGGGCGACCTGCGCACGGCGCGGGCCCTGCTGCGGCGTGAAGACGCCGGGGATCGCGGCCTTTTCGCCCTCCTGCTTGAAGCGCGCGCATACAGTGTTGAGACAGGTGACGAGATATTCTGTGAGAGTCCCGTTCCCCGCCATTTCCGGACCCGTGCCAGTCACCGCGCAGCCTTTCGTGCCGCCCGCGAACATGCGCGCGGCCGCGATGATCTGGTCGGGTTCGAGTCCGGCGCGTTCCGCCGCGACCTCGGGCGTCATCGTCGCCACCGCCCGGGCAAGCTCGTCGAAGCCGTCGACATGGGCGGCAACGAAATTGCGGTCGTAAATCTCTTCGGTGATGATGACGTTGAGCATCCCGGCGAGCAGCGCGGGGTCCTCGCCCGGCTTGACCGGCAGGTACAGATCGGCGAGCCGCGCGACGTCGCTTTCGCGCGGGTCGGCGACGATCAGCTTCATGCCCTGCGCCTGCCGATCGCGGATCCGGCGCGACGGGCTGAACGGCGGGACGCCACCGACGGGGGCATAGTGCGAGACGACGGGATTGTTGCCGATGAACATGGCAACATCGCTTTCCGAAAAGGTGTTGGGCCCGCCCATCCACCTTCCGTAGCGCATCGTGGTGTAGACCTTGGCCGGCTGGTCGAGCGTGACCGAGGTGTAGAAATTGCGGCTCCCGATGCCCTGGGCGAAGCTGAGGCTCGCCGCCATGGCAGCGGAGTTCTGGAATCCGCCCGAACCCATGAAGACCGCGACCGAATGGGGGCCGTGTTCATTGATGATCCGGCGCAGCTCGTCGGCGACATGGGCGAGAGCATCGTCCATCGGCGTCTCGACGAATTCGCCCGCCTCGTTCCTGACGAGCGAGTGCTTGAGGCGATGCTCCGCATTGTGAGAATCCGGCAGCTCGCGGCCCTTGAGGCAGGTATAGCCGCCGTAGGCCGGGTCGTCGGGATCGCCGCGCACTTCGACCACCTTGCGCGTGCCATCGCCCGTGACCTCGACATCGACGATCATCGCGCAATTGGCGTGACAGAACCGGCAGAACGTCTTTTGCGTCTCGATACCCATCGCACCTCTCCTTGATCCTCAGGATACCACAGGGCGGCGCGCCAGCGACTGACACTTTTGTCCGTGGAGAGCGCGCCTCCGCCACCGCAATAGGGATGCCAACCAAAGGAGGATTGCATGCCCACCACCACCCGCCAATGGCTCCTCAACGGCCACCCGCGCGGCCGCGGCATCCAGGACGGCGATTTCAAGCTGGTCGAAACCGAGCTGGCCGATCCCGGGGATGGCGAGATGCTGCTGAAGACGCATTATCTCGGCTTCGACCCGGCGCAGAAGGGCTGGATGGAGAACATCGCCGACTACGTCGCGCCGATGAACATCGGCGACGTGATGCGCGGCAGCGGCATCTGCGAGGTCGTGGAAAGCAATAACGGCAAGTTCGCAGAAGGGGAGATGGTGTTCGGCACGACCGGCTGGCGCGAATACCTCGTCACCGACGGCGAGGGGCTGACCAGGGTGGAAACCGAACTGTCGCCGACCGCGGTGCTGTCGGTACTCGGCACGACCGGGCTCACCGCCTATTGCGGGCTGTTCAAGGTCGGAAAGCCGGTCGCTGGCGACACCGTTCTCGTCTCCGGCGCGGCAGGCGCCACCGGGAGTGTCGTCGGCCAGCTCGCCAAGATCGCCGGCTGCCGCGCGGTCGGCATCGCGGGCGGTCCCGAAAAGTGCAAATGGCTGGTCGAGGAAGCGGGATACGACGCCGCGATCGACTACAAGGCGGGCGGCGTGAAGGAGCAGATCAAGGAGCACTGCCCGCGCGGCGTCGATGTCATCTACGACAATGTCGGCGGCACGATCCTCAACGACATGCTCGGCCGGATCGCGACCGGTGCCCGCGTCGTCATCTGCGGCGGGATAAGCCGTTATGAAACCGGACAGCTTCCCGCCGGTCCGGAGAACTACTTCAACCTCGTCTTCCGCCGCGCGAGCATGGCGGGCTTCATCGTGCTCGACTGGGCGGGCGAATTTCCCGCGATCCGCAAGCGGCTCGAAGGCTTCGTCAAGGACGGGCGGCTTACATACCAGGAAGACATCCAGCACGGTTTCGAAAACGCGCCCGACACGTTGCAACGGCTGTTCAGCGGGCAGAACCGCGGCAAGCAGATGCTCAAGCTCTGACGCCTCAGGCGAGGTCTTCGGGTCGGTTCACGTTGAGCAGCCGCGCGGCGAGCCGGATGCGCCGCGCGCCGATGCTGTCGGCAAAGCCGTAAAGCGCGCGCCCGCCGCTCTCGATGAATTCGGCGAGGTCGGCGCACGCCGTGACGGGCCAGAGACCGACCACCGGCTGGTCGGCGACGATGCCCGCGCCCTCTCCCGCGAGGCGCAGGGCGAGGTCGGCCGGAAGGTCCGGGCAATCCACTCCGGCGGACAGGACATGGGCGAACCCGAGCGTCTCGGCGAAGACGAGCGCCGCATGGAGCCCGCCGAGCGGGCCGAGGCCGGGCGCGGGCAGGTCGGCCACGCAGCCGAAACCGGGCTCCTTGCGACCGCATACGATAAGCGCGGTGGTCTGCCCGCCCAGCGCATCGGCGACATGGTCGATCAGACGCCGTCCGCGCCAGGTCGCATGCGCCTTGTCGCTGCCGAAACGGCGCGCCTGCCCTCCAGCGAGGATCGCTCCGAGGATTTCAGTCAAACGCCTCGGTCGCCACGCCCTGCGAATTGTAGACCGGCCCTTCGGCATCGACGCGATATTTGCGGCTTGCCGCATTCGTGAGGCCGAAATTGCCGATATGGTCGCGCATCCCGGCATAGGCCTGTCCGGCGAAATGCGCGGCGAGCGCTTCCTCGCTTTCCCATTCCTCGAACACGTTGACCCGCGAGGGGTTGTTGCCGTCCGCGCTCCAGTCATAGGCGAGGCAACCCGGCTGTTCGAGCGCGGCGTCGATATGCGGCTTGGCGCTTCTCAGCGCTTCGGCGCGCTGGGCGGGATCGAGGTCGATCTGGGCGGCGATGACGATCTTGGCCATTGGGGGCGCTTATCCTTCCTGCGGGTTGTATTCGGCGACGATGGCGAAGGCGCGTTTTGTATAGACCCAGCGGCCCCCGCGTTTTTCGAGTTCGTCGGTGTAGAGCCCGCCGATCATGCGGGTCGTGCCGTCCTTCGCCTTGAGCACTTCCTGCGTCTGGATGCGCGATCTGGCGGTATTGCCGTCTACCTCGATCGAGGCCGGAACGCAGGAAAAGCTCACCGCGTCGAAATTCGCCATTGCGCCGAGCCATGTCCCGACGATCTGCTCGCGGCCCTTCAATTGCATGCCCATGAAGTCCCAGTCGGCATCCTCGGCCCAGACCGAGGCCCAGGTGTCCTTGTCCATGCGGACCACGCCGTCGCCGTAGATTTCCGCCAGTTCGCGGATTTCGAGGCGGTCCTCGATCGGGCCAGTGAACATCGCGCGCATCCTCCACTTTTTCGCTCCCCGGCCTATCCGCGAGGGTGGGCGAGCGGACAATGGACACTTTTGTGAAGGGCGCGCGCGGGCGAGGCGGCCTAGAACGGGGCGCATAGAACGACATTCACGGGAGGAGCACGTCATGGGCCAGCTCGAAGGCAAGACAGCCGTCATTCTCGGTGCGGCGACGAAAGGAAACATCGCGCAGGTCACCGCGCGCCTCTTCGCGCAGGAAGGCGCCACGGTGATGGTCGCGGGGCGACACGAGGACGTTCTCGCCGAACTGGCCGAGGAAATCGGCGGGCATTATGCGCTGTGCGACATATCGAGCCACGAACAGGTCCACGCGCTTGCCGACAAGGCGAAGGCGGACATGGGCCGGGTCGATGCGGCCATCAACACGACCGGCTGGGGCCTGCTCGCGGGATTCCTCGAGATCACGCAGGACGAACTGGACCGGATCACCGACCTCCAGTTCAAGGGCGTGCACCACTTCCTTCAGGCCTTCGTGCGGGTGATGAGCGAACAGGACCCGACCGGCGGCTCGCTTATCTCGCTTTCATCGGCGACGACCAAGGCCTTGCTCAACAACCACGCCGCCTACATCGCGTCGAAGCGCGCGGGCGAGGCGATGATCGAATGCATCGCCAATGATTACGGCCATCTCGGGATCAAGGCGAACACCGTCTCTCCCGCCTTCACCCACAGCCCGATGACAGAGGGCGCCTTCGCGACGCCCGGCATCGTCGATGCTTTCCTGCCGCGCTACCCGCTGGGCCGCCTCAACACGAGCGAAGATGTCGCCCATGCCTGTCTGTGGCTGTGCAGCGACAATGCCTTTGTCACCGGCCAGAACATCCAGCCCAATGGCGGCGTCACCCTGCGCGGCAATCCGCAGGCGATCGACATCCAGGCCTCGGTCGAGGCGGCGATGGCGAAGCTGGAAGGCAGCTGAACGCTCGCGGGCCGTACGCCCCCGATCAATACTGCGTGGTGCCTCCGTCTACGCTGATCTGCGCGCCGGTGATGCCCGCGCCCTCCGGTGAGGCGAGGAGCAGCGCGACCGCGGCGATTTCCTCGACCGTGTTGGGCCGCTTGATCGCGCTTTCGGCAGCGAACATGTCGATCATCTCCTCGAACTCCATCCCCATCGCCTTGGCCGTCGCCGGGCCGTTATTGCGGATGATGTCGGTGATGACGAGGCCGGGGCAGATCGAATTGACGGTGATCCCCTGCTCGCCGACCTCGCGCGCGAGGCTCTTGGTGATCCCGTTCACCGCGTGCTTGGCGGCGGTATAGGCGGTGAGGACTGGCTTGCCGTGCTTGCCCTCCATCGAGCTGATGTTGATGATCCGCCCGGCTTTCTTGGAGAGCATCGTGGCGAGGGCGCGGCGGGTTGCCCAGAAGGTGGAATAGACGTTCCACTTCATCGCCTCGTCAAACGCCTCGTCCGACAATTGCGCGAGCGGCTGGAGATCGCCCGCCCCGCCCGCATTGTTGACCAGGATGTCGATAGTGCCGAATTTCCTGACAACGCCATCGACGAATCCTTCGACATCGGACTGGTTCATGGCGTCGCCAGCGAAGAAGGCGACCCGGTCCCGGCTGCCGCGGCCGACGCGCAATTCCTCGACCACGCGCTCGCCCTTTTCCCGGTTGCGGGCGAACAAAGCGACCTTGGCGCCTTCGTGCAGGAACGCCTCCGCGATCCCGCGTCCCAACCCTGCCGTGCCCCCGGTGATGGCGGCGACCTTTCCTTCGAGTTTCATGGCATCTGTCTCCCTCGCATGGGTTCTGCCTAGCCGGGCGCAAGCGTGCGCGCACCTTGCCAAAATGACGAATTGGCATTGCGCGCGCGCAGACGATGATGGCGGCCATGGAAACGCTCGACATCATCGTCCTGGGCTGCGGCCCTGCTGGAATGACAGCCGCTCTGGCCGCGCACGAGGCGGGGGCGAAGGTCGCGCTCGTCGAACGTTTCGAGAGGGTCGGCGGCACGGGGGCGGTGTCGGGCGGCGTCATCTGGGTCGCCGACAATCCGCGCCAGCGCGCGGCGGGCATGGCGGACAGCCGCGAGGATGCGCTCGCCTATTTCCGCGCGCTCGATCACGGCGATCTCGTCGATGAAACGCTCGAGGCTTTCGTCGATACCGGGCCGGAAGCGCTCGCCTTTCTAGAGGATGCAGGCGCGCTGAAGGTCGCGCTGCTCGAAGGATATCCCGATTACTATCTCGACCGCCCGGGTGCGCGGCCCGAAGGCGGGCGGGCGCTCGACCATGACCTTTTCGATTATCGCGAGCTCGGCGAATGGGCGGGCCGGGTCTACGGAATCGAGGAACCCCGCCCGATGATGCTGCGCGAGACGCCGCTCGGAGGTGGCACGGCGGTGGTCCCGCCGCAGGAATTGAAGCGCCGGATGGAGGCGAACGAGCGCGGTTTCGGACAGGCGATGGTCGGCCGGCTGCTCAAGGCCTGCCTCGAAAGGGGGATCGAGCCGCTCACCGGGGTGGAGACGAAGCGGCTGGTACGCGAGGGCGACCGGATCACCGGCATAGAGGGCGAGAGAGACGGCATGCCCTTCGCGCTTTCGTCCCGGTCCGGCGTCATCATCACGACCGGGGGCTTCGAATGGGACCAGGACCTGCGACAGACCTTCCTGCGCGGCCCCGCACCCGCACCCGCATCGCCGCCGACCGCGCGGGGCGAGGGGCTGAAACTCGCGATGGCGGTGGGCGCGAAGCTCGGCAACATGACGAGCGCATGGTGGTCGCCGACGCTCGCCGATCCCGGCGCGCCATGGCCCGAGGGCGGCGGGCGAGCCGCTCCGATGCTGATCGAGCGCACCGTGCCGCATTCGATCATGGTCAACGCCGCGGGCCGACGCTTCTGCAATGAGGCGGCGAATTATTCGGCGCTGGCGGGCGCGTTCCACCAGTTCGATGCGCAGACCTATTCGTATCCCAACATGCCGTGCTGGCTGGTGTTCGACGCGCAATACGCAGCGCGCTATCCGCTGGGCACGCGCATGCCGGGCCAACCCCTGCCGGACTGGGTGACGAGCGCTGACACGATCGACGAACTCGGCGCGAAGCTGGGAATCGACGCAGCCGCGCTCGCGGCGACGGTCGAGCGGTTCAATGCCCACGCACGCGACGGCCACGACCCGGATTTCCAGCGCGGCACCTCCGCCTACGACCATTTCTACGGCGACCGCACCCGCGAAGGCACGGCCGTGACGCTCGGCCCTGTCGAACAGGCGCCGTTCCATGCCGTGCCGGTTCACATGGGGATGCTAGGCACCAATGGCGGCCCGCGCACCGATGGGCAAGCGCGCATCCTCGGCCATGATGGCGAGCCGATCGCCGGACTTTACGGCGCGGGCAACGCGATCGCCTGCCCCACGGGCGGGATCTATGCAGGCGCTGGCGGCACGCTCGGCCCGGCGCTCACCTTCGGCTACATCGCCGGGCGCAGCGCGGCGCGCGCCAACGCCTAGCGCTTTTTCGGCTCGAAGGTGATGTGCAGCTGTTTGAGGCTGCGAAGCAGGAAATGCGGGTGGTAGGTGAAGTCGTTCTTCCCTTCCGCGAAGTCCATGTCCTCGAACCGGTCGACCACGGCGGTGAAGCCCCAGGTCAGCTCGCGCCGGGCGAGCGGCGCGCCGAGGCAGTGGTGCGTCCCTGACCCGAATGCCATGTGAGCGCCCGCGCGCGGCCGGTCGAGATCGAGCTTTTCGGGGCATTCGAACGCGCTCTCGTCCCGGTTCGCCGCGCCATAGCGGACATTGATGATCGAGCCCGCGGGAATCGTCACTCCGGCGAGTTCGACATCCTCGTGGGCGAAGCGCATCAGCGACTGCACCGGGCTTTCGAGCCGCAGCACCTCCTCGACGAAGGTTCTCATGTAGCGGTCCGGATCGGACTTGAGCTTCGCCCACACATCCTTGTTCTCGATCAGCAGCTTCATCCCCGCCGCGAGCGCATTGGTGGTCGTCTCCGACCCGCCGACGAAGGTGTCGGCCATCATCTCGGCATGGAGTTCGTTGTCGTTCAAGGGCCGGCCCCAGCCCTCGATCACCGTGTTGACCAGCACCGAGATGAGGCTTTCGTCCGGCTGTTCGCGCAGCTTCTCGAAGATCGGCTGGAAATAGTGCTGCGCCTCGATCTCGCGGTCGACCATTTCGAGATGGCGGTCCTCGGGCAGCATCATCGAGATGCGGTGGAAGAAGGCATCGGTCCAGCCCTTGATCCGCCACATGTCCTCGCGCTTAGCGCCCATCTGCTCGCCGATGATGAACAGCGGCAGGGGGATGCAGAACCGGCTCACCCAGTCGCATTCGCCTTCGTCGAGAAACCCGTCGATCAGTTCGTAGGCGAGGTTTTCGACGCGCGGATCGATTTCCTTGATGCGGCTCGGCTTGAACGCCTCGTTGAACATCGCGCGCATCTGCTTGTGGTTCGGATCGTCGCGGCCGGCGAGGGTTGGGGCGGGGAGCCAGCCTTTTGCCTTGAAGCGTTCGGCGACCTTGCGCCCGCGTTCGACATCGGTGGGGCTGGCGCGCATCAATTCGTTCTTCGCGCTGCTGGGGAAGCGCTGCGGGTCCATCAGCACTTCGCGCACGTGTTCGTAGCGGCTGACGACGAAGATGTCGGTGCCCGGGATGCGATAAACCGGCGCCTCTTCGCGCAAGGTGCGATAGGCGTCCCACGGGCATTGCTGCACTTCGGGATCGAACAGGTTGACTTGCGGTCCGGAGCCTTCCGCCTGCGTCGCCATCAGCGTACCTCGACCCGCTCCGCGCCCCACGGCGCGATGCTTTCCGCCTCACGGAAGGCCTGCGGCAATTCCTCGACCATGTGCCACGTCGCCGCGAGCCTTCCAAAGCCGACAAAGAAGGCGCAGGTCATGCCGAGTTCGACGATCTCCGCCTCGCTGAAATGCTCGCGCAGCTCGGCATAGGTGTCATCGCCGATCGCGAGGTGGTCGGTCGCCAACAGCTCGCCGTAGCGGATCGCGGCCTTCTCCGCCGGGGTGAGGTTGTCCGCCTCCTGCGGGCGTTCGAGCGAGCAGACCAGCCCTTCGTCCACCCCGTCCGCGACCGCATCGGAATAGCGTATCGCCATGCAGGAACGGCACTGGTTGAAGAAGGCGATCCTCAGCCGGACCAGCTCGACCAGCCGGTCGGGCAGGCTGCGGTGCATCTTCAGCGCTCCGCCGAAGCCCATCAGGCCGAGCGCCTGCTCGGGACAATGGGCGAAGAAACGGGTCAGCCCCTGCTCGAGCTCGCTCAGCGCCTCCGGGTTCACCGCCTCGCGTAGGCGGGGATCCCACTGGTCGGGGGAAAGCTTGGAAATGCGGCTCATGGCGGTCTCTCCCGAAGAGGTGCCTCACTGGCAAAATAGCCCGTTTCCGTAGCGGCGCGCTTGGCGGACAAAGGGTGCGGGCGCGCGCCCGGCGCGGCAATTGGCGCTTTTGCCAAGCGTGCGTTTGCATGGCGCAGGGGCGACGCCCTGTTGGTGGGAGCCGGTTTTGGAAAGGGAGCTGGAAAACGCATCGGGTTCGCGCGCCGCACCGCCGCGACGGCTCGAGGATGTCGACCTGTTCGCTCCCGGCGCGCAGGAACACTGGTACGATGCCTATGCGATCCTTCACGAACACGCGCCCGTCCAGCGCCTTCCGGGAGAGGGGCTGACACCGGAAAGCGATGCCTTCGTGCTGACCAAGTACGAGGACATCAAGCGCGTCGTGCGCGACTGGGAGCGCTTCCCGCCCACGCTTTCGCTGCTGGTCGCGCAGATCCTCGAATCAGGGGAGATGCCCGCGCACATCCCCGATATCGACGCCATGGTCGCCTCGATCGTCTCGCTCCGCCCGACCCCCGAATTGTGGCGCGCGCACCGCAAGGAGTTGACCGATCCGTGGGTCGGGCCGGGCTGCACCCGACACGCCGCGATGATCGAGCGCCATGTCGATGACCTGCTCGGCCCCATGATCGACCGCGCCCGCGCGGGCGAGACGATCGATTTCGTCGCCGAATTCGCCCGCCCCCTGCCGCAGCGCGTGATGGCGAGCGTGCTCGGCTTTCCGCAAGTGGACATCCCTGAGCTCGAGGAATGGGGCAACGCGCAGGTCATGTCCTATGTCCACGGGCGCACGCACCGCAACCTGCTCACGCCCGAACAGACCGCCGAGAAGTTCCGCCTGCTGGACGGTATGAAGGACTACGTCGCCGAGAAGACCCGCGAGAAGCGTGCCAATCCGAAGGAGGATATGATCTCCTTCCTCACGCAGACCAGATACGAGGCGCTCGGGCGCACACTGACCGACGACGAGGTCGGCGGGATCGTCTACGCGATGGTGATCGGCGGGCTGGAGACGACGCAATACGCCATCGCCGAACAGGCGCAGCTCGCCTGCGAACGCGAGGGGCTGTTCGATGCGATCCGCGCCGACCGCACCGCGATCCGCACCTTCATCGAGGAAGGGATGCGTCTGCGCTCGCCCACGCAGGGGCTTTCGACCCGCATCTGTGCGCGGGACGAGGTGTTCCAGGGCGTGCGCGTGCCCGCCGGCTCCATGCTCCACCTGCGCTGGGCGGCGGCGAATATCGACCCGGACGAATTCGAGAACCCGCTCGAGGTGAAGCTCGACCGCCGTGCGGCGACCCGCCACCTCGCTTTCAGCCAGGGACCGCGCTCGTGTCCGGGCTCGAACCTGTCGCGGCTCGAACAGACGATCGCGTGGAACCGGCTGTGCGATACCCTTTCCGGTATTGCCTATGCGCCGGGCAACAGTTTCGCCCACCAGGGCGGCATCATGCTCGGTATCCGTGAATTGTGGCTCGACCTCACCCCCGCCTGAAGGAGACCGCCATGGCGACATTGCTTGCACATATCAGGATCAAGCCGGGCAAGGAGGAGGCTTGGGAGGCGATCATGCGGAGCATGGTGCTCGAGACTTTCCGGACCGAGGCGGGCGTGATCCGCTACGAATACTGGAAGGGCGAGGCCGAGCGGTCGTACTATTGCCTGCTCTCCTTCAGGGACAAGTGGGCCTTCTACGCGCACCAGATGTCCGACCACCACGAGGGCCACGATTTCGCCGAAGTGCTGGAGGACATCCGGCTCGAGTATGTGGGTCCGGTCGAGGGCGCGGGCGGGGGGCTGCCACCGACCCGCGACCCGGCCCTGCCCGAGGACGCGAGCGAGGCGATGCGGACCGCGCAGGAACGCTTTCCCCTCACCATCCCCGCATGGTGGGAGGCGCGGCTGTGAGCGCGAGCACGGGGCCGGGCGCGCGGCTCGAGGCGCTGATCGCAAAACAGGAGATCGCTGAGGTCATGCAGCGCTATTCGCGCACGCTCGACTGGCTCGACGACGAAGGGCAGGCGAGTTGCTACTGGCCCGATGCGCCGGTCGATTACGGCTTCTTTTCCGGCACGGCGGCGGATTTCGTGCCCGTGGTGATGGAGATCGAGCGCGCCAGCCAGCGCCGCTGGCACATGCTTTCGGGCATTGCGATCCGGCTTCATTCGCCGACCCGGGCGAGCGCGGAATGCTATGGCATGGCGACCGGCATCCGCCAGCAGGAGGACGGCAGCTGGCAGGGCAACCTCTACGGCGGGCGCTATCTCGACGAATTCGAGAAGCGACCGCCGCCAAGCGATCCCGACGGCGAGATGGAATGGCGCATTTCAAAGCGGCAGTATGTCATGGACTGGCGCGTCCCGCTGACCGACCAGCCGGGGAGCGATCCCGATCCGAACCTGCCGCTCCCGATCCTGCAGATCGTGGATAGCGGGCACGACCTCTACCGCAGGATGTGACTCACTCGCCCGCAGGCGGGTCCATGTAGTCGCGGTAATAGGTCAGGTGCCCGTCCGAGACCTTGTAGATGCCGCAGCCGCCGCGCGTGCCTTCGGGCGAATGGAGCGTCCAGCGCGCCCAGCAGGCGTGGTCGTCGCCGCAGATCTCGTCGACGGTGAAGGTGATCTTCCGGTTGCCCATTTCCTCGACCATTTTTGTCATGAACGACAGGATCGCCTCGCGCCCCCGGTACGTCCCCCACACGGGATCCTCGACCACCGCGTCCTCGGCGAAGAGCGGTGCGAGCTTCGTATAGTCGCCCTCGTCCTGGATGCGCCAGAATTGCTCGATCACGTGTTGTGCCTGTCCCGGCATGGCGGTTTCTCCCGGTCATTCGATGGTGCGAACGTGCCACGGGAAGCGCCGCGCGGCCCCCTCTGAAAATGTGGAGGCGGCGGCGCGGCGCGCGGCGCGTTACACTCGGCCCCAAGGAGAAACCCCATGTCGACCATCCCCCGCGCCTCCTCTGCGATCCCCGGCGAGCCCGCCCATTTCGGCTCGGTCCTCGCCCACCAACCCGCCATCGCGAACGCCTTCGCCGAACTCTACGGGCGGTTCTGGGACAGCGACGTGGTCGCGGCGCGGCTGAAGGAAGTCGCCCGGATGCGGAACGCGCGCGTCACCGAATGCGGGTTCTGCCGCAATGTCCGCTTCGACAAGGCGGTGGCCGAGGGGTTGGGCGAAGATGTCGTGGACGACATCGACGACGGCTATGAAACCTCCGCCCGGCTGAACGATGCGGAAAAGGCGGTGCTGAAATTCACCGATGCGCTGATCCACGATCCCGAATTGCTTACCGGCGATGCGAAGGCGGCCATCAAACGCCACCTGTCGCCCGAGCAGATCGCCGAGCTGGGCCTTGGCGTGACCCTGTTCCTCGCGCTCGCCAAGGCGCTGATCGTGCTGGGACTGGAACCCGAACAGATGGATCGCACGGTCCTGCCCACTCCCGCCGTGCCGGAGCCGGCAGAATGAGCGGATCGGTGGCCGGGGCACTCGCCGGTACGCCCGAGCTTGCCGCGCGTTACGCGGCGTTCCGCGATGCCGCGCACGAGGCGCTCGGACCGGACCTCGTCGAAGCGGTGCGCGGCGCCGTCGCCGAGGTGCACGGCATACAGGGCGGCGGGGGAGAGGGCGCGCGCGGGAGCGCGTCCGAGGCTGTGCTCGCCTATGCAAGGCGCATGGTGTTCGAACACACCGCGATCACCGATGAAGAAGCCGCCGCCGTCGCGCGCGAACTGGGCGAACCGGGCCTCGTCGCGCTGTCGGTCGTCGCGGCGCTGGCCGATGCCGAATGCCGCGCCGAAGCGGTCGGACTGCCGGACCTCGCCTCCTAGAGTTCGAGTGGGCGCACCGGGTCCGCGCCGTCCCACCCTTTCGCCGCATCGCGGACCATGGCGTAGAAATTCTCCAGCCCCTCGTCGCGGGCGTAGAGTTCGATCATGTGGCCGAGGCTCGCGGTCGCATCGAGGAAGGCGAAGGCGGTTCCGAACGCCGTGACCGAATACTGCGCGAGGGGCATTCCGCGCGCTTCGTAATCGGCGATCGCAGCATCGAGATCCTCGACCCAGATCGCCGCGTGATGCAGGCCGTAGCGGCCCGAGCCGGGCGGGAAGACATCGCTTATCGCGCTCGGATCGTCGCTGTGGAGCGCGACGAATTCGACCATCAGGTCGCCCCACTGGCCGTATGCCGAGGAATGGTCGAAGGCGCGCTCCACCCCGCGATGGACGCTGGAGATCAGCGGTACGTGGGGGAAGGTGAAGAAGGGGCCGGAGCCGAACGCGCGCGAATGCTTGCGCGCCGCGCGTTCGATGTCGGGCACGAAATAGGCAAGCTGGCGAACCTGCACTCAGTTCACCGCCCGATCCTTGCCTTCCCAATAGGGCGCGCGAAGTTCGCGGCGCAGGATCTTGCCGGAAGGGTTGCGCGGCAGCGCCTCGATGAAATCGACCGATTTCGGGCACTTGTAGCCGGCAATGTGCTCGCGCGCATGCTGGATCAGTTCGGATTCGGTGAGTTCCTCACCCGCCTTCACGACGACGCAGGCCTTGACCTCTTCGCCCCATTTCTCGCTCGGGATGCCGATCACCGCGACGTCGGCGACCTTGGGATGGGCGTAGAGCGCGTTCTCGACCTCGGCCGGGTAGACGTTCTCTCCGCCGGAGATGATCATGTCCTTCACCCGGTCGTGGATGTAGAGATAGCCGTCCTCGTCGAGATAGCCCGCGTCGCCCGTGCGTAGCCAGCCGTCCTCGTCGATCGTCTCGGCGGTCGCCTCGGGATTGTTCCAGTAGCGGCTCATGTTCTTCGACGAGCGCGTGGCGATCTCGCCGACCGTGCTCGCGGGCAGGGTGTTGCCCTCCTCGTCGATGATCTTGACCTCGACACCGGGAAGCGGCGTTCCCACGCTTCGCATCCGGGGGCTGCCTTCGGGCACGTGATGCTCGGGATCGAGCGCGACGATCGTGCCGCTCGTCTCCGTCATCCCGTACATCTGGACGAAACCGCAGCCCAGCACCTCCATCGCCTCGCGCATCAGTTCGAGCGGGATCGGCGAAGCGCCGTAGGTGACATACTTGAGGCGGCTGAAATCGACTTCCTTCACGCGCGGGTGATTGAGGAGGATCTGGATCGCGGCGGGGACGAGGAAGATCTTGGAGATGTTGTAGTTCTCGATCAGTTCCAGCGCCTTGGTCGGGTCGTATTCGGGCAGGACGATCGAATTGGAGCCCGCAACCATCGTGCCGATGCCCGTTCCCGTCCCGCTGATGTGGAAGCAGGGCATGGCGAGCAGGGTCACGTCGCCTTCGACCGGTTCCTGCCAGCTACGCATTTCGCCCTGGCCGACCGCATCGCGGCTCGACAGGATCGAGCCGTGGGTCATCACCGCGCCCTTGGGCCGACCGGTCGTGCCCGAGGTGTAGAGCTGCAGCGCGTCGTCCTCAAGCCCGACTCGCGTGGCCGGCGGGCGGGCGGGAAAGCCGTCGCGCCAGATGCGGTAATCGGTCCCGGCATGGTCGGGCGCGTCGATCCCGATCACCTGCTCGACGTCGGGCGCCTGTCCCCGCACCCGTGCCAGAACGTCCGCGAAGCCTTCGCCCACGAAGACGACGCGGGCGCAGCAATTGTCGAGGATATAGGCGACCTCGGGCGCGGCGAGGCGCCAGTTCACCGGGGTCATCACCGCGCCGATCTTGGCCGCGCCGAGCAACGCCTCGAAATAGAGCGGATGGTTCTTGCCGAGGAAGGCGACCCGTTCGCCCTTCTTGACCCCGAACGCGGCGAGCGCGTTGGCGACGCGGTTCGAATTCTCGTCCAGCTCGGCGAAGGTGATCGTTTCCTCGCCATAGGTGAAGGCGGGGGTGTCGCCGCGTTCCTGCGCGTGTTCGCGCACGATGTCGCAGAACGAGCCCGCCTCGGCGAGCGCAGCCTCGATGGCCATGATCGGTGTCTCCTGTCCCATGGGCGCGAGCCTACGCTCGCTTGCCCGCCTCACCATTGGCACAATTCATAGCATTTGGCCCGCGCCAATCGCGGTCTATGCTCGCCCCCATGACTGACACGCCCCCTCCCCCGGGCTTCGAGCCCGCCCGCTTCTCGCCCGGCTTTCTAGACCATGGCGGCCCTTATTTCCTCGGGGCCTTGCGGGAGGGCGTGCGGGTCATGGGCCTGCGCGTCTGCCCCCATCACATCAATTACAAGGACGGCGCGCATGGCGGGGTGATCTCGACTTTCGCCGATGTCGCCCTGAGCCACGCGGTATACGATGCCGAGCGCCCCCGCCTCGCGCCCTCGACCATCGCGCTGCAGGTCAATTACCTCGCCGCCGCACGGCTGGGCGACTGGCTCGAGGCGCAAGTGACGATCGACCGGCTGGGCGGACGCACCGCCTATACCAGCGGGCGGATTATGTGCGGCGAGGACGCGATCGCGACGATGTCGGGCGTCTTTTCGATCCGGCGCGGCTAGCCGAGGAAGCGCGCCACCACCGGGGTCGAGGGATCGCGCTCGTCGTGGTAGCCGCTCGCGCCTTCGGGCACGTCCGAAAGGTCCACGCCCTCGACCTCGCGGAATTCGCGCCAGTCGTAGAGCCCGACGCGCCGCGCGATGCGCCACCGACCGTCGCGCTTTTCGAAGCGGTCGACATAGCGCCCGGCGATGACGGCGGAATAGGTGCGGCCCTTGTCCGGGAAGACCTCGGCCACCGGATAGCCCGCCGGGACCGTGTGCATCGCGGTCATGTAGGTTTCGGTGTGGCACACGAGGTCGTTCTCGAAGCCGAACTGGACCTGGCCCAGCTGGTGCTGGGTGGCGAGGCAGGGATCGATGATCGCGCGCGCCTGTTCGACGAAGCCGCGCCAGTCGCCCAGAACCGTGCCGAACTGGAATTCGGCGTCCTCGTGGAACAGGCGGTCCATCATTGCCCAGCGACGGCGGTCGATCGCGTGGGCATAGGCGGCGATCACGTCGCCGATTTCCGCGCGCGCTTCGAGATGCAGCTTCATGGCTCCAGCTCCACGATGACCTTGCCGATATTGCCGCCGGTGAACAGTTTTCGATAGGCCGCGAGCGTGTTGTCGAGGCCGCGCGTCACGTCATAGGGCATGACGAGCTCGCCCGTTTCGGTCCATTCGCGCAGGCGGGCGGTGAGCGCTTCACCTTCGTGCATGAAATCGGGCGAGAAGAACCCCTCGACGCGCAGGCGCCGCATCAGCACCTGGTCGAATTCGCGCGGTGCGGTGCGCTCACCCGAATTGTAATCGGCGAGCAGGCCGCACACCGCGATGCGGCCATAGTGGTTCATGCGGGTGAGGACCGTGTCCAGCACGGCCCCGCCGACATTGTCGAAATAGACGTCGAACCCGCCCGCCGCGTCGAGCTGTGCGCCGAGGTCGCCCGCCTTGTAATCGACCGCCCCCGCGATCCCGAGTTCATCGGTGAGGAAGCGGCATTTCTCCGCCCCGCCCGCGATTCCCCACGCCTCGCAGCCGAGCAGCTTGGCGATCTGCACGGCAAGGATGCCGGTCGCTCCGGCAGCGGCGGACACCAGCACGCGCTCGCCCGATTTCGCAGCGCCGGTGCGCTCGATCCCCCACAGCGCGGTCCAGCCGTTCATCCCGAGCGGGCCGAACCATGCGCGGCGGTCCTCGACCGAGGGATCGAGTTTCACCGCGCCCGCCATCGCCGCATCGACCTGGCTTACCTCGCCCCACACGCCGAAGGCGCGCACGAGGTCTCCTGCCGCGAATCCTTCCGCGCGGCTTTCGATGACTTCGCCCAGCACCAGCCCCGTCATCGGCGCGCCGACGGGGAGCGGCGGCTGGTAGCCGTCCTCGCGCGATGTCAGCCACAGGCGCGTGCCCGCGTCCATCGACAGCATCGCGTTGCGGATGCGGATTTCGCCTTGGGCGAGATCGGGCAGCGGCGCGCTGACGAGCGCGAGCGCCTCGTCGAAATCGGTTCCCTCGGGGCGGCGCTCGATGCGCCAGAAACGGTTTTCCATGCACCCTTGTCCGGCCCGCGGCAGCGCGCGGCAACCCCGCCATTTCGCTAGTGCGCGCGCGTGCGCCCCCTGTCATTTTCGCGCTATCAAAATGCACCGGAGCGGCGCGGCGGGCGCTTGGCCTAGGTTGCGCCGAATGCATGGGATCGCGGCCAAATTGCGAAGGGGAGAGAGGCAATGGCACTCATCACGGTGATCGGCGCATCGGGGCGGCAGGGCATGGCGCAGGTGCGCCAGGCGCTCAAGGCAGGCTACGAGGTGCGCGCGATCTCGCGCCAGCCGGACCCGTTCGCGGGGCTGCTGATCGACGGCATCGAGAACGTCGAGGTGCGCCCGATGGACCTCTACGACACGTCCACTTACCGCGCCGCGCTCGAGGGGTCGGACTACATCTTCTACACCCACCCGCTGCAGGCCCGCGCCGACCGCGCGGTGCTGGTCGGCCAGGTCGGCAAGGCGGCGGCGGAGCTGGACGTGAAGCGGGTGGTCTGGAACACCTCGAGCTGGATTCCCGACCGCCCCGGCGACCCCTTTACCTATGCCGGCAACACCGCGGGCATCAACGCCCTGTGGCGTTCCGGTGCGCCCGGCACGGTGTTCGGCAGCGTTCTGTTCATGGACAACCTGCTGACCAACTGGGCGCGTCCTTTCATCATCAACGAGGGGCGCTACGTCTATCCGCACAACCCGCAGCTGGAGGCGAACTGGATCAGCCTCGACGATGTCGCGAAGTTCATGCTGACGAGCCTCGAGCGGCCCGACATGGAAGGCGCGTGGCTCAATATCGGCGGGCCGGAGCGGCTGGTCGGAAGCCAGGTGACGCAATGCCTGTCCGAAGCGCTCGGCAAGGAGATCGAATACGACCCCTGCACGCCGGAGGAATTCGGCCGCTACCTCGTCGAGGCGGCGGGGGATTCGATGCCGCCCGAAGCGCGCGAGGATTTCGCCAAGGGCATCCAGGCCTTCTACGAATACAACAACGAAGCGCCGACCCGGCCCTTCGAGGTCGACATGGACCACGTCTACGAACGCTTCCCCGAACTCGAAGGCGAATTGGAGACGATGGGCGAATGGACCAAGCGCGTGGACTGGGGGGAATCGAATTTCCGCCCCGCGTTCGGCTGAGGCGCGCGACGTGGCCGACACGCGCGAGGCCAACATCGCGCTGGCGACGCGCTATTACGAGGCGCTGGAGGCGGGAGATTTCGAGGCGCTGGCCGCGCTCCACGCCGACGACGTGGTGTTCAACCTCGTCGGCTCGACCCCGGTTTCGGGGCGCTGGGTCGGCAAGGCGGAATGTTTCGGGCCGTTGGTCGCCGACAAGGTCGTGGGCAAGCTGGTCCCCGAAACCGTGCAGTTCTCACGGCAGTGGCGGATCATGTGCGCGGACGAGAACTGCGTCGTCGGCATCATGCGCGGCGGCGGCATGGGCGTGAACGGCCACGAATACCTGCAGACCTACTGTCAGGTGATGACCATCCGCGACGGCAGGATCGCCGAGCTGCATGAATTCTTCGACACCGCGCTGGTCGAACTGGCGCTCAACGACAATCCCACGGCGAAGGGGCCGAGCGAGGTGGCCCGGCCGTTCGAATTCTAGCGCCCTATTCCGCCGCCTGCCGCTGCTCGCGCGCGAAGATGTCGAGCAGATCTTCGTCCGAGGCGTTCACGAGCTTCTCGGCCCATTGGTGGAAGACCTGCCCGCCGCGTTCGTTGCGGCCGAACAGGACGTGGTCCATCAGTCCCGATTGCAGCGCCTCGTGCTGGCGCTTGCCGGTGGCGTAGTCCTCGTCGCGCACGACGACCTCGAGGAAGTCGAACTGTTCGTGGGCGGATTTGACCTGCTCCTCGGTCTCGGGCCGGTTCTCCATCACGTAATATTGCGTGGTCCAGCTTTCCTCGACCGTTTCTCCGGGGAAGAGCTGGCTGATCAGCGCGCCGCGCTGCCCGCCGCCGTAGAAGCTCGCGATCGAGATGTGCGGGAAGATCGTCCACACGCCCTGCACCAGCGCGTCCTGCGGGATTTCCTCGTCCGACATCTGCGTGAGGTCGATCTGCTCGTCGCTCCCGGTGCGCTGGGCGAATTTCGACGGGCTCGCGAGCCTTTGGTGCGGCCCCCAGGTGAAGTAGTTGGCGCGGTTGAAGAAATCGGCCCCGAACGTGTCCTTGTGAAGGACCGGCAGGTGGTAGAAATCGAGATAGCCGTCATAGGCGGTTTTCCAGTTCGGTCCAGCCAGCGTGCGCTTGGCGAACAGGGTCCAGCCTGAAAACCCGAAGGCTTCGAGCAGCGCGTCGTAGCCGCACAGGTAATCCTCGATGGCGAGCTTCGAGTTCGGATCGAGCGTCACCCAGATCAGCCCCGCGCGTTCGAGCACCGGGAAGCGCTTGAGGCAATGGGCGGCCTTGTCGACCTTCCCGAAATCCTGCGGGCTGGCGACGCCCAGAAGGTCGCCGTCCTGGCGGAAGGTCCAGCCGTGGTAGCCGCAGGTGAAACGGCTCGCCTTGCCCGTGCCGCTGGCGAGCGGGTTGCCGCGGTGGGTGCACATGTTGAGGAAGGCGGCGATTTCACCGTCCTTCTGGCGCGACAGCAGCAGCGGCACGCCGCAGATGTCCATCGCCTTGTAATCGCCCGGTTCCGGCAATTCGCAGGACGGCGCGACCATCAGCGGTAGGCGACGGAAGATGTTGCGCTTCTCGCGCTCGAACAGGTCCTCGTCGGTATAGCTGCTCGCAGGAACACGCACGACTTCGTCGGCGAGCTCCATCGTGTCCGCCTCGCCATGCGCGACGAGGCTGCGGGTCATGCCGACCAGTTGTTCGCGCGACATATTTCTCTCCCTTGTCCGTCTGCCCGTAAGGATGCGCCTTTGTCCAGGCCGCACGCAATCCTCACTTTTGAAAGGGGCTCACTTTTAAAACGGGCCATGCAAAAGGGGCGGACCGCAAGGCCCGCCCCCTTGTCATCCGGTCGGAAGCCCGCGCTTCAGAAGCGGAAGCGCGTTTCCACGAAGACCTGCCGCCCGCGGTTCTGGGTGAAGATCAGGTCGTCGCCGGTCGGCGGCAGGAAAGGCCGCGGCGCCGAGGTGTTGACCCAGATCTCGTCGGCGAGGTTCACCCCGATCAGCGAGACTTTCCACGTCCCGTCGGCAGCGCCGATCGAGACCGACGCGTCGAAGGTCACGTAATCGTCCTGGATGAAGTCGTTGCGGGTGTCCTCGTTCGTGAAATACTCGCCCGAGTAGATCATGTTGCCGTTCAGCCCGAAATCGAGGCCGTCGGAGATCGGCGTGACGAAGTCGAAGGCGAGGTTGCCCGACCAGGTCGGCGCACGGGCCGAATCGCGCCCGTCGAGGTCGTTCCCGCCGCTGGTGATGAAGGTGTCGGTGAACTCCGCGTCGAGATAGGACAGGTTGCCCGAGAAGCTCAGCCCGTCGACCGGGGTCAGCCAGTTCGCCTCGAGATCGATGCCTTGAGAGGTCACCTGCCCTGCGTTGAGGGTGATGAACTGCACCGCCACCGCGTCGAAGTTCTGCACCTGCAGGTCGTCGAACACGTAGTAATAGGCCGTCGCATTCAGGGTGAAGGTGCGGTCGGCCCACTGGGTCTTGATGCCGATTTCGCCGCCCTGCGTCGTTTCCGACTGGAAGATGAGGGGCGAGAAGTCGCCGCTCGTCGCCGCTTGGCTAAGGCTGTTCGACGGCAGCGCCGAGTTGTCGATGCCGCCCGACTTGAAGCCGGTCTTGAAGCTGGCGAAGACGTTGATGTCCTCGGTCGCCTTGTAGCGCAGCGTGATCTCGGGCGAGAAATTGTCGTCCGAAAACTCGATCGGACCCGAATTGAAGCCCGGCGAGACGAAGCCCGGACCCTGCAGGAAGGTGTGCAGGTAGGGGACCGTGATAACCGCGGTCTTCTTCTCGTCGGTGTAGCGCACGCCGCCCGACAGCTCGAGATCCTCGGTCAGGTCGATCATGACCGAGCCGAACACCGAGAACGCCTCGGTGTCGGTGTCCTGACGGCGGTCCCAGTCATAGGTGAAGCCGGTGACCGGGTCCGGGCCGAGGAAGGAGATGTTCACCGCCTGCTGCGCGGTGTCGAAGACGAACTTGCGGTCCTCGTAGAACACGCCGAGCATGAAGTTGAACGCGCCCTCGAAATCCGAGGCGAGGCGCAGTTCCTGCGTCCACTGTTCGAGCTGGTTGACGGGGTCGGACGTGCCGACGCCGCCGGGCACGCCCGGGCCGAGCAGGCCGCCGTAGGAATAGTTGTCGAAGTCGACCGCATCGAGGTTGAGATAGCCCGTGGTCGAGGTCAGCGTCAGGTTCTCGGTGATGTCCCAGTTCATCAACAGGCGGGTGAACCAGACGTCGGTTTCGCCGAAAGGCACGCCGTTGCGGCCCGCCGCGGCCGACGGGGTCGGCACGCCGCCCGCGAGCGGCGGGGCGGTGTCGGGCAGGAAGTAGCGCTGGTCGAAGGCGTTGCAGTCATAACCGCCCGGGATGTTGATCGCCCCGCCCAGCAGCGTGATCGGGTCGGCCACGCCGTTCGCCCCGCAGAACAGGTCCGAATGCTGGATCGCGCCGTCGGTCTCGTTGCGGACGTACTGGACCTTGAGATTGGCGTCGAAAGTCGGGCTCGGCTGCCATTCGAGCGTGCCGCGCGCGACGATGTTCTTGAGCCCGCGGAAACGGCCATTGGCGGCCGGAGTGCCGTCCTGCAGCACGACATATTCGTCGACGTCGTTGAACTGCGCGGCAACTCTCATGCCGAGCGTGTCGGTCAGCGGGCCGGAGACGTAGCCCTGGACGATGTAGCCGTCTTCCTCGAATTCATAGGAGGCCGCGCCGCCCACTTCCCAGGTCGAGGTCGGATCGGCCGAGCGGATCGCGAACACCCCCGCCGAGGCCGATTTCCCGAAGAAGAGCGACTGCGGCCCCTTGAGGACGTCGATCTGCTCGACATCGAAGAAGCCCGCCTGCACGAGGCGCATGGTCGAGATCTGCACCCCGTCGAAATCGAAGGCGACCGCTGAATCGAACGCGGCGGAAATGTTCGACGAACCCACGCCGCGCAGGCTCAGCTGGCCGCCCGAACCCGAACCGCCAACCTGCACATTGAGGGTCGGCACGCGGCTCACCACGTCGGCGACCTGGTCGATGTTGTAGCGCGAAAGCGTGTCGCCGCCGATCGCGGTGACGGTGACGGGCACTTCCTGCAGCGTTTCGTTCTGGCGGCGGGCCTGGACGATGATGACCTGCTCTTCGGGAGCCGCGGCCTCATCGGTTTCCATGTCCTGCGCGTGGGCCGCCTGCGGCATCGCGGCAAGGCACGAAAGCGCGGCCCCGGCGAGAAGCGCACGGCGCAGGTGCGCGCCGCGGGCGGATACAACTCGGGTATGTCGGATGCTCATCAGATCTCTCCCTTCGCGACGGGCCGCCCCTGGCCGGCCCCGGTTCCCCAACCCGGGCGCTTGGATTGCGCCTCTTGGTAGGCTGTCACGTGTATGGTGGGGGTATCCCGCGCTCATCTAGCAAAACCGCTAGGCAGCCCTTCAAAGTGCGGCAAATTCGTCACAGCGCGCCGCAAAATCAGCTTTGCCGTAGCGTCACAGCGGCCTTTCCGCCGCCCCTATTCGGCGGCGTCGCGGCTCGCTTCGGCTTCTTCGCTGAGCAGCGCATCGCGCGGTTCGTTGGGCCAGGTCCATTCCTCGCCGATGACCTGTTCGACGCGCAGTTCCTCCGGCACGTCGTCCACCCCGATCATGCGGTCGAGCGACTGGTGGAAGGAATAGATCCGCGCCTCCTGATAGGACAGCGGCACGCTCTTGAAGGCGGCGCTTTCCATCGATTTCTGGATCGCCTCGCCGAACTGCGTGTCCTCGAGGATGATCGGGCTCATCTGCCTGCCGCCGGGCTGCGTGTCGTCGGGCACGGTCCACAGGTCGGGCGCGGGCTCGTCGCCCCAGTCGAGCGCCATCGTCACCAGCTCCAGCCGCGTCGTCGTCAGCGAGGTCGGCCAGAACACCAGCGGGGGCACGAAGTAATTGGACAGCGGCGAGACCCAGTTGGGAAACAGCGTGTAGCTTTGCGTGCAGGTGCGCCCCAGCTCGCCGACGCTTTCGATCTGCTTCCAGCCCGGCGGCGAATCGATCGCGCGCACGTGCTCGCGGTCCGTCGTGCGCGGCGGCGGGGCGAGCATCCGGGCGTGGCCGTTCGGATACATGGTGTTGAGATTGCGCTTCGGATCGACCAGCGGCGCGACCGTTTCGGGATGGATGAAGGGCACATGGTAGACTTCCATGTTGGCCTCCATCGCGACCTTCCAGTTGCACTGCAGATCGAAGGAATGGCGCGCGGCGAGGCGGATGCGGTCGAAGGCGAATTCGGCCCATTCGTCCCACAGCGGCCCCATCCATTCCTTCAGCGGCATGGCCTCGTCGTCGAAATTGACGAAGATGACATTGCCCAGCCTCTCGCAGCGCACCGGGATGAGCCCGCGGCAGCTCATGTCGAAATCGGGCGGGAAGTCCTGCCGTTCGGGCACGCCGACGAGCGTGCCGTCGGTCTTGTAGGTCCAGTTGTGATAGCCGCACATCAGGCGGCTCGACTTGCCGAAATCCTCGGTCACGACCGGCGCGCCGCGATGGCGGCAGGTGTTGTAGAAGGCGCGCACGACGCCATCCATGCCGTGGACGATAACGATCGGATCGCCCGCATTGTGCCAGCGCATCCAGCAGCCGGGCTCGGGAACCTCGTCGATGTGCCCTGCGAACAGCCAGCTCCTGCGGAACACGCGTTCTTTTTCGAGCGCGTAATATTCGGGCGAGGTGTAGCGCGCGGCGGGCATGTCGAGGAGCGTGGGGAAGCCCCGCGGGGGCGCGGTGCGGCGGCCTTCCCATTCCATCAGCGCCTTGAGGCGGGCGATTTCGCTGGCGTCCATCGGCTCTCTCCCTGCGGGGCTCATACCGCGCGCGGCGGACTGCGCGCGACTGGCACTTTTCAAGGGAGCCTGCCGCCCCATCGCTTTAACCAGTGGCGCGTGCGCGGGCGGGCAATAGGTTCGCACGCAAACAGGACAATGCTTGGGAGAGAGGCATGACGGGAAGGGTGGCGGGCCGTATCGCGCTCGTGACGGGGGGCGCTATGGGCCTGGGCAGGGCCGATTGCGAGGCGCTTGCGGCGGAAGGGGCGAAAGTGATCGTCACCGACCGCGAGGTCGAGCAGGCGCACGAGGTCGCGGCCGCGATCGGCGGCGACGCGTTGGCGCTCGACGTGACCGACGAGACGCAATGGCAGGACGTCATGCAGGCGGTGAAGGAGCGTCATGGCGGGCTCGACATCCTCGTGAACAATGCCGGCAACGTCATCTTCGAGGATATCGAGACCGTCTCCGCCGCCAATTTCCGCCTCCATCTCGACATTCACGTGATGGGCACCTTCTTCGGCTGCAAATACGCGATCCCGCTGATGAAGCATCGCCACGAGGCGAATGGCGGGGGCGGCTCCTCTATCGTCAACATGGCTTCGACCGCGGCGCTGATGGGCTATGGCAACATCCCCGCCTACACCGCCGCCAAGGGCGCGATTTCGGCGATGACGCGCTCGATCGCGGTCTATTGCCAGGACGAGGGCTACGGCATCCGTTGCAACGCGCTCGCGCCCGGGGGGATCGAGACGCCGATGGTGATGGGCGTATCGGGCCGCGCGGGCGAGGCGCCGATTAACATTCCAGAAGGCCCGCTGCCCGCCGACGCGCTCGGCGCTCCGAAAGACGTCGCAGGGTGCGTCCTGTTCCTCGCCTCGGACGAGGCGCGGTTCCTGAACGGGCTGACCATCCCGGTGGACAATGGCCTCGACGCCAGACCCCACCACTGAGGACCCGATCAGCGGGGCTCCGACCATCGCGCCCGGCGAGGGCAGCACCTATCGCTGGTATGTCCTGTTCCTCCTGATCCTCACCCTGCTGTTCAGCGTGGCCGACCGGCTGGTCTTCTCGATCCTGCTCGAGGACATCAAGGCAGAGTTCGACTTTTCCGACGCGCAGCTCGGCCTGCTGGGCGGGGTCGCCTTCACGCTGACCTATGTCATCGCCGGTTTTCCCGCCGCGCGGCTGGCCGACCGGTCGGTGCGCAAGAACATCGTTGCCTCCGCGATTTCCTTCTGGAGCGCGATGACCGCGCTGTGCGGCGCGGCGACGGGGTTCTGGACCCTGTTCTTCGCGCGCACCGGGGTCGGTGTGGGCGAGGGGTGCAGCGGCCCCGCCTCGCAATCGATGCTGGCCGATTACTTCCCCCGCCGCGAACTGGCGCGCGCCATGGGCTTTCTCACGCTGGGTTCGACGCTGGGGACCGCGACGGGCCTCATCGCGGGCGGATTGCTGGCCGAGGCGTTCGGCTGGCGCTGGGCCTTCGTGCTGATGGCCGCGCCGGGTTTTCTCATCGGGGCTGCGCTTTACTTCACCGTGATCGAGCCGCGCCGCGGGCGCTATGCCCCGGCGGGGATGAGCACCGACCAGACCCCGCTCGGCGAGACCGTGCGGTCCCTGTTCGCGAACCGGGTGTTCCTCGGCCTCGCATTGGGCTGGGCGGTGCAGATCATGATCGGCTATGCGCTCGCCTTCTGGATGGCCCCGGCGATGATCCGCCTGTTCGAGGTATCGGTCGGCGACGTCGCGCTCTATCTCGGCCTCGCCTTCCTGATCGGCGGCGTGCCCGGCCCGGTGCTGGGCGGGGTGATGACCGACTGGCTGACCCGCTTCGACGAGCGCTGGCGGGCTTGGTTTCCCGGCATCGTCAGTCTTGCGTGCATCCTGCCGCTCTGGCTCGCCCTGCGCTCGGGCGATTTCGCGGTGTTCCTCGGCCTGTTCGCCATCGGCTATGCGATCTTCGTGGCGAGCCAGGCGCCGATCATGTCGGGCATCCAGTCGGCGGTCGAACCTTCGCAGCGCGGTTTCGCGGTGGCGGTGGCGCTGTTCTTCAACAACCTGTTCGGCCAGGCCGTCGGGCTCTACCTCATCGGCTGGCTGAGCGACACGCTCGAGCCGAGCCGCGGCAATGAAGCGCTCGCCCTCTCCGTGCTGGGCGTTTCGCTCGGTGCGGGGATCGTCGCGCTCGCGATCTTCGTTTGGACCGGACGCGAGATGGAGCGGTCGGGCTATATCGAACGGATCAGGGCGGAGGGCTGACCCTAGAATCCCGGATGAATGGACAGCGCCCCGCCGTCGACCAGCATTTCCGCACCCGTCATGAAGGGGCATTCGTCGCTTGCGAGAAAGGAGATCGCTGCCGCCGTTTCCGCCGGATCGGCGAGCCGGTTCATCGGCGAGGTCGCCGCCACCGCCGCCTTGAGCCCCGGCATATCGGCTTCGGCCGCATCGAGGATGCCCGTCTCGGTCGCGCCGGGAATGACGGTGTTGCAGCGGATCGCGTAACCGGCCTTCGCACACCACGTCGCGACCGATTTCGACAGCACCCGCACCGCGCCTTTGCTCGCCGAATAGCCGACATCGGTGGGCAGCGGCGCCATGGCGGTGGTCGATGCGATGTTGATGATGGAGCCTTTGGCGCCGCCGGGATTGTCCACCATCGCCGCGATCGCCGCGCGGCATCCGGCCATCGTCCCGGTGAGGTTGACCGCGAGCACGCGGTCCCACGTGCCGTCGTCGACCTCGCCGATGCTCTTGCCCGTCACCATGCCCGCATTGTTGACGAGGATGTCGAGCCGCCCGAAGGCCTCGACCGCCTGCGCCACGATCTCCGGCCACAGCGCCCGGTCCGACACGTCTTGCACCGCGAAACGCGCGCCGACTTCCTCGCAGAGGGCCTTGCCGCGCGCTTCGTAGAGGTCGGTCCCGAACACCCGCGCCCCGTCCGCCGCCAGTCGCCGGACGGTCGCCGCGCCGATGCCGGAGGCGCAGCCGGTGACGAGCGCGGCCTTGCCCGACAGATCCGGCATTATTCGGCCTGCTGCCAGATGCCCGCGCTCTCGCGCCGGTTGTGCGTATCGATGAAGCGCGCGAGGTTGTCGGTTCCCTCGGGCAGTTTCCAGCCCACGGTGAAGCCGAAATTGGCGAAGCAGAACACGATCAGGTCGGCGAAGGTGAACCGGCCCAGCGCATAGTGATCGCCGTCGCCCAGCGCGCGGTCGAACCAGCGCCATTTCTCGTCCGCCATCGCCGACAGCTCCGCTCCGGCCTCGGGCGAGACGACGCTCATGCGCGGCTCGAACATCGGTCGGCCCGCGCCCGCGCGAAAGCCCATCGTCATCGGAACGACCACTTCCTGGTCGAACAATCGCGCCCATTTGCGTACGGTCGCGCGCTCCACCGGGGTTTCGCCGAAGAGGTTTGGCGTCGGATGCACCTCCTCGACATATTCGCAGATCGGCCAGCTTTCGGTAAGGCAGGTGCCATCGTCGAGTTCCAGCGTCGGGATCGTGCCGAGCGGGTTTTTCGCCAGATAGCCATCATCCTGCCGGTTCTCGCCGGAAATGATGTCGTAATGGACGCGCTCGAAATCCTTTCCTTCGGCAAGGCCCTTCTCGACCATGAACATGCGCACGAGGCGTGGATTGGGGCCGAGGCTGGAATAGAGTTTCATCGCGCATTTTCTCCCGTGGCTGCGTGCCGTCATGACTTACGCGAAAAGCGCCTTGCGCGTCGCCCTCACAAATGCGCTAGGGGACGCCGCGACACATGAATGGGATCGAGGGAACATGGACTTCCAACTCACCGACGAACAGCGAGAACTTCAGGAAACCGCGCGCAAATTCGCCCGGGCCGAGCTTCCGGCGCTCGCCCGCGACATGGAGCAGAAGGACTATCCCGTCCCCGCCGACATGCTGCGCACCTATGGCGAGATGGGCTTTCTGGGCGTCAACCTGCCGGTCGAATATGGCGGATTGGGCCTCGGCCATCTCGAGGCTTTGCTGGTGCTGGAGGAATTCGCGAAGATATCGAACGCGGTCGCCTTTCCGGTCTTCGAGGCGCTGGTCGGCCCGGTACGCACGATCGAGCGCTTCGGCTCCGATGAAATGAAGGCGCGCGTGCTGCCGGAAGTGATCCGGGGCGAGAAGGTCGTCGCGGTTTCCATGTCCGAACCCGATGCGGGCACCGCGCTGACCGACCTCAAGACCCGCGCCGTGGCAGACGGCAACGGCTATGTCGTCAACGGCTACAAGCGCTGGACGAGCGGCGGCGGGCATTCCGACTATTACGTCACCTATTGCCGGTTCTCGGATGATCCGGGCGCGAAGGGGATCGGCGCGATCCTGCTCGAAAAGGACATGGAGGGGATGCAGTTCGGCAAGCGCGAGGAACTGCTCGGCTTCCGCGGTATCCCGACCGCCGACTACGCGATCGAGGACGTGAAGGTTCCGGGCGCAAACGTCATCATCGGGGCGGGCGGATTCGGCAAGCTGATGAGCGCGTTCGGCCTCGAACGCTGCGGCAATGCGACGCAGAGCCTCGGCGTCGCCGCCGCCGCTCTCGAAGCCGCGACGCAATATGTCCAGGAACGCGAGGCTTTCGGCAAGCCCATCATCGATTTCCAGGCGGTGCAGCTGAAGATCGCGGAAATGGCGATGAAGGTCGAGGCCGCGCGCCTGCTGATCCACCGCGCCGCCGCCAATGCGGCGAACCAGCCGGACGGGCTGCCCACGGTCTACGAGAGCAGCGTCGCCAAGTGCTACGCCAACGAGATCGTGCGCGATGTCACCGCGATGGGCGTGCAGGTGATGGGCGGATACGGCTATCACAAGGAATACGGCATGGAGCAGCGCCTGCGCGACGGGTTCGGCTGGGGCATTGCGGGCGGGACGACCGACGTGCAGAAGACGAACATCGCCGCAGCCCTGATCGGGCGCCGTTTCAACCAGCGCGCCTGATAGCGGCGTTCGACGGGCCGGGGCTGTCCTGCGCAGACAGAAAGCTTGCACCGCCGCGCGGCGGCCCACATTGTGGGCAGCATGGAATCAACCCTTCCCCAGACCGCTCCCGCCGGTGACAAGGCCCTGCCATCGGACCTTGTCCAGCCGGTCGACGAGGGCGATGAACTCACCCAGCTCCACCCCGGTTACAGGACGGTGCTCAGGCTCCAGACGATCCTCGTCTTCATTCCCATCCTGATCGGCGCGCTGGTGCTCGAAACCGCGCTGACCGGCGAACAGGAAGTGATCCCGCAGGGATTGATCGCCGGGCCGCTGCTGGTGCTCGCCATCATCCTCGTCATCCGCCTGCCCCAGCGTCGCTTCGCCGCCCGCGGCTACCAGATGAGCGCGGACCGGCTGCGGGTGGTGCGCGGCATATTGTGGCGCTCGGACACGGTGGTCCCGTTCGGCCGGGTCCAGCATATCGATGTCGACCAGGGCCCGCTCGAGCGCGCCTTCGGCATTGCCACGATGACGCTCCACACGGCCGGCACGCACAACGCCTCGGTCGACCTGCCGGGCCTTGGCGAAGAGCACGCCCGCGAAATGCGCGAGGAAATCCGTGTCCATATCAAGCGCGAGAGCCTGTGAGTGCCGACATGAGCGCCGATGCGGGGGCCGAGGGGTCCGGCTTCGCCGCCCGGCCTCCCGGCGGCGGGGTAGAGGATGCCGCGCGCACCGGCGAGCCGAAGCGCACCGCTCCGCTCAGCGTGGTCATCGGCAGCCTGTCGAGCGTGCAGGGCGCGATCCTGCCCGCGATCTTCGCTGCCGTTTCGACCGGCGGGGCGGGGGTGCTGATCGGGCTCGGCGTCGGCCTCGCGATCACGGTGATCGGCTCTCTCTTCAGCTATCTGGGCTGGCGGCGGCTGACCTATACGGTGGGCGAACAGGACATCCGCGTCGAAAGCGGCGTCCTGTCGCGCTCGGCCCGTTCGGTGCCCTATGAACGCATCCAGGACGTGAGCCTCGAACAGCCGTTGCTGGCGCGGATCTTCGATCTGGTCGCGGTCAAGTTCGAGACAGGGGCGGGCGGGGCCGACGACCTTGCACTTGCCTATCTCTCCAGCGCCGAGGGCGATCGGCTGCGCCAACTGGTGCGCGAAAGGCGCGATGACGCCCAGGAAGAGGGCGCGCGCGACGAGGGGGCGGCCGCCGGGGCCGAGACGCAGGCCGCCCGGGGCGAGGAAGGCGAGGCGCTCTTCGCCATGGATACCGGGCGCATCCTCACTTTCGGCCTGTTCGAATTCTCGCTCGCGGTCTTCGCCGTGCTGGGCGGCCTGTTCCAGTATGCCAACAGCTTCTTCGATTTCGATGACATAGACGAGCGCGTGGTCGAACAGGTGGTCGAACGCCAGGGCGGCTGGATTTTCGAGCTCGGCGCCTACGGACAGGTGCTGACCGCGCTTGCCGGGCTGGTCGCGGTCCTGTTCATCGGTTCGGCGACGGGGATCGTCCGGACCGTCGCCCGTGAATGGGGCTTCGTGCTCGAACGAACGGCGCGCGGATTTCGCCGCCGGCGCGGGCTGTTCACCCGGACCGATGTCGTGATGCCGGTCCACCGGGTGCAGGGGGTCCAATTGACGACGGGCTGGATGCGCTATCGCTTTGGCTGGCACGGGCTCAGCTTCGTCAGCCTCGCGCAGGATGCCGGATCGACCAGCCATGTCGTCGCGCCTTTCGCCCAGCTTTCGGAGATCGAGCCGATCGTCGAGGTCGCCGGGTTCCGCCTGCCTGGAGACAACGAGAACTGGCACAGGGCGAGCCGCAAATACCGCACCGATGCGATGATCTGGGATTCGATGTGGTTCTTCGTGGCCGCTGTCATCGCCGGGGTGGCGACCGCGATCTGGGCGCCGGAATGGACCTGGATCGCGGCAGCCGGGCCATTCGTGCTCGGCCTGCTCAATGCAGGGCTTCAGGCGCTTGCCTGGCGGTTCAAGCGGCATGCCCTGGACGAAACGCAGATCATGGCGGTGAGCGGGATCCTGTCGCCCAAAAAGCAGATTGCGACCCGGCTGAAGCTCCATTCGGTCGAGATCGCGCAGGGGCCGATTTCCCGGCTGCGCGGCTATGCGACGGTTCACCTTGGGCTGGCGGGCGGTGAATTCTCGATCCCCGGCGTCCCGCTGGAGCGGGCGCGTGAAGTGCGCGCGAAGGTGCTCGAGACCATCGCCTCCACCGATTTCTCGCGTCTGGAGGGGGCGGGTCGCTAGGCCCTGAGATCGCTCCAGTCGGGGTGCTCGTCGAATTTCTTCGCGACATAGGAGCAGTCGGGGCGTATCCGGAAACCCTCGCGCCGGGCATCCTCGACCATGCGTTCGGTCAGCTTCGCCGCGACGCCGCGACCGCCGATCGGACGGGGGACGACGGTGGTGCGCGCGACGCGCACGCCCTCCTCGTCGGCGGGCTGCCATTCGAGATAGCCTTCCTCGCTCTCGCCTTCGATTTCCGCGGTATAGACCCCGCCCTGGCCCTGAACGTGGTGGGTAATGGTCACTGCACCGGGTTCGTGCGCTCTCGTCATGTGTATCGCTCCTCCTTGCCATCAACGCCATGGCGGCTAGAGGCGTTCCTTGATGACCGATCTCAAGCCCTTCCTCTCCGACAACGCCGCCGCCGTCCACCCGAAGGTGTGGGAGGCGATGCGCGCGGCCGACAGCCCCGACAATCCCTATGACGGGGACGCGCTTTCGGCAGAACTGGATGCGCGCTTCACGGCGCTGTTCGGGCGGGAATGCGCCGGGCTGTGGGTGGCGACGGGAACGGCGGCCAATTGCCTCGCGCTGGGCACGATGTGCGCGCCGCATGGCGCGGTCGTCTGCCACGAGGAAGCGCATATCGAGGTCGACGAGGGCGGTGCGCCCGGTTTCTTCCTCCACGGGGCAAAGCTGATCCTCGTCCCCGGCGAAGGTGCGCTGCTGACGCCGGAGGGTATCGCCGCAGCCATCGACCCGATCCGCGACGACGTCCACCAGGTCCAGCCGCATGCCGTTTCGATCACGCAGGCCTCCGAATATGGCCGCGCCTATGCGCTCCCCGAGCTGGAAGCGCTCGGCAAGTTCGCCGCGACGCGCGGGCTCGGCCTGCACATGGACGGGGCGCGTTTCGCCAATGCGGCCGCCGGCCTGTCGCAGGATGCGGGCGAGGCCGCGCGCGCGGCAAGCGGCCCGGTCGACAGCCTCGCCTTCGGTTTCATCAAGAACGGCGGCATGGGCGCGGAAGCCGTCGTCCTGTTCGATCCCGACAGGGCGGCAGAGGTCCGCTATCGCCGCAAGCGTGCGGGACACCTGCAATGCAAGGGCCGTTATCTCGCCGCGCAGGTGCTCGCCATGCTCGAGGATGACCTGTGGCTGGCCAATGCCGCCCACGCCAATGCGGCTGCGCGCGAAGTGGCGAGCGGTTGCGGCGAACGGCTGATGCACGAGGTCGACGCAAACGAGCTGTTCGTGCGGCTTTCCCCCGCAGAGCGCGAGGCGCTGCGTGGCGACGGCTTCGCCTTCTACGACTGGGGCGCCGAAGCGGCGCGCTTCGTGACGGCGTGGAACACGGCGCAGGAGGACGCGGCAGCGCTCGGCAAGGCGATCGCCGCCCTGTGAGCGCCACAACAACCGACATGCTGAGCTGGCGGGTGATCCTCCCCTTCGTGCTGACCGGCACGATCTGGGGCTCGACCTGGTTCGTCATCACCGGGCAGATCGACGGCGTGCCCGCGGCGTGGAGCGTGTTCTACCGCTTCGCGCTCGCCACCCCGGCGCTGTTCTGCGTCGCCTTCCTGATGAAGCGGCGGCTGCGGCTGACGGGGCCGGAACAACGGCTCGCCATGCTGGTCGGCCTGTTCCAGTTCTCGGGCAATTTCCTGTTCGTCTACCATGCCGAGCTTTACGTCACATCGGGCATCGTTGCGATGATGTTCGCGCTGCTGATGGTGCCCAATGCGCTGTTCGCGCGCCTTTTCCTGGGCGAGAAGGTGCAGGGCGGTTTCATCGCCGGGAGCGCGGTGGCGATCGTCGGCGTGTCCTTCCTGCTGGTGCACGAATGGCGGGCGAACCCCAATGCAGGCGTGGTCGGGGGCAACGTGCTGCTCGGCATCGGGCTCGCCATGCTCGGCATCCTCGCCGCCTCGGTCGCCAACGTGATCCAGGCGAACCCGACGGGCCGCGCGGTGCCGATGGTGAGCCTGCTCGCCTGGGCGATGCTCTACGGGACCGCGTTCGACCTCTTCTACGCCTTCGCCACCTCAGGCCCGCCGCCTTTCCCGACAAAGCCGACATACTGGGCGGGCATCGCCTATCTCGCGCTGATCGGATCGGTCGTGACCTTCCCGCTGCATTACAACCTCGTGCGCGAGATCGGGGCGGGGCGCACGGCCTACAATTCGATCCTGACGATCGCGGTGGCGATGGCGCTGTCGACCCTGTTCGAGGATTACAGCTGGACCGCGCTTACCGTGCTCGGGATGGCGCTTGCGGTGCTCGGCATGTTCATCGCGCTGAAGGCGCGGCGGCAGAAGGCGATCCAGGTCGAGGAAAGCGCACGGCTGCGCAGGTAGTTTGTTTTCCGCAAGCCCGTTCGGGCGCGCAGTCTTCGCTAGACGCGCAGCAGAGCTGCGCCCGCTGCGGTCGGGCGGTCGCCCTTGCGGCTGCAGTGCAGCCGGCCATCGCTACTCAATTCAGGCTTTCCAGCCCCTCGACATAAGTCGGATAACGCGGCCTCCAGCCCAGCACCCGCTTCGCCTTGCCGTTCGCGACGCGGCGGTTCTCCATGTAGAAACCGCGCGCCATTTCGGACAGGTTCGCTTCTTCGAGGCATTCGAGCGGCGGCGGCTCCACTCCAAGAAGTCGGCAGGCATGTTCGGTCACTTCATTGCCGCTCGCAGGCAGATCGTCGCCGATATTGTAGGCGCCGGGCGGCACGTCCTGCACCAGCGCGGAGACCACTGCGCTCGCGATGTCGTCGACATGCACCCGGCTGAAGACCTGTTCGGGCAGGTCGATCCGCCGCGCCTTGCCCTCTCTCACCCGGTCGAGCGCGCTGCGCCCCGGACCGTAGATGCCGGGAAGGCGCAACACCCGCGCGCCCAAGTCCATCCAAGCAAGATCCGCCTCGGCGCGGGCGTTGCGACGGCCTTCCCCGGATTGCGCGATGGTCGGGGTCGCCTCGTCCACCCACGCGCCCTGCCGGTCGCCATAGACCCCGGTCGAGGAGAGGTAGAGCAGCCGCCTGTCCGCCAGCGCTTCGCCATAGGCCTCGAGCACCGGATCGACGCCGGCCTGCCGATCAGGCGGAACCGACGAGAGAACGTGGCTGGCCTCTCCGATCGCCGTCAGCACCGCCGCACGGTCGCCGAAATCGAGATCGCCCGCGCTGCCCGTCGCCCGCACCGTCCAGCCGCGTTCGCGCAGCCGCGCTGCGATCCTTTTCGCCGTGTATCCGAGGCCGAAGATCAACAAATGCGACATGGCGGCCTTCATGCGGTTGGACGCGGGCGCGAATCAATCTAAATCGCTCCCCATGGATGCAGCCAAGACCCCGACGAACCCCGACGGCAACACCTATGTAGCGGATGCCGCGCCGACCCCGCACGACCCGCCGGTCATTCGGCGCGAGGATTACCGGCCCTATCCCTGGGCGGTGCCCGAGACGCGGCTCGACTTCAGGCTGGGCCTCGAAAAGACGCGCATCACCGCGACCTTGCGCGTGGAGCGCAATCCGGCTTCCGATGAGACGACGCGCGAATTGCGGCTCGACGGCGACGGGCTGAAACCCGATCGGGTCGCGATCGACGGGGCCGAGGTCGCAGATTACCGCATGGACGGGCCCGACCTCGTCCTCACGCTTCCGGGCGAAGGGCACGAGGTCGAGATCGTGACCGAGGTCGATCCGTCCGCCAACACGCAGCTTATGGGCCTCTACGCCTCGGGCGGGATGCTGTGCACCCAGTGCGAGGCCGAGGGGTTCCGCCGCATCACCTTCTTCCCCGACCGGCCCGACGTGCTGTCGACCTACACCGTGCGGATGGAGGGGCCGAAGGAGACGTTCCCGATCCTCCTTGCCAACGGAAACCGCACGGGCGAGGGCGAAGGTGCCGACGGCACGCACTGGGCCGAATGGCATGATCCCTGGCCCAAGCCGTCCTACCTCTTCGCACTCGTCGCAGGCGATCTCGTCGCGAACTCGAAGCCCTTCACCACCCGTTCGGGCCGCAAGGTCGAATGCAACATCTGGGTCCGGCGCGAGGATCTCGCGATGACCGACCATGCACTGGAATCGCTCCACCGGTCGATGACATGGGACGAGGACACGTTCGGGCGCGAATATGACCTCGATCTCTACAACATCGTCGCCGTCAGCGATTTCAACATGGGGGCGATGGAGAACAAGGGGCTCAACGTCTTCAACACGAAATACGTGCTGGCCGACCCCGACACCGCCACGGATGCTGATTTCGACGCGGTCGAAGGCGTGATCGCGCACGAATATTTCCACAACTGGTCGGGCAACCGCGTGACCTGCCGCGACTGGTTCCAGCTGTCGCTGAAGGAAGGCTTCACCGTGCTGCGCGACCAGCTTTTCTCGCAGGACATGCGCGGGGAGGCGGTGAAAAGGATCGAGGACGTGCGGATCCTGCGCGCCGCGCAATTTCCGGAGGATGCGGGGCCGCTCGCCCACCCGATCCGGCCGGACAGCTACCGCGAGATCAGCAATTTCTACACCGCGACGGTCTACAACAAGGGCGCCGAGGTGATCCGCATGATGCGGACCATGGCCGGGGCGGAGCGGTTCCGGAAGGGCACCGACCTCTATTTCGACCGCCATGACGGCGAGGCCGCGACCTGCGAGGATTTCGTTCGCGCGATCGAGGAAGGCGCGGGGCTCGACCTCGAAGCCTTCCGCCTGTGGTATCGCCAAGCCGGCACGCCGCGGGTGAAGGTCGCGGCCGAAGTGAAGGGCGACACGCTGGCGCTCACCCTTTCGCAGACCGTACCGCCAACGCCGGGCCAGCCCGACAAGCAGCCCATGCCGATCCCGCTGCGTATCGCGGTCCATTCGCGCGGCAACGCCCCGGATGGCGGCGTTCTCGGCGAGGAGCAATTGGTGGTCCTGTCCGACGCCGAGCAGACCTTCGACCTTCCGCTTGCCGGGCCCGACCCGGTCGTGTCGATCAATCGCGGCTATTCCGCCCCCGTCATCATCGAACGCGAACTGGCACACGAGGACCTCGTCTTCCTCGCCGCGCGAGACGACGATCCGTTCGCCCGTTTCGAGGCGATGCAGGAGCTTGCCCTCTCGCATCTCGTCGGCGCGGCAAGCGGAGAATTGTCCGACAAGGCCGCCAGCGAAGGCCGCGCGGCGATCGTGGCGGCGCTGCGCGCGGTGCTGAGGGACGATGAACTCGACGATGCCATGCGCGGCGAACTGATGATGCTGCCGAGCGAGGCCTATCTGTTCGAAGCGATGGCCGGTTCGGGGGCGACCGGGGGGCGCAAGGCCGATCCCGGCGCGATCCACCGCGAACGCGAGGGGCTGAAGGCGGCGCTCGGCGGCGAACTCGCGAGCGAACTCGCCGCGCTGCACGACCGCGCGAGCGGCATCGGGTTCGACGATCCCGCGGGGCGCGGGGCGCGCAAGATCAAGGCGCAGGCGCTCGTCCTGATCGCCGCCGCCGATCCGGCGCACGCGGCACAACTTGCCGCGGCGCAATACGATGCCGCCGACAATATGACCGACAGGCAGGGCGCGCTGATGGTGCTCGCCGGGCTCGATCATCCCGCGCGCGACGAGCGGCTTGCCGCTTTCCTTGAACGTTACAGTGGCAATGCGCTGGTGGTGGACAAATGGTTCACCCTGCAGGCGCTTTCGCTCCATCCGGACGTGATCGCACAGGTCGAACGCCTCGCGCAGCATCCCGAATTCACGCTGCGCAATCCCAACCGGCTGCGTTCGCTCTACATGGCCTTTGCCGGCAATCCCAAGGCGTTCCACGATGAAAGCGGGGCGGGCTACCGGATGATCGCCGACGTGATCCTCAAGGTCGATCCGGTAAACCCGCAGACCGCGGCGCGCTTCGTCTCGCCGCTGGGACGCTGGCGACGGATCGAGCCGGGGCGCGCGGCGCTGATGAAGGGCGAGCTCGAACGCATCCTCGCCGCCGGCAATCTTTCGCGCGACACCTACGAACAGGTCACGCGCAGCCTCGGGGACTAGGCGTGCCGCCGTTCGCTATCGAGCGGGCCGAAGCGCTTGAAGGCGTGCCGCATGGCTTTTTCGGCAGCGCGGGCGGAGCGCACCAGTTCGGTTATGGCGGTCCGGGCGCAGCGGCAGATATCGCCGCGCTGAGGGCGGGAGCCGCGTGGGAGATCCGTCCGGGCGCGGTCCTCGTCGCGCCGCACCAGGTCCATTCGCCCGACGTGGTGACCGCGACCGATCCCTGGGACGACGACGCGGAAGGCCGCCCTGTCGCCGATGCCGTGGTCACCGACCGGCCGGGCCTTGCGCTCGGCATCGTCACCGCCGATTGCGCGCCGATCCTGTTCGCCGACCGTGCGGCGGGCGTGATCGGCGCGGCCCATGCCGGCTGGCGCGGCGCGCAGGGCGGGGTGATCGCGAACACGCTCGCGGCGATGCGGGCGCTCGGCGCAAGCCCTGAAAACATCGCGGCGGCGATCGGGCCGACCATCGCGCAGGAAAGCTACGAGGTCGATGCGGCCTTTCGCGCCCATTTCACCCCGGCCGACGAACCGCATTTCGCCCCCGCCCCGATGCGCGAGGGCAAGGCGCGCTGGCATTTCGACCTGCCCGGCTACGTCGCCGCGCAACTCGTGCAATCGGGCGTGCGAAAAATAAATTATGTTGGGGGGGATACATTCTTACATGGACAACGTTACCACTCCTACAGAAGAGCGTCTTCTCGCGGAGAGCCGGGGTATGGGAGGCAGATCAGCCTCATCGCCGTGGCCTGACGAAAATCCGTTTGCGGGTTTGCGCGTATCCGAACAGGGAATGCTCAAAACACTGTTGGATTCGTCGTTCTTTGTGGGTAAGGGCGCGGTTCCGTCTATCTTGGAGCACGGTATGTCGTGCTCGCCCAGGCGGGACCGGGAGACATCTTGAGAGCAGATCGGCAGCCCGCCGTGGGCGAAGCCGGCAGGACAAGTTTCAAGGACCAAGCCGCGCCGGGTCGCCCCGCTGCGGCTAGGCGGGCACGACAAAGCTAAAGGCAAGGTAGGACACGATGGCCAATTCTGGTGCTGACATGGGTGGGACCGCAACGGCGGATCCGAACATGCTGGATGAGGAAGGCGTTCGCCGCCGCGACTGGATCCACATCGCCGCGCTGAGCGCGGGCGGGGTCGCCGCGATCGGCGCGATCTATCCGCTGGTGAGCCAGATGGCTCCGTCGGCAGACGTGCTCGCCGCGTCGACCACGGATGTCGATCTCGCCAGCCTCGAGCCGGGCATGGCGATCAAGGACAGCTTCCGTTCGCAGCCGCTTTTCGTTCGCCGCCTGACGCCCGAGGAAATCGCCGAGGCCGAGGCCGTCGACGTATCGGGCCTGCGCGATCCGCAGTCGCTGGCCGAGCGCACCAAGGAGGGCAGGGCCGAATATCTCGTCACCCTGGGCGTGTGCACCCATCTCGGCTGCGTGCCGCTGGGCGCCGCTTCGGGCGAGGAAAAGGGCGAGTTCGGGGGCTATTTCTGCCCCTGCCACGGTTCACACTACGACACCGCCGGGCGCATCCGCAAAGGCCCCGCGCCGACCAATCTCGTCGTGCCGGAATACGAATTCACCTCCGACACCACCATCCGCGTCGGCTGATCCTTCGTAACTTAACCTGCGGCCGCGTCCTTTTCGGATCACGCCGCCAAGCAACGATAATCGACCCGACCAGCAACGCAGTAACATCGAAGAGAACGCCATGAGCTTCGCCTGGGCAAAACAGTACGAACCGAAATCCGCTTTCACAAAGTGGATCGACGAGAAATTGCCGGTGCCGCGGTTGGTCTACAACGCGGTCGGCGCGGGCTATCCCGTGCCGCGCAATCTCAACTACATGTGGAACTTTGGCGTGCTGGCGGGCTTCTGCCTCATGCTGCAGATCATCACCGGCGTCGTGCTCGCGATGCAGTACGAATCCGACACCGGCGTCGCGTTCGCATCGGTCGAGCACATCATGCGCAACGTGAACTGGGGCTGGGCGCTGCGCTACGGCCATGCCAACGGCGCCAGCTTCTTCTTCATCGTCATCTACCTGCACATCTTCCGCGGCCTGTATTATTCGTCGTACAAGGCCCCGCGCGAGATGATCTGGCTGCTCGGCGTCGTGATCTTCCTCCTCATGATGGCGACCGCTTTCATGGGCTACGTGCTTCCCTGGGGTCAGATGAGCTTCTGGGGCGCAAAAGTGATCACCGGCCTGTTCGGTGCGATCCCGCTGATCGGCGAACCGCTGCAGATCTGGCTGGTGGGCGGCTATGCGCCGAATGACGCGACGCTCAGCCGCTTCTTCTCGCTCCACTTCCTGCTGCCCTTCGTGATCGCGGGCGTCGTGATCCTCCACATTTGGGCGCTGCACATTCCGGGTTCCTCGAACCCGACCGGCGTCGAGGTGAAGCAGGAAAGCGACACCGTTCCGTTCCACCCATACTATACGGCCAAGGACGGCTTCGGGCTGGGCGTGTTCCTCATCATCTACGCCGCCTTCGTGTTCTTCCTGCCGAACGTGCTGGGCCACCCGGATAATTACATCGAGGCGAACCCGCTCTCGACCCCGGCGCACATCGTTCCGGAATGGTACTTCCTGCCGTTCTACGCGATCCTGCGCGCCTTCACCGGGGACCTCGCGCTCTTCGGCATCACGCTGGTTCCGGCCAAGCTGCTGGGCGTGATCGCGATGTTCAGTTCGATCCTGGTGTGGTTCTTCCTGCCCTGGCTCGACAAGAGCCCGGTGCGCTCGGGCCACTATCGCCCGCTGTTCAAGAAGTTCTTCTGGTTCGGCCTCGTGCCCTGCATGATCCTGCTGACGATCTGCGGCGGTTCGCCGGCCGAGGAACCGTGGGTCATCCTGAGCCAGATCGGCACCGCCTATTACTTCCTGCACTTCCTCGTTATCCTTCCGATCGTGAGCCAGATCGAAGTGCCCAAGCCGCTGCCGTTCTCGATCACCGAGGCGGTGCTCGGCTCGGACGACAAGCCGGGAAGCACGCAGGGCGGCGGGGACAAACCTGGCAAGGTCGTCAAGCCCCTCCCCGGCAGCGACCCCGACGGTTCGCTGGCGCCCGCAGAATGAGGTGAGGGGGCCTAGTGCCCCCCACCCTTCCTTCACTCGACCCGATAACGAGAAAGAGTTCGGTCATGACCATCCGCCTCGCAGGCATCATCGTCGGCCTGGTGATCACGGGCATCCTCGTCCTGTGGTCGCTGCTGCCCGGTGTCATCAACTATTCCGCGCCGGAAAAGCCGGATTACTACGCGTTCAAGGAAGAGCTGATCCAGCCCGCCGGCGGGTTCTCCTTCGAAGGCCCGCTCGGCAAGTGGGACACGGCCCAGCTCCAGCGCGGCTATTCGGTCTACAAGCAGGTCTGTTCGAGCTGCCACTCGCTGCAATATGTCGCCTTCCGCAACCTCCAGGAAATCGGCTTTTCCGAAGAGGAAGTCCGCGCCGAGGCGGCGAGCTGGCAGGTCCCCGGCATCGATCCGAACACGGGCGAGGACATCATGCGCCCGGCCGATCCGACCGACCATTTCCCGATGCCCTATCCCAACGAGACCGCGGCGCGGCTGGCCAACAACAACGCCTATCCGCCCGACCTCTCGTTGATCACCAAGGCGCGGCCGGACGGCGTCCATTACGTCTATTCGCTCAATCTCGGCTACAAGGAGCCCGATCCCGAACTCCTAGAAAAGACTGGCTTCGAGACGCCGACTGGACTCTATTTCAACGTCTACTTCCCGAACGTGAACCTCGCCATGCCGCAGCAGATCTATGACGGGCTGGTGACCTATCCCGACGGGACCGAACCGACCGCCGAGCAGATCTCGGCCGACGTGACGGCGTTTCTCGCCTGGACGGCGGAACCCAAGATGATCCAGCGCAAGCAGACCGGCTGGGTCGTGATCGGCTTCCTCCTGTTCATGACGGCGCTGGCCTTCCTGTCCTACAAGCAGGTCTGGGCCGGGATGAAGCCGAAGAATAAGTAACGCCCGGGCGCGATCGCGCGCGACTTAAGTCAGATGGCGCCCCATCGTCCCTTGCGGATGGTGGGGCGCCATGCTTTCTAGGGCACCGTATGAGGGGCGCATGACGGGGGTGACGGCACAATGGCGGAGACGATGACCATAGAGGGACGGCTCTCGCCCGACGAGATCAAGGCGCTGGTGCGCACCGTGCCGGATTTTCCGGTGCCCGGCATCCAGTTTCGCGACATCACCACGGTCATCGGCCACCCGCGCGCGCTCGCCTCGAGCGTCCACCACCTCGCCGACATGGCGAGGGAAGGCGGCGCCGAGGACATCGCGGGGATGGAAGCGCGCGGCTTCATCTTCGGGGCGGCCGTCTCGATCGCGCTCGGCACCGGCTTCATCCCGGTGCGCAAGCCCGGCAAGCTGCCGGTCGAGGTGATCGGGGTCGAATACGATCTCGAATACGGCAAGGACCGGCTCGAAATGGACCCGGGCGCGATCCGGCCGGGGCAGAAGGTCTCGATCGTCGACGATCTCATCGCCACCGGCGGCACGGCGCTCGCCGCGATCGAATTGCTGCGCCGCGCCGGCGCGGTGGTCGAACAGGCGCTGTTCGTAATCGACCTGCCCGATCTCGGCGGCGCGCGGCGCCTGCGCGAGGCGGGCGTCGACGTGCGCACGCTGATGGAATTCGAAGGCGAATAGAAGCTCCGGCGGCAGCCGCCGGCCGGACATGATCGGAACGCCCGCGCAGGCGAGGCATTGATCCAGCGGGAGGACCCCGAGCCAGGCATGGAATCGCAAGCACTCGTCATCGCCGCGATCGGCGTCCTCGGTATCGGGGCGCAGTGGCTCGCCTGGCGCACGGGCTGGCCGGCCATCGTGCTGATGCTGGCGGCAGGCTTCCTCGCGGGGCCGGTCGCGGGCGAATTCGGATATCGCCTGATCGATCCCGAAGGCGCTTTCGGAGACCTCCTCGATCCCGCCATCGGCATCGGCGTCGCGCTGATCCTGTTCGAGGGCGGGCTCAGCCTCGACCTCAGGGAATTGCGGGATTCGGGCAGCGCGGTCTGGCGGCTCGCCACTGTCGGCGTCGCCGTGGGCTGGGCGCTCGGCGCCGTCGCGGCGAGCGAGATCGCCGGGCTCGCCTGGCCGGTCGCGGTGCTGTTCGGGGGCATCCTGATCGTCACCGGTCCGACCGTCGTCATACCGCTGCTGCGGCAGGCGAACATCCAGACGCGGCCTAGCAACATCCTCAAGTGGGAAGGCATCGTCAACGACCCCACCGGGGCGCTGTGCGCCGTCATCGCCTATGAATATTTCCGCCGCATCAACGAATTTCCGGACGCGACGCTGGTCGACGTGGTCCCGCCGCTGATCATCGCCGCGATCCTCGCCGGCCTCATCGGCTATGCCGCCGCGCGCGCGGTCGCCTTCGTCT
The DNA here is from genome assembly GCF_001719165.1 of Erythrobacter litoralis. NCBI lineage: Bacteria > Pseudomonadati > Pseudomonadota > Alphaproteobacteria > Sphingomonadales > Erythrobacteraceae > Erythrobacter > Erythrobacter litoralis. Next base: position 205,745 of record NZ_CP017057.1, read on the forward strand.
TTCCGCGCGGGGGCATTCCCGAATATCTCAAGGTCCCGGTCCTGTTCTCGACCGTGATCGGGGTATTCGTGCTCACCAACCAGATCGAACACGAAGCCGGCCTCGTCGCCGTAACCGTGATGGGCGTCACGCTCGCCAACACCGATTTCACTTCGCTGAGATCGATCCACCCCTTCAAGGAAAATGTGGCGGTCCTGCTGGTATCGGGCATCTTCATCCTGCTTTCGGCCAGCCTGACGCCGTCCGACCTCGCCTATCTCGACCCGCGCGAACCCGTCGGCCAGCGCTTCGCGCTGTTCGTGCTGGTCCTGCTGTTCTTGGTGCGGCCGTTGACCGTTCTCATCAGCCTGCTCGGTTCGCGCGTTCCGTGGAACGAGCGCCTGTTCGTCGCCTGGATCGCCCCGCGCGGCATCGTGCTGGTGGCGATCTCGGGCCTGTTCGCGCTGCGGCTCGCCGATCTGGGCTATGGCGATGGCCAGGTGCTGACCGCACTCAGTTTCGCGGTCGTCTTCGCGACCGTCGTCGCGCATGGCTTCACCGTCGATATCGTCGCCCGCTGGCTGGGCGTGAAGGGCACGTCGCGGCCCGGCCTGCTGATCGTCGGGTCGACCCCGTGGACGATCGCGCTCGCCAAGGAGATGCAGGCGCTCAAGACCCCGATCATGATCGTCGACGCGAGCTGGCAGAGGCTCGGCGCGGCGCGGCGCGAGGGGCTGCCGTTCTATCACGGCGAAATCCTGAACGAGGCGACCGAACACAATCTCGACCTGTCACCCTATCAGGTGCTGGTCGCAGCGACCGATAACGAGGCCTACAACGCGCTCGTCTGCAATGAATTCGCCCACGAGATCGGGCGTGACAGCGTCTATCAGCTGGGCGAGAGCCGGGACGAGAACGACCGCCATTCGCTGCCCGAATCGATCCGCGGGCGCGCCCTGTTCGAAAGCGGTTTCGGCGTCGCCGACGTGAACGAACGCCAGCAGCAGGGTTGGGTCTTCCGCAAGACCAAGCTCAGCGACGCCTTCGCCTTCGAGGATGCGCAGCAGAAGCTGCCCGACAGCGCCAACATGCTGCTGCTCGTGCGGGGCGGGGGGACGCTGCGTTTCTTCACCCATGCCGCGCGGCCCGAACCACGCGCCGGGGACGTGATCATCTCCTTCTCGCCGCCGCAATTGAAGACCCCGGAAGGGAAAGCGGCGAAGCGCGCGGCGAAGGAGGCCGGACGTCAGAAATCCGAGGACAACGCCACAAGGAAACCCGGGGGCAAGCCCCAGCCCGGCTAAGCGCCGCGCCCCGATCAAGCAGACGGAAATGAGGAGCAGATGACAATTTCGAAATACCTGGCCCCGCTGGCACTGGCCCTCGGCCTCGCCGCGTGCCAGGCCCAGAACGACGAATCCGAAGACTCGCAATCCGGTCCGGCGGCCGAAGAGCCGACGCCGACCGGTCAACCCGAAGGCGGGGATGACCCGGCTCCGGTCTCGATCCTGCGCCCCGATATCGCGCCGCCCGAATTGCCGGAAGTGCCGCTTGAACCGCTTGAGGTGACGATCGGCTTTCCCGAAGCCTCGATGGAACTGGACGAACAGGCGGTTTCAAAGCTCGAAGGCGTGCTCGAATCCGAACAGCTCGCCTCCGGCGCGACGATCGTGCTGCGCTCGCACACCGATTCCGAAGGCAGCGACAAGGGCAATATGCGCGCCTCGGAAAAGCGCGGCGGGCTGGTCAGGGACTGGCTGGTCGAACGCGGGATAGAACCCGGGCGGATCAGGGTCATCGCTTTCGGCGAGCAGAACCCGGTCGCGCCCAATGCCCTGCCCGACGGTTCGCCCAATTCGAAGGGGCGTGCGCTCAACCGCAGGGTGGAGATCGCGGTCGTCCCCGTGCCCGAGGAAACCGTGCCCGAAACGCCCTCGGAAGCGAGCGCAGAGGCGGAAGGCTAGCGCAGCGCAGCCACGCGGCGCAGGACCTCGTCCGCCAGTTCGGCGCGGCAGATGAGCAGGTCGGGAAGATAGGTGTCCGCGTTGTTGTAGCGGATCGGCGAACCGTCGATGCGCGAACAATGCAGGCCGTGCGCGGCCGCCACTGCGACGGGCGCGCAGCTGTCCCATTCATATTGCCCGCCCGAATGGAGGTAGATTTCCGCATCGCCGCGCACCACCGCCATCGCCTTGGCTCCGGCGCTGCCCATCGGGACGAGTTCCCCGCCCATCCCGGCGCACACCTCCTCCGCCTCGCGCGCGGGGCGGCTGCGGCTGACGAGGAAGCGCGGGCGCGCGGCGACCGGGCCAAGCGGGGTGGGACGGTCGGAACGAAGGACCGTGCCGCTGCCAAGCCCCGGTAGCGCCACTGCGCCGACCTTCGCCTCGCCGCCGATGGAAAGCCCGACATGCACCGCCCAGTCAGAGCGCTGTTCGCCGTATTCGCGCGTCCCGTCGACCGGATCGACGATCCAGACGCGCTCCTTGTCCAGCCTTTCGGTGCTGTCCTTTTCCTCTTCGGAAAGAAGCCCGTCATCGCCCCGCGCGGCGCGGATCGCGTGGCACAGGAATTCATTGGCGGTCGCATCGCCCGCGCTGCCCAGCGCTTTTCCCTCGAACATCGCGCTCGCGCGGACTTCGATCAGGATGCGCCCCGCGACCTCGGCGAGATGCGCCGCCAGTTCTGCGTCGGTCATGATGCCCCTCTTGCGCCGCTCACTTCAGCGGCAGGATCGCGTCGATGATGTGCTGCGCTGCCTCGCCGGGCGTCATCTCGACCGTGTTGACGGTGATCTCCGGATTTTCCGGCGGTTCATAGGGGCTGTCGATCCCGGTGAAGTTCTTGAGCTGGCCAGAACGCGCCTTGGCATAAAGGCCCTTCACGTCGCGCTGTTCGGCGACTTCGAGCGGGGTGTCGACAAAGATCTCGATGAATTCGCCTTCCGCCAGCATGTCGCGCACCATGCGCCGTTCGGCCCGGAAGGGGCTGATGAAGGCGGTGAGGACGATAAGGCCGGCATCCGCCATCAGTTTGGCGACCTCGCCGACCCGGCGGATATTCTCGATCCGGTCGTTCTCGGTGAAGCCGAGATCGCGGTTGAGGCCGTGGCGGACATTGTCCCCGTCGAGCAGGAAGGTGTGCCGGTTCATCACCGCGAGGCGCTTTTCCACCTCGTTGGCGATGGTCGACTTGCCCGAGCCCGACAGGCCGGTGAACCACAGCACGCGCGGCACCTGGTTCTTGAGCGCCGCATGGTCCTCGCGCGTCACGGTGGTCGGCTGCCAGTGCACGTTCTGGGCGCGGCGCAGCGAATACTGGATCATCCCTGCGCCCACCGTTGCATTGGTGAACTTGTCGATCAGGATGAAGCCGCCCAGCTGCCGGCTGCTTTCATAGGCTTCGAACGTGATCGGCCGGTCGGTCGCGAAATCCGCGACCCCGATGGAATTGAGCTCGAGCGTCTTGGCTGCCAGGCGATCGAGCGTGTTCACGTCGATCTCGTATTCGGGCTCCTGCACATTGGCGGTGACCGTCTGAGTGCCGAGCTTGAGCCAATAGCCGCGTCCGGGTTTAAGCGCCTGTTCCGAAAGCCACACGAAGGTCGCGCGGAACTGGTCGGAGGCCTCCGGAGGATCGCCAGCCGCCGCGATAACATCGCCGCGGCTGCAATCGACCTCGTCTTCGAGCGTGATCGTGACCGACTGGCCCGACACCGCCGCATCGAGATCGCCGTCGAATGTTGCAATCGACTTGACCTTGCTGGTCTTACCCGCGGGCACGATCCGCACCGGATCGCCGGGGCGCACCGTTCCGCTCGCGATCAGGCCCGAAAAGCCGCGAAAGTCGAGATTGGGGCGGTTGACCCACTGCACCGCCATTCGGAACGGGCGCTCCTGTGCGGCGGTGGCGGCGACCTCGACGCTCTCGAGATGCTCGATCAGCGACGGCCCGCCATACCAGCCGGTATTCTCGGACGGTGCCCTGGTGATGTTGTCGCCCTTGAAGCCCGAGATCGGGATCGCGCTGAACTCCTCGATTCCCACTTCCTTGGCGAAGGCGCGGTAATCGGCGACGATGTGTTCGAAGGTGGAATGGTCGTAATCGACGAGGTCCATCTTGTTCACCGCCAGCACGATGTGGCGGATGCCGAGCAGGTGGACGAGATAGGAATGGCGCCGCGTCTGCTGCAGGACGCCCTTGCGCGCATCCACCAGGATCACCGCGCAATCGGCGGTGGAGGCGCCGGTAACCATGTTGCGGGTGTATTGTTCGTGCCCGGGCGTGTCGGCGACGATGAACTTGCGTTTCTCGGTCGCGAAGAAGCGATAGGCGACATCGATCGTGATGCCCTGTTCGCGCTCCGCCGAAAGCCCGTCGACCAGCAGGGCGAAGTCGATCTCCTGCCCCTGCGTCCCGTGGCGCCTGCTGTCGGCCTCCAGCGCGGCGAGCTGGTCCTCGAAGATCATCTTCGAATCGTAGAGCAGCCGCCCGATCAGCGTCGATTTGCCGTCATCCACGCTGCCGCAGGTGATGAAGCGCAGCAGCCCCTTGTGCTGGTGCTGGTGGAGATAGGCGTCGATATCCTCGGCGATGAGAGCGTCGGCGACGAAACCGGATGCGGGACCTTCCATCAGAAATACCCCTCCTGCTTCTTGTCTTCCATCGAGGCCGACTGGCCCTTGTCGATCGCGCGCCCCTGCCTTTCCGAACCGGTCGCAAGCAGCATTTCCTGGATGATCGCGTTCATGTCCGTCGCCTCGCTTTCCGTCGCGCCGGTCAGCGGATAGCAGCCCAGGGTGCGGAAACGGACCGAGCGCTCGATCACTTCCTCGCCGTCCTCGAAACGGAAGCGGTCATCGTCGACCATGAGGATCAGCCCGTCGCGCGTCACCGTCGGGCGCTTCTTCGACAAATAGAGCGGGACGATGTCGATCTTCTCGAGCGCGATGTACTGCCAGACGTCGAGCTCGGTCCAGTTCGAGATCGGGAAGACGCGGATGCTCTCGCCCTTGTTTTTTTTCGCGTTGTAGAGGTTCCACAGCTCGGGCCGCTGGTTCTTGGGGTCCCACCGGTGCGCGGCGTTGCGGAACGAGAACACGCGCTCCTTCGCCCGCGCCTTTTCCTCGTCGCGTCGCCCGCCGCCGAAGGCCGCGTCGAAGCCGTGCTCGCTCAAGGCGCGCTTTAGTGGCTCGGTCAACTGGGCCTGCGAATAGAGCGCGCTGCCGGTGTCGAAGGGATTGATGCCCTGTGCCTCCGCTTCTTCGTTCTGCGCGACGATCAGTTCCAGCCCATATTCGCGCACGGTCCGGTCACGGTGGTCGAGAAGATCGCTGAAATCCCAACCGCTCGCCACGTGCAGCATCGGGAAGGGCGGCGGGGAAGGGTGAAAGGCCTTGCGCGCGAGATGCAGCATGACCGAGCTGTCCTTGCCCACCGAATAGAGCATGACCGGGTTTTCCGCCTCGGCCACGACTTCGCGGAAGATATGGATGCTCTCGGCCTCGAGCCGCTGAAGATGGGTAAGCGTCGTCGTCATGGCGGCCTGACCTAGGCGAAGACGCAAGGGCCGCAAGCAAGTTTTGCAAGCGCGCGGTCAAGCGAGGCTATAAGGGGGTGGCCGACCGGGTGACGGAGATGGAAAGGGTAAGGGAACCCCACCCTCATTCCCGTGCCTCTGAGAACCCCAGAAAACCGTGGTTTTTTGGTTGGATGGGAGGCCTCCATTCGGCTGTGTGAGAAGGTCAAGGACTAGTTTTGGGCACCGGCCCGATCTCATTAATCCTTCAAGCCTGCGCCGCCGCGATATCGGGGGGGCAAGCTTCTCGCGAGTTGCGGCATACGCGAAAGCAGGCCCTGCATTCAGTTTCGTTTTTCGGACACTATCTGACTTGGTCATGAGAACGGGTCCGACCCGCGTTATCCGACCATCGACATCTCGGTTAGGCGCCTGGGCGGGTCAACCAATCGGCTGAAATCCTCCCAATTCGGGACGGGCGATATGGATTCCGAATGCGTACACTTGCGCCGAGGTTAATGACAAGTTAGCAAAGCTTTCCGACTGGTTAAGGGCGAGACGGCCCCTAACGGTTGCGGCCTGGAACGTCTTGCCCGGAGCAAGAGATCCGGTGTCCGGCGTAGTTAATTTTGGACAAGAGGGAATCTATGATGAAAAAATTGCTTGTTGTTAGCGCGGCCATCGCCGCTACCGCTACTCCGGCGGCCGCCCAGACCCTGACCTACGAACTTGAAGCCGAAGTCGCTGTGAAATGCGGTGTTTACAAGTTCGACGGCCCTTCCGTTCCGGTGAATTTCGCCGATTTGTCCACCACCCCTTCTGACACCTTCATCACTGAGAGCGCCGGCTCGGCTACCTATCGCTGCAACGCTCCGGGCGGTTTCACCCGCACGATCTCGTCAGCCAATGGTGGCGTGATGATCCGCACCGGATCTTCGGGCGGTGCAGGCAACTCCATCCCCTTTGAAATGAGCCATGGCGGCGGTAGCGGTTTGGGCACCGGCGGTTTCGTTCCGCTGACCTCCAACGTCATCAGCAACCTTGGCGGTTCCACCGCATTCCTCAACGGCCAGACGGGTGGCGTGAACTTCCGCGTAGCTGGTGTGGCTGCGGCTCCGGGTGGGAACGAAGCGCCGGGCACGACCGTATTCGCCGGGGACTACACCGATATTGTGACCATTTCGGTCGTGGCGAACTGAGCTTACCATGATCTAAGTGTGGGAAGCGGGCGCCGTTCCGGTTGCCCGCTTCCTGATTCTCGGGGGGAGTGCATTGATGTCTTGTGTGATCAAGCGCCTTCTGGCCGCGCTCTTTGCTGTTGCCGTGCTGGTCGGAACAGAGCCATCGGCATATGCGTATGAAGTTGCGCCGATGCGGGTTGCGCTGGTGCCTGCCGAGGGCCGGACCAATTCGACAATAACGGTTAACAACATTCGTGATGCGGAGCTCCCCGTTGAAATCTTCGTCAAACGCCGTGTTATCGCGGAGGACGGAACGCAGAGTTTTGAGCCAGCTGAGGACGACTTCATCGTTTTCCCTCCGCAGGTGGCGATACCAGCGGGCCAGTCGCAAGCCTTCCGCTTCGAATATATCGGCCCGCCGCCGACAGATGCCGCCCTCGGATACGTCATCGAGGTGGCCGAGGTTCCGGTGGTGCCACCCGGCTTCAGTGGTGTTCAGTTCGCCTATAATTTCGGTGTGGCCGTGTATGTCGAGCCGCCACGCGCCTTCGTCAAGCTTGCCACCGAGGCCCGTATTGAGAACGGCCAACTTCTGCTGGATGTAACCAACAGCGGGAGCAAGTATGCTTTATTGAGTAATATGGAGCTGGTGCTGGTGGTGGACGGCAACCGGCAGGTCTATGATCCGGCCATGCTGGCCGAATTGATCCAGAACGGACTTGTTGCTCCAGGTGGGCGGATTTCTTTTGCTATGATGGTGGAAGGCGTGCCGGCCTCCGGCTCCGTTCAGGCCGAATTCCGGCAGCCTTAGGGTCTAGTTGGCCTGCTCGTGAGAGGGGAGGGCAAGCCGTCGACGGTGATGCGCCACTGGCGCACTCACGGCGCCACTCCCCTTTAGCCGGCCTCTGGGGGCGTGGATGCGTGAAAGCTACGGAAAATCGGCCAGCGGCCTGAAGAATTCGGGCTATGAGCGCCGATGGTGGCCACTGAGCGAAGCCAGCAAGGTTGCGATAAGTCGATGCGTTCTCATCGGCATCCTTCCAGGCTGCGCTGTCTTCAGTGGAGCCATGGCGCTGCAGGAGTTGCTTGCGATCCTTGGGCCGGTGGAAAACGCAAGCGGCGTCCTGCAACCGCGCAAACGGGCGGCGGGCGATCGTATTGTGCCGGCACTGCCCGAACCTGCTCTTGTCGTTCCCGTCTCCGCGAGGCGTTCCGTTCAAATCGCACCTTCACCGGCAAAGCCTCTGCCGCCAACGGTGCGCGAAGAGCGGCTCGCCTTCCTCGCGATGCAGGCAGATCCTATGCCGATCGCACTCTTGCAGCCCCAGCCAGCCACACAGGCGACGGTTCCGGCGATAGATGTCTCAGTCACTACCCCTGCACCCGCGTTCGCGCTCGAGGCTACAACACTGGCAGCCCGAGACGAGCCGGGTGGGGTGGTAAGCGATGGCGTGCTTTTCTCTCTAGATGCGCCGCTCACGCTCGGTGTTGAAACTGCACCGGGGGCGGTGGTGGCCAGCCTTGCGGAAGAGGTTGTGCCGATCTTACCGACGTTCGATGTCGCGAATGGGGCCTCTGAGCATGTGCAACTTTCGACGCCCCTGTCTTTGATCAATGTAGCATCCATCAGCCAAGATGCCGTCTCTGATCCAGTGCCTGGTTTGATCCCGTCTAGACCAGCTGCTTCGACAGCATCTGACGCCGCGGCGCGCATGGTGCATCTGCCAGCGCGCCAGGCTGACGAGCAGGAAAACAACGCCGACCGTGAGTGGCAGATGGCTTCGGCACTGCCGGCTGCCCCAAGCCTTTTGGTCAGCTTCTCCCGGTCCGACTCAGCATCGGCGCTGGGGGAATCAATCGCTGCTGAAGTGGTCCGCCCGGAGTCTCCGCTCGAACCGCTCTCGGTTTCGATTGCTCCCGCATTGAACATCGATTCGCGTCTGCCCATGCTGATCGATGAGCAGCTGGCCGGATTGCTTGACGTCCGCCAGACGCTCGACGGGCTATCTATACGTGTCGGATCGCTGGCCGACCTACTGAAGGACCGTTTCTCGGCGAGCGAGTGGGCGCGGTTTGAAAACGCAAATGCGCTCGACCTGTACCTCTCGCTTCCCCAGCTGCGTGAGACAGGCATCCCGATCGCTTACGATCCAGTTCGCGATGCGTTCGAGTTGGGCGAACCGGCGTCTACTGTGGCACCCGCGTTCGCGCTCGAGGCTACAACACTGGCAGCCCGAGACGAGCCGGGTGGGGTGGTAAGCGATGGCGTGCTTTTCTCTCTAGATGCGCCGCTCACGCTCGGTGTTGAAACTGCACCGGGGGCGGTGGTGGCCAGCCTTGCGGAAGAGGTTGTGCCGATCTTACCGACGTTCGATGTCGCGAATGGGGCCTCTGAGCATGTGCAACTTTCGACGCCCCTGTCTTTGATCAATGTAGCATCCATCAGCCAAGATGCCGTCTCTGATCCAGTGCCTGGTTTGATCCCGTCTAGACCAGCTGCTTCGACAGCATCTGACGCCGCGGCGCGCATGGTGCATCTGCCAGCGCGCCAGGCTGACGAGCAGGAAAACAACGCCGACCGTGAGTGGCAGATGGCTTCGGCACTGCCGGCTGCCCCAAGCCTTTTGGTCAGCTTCTCCCGGTCCGACTCAGCATCGGCGCTGGGGGAATCAATCGCTGCTGAAGTGGTCCGCCCGGAGTCTCCGCTCGAACCGCTCTCGGTTTCGATTGCTCCCGCATTGAACATCGATTCGCGTCTGCCCATGCTGATCGCTGAGCAGCTGGCCGGATTGCTTGACGTCCGCCAGACGCTCGACGGGCTATCTATACGTGTCGGATCGCTGGCCGACCTACTGAAGGACCGTTTCTCGGCGAGCGAGTGGGCGCGGTTTGAAAACGCAAATGCGCTCGACCTGTACCTCTCGCTTCCCCAGCTGCGTGAGACAGGCATCCCGATCGCTTACGATCCAGTTCGCGATGCGTTCGAGTTGGGCGAACCGGCGTCTACTGTGGCACCCGCGTTCGCGCTCGAGGTGCCGAGCCTAAATGCGAGTGTTGACGCGCTTCCGTCTCATTCGGCACCAGCTCTTGGTGAAGCAATCGCCGTCAGCGCCAGCACCGCCCAAGACCTAGGTGCACCGACAGTTCTCTCCCGAGAACAGTCGCACGCCGCCAGCGAGGTCGAGTTTGTTCCCAAACGCTTCCATGATGACGAAGTCCCTTTCGCGTCGTTCGTAGTAGACCAAGGCTCCCCGCAGCCCGTTGTCGCTTCCGGTTCGCCGCCGCAGCCCGACCTGTCACCCGCTGCCGAGCGCGCGGTGGTCATCAATGTTCCGCTGGCAACGGAAGGCGCGACGCTCGGAAACATCCGAGCCGAAATCAATTCGACCCACGTCCTGAAGGCGTCGGCGACCGACGTCGCCGAAGTGCTCGGCTCGCTCGTCGACGATATAACCCGCGACAGGTTGCTAGGGCTGGGACCGGATCTCGTGCCGGTCGATCGGCTGCGCGAAATCGGGCTCGACATTACCTTCGTGCCCTCGACGTTGAGCTTATCTGTTGACATCCCGCTCGCATCGCGAGGAACACAGGTTCTCTCGGGGAGTCGGCAAATCGACTTTTCCGGAATGCCGGCAGCCTTGCCTTCGAATTTTTCGGCCGGCGTCACCCTGTCCTCGTTCACCACCGGCGATATAGTGGCAATGGAACGGGTCAGCTCCAACCTTCTGGTCAACGGCTTCACGAATGTAGGGGGAATCGAAGGCGTCAATCTTCTGTTTGGTGGGCAATTCGATTTTACCGGAAACGAGAATTTCTTCATCCGCGACCGGATCATTGCCTTTAAGGACGATACGGACAACGTCCTACGCTATTCCGGTGGTGACATTCTGCCCCTACAATCGCGTTACGGAAGTGATTTCGATCTGCTTGGTATCGGCGTACAACGTTTCTATCAGGACCTGCAGCCCAATCGCAACGTGCGGCCTCTCGGAAGCCGCTCGTTTCTGCTCGAACGCCCAGCCTTGATCGAAATCTACGTTAACGGCGCGTTGCTCCGCACCTTCAGCGCTGGGCCCGGCCCGATCGACATTCGCGACATTCCGGTCTCAGACCTCAGTAACCAAGTCACCATCGTGATTGAGGACGCGCTTGGGCGGCGCGAAGTCGATAGCTTCACGCTGGGCAACGACGTCAACCTGTTGAGCGACGGGTTGAATGAGTTCTCCTTCGCGGTCGGGATGCTGCGCGACAACAGGGTGGTCGGGTTTTCCTATACTTCCGATCCAGTCGCGAGCCTGTTCTATCGGCAGGGCGTGACTGAATCGCTGACCTTGTCAGGAAGTGCGGTCATCACACAAGATTACCAGAACATCGGCTTTTCCGCGGCTTTCGCGGCCTTTCGCGGCGTCACCCAGATCGATATCGCGGCTAGCAACAGCAATGTCGGTGAAGGCGCCGTCGTGGCATTGAACTACCGCGGTACGCCTATCGATCTCGGGTTCGGCGGCGCGCAGACCAATCTTCGGGCCGAGTATCGCACGCCCCAATTCCAAACCCTCGCGAGCTTCGGTTTTCTCGAGGACATCGAGTTCGATCTAGCGGCGGACGTGCGCGCGAACATCTCGCCGACTTCGCAGGCGGTTTTTGGGGCGACCTATTTCTCCACGCACCGCACCGACGAGGAGAGATACGGGCTGTTTGGCGGTCTCCAGAAGCAACTCGGACGTTTCAATCTCGGCGTCAATCTCCGCTATTCCGAGTTCAATTCGCGGAGCGAGTTCGGCGCTCTCGTGACCGCTGCGGTGCAGCTTGGCCGGCGCTCCAACATCTTTGCGACGGTGGACACGGCGAGTCAGACAGCGCGTGTCGAGTATCGCCAGCTTCGCCCGTTGACCCTCCCTGAGGTCGAATATGGCGCGCGCGCCCAATATGGCCCCGACAGCTACGAGATCGGGGGCCGGTTCGGCTACGGCACGTCGCGTTTCGAGGCGCTTGTGGACATCCAGCAGGAATATGATCGCGCTGAGTCGGACTTCCGCAACCAGTCCTCCGTCCGGCTACAGACCGGGATCGGGTTCACCGATGGCACTTTTGGTATTGGACGTGATCCTTCGCGAGGCTTCATCATGGTCAAGAAGCACCCATCGCTCGAAGACGCGCAAGTTCGCGTTTCAACCGGCGCAGTCGGTCGCGATCTCGGCTTCGCCGACTCTCTCGGCCCGGCAGTCGTGCCGGTCTTCATTCCCTATCGCCCGCAGGAAATCCGGGTCTCCACCGAGAACGCTCCAGTGGGCTACAACATCGGCGCTGGCGAATATGTCGCGATGCCGGGTGCACGAACAGGGATTGCCGTCACCGTTGGGTCCGACGATTATCGCATCGCCACCGCGACCCTGACGGGTTTCGACAACAAGCGTGTTGGGCTCACCACCGGCCGTCTAATCGACCTCGAGAATGGCAAAACGCGCACCTTCTTTACCAATCGGACGGGACGGGCGGTATTCACGCAGCTTGCTCCTGGACGGTATCGGGCCGAAATCGACGGAACGGACTTGCAGTTCGAGTTCGAAGTGCGAGAAGATGATCCGGCCAACATTTCGCTGGGCAATATTGAGTTGAGGAGCGGCAAATGAGATGGCTTGTTATCATAGGGGCGGGCCTGCTGCCTGCCACGGCCTTGCAGGCAGGCCCTTGCGCGACCTACGAAGCCGACGCCGTCCAGATTGGTGAACGGACCTATGATCCGGCCGATCTCGGCTTCAAAGTGGTGACGATCCAGCTGGAACGAAACCCGGAGCAGCTCGACAATTCCTGCCAATCGGCGGAAATTGAAATCACGGAGCAGACCGGTTACTCTATAACCCTGCGCAACGGTTCAAATAAACTCGACACGCGCTTCGTCCGCTCGCCTCGGTTCGCCCAGCCAGCCGACAATCTTATCCGCCTGACAGGCAATGCGCGACGCGACCTGCTAAGAGACCGGGTGCTGCTGATCGACATGCTCGAAGCGCCTGCCGGACAATTCGTGCTTCCCGGCGAATATTCGGCGGACTTGTCGATGCGGGTTGGCAGTGGGCTGCCCGTCAGCTTCCGCGTTAGCTTGTTCGTTGCGCCCTCCGTCACGCTGCTGGACGGCGGTGCCACCCGCAACCTCTCGCTCGGCGAGGTGACAGACGGCGGCTTTATAAGCTCAGACTTCTTATATCGCACTAATTCGTCGCTGCTCGTCACGGCTTTTTCCGACAATCGGGGGGCGTTGCTGCATGAAAACGGCGAGGCTTTCGGGCGGATCCCCTACACTGCGCGGATCGACGGAAAGATCATAGATTTGACGGGACAATCTCCCGTCGTCTTGCCTTACGTAGACTCCCGGCAGCGCGCCGGCACACTTGCCGTCAATGTTGACCCGCAGCCAGCCGCTTTCGCCGGAACCTACCGGGATACGCTGACAATCACCTTCACTGCCAACTAGCGTTTAGTAACCTACGAGCGAAACCGAATTGCTCGAGAGGGTTTCGATATCCTTCTCAAAAACAATCTCGACCTCGCTGCGGCCGGGACGGAATTGGCGTAACATGACACTGCTTGCGCCATGGCTCGATGCGAAGTGGGCCGAATTTACCTTTGAGACGCGGTTGTCGCCAAGATCGCCGTCGAAGGATAGGTCGATGTTCTCGGCGTTACAACTCGTCGATACTCGTAGCACACGCGGGTTGTCTGTGCTGGCAGACAAAGATTCGATCGAGCAAATCACCGGCACCCGCACCCGTAGATCAAAATTAATTGCTGATGCCACAGATCCTAGGATCAACGCAGGAAGAGCAATAGAGGCTAGGGCGACCATGGTGCATATCCTTTCGCACCTGATCTGCCAGAGCAGCAATTAAGTCGACTGGAATGAATATGGTAAACGATCTTTTAGCCAATTTATCCTCATTGGCGCGCGGCGACTTTTCGAGGAGGCTCAGTGCGTACAGACTACACTCAAAGCTGCCTGAAAATGCGGCCCACTGCCGACACCCGAATTTTCGCCTGGTTGACAGACACGGCCATTTACATCGATCTCACGTTCCGAAAACCACGTAGTCCGTAATCATTGAGGGTTAGCATGACCATGTCGTTTGCAGAGCTCATCCCTCATGAGTTGCCGCTGATCAAGACAATGGCAACGTTGCGCCAGATTGAGGTTTTCCGCTCTGTGCCATTGCTTCTGTCGATATCCGGCTCGGCTCAAGATCTGGGAACAACAGCTGCCAGCATCAGCACGATCTTTCAGAGACTCGACAATCACTTTGACGTCCCAGTTTTCCAGGAACGCCGCCACAGAGTAAATCTACAGAAGAAGGCGTTGCGATCGTAGGCATCCTATCTGATCTCACTCCTGCGATCGAGCAGGCTGTTTCGCGTCTGAGTAACGCGCCTTACGCTGTAGGCAAGCCAAGGTTCGGTTCAGCGCTCCTTCCCGGCCCACCGGTTCACCGAACGAATATCGGGTGAGACCGAGTTCCCGGGTCTGGCCCTATGAGATGCTGCGTGAGAAGCTATGGGGGAAATGGTGCGCATGCCGACTCCAGAATGGCAGTTGTCTGAAGCTTTTCGGGACTGGTGGAGCGGGTAAGGGGAATCGAACCCCTCTAGCCAGCTTGGAAGGCTGGAGCATTACCACTATGCTATACCCGCCGATGCACACGGTAGCGCCGCCAATGCCACCGAAAGCGCAGCAAGGTCAATGTCGATTGTACCGACGGCCATGTCCGCTCAGCCCGTTTTCGCCCCCACCGCCATGTTGTCGATGAGCCGCGTTCCGCCGATCCTCGCCGCGACCAGCAGGCGGGCGGGCGCGTCCCCAAGCGCATCGAGCGGGGTGAGCGAGGCGGCATCGGCAAGGGTGAAGTAATCGGGCCGTTCGAAGCCTGCCTCCATGAGCCTCTCCCCGGTCGCCGCGAGCGTCGCCGGGACCGGCTCGCCCGCCTCGATCGCGGCGATTGCCTCGCGCATGGCGGCGGGCAGGGTCGCGGCGGCCCTGCGCTGGTCGGGCGAGAGATAGCGATTGCGGCTCGACAGCGCGAGCCCGTCCGCCTCGCGCACCGTGGGCACGCCGAGGATGGCATCGACATGCGGGCGGGCGAAATCGAGATCGCGCGCCATGGCGCGGATGACGGCGAGCTGCTGGAAATCCTTCTCCCCGAAAAACGCCCTGTCGGGCTGGATCTGGTTGAAGAGCTTGGCGACCACCGTCGCGACCCCGTCGAAATGTCCGGGTCGGGCGGCACCGCACAGCCCCTCGCTCACCCCCTTTACCGATATGCTGGTCGCGAAACCGGCGGGATACATCGCCTCGACGCCAGGCGCCCAGAGCAGCGCGACCCCTTCTGCCTCGAGCATCGCCGAATCCTCGGCAAGCTGGCGGGGATAGGCGTCGAGGTCCTCGTTCGGGCCGAACTGGGCGGGATTGACGAAGATCGAGGCGACGACATGGTCGCAATGTTCGCGCGCCCTGCGGACCAGCGTGAGATGCCCTTCGTGCAGCGCACCCATGGTCGGCACCAGGCCCACCGTTCCGCCGTCCCGCCGCAGCGACTCGAGCGCCTTTCTCAACACCAGGAGCGTGCTTGCCGTTTGCACCCGTTCGCCTCCGCCGATAGACTTTGCGCCAACAATGGCCTCTACGCCCCCTAAGCATTCGAGCGCCCGCTCCACAAGCCGCGCCGGGCGCCCGGGGGCAGGGCCGCACCAAGGGAAGCACCGCCGCATGTCCGATGAACCGCACGACAAGAGCGCGCCCGAAGCGCAGAAGGCCGCCCCCCGCGCGGCTCACCGTATCGTCTTCGCGAACGAGAAGGGCGGGACGGGCAAGTCGACCACCGCGGTCCATGTCGCGGTCGCGCTGTCCTATCTTGGCGCGCGGGTGGCGATCATCGATCTCGATCCCCGCCAGCGCACCAGCTTTCGCTACATGGAAAACCGCGTGGGCACGATGCGCCTGCGCGGCCTGACCCTGCCGACCCCGGCCTGCGAGGTGTTCACCGGCGACAGCGTCGAGGAACTGCTCGACGCCATCGCCCGGGTCGAGGCTGATTGCGATTTCCTGATCGTCGACAATCCCGGCCGCGACGATCCCTTCGCCCGCGCGGCGGTGGAGAATGCCGACACGCTCGTCACGCCGCTCAATGACAGCTTCGTCGATTTCGACCTCATCGGCCAGGTCGACGGAGAAACCTTCAAGGTGAAGAAGCTGTCCTTCTTCGCCGAGCTGGTCTGGGAAGCGCGGCTGCGGCGCAGCCGGGCGACGATCGAGCAGAAGCGCCCGGAAATGGACTGGATCGTGGTGAGAAACCGCACCGGCCATGTCGAGGCTCGCAACATGGCGCGGATCGAAAAGGCCCTTGCGGAAATGTCGAAGCGGGTCGGTTTTCGCGTGACGCGCGGCCTGTCCGAACGCGTGATCTATCGCGAGCTGTTTCCCTCCGGGCTCACCCTGCTCGACAAGGGGCATCTGGGCGAACTCGGCACCAGCCATCTCGTGGCACGGCAGGAATTGCGCGCGCTGATCAAGGCGCTGAACCTGCCGGATTTCGCGCCCGCCGCGCCGCAGCTCGAACTCGCCTGAGACCATGATCAAGGCCGCGATCATCCTGCTGCTCGTCATCGTGGTGTGGCGCTGGGCGCTCGGCAGCTGGCCATGGGACGGCCTGTTCGCCCAGCCGGGCCGAGAGGCCGAACTGGCCCGGGCGCGCCAGCTGCTCGGAGTCGGAAGGAAAGCGGGGCGCGAACAGATCGTCGCCGCGCACAGGCGCATGCTGGCCCGCGTGCATCCCGATCGCGGCGGCTCTTCGGAAGCGGTGCACGAAGCGAACGCGGCGCGCGACCTGCTGCTGGACGAGCTGCCGGGCGGCGGCGGTCCCGGCGGGGCGAAAGGCGCGGATGGCTCGGGCGGCGATGACGCTGGGGGCGCCAATTGAGCCGTGCTGGCCCGGCGTCGACGCAACGGGGTCATCCGCCTGCCGCGCCGCGATTGACGGCAAGAGCCCGGCACGCAGAGGCATGGCAGGCGGCACACGTCCGCATTTGCGTGGGCGACGCATCGCGGTATTGACACAAATTGCGTCCACCACGCGCCCATTCGCGCTGGACGGGCGCGAGGCGGGGAAACGGCGGCGCGCTCGTCGGTTGGACGAACAGGAGCGCGCGCGAGGTTTCCTCGCCGCGCCAGACTGACATGTGCGGCGCCTGCATTGCGCGGGCGGCGCCGGAAAAAAGGGCAGGACAAGAACCCGATATGAGCCATACATTCGATGCAAGCGTGCTGCGCGAATACGACATTCGCGGAATCATCGGCCAGACACTCGGCCCCGACGATGCAAGGGCGATCGGCCGCTCTTTTGCGACGCTGCTGCGCGAAGCGGGCGGCGAGACGGTCGCGATCGGCTATGACGGGCGGATGAGTTCACCCATGCTCGAGCATGCGCTGTGCGAAGGGCTCACCTCGGGGGGATGCAATGTCGTGCGGATCGGCCTTGGGCCGACCCCGATGCTTTATTACGCCGAAGCCTCAAGCGAGGAGATTGATGGCGGCATTCAGATAACCGGCAGCCACAATCCCCCCAATTACAATGGCTTCAAGATGGTATTTCAGGGACGTCCGTTCTTCGGCGCCGACATCCAGAAGCTCGGGAAAATCGCGGAAGAGGGGGTCTGGTCCAGCGGATCGGGAGAGGTCACCGAACGCGACGTCATGGGCGCGTATGTCGAGCGCCTTCTCGAAGGTCTCTCCGGAGTCGACGTCGGCGAACTCGCCGACCTCAAGGTCGGCTGGGACGCCGGCAACGGAGCCGCCGGCCCCGCTCTCGAACGGCTCGCCGAGAAGCTGCCCGGAGAGCATCATCTGCTGTTTACCCAAGTCGATGGACATTTTCCAAACCACCATCCTGATCCGACCGTCGAGGCCAATCTGGCCGATCTCCGCGCGCTCGTCGCCGAGAAGAAGCTCGATTTCGGAGTGGCTTTCGATGGCGATGGTGACCGGATCGGCGCGATCGACGGCGAGGGCCGGGTGATCTGGGGCGACCAGCTGCTGATGATCTACGCCGAGGATGTGCTGAAGAATCACGCGGGCGCGACGATCATCGCCGACGTGAAGGCAAGCCGCGCGCTGTTCGACCATGTCGCAGCGCTCGGCGGAGAGCCGCTGATGTGGAAGACCGGCCACTCGCTCATAAAGTCCAAAATGAAGGAAACGGGCTCGCCGCTCGCCGGGGAAATGAGCGGGCATGTCTTTTTCGCCGACGAATATTACGGCTTCGACGACGCGCTCTATGCCGGGGTGCGGCTGATTGCGGCCACCGCCCGGCTCGGCCAGTCGGTGACCGAGCTGCGCGAGGCCATGCCCGCCATGCTCAACACCCCCGAAATGCGGTTCCAGGTCGATGAAAGCCGCAAGTTCGCCGCCATCGCCGAGGTGTCGGAGCGGTTGAAGACCAGCCCCGGCCCCGATGTCGAGGATGTCAATGCGACTGACGGCGTGCGGGTGACGACCAAGGACGGCTGGTGGCTCCTGCGCGCCTCGAACACGCAGGACGTGCTCGTCGCGCGGGCCGAAAGCGAAACCAAGGGCGGGCTCGAGCGGCTCATGGCCCAGATCGACGAGCAGCTTTCGCTCTCCGGCCTCGAACGCGGCGAAAGCGTCGGGCACTAGGCGCTTCGGGCCACGCGCAGGCACGGCGCAATCGACCAATTCCTACAATCGCGCGCGCGCCGGGTTTGCTAAAGGAAACCTCAACGCGAACGCATTCGAGGATGAAGCCATGCGCAAACTGATCGCTGCGGGCCTGTTCGGCGCGACCCTCGCGCCCGCCGGCCTCGCTGCCGAAACCGCCACTGCCGAGCCGCGCGAGCAGGGCGGGAGGGACACCGCCCCGAAACCGGAGGCGGACCGGGCGGACAAGCCCGGCTCGGCCGACTGACCGGACAGCCACGCAAAGGGAGCCCCGCCTCGCGGCGGAGCTCCCTCAGGTGCGTACCGGCCCGGCTTTCGCGCGGCCTTTACTGCTTGCGCGCGCCTCTCGTCGCGGGGTCATCCGCGGTCTCTCCGGAATCGGCGATCCGCAGATTGTTCTGGACGTGCTTCACGCCCGAGATCTCGTGCACGCAATCCTCCGCCTCGCGTTTCTGGAAGCGGCTCGAGACGTGACCGTCCAGCGTGATCTCGTTGTTCTTGGCGGTGACCTTGATCTGCCGGGCATCGACCCGCGGTTCATGCGTCAGCCGTTCGCAGGCGTCTTCCATCAGCCGCTCGTCGGATCGCTTGTAATTCGAGGGGCCCTTGCCGCGGTGGTCGCGCTCGCGGCGGCGTTCGGCATCGTCGTCGCCGAACCAGCTCAATACCTCGTCGCCGGCCTTGTCGAAGAAGCCGCGATCGCGGTCGCGCCATTCGCGCCGACCGCCGCGCGAGCCGTATCCCCGCCCGCCACGATTGCGGGCTTCGTAATCGTCGCGGTATTCCAAGCCGTCACGATCGTCATAGCCGCCGCGCGGGCTTCCATGGCCCTGCATCGGCGGGACGGGATCGGGATTGGGCCTGCCTGAGCGGCCACCGCCGCGGCGATTGTAGCGTTCGGGTCCCCATTCGCGGCCTTCCATCGTCCCCCAGCGGGCGCCCCTGTCGGTGTTCTCCGAGCCGCGCAGCCGATCGTCGTCGCCGGGATAGTTGCGCGTGTTGTCCCTGTCATGCGGGCTGCGGGCGGCCTCGCCTTCGTAGAAACGGTCCGAGCGGCCATAGCCGCGCTGGTCGAAGCGGTCGCTGCCTTCGCCATGCTGATCGGCCCGATAGGGTTCGAACTGGTCCTGCTGGCGCGGGCTGTCATCATAGCCCTGTTGATCGTCGCGGTAGCGGCTCCTCGTGTGGTCCCTATATCGGTCATCCATGATCGTTTTCCTCCATTTCTGCCCTTGCGCACAGCCCCGGCGGGCGGGCAGCCTCCCGCGGGGAGGCCTTCGCGGATTCGCGGGCGAAGACATCGTGGAAACGATTCGAACGGGCGCCGGGGTCCACGGCCCGGCGCGCCCTCGACGCGGCTTGGCGAAATCCAACCTATTGAAATATATGTTGAAATCTCGAATTCGGGACCGGCCGTGCCGGGCCTGCGGCTTCCGCCGGATTCGCGCGCTTGACGATCCTGCCCGCTCGCCGCGAAAGCGGGCAAGCGCGGTTTGCCGGAGCGTGGCCCGATGAGCGCGCAAACTTCCTGCACCGATGTCCCGGCTGAGATCGGGGCCTGGTTCGAAGGGCGCGGCTGGCGCATCCGGCGCCACCAGTTCGCAATGCTGGACAAGGCGCGGGCGGGGTGCGACGCGCTGCTCGTCGCCGATACCGGCGCGGGCAAGACGCTGGCGGGGTTCCTGCCGACGCTGTGCGATTTCGCGCCCTCGGCGCTGACCGGGGCGCCGCCGCCGGAGGGCCTGCACACGCTCTATGTCTCGCCCCTCAAGGCGCTCGCCCATGACGTGAAGCGCAACCTGCTGATGCCGGTGGAGGAGATGGGACTGCCGATCCGGGTCGAGACGCGCTCGGGCGATACCTCGTCGGATGCCAAGAAACGCCAGCGCGAAAAGCCGCCCCATGTCCTGCTGACGACGCCCGAAAGCCTGTCGCTGCTGCTGTCCTATCCGGAAAGCTTCGCACTGTTCAAAGGCCTGAAGCGCATCGTCATCGACGAAGTCCATGCCTTCGCCACGGGCAAGCGCGGCGACCTGCTCTCGCTCAGCCTCGCCCGGCTCCACGCCATCGCGCCTGGCGCGCGCCGCGCGGCGCTTTCCGCGACGCTGGCCGATCCGCGCTCGTTCCAGGAATGGCTCGCGCCGCAGGGTGCCGACGGCACGGGCGAAATCCTCGCCGCCGACCTCGTGCTGGGCGAAAAGGGCGCCGAACCCGATGTCGAGATCCTGCTGCCGATAGAGGAGCGCGTGCCGTGGGGCGGCCATGCCGGACGCTGGGCGGTTGGCCAGCTCTACGAGGCTATCAAGGCCAACCGCACCACGCTGGTCTTCACCAATACGCGCTTTCTCGCCGAATTCATCTTCCAGTGCCTGTGGGAGGCGAACGAGGACAAGCTGCCGATCGGCGTCCACCATGGCAGCCTGTCGAAGGAAGCGCGGCGAAAGGTCGAGGACGCGATGGCGGCGGGCGAACTGCGCGCGCTGGTGTGCACGGCGAGCCTCGATCTCGGCGTCGACTGGGGGGACATCGACCTCGTCGTGCAGATGGGCGCGCCCAAGGGGTCATCGCGCCTGCTGCAGCGGATCGGGCGGGCGGGGCACCGGCTCGACGCGCGGTCGCGCGCCGTGCTGGTCCCTGGCAACCGCTTCGAATTTCTCGAAGCGATGGCGGCGAAGGATGCCGTGGACGAAGGCCAGCGCGACGGCGAGGAATTCCGCCCCGGCGGCCTCGACGTCCTCGCCCAGCATGTCATGGCCTGCGCTTGCGCGGGGCCGTTCCACGAGGACGACCTGCTCGCCGAAATCCGCACGTCGCTGGCTTACGCATGGCTGGGCAAGGAGGAATTCGCGCGCGTCCTCTCCTTCGTCGAGAGCGGGGGCTATGCCCTTCGCGCCTACGACAAGTTCAAGCGTATCGTGCGGGACAGGAAAGGCGTCTGGCGGCTCGCCCATCCGAACCAGGCCCAGCGCCACCGGATGAATGCCGGGATCATCGTCGATTCCGAGATGCTCGCCGTGCGGTTCAGGAACGGCCGCAGCCTCGGCAAGGTCGAGGAACGCTTCGCCGCGCAATTGTCACCGGGGGACACGTTCTTCTTCGCAGGGATGAGCCTCGAGGTCGAAAGCGTGAAGGACATGGACGTGATCGTGCGAGCGGCGAAGAAATCGGCGACGATCCCCTCCTATGGCGGGCTGCGCCTGCCGCTGACCACGCATCTGGCGGAGCGGGTGCAGGCCATGCTGACCGATCGAGCTGGATGGGCGCGCTTTCCCGACGATGTACGCGAATGGCTGGAGATGCAGGACTATCGCAGCCGCCTGCCCGCGCCGGGCGAGCTGCTGGTCGAAAGCTTCCCCCACGGCGGCAAGCATTACAGCGCCTATTACACGTTCGAAGGCTGGAACGCGAACCAGAGCCTCGGCATGCTGATCACGCGGCGGATGGAGGATCGCGGGCTGCTTCCCGGCGGCTTCGTGGCGAACGATTACTGCCTTGCCGTTTGGGGGTTGAAGCCGGTCAGGGACCCCGCGCCGCTGCTCTCGCCCGATATCCTTACCCACGAATTCGTGGACTGGGTGACCGAAAGCCACCTGCTGCGCCGCGCCTTTCGCGAAGTTGCGGTGATCTCCGGTCTCGTCGAGCGGCAGCATCCGGGCCGGAAGAAGACCGGCAAGCAGGTGACCTTCTCGACCGACCTCATCTACGACGTGCTGCGGAAATACGAGCCGGACCACGTGCTGCTCGAGGCGGCGTGGGCCGACGCGCGGGCGCGGATGACCGACGTGGGGCGGCTAGCGGACCTGCTCGAACGATCGGAGCGCCAACTGGTGCACGTCGAACTCGACCGCGTCAGCCCGCTCGCCGTGCCGGTGATGACGATGATCGGGCGCGAGGCCGTGCCGCAGGGGGCGGTGGACGACGAATTGCTGATCGAGGCCGAGGGGCTGGTTGCCGAGGCGATGCGGATCGCTCCCGGGGAGGGGGCGGAGCGGGAGGAGGAAAACTGACCCGGGTCAGTCGCGGCCCGCGCCCTCCTGCTTCGGCTTCGAGAAGTAGAGTACGCCTTCGTCTGGCTGAAATACGAAAGTCATGCGGCTGAAGAAGCCGTAGCCGAGCAGGCCATCCACACCTTGGTGCACCAGCTTGCTTTCGCTTACCTCGACCTCGGCCGTGACGCTGCCCACGGACAGCGCGACGCCCGAAGTAGCCCGCTTCTCTTGGACCGCTCCGGTAGCATCGGCCGCTCTCTGCCGGGCAATTTCGGCGTCGGCCGAGATGTAATCGTCCCAACGCTCGGGGCTGAGGGCGAGCGAGCCGTTGAAGCCGGTGTCGAACAACAATGTCGCGGGCCTGCCGTTGATCGTGGCTTCAATCCTTCCGTTGTCGACCGGGACGCTGTCCGGTTCGCCGCTGTTGAACGTCAGGTCTCCGTCGGGCACCAATACCCCGACACTCTCATCGGGATTGACCATCCATGAAACCCGGCTGAGAATATTGCTGCCGATTATGACGCCAACCTGGCGCCCCAGTTTTTCAGAGATTCCCGAGAGGTCGGTCGCGGGCAGATCGCCGGTCAAGGTAATCTGCCCCGGGATCGTGAAGCTCGTTTCACAGGCCAGCCTCACGTCGAATACGTTGCTCCCTGTCTGCCCTCGTGAACGCGTTTCGGTAAGGGTCCCGCCGAGCCGCTCGATCAGCCCAGTGTCGACATAGGTGCTGTCCGCTCCCGTGTCGAAGATGCCTCGTACGGCCTGCCTATTGACCAGCACTTCGGCATAGATCAGCCCGTCGGACAGATCGTATCTCAGCGGATTCACGCGCTTGGGGGTATGAAGGACCGTAACTTCGATCGAGCGATTTTGCTGCTTCGTGGGTTCTTGTTCGGACTTTTCGCTGGGGCAGAGCGCTACCGGATCTATTTCCACGTTTTGCTGCGGCGCGCTTTCCTGAGCCGCCACAGGGACGGGAAGCGCAGCGATCCCGCCGAGGAAAAGTATTGTTCGCATTGGGAAAAATTATCCCGAACCGATGAACGGTCTGTGAATCCCCCTTTTCCCCAACGCCCCACGAAAAAGGGGCGGCATCCTTTCGGATACCGCCCCTTCGAAGACTTTCGCTGTGAAGCTTGCTTACTGCTGGCCGCCCGCGGCGGGGCCGCCGGTGCCGAACTGGCGATACTTCTCGTTGCCGACGAAGCCGAACTTGGTCACGCCCGACTGCTTGATGATCCGCAGCACCTGGGCCGAGATCTCGTAGCTCGCCAGCGCCTCGGGCTCGAACTGCAGTTCAGGCTCGGGGCTCATGCCGGTCGTCTCCGCGAGGGTGGTGACGAGCTGGCCCTGGCTGATCGGGGTGGCGTTCCACAGGATCTGGTCCTGAGCGGTCAGCACCAGCTTGTTCTTCACCGGATCGATGTCGAGTTCGCTCGGCGGCGGATCGCCCTGCGGCAGGTCGATGTCGACCGAGTGCGTGGCGATCGGGATGGTGATGATGAACATGATCAGCAGAACGAGCAGCACGTCGATCAGCGGGGTCATGTTCATGTCGAGCATCGGTTCGCCGTCGAGCTGGCCTCCGGTCATACCCATGTCAGTTTACTCCTTGGATGCGCGTCGCAGCGGCGATCAGCCGTTGGGATCGACCGGGTTCGAGATGAAGCCCACGGTCGGATAGCCCGCCGCCTGCACGTTGTAGATCGTCCCCGCCACGCAGCGCCACGGCGCGTTGACATCGCCGCGGATATGGACCTGCGGGATCGCATCGGGATCCTGCATGATCGCCTCGGCGCCGCCGGCGCGTTCGACGATCCGGTCCAGCCGGGTGAAGGCCTGGTCGTAGAGCTCTTCCGAGGTGACGGGGGTGATGTTGTTGAAATAGATCCGGCACTCACCCGTGCGCGAGGCGCCGTCGAAGCCCGGTTCGCCGGCGCTGCGGCCGGCCGCGTCGGTGGTGCTGACGGTAAGCAGCAGGTTTTCCACCTTGTTCTTCGATTCGGTCGCCTCGAAGATCGGGATCTCCAGCTTCTCGATCGTCTGGATCGCCACCGGGACCGCGATGAGGAAGATGATCAGGAGCACCAGCATCACGTCCACCAGCGGCGTGGTGTTGATGTCGGACATCGGGGTTTCCCCGCCTCCCATCGAAATCGCCATTGTGAATTCCTACCCTTGAGAATGGTCTTGCGACGAGTCTTTCACGGCTTCCCGGCGCTTTGGTGCCGGTTGTCCTGACCCGTCTGGCCGGCGTTCGCCGGCCGGTTTCCTGGGCGGGCGGAAAGCGTCGCTCCCCGCCCGCCCCGGATGCGTGCCTTACTTCGAGCCTGCCTTCACGCCGCCCGCCGTGGTGGCGGTGGTGCCGGCATTCTTGGCGGCGGGCTTGGCGCCCGACTGCTTCGAGGCTGCCGGGGCGGCCGCCGGCTTCACCGCGCCATCCGAGGAGATGTAGGCGAGGATGTCGGTCGAGAAGCTGTTCAGCAGTTCAGCGATGCGGCGGTTGCGCGACTGCAGCCAGTTGAACGCGAGCACCGCCGGCACGGCGACCAGCAGGCCGATCGCGGTCATGATCAGCGCTTCGCCGACGGGACCTGCGACCTTGTCGATCGAGGCGTTCCCGGCGATGCCGATGTTGATGAGCGCGCGGTAGATCCCGATCACGGTGCCGAGCAGGCCGATGAACGGTGCGGTCGCACCGACCGAGGCGAGGAACGGCAGGCCGCCGGCAAGGCTCGAATTGATCGAGTCTTCCGAACGCTGCAGCGAACCGTGCATGTAGTCATGCGCTTCGAGGCTGTCGGTCATCTTGCCGTGCTTTTCCTGGGCGATGATCGCGTCGTCGGCGATCTGGCGCCAGGCGCTGTTCTTCTCGAGCTTGGCAGCGCCTTCTTTGAGGCTGGAGGTCCGCCAGAACTGGGTCTGGACCTGCTTGTACTGCTTCATCACCTTGTTCTGTTCGAACAGCTTGGTGAACAGGATGTAGAACGAGCCCACGCTCATGATGACCATGACCGCGAGGATCGACCAGGCGACGGGGCCGCCTTCTTCCATCGCTTTCATGAAGCCGAATTCGTTTTTCGGCGCTTCGGCGGCTGCGGCCGTGAGAAGGTAAAGGTTCATTGCGAAAAGTCCTCTTGAAAGAAATGTCCCGAATGGTCGCTCCGGCCTCAGCGGCCTTCGCTTCCGTCACGCAGTGTTACCGTATCTGATAGGTGATCCGGGTGCTCCAGTTGCCGCTGATCGGGTTCCCCGCATCGTTGAGTGCGGGTTCGAACCGCGCATAGCGCTGCATCGAACGGCAGGCCGCATCGTCAAGGATGCTCGACCCGCTCGAGGAGGTGACTGAACAGGCTGCGACGCGCCCGTCCGCTCCGACCGTTACGCGAACGCCCACGGTACCTTCTTCCTCCTGGCGCAGGGCGCGCGAGGGATAGTCCTCGATGATCCTCTGGACCCAGCGGCTCTGGTTGCGCGGCTGCACACCACGCGCCTGCGACGGCGGGGGCGGCGGGGCCGGCGGAGCGGCAGGCGCGGGCGGCGGCAGAACCAACGCCGGCGGCGATGGCGGCGGGATTTCCCGCTGCGTCTGGATCTGTGGCGGCTGCGGCGCGATATTGATCGGCGGCGGCGGGGCGACCGGCGGCGGGGGCGCAGTCTCCTGCGGCTGCTCGGGCGGCGGTTCGTCCGGCTCCTCCGGCGGGGGCGGCGGCTCTTCCACGTTGAACGTATCGACCCGCTCGATGATCTTCTTGGCCGCCGAAATGGCAAGCCCAGAGATCAGCAGGTAACCGACCGCCACATGGATTAGCGCGACGATAACAATGGAAACAACCTTGTTCCCACTCATCTGTTGGTCAGCGTAAGCCATCCAGTCGCTTTCTCTCCATCACTACTGCCGACAGATTGCCGACACACCTGTTCGCGTCCCGGAAAAGCAGGCCGGGGCGCGAAATCCCAATTGTAGGTCCTCCCAAGCCGGGAGCGGCTGGCCCCGCTGGGCGAAGTCAAACCTGACCCGGCTGGCCGTGCATGATCCGTCAGATACTCCCGGCTGCGGGTGCCATGCACGACACTATCGCTGCTCCGGCTTTGGTCCCCAACCCCGGTGCAGGCCTTGCGGGCTTTAACGACTGGCCCCTAGGTGATCAAACGCTTTATCGGTTCAGGACGGATTCACGGGCCCGAACCTGATATGGCAGAGCCCGACATGCGGCCCCTTGCGGCATGCTGAGAGGATTGGACAGGGATGCGCTTTAACCGAAACTTAACAAATGAAAACAAGGCGCTGCGCGCGCTTCGCGCTGGTGCCGCGGGGCTTGCCGTGGCGCTGGCCGTGCCCGCCCTTCCAGCCTTTGCACAGGCCAGTCCCGCAGCGGCACAGCCAGACCGACCTGGGCCGACCTATGCCGATATCGCCGCTCTTGCAGAGGCTAGCGAACTGGTCATCCGGGCCGAGATTCGCGAACAGATCACGCTCAAGCCGGAGCGCGCGCCCGGTGTCGCGCCCGGATTCGCACGGCTTTATATAGAGGGCGCGACGCGCACTCTGCTCGCCGGGCGATCGGGGGTGGGCGAATCGCTCGCCTGGCTGGTCGACGTGCCGCTCGATGCCAAGGGCAAGGTGCCCAAGCTCAAGAAGAGCGAGGTCCTGCTGTTCGCCGACACCGTGCCCGGCAGGCCGGGAACGATCGTGTTGGTGGACAAGGCCGCGCAGCTCGCCTGGACCCCGGCGCTGGAGAGCCGCGTGCGCGGCGTGCTGACCGAACTGCTCGCCGCCGATGCCCCGCCCGAAATCACCGGGATCGCCGATGCGCTGTCGGTGCGCGGCAATCTCGCAGGGGAATCAGAAACGCAGATCTTCCTTGCGGCGAAAGGCGATTCGCCCGTCTCGATCACCGTGTTGCGCCGGCCGGGGCAGGACCCTGCCTGGGGCGTGTCGTGGGGCGAGATCATCGATTCGTCCGCCCGCCCGCCCGAGCCCGGCACGCTGCGCTGGTATCGGCTCGCCTGCGCGCTGCCGCCCGCTCTGCCGAGCAGCGCCAATCTCGCCCGCGATCCCGAAGCGCGCGCACTGGCCGAGGCGGATTATGCGCTCGTCATGTCGGACCTCGGCGAATGCGAGCGGGCGATCACCGAAGCTCCCTGAGGAATGCCGTGAGGCGCGCAGCTGCTTGACGCTGCGCGGCGCATGACTAAGCGCAGGGCGCGACACGTCCCGCGATCCGAGGAGCCTCCATCCGTGCCCGACAGCCATGCCGCCGACCCGTTGAGTATCGCTCCGCTCAGAATCGCGATCGCCGGGCTCGGCACGGTCGGCGCTGGCGTGATCCGGCTGCTCGAGACCAATCGCGACCTGATCGCCGCGCGCGCCGGCCGCCCCATCGAGGTGACCGCGGTGAGCGCGCGGGACCGGGCGAAGGATCGGGGCGTCGATATCTCCCCCTTCGCGTGGGAGGACGACATGACCGCGCTCGCCGCGCGCAATGACGTGGACGTGGTGGTGGAACTGGTCGGCGGGGCGGACGGCCCGGCGCTTGCCCTCTCGCGCGCGGCGCTGAAGGGCGGCAAGGGCCTCGTCACCGCGAACAAGGCGATGGTGGCGCATCACGGCCTTGCACTGGCCGAAGCGGCCGAGGCGGCGGGCGTCGCGCTGAAATTCGAGGCGGCGGTCGCGGGCGGCATCCCGGTGGTGAAGGGCATCCGCGAGGGCACCTCCGCCAACGCGCTGACCAAGGTCTACGGCATCCTCAACGGGACCTGCAATTACATCCTGTCGGAAATGGAAGAGACCGGCGCGGATTTTGCCGAAACGCTGATCGAGGCGCAGAAGCTGGGCTATGCCGAGGCCGATCCCTCCTTCGACATCGACGGGATCGACGCCGCGCACAAGCTCGCGATCCTAGCCGCGATCGGTTTCGGCGCGCGGATCGATTTCGATGCGGTCAGGGTCAACGGCATCCGCCAGGTCCGCGCCGCCGATATCGCGCAGGCCGATGCGCTGGGCTTCGTCATCCGCCTGATCGGGGAGGCCGACGTGGAGGAAGGCGAAGGCGGCCCCTGCCTGCTGCAGCGCGTGCGCCCCTGCCTCGTCGCCAAGAACCACCCGCTCGCCCCTGTCGACGGGCCGACCAATGCGGTTGTGGCGGAAGGCAATTTCTCCGGCCGGCTGCTGTTCCAAGGCGCGGGCGCGGGGGATGGGCCGACGGCCTCGGCCGTCGTGGCCGACCTCATCGACATTGCAAGGAGCGAGGTTTCCGCGCCTTTCTCGATCCCCGTCGCGCGCCTCGCCGCACTCCCTCCGGCCGAGCCCGGCCACCGCACCGAGCGCACCTATATCCGCTTCACCGTCAACGATCGCCCCGGCGTGCTTGCCGAGATCACCGCGGCGATGCGCGATGCGGACGTCTCGATCGAAAGCCTGATCCAGCACGGCAGATCGCGCGAGGGCGGCGAGGTGCTGGTCGCGATGGTGACGCATGAAGGGCCGGAACGCTGCGTTACCCGCGCGCTCGAACTGCTCGAAGGCTCGGACAGCCTGACCGACCCGCCGCTGGTGCTGCCGATCCTTTCCTGACCGGTCCGGCCCAGGGGTCCGTCCGGCGGACGCCGGAACCGCCCGCAGCAGAAAACCCGATCAGCGAGGGCTTTTGCGCTCGAACTTGGGCGGCGGCAGGCCGAGCGCTTCGCGGCGCTTGCGGATTTCCTCTTCCGACAGGTCCTCGTCCTGCCCCAGCGGCGGGAGACCTCGCGCGATCCGGTCGGCGTCGGACCCGGCGGGCGCCTGCGGCAGCGCCTCGACGTCGATGATCAGCGCGGGCGGAGGCAC
Organism: Erythrobacter litoralis; assembly: GCF_001719165.1. Classification (NCBI taxonomy): domain Bacteria; kingdom Pseudomonadati; phylum Pseudomonadota; class Alphaproteobacteria; order Sphingomonadales; family Erythrobacteraceae; genus Erythrobacter; species Erythrobacter litoralis. Next base: position 234,957 of record NZ_CP017057.1, read on the forward strand.
GCCGCCTATGCCGATGCCTCTCCCGTTGTCGGGAATGCCGAACATGTCCGGCGGCGGAGGTGCGCCTTTGAAGGCGGTCTCGCGGGCATAGCGCTTTCGCGCCTCCTCTCGGTTCGAATACTGTTCCTCGCCCGAACTCCCGCGGCGCCGGCACACGATGATGTCGCCGCTGATCGTGGCGGCGTCGGCTTCGTCCACGCATTCCTGCATCGCTGCTTCGTTCACCTCGCCGCGCGGCACGGTGATCATGACGTTGATCGGCCTGTTTCGGGCCGGGGCTTCGTCCGTTTCGGCATTCTGCGATTCGTCCTCCCCGTCCGCCATGTCCGCAGCCGCGTCCCGCGTCATGCCGGTGTCATCCTGCGCGGCCAGCGGGGGATGAGCCGAAAGCCCGGCACAGCTCGCCAGCAAAATCGCCGCCATCCGGCCCCGTCCGCTCGACAAGACGCTACGGATCGGCCTAAGCGCGCCGGGACGGTTCGGGAAAAGCCGACCCGGCTGGGGCTCGAGAAGGACAGGGAAGAAATTGCGCATGAACACTCCGACTACCACAGATCTCGTGGCTGGCTCCGACATGCTGGCGGCAAAATCCAGGAATGTCGATTCCGCGATGGAGCGCGTGCTGGTTCTCGAAATGGTCCGCGTGACCGAAGCCGCCGCGGTCGCCGCCGCGCAGCTCGTCGGGCGGGGCGATGAAAAGGCCGCCGATGCCGCTGCGGTCGAAGCGATGCGCCGCGCCTTCGACGACCTCTACATCGACGGCAGGGTGGTGATCGGCGAAGGCGAGCGCGACGAGGCCCCGATGCTCTATATCGGCGAAAAGGTCGGCGGTGCGCCGGGCAAGGGGCCGAAGATCGACATTGCATTGGACCCGCTCGAAGGCACGACCATCACCGCCAAGGCCGGGCCGAACGCGCTCGCCGTGCTGGCGGCGGCGGAGGAAGGCTGCCTGCTCAACGCGCCCGACGTCTACATGGACAAGCTCGCGGTCGGCCCCGGCTATCCCGACGGCGTGATCGACCTTGCGAAAAGCCCGACCGAGAACGTCAAGGCCGTGGCCGCGGCGAAGGGCGTCGAACCCAGCGAGATCATCGTCTGCGTGCTCGACCGCCCGCGCCATGCCGAACTGATCGCCGAACTGCGCTCGCTCGGCTGCGGGGTGGTGCTGATCGGCGACGGGGACGTCGCGGGCGTCATCGCGGTGACCGACCAGGACACGACGATCGACATGTATATGGGCCAGGGCGGCGCGCCCGAGGGCGTGCTCGCCGCGGCGGCGCTGCGCTGTGTAGGCGGGCAGTTCAACGGTCGGCTCGTCTTCAGGAACGAGGACGAGAAGGCCCGCGCGAGGAAATGGGGCATCACCGAACTCGACCGGATCTACAGGTTGGAAGACCTTGCCAAGGGAGACTGCATCTTCGCTGCGACCGGCGTCACCGACGGCTCGCTGCTCGAAGGGGTGAAGAAACGCAAGAAGGCGACTGGTGCGACGATCATGACCACCCAGAGCGTGGTGATGCGCGCGTCGTCCGGCACGGTGCGCTGGATCAGGGGCGAACACCGGATTTCCGAGCACCGCCCCGCCCCGCGCGACTGACGCGAATGAAGGCCGCGCTCCCCGACGCGGTAACGGCGCTGGCTGAGCGGCTCGGCGCGCGCGCGCTGACCGGTGGGCAGGAAAGCGGGCGGGCCGTCTTCCGCCAGTCGGGAACGCTGCGCGGGCTGGGCGCGAAACGCTGGATGCGCTTTTCCGGCCGGCAATGGATGGCGATCAGCGCGACCGGTTTCCGCTGGCGCGCGCGGGTTGGCCCGCTGGGCCTGATCGAGGTCGAGGACGCGCTGATCGATGGCGAGCCGACCGGGCGGGTGAGAGCGCTCGGCCTTGTCCCGGTGGCGCGTGCCGGGCGCTCGCGTGAATTGCTGCAGGGCCAGTTGCAGCGTTATCTCGCCGAGCTTGCGTGGAACCCCGATGCGCTCCTGTCCAATCGGGCTCTCGACTGGGAGGTGAAGGACGAGACCACGCTTGCGGTATCCGCCCGGATCGGCGGGGTCGAGGCGGGGGTGGTGCTGTCTCTCGGCGAGGACGGGCTTCCCGCGCGCACGTTCGCGATGCGCCAGGCGCGCGAGAGCGGGGGCTATGTGCTGCGCCCCTGGCACGGCCAATTCTCCGATTACCGCGCCGTGGCGGGCCGCATGATCCCGCATGCAGGCCGGGTTGCATGGGAATGCGACGGGCACCGTTTCGAAGTGTGGCGGGGCCGGATCGAGGATTGGCGGATCGCGCAGGACAGGCGCGGGCGCGGCTGAACCGGCTGGACGCCGGCCCCGCCTCTCGCGCGGCGTGCACGAGGCGAACTTGCCCTCGGGGCCGCCGCAGCCGGGCTCGCAATCGCGCCGATCACGGTCCAGGCCAACACCCGCGCAGGTGACAGCGCCCGCACCTACACCGCCCAGTCGGTCTCGCAGCCGGGCATGGGCCGTTCCGCCGACGGCGAACGGATCGCCGGTGGAGCGGACATCGTCGCCCTCATCCTCGTCGGCCTGTGGGTCACGGGCGTCGTCTTCGCGGCGGCCGATGATGGTCCCGACCTTGTGGACGACGATCCGGACCAGTCGCCGGGCCCCTGATCCGCAGTGCGCGGACCGACGGCAACGGTCTGACGACAATCCACGCTCCTCTGTTGCGTTTTGATGACGCGCCGCTAGGCGTTCCCCGTTACGCGCAAATCGGGGATCCGCTTCCATGAAGATCATGTCGGGCAATTCGAACCTGCCGCTCGCCCGGGCAATTGCCGCCTATCTCGAAATGCCGCTGACCGATGCGAGCGTGCGGCGTTTCGCCGACGAGGAAGTCTTCGTCGAGATCCACGAGAACGTGCGCGGCGAGGACGTCTTCATCGTCCAGCCGACGAGCTTTCCGGCGAACGACAACCTCATGGAGCTGTTGATCTGCATCGACGCGCTGCGCCGCGCCTCGGCCAAGCGGATCACCGCGGTCGTGCCCTATTTCGGCTATGCAAGGCAGGACCGCAAGCCCGGGCCGAGGACGCCGATCTCGGCCAAGCTGGTGGCGAATCTGATCACGCAGGCAGGCGCCGACCGGGTGCTGGCGGTGGACCTCCACGCCGGGCAGATCCAGGGCTTCTTCGACATCCCGACCGACAATCTCTATGCCGCCCCCGTCATGGCGGCCGACATCCAGGCGCGCTATGGCGACCAGGACTTGATGGTGGTCAGCCCCGATGTCGGCGGCGTGGTGCGCGCCCGCGCTCTGGCCAAACGGCTCGACAATGCCCCGCTCGCGATCGTCGACAAGCGCCGCGACCGCCCGGGCGAGAGCGAGGTCATGAACATCATCGGCGAGGTCAAGGACAGGCACTGCGTGCTGATCGACGACATCATCGATTCGGGCGGAACGCTGTGCAATGCGGCCGAGGCGCTGCTGGAAAACGGCGCGAGATCGGTCGCGGCCTACATCACTCACGGCGTGCTGTCAGGCGGCGCGGTGGCGCGGATCGACGGATCGAAGCTGAAAGAGCTGGTGATCTCGGATTCGATCCGCCCGACGGAGGCGGCGGAGAATTCCTCTAAGATCCGCATCCTCACCATCGCCCCGCTGGTGGGCGAGGCGATCCGGCGGATCGCGGACGAAAGCAGCGTGTCGAGCCTGTTCGACTGAGAGTCCCTGTTTACGCAGCGCATCCGCACTGCGATATCCTCGCTCAAGCGACCTGACGGTCGCACCGCTGCGGGCGACCGCCGAAGGGAGGTGCCATGCCGCTCGATCCGGCCGAAATCCGCGAACTCCTGATCGGCGCGGCCCGCCAGCGCACGCCGCTCACCTACAGCCAGGCGCTGTTCGCGCTGGGCCATTCCTTCACCCGGCCGCTGATGCGACAGCTATGCGCGGCGATGGACCGGATCGACGAGGAGGGGCGGCTGGCCGGAGAGCCGGGTCTCGCCGTGCTGGTCGTGCGCCAGTCGGACGGGCTGCCGGGGCAGGGCTGGTGGGTGTCGCGCTCACACCTGGCCGATGAAATGCCTGGCGAATGGCCGCTCGACTGGGAGGGTGCCGAGGCGAAGGCCTATGTCGCCCTCCACCAGTTTCTCGCCTTCGAGCGCTGGTCTGCCGGCTGACCCGCTTGCCCGCCCCCCTTGATCGGGGCTTCCTCCTCCTCTTCCTCGACATCGGACCCTTCCTTGCGGCGCCACGGCTGCCGCATGCCCGGTGCGATCCGGGCGAGCTCTTCCAGCCGCCGCGCGGCGCGGGTCTCGAGGTTGAGCGTCAGCAGCGGGCGCGGCTGCGAGCGCAGCGCCTGCGGGGTCACGCCGAAGAAATGCTGGAATTCGCGGATCAGGTGCGACTGGTCGAAGAAGCGCAGCAGGAAATCCTGTTCCTCCTCGCTATCGGAAATGCCGAGCATCTGGCAGGCGAGATCCATCGCCCGCGCGCGGCGCAGCACGGTGCGCGGCGTCATCCCGAAATCGCGCCGCACGATCCGTTCGACCTGACGCAGGCTGATATCCTGCTCCTCGGCGAAATCGCCCGGGCTGATATTGGGATCGAGAAAGCTCGCCGCCTCGAAGGCGGTGCTGACCGGGTCCGGCTGTTTGGGGTTTGTTCTTTCGATGAAGGAGCGCATGCGGCTCTCTGCGATCTCGACCAACTCCTCGATCGAGGCGCTTTCCGGATAGCCGAAACCGGCTCCGTCCCCGACCAGTGCGAATGGATCGGCGCGTTCCATCCGGTTCACGAGCGCGGCCGCCTGCCGCTTCAGCAGGCAATCGAGCGCGCCGGGGCGCAGCCCGATATTGACGGTGGTGATCGGTCCGCGGCACCACAGTTTCATCGCCCGGGCCTGCGGGCCGACCAGCAGCGGTTCGCCCGTGAGCTTCATCGGACCGGCCGGGGTTTCGGCGATCCATTCGCCCGCCAGCAGGACGCGGGCATAGGCGAGGTCGTTGAACACCGAGCAGGTGACCTCATGGTCGCGCGCGGCATGGATGCGGGTGACGGCGACCCGCCCGATCCACGGCGCGAGATCGGTCGCGGGCGCGCGGTTCACCGACAGCGGCATGCCATCCGCCGTCGCGCCTGAACGCGGCTCCAACCCTTCGATCCTGCGACCTTCTTTTCTCATACCCCCCTCTGATGTCCTGACCCCGGGGGATGAGAACACGGGCGGATGGTATAAACACACGCAAGCCCAAGTAAAAGACTGCAATTGTCCGGATAGTCGTGCCCAAGAAACCATCGGTCGGGGGATTTCATCCTTCGCGCGACCGGCTAGAGAGGCGCTCGCTTTTGTCTTCACGATTACCCGGGACCGTGCCTCGATGAACTCAGATGACCTCGCTCTTGCCTTGCGCCTTGCCGATGCCGCCGGGGCCGCGATCCGCCCGCTCTTCCGGGGGCAATGGACCGAGGAGCGCAAGGCCGACCGCAGCTTCGTGACCGAGGCCGACCGCGCCGCCGAAGCCGCGATGCGCGCCCTGATCGAAAGCCACGCGCCCAGCGACGGCATCATCGGCGAGGAATACGGGACGAGGAACGAAGGCGCGGGCCGGCAATGGGTGCTCGATCCGATCGACGGGACGACCAGCTTCATGGCCGGGCGCCCGATCTTCGGCACGCTGATTGCGCTGCTGCAGGACGGCTGGCCGGTGCTGGGCGTGATCGATCAGCCGATCGCGGGCGAACGCTGGGTCGGCCGGATCGGCGAGGGCACGACCTTCAACGGCAAGCCGGTCCGCACCCGCCCCTGCCGCGAGCTGTCGGACGCAGTGCTCGGCACCACGACCCCGCACCAGTTCGCCGGCAATGATGTCGATGCCTTCATGGGCGTCGCCAAGGCGGTGGCGGAGCGCAAGATCATCTACGGCGGCGACTGCTACAATTACGGCCTCGTCGCCTCGGGCCATGTCGACCTCGTGATCGAGGCGAACCTCAAACTTCACGATTTCGCCGCGCTGGTCCCCGTGGTCGAAGGCGCGGGCGGCACGATGAGCGACTGGCAGGGCAACCCGCTCGACGCACAATCCGATGGCCGAGTTATCGCGCTGGGCGACCCGGCGCGGCTCGACGACGTACTGGAGGCGATGGGCTAGGGCACCTTGCGCCGCTTCGCCCGTTGACGCTCCCATGGAAAAGACAATCGCGATCACAGGGGCGGGGCAGGGCATTGGCCGGGCTTCGACTCTCCATTTCCTCGACAAGGGCTGGCGCGTCGCCGCGCTCGACATCGATGCCGCGGCGCTCGCCGAACTGGTCGGGGCCGCTACGCCGAAACGGCTGATGACCCTGCCCTGCGATGTCGGATCGGAACGCGAGGTCGCGATCGCATTCGAGGCGATCGGATCGTGGACCAGCAAGGCCCCGCTTGCGGCGCTCGTCAACAACGCCGCCATCGCCAATCCCTATTGCGGGCCGCTCGAGGATGTCGACCTTGCCGACTGGCGGGCATGGCTCGACGCGAGCCTCACCGCCGCATTTCTGTGTTCGCGCGCGGCGCTGCCGCTGCTGCGCGAGGCCGAAAGGCAGACCGGCGAGGCGGCGAACATCGTCAACATCTCGTCCACCCGCAGCGTCATGAGTGAACCCGAAAGCTTCGCCTATGCCGCCTCGAAAGGCGGGATCGACGCGCTGACCCACGCCATGGCGGTCTCGCTCGGGCCGCAAGTGCGCGTGAACGCGGTCCGCCCCGGCTGGATCGAGACACGCGACTGGCAAAAGGAAAGCGAGCGGCAGGAGGTCGAACACCGCGAGACGGACAAGGGCCAGCACCCCGCCGGGCGCGTCGGCACGCCGCAGGACATTGCCGAGGCGGTGGAGTATTTCCTCGGCGCGGGCTTCGTGACCGGACAGCACCTCAATGTCGATGGCGGGATGACGGTGAAGATGATCTACGAGGACTAGGCATGCATCTCTTCTTCTATGGCGTGCTGCGCGAAGGCGTGGGCGACTGGCCGTTCCTTGCCGGGCTCGGCATGGGGTCGCAGGCGAGCGTGCAGGGTGCGCTCTTCGCGATTCCCGATGCCGGCGGCTGGTATCCCGCGCTGGTGCTGACCCGCGCAGGCCATGCGGTGAACGTGGTCGGCTCGCTGCACGAGGCGGGCGATGTGGACCTTGCGGTGATCGACGCTTTCGAGGGGCCGCAATACGAGCGCATGGCCGTGCCCGTCGATGGCTGGGAGGCGGGCGGGAGCGAGGCCTTTGCCTATGTCTGGACCGGCGATCTGCCCGACGGCGCAGAGCCCATCCCCCACGGCGATTTCGCGGCCTGGCTGGCCGAGACGGGGCGGCCTGTCTTTGCGGGACAATAGGGGCTTTCCTACCCGCCCGGCGCACGTCCTGCTCCGCCCCAGGCCTTCCCGGCGCGCCGTCGTGCGAAAACCGCTCCAGGCGGGACACCCGCGTATGATCGGCGCGAACTATCGCCCCCGAATCGCTTGCAAACCTGCGCGAAAACGCTATGTGGCCCTCCTTCGCCGACACAGATCGTAGGGATCGGCCTGGCCACAAGGGCTGCCAGGGCTGATTCGATGTGTCTCTGACATGAGGAGATGAAAATGCCCAAGATGAAGACCAAGAGCGGTGTGAAGAAACGCTTCAAGATCACCGCGACCGGCAAGATCAAGCACGGTGTCGCGGGCAAGCGCCACCGCCTGATCAGCCACAATGCGAAGTATATCCGCCAGAACCGCGGCACCACCCTGCTTTCCGAGGCCGACACAAAGACGGTCAAGAAGTGGGCGCCCTACGGGCTCGATTGACCGCGAACTAAGGAGATAGAGATATGCCTCGTATCAAACGCGGCGTGACCACACGCGCCAAGCACAAGCGGCTCCTCGACCAGGCCAAGGGCTATCGTGGTCGTCGCAAGAACACCATCCGCATCGCGCGCCAGGCGGTCGAGAAGGCCGGCCAGTACGCCTATCGCGACCGCAAGGTGAAGAAGCGCAATTTCCGCGCCCTGTGGATCCAGCGCATCAACGCCGCCGTGCGCGCCGAAGGGCTGACCTATTCGCAGTTCATGCACGGCGTGAAGCTTGCCGGGATCGAACTCGACCGCAAGGTGATGGCCGACCTCGCCATGAACGAGGAAGCGGCCTTCAAGGCGATCATCGCCCAGGCCAAGGACGCGCTTCCCGCCTGACAGGGCCTCGCCCTGCGACAGCGTTGAACAGGCCTCCGCCGCCACGGCATCACCGTGGCGGCGGAGCGCTATTCGCGCGTTCGCGCCCCTTGTAGAATCACGCCATCTACGGCAAGCTCCCAACAATGGGGGAGATTGAACTTGTCGGCGACCCGGCCCGCGCGACCGGTGGCGAAAGGCCGCTGGTCCTCAGCCGTTTCCATCCGCCGCCCGAGCGTTTCGAGGGCTGCTTCACGACGTTCTACCAGCTCGATCTCGACACCGGCGGTGGCCCGCCGGTCGAGGACTATCTCCAGCCCGAATGGGGCAATGTCCGATTCTTCACAGGCGCGCTCCCGGTGGCCGAAATCGGCGCATCGCGGGCCGTGGGCACGCGCTTTACCGCCACGGGACCAAGCTCGCGCCCCTGCCGCTTCCGGCTCGGCACCTCGCGCATGTGGGGGATCGGCTTTCTGCCCAAGGGCTGGGCGCGCTACATAGAAACCGATGCCTATGATTGCGCCAATGTCGTGTGCGACGGCGAACGGCATCCCGCCTTCGCCCGATTCGCCCCGCTCGCCCGGACCCTGTGCGACCCCGAGGCAAGCCTCGATGAACAATACGCCGCAATTCTCGAGTGGATGGACGCGCTGATGCGGCCCAGTCGCGACGAGATCAAGATCGTGCGCGTCCACGAAGCGCTGGTGTCGGGCGAATGCGCCTCGGTCGCCGAGCTCGCCGATGCGGGCGGCATGAGCATCCGCACGCTCGAACGCGTGTGCCGGCGCTATTTCGGCTTCACCCCCAAACTGCTGATGCGCCGGCAGCGTTTCATGCGCAGCCTCACCGCCTTCATGCTGTGCGAAGGCTCGCGCTGGACCGAGGCGATGGACCGCGATTATCACGACCAGGCCCAGTTCAGCCGGGAATTCCGCGAATTCATGACCATGAATCCGAGCGATTACGCGGCGCTCGATCACCCGATCCTCTCGGCCTTCATGGAGGCGCGGGCCAAGGTCTGGGGAAGCGCGGCACAGACCCTCGACCGGCCCGCGCGCTGATCGCAAAACCTTCGATCCTGGCGGGATTCGCCAATCGGTGCTGCGCTCCGCCCGCTATGGTTTCTGCCGGAGAAGGGGGGTGTGGTGACGCAAGCGAGGACGGGCCCGTGGATCACGGTGCGTCTCGCCCTGCCGCGCAAGGAGCTGCGGCCGTTCGTGACGACCTATTACTACACCGAGGCGCAATGTTCCGCGCGCGAGCCACTGCTTGAGGACTACCTCCACCCCAAATGGCCGAACCTGCGCTTCATCCATGCGCAGACTTGCGAAAGCGCGGTCGGCGGGGAGGAATTGCGCGCCGTCCCCTTCTTCGCCGCGACCGGGCCGACCAGCCGCACAGCTCGCTTTCGCATGGGGTCGGGGCAGATATGGCGCATTGGCCTGATGCCGCTCGGCTGGGCCGCGCTGGTCGAGGCGCGGGCGGGGGACTATGCCGACCGCTTCGTCGACGCGCTTGCCGACCGCGCCTTTTCCGCGTTCCACCCGCTTGCCCGCGCGCTCGCGCAGGGCGAGGCCGGTTTTGCTCCGGGGCTGGAACTGATCGAGCAGCACATGGACCGGATCGTCGCGCGCAGCGCCGCCATCGGCGTTCTTTCAGGCGGGCCGATCCGAGCAGTCAATGCGGCGCTGGTCGATCCTGAAATCGCCACGGTCGCGCAGCTGGCCGAACGGGTGGGGATGAACGTGCGCTCGCTCGAACGGCTCACCCGGCGCGCTTTCGGCTTCACGCCCAAGCTGCTGCTGCGCCGCCAGCGTTTCCTGCGCAGCCTCGCGCAGTTCGTGCTCGACCCCTCGCTCAAATGGCTTGACGCGCTCGATTGCCAATATCACGATCAGGCCCATTTCGTGCGCGACGTCAAGCGGTTCATGGGCATGAATCCGAGCGAATACGCAAGGCTCGACAAGCCCTTTCTCGCGGCGGCGGCGCGGGCCCGGATGGAGATCGCTGGTGAGGCGGTGCAGGGGCTCCATCGGCCCCAGGGCGTCGCCTGAAGCCGAAACCGGCGGGGCGGGGGGCAAAGCGCTTTGCATGGCGCGCCATTTGCCGCTAGCGGACCGGCTCGTTTCCCGAAATTGCCGATCGAAGCCGAATCCATGACCGACCTCACTTCCCGCAAAGACGAAGCGCTGCGCCTGATCCAGGGTGCAAGCAGCCTCGCCGAGCTCGACGAGCAGCGCGTCGCGGCGCTCGGCAAGAAGGGCTGGGTGAGCCTTGAGCTCAAGAGCCTTGGAGGAATGAGCCCGGAAGAGCGCCAGGAGGCCGCCCCGGCGATCCAGGCAGTGCGCGGCGAAATCGCCGATGCGATCGCGGCGAAGAAGGACGCGCTCGAACAGGCGGAACTCGAAGCCCAGCTCGCGAGCGAGACGGTCGACCTCACCCTGCCCGCGCCCGAGTCTCCGCGCGGCAGCATCCATCCGGTCAGCCAGGTGATGGACGAACTCGCGGAGATCTTCGCCGATCTCGGTTTCGCGGTCGCGACCGGGCCGGAAATCGAGGACGACTGGCACAATTTCACCGCGCTCAACATGGATGAAAGCCACCCTGCGCGGGCGATGCACGACACGTTCTATTTCCCGGACACGGCGGCGGGCGCGGCATCAGGCAACGAGGCGGCGGACCCGAAAAGAATGCTGCTGCGCACCCACACCTCGCCGGTGCAGATCCGCTCGATGGTCGAACAGGGCGCGCCGATCCGCCTCATCGCGCCGGGCCGGGTCTATCGCTCGGACAGCGATGCGACCCACACGCCGATGTTCCACCAGGTCGAAGGCCTCGTCATCGACCGCGACATCCATCTCGGCCATCTCAAATGGACGCTCGAGACCTTCTTCAAGGCCTTTTTCGAGCGCGAGGACATCGTCCTGCGCCTGCGTCCGTCCTATTTCCCGTTCACCGAACCCAGCGTCGAGGTCGATGTCGGCTATTCGAATGAAGGCGGCCGCCGGGTCGTCGGCGGACATGGCGACGACGACGGCCATGACTGGATGGAACTGGGCGGCAGCGGCATGGTGAACCCACGCGTGCTCGAATTCGCCGGGATCGATCCGAAGGAATGGCAGGGCTTTGCCTTCGGCCTCGGGATCGACCGGATCGCCATGCTCAAATACGGCATGAACGACCTGCGCGCCTTCTTCGACGGCGATCCGCGCTGGCTGAAGCATTACGGCTTTTCCCCGTTCGACCAGCCGACGCTGTCCGCGGGCGTGGGGGTGCGGCCATGAAGTTCTCGCTGACCTGGCTCAGGGACCATCTCGAAACCGACGCCACTTTGGCCGAGATCACCGAGGCGCTGAACGCGATCGGGCTAGAGGTCGAGGGGGTCGAGGACCCGTCCGAAAAGCTCGCGGGATTTCGCGTCGCGCATGTGCTGACGGCCGAAAAGCACCCCGATGCGGACAAGCTGCAGGTGCTTACCGTCGATGCAGGACCGGACGTCAATGGCGGCAAGCCGCTGCAGGTGGTGTGCGGCGCGCCCAATGCGCGGGCGGGGATGAAGGGCGTGCTGGGGCTGCCGGGCGCGGTCGTGCCCTCGAACGGCATGGAATTGCGCAAGGCCGCGATCCGCGGGGTCGAATCGACCGGCATGATGTGTTCGTTGCGCGAACTCGACATCGGCGAATCGCACGAGGGCATCCTCGAACTGCCCGATGATGCGCCCGCCGGGCATTCCTTCGCCGACTACCAGGGCTCCTCGCCGATCATCGAGGTCGCGGTGACGCCCAACCGGCCCGATTGCATGGGCGTTCACGGCATCGCCCGCGACCTCGCCGCGGCGGGGCTGGGCACGCTGAAGCCGATCGCCGTGCCCGAATTCGCAGCATCCGGCGCCTGTCCGGTCGAAATCCGCACCGACGATGCGCAAGGCTGTCCGGCCTTCTACGGGCGCGTCATCACAGGCGTGAAGAATGGTCCTTCGCCCGACTGGCTGCAGCAGCGACTGAAGAGCGCGGGCCAGCGGCCGATCTCGCTGCTGGTCGACCTCACCAATTACCTCATGCTGGCCTATGGCCGCCCGGCGCATGCCTATGACTGCGCCAAGCTGCATGGCGCGGTCCATGCGCGCCGGGCGAAGCCGGGCGAACAGGTGCTGGCGCTGAACGAGAAGACCTACACGCTCGATGACAGCATGGTCGTGATCGCAGACGAACGCGAGGTCCACGACATCGCGGGGATCATGGGTGGCGAGAATTCGGGTGTGTCGGACGGCACCACCGACGTGCTGCTCGAAATAGCCTATTTCGATCCGGCCCGCATCGGCGTCACGGGTCGCAAGCTGGGCCTCGCCTCCGACGCCCGCACGAGGTTCGAGCGGGGGGTGGACCCGGCGTTCCTCGATGAAGGCCTCGATCTCCTGACCGGCCTGATCGTCGAACTCGCGGGCGGAGCCGCGAGCGAGGTCGTGCGCGCCGGTTCGCCGCCGTCCGAGCCGAAGGTGGTTGCGTTCGATACCGGGCTGACGAAGCGATTGGGCGGTGTCGAGGTGCCCGAGGACGAGCAGCGCCGCATTCTCGAAAGCCTCGATTTCGCGGTCGATGGTGATTGGCAGGTCACCTGCCCGCTGCGCCGTCACGATATCGAAGGCCCGGTCGACATCGTCGAGGAAATCGTGCGCATTCACGGCCTCGACAAGGTGGAAAGCGTCCCCCTTCCGCGCGCGGAAGGCGTCGCCCGCCCGACCGCGACCCCGCAGCAGGTGATGGAACGCCGCCTGCGCCGCGCCGCCGCCGCGAGCGGGCTGGACGAAGCGGTGACGTGGTCGTTCCTCCCCGAGAAGGAGGCGGCTCATTTCGGGCCGGAGGGCGAGACGCTCTGGACGCTCGAAAACCCGATCAGCGAGGACTTGAAGGTCATGCGCCCCTCGCTTCTTCCCGGCCTGCTGATGTCCGCGAAGCGCAATGCCGATCGCGGCGCGGCCTCGACCCGGCTGTTCGAACTGGGACGACGCTATTTCCGCAAAGACGATGGGACCAGCGATGAGCGAGCGACGCTCGGGGTTTTGCTGGCGGGAGAGAAGACCCCGCGCGGCTGGGGGACGGGCAAGGCCGAGATGTTCGACGCCTTCGACGCCAAGGCCGCGGCGATTGCGCTGCTCGAGGCGGCGGGAGCGCCGACCGGCAATCTCATGGTGATGGGCCCCGATTCCCTTGGGCCGGGCACGCAGTTCCATCCCGGCCAGTCGGCGACGCTCAGGCTCGGGCCGAAGAACGTGCTTGCCCGATTCGGCATGCTCCATCCGGCGACGCTCAAGGCGTTCGATCTCGACGGGCCTGTCGCTGCGGTCGAACTGTTCCTCGATGCGATTCCGGCCAGGAAGGCCGCGAAAGGCCCGGTCAGCTTCGCGCGTCCCAGCTTCACGCCGCCCGCTTTGCAACCGGTCATGCGAGATTTCGCCTTCCTCGTGCCCGAGCCGCTTGCGGCCGGCGATCTGCTTCGCGCGGTGCAGGGCGCGGACAAGGCGAATATCATCGCCGCGCGGGTGTTCGACCTTTTCACCGGCATTCCGGGTAAGGAGGGGGGCGTGCCCGAGGGCATGAAATCACTCGCGATCGAGGTGACGCTCCAGCCGCAGGAAAAGAGCTACAAGGACGCCGAGATCAAGGCGATCGCCGACAAGGTCGTTGCTGCGGCGGCGAAGCTTGGGGCGGAGCTGAGAGGCTAGGGCGCGCTTTCAGCGCTGGTCGTCCGCGTCCTCCTCGTTCTCGTCCGCGTCCTCAGCCAGCTGCTCTTTGAGTTCGGCCATCTGGCTGCTCATCCGCTCGAACTGTTTCTGCTGCGCCTGCCGCTTGCGCATGTCGGCTTCGAGCTTGCGCTGGCGCTCGGCGAGGCGTTTTTCGTCGCGGGCGAGTTTCTGGCGCGCCTTGTCGAGATCCTTCTGTTCACTCCCGATCTGGCGGCGCAGCCTGTCGAGGTCACGCTCGCTCCTTTCGAGGCCGCGCTCCAGCTTTTCCATCTGTCTTTCCAGCCGTTCGAACTGGCGTTCGGCATCGCGCGCATCCTGCGCTGTGGCTGGAAATCCCAACCCCAGTGCTGCGAGAACCGCACCCGTGGTAACCAGGCCCTTGCGCATCGCTTTGTCTCCCACCCTTGGCGTCCCCTGCCCCTTCGGCTGTGGACTAGGCGACCATAGCAGCTTATCGGCCCGGCGATGACCGCAAACTCGCGCCGCACCTTCGCCATCATCTCGCACCCCGACGCGGGGAAAACGACGCTCACGGAAAAGCTGCTGCTGCAGGGCGGAGCGATCCACCTTGCGGGCGAGGTGAAGGCGCGCGGACAGGCGCGGCGCGCCCGGTCGGACTGGATGAAGATAGAACAGCAGCGCGGCATCTCGGTCACGAGCTCGGTGATGACCTTCGAGAAGGAATACGGGGGCGAGACAATCACCTTCAACCTGCTCGACACGCCGGGGCACGAGGATTTCTCCGAGGACACCTATCGCACCCTGACCGCGGTCGACAGCGCGGTCATGGTGATCGACGCTGCCAAGGGGATTGAGCCGCAGACGAGGAAGCTGTTCGAGGTCTGCCGCTTGCGCTCGGTCCCGATCATTACCTTCATCAACAAGGTCGACCGCGAAGGGCGCGACCCGTTCGAGACATTGGACGAGGTCGCCGACATGCTCGCGCTCGACGTAAGCCCGCAGAGCTGGCCGGTCGGCATGGGCGGGCAGTTCCAGGGCATTCTCGATTTCGCGAGCGGCACGGTATGCCGCCCGGAAGGCCCGTCCAAGGAATTCCTCGGCAAGCGCGACGAGAACCCCGATATTCCCGAAAACTTCGCCGAAGAGGCCGAACTCGCGCAGGTCGGCTATCCCGAATTCGACCCCGAGGCCTATCGCAACGGCGACCTCACCCCGGTCTATTTCGGATCGGCGCTCAAGAGTTTCGGCGTCACCGAATTGATCGATGCGATCGCGGCACACGCCCCGCCGCCGCGTCCGCAACCGGCGGGCGAGGGCCATGTCGCGCCCGACCGCGACGAGGTCACGGGCTTCATCTTCAAGGTCCAGGCCAACATGGACCCCAATCACCGCGACCGCATCGCCTTCATGCGGCAGGTGTCAGGCACCTTCAAGCGCGGCATGAAGCTCACCCCTTCGGGCCTCGGCAAGCCGATCTCGGTCCATTCGCCGATCCTGTTCTTCGCACAGGACCGGGAGCTTGCCGACACGGCCGAGGCGGGCGACATCATCGGCATTCCGAACCACGGCACGCTGCGGGTAGGCGATACTCTGAGCGAGAAGAACGAGGTGCGCTTCACCGGCCTGCCGAACTTCGCGCCGGAAATCCTGCGCCGCGTGCAATTGAAGGATCCGACCAAGACCAAGCAGCTAAGGAAGGCGTTGGACGACCTGTCCGAAGAGGGCGTGATCCAGGTGTTCTATCCCGAGATCGGCGCGAACCACATCATCGGTGTTGTCGGCCAGCTCCAGCTCGAGGTATTCGTCGACCGGCTCTCGGTCGAATACAAGGTCGAGGCCGCATTGGAGCCCGCCCCCTTCGCCACGGCGCGCTGGATAAAGGGGGATGCCAGGGCGCTCGCCGATTTCGAGAGCTTCAACCGCCCCAATCTCGCCCGCGACCGCGACGGGGACCTCGTCTTCATGGCGAAGAGCCCGTGGGACGTGAATTACCAGGTCGAGAAGAACCCAGAGCTGACCTTCTCCGCGACCAAGGAACGGTAACGGTTCCTTCCCGATGTTGCGGGACGCGCGCATTCGCGGCATGGCGGCGGCATGAACGGATCGGGACCCACTTCGCAAACCTTCATCTCGCAGCGCCTCCGCCTCAATTACGAGGATTGGGGGACCGGCGGGCGCGGCGACAAGCCTACGCTGGTGCTCGTCCATGGCGGTCGCGACCATGCGAGAAGCTGGGACTGGACGGCCGAGGCGCTGTGCCCCGATTACCGCGTCGTGGCGATGGATCATCGCGGGCATGGCGACAGCGACTGGGTTTCGGACGGGAACTATTCGGCCGGCGACATGGTCTACGACCTCGCCCAGCTGATCCACCAGCTTGGCGTCGGCCCGGTCGCCATCGTGTCGCATTCGATGGGTGGCAATGTCGCGCTGCGCTATGCCGGCACCTTCCCCGACATGGTCACGAAACTGGTCGCGATCGAGGGTCTGGGACCCTCGCCCGAATGGCGCGACAAGCAGCGTGCGACACCCTATCCCGAACGGCTCGCCGAATTGATCGGCAAGAAGCGCGCGGCGGCCGGGCGGATCCCGCGCCGTTACGACAGCATCGAAACCGCCTTTGCCCGGATGATCGAGGAGAACTCTTATCTCACCGAGGAACAGGCGCGGCATCTGACGATCCACGGGGTCAATCGCAACGAGGACGGGACCTACAGCTGGAAATTCGATCCTCACCTCAATGTCTGGCCGATCGAGGACCTTGCCGACGAATTCCTCGAGCAGACCTGGGCGGCGATCCGTTGTCCGACGCTGCTGCTCTACGGCGCCGACAGCTGGGCCTCGAATCCCGAGAAGGACGGGCGGATCGCGCATTTCAACACCGCGCAGGTGATCGAATTCGAAAAGGCGGGCCACTGGCTCCACCACGACCAGTTCGACCGCTTCGTCGCCACGGTGCACGACTTCCTCAAGGACTAGGAGAGAGGATCATGGCCGATTTCTTCGATGCGCTCGAATCCAAGCATGTCGCCATGATCGAGAAGCAACCGGTCTTCTTCGTAGCGACAGCGGCAGCGAACGGGCGAATCAATCTCAGCCCGAAGGGATACGATGCGTTCCGGGTTCTTTCGCCCGAGCGGGTCGCCTACCTGGACCTCGGCGGGTCTGGCAACGAGACGCACGCGCATCTCGTCGCCGATCAGGAGGATGCCGGACGGATCACGGTGATGTTCTGCAATTTCGAACAACCCGCGCTGATCCTGCGGATCTATGGCCGGGGTGTCCCGATCCTGCCGCAAGACGAGGGATGGCACGAACTGGCGAGCCATTTCACCCTTATGCCGGGCACACGGCAGATTTTCGATATCGCGGTCGATACCGTGCAGACGAGCTGCGGTTGGGGTGTTCCCTTCATGACGCTTGAGGGCGAACGCGACACGCTCAAGAAAGCGCATCGCCAGGCTGATCCCGAAAAATGGACCGCCAAGACCGCCGGTCGAACGACCAGCATCGACGGCCTGCCGACCCGTGCGACCGATCGTTTCATCGCGGGCGATTAACGGCGACATTATCGTTCCACGCGCCGGACTCCTGCGCAAATATCCGCCGAACCTTGCCCAAAATATGACCAGCAGGTTAAAATTTGTGCAGCTGCGTTGCTGCGCCTGCGAAGGACTTATGCGGATTCCCGCGATTTGTTCGCCGAAAACGAATTGGCACGGCTTTTGCTGAACAACCCATGACCGGAAATATCCGGAGAACAACAGGGGTTGGGCATGAAATTCATCATCGCCGTCATAAAACCGTTCAAGCTCGATGAAGTGCGCGAAGCGCTCGGAGCGATCGGCGTCGCGGGAATGACCGTTTCAGAGGTGAAGGGCTTCGGCCGCCAGAAGGGGCAGACCGAAGTCTACCGGGGTGCTGAATATTCCACCAACATGCTGCCGAAGGTGAAGATCGAGATCGCCGCCAGCGACGAGGTCGCCGAACAGGTCGTCGAGACGATCCAGCAGACCGCCAACACCGAAGCGATCGGAGACGGGAAGATCTTCGTCCTCGATCTCGCTTCGGCGACCCGGATTCGCACCGGCGAATCCGGCGAGACGGCACTGTGACAGGGGGGCAGACGATGACTCGCATTTACAAGACTTTCGCCGCCGCCGCGCTCGCTTTCGCCGCGAGCCAGCCGGCCCTGGCTGCCGTTCCGGCGGTTCCGAACCCGGGCAACAATGCATGGATGATGACCGCGACGCTGCTGGTCCTGCTGATGATCCTGCCCGGCCTCGCGCTGTTCTATGGCGGGCTCACGCGGCAGAAGAACATGCTTTCGACCATGACGCAGATCGGTGCGACGGCCTCGCTCGCGATGATCATCTGGGTGATGTGGGGCTACAGCCTCGCATTCGGCGACACCGTCTACGAAGGCACGCTCGGCCTGTTCATCAGCGGGGGGAGCTATTTCCTCGCGGGAACGGATGCCTCGAGCACGGCGGCGACCTTCACCGAAGAGGTGATCAGCAAGTACGTCTTCATCAGCTTCCAGATGACCTTCGCCGCGATCACCGCCGCGCTGATCCTCGGCGCGACGGCGGAGCGGATGAAGTTTTCCGCCGTGATGATGTTCGTGCCGATCTGGCTGACCATTGTTTATTTCCCGATCGCGCACATGGTCTGGGCCGGGGGCGGCCTCCTGTTCGAGGACGGCGCGCTCGATTTCGCGGGCGGCACGGTGGTGCATATCAACGCGGGCGTCTCGGGCCTCGTCCTCGCCTATCTTCTCGGCAAGCGTCGGGGCTGGCCGGCAGAACCGATGCCGCCGCACAGCCTGACGCTGACCATGGTCGGCACGGGGCTGCTGTGGGTGGGCTGGTTCGGCTTCAACGCTGGTTCGGCCCTCGAAGCGGACGGTTCGGCGGGTCTCGCGATGATCAACACCTTCGTCGCGACCGCGGCAGGGGCGCTCGCCTGGATGGTGATCGAGCGGGCCGCGGGCCACAAGGGTTCGGCGCTGGGCTTCTGCTCGGGCGTGATCGCCGGCCTCGTCGCGGTGACCCCGGCGGCTGGCAATAGCGGGCCGTTCGGTGCGATCCTGCTCGGCATCGTGTCCTCGGGCGTGTGCTACGTCTTCGTCGCGAGCGTGAAGGCCAGGCTGGGCTATGACGACGCGCTCGACGCTTTCGGCATCCACGGTGTCGGCGGGATCGTCGGGGCGATCGGCACCGCCATCGTCTACCAGCCCTTCCTCGGCGGCCCCGGCGACGGCTCGACCCCGCTCGGCGCGCAGCTCTGGGTGCAGGTCTTCAGCGTCCTAGTCACCATCGCCTGGGCCGGGATCGGCACTGTCATTGCGGGCTTCGCGGTCAAGGCGACCATCGGCCTGAGGGTTTCCGAAGAACACGAGGTCGACGGCCTCGACATCACCGAACACGGCGAGCGCGCCTACAACTAGGCACGGCGCTCCACCAGCTTGGCGGGGGAGGTCTCTCTCCTCTCTCCCTCCCCCGCCTACCCTCGTTCCTCCTGCGAACGAACGACTGAAAAGGGCCGGAAGCGGATCACCGCTTCCGGCCCTCTTTTCATCCCGCGAAGGAAGGTGTCAGGCGGCTTCGGCGGCCTTGATGAAATCGGCGCAGCGCTCGCCGATCACGATCGAGGGCGCATTGGTGTTGCCGCTGACGATCTTCGGCATGATGCTGGCATCGGCGATCCACAGCCCGTCGAGCCCGTTGAGCTTGAGCGTCGGGTCGACCACCGCATCGGCGTCCGAACCCATCCGGCAGGTGCCGACCGGATGATAGACCGTGTCCGCGCGGTCGCGGATCAGCGCGTCAAGCGCCGCGTCGTCTTCCAAATCGATCGGGTGCCGATCGCGCGGCCCGTAATCGGTCAGCGGCGGAGCCTCGGCGATGCGGTGCGAGAGGCGAACACCGGCGCGCAGGACAGCCATGTCGCGCTCGTCGTCGAGGAAATTGGGATCGATGACGGGCGCCGCGGCGCTGTCCTTCGACCCCAGCCGAACCGTGCCGCGGCTTTCGGGCCGCAGCACGCAGGCATGGAGCGAAAAGCCGTGCTCCTTCACCTTTTCGCGCCCGTGATCCTCGAGCACGGCGGGGACGAAATGCCATTGCACATCCGGCGCGGGGCTGTCCGGCATCACGGTCCAGAATCCGCCCGCCTCGGCATAGCAGGTCGTCATCGCCCCGGTGCGCTTGCGGCGATGCTCCACCATTGCGCCGAGCATCTTGAGTGTTCCCTTGAGGCTGCCGCCGAGCGGCACGTCGCTTTGTGTCTCCCAGCCGGAGACATAGTCGATATGATCCTGCAGGTTGGCGCCGACTGCGGATCGGTCAAGCACGACTTCGATTCCATGCTGTTTCAGGTGCTCGGCCGGGCCGATCCCCGACAGCATCAGGATCTGCGGCGAATTGAACGCCCCGGCCGACAGGATCACCCCGCGCCGCGCATAGAGCATTTCGGACCGCCCGCCTCGCCGCACGCGCACCCCGGTGACGCGCCCGCCCTCGATCTCGAGCTTGTCGACCAGGGTGTTGGTACGCACCGCAAAATTGCCCTGGTGGCGGATCGGCTCGACATAGCCACGCGCCGCCGACCAGCGTTCGCCCTTGCGCTGGGTGGTCTGGTAGAGGCCGAAGCCTTCCTGCCGTTCGCCGTTGAAATCGTCGTTCGTGCGCAATTGCAATGCGGCGGCGCTTTCGACGAAGGCCTCGGAAGTGGGGTTGGGCGAGACCTGATCGGACACGAACAGCGGCCCCCCCGCACCGTGATAGGCATCCTCGCCGCGCTCGTTCGATTCGGATCGCCGGAAATAGGGCAGGACATCGTCATAGGCCCAGCCGGTGCAGCCCATCCCGGCCCAATTGTCGTAATCCCACCTGTTGCCACGGATATAGACCATCGCGTTGATCGCCGAGGAGCCGCCGAGCCCCTTGCCGCGAGGCTGGTAGCCGATCCGGCCGTTCAATCCCTTCTGCGGGACGGTTTCGTAGCGATAATTCGACGCCTGCGGGATGAAGGGCATGAAGCCCGGCGTCTTGACGAAGATGTTGTCGTTGCGCCCGCCCGCCTCGAGCAGGCACACGCGGCGCGTTCCGTCGACGGCAAGGCGTCCGGCAACCGCGCTGCCGCCGCTCCCACCGCCGATGACGATGTAATCGAAAGTCTCCATGTTCTCTCCTCTGGGGAGAAAGCTAGGCGGCTTCGCCGTGCTCCGCAATCGGGTTTCGGTTCGCTACTGGTTCGGCGGTGCGGCTGTCCTGTCCTGTCCGCGCGCGCCAGCTCTCGCGGATCATGTCCGAAGTCTCGCGGGTGCCGTCATGGCTCCAGCCGGGTTCGCGCAGGAGATAGGAAAGCTTGTGCTTCCATGGCGCTCGGACGATGTCGCCGATCATCCCGATCCATTCGTGGAACACCGCCCACAGCAGGTTGAAGCTGCCCAGCTGCCTGATGATGCCATACCGGATCGGCTCGTCGTCGCGCTCGGGCTCGAAGGTGCCGAACAGCTTGTCCCAGACGATGAAGACGCCGGCGTAATTGCGGTCGAGATAGCGCGGATTGGTCGCGTGGTGGACCCGGTGGTGCGAGGGCGTGTTCATGACCGCTTCGAACCAGCGCGGCATCCTGCGGATCGCCTCGGTGTGAATCCAGAACTGGTAGACGAGGTTGAAGCCCGCGCAGATCGCGATCATCGCCGGGTGGAAACCAAGCAGCACCAGCGGAAGCGCGAACACGAAGCCGAAGGTGAATGCCCCGGTCCAGCTCTGCCGCAAGGCGGTCGAGAGGTTGTAGTGCTGGCTCGAATGGTGGTTCACATGGCTCGCCCACATCCAGCGGATACGGTGGCCTGCGCGGTGGACCCAGTAATACTTGAGATCGTCGAGCACGAAGCAGAGCGGCCATGCCCACCACAAGGCCCACCATTCATCGCCGAAATCAAGGATGCGATATTCGTAGGCCTCGATGAAGACGTAGAGCGCAAAACCGCCCAGCAGCGCTCCGGCCACGGTCGATCCCAGCCCGAAGGTGAGGCTCAGCAGCGTGTCCTTCGGCTCATAGGCGTCCGGCCGCTTGAACCGCGCCCAGATCATCTCGGCGAGGACCGCGATCACGAAGAGCGGCACGGCATATTGGGTGGGCGAGAATTCGGGCATGTCAGGCAGGGCCTATAGCATCGATCCGCGCCTGCCAGGAAGCCGGATCGTCGAGTGCGAGCAGGACCTTGCCAAAGCGTTTCTCCCCGCAATCGACCTCGAGCGCATCGCCGTGGCGGCGGACGCGGGCCAGCGGGGTGAGGATGCGACCGGCGAAGCGGTTGCCATGGCGCTTGATGAGCATGATCCGCCCCAGCGCGTCGCGGGCGAGAGCTGCGGCTCCGTCCCGGGCAGCCGCGGATTCGATCGCCTCGAACCCGTCGACCACCTCGCCCGCGGCGCGCCGCACGTCCCCGTCGCTCGCGAGCTTCGATGCGCCGCCGAGCTTCAGCAGCGCCGCCAGCCCGGCCAGCACGAGGATGGCGACGAGCGAACCCAGGGTCTGGAGCAGGAGCGGGTGAATATCCATGGCCGAAATCTCGGCCAAGCGCTTGGCATGGGCCGCGCTCTGCGGCAAGCAGCGCTGCGAGGAGAATTTCAATGAAGCTTGTCGCCACTTCCTTCGCCACCACCGCGCTCGTCGCACTGGTCCTGTCCCACTCTCCGCTCGCCGCCGATGCCGCGCCCGAGATGCGCGGGCCGGACCCGGTCGAACTGGTCGCAGCCGAGCAGGACCGCACAGCGCGCGTCGCCCGGGCGCTCTGGGACTATGCCGAAGTCGGCTATCTCGAGACCCGTTCGACCGGGCTGTTGCAGCAGGAACTCGCCGCCGAGGGGTTCCGCATCGAGCCGGGCATCGCCGGCATCCCCACCGCCTTCGTGGCCGAATGGGGCGAGGGCGGGCCGGTCATCGCAATCCTCGCCGAGATGGATGCGTTGCCAGGCATCAACCAGTCCGACAGCCCGGTGCGCGATCCCCTGGAAGGCAAGCATGCGGGCCATGCCTGCGGGCACAATCTGTTCGGCGCAGGTTCGCTCACGGCGGCGATCGCGGTGAAGAAATGGCTCGAGGAGACTGGCACTGCGGGCCGCATCCGGCTCTACGGCACGCCAGCGGAGGAAGGCGGATCGGGCAAGGTCTACATGACTCGTTCCGGCCTGTTCAACGACGTCGACATCGCGATCCACTGGCACGGCGATGACGAGAACAGCGCGGCCGCACGGACCAGCCTCGCCAATCGCTCGGCCAAGTTCCGCTTCAGCGGGATCTCGGCCCATGCCGCGGGCGCGCCCGAACGCGGGCGCTCGGCGCTCGACGGGGTGGAGGCGATGAACATGATGGCGAACATGCTGCATGAACACATGCCGCAGGACGCGCGCATGCATTACGTCATCACCAGCGGGGGCAATGCGCCCAATGTCGTGCCTGATTTCGCCGAGGTGTTCTACTATGTCCGCGCGCCCCAGCCGGAAGGCGTCGAGGCGATCTGGGAGCGGCTAGAGAACGCCGCACGGGGCGGCGCCATGGGCACCGGGACCGAAGTCGACTGGGAAGTCATTCACGGCAACAACCCGCTGCTGGTGAACGAGACGCTGGCGCGGGTCATGGACGCCAAGCTGCGCGAAGTCGGCGGCGTGACCTATACCGCCGAGGAAAGCGCCTGGGCCGAAAAGGTCCACGAATCGCTCGGCGAAGCGGCGCTGCCGCTCGAAAGCGCGGGCGAGGTGCAGCCTTATGGCAAGAGCCTCGGCTATGGATCGACCGATGTCGGTGATGTCTCATGGGCCACCCCGACAGTCGGCGTGCGAACCGCGACCTGGGTCCCGGGGACGAGCGCGCACAGCTGGCAGGCGGTCGCGGCAAGCGGGCACTCGATCGGCGTCAAGGGCGCGCAGGTCGCGGCCAAGGCGATGACGCTGATGGCGGTCGAATTGTTCACCGACGAGAGCCTGCGCGAAGCCGCACGCGCCGAATTTGATGCAGCGCGCGGGGGCGATTACGAATACCGTTCGCTGCTCGGCGATCGCGATCCGCCGCTCGATTATCGCAAGTAAGGCGCGATCAGCGCGCGGCGAGCATGTCGATCATAGGGCGAATCGGGCTCACGTCGTAACCGGCATCCCGGGCGGCGGCGGCGATTTCCTCGGGGCTCGCCGCGCCGCTCTTCGCCTGGGCCAGCGCCCACAGGAAGGTCGAGCGCGTGCCCGAACGGCAATAGGCGAGCACCTTGCCGTCGGCCCCTTCCAGCGCCTCGATCATCGCGGCGACATGCACTTCGGAAAAGCCCGAATGGCCGATCGGGATGGCGCGGTAATCGATGCCGGCCGCGCTCGCCGCTGCGGCGATCTCGTCGCCCTGAGGCGCGCCGGGGTCCTCCTGGTCGGGGCGGTTGTTGACGATCAGCGTGACACCCGCCTCTTTCGCGGCGGCGATGTCCTCCGGCCCGATCTGCGGGCTTGCCAGCATGGTTTCTGAAAGCGTGCGGAATGCGCTCATCGTCGGGTCCCTCCGGCATGTTGCAGCCAACGCCCGGGTCATGCCGAAACCCAGCCAGTGGTGCAAGACGCGCGATGCAGCGAGCCGCCTGGTTCAAAAATGTCATAATTTTGCGCAAGGGTGCGGGCCTCGGGTTAATTCGTTCGCAAAGATGCCCTTTGTGCGCTATGACTCGCGTAAGTCGGTGCGGATTCTCGGTCTATGTCGGGGGCGAACACCAGCGTCGGACGCGGCTCACTGTCCCCGCGGCCTGCGCTTTGGAGGGTGGGCAGTGTGACAGGATACGTACTGGACTATGGGTTACGATAGAGGACGTCGCCGCGGGCGGGACAAGCGCGACGGAATCGGCGAAGACGGTTTCGATCCCTTTGGTGGAGGCATGGACGGATTTCCTCCTCCTTCCGATTTCGGGGGTGACCGTGGCGGAGACCGTTTTGGTGGCGGCGATCGCTACGGCGGCGACCGGGGCGGCGATCGATTCGGCGGCGGCGGCGGTGGTGGTCCTCGCGGACCGCGTGGCGGCGGAGGCCCGGGCGGCGCCGGTGGTGGCGGCGGTTTTCGCGGCATGCCTGCCCAGGTCGTCGGTACCGGCAAGGGCACGGTCAAGTTCTTCAACGGCCAGAAAGGCTTCGGCTTCATCCAGCAGGAAGGCGGGGGCGAAGACGTATTCGTCCATATCAGCGCGGTCGAACGTGCCGGCCTCGAAGGCCTTGCCGAAGGGCAGGAGCTCGAATTCAACCTTGTCGATCGCGGCGGCAAGATTTCCGCGCAGGACCTGCAGGTCGTGGGCGAAGTCATCGCAGCGCCGCAGAGCGGCCCGCCCAAGCGCGAGCTGACCGGCGAAAAGGCGACCGGCACGGTCAAGTTCTTCAATTCGATGAAGGGCTTCGGCTTCCTCGTGCGTGATGACGGCCAGCCTGATGCCTTCGTTCATATCAGCGCGGTCGAGCGGTCCGGGCTTTCGACCATCAACGAGGGCGAGCGTTACGAGTTCGACCTCGAAGTCGATCGCCGCGGCAAGTATTCTGCGGTCAACCTCGTCCCCGTCCAGGGGTGAGAAACGACCTTTCGCCGGGCTGCGTTTGACCTTGTCCGGTGGCCAATTTATTGAACGAACGGCGGTCTCCGATACGGGGCCGCCGTTTGTTTTTGCCCGCCGGCGCTTTAGGAAAGGTGTCGGGCGCGGCCTTCGGAAAGCCAGGATAAGAGAATGTCGATCACGCCCCTCATGCCCGTCTATCCGCGCTGCGGCGTGCGTCCCGTGCGCGGTGAGCATTGCCATCTGGTCGACGAGGACGGGACGCGCTATCTCGATTTCGCGAGCGGGATCGCGGTCAACCTGCTCGGCCATTCGCATCCCGGCCTGATCGGCGCAATCCAGAAACAGGCCGAGACGCTGATGCACGTCTCGAACCTCTACGGCAGTCCGCAGGGGGAAAAGCTCGCGCAGACGCTGGTCGACAACACGTTTGCAGACACGGTGTTCTTTACCAATTCGGGCGCCGAAGCGGTCGAAACCTCGATCAAGTGCGCGCGGGCCTATCACCAGAACGCGGGCGATCTCGGCGATCCCAAGCGGTTTGAACTGATCACTTTCACCAATGCCTTTCACGGGCGGACGATGGCGACGATCAGCGCGTCGAACCAGACCAAGATGCATCACGGATTCTCGCCCATGCTGGAAGGGTTCAAATACGCGGAGTTCGACGATCTCGGGTCGGCCAAGGCGCTGATCGGGCCGCATACGGCGGGCTTCCTCGTTGAACCGATCCAGGGCGAGGGCGGCATCCGTCCCGCTTCGACGGAATTCATGCAGGGCCTGCGCGCGCTGGCGGACGAGCATGACCTGATGCTGGTCCTCGACGAAGTGCAATGCGGCGTCGCGCGCACCGGCAAGCTCTACGCCTACGAACACTATGGGATCACCCCGGACATCGTCGCGACTGCCAAGGGGCTGGGCGGCGGTTTTCCCATCGGCGCCTGCCTCGCCACCGAAAAGGCCGCGCGCGGGATGACCTTCGGCACGCATGGTTCGACCTATGGCGGCAATCCGCTCGCGATGGCGGCGGCTAGCGCGGTGATGGAAGCGGTTGCGAACGAGGACTTCCTCGAACAGGTCCGCGACAAGGGCGAGCGCCTGCGATCGCGGCTCGAACAGTTCATCGGGAATTATCCCGAGCTGTTCGAATGCGTCCGCGGCAAGGGCCTGATGCTGGGGCTGAAGATGAAGGTCGAGAGCCGGCCCTTCTTCGTCCATCTGCGCGATCATCACCAGCTGCTGACCGTGGCCGCAGGCGACAACACCATCCGCGTCATTCCGCCGCTGGTGATCGGCGAGGCAGAGATCGAGGAATTCCTCGACAAACTTTCCGCCGGCGCGGCGAGCTATAAAGTGCCCGAGCCGGCCTGATGCCCGGCGCTGAGGGTGTGCGGCATTTCCTCGATCTCGGGGACGCCGGGGCGAATTCGATAGCGGCGATGATCAACGGCGCGATCGACCGCAAGGCGGCGCGCAAGGGCTGGCCGAAAGGGCGCGTCGACGCCGACCGCCCCCTCGAAGGGCGCGTGTTGGCCATGGTGTTCGAGAAGAATTCGACCCGCACCCGGGTGAGTTTCGATATCGCGATGCGACAGCTTGGGGGATCGGTGCTGATACTCGATTCGGCTTCGAGCCAGCTTGGCCGGGGGGAGACGATCGCCGATACCGCGCGGGTGCTCAGCCGGATGGCTGACGCGATCATGCTGCGAACCGACGATCATGCCAAGATCGAGGACATGGCGAGGCATGCAAGCGTGCCCGTAATCAACGGCCTGACCGATCGTTCCCACCCCTGCCAGACCGTCGCCGACCTGCTTACGGTCATCGAACACGAAAAGGCGCTGCCCGGCCTGGAACTGGCATGGTTCGGGGATGGGAACAACGTGCTGCACTCGATCCTTGAGGCGGCCGGATTGATGAAATTCAATGTGCGCGTGGCGTGCCCCTCGGGCTACGAACCAGACACTGAATTCGTGGAACGAGCGCGTGCGGCGGGAGCCGAGGTCACGCGCTTCGACGACGCGCAGGCCGCGGCGAGCGGCGCGGACGTGATCGTGACCGACACATGGATTTCGATGGGACAGGCCGACGCGGCGGAAAAGCGCACCGCGATGGCGTCGTTCCAGGTCGATGCAGCGTTGATGCGATCGGCAAAGCCGGACGCCATTTTTCTGCATTGTCTCCCCGCCCATGTCGGCGAGGAAGTGACGCAGGACGTTTTCGAAAGCCCGCAATCGGTGGTGTTCGACGAGGCCGAGAACCGGATCCATGCGCAGAAGTCGGTTCTACTGTGGAGCTTCGGGCTGCTCGGCGAGGGTTCCTGATCAACACGCCGCCGGGATTAAGCGATCCGGGGGGCTTATCGCGGGCCGCGACGCCCCCCATATCGCCCCGATGAAACCTGCCAGATCGACATCCGAAATGCCGGAAACCTACTCGGACAAGCTCCTTGCCTTCACCTTGCCCGGGCGCAATGCGCGGGGCCGGGTCCTTCGCCTCGATGCAGTGGTGAATGAGGTGCTTTCAGCGCATGACTACCCGCCGCCGATTACGCATCTGCTTAGCGAAGCGCTCGTGCTTGGCGCGCTGATGGGTAGCCTGTTGAAGGACGAAGGCGGCCAGCTCACGATGCAGGCACAGACGCAGGCCGGCGTCGTGTCGCTGCTGGTCTGCGACTACCGTGGCGGATCGATGAGAGGCTACGCCGATTTCGACGAGATGGCGCTTGCCAGCCTCGGAGCCAATCCCGGCCTATCGGCTCTGTTCGGGGAGGGCTATCTCGCGATCACCTTCGATACCGGAGCGGGGCAGCGTTATCAGGGAATCGTTCCGCTGGAGGGGGACACGCTGGCAGAAGCGTGCGAAACCTATTTCAGCCAGTCGGAACAGGTTCCCACGCTCATCCGGGTGGCCAGCCGTTCGGGCGGTCAGGGCAGGGAAAGGGTGGCCGCCGGCCTGCTCGTGCAGCATCTGCCCGATGGAGAGGAAGGCCGCGAGAGGCTCCATGTCCGGATGGACCATCCCGATTGGGAGCATGTCACGGCGCTGGCTTCGACGATCAGCCACGATGAACTGCTCGATCCGGATCTGTCCATGGAAGCCATAGCCTGGCGCTTGTTCAGCGAAGATGATGAAATCCGGGTTCAGCCCGGAGCCGAACTCGCCCGTGGCTGCCGCTGCAGCGCGGAGTATTACGCTTCGGTGATTGCCCGCTTCCCGGCCGAGCAACAGCGCGAGATGCAGAATGAGGATGGCAGGATCGTGGTCGACTGCGCATTCTGTTCGCGCGAGTTCGCGATTGAAGTTTAACCGTTCGTCGCTATTTCGGAACAGCCCGCCGCTTCTTGCCAAATATGTGCAAGTGAGCGCACCTTCTTTGGGCGAAAGCGAGACGATGAAATTGCGCTATTCACCAAGACCAGTCCTTCGAACCTTCGCGATCGGCGCGGTTGTGCTCGGTCTTGCTATTCCCGCTGCGGCGCAGGGCGATGGCCTTGCAATGCTCGGCAGCCTGGCCAGGGGGGAATGGACCATCAAGCCGCGCGATGGCTCGGGTGAACGAAAGATCTGCGTGCGAAGCGGAGAAGAGCTTATCCAGCTGCGCCACGACGACCGCAATTGCAGCCGCTTCGTGGTTGAGGACGAGCCTTCCAAAGTGACGGTCCAGTACACCTGCCCGGGCAATGGCTACGGTCGGACCAATATCAGGCGCGAGACCAGCAGTCTCGTCCAGATCGAAAGCCAGGGCATCGCCTCAGGCCTTCCGTTTGAATTCGTCGCCGAAGCTCGCCGGACGGGGTCCTGCTGAAAACCCCGGCGAGCGGCTTTCGCCCGCGTGCAGCGATGGCTACACCCGCGCGATGACAATTCAGCAAGGTGAAGACACGGCTCGCAGGGCAGTCGTATTGCTGTCGGGTGGCTTGGATTCCATGGTCACTGCCGCAATCGCCCGCGAGCGCGGCTTTGCGATCCACGCGCTGACGGTCGATTACGGGCAGCGCCATCGGCGCGAACTGGAATCGGCTCGGCTAATCGCCCGCCGGCTTCAATTGACAGACCAGGTCGAGATCCAGCTGGACCTGCGCAAGTTCGGGGGGTCAGCGCTGACCGACTCCATCGACGTTCCGAAAGACGGGGTGGGCTCGGACATTCCTGTGACTTACGTGCCTGCGCGCAACCTCGTCTTCCTTGCACTGACGACAGCGTTTGCCGAGGCGCGCAGATCGAGCGATATCTTCATCGGCGTGAACGCGCTTGATTACTCCGGTTATCCGGATTGCCGGCCCGAATTTATTTCCGCGTTTACACAGGCGGCCCGACTCGGGACGAAAGCGGGTGTGGAAGGCCAGGGTTTCACAGTGCACGCCCCGCTCCAGCACATGACGAAGGCGGATATAGCCCGTGAGTGCGTGAGGCTTGGTCTCGATCCGGCATGGAGCTGGTCGTGCTACGATCCGACTGAAGAGGGCCTTGCCTGCGGCGCATGCGACTCGTGCCGTTTGCGGAAAAAGGGATTTGCCGAGGCTGGACTAGTCGATAGCACGCGCTATGCGACATGATCCGGCGCGGGCAACCGATTGCCGGCTAAAACGATAAAGGTCGAGGGGATCGTCATTTGAGCGAAGAGATGAATGGCCAGCAGGAAGCGGCCAGCGAGCGCGTGCCGGCCTATAGCTGGTATGCGCTGGGCGTGCTCGTTCTCGTCTACGTGCTGAACTTTATCGATCGCCAGATCCTCTCGATCCTCGCGAACGACATCAAACGCGATCTCGGTGTCGATGACGCATATCTTGGCTTTCTCTACGGCACGGCCTTCGCGATTTTCTATGCCCTTTTCGGCATCCCGCTCGGACGCCTGGCCGACAGCTGGAAGCGTGTTCGCCTCATGACATTGGGGCTTACCCTCTGGTCGGGGATGACCGCGCTGTCGGGCTTCGCGCGCGATGCATCGACCCTCTCTGTCGCGAGGATCGGTGTCGGCGTCGGGGAGGCCACCGCCAGCCCTTCGGCCTATTCTCTCATCTCGGACTGGTTTCCCGCCCGCCTGCGTGCCACGGCGCTCGCGATCTACAGTTCAGGACTTTATATCGGCGGCGGCGTTTCGCTCGCAATCGGTGGGTTCATCGTCGATGGCTGGAACCGCAAGTTCCCTTCAGGCGATCCGCTCCTTGGCCTCGCCGGCTGGCAAGCGGCCTTCGTGGCGGTCGGATTGCCCGGTCTGCTCCTTGCAGTATGGGTTGCGACACTTAGGGAACCGATCCGGGGTGCGATCGATGGCCTGACCGCTTCGGAGGATCCCCATCCGTTCCGCGGGTTCGTGCGCGAGCTGTATACGATCATTCCCGGCTTCACCTTCTTCGGGGCCGCCGCCCGGGGATGGAAAAGCCTTCTCCTTAATGTCGTCGTATTTGTCGGCGCTCTTGCCGCGGCGCATATGCTGACGGTCGCGCTCGGCTCAGGCCAAGGCGCCATCGTCGCAGCGCTCGGGTCAGCGCTGGGAGTAGACCTGCCGATCGTCACCGACCAATGGTTGCTGCTTGCCCTAGGCTATTATGCAGTTTTCTGTTGGGCCAGCGCACTTCGTATTCGAGACTATCCGACCTTCGCACTGACTTGGGGATCGCCGGCTTTCCTTTGTACGATCCTTGGCTACGGAACGGTCGCATTCATGGCCTACTCGGCGTCCTATTGGGGTGCGCCGTACGCTGAGCGGACCTTTCTCGATGTCTCCAAGGCCGAACTCGGTTTTCTGCTGGGCGGAGGCGGGGCAGTGGGCGGTTTTCTAGGCGTCATCCTTGGAGGTCGCTTGGCCGACGCACTACTTGAGCGGTTTGCCTCGGGACGGGTATGGGTCATCATCTTCGGTCTGCTGAGCCCTGTTCCGTTCGCCGTTTTCCAGTACACGACAGACAGCTGGACCCTTTTCGTGGTGCTCAATATCGTGGTGAGTGCGCTGGCCGCTTCGGCTCTTGGAGCTGCCGCAGCGACCAGTCAGTCGCTTGTCCTGCCAAGGATGCGTGGGACAGCGACGGCGACGTTCTTTCTCGCGACCACACTGGTCGGGCTGGCGCTGGGTCCGTATCTTGCGGGCTATGTGTCGGCGAGAAACGATGGAAATCTGTCGACCGGCGTACTCGCTACACTCTGGATAACCCCGATCGGTCTCGCCCTGCTGATTACGGCTTCCCGACTGGTCCCGGCCGCTGCCGCAAGTATCGCGGAGCGGGCCCGTTCTGCGGGAGAGCCATGAACGCTCCATCCGAGCGCCACGGAAACCGGCGCCTCTTGCCAACCAAGAGAGAAGCGCCCGTTCGATCCTAGCAGGGTACTCGCGCTCTGCGCGCAAGGCTCAAGTACTAGTTGCCCTACTAATCGCCCGAAATCGCGGTGACTGCACATCGCTAGCGGCACCAGTCGGCTCTCCAAAAAAGAAAAGGGCCGGATCTCTCCGGCCCTCCTCTCAATGTCGAAGGTGAACGACCTTACATGCCCGAACCCGGGCCGTAGGTGATCTCGACGCGGCGGTTCTGGGCTTCGCGCACACCATCCGCAGTCGGTACGCGAGGCTGCGATTCGCCGAACGCTTCGCTGGTGATCCGTCCGTCCGGGATGCCCCGGCCTTCGAGATATTCGCGAACCGAGTCATTCCGGCGAGCTGCCAGCGCCATGTTGTAGGTAACGCTGCCCGCACGGTCGGTGTGGCCCGCCAGCATGACATTCGCCGTACCGCAATTGGCATAAGCCGTCACTGCGCTGTCGAGGATCGTAGCCGCTTCGGCAGTGATCATCGACTCATCGAAGTCGAAGAAGACGATGTAGGGCCCAGTGTTGCACGGCGGCGGCGGCGGCGGCGGGGGAGGCGGCGGCGGCGGCGGCGGGGGCGGCGGCGGCGGCGGCGGGGGCGGCGGCGGCGGGGGCGGAGCCGGTTCATCACCACCGAAGTTGTAGACGATCGAGCCAAGAATGGAATGCGTGCTCAGATCGGTTTCCAACGGCAAGCCGCGAGTATCAATTATGTTCACGTCTTCGGCATTGAAGTAGCGATACTTCAATCCGAGGTCCCAACTATCGTTGAGCGGCACCCGGACACCTGCCAGCAGCTGCCAAGCGAGACCAGTGTCTGAATCATCGAATGCACCGGGACCATTAAGGTCATAGTTGGCATCGAGGTCCACCCGAGCGATGCCGATGCCGCCGCCGGCAAACGCCTGAACGCCATCATCGTCACCGAAATCGAAAAGACCATTCAGCATGAAACTAAGAGCGTCAAAACCGCCGAGTGCTGGGGCGGTTTGGCTCGTGAGCTCTCCGTTACGACCACCTGGTTGATCGAAGGGATCAATCTGGAGGCCCACGGTACCGGCCGACAACTCATTGAGGTACGCAGATCTGTAGCTCGCCTCGGTTTCCAAACGGAAAGCTCCGAAGTCATAGCCAACAGCTGCACCAAAGTCATACCCAGTTTCATAGTCACCCTGGGCATCGCCTTGAGTGCCGTCCACATCGAAGGTGATGTCCTCGACGATCATCGCACCACCGTCACCCTGAATATACCACTGGCCCTCTCGAGCCATGGCGGGTGCGGAGAGCGCTGTCGAAGCCATCGCCATGCCAATGACGATTTTACGCATTCTAACATTCCCCTTTTTTATTTCATTGAGGCACCGCGTATCTCTATCTTTTCCGCATGGGGGAGGCAAGCAGTCAATCGCCGCGAACTGTTGCAAGAAAGCCTCTATAATGGGGCAATTTACGCCTGATCCAGTTACATGACCTGGTGGGTCTCCCTCAGTTCGGCGCGAGATTCTCGCGCTTAGTTTTGTCGGAAGAGCCCGACTCACCTGAGAGACTCAAGAGGTTCGATTAACGCTGTCCGGGCCCCTTGGTCTATGATGGCTTCGCGGGTCCGAAGGTCGCAGATGTCGAGTAACGGATCGCGCTGGCGAAATGGTATTTCCTCGCCTCATGCGCGAGAAGGTCCCCTTCGCCAAGGCGGTGCATCAGTTTCAATTCGAGATCATTCGCAGCTCTTCACCAATGCACCGAGCCAAGCGCGGACGAATTCGGGTTCGGTGCTTCGGGCGCGGTAGGCGCGGGCAGTCGAGATCCCGGCCCGTTCGGCGGAGCGCTTCACGCAGCAACTTTGCTCGAGATCGGCGATGAATCACCCCCGCCAGCGGGGATCCGCGAGACTGTAAGCCTCGCAACCAGCACTTGCGGGCTGTCCGCGATATGTTCATCGGGATGCCTTCTTCATACCGGAGCGGAGCTCGATTTTAACGGGTCGGGCGGAGCAACGCGCATCCGCCGGCTCGCACTATTGCGATGCTGTCAGTTTTAACCCGAAAGATCCGAGACGGGAATATAGAATAACCCATATGGCACAAACTTGCGCCTTGCGCGGGCTGCGAGGCTCGCCTAATCCCGCGCTGCTCTCGAAGGAAAGGCCGTCTCTTGGCGTGGCTGCGCAGCCTCTATAACTGGACCATGGACAAGGCCGCGCACCCGCAGGCGCAGGGTTGGCTGGCTTTCTTCTGCTTCATCGAGGCGAGCTTCTTCCCGATTCCTCCGCACCCGCTGCTGGGCCTGATGTGCCTTGCAGAGCCTCGCAACGCACTTCGTTTCGGCATCATTGCGACCCTTTCCTCGGTCGCGGGCGGCGTGCTCGGATATGCCATCGGCTGGGGGCTTTACGGCAGCATCGGTGAATGGCTGATCGCAACGCTCGGCTATGCGGAGACATTCCCCGTGGCTCAATGCCGGTTCGCTGAACTGGGCCCCTGGGCGGTCTTCATCGGAGGTGCGACGCCGGTGCCTTTCAAACTGATGACGCTCACCGCGGGCTTTATGGAGATGGCGCTTTTGCCCTTCATCCTCGCAAGCCTTGCCGGTCGCGGACTCGTGTTCGTCGTGGTGGGCGCCTTGTTCAGAGTGTTCGGTACACCGATCAAGGCTTTCATCGAGCGCTATCTCGGGCTCGTGACCACGGTCTTCGCTCTTCTGGTCGTGGCCGGCTTCCTGGCGATCACCCAGCTGCGGGGGGCTGACGACGGCAAGGACGGCGCGAAAGCATGCGCGGCGGCAGTGCCACTCGATGACCGGACAGGCTGAGCCGGCCGCTCAGTCGATTATTCCGACTGCCTTTCCGGCCCGCTCGAAGATGGCGAGGATCGTTTCGACCTCCTCGGTCGAATGCTCTGCGCAGAGCGAGCAGCGTAGCAGGGTCATGCCGGCGGGCGTGGCCGGCGGGCGGGCGAGATTGACGTAGAGCCCTTCCTTTAGCAGCGCTTCCCACATCATCGCACCGCGCTCGAGATCGGGCATGATGACTGCTACGATGGCGCTTTGCGGTTCGTCAGTCCCAAGCTTGAAGCCCAGACCGGTTAAACCAGCATGAAGGCGCTTCGAGTTTTCCCACAGATGCGCCCGCTTGTTTGCCCCATGCATCAGCTTGCGGATCGAGGTGGCCGCAGTTGCGACAACGCTCGGCGGCAGGCTCGCGGTGAAGACATAGGGGCGGCAGACCAGACGCAGGATCTCGAATTTCGGATGATTTGAAACGCAGAAGCCGCCGACCGTCCCGACGCTTTTGGAGAACGTGCCGATGATGAAATCGACATCGTCGATAACGCCCTGTTCCTCGGCAACACCGCGCCCATTCTTGCCGATGAAGCCCATCGAATGCGCTTCGTCGACCAGGACCATCGCGCCGTATTTCTTGGCGACCGCGACCATCTCCTTCAGCGGCGCGACGTCGCCCAGCATCGAATAGACGCCTTCGAGGATTACGAGCTTGCCCGCGTCCTCGGGAATGCGCCGCAGGCGCTTTTCCATCGCCTCGATGTCGTTGTGCCTGAAAGGCACGACCTCGGCCTTGCCCATGGCGCAGCCGTCATAGATCGAGGCATGGCTGTCGATGTCGAGGACGATGTAATCGCCCTTGCCGGCGATCGTCGAGATGATGCCGAGATTGGCCTGGTATCCGGTCGAGAACACCATTGCGTGGTCCATGCCGTAGAATTCCCGGAGCGCTTCCTCGCACTCGCGATGCCCCTGATAGGTTCCGTTGAGCACGCGGCTCCCGGTCGTGCCGGAGCCGAATTGCTCGAGCGCTTCCTTGCCGGCCTCGATCACGTCGGGATCGAAGGTCATTCCCATGTAATTGTAGGTGCCCAGCAGGATCGTGTCGCGCCCGTTGCAGATCGCGCGGGTCGGGCTCAGCACCTTTTCCATGACTAGATTGAATGGATCCTCGACCCCGCGGGCGAGCAATGTCTCGCGGGTTTCGATGATCGGGTCGAACTTGGCGAAGAGGTCGCCCGAACTGCGGGCACCCTCGCCCGAGGGGGGGGTCATGTCGTTCATGGATTGGCCTTCTATCAGCTATCCTGCAGCTTGTGCACCGCGCTGACCAGCTGGCCGTAGGTCTCGATCTCGGCCTGCTGGTTCATACTGATGATGATGTCGAATTCGTCTTCGATCGCGGCGACGAAATCCATCACCGTCAGGCTGTCGAATTCGAGGTCGCCGGCGAAGGTCGTCGCAGGCGTTATGTCGATACCCTTCTTGTTGAATGGCTCGATCAGGACGCGGATGCGCTCGTCGACTTCGGCTTCGGTCATGGTGGGAAACGGCTCTTTCTGGCTGGAGGAGGCGCTTATTGCGGGCCATTGCCTGCAAAGCGGCTTGCAGTGCTTCTTGTCAAGTACGGAACCGGCTGGCAGAGCGATGCAGGGTGCAGTTCGGGGGCGATGCACGTGAACCAGGCGAACAGCTCGGAAAAGACCGGTGGCGACGAGGAAAGCTGCACGGAATCACGGCAGAGCCGCTCTGATCCCGGGTCGGATCATATGCTCGTTGCGCCTGAACAGTGGCCCGCCAGCGCGATACATCTTCTGCGTACAGTCCAGATCAACACGCTGACGCTGTCGCAGATGGCCGACCAGAAGGCCAACATCATGATCGGTGCGACATTTGTCGTTTTCTCTCTTTCTGTGACGCGATTGACGGGAGAGGCGATCACCCTCGCCACGCTTTGTCTCGCCGCGACCGCTCTGCTGTCCTCGCTGTGCGCCGTGATCGCGGTGCTGCCGACCTTCGGCGCGCCTCCCCGGCAGGACGAGCAGTTTAACCTGTTGTTCTTCGGCCATTTCGCCTCGCTCGACGAGGAGCAATGGAAGGCGCGTCTGATGGAAGAACTCGGCCGCGATTCCGCCGTTTTCGAGACCATGATGCACGACATCTACCAGAACGGGCGGGTGCTGCATCGGCGCAAATATCGTTTCCTCGCTTATGGCTATCGCATATTTCTCGGCGGTCTGCTGCTGACCATGCTGGTCTTCGCATGGGAGTATTCCTCGGAGGCTTCAGCTACGGTCTAGCCAGGCAAAAGCGCCTTTACCGCGTTCATGAACGGGCTGATCGAGACGGGCTTGGCAAGGTAGCCGGACGCCCCGGCCGAGCGGATGCGGTCCTCGTCACCCTTTGCAGCGAAAGCGGTCACGGCCAGCACGGGGATTTCGCGCAAGGCGTGGTCGCGCCGCGCGGCCTCGATCAGTTCGACCCCGGAAATGCCAGGTAGCTGGATATCCATGATGATGAGATCGGGTAAGACGGCGCGGGCCATTTCGAGCACCTTTCCACCGTCCGCCACCGGCTCCACCTCGAACCCGTTCGCCTTGAGCACGTCGCAGAACAATTTCCGGTTGAGGTCGTTGTCCTCGACAACCATTATTCGTTTCATCACTGCAACGCCCCGTTTTGCCCCGCACATGAGGGTAACCCCACCAGGAGGTCGTAACAATCCCGGATCGATCCGAAGCTGCGTCCGCCCGGACCCGCGCGAGCGCACAGACGCTCGCTCTTGCGGCGCTTGGCTGGGTGCTGGAGGACGACGAGCGCGCGGATCGCTATCTTGAACTGACGGGGCTTGATCCCGATTCGCTGCGCAAGGGGCTCGGCGATCCGACAGTCCTCGCCTCCGCGCTCGATTTTCTCGCCAATTACGAACCCGACCTGCTCCGCGCGGCCGAAGCGCTTGCCGTCACGCCCGTGGAACTGATCGCCGCCCGAAAGGAACTGACTGGATGAGCCGCCCACTGATAATCAGCGATTGCGACGAAGTGCTGTTGCACATGGTCGCGCATTTCAAGCAGTGGCTGGAGGAAAGCCAGGGGGTCGACTTCAACCTCGAAGGTCACGATTTCGCCCACGCCCTGCGCTGGCAGGAAAGCGGGGAATTGCTCGAGCCGGCCGATATCTGGCGAATGCTGGGGCGATTCTTCGATCGCGAAATGGACAGGCAGACACCGATCGAAGGAGCAGTCGAGGGGATCAATGCGCTGGCCGAGCAGGCGGATGTCGTGATCCTGACCAATCTCGTCGACGAGCGGCGAGAGAAGCGGGCGGAGCAATTGGCTGCGCTTGGGATCCATGCGCGCGTCTTCACCAATCAGGGACCCAAGGGGCCGGCCCTCAAAAAGATCGTCGAGGAATTCTCTCCCAGCCGCGCAGTGTTCATCGACGATCTCGCCCAGCACCATGCTTCGGTCGCGGAAATCGCGCCTAATGTCGTTCGGCTGCATATGTGCGGCGAACCGATGATTGCAGGCTCGATCGACTGCGCGCACAAGGCGGGGCATGCGGAGGCGCGGATCGACCGCTGGTCGGATGCGTTGCCGTGGCTGATCGACCGGATCGAAGGGGATGCACGATGACGATTGAAAAACGCCTCGCTGAACTGGGCCTCGTTCTGCCGGAAGCAGCCGCCCCGGTGGCCAGCTACGTCCCGGTCGTGCATCAAGGCGGACTTGCCCATGTATCGGGACAATTGCCTTTCATCGACAAGGCTCTGGTAACCGGCAGGCTCGGCGATGATGTCACGCTAGAGGACGGGATCATGGCAGCGCGCGCCTGCGGCATGATGGTCCTCGCGCAGTTGAAGGCCGCCGGTCTGCTCGAGCAGGTCGAACGCGTGATCAAGCTCGGAGCCTTCGTCAATTCGACGCCCGATTTCACCGATCAGCCGAAAGTGGCGAATGGCGCTTCGGATCTCATGTTCGAGGTGTTCGGGGATAAGGGACGCCATGCCCGCGCCGCCGTCGGCGTGCCTGCCCTCCCGCTCGGAGCGGCGGTGGAAGTCGACGCGGTGATCGCCATTTCGGGATGACGCGCCGAACCGCTCCCGACTGGTTGACGCAATGGGAATATGCCCATCGCGGGCTTCATTCGCCGGGCGTGCCCGAAAACTCCCTCGCCG
Source organism: Erythrobacter litoralis (assembly GCF_001719165.1). NCBI lineage: Bacteria > Pseudomonadati > Pseudomonadota > Alphaproteobacteria > Sphingomonadales > Erythrobacteraceae > Erythrobacter > Erythrobacter litoralis. The sequence continues at coordinate 273,638 of NZ_CP017057.1, forward strand.
CCGCCGAAGCGGCGATCGCGGCGGGCTTGGGGGTCGAATGTGACGTCCAGCGCAGCTTGGACGATCACCCCATGGTCTTCCACGACTGGGATCTCGAGCGGCTGACCGGAGTGGTGGGCGCGACCGAAGAGCGGCTATCGGAGGAACTCGAGATGCTCGGCCTGATCGGGTCCGACCAGCGCCCAGTCCGGCTGGCGACGTTTCTCGATATCGTGGCCGGGCGAGTCCCGGTTCTCATAGAGATCAAGTCCAAGCGCAGATACGATGTCGAGTGGACGTGTGTGAGCGTCAGTCGCATGCTCGAAACCTATTCAGGCCTGCACGCCGTGATGAGTTTTGATCCGCGCGTCTCGCGCTGGTTTCGCCTTCATTCGCCGCTTACGCCCTGCGGCCTGGTGATGCGAGAGGACGATCGCGGCAACACGCAAAGGGCTTGGCAGCGGCGCCTGGCATTCTGGATCGCGAAGCCCGACTTCCTTGCCTACCACATCGCCGCGTTGCCGAGCCGCTGGGTCGCGGCACTGCGCGCCGGCGGGTTGCCGGTCCTGACATGGACAGTCGATTCGCCCGAGGCTCGCACGCGCGCAGCGCTCCACGCCGACGCGCTGATCGCCGAAGGGGAGGGCCTGGCATGAGCGACAGCGCTCTGACCGTCCGCCTCGCTCCATCGGTTGGCGATTTCGATGCAGCCGAATGGAATGCGCTCGGAGGCGAGCGCAACCCTTTTGTAAGCCACGAATTTCTCTCCGCCATGGAAGATTCGGGCAGCGTCGGTGAAGGGACAGGTTGGGATCCCGCTCCGATCGTGGTGACCGATACGCAGGGCCGCCTTCGCGCTGCCTTGCCAAGCTACGCCAAGGGTCACAGCCAGGGTGAATACGTCTTCGATCACAGCTGGGCCGATGCCTGGCACCGCGCGGGCGGCCGATATTATCCGAAGCTCCAGATCGCCGCGCCCTTCACTCCGGCAAGCGGTCCGCGCCTGCTTTTGTCGGACCCCGCCCTGGCAGGGCACCTGCTCAAGGGGGCCGAAACCGTCTGCCAGCAGAACGGTCTGTCCTCAGCCCATGCGACCTTCATCGAGGAGGAGCAGGTAGCGCTGTTCGAGAATGCGGGCTGGCTGATCCGCAATGACATCCAGTTCCACTGGCTCAACCGCAACTACGAGAGGTTCGACGACTTTCTCGCGGAACTTGCCTCGCGCAAGCGCAAGAACCTGCGCAAGGAGCGCGCCGCAGCTCAGGAGGGCCTGAGGATCGAGCGGCTATGCGGCGACGACATCAAGCCGCATCACTGGGATGCGTTCTGGATTTTCTACCAGGACACCGGCGCGCGCAAATGGGGCACGCCCTACCTGGCGCGTGCGGCTTTCGATCTGCTGGGCGAGCGGATGGGCGAGAAGATCGTCCTCATTCTCGCCTTCGACCGTGACGAGCCGGTTGCGGGCGCGCTCAATTTCATCGGCCGCGATGCGCTCTACGGGCGTTATTGGGGATGCACGCGGGACATCAGGTTCCTGCATTTCGAGCTGTGCTATTATCAGGCGATCGACATCGCCATCGAACTCGGCCTGCCCCGGGTCGAAGCCGGCGCGCAGGGCGGGCACAAGCTGGCACGCGGCTACGAACCGGTGAAAACGTGGTCGGCGCACTGGATCGCCGATCCGGGTTTCCGGGCAGCCGTCGCCGACTTTCTTAAACGCGAGCGGGAGGGCGTGGCCAGCGACCAGCTCTTCCTCGGCGACCGTACGCCATTCAGGAAGGCGGACGGAAGCTGACCCCTCAGGCGGCGCGGGCGCGTTCTTGGGCCAGCCACTGACGGGCCCGGCGCTGCGCCTCGGCGATTTCGCGGGCCGTCATCTCTTCGGATATGTCAGCTCGGCTCCAGGCGGCTTCCTCGTGTCCGCGCGCGGCGGCGAGGTTGAACCATTTGTGTGCTTCCACCATGTCCGACTGAGCGCCGCTGCTCGCGGTCGAATAGGCAACGCCCAGATCGAACAGCGCGGCGATATCGCCTTGCGAAGCCGCCGCGAGACGCTCTGCGAGGGCGAGATCGTGGTCGCCCGTTTCGGCCGGTTGGCAATCGGCCCCCTTCATCGACGTGAGTTGCATTCTTCACTCCCCGTTACTCGCGAAACCGACCCCCTTGCGGCTCGCTTGGACATGAGAAGTCACGGATCGTGGTCAATAACTGGTTAACGCAGGCGCAGTTTTCGCGAAATTCCGCCGGACAATATATTCGCAAGCGCCGACCCCGGGGTCGAGTGACTTGCCGGGAAGCGATTCGGCTTGTGCCTCAAACAGCGCTTCCCTATAGGCGCGGCGAGGCTAAGGCCGGCCGGAACGTCTGAGGCCCGCAACGCTGTCGGGGCCTCCAGACGGGTCGGCGCTGCAGGAACTCGCGGGGACAAGAGCATCACATGGGATCGCCTACGTCGGACGACATCGACATTCTCGAAAAGGCCAAGCGTATGCTTGAGCCCGACTATGTCCCGAGCGAAGACGAAGAATACATGAATGAACGGCACCGGGCCTATTTCCGGATGCTGCTCATCGAATGGAAACGGTCGATCCACAGCGCTGCCGGGCAGACCTTGCAATCGCTCCAGGACGGCCCGATCCGCGAGGCCGACCTCAACGATCGCGCCTCGAGCGAGACCGATTGGGGGATCGAATTGCGCACGCGGGATCGCCAGCGCAAGCTCATCGCCAAAATCGATTCCGCGCTGCGCCGTCTCGACGAAGGCGAATACGGCTATTGCGAAGTCACCGGCGATCCGATCGGTCTCAAGCGGCTTATCGCGCGGCCAGTGGCGACTATGACGGTCGAGGCCCAGGAGGCCCATGAACGGCGCGAAAAGGTGTCGCGCGACGACTGAGTTTCATCTCTTTGCAGGCACACGTTCCAGTCTGGGACATGGCCTGTGTGTCCGCCGGAGCGAAGCCGCTCGTTAAGATTCTGTTAACCGCGTCGGCATACCTCCGGTTTGCGAGCCGGAGTGGGCCGGCTCGTGGCCCCGGCCCTTTACTGGCGGGGCCAGTTCGAACCAGTCACGGGCCCTTGAACGGGCCGGGGGAGGCGAACCGATCATGGCCGGTGTCGATACGCGCAGCGTTGCTCGCGACAGCCTGTTCCTGCTTGCGGATCTCAAGCTGGAGGACAGCGAGAAGACGCATCGCGTGCGCGTGCGAAACTTGTCGGATGGCGGCATGATGGGCGAGGGAAGCCCGCGCGTTCAGCGCGGCAGCCGCGTCCGGATCGATCTGCGCAATATCGGCGAAATCGGCGGAAGCGTGGCTTGGGTTCAGGACGATCGTTTCGGAGTCGCCTTCGACGAGCAAATCGATTCGCAGCGCGCCCGGCGCCCTGCCAAGACCGATGGCACCGGCCCCGAAGAGGCTTACACCTCATACGCACATCGAGCGCCGCGCCTGCCCGACCCCGGTACCCTGCGCAAGGTTTGACGAAAAGCGCCCTTCGGCTTTGACCGGGGGCCAATTGGGCGCTGGAACCGAGTGGGCAGGGTGCTAACACCTCGCCCGATGCGATTCCTCCTCTGCCTCTCGCTTTCGCTTGCCACGCTCGCCTGCGGGCCGGCACGCGACACCGGCCCTATCGACGTCGCCATCATCGGTAACGGCGAGGAGCTGTTCGACGAGGGCGTTCGCCTCTCCCCGGCGGCGCAGCATCTGCGGGCCGCCACTGCCGAGGGCCTCGTCTCGCTCGATTCGACGGGGCAGGTGATTCCGGCAATCGCCGAACGCTGGATCGTCACCGACGATGGCTTAAGCTACATCTTCCGCCTGCGGGATTCGAACTGGCCCGACGGGGACCCGATCACCGCCGCCGATATTCGTCGCATCCTGCGCAATCGCCTGCGCGAGCTCGAAGGAACGTCGCTTGGTCTCGATCTTGCCAAGATCACCGATGTGAGAGCGATGACCGGGCGCGTTATCGAACTGCGCCTGTCGAGCCCCATGCCCGAATTCCTGCGCCTGCTGGCCCAGCCCGAGCTCGGTCTTGTCAGGGCGGGGAGCGGGACCGGCCCGATGATCATGTCGCGCGACGAGGACGAAGCGCTCGTCCGGTTGAGCGCGCTTCCGCCGGAGGATCGCGGGCTGCCGGCGCGCGAAAATTGGGAGGACTTCGCTCGGCCCCTTACCCTGCGTGCATTGTCGGCGGAGGCTGCAGTCGAAGCGTTCTCGGCCGGCGAGGTCGACCTCGTTCTCAATGGCAAGCTCACGACCTTCCCGCTGGCCGAACTTGGCCCGCTTTCGCGCGGGACGATCCAGGTCGACCCGGCGCTCGGCCTGTTCGGTCTGCTCGTGCTATCCGATACCGGCCTGCTGGCCGAACCGGAGCGGCGGGAAGCGCTGTCGATGGCGCTCGACCGCGCGGCGCTTATTCAGCCTTTCGGCCTTGGCGGATGGCAGCCAACCGAATGGATCGTGCCGCCTTCTTTGTTCGAGGCACCTGCGCCCTATCCGGCGAGTCGCTGGCCCGACCTCGATACGGAGCAGCGTCGCCGGATCGCTGCCGCCCGGATCGCCGAGTGGGCGGCCGAGACCGGCGAGGAACCGGTTCTTCGCATCGACCTGCCGCCTGGCCCGGGCAGCGCGCTTCTGCTGCGGGCGATCGGGCGGGCCTGGGAAGCGATCGGGATAAGGACGGTGCGTGCCGCACCAGGAGAGGAGGCCGATCTTCAACTCCGCGACCGGCTGGCGCGTTACTCGTCGCCGCGCTGGTTCCTCAACCAGTTCAATTGCGAGCTCGATCTCGGCCTTTGCGTATCCGAGGCGGACGAGCTGGTCCGGCAGGCGCTCGCGCTGCGCGATCCTGCCGAAAAGCGCCAGCGCCTGGTCGAGGCGCATCAGGCATTGGTCGATGCCGAGATATTCATCCCGCTCGGGCCACCGGTGCGATGGTCGCTCGTGCGGGGCGCGGTCGGACCCTACACGGCGAACCAATGGGGGCTGCACCCCTTGTTCCCGTTGACGCAGTCCACCACATAAGATCCATGGAAAACAACCCGTACGAGACGATGAAAGCCCGTCCGATGGCTATGTCCCTGCCGACCGGGACCGATCCCGCTTCGATCCGCCAGCGCGTCGAAGCGCTTGAATTCCTGCTTGAACGCAGCCTTCGCATTCCCGGCGTGAAAGTGCCGATCGGGCTCGACGGCCTGATCGGCCTCGTGCCCATTCTCGGCGACATCATTACGACCGCGCTCGGCGCCTATATCGTTTGGGAGGCGCGCAATCTCGGCCTGTCGAAGTGGCAGCTCACCCGGATGGGCGCCAATGTCGCGTTCGACGCGATGCTCGGCATCGTACCGCTTGTCGGCGATGCGGCGGACTTCTTCTTCCGGTCGAACACGCGCAACTTAAAGATCCTGCGCAAGCATCTCGACAAGCATCATCCCGAAACCCGCGTGATCGAGGGCTAGTTTCCTCGCCCGCGCCCTTGCGATAGGGGCAGGGACATGAGCCGTGACGTCACCTATTCGAGCTATCTCGATCTCGACCGCATTCTCGCTGCGCAGCATCCCGCTTCGGACGCGCATGACGAGATGCTGTTCATCATCGTTCACCAGGCGAGCGAGCTCTGGCTGAAGCTGTGCCTGCACGAACTGACCGAGGCGCGCGAACGGATCGAGGCCGACGAATTGCGGCCGGCCTTCAAGATGCTCGCGCGCGTCGCGCGCGCGCAGCAGCAGCTCATCCAGAGCTGGGACGTGCTCAGCACCATGACTCCGCACGACTATTCGCGCATCCGCCCGCATCTGGCCTCTTCCAGCGGGTTCCAGTCGGCGCAGTATCGAATGATGGAATTCATGCTCGGCGGGCGCGATGCTAAGCATGTCCGGCTGCATCGCGGCAATGAGGACTGGGCGGAGCGGCTGGAAGCCGAGACCCGGCGGGCGAGCCTCTACGATGCCGCCGTCCAGCTACTGGCCCGGCGCGGATTCGCGATCGACCCCACGGTGCTGGAGCGAGAAGTCGGTGCGGAATGGAAACACGACCAAAGCGTCGAGGCGGCCTGGGCGGAAATCTACCGCGACCCGCTTGCCGCATGGGACCTTTACGAACTGGCCGAAAAGCTGGTCGATCTCGAATACCATTTCCAGCGATGGCGCTTTGGCCATTTGAAAACGGTCGAGCGGGTCATCGGCTTCAAGCGCGGGACCGGAGGAACCCCGGGCGTGCCCTATCTGGAGGGCGTGCTGAAGCAGGCCTTCTTCCCCGAATTGCTGAGTGTGAGGACCGCGATATGACCCGCCGCATCCGCGACATCTCGCAGCGCCTCCATCCGGGCCTGCCGGTCTGGCCCGGCGACACGCCGTTCACCCAGTCGCGCACCTGGCAGATGGAACAGGGCTCGCCTGTCAACGTGTCCGCGCTCACCCTCTCCACCCATTCGGGCGCACATGCCGATGCTCCGCTGCATTATTCCGCCGACGCGCCGGACATCGCATCTGTCCATCTCGCTCCCTATCTCGGCGAGTGCCTGGTCGTCGATGTGCGCGGTTCCGGGCCGCTGGTCGGGGTGGGCGACCTTCCGCCTCTCGATGGTGCCCGGCGTGTCCTCCTGCGGACCTTCGTCGCATTTCCGCATGAGGCATGGGTCGGCGAAACCACCGCCATCGCGGCCCAGACGATCGAATGGCTTGCGGGGGAGGGCGTGAAGCTGGTCGGGATCGACGGACCGTCGATCGATCCGCAGGATTCGAAGGACATGCTGGCCCACAAGGCGGTTCTGAAACACGACATACGCGTGCTCGAGGGGCTGGTGCTCGATCACGTAGAACCGGGCCGTTACGAACTCATCGCCCTGCCGCTGCCGATCGCGGGGGGCGATGCGTCGCCCGTGCGCGCAGTTCTGAGGGACCTCGCATGAGCCTCGCCGAGCGCACCCGGGAGCTGGATGCGGCCGATCCGCTCGCGCCCTTCATCGATCGCTTCGACCTGCCCGAGCGCGTGATCTATCTCGACGGCAATTCGCTCGGAGCCCTGCCGCGCGCCACCATGCCGGCGATGGAGCGGGCGGTGCGCGAGGAATGGGGCAAAGGGCTCATTCGCAGCTGGAACGACGCGGGATGGTTCGATATGGCGCAGCGGATCGGAGGCAAGATCGCTCCCCTGATCGGGGCCGCGCCGAGCGAGGTGATCGCCTGCGATTCGACCAGCGTTAACCTGTTCAAGCTGATCTCAGCCGCTCTCGACATGAGGCCGGGGCGCAAGGTGGTGCTGTCCGAACCAGGCAATTTTCCGACCGATCTCTACATGGTCGCAGGCCTCGAACGGCAGGGGCTGGCGGTGCGGCGCCTTGCTTCGCGCGAGGAACTGGCCGGGACGCTCGATGAGGACGTTGCGCTGCTGATGCTGACCCACGTCCACTACAAGACCGGCGCGTTGCACGACATGCGGGCGTTGACGAAGGCGGCGCACCAGGCCGGCGCGCTGGTGCTCTGGGACCTGTCTCATTCCACGGGGGCCGTCCCGGTCGACCTCGGCGGGGTGAATGCTGATTTCGCGGTCGGCTGCGGCTACAAATACCTGTGCGGAGGTCCGGGCGCCCCGGCCTTCGCCTATGTCGCCGAGCGACACCATGCAGACCTCGCACAGCCGCTTACCGGCTGGTTCGGCCACGCCGCTCCGTTCGACTTTTTCGACGACTACGAAGCCGCGCCGGGCGTCGAGCAATTGCTGTGCGGCACTTCGCCGGTGCTCGGCCTGACCGCGCTCGAGGTCGGGGTCGATCTGATTGCGGAAATCGGTGTCGAGCGGCTCCATGCAAAGTCGCGCGCGCTGTCCGGGTTTTTCCTCAAAAGCCTTGCCGAAAGCGGGATCGCGCTCGATCTCGTCAGCCCTTCCGATAGCCTCGCAAGAGGCAGCCAGCTCTCCTTCCGGCACGAACAGGCATACCCGATCTGCCAGGCGCTGATCGCGCGCGGCGTGATCGGCGATTTTCGCGCGCCCGACATCCTGCGGCTCGGTTTCGCGCCGGCCTATCTGCGCTTCGCCGATATCTCGGAGGCAGCGCGGCACCTTGCAGAGGTGCTGACCGGGGAAGAATGGCGCCGCGATGAATTCAACCGGCGCGCTGCTGTCACCTGAACCTTCGAGTCGCGGGTTGGTTGACGTAGTTCATCCGCCCCCAGTCGGCGCAAACGGGCAATTCGACCCGCGACGGTGCCAGCAGTCCCGGCGAAGCGCGAACCTCACGGGGCGCGAAGCTAGCGCGGCGGTGCGAAGTAGGAAAGCGGGCGGCGGTTCACGCCTCCAGCTCGATGTCCCAATAGAGCCAGTCGCGCCACGTCTCGTGGAGGTAGTTGGGCGGGAACAGCTTGCCGTGCTGCTGCAATTGCCAGCTTGTCGGGCGGATCGGTTTCATGCGCACCGGCATCGCCGCCTGTTTCGGCGTACGCCCGCCCTTCTTCATGTTGCAGGGTGCGCAGGCGGTGATGATGTTCTCCCAAGTCGTCTTGCCGCCCAGACGGCGCGGGATGACATGGTCGAAGGTAAGGTGATCGCCGCTGCCGCAATACTGGCACTGGAAGCGGTCGCGCAGGAACACGTTAAAGCGGGTGAAGGCGGGAAACTCGCTCTGCTTCACGTATTGGCGCAGCGCGATCACGCTCGGGATCTTCATGTCGAGGCTGGGCGAGTGAACTTCGCGATCATAGCTCGCGACGATATCGACCCGGTCGAGGAACACCGCCTTGATCGCGGTCTGCCAAGGCCACACGCTGAGCGGGTAGTAGGAAAGGGGGGTGTAGTCCGCGTTGAGCACGAGCGCGGGGCACGCCGACAGGTTGCGCGTCGGGTCATCGCCGCTGCTCCGGAAACGAGCAGCTCCTTCGATCAGTTCGGCCTTGAACACGCCAGGCGTTCCTCCCTGATTGAACGAAGCATGCCGTGGCAAGGAAAAGAGTCAATGCCGTGACAGGCGGCTTATCCACGGTCGCGAGCTGTCGATAGCCTGTGGATAGCTTGTGGGGGACGCTCCCGCGCCGCCCGGTTCGATGGGACTCGCGGCCCGATTGTGGCAGGAGGCACATGCTGTGGAAATCGTTACCCGCTTCGCCCCTAGCCCCAATGGTCCGCTGCATCTCGGCCACGCCTTCGCCGCGATCGTCGCGCACGATCTCGCGCAAGCAGCGGGTGGGCGTTTCCTCCTGCGGATCGAGGATATCGACGGCCCGCGCTCGCGTGCGGAACTGGGCGATGAATTCCGCCGCGACCTCGAATGGCTCGGGCTTGAATGGGAAGAGGTGCCCGCCCAATCAACTCGGCTCGACAGCTACACCGCCGCCGCGCAGGGCCTGCGCGAGCGAGGCCTGCTCTATCCCTGCATTTGCACGCGCCGGGAGATCGAGGCTGCTGCCACGCGTAAGGGCCCGGAAGGCCCCGTCTACCCCGGGACGTGCAAACGCCGTGCGATCGATCCTGCCTTGCCTGCGGCCCTGCGTCTCGATGTCGAGAAGGCGCTTGCCGTCACGGGGCAGTTGTTCTGGATGGACGAACTCGCAGGAAAACAGGTCGCGGATGCCGCCGCCGGGGGCGATGTCGTGATTGTGCGCAAGGATCTTCCGGCGAGCTATCATCTCGCGGCCACGCTCGACGATGCGGCCGATGGCTCGACGCTGGTCACGCGCGGTGCCGATCTGTTCCATGCCACCCATGTCCACCGACTGATTCAGGCGCTACTCGACCTGCCGGTGCCGCGCTGGCACCATCATCGTCTGCTGCTCGACGAGAAGGGCCGGAAACTGGCGAAACGCCGCGGTTCGCCCGCGCTTTCGGACCGGCGCGAGGCGGGCGAGGACGGATTGATGCTTGCCCGGCAATTGCGCTTGCAGCATTTGCCATCTGGAACCTGAACGAAGAAGGCCCATTTTGCACTCATGGAATACGTTCTGATCCCCGCGCTCGTCATCCTGTGCATCATGGTCCTCGTGTCCCTGATCCGCGGGGTCGTGGCCTTCCTCAAGACCACCAAGATCGATCTCGAATCCGGCGAGGGTGAGACTGCGACCGATATGCAGCTTGCCCAGAACAAGGCAATGTTCGCGCGGATCAAGTATCAGGCGCTGGCGATCGTCGTCGTCGCGATCATCCTCGCGGTCGCGCGCTAGACGCACGCGCTGCAAGCGCATAGAGCCTGCGCCCATGGTCAAGCTCAACCGCATCTACACCCGCACCGGCGACGACGGCACTACCGGCCTTGTCGACGGTTCGCGCATTCCCAAACATTCCGTGCGGATCGAGGCGATCGGCATGGTCGACGAGGCAAACAGCGCGATCGGGCTCGCGATCTCTGCGATTGCCGATAAGGGACATCGCGCGCTGCTGACACGGGTCCAGAACGACCTGTTCGACCTCGGCGCCGATCTTGCGACCCCTGCCGTCGACAGGGATTTCGCGCCGTCGGAAATGGTCCTGCGCATGGTTCCGGCGCAGGCCGAATGGATCGAGGCGCAGATCGATGCCCTTAACGAACGGCTCGAACCGCTCACCAGCTTCGTCCTTCCTGGCGGAAGCGAGGCGGCTGCTCGCGTCCATGTCGCCCGCGCGACGACCCGCGCGGCCGAACGGGCAATGACAGCGCTTGCCGGCGAAAGCCCGGTCAACCCGGCCGCCAGCGCGTACATCAATCGCCTTTCCGACCTGCTCTTCGTCCTTGCGCGGGTGCTCAACGAAGACGGCGCTTCCGACGTCAACTGGGTCCCCGGCGCGAACCGGTAGCTATCCGCTGGCCTTTGCCCGCGGCGCGCGCTAACGGGTGCGGCAACTGGAATGCTGCACTTGCGAAGGAATTATCATGCGCAATATCGCCGTCATCGGGGCCGGGCAGATGGGCACCGGGATCGCCCAGACCGTCGCCCGGCACGGAATGAAGGTCATGCTTGCCGATGTGAACCTTGAACGGGCAGAGGCGGGCAAGGCCAATATCGAAAACGCCGTGACGAAGCTGGTCGGACGCGGCAAGCTCGAGGCGGACGAGGCCGAGGCGCTGCTCTCCCGCATCACGCCGGTTCCCGATTACGCGCCGATGGAGGGTGCCGACCTCATCATCGAGGCGGCGACCGAGAAGGAAGAGATCAAGCAGGCGATCTTCGAAAATGCGAGCAAGGTGCTCGGCAAGACGGCGATCATGGCTAGCAACACAAGCTCGATCCCGATCACCCGCATGGCCAATCACTCGCCCGATCCTGCGCGCTTCATCGGCCTGCATTTCTTCAATCCCGTGCCCGTGATGGGGCTGATCGAGGTCATTCCGGGCCTCGCCACCTCGCAGGAGACGACCGATGCCGTCACCGCCTTCGCCCGCGGGTTGGGCAAGGAAGTCGTGCTGTCGCAGGATGAACCCGGCTTCGTCGTCAATCGCATCCTGCTGCCGATGATCAACGAGGCGGTTTTCGTGCTCGGCCAGTCGACCGCGGGGATCGAGGATATCGACAAGGGCTGCCGGCTCGGCCTCAACCATCCGATGGGGCCGCTGCAACTCGCGGATTTCGTCGGGCTCGATACCTGCCTCGATATCATCAAGGTGCTCTACAAGACGACCCGGGACAGCAAGTATCGGCCCGCGCCGCTGCTGGTGAAATATGTCGAGGCCGGCTGGCTGGGGCGCAAGACCGGGCGCGGCTTTTACGATTACAGCGGCGAGGCGCCCGTCCCCACGCGTTGAGCCGGTGGGACGCCAAGGAACATCGGACCGGGCCTAACCGTTGGTTATGCAAAGGAGATTTTGCATGACCGAACGTAAGAACCCCGTCAGCCAGGAAGAGCGCCAGTCGGGCCTCGCGCCCGAGACGCACAATGACGAGCAGGACGATCACCGCCAGCAGGCGCAGGAAGTCGCCAGCGAAGCGCAGTCCGAGGAGAGCGGCGAGCCCGGGGCCACCGAAAGCCGCAAGGCCCCGTCACCCGGCATCGACAATGTCGCGGGCAATGAACGCGACATGATCGACGAGATGCGCGACATGGAAGACAGCGGCCGCATCGATCATTCGGCCTATGCCGGCGAACCCAATCACGACGACAATACCGGCAAGTACGACGGCAAGGAAAGCTGACCTGCGCGCATGCCCGGGATTACCCGCTCTAATAGTTGGCCGGGTTATCCTCAGCGGCGTATGCGTCCGTCTCGGGCGCATCGCCTTCGAGGATGACGTAATCCTCGCTCGCCGCATCGCGCGATAGCTCGGGATTGGGATCGAATCCCTGCGCATCGTCGATCGGCTCGCTGCCGTCCGAACCGTCGTAGGAATTATCGTACCAACCGTCCGGTGTTTCCGAAGAGCCGGCAAGGTCGGCGATGCTGGTTTCGGCTTCCGGCTCGGCTTCGATTTCGGCAGCCGCGTTCTCGTAGTCAGGCGGGGTCGCAGGGCGATCTCTCACCCCCTCGAAATTGGCGGCGACCAACCCCGCGCCCACGACGACTACGGCCGCGAAAGCGAGCGCTGTCCTGCTGTTGTCGAACAAGGTCCGGACCATGGCTTCTCGCCTTACAGGAGCGGGATTAAGCTTTCGTATTCGCCGCTTCGCGCTTCAGTTCATAGAGCATGTCGAGCGCCTCGCGCGGGGAAAGCGCATCGATGTCCATTTCGCGCAGCCGTTCGACCAGCGCCTCTTGCGGGCCAAGTTCGGGCTGCACGCTCGCTGCGGCGAACAGCGGCAATTCGCCGAGGCCCGCGGCAAGCCCGCCGGTCTCGGTGCGGGCCTGTTCGAGCTTCGCCAACACTTGGCTCGCCCGCGCGACCACCTCTTTCGGCACTCCGGCGAGCTTGGCGACGGCGAGCCCGTAGCTACGGTCGGCCGGGCCTTCGGCGAGTTCGTGGAGCAGGACGAGATCGCCCTTCCATTCGCGCGCGCGAACATGGTGAAGTGACAACGCAGGGCAGCTTTCGGCGAGCCGCGAAAGCTCGTGGTAATGAGTCGCGAACAGGCAGCGGCAGCCGATCCGCGAATGCACCGCCTCGACCACAGCCCATGCCAAAGCGAGCCCGTCATAGGTCGAAGTTCCGCGCCCGACCTCATCGAGGATCACGAAGCTGCGCGGCCCGGCCTGAGCGAGGATAGCGGCGGTCTCGACCATCTCGACCATGAAGGTCGACCGGCCCCGGGCGAGATTGTCGGATGCGCCGACCCGGCTGAAGAGGCGGTCGACCAACCCGATCCGGGCAGAGGACGCGGGGACGAAGCAGCCCGCCTGCGCCATTAAGACAATAAGCGCGTTCTGGCGCAGGAAGGTCGACTTGCCGCCCATGTTCGGCCCGCCGATCAGCCACAGCCGGTCCTGCGATGCGAGCGAGCAGTCATTGGCGACGAAGCGTTCCCCCGCCTTTGCGAGCGCCGCCTCGACCACGGGGTGCCTGCCCGCGCGGATATCGAGCGCGGGGTCCTCGTCGATTTCGGGACGGCACCATTCCCCTTCCGCTGCGCGTTCGGCATTGCCCGCAGCCACGTCGAGCCGGGCGAGCGCGGCGGCCGTGCGCGCGATGCCTTCGCGTGCGGCGCAGACTTCGCCGACGAGTTCCTCGAAATGCGCGTCCTCGGCGGCGAGCGCCCGGCCGCCCGCCTCGGAAATGCGCGAGGCTTCCTCGTGCAGGGCGAGCGAATTGAAGCGCACCGCGTCCTTCATCGTCTGGCGATGGGTGAAACCGCTGTCGGCCGCCATGAAGCGATCGGCATGGCGCGCGGGCACTTCGATGAAATAGCCGAGCACGCCATTGTGCCTGATCTTGAGCGAGGGCGTTCCCGTCTCCTCCCGGTAGCGCGCCTCCATCGCCGCGATCGCCTTGCGCGCATTCCCTGAAACCTCGCGCAATTCGTCGAGCGAGGCATCGTAGCCGCCCGCGATATAGCCCCCATTGCCGCGCTCGGTCGGCGGTGAAGCGACGAGTGCGCGCGCAAGCAGGTCGACCAATGCCCCATGCCCGCCGAGCTCCGGGAGCAGCCGGGCAAGCAGGGCAGGGCGATCTGCTTGAGCGGCAAGCCATTCATGGAGCCGCGTCGCTTCGGCCAGCCCGTCGCGCACCTGCCCGAGATCGCGCGGGCTCCCGCGACCGGCAGCGATCCGCCCGAGCGCACGCCCGATATCCGGCAGGGAGCGCATCCCGTCGCGCAGCCGCGCGCGTTCGATCGGGCGGTCAAGCCAGAACTGGACAAGCGCCAGCCGCGCCTCGATCTCTTGCCGGTCGAGCAGCGGCGCGGACAGATCTTCGGCGAGCAGGCGCGAGCCAGCGCCGGTCGAACAGCGGTCGAGCGAGGCCGCAAGGCTCCCGCTGCGCCCGCCGGTGCTGCTGGCGAGGATTTCGAGACTCGTGCGCGTCGCCTCGTCCATCGCCAGCCCGGCATTGCCTGCGCGCCGCACCGGTGGCAGCAACAGCGGCAATCGCCCCCGCCCGGCATGGTCGAGATAGGCGATGAGCCCGCCGGCTGCCGCCAGCATGGCGCGGCTGAAATCTCCGAAACCGTCGAGTGTTTTGACCTCGTGGACCTTGCGCAGCCGTTCACCGCCTGCCTCGCTAGAAAAATCGCGCGCCGGATGAAGGGCGGCTTCTTCAAGGCCCGGCTCATGCGCGAAGGCGAAGTCCTCCGGAATCACGATCTCGCTCGGCGCGAGACGGGCGAGTTCGGCGCCCAGTGTTTCGGGCGCGCATTCCTCCAGCACCATGGTCCCGGTCGAGATGTCGCAGCTGGCAAGCCCGATTGCCCCGCGCACTTCGGCGAGCGCCGCGAGCAGGTTCGCCCGGCGCGGTTCGAGCAACGCTTCCTCGGTCAGGGTGCCTGCGGTGACGAAGCGCACGATGTCGCGCTTCACCAGCACTTTCGAGGACGGCGTGCCTTCGCGCTTGGCCCTGGCCTTCGCTTCCTCTGGCGTCTCGACCTGTTCGGCGATCGCGACCTTGCAGCCCGCCTTGATCAGCCGGGCGAGATATCCTTCTGCCGAATGGACCGGGACGCCGCACATCGGGACCGGCTCGCCCGCATGTTCCCCGCGGGTCGTCAGGGCGATGTCCAGCACCTGCGAGGCAGTGCGGGCGTCGTCGAAGAACAGCTCGAAGAAATCGCCCATCCGGTAGAACAGCAGCGATGCGCCCGCCTCCGCCTTGAGCGCGAGATATTGCTCCATCATCGGCGTCGGTTTGCCGGCGGTTTTCGAGGCGGTGCTTGCGGCCATGGTCCCGGACTAGCATCGCACTGGCGATTCGGAACGAGGCCCCGTGGCGCTTTCCCCTGTTCCTTCGCCGCCTCGGCCCACAAGAGCCTATCGTTTGTCACCTCGGCGGGCTAAGCGGCTGTCGAGCAAAGGGCATGGGCAGTTGAAGGAATACCGGCATGGCTGACGAACCGACTGGTGGGTCGAAGGGGGGATTCACCACGCGCGAGGCGCTGTTCTACCATGAGACGATCCGGCCAGGTAAGCTGGAGATCGTCGCGACCAAGCCGATGACCTCGCAGCGCGACCTCAGCCTCGCCTATTCGCCGGGCGTCGCCGCTCCGGTCGAGGCGATCGCGCAGGATCCCAAGCTGGCGGCGCGCTACACCGCCAAGGCCAATCTCGTCGCGGTGATCTCGAACGGTTCGGCGATCCTCGGCCTCGGCAATCTCGGGGCGCTCGCGTCCAAGCCGGTGATGGAAGGCAAGGCGGTGCTGTTCAAGCGGTTCGCCGACGTCGATTCGATCGACATCGAACTCGATACCGAGGACCCGGACAAGTTCATCGAGGCGGTGGCGCTAATGGAGCCGACTTTCGGCGGCATCAATCTCGAGGACATCAAGGCGCCCGAATGCTTCATCATCGAAGCCGCCCTGCGCGAGCGCATGAACATACCCGTGATGCATGACGACCAGCACGGCACCGCGATCATCACGGCGGCGGGCCTGCTCAATGCGTGCCACCTCACCAATCGCGACATCAAGGACGTGAAGGTGGTCGTGAACGGCGCGGGCGCGGCGGCCATCGCCTGCACCGCTCTCATCAAGGCGATGGGCGTGTCGCCGCTGAACGTCATCATGTGCGACCGCTCCGGACCGATCACGCCCGATCGCGACAATGTCGACCAATGGAAGAGCGCGCACGCGACCGCGACCGATGCTAAGGACCTCGAAGAGGCGCTGGTCGGTGCAGACATCTTCCTCGGCCTGTCGGCGGCGGGCGCGCTCAAACCCGAATGGGTGAAGAAGATGGCCGACAAGCCAATCATCTTCGCCATGGCCAACCCCGTGCCCGAAATCATGCCTGACGAGGCCAAGGAAGTGCGCCCCGACGCGATAATCGCGACGGGGCGCAGCGACTTCCCGAACCAAGTCAATAACGTGCTCGGCTTCCCTTTCATCTTCCGCGGCGCGCTCGACGTGCAGGCGACGACGATCAACGAGGAAATGAAGGTCGCTGCAGCCGAAGCCATCGCCAAGCTCGCCCGGGAGCGCGTGCCAGAGGAAGTCGCTGCCGCCTATGGCAGGAACCACAAGTTCGGGACCGACTATATCATCCCCGCGCCCTTCGATCCCCGGCTGATCGAGGTGGTTTCCTCGGCGGTTGCCAAGGCAGCGATGGATTCGGGCGTCGCACAGGCGCGCATCGAGGATTTCGAGGCCTATCGCATAAAGCTGCGCTCACGGCTCAATCCGACTACCGCGGTGCTGAGCGGCGTGTACAACGAGGCCAAGGAGAACCCGAAGCGCATGGTCTTCGCCGAAGCGGAAGAAGAGGTCGTGCTGCGCGCTGCGATCCAGTTCCGCGATTTCGGCTATGGCAAGCCGATCCTCGTCGGGCGGACCAAGGCTGTGCTCGACAAGCTTCACCAGCTTTCGGTGTCGGATCCCGGCAGTTTCGAGATCCAGAATTCGGCCGACAGCGAGCATGTGCCGGCCATGGTCGACTATCTCTACCAGCGGCTTCAGCGGCGCGGCTATACCGAGCGCGACGTGCGGCGAATGGTCAATCAGGAGCGCAACGTCTTCGCCGCACTGCTTGTTGCGCTGGGCCATGGCGACGGGATGATCTCCGGCCTTACCCGGACGTTCGCCCAGACCGTGCGCGAGGTGAACATGGTGCTCGACCGCAAGCCGGGCGCGCTGCCTTTCGGCATCCACATGATGATCGGCAAGAACCACACGACCTTCCTCGCCGACACGACCATGAACGAGCGGCCGACCGCCGAGGAACTCGCCCATATCGCGCGCGAAGCTGCCGCAGTCGCGCGGCGCATGGGTCACGAGCCGCGGGTTGCGTTCCTGTCCTATTCGACTTTCGGAAACCCTTCCGGCCAGTGGCTCGGCAATATTAGGGAGGCCGTCGCGATCCTCGACCGGGAGGATCCTGGCTTCGAGTACGAAGGGGAGATGGCACCCGATGCTGCGCTCAACCCGACGGTGATGAAGCTCTATCCCTTCAGCCGCCTGTCGGCGCCAGCCAACGTGCTGATCATGCCGGGCCTGCAATCGGCCAACCTCTCAGCCAAAATGCTGCGCGAACTGGGCGCGAACACGACCGTCGGTCCGATGCTGATCGGGATGGAGAAGCCGGTGCAGATCGCGCCGATGACTGCGCTGACGCCGGACGTGCTGACGCTTTCTGTGCTCGCCAGCGCGGGTGTTGTTGGCTGAAACAAAAAGGGCCCGGCTTGGCTGGCCGGGCCCTCGTTGTTTCGGGTTTGCCCCGGCATTGTCTTCTCGGATCAGGCCATTGCCTGCCGGTTCACTTCGCCCGAGGCGATGTCGGTCATCGTGCGGTCACCGCCATAGGTGTTATCGAGGCAATCCCTCAGGATTTTTGCGTCGTCCTCTAGGCCGAGACGGCGCGCGAAGCTTGCTGCAGTGCCGTAACCCGCAATCCCGTAATGAGTCATGCGCTGATACTGGGCGATGATCGATGCATCGCGGACGTCTTCGTCCTTGATGTTATCGGCGTCGATGGCGTGAGCGTGCGCTTCCTTGACGAGCCCTTCCATGCCCTTGCAGAATTCGTCGGTCGGATCGGCGTCATGCGTCTTAATGATGCCGCGCACCTTTTCGATGCCCTGCTTGATGCCGTCGGTACCGGCATCTAGCGCGTCTTTGAGCGTTTCCGAAGTAGCGCATTCGCGCAGTTTCTTCGTGGCTTCAAGCGACTGCTTGTCGGCGCTGTAAATGTCCTGAAGCTGGTCAATGTAGAGGTCTTTCAGGGTCGCGATGCTCATATGCTTCGTCTCCATATTTGTGTTGATGGTTCACGATATTTACGGGTGCGCTGGATGGATGTTCCGAATAAGCGCGAGCAGCCCGGGATAGGCGCGACGAGGCGGGAGCGAACCACGACGAGCGGGTTGCAAAGTCCGCGTGAAGGCCCGGGGGGCGCACGCTAGGAACCGCCGTCCAAATAGTAGTAGTAGGCCTTTCACGAATGACGCCGGCTAACTCGCACAAATTAGCTGATCCGCCTAAAGTGCAGCGGATCAAGTCAATTGATGTGGAATTGTCGAACACCGGAGGTGTCAAATCTGAACCTTGAGGCAACAGTTTTATTGGTGCAGATGTGCGCGCCTATCAAGAACAACTTAGCGAGGAGGGGTGTCGACCGAATTTCGCGAGGAAACTTATTGGCTTGCAGCCGTGTCCCAATTCCCCCTCACCTACCCAGCTCAATGGAAACCCATTGCCAAGCCAGGTTGGACGAACGCCAAATTTGTTTCTGAGCAGATGTTGGGGGGAGAGAGCCCTGCTTGCGGCCGTGAGACGATGGCCCCTTTCTGTCCCCGGGGGCGTGGTTCGTACTTGTAGCTAGATATTTACGCCAAAACATTTTTACGATATTATTGCTACGTTCTGAGTGGCAGCCTCTCTTTAACCAGAGAACTTGCCGCTATTAGGACGCGTAGTGCACACCTGATTCGACTGGACAGTTTGCTCGTTGATTACGGACTAATCTACGCGAATGCTCAGGTGTGCTAAGAACCTGCAGGGCTGCGTTCGACCTAAATTAAGCATCCGCTTAGTAAAGAAGTTATTCGCGCTTACTCTGCTCTCAACTCTTTCAGCTTTTCTAGCGCTGCACACAGATCGATCGCGGCGAAACTGAAGCCGAGATCGTCGCAAAGCTCGAGAGCTTGTTCAACGAGAAGAAGCGCACGTTCCAAATCGCTATCTTCCCACCTATCTAGCGGATCAGCCATGTTGTCCCATCAAATCCTGGCGAGCACATCGAGTTGCCCGCAGTCGGTCGGCGCCGCGGGCCCTACGCGGCACGATCGGAACCGCAAGCGGTCAAGACCCGCGGTCCCGTTTTGCAACACATAACGATGAAAGCAACATCATGCCCAGATCACCGCATGGCATTCGGTTAATGCGCCACAACCGGTCAATGCGCAACAATTTGCTCACGGTTTGCCTCAAATGCCTTTCCGACTGGCGCCATTCGGTTTAAAGTTGCCAATAGAAATCGTCGAAAGGGTCTGTTGTGAAGGGTCGCGAAATTTCAAATTCAACCTCTACTGCCAGACAAGGCGTCTTTAAGAAAGCTGCTGGCGATGCGATCGCAGATCGGATCGAAGCTATAGCTCTCGAAGTAAGGGGAATTGGCAGTCCTGACGGAGAGGTTTTGGCCAGCAGCGAGACGCTTAGTGCTTTAGCGTCTGCTTTACAGCAATCACGAAGAAAGATCGACGAGATCTTCGAGCTTGACGGTTTCGCTGTTAGCCCCGCTTGTGATGTAGTGCTCGAACTGTTTCAGGCTCGTGTAAGAGGCGCTCCATTGTCAGTCCTCGCTTTGTGTGAAGCTCTGAGCTGTCCTTCTTCTGTTGCTCTTCGTTGGCTCGAAGTTTTGGAAAGCAGGCAATTGCTTGTAAAGATGAGCGTCGGTACTGAAAGTGAGAGCGTGGCCCTGACAGAGAAGGGTTTCCTTAGAACTGCACGGGCCCTTCAATTGCATCTCTGAAGCCGATGCCGGAAGCCAACGAGATTGTTAATAGATTGCGGAATGCAGCAACATTTCTAGTTGCCGCGGCCTTCGCTTTATCGAAGTGCGGGAATGCGGTTACCCAAGAAAGGGTTGGAATTTAAAAAAGCGGTTTTCGACTTTTTATTATATAAGGGCGTTTCCGAATGCCCCGAAGACAGATTGATTCACTAAAATCTGCGACACTTTGCAGATGAATGCTGCCGCAACCACCAGATCGAACGAGAGAATTTTCTGCCAAAGAAGCTTCGGGCGGGCAGAGCTGGGCTTGCGAACTTTCGTCGCGACTACATCGGGCACCGTACGCTGCCTGGTAGTCGATTTATCCCTTGGTGGAGCGAAAATTCAACCCGAGCATTCGATCGAAGCAGGCTCAGACTTATGGCTAACCCTTGGCAACCTGAAAGTGTTCGGGACAACTCGTTGGGCGATTGGCGATGTCATCGGCATTCAGTTCGACGAGAAGCTGCCCAAGGCCTTCATTTTGCACCTCCAAGGCGGCAGTGTAGACCCAGAAGAGCTCGCGGCCGCCGAAGCGATGCTAGCCGCGCGTGACTGGGTTGTCGGTAAGCCCAGCGATTGCAAAAAAAGTGAGCGGATCGCCAAGGTCCTGGGTCAAGCCAGCGATGCGTCGCTTATTGGCACTCGTCAGGCGATAGCCCAGCCTGGGCCAAGGTCGCGGTCGTCTCGTCGCCGTTTCACGGAATGGCTCGATAGGCGGACGTCAATCCTCGTTGTGTTGTCAGCCTTGCTCGGTGGATTATTAGGTCTGGCGAGCCTCTTTATCTTCTGAGTATCGAGGTTTTCCTTACTGGCTCGTGGTTTGCTCGCCATAGTGCGGGGCCCTGTGTCACGAAGAGTAGCTGGGGCAGGGGCGAAGCGATAATCACAAAGGGGGGCGCCAAGTGCCGTAAGACCTGCGCTCAAAAAAACCAACATTTTTTGGCTCGCCCACGCACACACAACATAAACCCGGGAAGCAGATGGGTCGATTTCCTCGTCAACGAATCTGTTCAATAAGCGTTCTTAGATCGGCAAGTGCCTTTGCCCGAAGCTGGTGCACCCGCGGCACACTCACGCTAAGCACGGCTGCGATTTCAGTGAGATTTAGTTCTTCGACGAAGAACAATTGAAGGACCAATTTGAGCCGTTCAGGCAACTCGGCCATGGCATTCACTAATAAGTTACGATCCTCGGCCTCGCAGAGCAATTCAAAAGGATCGGGATCCTCGCTCGCAAATGCTACGTTGCCATCATCATATTCCTCACTGATCGAGCTGATTGTAATGCCTGACGCTTCGATATCGAGCAATTCGCGATCGCTCAGGTTCATAGCCTTTGAAACTTCGCCACGATCTGGTTCGCGTCCCAGCTCCGTACGCAATTTCTCGAGGGTTTGCTCGTAGCGAACGCGCTTGCGCCTGGCTAATCTACTGTCGTGCCGGTTGCGCCGGACTTGATCGAGCATCGCCCCACGGACACGAATTTTCGCATATGCTGCGAAACCGTCTTCGGTCGGTCCGGAATGCCGGTGCGCGCATTCGGTAAGTGCCACGATGCCAGCCTGCATTAGATCTTCCACCTCGAGTCCGTCGCGACCGGCCCCATAGATGTGCCAAGCAGATCGCCGGACAAGCGGCAAAAATTGCCGCACGCGGCGTTTGACGTCATCCTGCGAAACAGAAGCATAGGTGGCAGAATAGGCTTTAGCAGCAAATGCGCGTGGATCGTGCTTCATGCGGCGACCTCATTGCGATTAGACGACGAAGAATCGGACAAGGTTTCGTCGCTGGGAGATGCTGCGCCATTCGAGCCACCTATTATCCCAACGACTTCGACTGTCTGCGAGGCGGGAAGTTCGTTGATTGAAATCACGAGGCATCCGCGTGCACGATGCTTGAGCAAAGCAGCAAGGGCGCGCCTCGCGGGAGGCTGCACGATAAGAGCAATAGGGCCCGCCTGCTCGGTTAGAAGACGATTTACTGTTTTTACGATCATGCTGCCGCAATCCGGCTCAATGAGCGGTTGGCCCGTGCCAGGATCGACCATGCCCCCAAGGATCGCGGACTCTAGCGAGGCATCGAGCGTTGCGACCTTGAGCTGCTCGCCCGGCGGACAAACCCTCGCAACAAGTCGCGCGCCGAAATCAGCTCGTATTGCGTCGATGAGCGTGTCGAAATCCTGTGTTTTCTGCAGCGCTAGAGCGAGACTAGTGAAGAGAGGTTGCGGATGAGCAAGGCCGATCCCATCGGCCAAAAGCGCGCGCAGGATACGGGTCAGAGCCGCGAGAGAAAGCGGGTCGGGATGGACGGCCTCGACCAAGGCGGGTGCGTGTAGTTTGAGTTCGTCAAGCCACTCTCGCACTTCTTCCGGACCCAGTAATTGATGCGCTTCGCCTAGCAACGCCTGGTTGGCATGCGTGCCAATCACTGTGCTGGCGTCCACAACCATGAAGCCCTCGGCAATGGCTTGGTCGCGCAGGGCGGGCTCGATCCACAAGGCCGGGCAATTGAAGCTCGGGTCGTGAGTGGGCTCTCCATGTAATCCCATGTCTTCGTGCGATCGGCCCGAGCGCACATCGCCGGCGTCAATTGCGAGGAGCTTCCCTGCACGCACGGTGCCGCGCGCAATGCTGATCCCGCCCATAAGCACCGCATAATCGCATGCTCCGAGGTCAAGCGAGTCGCGAATACGGAACTGGGGCAGGACAAAGCCAAGGTCGCGCGATAGCTGCTTTCGGATACCCGTGATGCGCGTTGCGAGCAGCGCTCCCTTCTCCTTGTCCACTAGATGCAAAAGGCCATAGCCGAGCTCTATAGTAACCAGTGTCTGGTCGCTCACATCTGCGAGCTCGATCGCATCTGGCGAAGGACCCTCGATCGGCTCATGGGCAGGGGTCGGTTCGGCAGACTTGCGACGCAAGTGCCACCAGATGCCTCCTGCAACCGCCGCTCCTGGTAGGAAGATGGACTGCGGCATAGCGGGAACAAGGCCAATTGCAGCAAGGATGACCGCAACCGGCAACCAGCCCCTAGCATCTGAGAATTGCCTGCCGATCTGGCCAGTCAGATCGCTCTTGTCCGAAACCCGGGTGACTATCGCGGCTGCTGCTATTGAGAGCAGTAGGGCAGGAACTTGCGCGACTAGCGCATCGCCGACGGCAAGCGTCACATAAAGCTCGCCAGCTTCGGTGGCAGTGAGGCCATGACTGACCATGCCGAGCGCAAAGCCGGCGATGATATTGACCCCGAGGATCAGCAGAGCTGCTAGGGCATCGCCTTTGACAAACTTCGAGGCGCCATCCATCGAACCATAGAAATCGGCTTCGACTGAGACTTGTGAACGTCGATCGCGAGCTTCCTCGGAACTTATAAGCCCTGCAGCAATATCCGCGTCGATCGCCATCTGCTTGCCAGGCAAAGCGTCGAGAACGAACCGTGCCGAAACTTCCGAAACGCGCCCTGCTCCCTTTGTCACGACGATCATATTGATGATCATCAGGATGCAGAACACGAATAGGCCGACGGCAAAATTCCCGCCGACAAGGAACTCGCCGAAGCTCTCGATCACCTGTCCAGCCGCCGCGCCGCCCTCGTGACCAGCTACCAGCACCACTCGCGTCGATGCAACGTTGAGCGCGAGTCGCAGCAAAGTTGCGAAAAGCAGCACCGTGGGAAAAGACGAAAACTCGACAGGGGTCCGAGCATTCAGCGCAACCATAAGCACGGCGACGGATATGGCGATATTGAGTACGAAAAAGATATCAAGCAGGACTGGAGGAATGGGAAGCACCATCAAGGCAAAGAGCGCGAAGATGCCGACCGGCAATGCCATTGCCGCGGGCGCCAGCCGCAGCCGTTCAATGATTGCAGATCCGTTCGAGACAGCGGTGGTCACAGTCCAAACTCCTTGAGCCGGTCATATGCGTGCCGGACCTGTTCCTGCGTGGCGGAATTTTCGCCTGCCGGTGCCAAGAACGTCGCGTAGAGAATTTGCGAAATCGGGGCCCTACCGCTCACGGATGCGCCGATTGCCGAACCGCTAGCGCGAGTTGTTTCCAGAGATGGAAGGGAAGGTCGCTGGCGGGGGGGGGCGAACGATCCATCGGCCATGGCAAGGTCTACCTGAGGTGCTCTCGGGCTGGGCTCTGTTTGTTGGATAACCGCATGGACGCGCCTGCGTGCAGACCCGAGCGCCCCCTCAAGCTTTGTTGATAGATGTTCGAGGACGCCGGCAAGGCTTCGCGGACTGCCGCTCCTCTCATAGAATACTGCTCTGTTGGCTGCCGCCGGTCGAGCAAAGAGCGCTACTGCGTTCTGCGTTGGATCTTTGGTCATCGCCGACAGGAATCTACCCGCTCCCTCGGCACCGAGGAAATGCGCGAGGTAGAGCTCGGCAGGATCCGGCTCGCGCCCTAGAATAGGTGTCAGGAAATCGCGATTATCCTCGGCTAGACTTGCCGCCATTAACGCCGCCACCTGCGGGTTTTCGCGAAGCGCCAGGATTGCCTCGCGCTTGGCAGGAGCGGCAACATGCGCTTGGCCGCGCGCATTGATCCCGATTTCAGCGGCGATATTACCGAGACCAAACCGGCTGCCGTGTTTGCGCAGCGTTTGCAGCCATGTGCTGTCGATGAATTGATAAAGGCCCTTAGCGCTCGATGTGCGAGCCTTTGCGGAAGGGTCCATGGAGGACTCGACCTGCGCTTGCGCAATCAGAAAATTGAAATCTATGCCCGTTTTTCGGGAAGCCTTCGCGATGGCCGCTTCGATGGGGTCGCGCGCGTGTACGGTTTTCGACGCACGCGCCGGGTCTTCCCCGCCGCGTTTCAGTTCGTCTCGCGCGCTTTCATAGGAGCGCGACGCCGCTTCGAACGCGACCCGGATCCCGCCAGAGGGGTACGATATGGCAGGTGGTTGGCTCACTGCAGTTCCGCTCGGTCTGGCAACGCCGCAGAACGGCGGCGCTTTCAGAACCCACGTAGCAAAAAGCGTGCCAATTCGAGTTCATTCGGTCGTGGTGAGCCACAATGCAATTTTGGGCCTATCCGATTGCGCGCCCGTAAGTGCAACGCACTTGGTTCGGGTCTCCCAGTGCTTCGATGCGCGCTGCAACATTGGCAGCAAGCAGGTTGCGAACTCGGCGGTTAACCTCGTTGAGCCTGCTCGCCGTCAAGGCAAGCTCCCTAGTCTCTGGGTCCAGCGTGTAACCAACGCTCGGCCTCAGAACGTCGCACAGGCTTTCTTTGTCACGCGCGCAATCCGATATTGCTTCCGGCTCTAGCGAGGCAAGCGCTTGCCGCTCTGCCTCGAGTACGGCAATCATCTGCCGCAATTTGCCGGCAAGGTCACTCGGAGTTTCGTGCGCCATTATCTCGTCTTTCATCGAGGCAACTCGAAGCTAATCTGGGCTGCGATCATCGCGTCTGCGATTTTGGTCGGGACAAGCGGGTAGGATCCATCCTGCAACGCCGCGCGAATTTGTTCTACGCGTTCCCGGTCGATCGGCGGAGTGACGGCATCGACTTCGCTGCGGACTTCGATGCTGACCCCACGCGCAGCAGCTTGCTTCGCCTGGTCGGTAGAAGCCGAGGCCTTTCGTGCGGTTGGCTGGGTCCGGTCGGTCTCCGAAAGAGAGCGGGCGGAACTGACGCCTTGCAACTTGCTCAATTCGACAGAGGGCATCTCGGGTCTCCTGCAAGAATCCTGTTACCCAGGACGGCCAAGTTTAGGTAAGTTTAAGTCTGATATCCGGTTCTAGTGTCATCCCGCTGGAACGACAGCTAGCCCTGGTCTTTCAATTCGGGCATGCAGCGGCTCAGCCTTGCGCGAAGTTCGCACAAAAATCCAGTCGCCCGCCGCTCCGCTCTCCATCGCCTCGCCAGCTTGTTGAACCGAAAAGCCTCGTCCGCGGATCAATATGGTGAGGGCATCACCGCGCTTCACGACGTTATTGCGTGCCGCCTGTCCTTGTAGGGGACTGGTGGCAATAAAGATGCGCCAGCTCTCGGGGCCGCTGCAGGAAACCTGAACAGTGCTTCGCGCGGTGCCGAACCATTCGGTGAGAAGCGGCTCCGCACATGCCGCCAGCCGAAGGCGACGATCCGAAGGCAGGCGCGGTCCGCCCGGTTTTCCAACTTCTGCGCCTGTGAAGGCGATTACCGCCTCATCGATTTCGCTGGGGTCGATATGGCTGCCTGCTGGAGCACCGCCAGCGGCCGCTACTGGAAGGCTGAGACACCAAAGAGCCCCAATCGCCAATGACGTTCGCCAACGGACGCTCGCGATACGCCTCGCGGTTTTGCGAGAGGAATCTTTCATCATCGAAGGTCTCCGTGCTTCTTTAATCTACCACCGGAAGAGAAGCAAGAGTCATGCCAATTCTGTGGTCGGCTCCTGCAAACGCGAGCTAAGGACTTTTCCCAAGTCCGAAACCGTGAACGCCTTAAGCAAACCTTGATTATGGAGCCGCTTAACTCTGGTGACTTGCTGGGAGGCCTTGGAGGTGCCCTATCCTCAATTTCTGCGCTCCGGCGCGCGCGATCGATTGATCCGGGCGACCCGGACTGGTCCAACTGCGGAAGAGCAATCCGCTCCTCCCTCGCGCGCGGTGGAAGCGCAAAAAGAACTGCTCGAGCGGATCGGCGATTTCGTCATTGAGCACGGGCTTGGCGTCAACTCAGCCAATCTCGCCGCGATCTGCGCCGCCTTGTCCGGCGCGGATGCCGAGCTCGCGCAGGCTTTTACAGCTCGGGAATTGTCGGGTGAACCGATCGACCAGCGATGGCTTGATACGCTTGCAAGGCTTGATCCGGGAACGAATGGACGCATAGCCGAGCTCGAGCAGCTCATGGATAAACTTGAGTATTCGCTCATGCGGTTCGCCCAAACGACCAAGATGGCGCAGGATGAAACCAGCGACCACCGCGGTGCGCTGGGTGCGCAGATCGAGGCAATCGCTGACGTCGCGGCGCCCGGCGGGATGGTCGCGGAACTTGATCGGGTGGTGGAGCTGTCAAGGGCAGTGCTCGAGCGCATCGAACGGGTCGAGCAAGCTATGGAACGTAGTCAGGACGAGGCGCGGCGGCTGCGCGCCAGCCTCGCTACGGCACGGATGGAAGCGGACGTCGACCATCTGACAAGGCTGCCAAATCGCCGAGCCTTTGAACGGCGATTGGTGTCGGCGGCTAGCGAGGCCCGGTCGAAGTCTGAGCCGCTTTGCATCGGCTTTTGCGATGTTGATCGGTTCAAGCAGATCAACGATCGGTATGGTCATGATGCCGGCGATCGTGTCCTGTGCACGATTGCCGACACACTCAGTGAGCACGCAAGCGATCAATGCTTCGTCGCGCGGCACGGCGGTGAAGAATTTGTCGTGCTTTTCTATGGACTGGACAAGCAGGCTGCGCTTGCCAAGCTTGACAGCATCCGGCGTGCGCAGGCGGCCAGGAGACTGCGTGATCGGTTCACCGGTCAGCCGTTCGGGCAGATCACCTTCTCGGCTGGTATTGCCGAGGTAACCGAAGACAGCGATACGCGTTCCGCGCTCGCACGGGCGGATGCCGCCTTGTACCAAGCCAAGGCGGCCGGTCGGAACCGCGTCGTTTTCATCTAGAATGTCGAGTCTGCCAGATCGGCAACACTGTCATAGGCGAGACTGGCATAGATGTGATCTTCCCGCCCTCGCGAGATTATCGTGCGGACTGCGACCTGGGGATCATTCAGGCTCGAAACCAGCCTTTCGCTCGCTTGCCATGCTTGGGCCTCTCCCCCGGGTCGATATGTCGCGAAGATTGTCAATGTTGCCCGCGGGTCTCGCGGCTGGTCTCCTAGCCATTCGCGAAGCGTTGGGCCGCCCGCGATCGGACGATACAACGCCTGGGAGGCTGAGATTGTCGGCTTCTGGGAGCGCTCTCCTTCAGGGTTTCCGTCCGCGAATGATGACGGAAGAGCAGCCAAGGTCACGAGAAAGAGTATAAGGGCAAGATCGGCAAGGATCAGCTGCCACCCGTTCGCGTTCGGAATCAGCCGGCTCGGGCTCATGCCACGCCCCGGATCTTTGGCTGCTTTGCAGCGGTAACCACTGGGCTGGTCAGCTGGCTTGCAAACCACTCCAACAGAGCGTCCCGCAAGCGGGCCTCGAGTTTTGCGCGTCGCTCGATCATGGCAGCGATTGGGAGGCAGATGAGATGCGCGAGCAGCACTCCGTAAAGTGTAGATGTCACCGCCGTGGCGATCGCGCTCATCGTTGTCTCGAGGGTGTTCACTGCTCCGGCTGGGGCAAGGTTGGTTATGCTGTACAGGGTCCCCACAAGCCCAAACATTGGAGCGAGTTCCGCGGCTACGACCAACACATTCGCTGCTTCGCTCATCCGAGCTTCGCTTGATTTCTGCTGCGCGGCTCGCATGCTGAACATTGCCGAAGGCGAGCCGCTGCGCAGATAGCTTTCGAGCAGCCGCGCCAGTTCCGGATCCGGCGGTAGTGGGCTTTCGACAGCGAGAGGACCGGAATGCTCAATTGACCGCACAATGCGCGCAAGTGCGGCGCGGTTGCTCGCCTCATCGAAGTGCTTGTGGATTAGGGTGAACCCCGCATGGACTGCCCCGAATAGGTTCCGAAATCCGCACCTGGCTAGGCTTGCGAGGAGGGTTCCCGCTACCACGATCAGCAATGCCTCGCCGTCCAGCAATCGAGTGAGCTCGCTTGGCACTGACTTGGATCTCCCGGCTGACTATACTTAAAAGATAGAACGGGCAGGGAAGAGCCTGATTAAGGGATCGTGTCAGACGGCAATGCACGCTGCATAAGCCTGGCAAAAGATTTCCTTGGCACCGGCAAACAGTTGCCGGTCATTGCGTTCTCAATATCTCATGGACCAACGCCTAGGCTTCTTCTGAAGCCAGCAATTGATTTGGCACGCTTCGTGCATCCTCCTTCACCGCTGGAGGCACCTTCGGCACCGAGACCGCAATCTAGCTCGAAAAGGCTTCTTGCCATGAGTGAACAAATCTTTGGTATTCACGGCGCAGCGCTAGAATTGCGTTCGCAACGCATGGGCGTGCTTGCGTCCAACATCGCGAATGCTGCAACGCCCGGCTACAAGGCGCGCGATATTGACTTTAACGCCGCGCTTGAGGCCCGGATGTTGCGTCAGCGAGGAACTTCGACGGAAGTTTCTGGTCCGGCTCTCGTCTATCGAAGCCCAACAATGCCTGCGCTTGACGGGAATACCGTGGAGCTGGGGCGCGAACAGGTTGCTTTCGCCGAGAACGCATTGGCTTACAGCGCAACGCTGTCCTTTGTTCAGGGCAAGGTTAACACGATCACTCGCGCGCTGAAGGGCGAATAACGATGCCAGATCGTGCCCCCATGACCCTGTTCTCGCTGACCGAACGCGCCATGCAAGCTCAGATGGTGCGAATGAACGTGGCTACGTCCAATCTCGCCAATGCCGGGTCAGTGTCGAGCACTGAGGATGGCGCCTACCGGCCAATCCGCGCCGTCTTTGCAACGGAACTCGACCGCGCTTCGGGTTTGGCAAGTGTGACCAGCAGTGAACTCGTGCGCTCGGAAGTTGCACCGACAAGACGATATGACCCAGCTCACCCTCTCGCTGACGCCGACGGCCATGTCTGGGAAGCACCGGTGGATGAGAGCGCAGAGATGGTCGAGATCATGGAAAGTGCGCGTCAGTATCAGAATCTCGTGCAGGCGCTGCAGACCGCCAAGCAGCTGATGCTCGAAACACTCAGGAGCAATTGATCATGAATACTGTGAACTCGCAGACATCCAATCCAGTGCTCGATCGGCTAAATACGCCGTCCCGACTTTCCGGTGCGGGGGGTCTGGGCTCGCTCGATCAAGCGGATTTCATGCGCCTTCTTACGACTCAGTTATCGTTTCAGGATCCGCTTGAGCCGGTCAACAATGAAGCGATGCTGGCACAGATGGCGCAGTTCTCAACACTCGCTGCGACGAGCGAATCCACTGCGACCCTCGATGAAATTTCCGCCAAGCTCGACCGATTGATTGAGGTGCAAAGCGGAACCGGTCGAATGCCTTGAGTTCCCAAGCCCTGAAACAAGTTGCAGCAAAGGACGAAAACTGATGTCTTTCTTCACCTCTCTTAGCGGCCTCAAGAACGCCGAAACCGACCTGCGGGTCATCGCCCATAACATCGCCAATGCAGAGACTGTCGGCTTCAAGAAGAGTTCGGCCCAGTTCGCGGACCTCGTAGCGTCCGGTTCGAACACCGATCCGCGCCGTACCGCCGGCATCGGGGCGACAGTTTCCGCGATCACGCAGGACTTCGCACTCGGGCCGATTGAACAAACTGGCCGCAGCCTCGACCTCGCGATCAATGGTGACGGCTTTCTCGCTTTTGCTAACCCCGTCTCTGGAGATCTCAGCTTTACCCGCAACGGCAATTTGCAGATCTCGGCAACTGGCGCAGTACAGGACTCGCTTGGAAGCCAGCTGCAGGCTTTCCCCGTTGATGCAGCCGGAAATCCGACTGCAGCAGTGCCGGTCGACGTCACGGTGCCCTTGACCAATGCAGCGGGTTCCGCGCTCGCCAATGTCACTATCAACGGCCGAGGTACCATAAATGCAGCTTATGCCGATGGCACCGCGGTTGCGGTAGGACAGGTGGCGTTGGCCACTTTTGCCTCTCCTACAGGCCTGCGAGCCGTTGGGCAGACGAAATGGGAAGCCTCGGGCGACTCCGGAGCCCCGGCTTTCGGGAACCCTGGAATTGGGAATTATGGCGACTTGATCAGCGGAGCACTCG
This sequence comes from Erythrobacter litoralis, assembly GCF_001719165.1. Lineage (NCBI taxonomy): Bacteria > Pseudomonadati > Pseudomonadota > Alphaproteobacteria > Sphingomonadales > Erythrobacteraceae > Erythrobacter > Erythrobacter litoralis. The sequence goes on from NZ_CP017057.1 coordinate 304,377, forward strand.
AGCGTTCGAACGTCGATCTCGCCGAGGAAATGGTTGGTCTATTGACTGCTCAACGCAACTTCCAGGCGAACGCTCGAGCGATCGATACGGCGACCACGATATCGCAGACTGTCATCAATCTCCAGCGATGAGCACTGACTGATGGACCGGATGATCTATACCGCGCTGACTTCGATGAACGCTGCAATGGACCGGCAGCGGGCCGTCGCGAACAACCTTGCGAATGCTTCCACACCGGGCTTTCGACAGGAGCTTTTCGCCGTCACGCCGGCGACATTAAAGGACGGCTCCATCGAGGCGCGAGCCATGGCGCGTGGCCTTGTGCGCGGCGCCGACCTAACTACGGCGCGGGTAATTCCCACGGGTCGCCCCCTCGACATTGCCGTGCAGGGCAACGCCCTGATCGCCCTGCAAGGGCCGGCAGGAGAGGTTTATTCACGCCGGGGAGACTTGAGTGTGGCGGCCTCAGGCGTGCTGGAGAATGGCGATGGGCTCCCGGTGTTGGGGGAGGGAGGTGGTCCGATTTCCGTACCTGCCGGTTTCAGCATAGCCGTTGCAGGTGATGGCACGATCCTCGCGAATGATCCGGCGGCTCCACGCGAACCGGCACAGGTTCTTGACCGGATCAAGCTCGTTTCACCTGAGGGTAGCCAGATTGCGAAAGGCGTCGATAGCTTTCTGAAAGTACCAAATGGCGGGGTTCTGCCGCCTGACCCAACTGCGCGCGTGACCCCCGGGTCTCTCGAACAATCCAACGTCGAAACAGCAGAAACCTTGGTCCAAATGATCGACGCGCAGCGCGCGTTCGAGCAGCGTGCCAAGATCATCCGCACCGCCAATGATCTCGATGAAGCCAGCAGCCGCCTGATGGGCCTGCGGTGATAATAAGATTCAGGAGCTAGTCCAATGCCTACTTCCGCTCTCCATGTCGCTCGGACTGGGCTCGAAGCCCAAGACGCGCGGATGCGCGTCATCGCCAACAACCTTGCCAATATCGGTACCACTGGCTTCAAGCGTGACCGGGCCGATTTCGCGACGCTCGCCTACCAGGAACAACGTATTGCAGGCCAACAATCTACCGGGCAGACTGCCTTCGCCGTCGGCTTGAACCTTGGTACGGGCGTTCAGATCCAAGGTACAACTCGAATTGAAACTCAGGGGACGCTCAACGGAACGGGCAATTCGCTTGACCTTGCGCTCGACGGACCAGGCTACTTTCAAGTCGAGCTTCCCCCTGGCGGACAGATCGCATTCACCCGAGCAGGAAACTTTACTCTATCTGTTGAGGGTCAGCTCATCACCTCCCAAGGTTATGCGGTTCAACCTCCGGTCCAAGTCCCGCAAGGCGCCCAGTCGATCTCCATTGCGCCCGATGGCACCATCAGCGCTGTCACTGCCCAAGACCCTGCTCCAGTGCAGCTTGGACAGCTCACTTTGGCAAGCTTTGTAAACCCCGCCGGCTTGCGGGCGATTGGTGATAACTTCCTGATTGAGACTGCGGCAAGCGGACCCGCCGAAATCGGTTTGGCAGGGGAAAATGGACGGGGCCAGGTACGTCAGGGAATGCTCGAGGGCTCTAATGTCAACGTCGTCGAGGAGCTCGTCGAGATGATCGAAGCGCAGCGCGCCTATGAAATAAACTCCAAGATGGTCAGCGCAGTCGACGAGATGCTGCGCAATGCCAACCAGACTTTGTGAGGAAGAGCCCGATCATGGACCTGCGCACGCTTCTAGTATCTCCACTACTGCTTTTCGCGGCTGCCTGTATGGGAGCCGGTTCTGGCCCACAACCGGGGTTTGTGGCACCACCCCCGCCAGGGGTGCCGACAGTCGTCGCCACGGCCGGTGGTGCGTCCTTCACTGTGCCCAGGCCAACCGGAAGTGCAGGCGCGATACTCCAGACCGGGTCCGGATATTCCGGACTGCATACTGGCACCCGTGCCCGAATGCTCGGAGACATGCTGACCATCGTGTTGGTTGAGAATACCTCAACCCAGAAAAGCACGGCAGGCCAGACTGACCGCGGCGGAAGCTTCTCGATCACCCCCCCGGTCTCCGGGCCGCTCGACTTCCTAAACCCCGAAGCCCTTAAAGCTGCGAGCGAAGGGACGTTCAGAGGAGGAGGGAGTGCTTCGCAACGCAGCCGCCTTTCCGGCGCAGTCGCAGTGACCATCGCAGCGATTTACCCCAATGGAACGGCTGAAGTGGTGGGAGAAAAGCAAATGTCGTTGAGCCAAGGAGATGAGTGGATTCAATTCGCCGGGCGTATTCGCCTGATCGATATCGACAGCGACAACCGCCTCTCGTCGGCGCAGGTCGCGAATGCCCGGATCATCTACTCGGGCAAGGGCGCCGTTCAGCAAGCGAGCAGACCAGGATGGCTGTCTCGCTTCTTTAATTTCATTTCGCCTTTGTGATGGTTCCGGGAGAAAGCTCGTGAAGATTACTCGATCCGTGATGGCACTACTGGCAGTGCTGGTTGCAGCCCTGCTCCCGGCTGCCGCCGCAGCAGAGCGGATTCGCGACGTCGGCGAGTTTGAAGGCCTCCGCGCGAACCAGCTCACCGGCTACGGGGTGGTTGTGGGCCTTCAAGGCACCGGTGATGACAACCTCGCTTATGTAACCGAGGCAATGCGAGGTGTTTCGGGCCGATTGGGCCTTCAGCTTCCTCCAGGGGTAAGCCCCAATCTCCGCAACGCAGCAGCGGTAATCATTACCGCCGAACTGCCGGCATTTGCGAAGCCTGGTCAGCGCATCGACATCACTGTCTCCACCCTCGGTCAAGCCCGCAGTCTGCGTGGCGGCGCCCTGGTGCTGGCGCCTCTCTACGGGGCGGATGGGCAGATCTACGCGATGGCACAGGGCAATGTGGCCGTGGGCGGTCTCGGAGTGACGGGGCGTGACGGATCGCAACTCACAGTCAATGTCTCAACAGTAGGGAGAATCGCAGACGGAGCCACAGTCGAGCGAGCGGTCTCGACCGGGTTCGATCGCGAAGGGAGTCTACGCTTTAACCTTCACCAAGCCGACTTTCTCACCGCTTCGCGCGTTCGCGACGCGATCAACCAACGCTTTCCAGGCACTGCACGGATCGCTGATGGAGTGAGCATCGAGCTCGCGCTGCCGTTTGGAAACGATATTCGTTCGGCGCTGATGGCCGAGATAGAAATGTTGCCGGTAACCCCGGCCCCTGTTGCGGCGCGGGTGATCGTCAACAGTCGGACCGGAACGGTCGTGATCAACGAGGCAGTCCGTCTGTCGCCAGCAGCGGTGAGTCACGGCAAGCTGGTCATCCGGATTGACGAAGATCCCGTGGTGGTTCAGCCGGAGCCTTTCAGCCTTGGCCGTACTGCAGTGGAACCCTCGAGCGATATCAGCGTCACCGAGCGATCAGATCGGGTCGCGCTGATGCCGGGTGCTGCCTCGCTTTCCGAGATTGTCGATGCTCTCAATCTGTTGGGCGTGGGCGCTGCAGACCTCGTAGTCATCCTCGAAAGCCTCAAGCAAGCCGGGGCGCTCCAGGCGGAAATGGTAGTGCTGTGATCATCTCTCGCGCCCTTCCATCTGCTGGCAGTCCAGAAGCCACCATTTCGCCTGAACGCGCGGAGCTGCGCAAGGCGGCCGAGGGTTTCGAGGCAATCATGCTGCGACGAATGCTCGAAACGGCGCGGGCCGCGAGCTTTACGGAGGACACCCCCCTTACTGGGGGCGGGCTCCGGCAGTTCGAGAAGATGCGCGATGAGCACTTTGCTGAGATCGCGGCAGCATCTGGGAGCTTCGGATTAGCCCGGAGCATCGAGGCGCAGCTGGCACGATATATCGAAGAGAAGGGAGATTCGTAATGCCGACCGCTCTCTTCTACATCGGGCGCAGCGGTTTGACTGCATCTCGCGCAAGCCTTGAGCTGACTGCTCAAAACGTCGCAAATGCGGCAAATCCAGATTATGCGAGGCGAACGCTAGGCCAGAGCGAGCTGGTCATGAGTGCCTCCATAGGACTCAACTCCTCAAATTCGCTTGGTGGAGTCCGGATCGGCGGGATCGAACGCGCAGGCAGCGCTTTGGTGCAACGTCAGGCGCGCGACAGCGCTTCTGCATTAGCCAATGCATCGGCCGAGTATTCGGCAATGCGCGAGGCTGAAACCGCCTTGGAAAACTCGGGACTTTTCGATAACCTGGTTGACTTCGAAGCGGCGTTGGCACGCCTAGAAAGTGACCCCCTCAACCCCGCCTTACGGGTCTCGGCGCTCGAGACTGCTCGCCAGCTCGCAGCAACTTTTGGCACTGCCGATAACGCTCTCGGCAATGCAAGACTGCTGACTGTATCCGAAGCTGAGGCCGACTTGCTGAGTGTTCGGGGCTTTGCCGATGAACTGGCGAGAGTGAATCAAGATCTCGTTGCCGCTCAGGAAGGCACTGCTTCTAAAGCCGCGTTGCTCGACCAACGCGATGCAGCACTGCGCGGATTGGCAGAACAAATCGGTATTGTGCCCTCTTTTAATGCCAATGGCACGGTCGATGTCACTTTGTCGGGGAGTCCCCCGGCGGCGCTTGTGCAAGGCGGTTCCGCAATTGGCTTTGACCTTTCCGTCGCGCCAGATGGTACTTTGTCATTTGAAGTGGATGGGCAGCCGTATGTTCCCATGAGCGGTGCGATGGCTGGGCGCGCTGCGGCGCTCGGTGCAATCGCGAGCCTCCAGACGCAGTTGGATGGAATTGCAGTATCGACCGTGTCACTCGTCAATGGCGCGCAGGGCACTGGGGTCGCTGCCGACGGCACACCCGGTCAGCCAATATTCGCAGGCACCGCCGCAGCCGACATAACAATCGTCCTTGGATCGGGCGCAGGGATTGCAACCGCCACTGCTGGGGCTCCTGCCGGGAGCCGTGATACCACCAACTTGGGCGGTCTAATCACTGCGCTCGGCAATAGTACTGGGCCGACCGCCAGCGTTGATGCACTTCTGCTCGGTCTTTCGAGCAGAGTTGCAGGGCTTGACAGCCAGCGCGAGGGCTTGGGCATCGTTGCCGCTAGCGCCGAAGCGGAATTGCTGCGCGAGACTGGCGTCGATCTTGATGAGGAGGCGGCCAATCTGGTTCGCCTACAGCAAGCCTTCGAGGCCAACGGGCGCGTCATACAGGTCGCCAGCGAGATCTTCGACGTTCTGTTGGGCTTGCGGTAAGTGAAGGGACCCTACTCATGAGCTTCGTAAACACCGCTACAGGTACTTTTTACAATCGCTCGCTTAGCCAAATGAGCGAACTGCGGGGCAACATCGAACGTCTGCAGACCCAGATTGCTACAGGAAAGCGGTTGGAACGCGGATCGGATGACCCGGCCGCAGCCGCCCAACTCCGCCAATTGGCGCGCCGTGAGATATTGAGCACAGCCGATGCAAGCAATGCCGCATCGGTGGATCAGGATCTTACCTCTGCGACCACGGAGCTAGCCGCAGTTACCAACCTCCTGCAGCGCGCACGCGAACTGGCGCTTGGTGCCGCAAGCGATACGAGCGGAGCGGCTGGGAGAGAGGCGATTGCTTTCGAGATCGAACAGTTGGGCGAAGAATTGTTCGCGCGCGCAAATGCAGAAGGCCCCGGTGGTGAGCCCCTATTTGCCGGTCTTGCAGCCGGACCGGCTTTTACACGCGATGGCACGGGTGCCGTAACCTATGCGGGGACTACGCAATCGCTTTCAGTGCCAGTTGGACAGGGTACCGAGATCGAGCGAGGGCTCGACGGCGCTCAGTTGTTCGAATTCGACGTCGCAGGATCACCCTCCAATGCCTTCGCCGTTCTTAGAGGGCTGGCCGACGCGCTGCGTGGCGGCACACCCGATCCGTCCGCATCGGCTTCGGCAGCGATCGAAGGGATCGACGCGGCGCTAACTACCGTAAATCGAGGACAGACTATCCTGGGTGCCCGGCTCGCATGGGTAGAGACCGTCCGCCAAGAACAGCTGGATCGTTCAGTGGCGATCGCTGAGCGCCGCAGCGAAGTTGGGGATACCCAGATCGGGGATGCAATCGCCAAGTTGCAGCAATCGATGACAGCGCTCGAAGCGAGCCAAGCTGCCTTCACCCGGGTGAGTTCGCTCACCTTATTCAACGCGCTCTGATTCACCCCCCTGCCAGGAGCAGTTCCCAGTGTTCGTCGCCATCGGTATCATCGTTCTGCTCGTCATGGTGTTTGGCGGCTTCATTCTGGCGGGCGGCGCGATCGGCCCCGTACTTGCTGCGCTTCCACTTGAGTTCATGATCATCGGCGGCGCCGCAATCGGCGCAGTCCTGATCGGCAACTCGACGCATGAAATCAAGCTACTCGCAAGCGGGCTCAAAAAGGTCTTTGTGGGCCCGAAGTATAACGATCAGGATCATATCGATGCGATCGCCTTGACCAGCAAGTTGATGAAGCTGCTTCGCACGGAAGGAGCGGTAGCCCTTGAAAGCCACGTCACGGAGCCCGCGAATTCAGCGATTTTCAGCGAATATCCGCGGATTCAGAATGACCGCGTGCTCACTACCATGATATGCGATCCGCTTACCTTGCTCGTGGTGTCAAGCGGCACGCTTGATACGCATGCGGTGGAGGAGGTCATCGATTCGGCGATCAAGACCGAGTTGCACGAAATGGCCGAGCCAGAGCATACTATTCAATCTCTCGCTGACGCTTTCCCCGCTCTCGGCATTGTTGCCGCGGTGCTGGGCGTTATCAAGACGATGGGTTCGATCAACGAGCCACCCGAAGTGCTCGGCAAGATGATCGGCGCGGCGCTCGTCGGAACCTTTCTTGGGGTCTTGCTCGCTTATGGTTTCGTTGGCCCGATGGCGAGCCGCCTCAAGCAGATCAATACCCGCGATCAGCAAGTCTTCCACTCGATCAAGCAGGTGATCATCGCGTCGCTTCATGGCTACCCTCAACCCCTGGTGCTCGAAGCGGCGCGCTCCGGTTTGGCGCCGTCGCACCGGCCCAAGTTAACGGAATTGCTCGACATGATGCGGAGCAATTGACATGGCACTTGACGATCCCGCGCGTCCCGGGGACAGCGCGAGCCACGCGAGCCCTGCGCCAATCATTGTCAAGAAGATTACTGTCGAGGCCGCAGGCCATCACGGAGGTGCCTGGAAAGTCGCTTATGCGGACTTCGTAACTGCTATGATGGCGTTCTTCCTTCTTCTTTGGCTTCTCGGGGCGACCGAGGAAAACCAGCGAAGGGGAATCGCGGACTACTTCACACCGACACTGGTCAAGATGCGCAAGGAAAGCGCGGGGTCTCATGGGCTCCTAGGCGGATCCTCAATAACTGATCCCGACAATTACCCGAATGCAATGGGCCAAACTGGCACGCGATCTATAACGATTCCGCGTGGCGTTACGGGCGGCCCTGTGGAGGGTGGCGGTCGCGGCGAATTGGAAGCGGACAAGCTCAAGGAACTGCGCGACAAGATCGACAAGAAGCTCGCCCAGCGCCGCCAATTGGCCCACCTTGCACGTCAGGTCCGTGTGATGCGAGCTCCGGAGGGTATCCGTATCGACCTTGTCGACGATGCAGATTTTTCGATGTTCGAGCTTGGGACCACGATTCTCACCAAAGAAGCTCGGGGCTTGCTTCAGATTATGGCTGAAACACTGATTGATGAATCCGCCCCGTTGATTTTGCGCGGTCATACTGATGCTCTCCCATGGCGGAGCGGGGTAGAAGCGAACAACTGGTCTCTTTCAACGGGACGCGCGGAAGCAACCCGGCAATCACTTTTGCTAGGCGGAATTCCCTCTACCCGTATCGCTCGGATCGAGGGGGTGGCCGAAACAGAGCCTCTGATTGTTGATGATCCAACAGACCCGCGCAATCGTCGAATTTCGCTGCTTCTACTTGAGACACGAAAGGTCGCGATTCGCAAACGCCCGATGCAATCAGCGCAAGGAGCTCAATAGGAATTGCGCCCCCGTACTAACGATGTGACCTAGGCTCAGGACCCATTAAATCACTTGCGCTGGCGGCAGTCGATTGATTCAATAGCGGCAGCAAGGAGGTGCTGCCGATGTCCGGGCTGTGGTTGTTGAGCGAGGCGCAGATGCGCCGGATTGAGCCCTATTTTCCGTTGTCGCATGGGATCCCACGGGTCGATGACCGGCGGATTGTGAGTGGTATCATCTTCGTGATCAGGAATGGATTGCGCTGGCGTGATGCGCCTGCCGGCTACGGCCCGCACAAGACGATCTATAATCGCTTCATCCGCTGGAGCCGCCTGGGCGTGTTCAACAGGATCTTTGCCCAGCTCGCCGCCAAGGGCGGAAAGCCCGATCAGCTGATGATCGACGCCACCCACCTCAAGGCGCACCGGACGGCGGCAAGCCTGCTAAAAAAGGGGCTCTACCCAGACGTATCGGCCGCACCAAAGGCGGACTGAACTCCAAGCTGCATGCAGTCTGCGATGGCAAGGGCCGGCCATTGATCATGCTGCTCAGCGAAGGGCAGATGAGCGACTACAAAGGGGCTGCGCTGATGATCGAAGCCTTCCCCAAGGCCGAGGCGTTGCTCGCCGATCGGGGCTACGATGCCGACTGGTTCCGCGCCGCTCTGGAACAGCGCGGTATCGCTGCCTGCATCCCGTCAAAAACGAACCGCAAAGTGCCCATCCCCCACGACGCGGTGCTCTATCGCCAACGCCACAAAGTCGAGAACATGTTCGGCAAACTCAAGGACTGGCGACGCATCCACACCCGTTACGACCGATGCGCCCACACGTTCATGTCCGCCATATGCATCGCCGCAACCGTCATCTTCTGGCTGCCGCAATGAGTCCTGACCCTAGTCACCTGAATCTGAAGTTCGGCTCAGTGTTTCTTGGCAGAAGCCTTTAACGGAGGCTGGGATATCGTCGGTTCATTTGGTCCAGCGATATGGTTTCGGGTTTTTTTGTTATGGGCTGTGATGAAGGCAATGATGTCGGCTCCAAGCTCGGCGGTGGAACGATGAACCCCGCGCTGCAACTGTTTGCGCGGCCGCTCTGCAAACCAAAGTTCCACATGATTGATCCAGGAAGTTGATGTTGAGGTAAAGCGGACATGCCAATGCGGCCGACGCGCAAGCCACGCATTGACCTTCGGCGTCTGGTGGGTCGTATAGCTGTCCATCAGCAGATGCACTTGCAAACCCGTGTGCATCGCAGCGTCGATCCGCTTGAGCAAATTCAGGGACTCGGCTGAAGGGTGACGTTTGTAGCACTTGCCGATCACATCGCCTGTTGCGATGTCGAGCGCTGCGAACAAGGACGTGGTGCGTGGGTATGGGTTCGCCGCTCGGCCACGCCAGGCGCCATAGGCAAAACCGGTTGCTAACGGTCGAGCGCCTTGATCTGGCTCTTTTGATCGAGACGCAGCACGACCGTCCGGTCCGGTAGCGATATATAGAGGCCGACGATGTCTTGCATCTTGTCAACGAACAGCGGGCCGCTCGAAAGCATGAACTTCTCGGAAGGATGCGGCCGAAGGCCAAAGGCATTCCGAACCCGGCGGATAGTCGTATGCGAACGCCCGACCTCAGCTGCCATCGACCAATGGGTGTCATCCTTCGGCGTGGTGTTCAAAGTGCGTCCAGAATTTCAGCGATCTGGGCACCTAATACGGTTCGAGGGCGTCCCGCGCGATACTCGTCGGTCAGTCCCTCAATCCCAGCATGAACAAACCGTCGCCGAGATTCGCGAACTATATGCTAATGAACACCGAGAGGTTCAGCAACTTGCTTGCTTTGGAGTCCTTCGGCACACAAAAAGAAACCCGGCAAGGATCCGGGAGCGAGCGCCACATCGTGGCGGCGAACCTGAGCCTCGAGAAAGCGTCGATCCTCGATCCTCGAAACGACCGCCCCTGCCTGCTCACCCGCCATCATCGGTCCGCCCTCTGAGGAGGACAATCTATTTCAGTTCCAAATGACCAGCTGAACGCGTCGAATGGCAGTGGATCGGTCGTGTTGCCAAAACAAAAAAAGCCCGGAGCCCCAAGGCTCCGGGCTTGGTTTGAGGACCGGCCATCTGCCGGTGGCTCGATTAGCGCAGAAGCGAAAGGACGTTCTGCTGGGACTGATTCGCCTGCGCAAGCATCGCGGTCGACGCCTGCCCGAGGATTTGCGCCTTGGAGAGCGCGGTGGTCTCGGCCGAGTAGTCGGTGTCCACAATCCGCGAACGTGCGTCGGTGAGGTTTGTGGAGACGTTAGTGAGGTTGTTCACCGCCGACTCGAGCCGGTTCTGGCTCGCACCGAACGATGCACGCGCGCTATTCACGGCGGCAAGCTGCGTGTCGACCGTAGCAATCGTGGTGGTCGCAGCGGCTGCATCGGCAACGCTGTAGGTTGCGCCCGAGACACCAGTCAGGTCGGTTCTACCAACTGCGATAACGTCTTCCCCGGCCTGAATATTGATAGCGGCAGCATCATCGAGGAGCGAAATACCATTGAAGTCAGTACCGGTGATGACCTGCGTCATTTGAGCCGTCAGAGCGGTGACTTCAAGACCGATATTCGTGCGGTCGTCAGCGCTAAAGGTTCCCGAAGCTGCCTGGACGCTCAGCTCGCGGATGCGCTGGAGCATATTGGTTACTTCGTTCAGCGCGCCTTCAGCCGTTTGAACAAGGCTTATGCCGTCGTTCGCGTTGCGGACGCCCTGCTGCATACCCCTGATCTGCGAGGTCATGGACGAAGCAATCGCTAGGCCGGCCGCGTCGTCGGCAGCGCTGTTGATCCGCTTGCCCGTGGAAAGACGTTCCATCGCCTGGCCGAGCATGTTGTTCGCCTGAACGCCCGCATTCTGCGCGCGCAGAGCCGAGATATTGGTGTTGATGACAGACATTTTTTCAAACCTCCGAATGGTCGTGCAGGACGGAGGGGTCCGCCGCTGCTGACCCTTAGACCGACCAGTGGCGCGAAACTTTAAGTGCTGCGGTCAACGTCGGCGGCAAAGAATTGCCCGGCAATAGCAGTTTGCTCCACTCGGGGTCGATGCAGGGTTCCCATAGGGCAATAGGTGATCCTACTAGGGCTTAAATTTGCGATGTTTTGGACGCTCCCCGGCAATTTCCTTCCACCAAGGAACGACAGGGGCGATCATGACAACTCAAACAAGCAAGATGCCTGATAAAGAGCGCCCGCGTGGCGCGGGTATCAATCCAGATGCAGCGCTAAGCACGGTTAACTCATGCAGCTCCCCTTTCGGGACTGATCGGCTGATTGCCCGTCACCGGACCCTTATCGATACGACCCTGCCGCTGCTCAGTCACAACTGGCAAAGCGCTCGTCTCGTCCTTGGCGAAGACGGCCGTTTCCCCTGCCCGCCGGGGGGACGCCGAACCGATGCCATCGAAATCGATCTGATGCAGGCGGATCGCCCCGCGATCGGATTGCTCGCGCCAAACAGGATCGTACTTTCTTACAATGAGACTTCCTTAGATCGTGCTCGCTCGGCGTTTCTTGCAAGCGCTGCCCACGGCGGCTGGCCAATCGCAGGCGACGAACACAGCATGGCCCTTCTGACCTTGGCTGAACGCATTTCTACTAGCGACATTCCGGTGTTGCTCGAAGGACCGACGGGGACGGGGAAAGAAGTGCTGGCGCGGTTCGTTCATCGGCTCTCTTCCAGGGCTAAGGGCCCGTTCGTGGCTGTAAACTGCGCAGCCATGCCCGAAGCCATGCTTGAAGGATTGCTTTTCGGTCACCGCAAAGGGGCATTTACCGGTGCGGCCGAGACGCGCGAGGGGCTCTTCCGCGCTGCAGATACAGGCACGCTGCTTCTGGATGAAATTGGCGAATTGCCTCTGGCCCTGCAGGCCAAGCTCCTCCGCGCTTTACAGGAAGGAGAGGTTTTGCCTTTGGGGGCAACAACTCCCGTCAAATTCGATGTGCGCATCATCGCCTGCACCAATCGTCAGCTTGCAGCAGAGGTCAGTGCTGGGCGCTTTCGCGAAGATCTGCTCTACAGACTGAACGTTTTTCCCCTTGAATTGGCTGCTTTGCGGAATCGGTCGGGCGATATCGCCCCGCTAGCCTTTGGAATGTTGCTACGCCACGCTGGTCGACCGGGCATGCCGACTTGGATCGAGGAAGAAGCCCTCTCCCTTCTTGAGCAACATGCATGGCCCGGCAACGTGAGGGAGCTCGAGAACGTTATTCGGCGGGCCGTCTTGCTCGCGGGGGATGCCCCCACGATTTGCGGGTCACACATTGTCTTCGATCAACCGGTTCGTGCGGTCATCGACAATCCTGCACCGATGCCATCTCCAAAGCACGAGAAGCGTTCGCTCTCGGACGTCGCCTTTGCTTCAGAAGCGCAAGCGATCCTCGATGCACTCGAGAGCCACGATGGTCATCGTGCGCGCACCGCGCGCAGCCTAGGTATTTCGGAACGCACCCTTCGTTATCGTCTGGCTTCCATGCGCGCTAACGGGCTCATCTCTGCGGGGGCTCGGGCATGAACCCGGTGCGCCCTACTGGCGGCGTGCAGGACGTTTTGGCGCTGCGTCAGGAAATTCTGGCGCGCAATACCGCGCTGCGAGAAGTTCATGCCGCGACGGACGATTCGCAAGGAGCCGGGGAGACTAAGGTTCCCGGAGCCGGTTTCGCAGACACCCTCAGCACCGCCCTGCGCCAGGTCAACGCAGTACAGCAGCGCTCGTCCGATCTGCAGGTTGGTTATGAGCGCGGAGAGGTGACCGACATCGCGCAAGTAATGTTGGCGCGGCAAGAGGCGGGTGTTGCTTTCGAAGCGACTCTGCAAGTTCGCAACAAGCTCTTGTCCGCCTATCAAGACATAATGCGAATGGGGGGCTAACCCATGGCAGAAACCACATTGCCAGTCCCCAATGAGGCTCCTCTCGCGACGAGCGCGCCGCCGAACAACTCCGTTTCGGGGGCCGATGACTGGCGCTCGATGCTTCCCGGGCCACTTCGTGAATTCTCGCGGCAACCGGCAATTGCCCGTGCTCTTCCGGCGTTGGCAGGCCTTGGTGCGCTTGGGTTGGTCGGGGCTTTGTATCTAGCGCTCGCTGAGGGTCCGCAGCGGATCCTGTATTCCAGCTTGAGTGATGGTGAACGAGCGAAGGTGGTTGAAACGCTAGAGAGTGGCGGGATTTCCTACGCGATCGACAACGCTACTGGTGCCCTGTCTGTCGCTGAGGACGATGTCTATCGTGCCAGAATGCTCGTCGCCAGCGATGCAGGCATTGCTGCTCCTCAAGGCGCAACCGAGATGCTCGACTCCATTCCGCTCGGCTCAAGCCGGACGCTGGAGGGCGAGCGTTTGCGGCTTGCTCGCGAGCGTGAGCTGATGCTTACTATCAGGGAGATCGATGGGATCGAAGCGGTGCGGGTGCATCTGGCGACCCCCGAACGCTCTGTGTTCGTTCGTGAGAGCAGTCCACCAAGCGCTTCGGTGATGCTGAGGCTGGTGAGCGGGCGCTCTTTATCCCAGAGTCAGGTCGAGGCCATCGTCAACCTCGTTTCTGCTTCTGTCCCTGGCATGAGCGCTGACGGAGTCCGAGTGGTAGACCAAAACGGACGTCTACTGTCTTCGCAGCGCGAGGAAACGATCGACGCGCTCGCGCTGCAGCGCGAATTCGAGGCGAAGCTGCGTCAACAAGTTGATGGATTGCTGTTGCCGCTGCTGGGTGATGGCAACTTCACAAGCCAGGTGCAGGTGGAGCTCGATAAGGCGGAAGTTACCTCAGCGCGCGAAACTTTCGAGAAAGATGGCTCCGTCCGCAGCGAAAGCGAACGGAACGCAGTCCGCACTGGGCAAGGTGGGATCGGAGGTGTCCCTGGCGTAACGGCAAACACTCCCCCGCCAGATCCGGTCCTGGTCGATGCCCCCCCCGAGCCTACCGCCCCGGCTGCAGGCACGGCTCCTACCGACACTGAAAGTGCCGTTCAACGCAGCTACGAACTCGGACGCGAAGTGGCTGTGACCAATACCCGCCCCGGAGGCCTGGTCAAACTTTCCGTAGCGGTTGCTGTCAGCAAGGATGCACTTGCGGCAGCCTCGCCGCTAACGGCTGAACAGATCGAAAAACTCGTCGGAGCCGCGGTAGGGGCGGACACGGAACGTGGGGACCAGATTGAAGTCGTGGCAAGCGCCTTCGGTGCAACCGAAATGGAGCCTCCCCTCTTCTATGAACAGCCATGGTTCGCGATGGTCCTGCGTTACGTCACGGCGCTTCTTGCAGTGCTGCTGGTTCTGCTGCTCGCAGTGCGTCCGCTTATCGCACGAATGCGCGGGCGCGACCTGAGAGAGGTAGAGACCGGCCAGACTCCCTCTCTTCCGGCGGCGATTGGTCAGGACGATGAGCAAAGCGAGATCTCCAGCGAGCTGAAAAATGGCCGCAGCCTGGGCGACCTTCCCCGCCAAGTTGAACTTGCTCGTCGGCTTGCCGCGAGCCAGCCCGAACGCGCAGTTGAAGCTCTTCAGCGCATGCTCGAGGCACCAGAACCCCGGCGCGACGAGGAGGCTGTCCGATGACCGCCCCCGCTACTATCGCAAACGAGCCAGGGGACACCTTAGAAGTTTCCCCTCTGCTCAACCGAGTGGACCGCGCAGCAGTCTTCCTGATGCTGCTTGGGGACGAGGAGGCGGCCATCATTCTTAGCCGGCTCGGCCCGGACGAGTTGGAGAAAATCGGCAGCGCCATGATGGCGCTGGGGGAAATAAATCAGCCGCATATGATCGAGGCGCTTGCCGATTTCGTCACCGAAGCGGATCGTGAAGTTTTGTCCGCACGCGGGCGGCACGACCGGGTCCGTTCCATGCTTGAGCGTTCTCTGGGCCCTACGCGGGCTGAAAGCATAATGCAGCGCATTGAAACCGACGAACGTCCGCGCAGCATCGAGATAGCGCGATGGCTGGCGCCTTCAGTCCTCGTGAGATTGATGGCAGACGAACATCCCCAGGTTATCGCAGCCATGCTCTTGCTGCTCGAATCTGAGCAGGCTGCCGCGGTGCTTTCTAGCTTGCCGGCGGATGCTCAATCGGCGGTCGTCGAGAGGGTTGCTCGCATAGGCCCAATCTCGGCACGGGCAATTTCGGCAATCGACACTCTTCTTACCCAGCGAATTGGTGCCTCTTTCGGAAGTTCCGCGCTCACTTTGGGCGGCCCACGCGAGGCTGCAAATCTCATCAATCTCGCGGCTGGTGAAGTACGTCATTCGGTCCTTCCGGACATCGCGATGCGCGATGCGCCATTGGCCGAGGCGATCGAAGAGCAGCTGTTCACCTTCGAAATGCTGCTCGATCTTGATCCTCAAGGTATGGGACGCCTGTTGCGCGATGTCGAAAGCGAGAAATTGGTCTGTGCACTCAAGGGGCTCGACGAAGCGCAGCGCGCACCCTTCTTTGCTGCCATGTCGACCCGAGCTGCCGACGGCATCCGTGATGAGATCGAGATGCGCGGCAGGTTGACCAAGAGCGAAGCAGAGGAAGCGAAGCGCCTGATTGTCGACGTTGCCCGGCGCTTGGCTGATGAGGGCGAAATTGTGATCGGAAATGATAATGGCGAATTCATCTGACTGGCTAGCCGAGCTCGCCGGGGAGGACTCTTTTTCGCCCCAATGGATCGCAGCGCTCGAAGGACCTGCGATTTTCCGTGATCATTTTCCTTTCGCCAAAGAGGTTTGGCGCGAGCAGCCAGAGGCCCCGGATCAATCCGCCTCGGCGGTTCAAGAGGACAAGGCCGCAACTGAAGCCATCGAAAACGCGTTTGCGCGTGGAGAAGCAGCAGGAAGAGCCGCAGTCGAGGCCGAGATGCAAATCGACGCGAAGCGACATACGACGTTGCGGCTCGCCTTCCGGGCACTGGACGAGGCGGCGCGCGATGCTCTCGCGGCGGACCTAGCCGAGACGGTAGTCTATTTATGCGAGGGTGTGATCGGGCAATGCGCCGTAGATGGAACAGCGCTGCTGCAACGTTGCCAAGTTGCTGCTGAGCGCATGGGGACTGCGGCGCAATCGTTTGCACTCCATCTTCATCCTGAAGACATCGAAATTGTCGGAGAGGAAGCTTTGAGTTGTTGGCGTGTGATTTCCGATCCGTCGCTCGAGCGCGGAGCAATTGTCCTTGAAGGACCTGAAGGCACGGTGCGCGATGGACCGGGTGAATGGCGGCGAGCGATAGCCGCAGCGGTGCGCGGATGATCGGAGAAATGCAACTCGAGATGGCCCGCATGCGCGCGGCCAAAGTCGCTTCGGGCCCTGCGTTGTTCGGTCGCGTGGTATCCTGCGATGGCGGCCTCATTGAGGTTGCGGGTTTTCCACTGCCAGTCGGTTCTCTGGGTTCGATTGAGAACGACGCCGGCGCCGAGTGCCTGGCCGAGGTGATTGGATTCAGGGCCGGCCATTCACTGATGATGTTGCTCGGTGATGCCATGCTGCTGCGCCCTCAAGCGGCGGTGCGGGCTCTTGGCGGTCCGGGCGAAGTCAGGTTGGGCGAGGCCTTGCTGGGTCGCGCTGTAGATGGGCTAGGGGCACCAATCGATGGCGGCCCGCGGCTGGTTCTGCCCCACACTCGTTCGTTGGTTGGCCGTCGGGAAAACGCTTTGGAACGCGCCAGCGTAAAACAACCATTTGATTGCGGAGTCCGGGCCATCAATGCGGTTGCGACCATGGGAATTGGGCAAAGGCTCGGGATCATGGCCGGTTCTGGTGTCGGTAAATCTGTTCTCGTAGATACGATCGCCGGGCATGCTGTGGCCGACGTCACGGTAGTCGCGCTCATTGGCGAACGAGCGCGCGAAGTCTCTGACTTTGTCAACCGCCACATGTCCGGCGCTCGACGCGGGAGGCTCATCGTGGTGGCTGTACCTGCCGATCACGCTCCAAACCTACGGTTGCGGGCTGCGCAATATGCTACGGCAATTGCCGAATTTTTTCGTGAAATGGGAAAGAACGTCCTTCTAATTCTCGACAGTCTTACCCGCGTCGCGCACGCAGCGCGAGAATTGGCGCTTGTGCTCGGGGAACCCGGTGCGGCGCGAGGCTATCCCCCTTCAGCGCTGGCAGCGATTACACGATTAGTCGAACGTGCCGGTAACTCGTTGACTTCCGGCGGAGCCGTAACCGGGATTTACACGGTGCTTGCCGATGGGGACGATGCGCAGGATCCAGTGGTGGATACTGCGAGGGCGATTTTGGACGGACACATTATGTTATCGCGCGAACTTGCGCAGCGTGGACATTATCCTGCGATCGATGTGCCTTCCTCGCTCAGCCGCGTAATGGACGATTTGGTGTCGCCCGAGGTCTCCGAAGCCGCCCGGCAATTGCGCGCATTGATTTCCGCCCGCGAAGAGAACCGCGATCTTGTTCTGATGGGCGCCTACCGTTCAGGCGCTGATCCTGTGCTTGACACCGCATTGGCACTAAGCCCGGCCATCGACGCCTTCTTGTCACAGTCGCGCGGCGCTGCGGAGCCGCTGGGGCAGAGTCTCGCAGGACTTTGCGAACTCATGGCGCGAGCAGATGCGTGAACGGCGCCGATTGGCGCTGGCTAAGCGCCAGTTGCTCATCGCTCAGATCGCCCAGCGGCAAGCGATGCGTGGCCTTGCCGATGCCTTGGGCGAAGAAACGAGAAGTCGTACGCTGGTAGAGCGAAGCCGCTCTCTTCTTGAGAGTTACTCATACGTCTCGGGGCTTGCTTCAGGGGAGGCATTGACCGAGCGAGGCCGCTTTTTAGCTTCGCTAAGTGAAGTAAGCGCCGCAGCCGAGCGAGCTGAAGGCGATGCCGCGAGACAGGCAGAGTGGCAGGCTGACGTGCTCGCCAAAGCCGACACCCGGATGCGTCGCTTCGAGGATCGTACACTTGAAGCGCGACGCGCACTCGAGACCGAGCTGAACCGACGTGCCGCCTCTCCTCCCCTAGGGATGGCACGAAAGTTGCTTAAAAAGGATTCGACCTGATTCATCAAACCGTTTGAGGAAGAAATTGTGATCCCGACGCTGCCCAAACTCGCTAGCGACTCCACCAACGCCAAGTCGATGTCAGCGATCGCTTCGCCAGAACATTTCGAGGAACCGCGCGCAATCGAGTTTGCGACCGTGCTGAAGGCGAGTGTGCGAGGCGACCGGATTGGTGCTGGGGCTTCATGGGCCGATGCAGGGAGTATCTCGAGCACCCAGTTGGGTGAACCGAAAGATCCACTTGAAGAGTCGACGTCGCCCCTTCCGGAGCTGGCTGACGAGGCTTTCTCCCTTATTCAGTCCGGTAGCGCCATACCCAAAGAAATGCAGGCCCTTGCCGGACTTCCCGGAAAGACATTGCCAGGCGGCGGCGAAAACTTGCCGGGAGAAGCGCGTGCGACGACTAAAGTTGGAGCGTCTACACAACCATCTTCCCCGCCGATTATGGCAATCGGCTCCGAAATGGGGTTCACCGGCATATCGCGGGAAGCTGACGGGGGAGGGCGAGGGGCGTTCGATCAAGAGGCCGGTGACGTCGCCGGATCGCTTCCTAGTTTGTCAGGGGATAAGACGGGAACAGCTCCTTTAAGCCTTCTTATTCGTAGCTCAACGATCCAGGCGCCAGCACTCGCGACAAATCATGTCCGCGTTACCGGCGCTGAAGTGCGCAAATCTTCGACGCTTGGACTGCCGGAAGTTTACGCGTCGCAGCCGCTTGCACGAGGAAGTAGGTTCGCCGGTAATCAGGCGATTGCTGAACTGTCGCCCCCCCAACTAACTAGTGATCACGCAATAGACGGAGTGCAGCCTTCTGCTTCAACAACATCCGGCTTTTCGAGCAATAATCTCCCGGCATCTCCTGTTGGTCCGCAAGCGGGCAATTCCGGCATACCTATAGAGGCCAAGGCCGAAGTTCGTCTTACACAACAGCTTGATGCCACAATCGAAGCGTTGACGGATTTGCGCGATGCGGCCCGTTCGGCAAAGCCCGAGATGTTGGTGCGACACGCCGATTTTGGAGCAATATCAATAAGGATCGAAGCGTCAGGCCCTTCCGACTGGCGGGCAGTGCTGACAAGTCGGGACTCCGGCTTTGTTCCGGCGATACAGGCGGCTCTCGGGGAACGACTGGCGACATCGAGCGGTGAAGCGGCCTCCCACAATGGCCAGCACGGCAATTCACGAGGGGGCGAGCAAGGAGGTTTTTCGGAGCCGCGTTACGGGTCTTCCCTAGGGTCCGGACAAGGGTCGCATCAACCATACATGTCGCATCACGCTAACAACGAGCGGGAGGGAGCGGATCCGGAAAGCAAGGATCCGGGCAAGACCGACCGCGAAGGCCCGCAGATTGAGTCGCGGCAGGAAATTCGGGAGCAGCGCGGGCTCTTTGCCTGACGCCAGGTCTCGAACTCTGCCGCAGGCAGGAGAATGATCGATATGTCGAAGGGAAAGGACAAATCGCCGGAGTCTTCGAAGGGCAGTGGTACGCTCAAGATTGTGCTCGGAGCGGCCTTCTTGCTCTTCCTTGGTGCGGGCGGAGCATATGGTGCTGTGAGCGCAGGATTGTTCGGCGATGAGCGGGCTTCGAAGCCAGATTTGCCGAAGCTGGTACTCAAGGGTGATGCTGATCCTTACCCATTTGCAAATGATGATAAAGCCAAGAAAGCGCCCGCAGTCGTCTATGGCGAGGGCGGAAGCGAATATCGTACCGCCTATTACAGTTTCACTGAGAGCTTCACGTCGAACCTGTCAGATTCTCCAGGCCTGATTCAGGTGGAACTGGCCGTTTCGACCCGACGCGATGGCCGGGTACTGCAATGGGTCCAGAACCACGAACTCGCGATCCGCTCCGCAATCCTCGTGGAACTTGCTGCAACCTCGGAGGCCGAAGCCTACGATGTCCAAGGCAAACAGCGATTAGCTGACAGGCTAACCAAAGCAGTGAATGAGGTGCTTGAGCAGAACGAGGGCTTCGGTGGCGTCGATGCCGTCCATTTCCGCGGGTTTCTTGTCCAATGAAAATGGAGCGCACGTTTACGGCTGCGCGCCCCGTTGTGCGTCATTGCCCCGAGCTCACAGAACGCGGTCCGCGACCGGAAGAACGCGCCGAGTTACTGGCAGCATGGAGACGCGACTTGGCGGACCAGCTCGCGCAAGATCTCGCGGTGCTGCTTTCTAACGATCGACTTAACGTAAAGGTTGCTGAGCCCGAATGGTTGTCTGGAACGGAGGTTCTTGGCAGAATTGGACCAGTGGCTGCCAACAGTTTGCTTCGCGTTGGAGTAACCGGGGTCACTGCGCTTCTCTCGATTGATTTTGCAAACGCAATTGCGCTCACTGACCGGTCGTTCGGCGGGGGTGGTCGGACCGCAAGCGAGGTCCCGGAGCGCTTGCCACGCTCGGCGGCCCTGCTGGTCGAAGAGGCCGCGACTATGGTCGCAGGGGCCATGGCTCGCATCGCAAATCACGGCCATGCCGGTCTCGCTCCACAATGCCCAGAGGGCGAGGTAATCATTCGCAGTGAAAGTGCGGCTCGATTAAGGCCGTTCGCAGCTGACGCTTTGTGTGCATCTTTCGCGCTCGAAATCGGCGACAACGACGGGTGCCAATGGGGCGCGATGCTAGCGATTGCGAGTGATTTCATTGACCCCCTGCTTCCCGATCCTGCGCAGGCTGCGACCGCGTCGAGAAAACCGGATGCTGGCCATACTGGGGTGAAAGTCGTCACCGGGTCTTTCGGCACAATTCCTCTTTCGCTGCATGCTGTGCTTGCCGAATTTGACCTGCCGTTAGGTCGTCTTGGCACCCTCGCGCCCGGGGATCAGATCCCGCTCGTCCCGGCGCGCCATGTGCCCATCAAGCTTGGCGATACTGTGTTGGCCTATGGAAGCATTGGAACCCTTGATGATCAAATGGCGCTACGCCTCACCCGCTTACCCGAAGAAAGGCTATTAAAATGAGTGATTTCAGCCCCAGCTCTCGTTCTGCGCTGCATCGTTTCGGCAATGTGGGTGTCAGGCTGTCGGTCGAGCTCGGGCGCACCGAGATGATGTTGCGGGACGTCCTGCTGCTTGGCGAGGGAAGTACCGTCGCACTCAATCGCTTGACCGACGAGGCACTTGACCTGACCGCCAATGGGCGGGTGATCGCTCGTGGCGAAGTCGTAACGCAAAATGGCCGGTTTGCGCTTAAGATTTTGAGCCTTGTTGGAGACGACGGGGTCTTGGAAACGGCCGGCGATTCATCGGCAGGAGTTTCCGGGCCGCTCGGGCCCGTTTCGGATCCGGCCATGTCTGGCGGAGCGGACGTCGCACCATGATGATGTTCGAGTATCTTGCGCGCCTGGCGTTGTTGCTTCCCCTATTAGGCTTGTTGATCTGGGGAAGCTTGTGGTTGACCCGGTTTCTGCAGAAGCGGCTCTCGGGCACCGAGGTGACAGGTCGCAGGTTGCAGCTGGTCGAGACCAGCCTGATTGCGCCAGGTCTCAAGCTGGCGGTAGTCCGGTTTCATGACCGAGAGATTCTCCTGGGTTGTTCTCGTAATGGGCTCGTCCGGCTCGGTGAAGCACCCGACCCCTTATCGGCTGAACCCCATTTGAATTCCTCGCTCGCAGGTTCTGAATAATGCCAAGCAGGAATTGGACCTTTTGCGGACTCGCCTGTGTCGCATTAACCATGTTTGCCTGGCCCGAGGCGGCTTGGGCGGCCGCTGGCACGTCTCCGACGGACACGATTGATTCGGGAGTAGGTAGCGCAATCGAACGCGCGCTTGGCGACAACGGCGTTGGCGAAGACAGCCCTCTGAGCTTTTCGCTGCAATTGCTCATCGTGATGAGTCTACTCACGATCCTGCCAGCGCTGGTCCTTATGATGACCAGTTTTCTTCGCATCCTAGTAGTCCTCTCGATCCTTCGTCAGGCGCTTGGCCTGCAAGGTTCGCCTCCCGGGCAGGTGCTCGCAGGCCTCGCGCTGTTTCTCTCGCTGTTCGTCATGGCTCCTACACTTGAACTCGTGAATGCGAACGCGATTACGCCTTATGCAGCAGGATCGATCGGTGCAGATGCTGCAATTGCCAATGCGGGAGAGGCGTTCCATGCATTCATGTTGCGCCAGACACGTGAGGCCAATCTGACCATGTTCGCCGATATCTCAGGCGTCGGCGGATTTGCCCGCCCGGACGACATCCCTTTTTCCATCCTGCTGCCAGCGTTTGTCACTAGTGAGCTAGAAACAGCATTCCAGATCGGATTCATGCTTTTCCTGCCGTTTCTCGTGATTGACCTCGTCGTCGCCAGTGTCTTGATGAGTCTCGGCATGATGATGCTTTCACCAACAATCATCTCTTTGCCGTTCAAACTGCTCCTGTTCGTTCTTGTTGACGGCTGGGCGCTGTTGATGGGCAGTCTTGCAATGAGTTTCGCTTGATGCAGCAGGATGCGCAACTTCTTGCTCTCGCCGACCAGACCCTGTGGGTTACCGCACTGATCGCGGGGCCGGTGCTTGTTGCCGCGTTGGTCGTCGGCCTGGTGGTTGGGATCATCCAGGCCGCAACATCGGTCAACGAACAGACCCTCACTTTCGTACCCAAATTGGCCATAACAGCTCTGGTGTTTGTAGTTCTGGGAAGCGTGATGCTGGCTCTGCTGGGTGATTTCGTACTCGAAATCATGGCGCAAATCGCCCAGATTTCTGCTTGATCGAAGATTGGTCACGCAGCCGATGAACATCTTCGACTTCGCTTCTGGATCGCTTGAGGCGCAATTGTGGCAGATCTTGTTCCTGTCAATCCGCTGCGGTGCCGCTCTTCTTGCAGCACCAATGATTGGAGGCACAGCCGTGCCAGTTCCTCTGCGCGTGCTTCTTTCGATTTCGCTTGGCCTGCTCGTTTCAACCTGGCTGCCGCTTGCGCCCATTCCGGAAATGCTAAGTTTCACTGCGATACTGGCTGTGGTTCAAGAGGTGGTGATTGGCACGGCGATGGGCTTCTTGCTGCAATTGGCCTTTGCGGCACCGCTTATCGCGGCGGAGCAAATATCGGGCACGATGGGTCTCGCGATAGCCACGTCGATCGATCCGTCTAGCGGTGCGCAATCGGGCGCCCTCGGAACCTTTTTCAGCCTGATGCTGACGCTCTTGTTCTACGCCATTGGCGGGCATTTGTTGTGGTTCGAACTCCTTATCGAAAGCTACCGGCTCCTCCCAGCGGGTGGATCTGCGCTGAGCGCAGTCAATGCGCAGAACGTCGTACTGTTCATGGGTCATGCCCTGGCCGCTGCGGCGGCCATCGCATTGCCTGTGGTGCTCGTGCTGCTGTTGGTCCAGGTCGTCACCGGTATCGTTGCGCGATCCGCACCCGCACTCAATCTTTTCGCGCTTGGGCTCCCGGCAGGGGTCTTGGCTGGCATAATCGCACTGATAGTAGTGATGCCAATCATGATTGATCAATTGGCGCTCTTGATCGAGAGTGGTCTGGAAGAAGCCACCCGCTTGGTCGGGACGATGAGAGTGCGTCCATGAGCCAGGAAAGCGCGGGCGAGAAGACGTTCGACCCAACCGAGAAAAAGAAATCCGACGCTGCGAAAAAGGGCGATACGCTGCGATCGCGCGAAGTGGCGACTGCAGCGGCCACAGGGGGCGGTGCGTTCGCCTTATTGATGGTCGCGCCTTGGCTGCTTGACGAAGTGACGCGGGTCGCGCGTTTGTCGTTTGATTTCGACAGGCAGGCGCTTGACGGCTTCACACCCGGAGCAATCTTATCTGACGCATCGTTAGCCGTGCTGCCGCCGATCTTCATTCTCGGTCTTACTGTAGCGATCGCCACCTTAAGCTCGCAACTGGTTCTTGGTGAAGGGCGCTTTGTCCCTGAAAATCTGAGTTTCAAGGGATCACGGATCAATCCTCTTGCAGGATTGAAACGGATGTTCGGACTCAACGGATTGATCGAACTGGGTAAGGGCCTCCTTAAATTGGCGTTACTGGGAGCTATCGCCTGGTGGTGGGGCGCGAGCGCCCTGACCGGCCTACTCGGCCTTGGGCAGGCCGCGCTTGAAGCGCAACTGAGATTTGCCTGGGATGCCGTTGTTGGACTTGTCGGTTTTCTGGTCCTGGGTCTGTTTGTAATCGCTGCCGTTGACTACCCTCTTCAGCGTTTTCAACGTGGAAAACGGCTGAAGATGAGCTTGCAGGAGTTAAAGGACGAACTGAAACAGTCTGAAGGGTCACCCGAACTCAAAGCGGCGCGCCGTCAGCGGCAACGGGATCTCGCTCGAGGCGGGGTTGCGAAGGCTATGAAAGAAGCGCAGTTTGTGGTCGTCAATCCACTTCAGTTCGCGGTTGCCTTGACTTATGATCCGGCGATGGCACCTGCCCCGGTTGTTCTGGCGAAGGGGCGCGGCGAAACGGCGCTTGCCATCCGCGAAATTGCGGGCGAAGAAGGGCTCCCTATACTTCAGTATCCGCAGCTCGCCCGCGCAATTTACTTCACTGGCCGCATCAACCACATGGTGCGAGAAGAGCTATATGTCGCTATCGCCTCGCTGGTCGCCTTCGTTTTCGCGTTGAAGCGCGGCGAACGCCCTCCACGACCGATCGTATCCGTACCAGATGCACTCTGCTTCGATGCGGAGGGACGACCAGAAATGCCTGCAAGGGCGGGCCGACAGAACCCCTTAATCTAGTCGACGCTCTACCGTTCTTGGTCTTATGACTAATCCCGGCTCATCAATTATCGCGGCGCTAGGCGCTGGCAGTGGCATCGATTTCATCGGACTCGCCGATGATTTGTCCAATGCCACATTTGCTGTTCAGCGTCAGAATCTCGAAAGCCGGAATGAAGCGCTCGAGGCGCGTATCTCGGCGGCTGGTATGTTGCGTAGTTCGTTGAATGATCTGGCCGCTGCGCTTGGTGAACGGGTGCGAACCGGTGATCTCGCTCCGCGCGGGCGGATCGACAATCCAGCCATCGCGAGCGTTGCGACCCAGCCCGGAGCAATTCCGCGAGGCCGATACTCGTTAGAAGTAACGCAGCTCGCACAAGGGCAAACGCTTGTAAGTCAACCGTATGACGATATTGGCGACCTCGTAGGTGAGGGCACTTTGCGAATTCGCTTTGGTGCGATCGAGGGCGGAGGCTTCACCACTGACGATACGCAGGCCGTGATAGAGATTGACGTCGATGCGGCTGATACTCTCGTATCCTTAGCCGCCAAGATAAACGCTGCATCGGACGGGGCGATCTCTGCCAATGCCTTGCAGGGTGCAAACGGAGCACAGCTCGTGCTTAAGGGGCGAGAGGGCGCGTCAAACGGCTTTGTCCTTGAGCCATCTAGCATTAACGCGCCGGCCGCAGCGCCAGGAAATCTGTCCTATCTAGCCTGGAGTCCAGCGACCGACGTAGGCGAATTGCGTACTACTCCGCGTGATGCAAACTTTCTTCTCGACACCGTGCCGCTAACCAGTGCCACCAACAGGGTAACTGGCTTGCCTGAAGGCATAACTTTGCAGCTGAATGCGACGAATGCCGGCTCGCCAACAACACTGGAATTCTCGAACGACGCTAGCGCGATTACTAGCGTGATGGGCGATTTTGTTTCAGCCCTGAATGATGTCGTCAGCAGGTTGGGCGAAGTGGCGTCACCGATCGGCGGCGAGTTGGGCAACGATACTGGTGCGCGAGAGCTCCGCCGAGACTTATCTCGTCTGACCAGCGTGATTGTGATGCCCAATGCTACGGCGGGAGAGCCCAGCACACTCGCTGATCTAGGGCTGTCGATCAATCGCGACGGGAGTTTTCGCCTCGATCGCGCTCGTCTCGATGCTACACTGCAAGAGAATCTTGAAGGCACTGCCGCGATGTTTACCACGGGGGTCTTCGGAGTTTTTGCGACAATCGAAAGGTTGGCTCGAGATAACAGTCTTGCGTCCGATCCGGGTTCATTAGGGGGCTCACTTCAGCGGTTCGAGCGTCAGATCGAAAACAACGACGAACGGCTTTCGCGGATCGCGGAACAGCAGGAGCAGTTACGCGCACGTCTTACTCGAGAGTTTGCAGCCGCAGAGCGCCGCGTGGCCTCGTCGCAATCGACCCTCAGTTTCCTGCAGCAGCAAGTTGATGCTTGGTCCTCCCAGCGCGACTGAAGCAACGCTAGATGGTGTTAGGCTATGTCGATCAATCGTAAAGTGGCAGACTTGCTAAGAGATACTGAGAACTTGCATCGCTTCTGAGCGGCTTGCGCTTAAGGGAAGACCTCGCAATTTAAGCTGCGACTGTGTGAAGGTAGCGCAACATGCTCTCGAAGCCTCTAGGAGTGAGGCTGACCAGCTTAGATCGTCTATCTTCCGGGTCGATTGCTATGCTGAGGAGGCCTTGTTCTTCAAGAACATTGAGCCAGCGCAAGGCGGTTGTCGCTGGCGCAGCAGCGCCGATGCAGGCGCTCTTCACCAATACCCTTTCCGAGCTCGCCTGTCGGATGAAAAGGTCAAGAAGAATATCCCAAGCGGGTTCGCCGAAAAGATTCTTGCTATCGAAAAAGTTGCAGCGACTGCGTCTATTATTGTACGCTCTGCGCGCTATCTCTAATGCTTCTTTTAGCCTTGTATCTGTATTAATTTGCGTAGGCCCGTAGCTATCACCACCACTTGCTTCCCGAACTTCGTTAAGCAAGTTTTGCATAGCGTCGAGTTTGGCGGATAGATCGGTCACATGTCTTTTTGACATAAAAGCACTGCCTTCTTGCTGCCCCGGGTCTGTTTAGTTTTGATAGTAAGACAGAGTCAGTGCGTCAGGATTAAGAAAAAAAACCTAATGTGCAACCTCCTGCTTGTCGGCCGCGCGATTTTGCATCAGTCGGTGAGGTTAAGCCGAGGGCCATGATCGACGAGCAAATTCCTGAGTTGAGAGGCTTCGCGTCATGTCCGCACTGCCATGGCCATCCCCAGCCTGACCACCGGGTTTACCGCTGGCGGTTACCCAACTTAGGCCAAGGAATTGGTGGAAATCATTTGATCCCATGAAGTGCAATAGCGGCTGTGCCAGGCAGATCGTTTAGCCAGAAGCTGAAAAGCAGCTGCGCCGATGACGTCGCACATCTGGCGTCCGACAAAAGCGGCTGACGCGTTGGTAGCATTGCGAGTGCGTGCTGCGAAGAAGTTCTGCTCGAGTGCAATGTCTTCGTATTCATGGCGAGAAATTGGAACATGGCCGGCAAACTAGAAGAATTCTCTCCTTATTGAAGTTCTTGGATGAATAGCCTGTCCAATAGGCAGGGAGAAGATGGAGAATCGCCATCCAAGATACGATCAAGGACCAGTTGTAGGTGGGCTGCACTTACATAGTCCCCCCGAAATTCGCATTCACTGGCTAACGCCTCTAAACGTCTCAAAAAGAGCATTTCATCCATCGCAAACTCCTTTGGCCATCTTTATAGCGAAGAATAGCTGCAGGACTTAGGTTATGGCTATAGGGGAAAGCGCTATGTTGGCTGCGATTTTCTACGTATTCGCCCTTACTGACTTGGTTACGTGAAAAGGTAAATCTCCTTTTAAGCTAACTTTCGTTAGCCAGGGGAGCGAATATGGAGCAGATCAAAGAATGCAGTGGGGCGAGGCTCGTCCTACACATTGTTGAGGCCGAAAGCCGTGTGCGGGCAATGCTCGCGCGAATATGTTTTGAAATGGGCTACCATGCTGAAGTATATACCGGTGTTGAAGAGATAAAAAATTTCCCTCCTAAATCGGGAGTGATTTTAGCTCGTGATAATGCCGATAGGGGGGGCGTCTCTCATCTTATCGACATTCTGGCGGAAATGAGTGTCCATCTTCCAGTGATTGCTTTCGACGCGTGCCCACACCCTCAGCGCATCGTTGAGGCGATCAAGGCTGGCGCATTGGACTATCTCGAACTTCCATTGGAACGGGAGCGGGTTGCTCGCTGTCTCTTGCGCGTGGCGACTGAGATTGACGAATTCAGTTTGGCGCGCCGCCGCATGTTGGAGGCCCGCGCTCGCGTCGCTTCCCTATCCCAACGGGAGCGCGAAGTTCTGGATTGGTTGGCCAAAGGTCTGACCAACAAGGGTATCGCGAGGGAATTGAACATTAGCCATCGGACTGTCGAGGTGCATCGCTTCAATATGATGAACAAGCTCGACGTCCGCCACGCTGTGGAAGCTGTGCGGCTCATGTATGATGCAGATCAGCCGGCCTCGATGTCAGCTTAGTTTCTGAGAAAGTACAGATAGAGCGTGCCGAAGATGAAATCATATTTCATGATGAATAGCTCTATTGTAGAAGGTGATGTATGAGTGGATTTGGGCCCGTTAGTGAGAAGAGTATGGAAGAATTGTGATCAGGGGCCATTTACTCACGTATCCTAAGGAAATATCTTGATTGTGTGTCGCACGCCTTTGGCTCCAATAGCAGCACTAACGTGGTTCTGTTGATCTCAGAGGCTATTTTTTGAGCAATATACAGATGCGTCTCCGATCGAGCTTTATTTTTTCGTGGTTGCGATCCGGTGATTGGCGGATCGTGAGCGGCACGATCTCCGAAGAGCTTGCGGGCCTTGGGGCTATCCGGATGAGTTGACGATCGATGCCGTTGACCACTGCGCACGTTGGCAAGAACGCCGAAGAAGAGGCTCTTCCGCCACTTATCGGAGTACCATAAGCGGCCCAAACTGCACGCAGTCGGTGGCGGCCGCGGCCTTCCGTTGATCAATTTACTAAGCAAAGATCGGATGATCGGCTACAAAGGCACTGCGCTGTTGACCGATGGCTTCCTCAAAACCAATGCGTTACTTGGCGTGCGCGGGGAGATATGCGCCGGTTTTGTAAAAGGTTTGCCGAGCTTGCTCTCGCCGCTTGGGATCTGTAATAAACCATCTGTAAAGTTAGATCGTGCCAGATAATATAAAACTTGTCGGCAGTGCTATGAGTTTGATGATTATTTCGGAAAATCCAAGCGTCGGGGTGATATCCAAACGGATTCGAACCCTTGTGCCCACGTTTTTCAAAGGCCATTAGTTGCACCGCGGCCGACATTTCATGTCGTCAAGGTAAATGTCTGGGCTAGGTAGGTGTGCGTCTCCAGCGTAAATACCAGATCTCATGACCGAATTTTTCGCGTCCTTTCTGTTCGTAGCGCGTTTCGCACCAGCCTGCGGGGCGGTTCTGCCAGCTTGAGGAGCCTTCGACGATCCATTCGAAGCGTTCGCTGTGGCGCTGCATAACCATCAGCGCATGCCGCAGATAGACGGCATGATCAGTCCCCAAGCGCAACTCGCCGCCCGGCTTGAGCTTGTCGGCAAAGAGAGAAATCGGACCATCGTTCATCATCCGTCGCTTGGCGTGACGCGCTTTGGGCCAGGGATCGGGGTGAAGAAGATAGATCATAGTTAGCGCGCCGTCGGGCACCCGGGCGAGAACCTCGAGTGCGTCGCCATGATGCAGTCGAATATTGGCAAGCCGCTGCTCCACGACATGGGTGAGCGCCTGAGCCACCCCGTTGAGGAACGGCTCGGCGCCGATGAAGCCATGGTTCGGCAGGAGGTCGGCACGATAGGCGAGATGCTCGCCGCCGCCGAAGCCGATCTCAAAATGAAGCGGACAATCCTCGCCGAACAGCCTTTCGGCGGTGACCGGACCCTCTTCGGGCACGGCGATCTGAGGCAGTAGGTTGTCGACCAGTCCCTGCTGTCGGGCGCGCAGCGGCTTGCCCACCGACCGGCCGTAAAGCCTGCTGAGCGTTGTCGGATCGCCTTCCTTGTAAGCCGTCATCAGGCGTCCGCTAGGGCCAGCGGGGGGCCTTTGTCCAGCCCCTCGTGCGCGTGCCGGGACGAATTGCAGACCCGCAGGGCTTGAGCATGCTCACCGTCTGCCGCTATCGCGCCCGGCATGAGCGATCTCTTTGCGAGTTTCAACGAACAGGCGCTGTGGGTGCAGTCGCTGATCGGCCTTCTCCTGCTGGCGCTTGCTGCGCTGGCAGTCAACTTCCTGCTCAAAAAGGTAATACTGCGCGCCGCCGCACCCTTCCTCGACAAGAAGACCGATACCTCTGACAAGGCCATAGCATGGCTCGCGACGGTGATCCCGCTTCTGATCGTCTCGCGCGGGATCAATTTCGTCCCCAACTTGCAGGAAAACGCGCGTCTCGTCGTCACCAATGTCGCGCAAGGGCTGATCGTGCTCTCGATCGCGATGGCAATCGTCAAGGCGCTGACCTACGCCAACGAGGTCTACGAACGCCGCCCGATCTCGAAGAACCGGCCGATCAAGGGCTATCTCCAGGTTCTCAAGATCGTCGTCCTGTGCGGGGCGGCGATCATCGTCATCTCAGTCCTGATCGGGGAGTCGCCGATCGTGCTGCTGGGCGGGCTGGGCGCGATGGCGGCGGTCGTGCTGCTGGTGTTCAAGGACACAATCCTGAGCCTCG
This sequence comes from Erythrobacter litoralis, assembly GCF_001719165.1. NCBI lineage: Bacteria > Pseudomonadati > Pseudomonadota > Alphaproteobacteria > Sphingomonadales > Erythrobacteraceae > Erythrobacter > Erythrobacter litoralis. The sequence continues at coordinate 334,734 of NZ_CP017057.1, forward strand.
TCGCGAGCGTGCAGCTTTCGTCGAACGATATGCTGCGGGTGGGCGACTGGATCCAAATGCCGAGCATGAATGCCGACGGCGACGTGATCGACATCGCGCTGCACACAGTAAAGGTCCAGAATTTCGACAAGACGATCACCACGATCCCGACCCACCGCCTGATTTCGGACGCCTTCATCAATTGGCGCGGAATGAAGGATGCCGGCGGGCGGCGGATCAAGCGGGCCGTCCATCTCGATCAGAACACGATCCGCTTCCTCGACGACGATGAGATTGCGCGGCTATCGCGTTTCCGCCTCATCAAGCCCTATCTCGATGCGAAACGCGCGGAACTCGACGAATGGAACGCGCGCACCCTGTCCGAAGGCGATGACCTGGTGAATGCCCGGCGGATCACCAATATCGGCACGCTGAGGGCCTATGCGGTCGCCTACATGAAGGACCATCCGCGGGTGCGGGACAAGGGCTTCACCCTGATGGCGCGCCAGCTCGCCCCGACGCCGCAGGGGGTTCCGCTCGAGCTCTACTGCTTTGCCGCGACTACCGAATGGCCGGTCTATGAGGGGATCCAGTCGGACATATTCGACCACATCCTTGCCATCATCCCCGAATTCGGCCTGCGCGTCTTTCAGGAGCCCTCGGGTCTTGATCTCGCCGAGGGCCTGCAAAGGCTGGACTGAACGGGTGCGCCGTGCAGGCCACGAAAGAAAACACCCGGAGCGTCGCCGCCCCGGGTGTTTTCTCGATCGTTCGGGTACCGGCGATCAGGCGGCTTCGACCTCTTCATTCGAGTCGCGCAGCACATAGCCACGACCCCAGACGGTTTCGATGTAGTTTTCCCCACCGCAAGCATGGCTGAGCTTCTTGCGCAGCTTGCAGATGAAGACATCGATGATCTTGAGTTCGGGTTCGTCCATTCCGCCATAAAGGTGGTTCAGGAACATTTCCTTGGTCAGCGTCGTGCCCTTGCGCAAGCTGAGCAGCTCGAGCATCGCGTATTCCTTGCCGGTCAGGTGGACCCGCGCGCCATCGACTTCGACCGTCTTGGCGTCGAGGTTCACGGCGAGCTTGCCGGTGCGGATGATCGACTGGCTGTGGCCCTTGGAACGGCGCACCACGGCATGGATGCGGGCGACCAGTTCCTCGCGGTGGAATGGCTTGGTCACGTAATCGTCGGCGCCGAAGCCAAAGCTGCGGATCTTGCTGTCCATTTCCGCGATGCCCGACAAAATCAGGACCGGGGTTTGCACCTTGGCGACGCGCAGCTTCTTGAGCACGTCATAGCCATGCATGTCCGGCAGGTTCAGGTCGAGCAGGATGATGTCGTAATCGTAGAGCTTGCCCAGATCGAGGCCTTCCTCGCCCAGGTCCGTCGAATAGACGTTGAACCCTTCGGTCGTGAGCATGAGTTCGATGGCTTTCGCCGTGGTCGGCTCATCCTCGATCAGAAGCACTCGCATTGTCGTTCCCCTGTCGTCACTTGCCCGATCGTCGCCCGCCGTGAAATCCAGCGGGCGAACCTTCGCAGAAGGCGGCCCTTTTCGATTCGCGTTCAGTTCCCGCGGTAACGCCTCGGAAAGAGGTGTTGCCCTTCATTAACCACACAACATCTGAACGGGAAAGGTTAATTAAGCGTAAAGCGAGGTTTTACCGCGAGTCGCAGGTATTCCTACGCAGACGCACGGGGTGCCTCACAACCCTTCGAGCTTCTTCGCCCGGCGCCTTTGCGCGCTCGACCCAATGCCGATCGCCTCGCGGTATTTCGCTACCGTGCGCCGGGCGAGATCGAAGCCCTCTTCGTTGAGCAGGTCGACCAGCTTCTGGTCGGAGAGGACCTTCTTGGGGTCCTCCGCATCGATCAGCGCCCTGATCCGCGCCTTGATCGCTTCCGACGAGGCCCCTTCGCTCTCGCCAGAGCTGCCGATCCGTCCGACCCCGCTGGAAAAGAAATACTTCAGTTCGAAGGTACCGCGATCGCAGGCAAGGTACTTGTTGCTGGTCACCCGGCTGACCGTGCTCTCGTGCATATCGATCTTCTCGGCCACCTCGCGAAGGGTCAGGGGCCGCAGTTCGGAAACGCCGCGGCGAAAGAAGCCGTCCTGCCGTCGGACGATCTCGGCGGCGGTCTTGAGGATCGTCTTCTGCCGCTGATCGAGCGCGCGGATCAGCCAGTGCGCATCCGCGAGCTTCTCCTTGAGCCAGCCCTGGGCCGATGCATCCGAGGCTGCGGCGCTGATTTCGATGTAGTAGGATCGGTTGACGACGAGGCGGGGCAGGGTCTCCTCGTTGATCGCGATGTCCCAGCCGCCCGCGCCGTTCGCGCTCAACAGGACGTCGGGCACGACCCCCTCGACACGCGACGGCGCGAAGGCGAGGCCGGGCTTGGGATCGTAGCCGCGCAATTCGCGCAGCATGTCCGCGAAGTCCTCCTCGTCCACCGCGCACATGCGCTTAAGCCGGGCGATCTCCCCGCGAGCAAGCAGGTCGAGGTTGTCGATCAGCTTGGCCATGCACGGATCGTAGCGGTCGGCGTCGCGTGCCTGGATCGCGAGGCATTCGGCAAGGCTGCGCGCGCCCACACCGGAAGGGTCCAGTGACTGGACGAGATCGAGCGCTTCACCGACGCTCGTGTGGTCGGCTCCGAGGTCGTAGGCGATCGCCTCCAGATCGAAGCGAAGGTAGCCCGCATCGTCCAGCAGGCCGACGATGTGCCTGGCGATGAAGGCCTGCCGCTCGTCGCGCGCCGAGGCGCCTACCTGCGAGAGCAGGTGTTCGCCCAGCGTGATCTCGGCGGCACCAAGCTGTTCGACATCGGGATAGTCCTCGAGGCTTCCGGAGCCCGGGGCGCTGACCGCGCCGCCCCAGTCGCCGCTTTCGGCGCCCGCGATTGCCCCGTCGCCCGTCTCGCGGTCATGGTCGAGCGCCGCGGGATCGAGATCGAGCGGCGCATCGCCTTCGCCTTCGCCCGCTTCCATCAGGAGGTCGCTGGTCCTTTCCTCGCGCGGGGTTTCGCCGTCTTCGGGCGGTTCGGCGCGTTCCTCCGTGCCCGTCGTCCCCGCATCGAGCAGCGGGTTCGCCTCCAGCGCTTCGCCGATATAGGTTTCGAGTTCGAGATTGGATGCCGCTAGCAGCCTGATCGCCTGCTGCAGCTGCGGCGTCATGACCAGCGATTGCGACTGCCTCAGGTCAAGCCGCGGACCCAGCGCCATGGCCTATCCCCGCTGCCGGCTCACAGCGTGAAACTTTCGCCGAGATAGAGCCGGCGCACATTCTCGTCCGCGACGAGTTCCTGCGGGCTGCCGGCGAACAGGACCTGCCCGCCATAGATGATGCAGGCGCGGTCGACGATATCGAGAGTCTCGCGGACATTGTGGTCGGTGATCAGAACGCCGATCCCGCGTCCCTTGAGATCCTTCACGAGATCGCGGATGTCGTTGATCGAAAGCGGGTCGATCCCGGCGAAGGGTTCGTCGAGCAGCATGATCGAAGGCTTTGCCGCCAGCGCTCTGGCGATCTCGCAGCGCCGCCGCTCACCACCCGACAGCGCCATTGCCGGCGCGTCGCGCAGGCGTGTCAGGCCGAATTCGCCGAGCAGTCGTTCGAGTTCGGCGGCCCGCGTTTGCCGGTCGGGCTCGACCAGTTCGAGCACGGCTTCGATGTTCTGCTCCACCGTGAGGCCGCGAAAGATGCTCGTCTCCTGCGGCAGATAGCCTAGCCCGAGGATCGCGCGCCGATACATGGGCAAGGTGGTCACATCCTCGCCGTCCATCAGGATGCGGCCCGAATCGGGCTTCACCAGCCCCATGATCGAATAGAAGCAGGTCGTCTTGCCCGCGCCGTTCGGCCCGAGCAGGCCGAGCACTTCGCCCTTCGCCACCGTAAGCGAAATGTCGGTCAGCACCGCGCGCTTGTCATAGCTCTTGGCGATCGAGATGACCTCGAGCCCGCCTTCGTGCAGCGATGGGTGCGCACCTTGCCCATCGGCGGAAGCGGCCGCTGCGGGCTCCTCGATCGCGGATGACTTGTCCATGGCCGCACGCCTTAGCATCCATGACGGACCATGTAAGGGCGTTGATCGCGAATTTGGCAGGATTTTTGCTAACAAGGTATGGGCGCGCCCTTTCCATGCGGGGCCCGATCGAGCGGCCGGATCGTGCCCGGGGTGCTTCGCACAGGCTGCGCGCAAAGCAAATCAGGCAAAATCCGGAGGTTGCATCGGCTGAAATGCGCCGGGCGCAACATTATTTCGGTTTGGTTACCGTCCTTGCAACAAGGCGACGGTTCTGTGATACTCTCGGGGCAGACGGAAAGTATTCGGGGATCGAGAATGAACGATACTTCGCATGGCCAGCACCGGGCAGCTGCCCGCGCAAAAAGAATTCCGGCGCGCGCGCGTGAAGCGCAGGGCGTGCGAGACTGGCGCCGGGCGATGAGCGATCATGTCGCCTATGCCCTGCTGGTCTATACCGGTCTCCAGATATTCATGACGGTGAAGGCCTTGAACGAAGGCGCGTCCGGCCTGCTGCCTTATGCCGCGCTCGTCATCCTCGTGGCCGGCATCATTCCGGCCTGTCGCTGGTTCGAGAAGCGCTGGTCGGGTCTTACCGACGAACAGGCGCTCGACCCGTCCCATGCGCCTGCCTTCCGGCGCGATGCGGCTGCGCTCTGGCTGCTCGCGACGGGACTCCCTGTTGCGCTGACGATCTTGATCAAGGCTTTCTTCGCGATCTTCTGAACGTTCCCGCATCGCCTTGCGCCGATGTTTCGGCGCAGAGCCTTTCGCTTGTCCCGGCCTGCTGTATGCTCTCCTCGAATCCAGTCGGCTTCAGGGGAGGGGAATAGAGTGTCGGTGCTGCGCCTTCTCGCGATCCTGCTGGCAGCGACCATTGCCCTGCCTGTCAGCGCAGCATTGACGCTTCCTGCCACCACCGAAACACCAGCAGCTTCAGAGCCCGTCCCCGCGATCGCGCAGGAGCAGGATCCAGCCGGCGACGGCCGGATCGCGGCACGCATCAGGGGCATCTTTTCCGAACTTCCGCAATTCGGGGCCGTGACCGTGACGGTGCGCGAAGGGGTCGTGACGCTTTCCGGGACCGTGCCCGATGCCGAGGCGATCGCTCGCGCCGAGGCGATCGCCGGTCGGGTTTCCGGGGTCGCCACGGTCGAAAACCAGATCAGGCGCGATCTTTCGATCGAGCGCAACCTGTCGGTCCTCGGACAGGCCGCCGAGATCGGCGAGAAAGCGCTCGCTATTCTCCCGCTCCTGGCCGTTGCCGCGATCATCGCGGCACTGGTCGGCGGCTTCGGCTATCTGCTTGCGAGCTTCGGCTTCGTGTGGGACCGGGTCGCCCCCAATGCCTTTCTCGCCGAACTGATCCGCACTGCGGTCCGCTTCGCCTTCGTCGTCGGCGGGCTTGTCATCGCGCTCGACATGCTCGGCGCGGGCGCCCTGCTCGGGGCGCTGCTCGGCGGGGCAGGGGTGATCGGGATCGCACTCGGTTTTGCGATGCGCGACACGGTCGAGAATTACGTCGCCTCGCTGATGTTGAGCCTGCGTCAGCCCTTCCGGCCGAACGATCATGTCCTGATCGACAATCTGGAGGGCCGGGTGATCCGGCTAACAAGCCGGGCGACGATCCTGATGACGCTCGAGGGCAATCACCTGCGCATTCCCAATTCGCAGGTCTTCAAGGCGGTGATCCTCAATTACACGCGCAACCCTCAAAGGCGTTTCGATTTCGAACTCGGGGTCGATGCCGACGACGATCCGCGCGCGGCGATGGCGCTGGGGATCGAAGTGCTGGGCGGCCTGCGGTTCGTGCTCGAGAACCCGGCCCCTGCCGCGCGCATCGTCAATGTCGGCGATTCGAACATCGTCATCCAGTTCTTCGGCTGGATCGACCAGCGCGAGGCCGACTGGTTCAAGTCGCGAAGCCTCGCCATTGCCGGCGTCAAGGACGCGCTCGAGGAAGCCGGTTTCGCCCTGCCGGAGCCGATCTACCGCCTGCGCTTTGACGGGCGCACCGATCCGCTTCCGATCGGCCGGTCGCCGCGGGAAAGGGATGAGCCTCGAAAGCCGCGCAAGGTGCGCGAAGCGTCGGCGGAAGCGGAGGACATCCGCCCTGAAAGCGAGATCAGCGAATTGGTCGAAGCCGAACGCAGCACCGACCCCGCGAGCAGCCGCGATTTGCTGGACGAGGGGCGCCCGGTCGAGTGAGCCGGGTGCCGGCCGCTTCCTTCAGCCGCCGTTCCTGGCGCGCTCGATCGCCTCGATAACGATTTGCTGTGCCTCGGCGCGGGTTCCCCAATTGCCGATCCGCACCCACTTCTCCTTTTCGAGATCCTTGTAGTGGGTGAAGAAGTGCTCGATCTGCTGGAAGATGATCGAGGGCAGATCCTTGGTCTCGCCCACATCCGAATAATAGGGGAAGGTAGTGTCGACCGGCACACAGACGAGCTTTTCGTCGCCGCCATGCTCGTCCTCGAGGTTGAGCACGCCGATCGGGCGCGCGTTCACCACGCAGCCGGGAATGAAGGGCGAGCGCGAGATCACAAGCGCATCGAGCGGGTCGCCATCGGGCGAAAGCGTATGCGGCACGAAGCCGTAATTGGCCGGATAGCGCATCGGCGTGTGAAGGATCCGGTCGACGAACAAAGCGCCGGATTCCTTGTCGAATTCGTACTTTACCGGCTCCCCGCCGGTCGGCACTTCGATGATTACGTTGAGATCGTCGGGGGGATTGTTCCCGGTCGGGATCTTGTCGATGCGCATGAATGCCTTCCTGTCCTTGTTGGGCTGCCCCCTCTTTCCCCAAGAGCAGCGTCGAGGGCCGATAGCCCGCTCTCGATATTGCGGCAACCGGAAGTCTCGCCTAATCGCGCGGGCAACCAAGGACATTTCCATGAGCAAGAACACTCCGAAGGCGGTTCGCGGCACGCAAGACATTTTCGGCGCCGATGCCGAAGCCTTTGCCTTCGTGGTCGAGACCTTCGAACGGGTCCGCCGCCTCTACCGCTTTCGCCGCGCCGAATTCCCGGTCTTCGAACGCACCGAAGTCTTCGCCCGGTCGCTTGGCGAGACGACCGACGTAGTCTCGAAGGAGATGTATTCCTTCGAGGATCGCGGAGGCGAATCGCTCACCCTGCGGCCCGAATTCACGGCGGGTATCGCACGCGCTTTTCTCACCAATGGCTGGCAGCAGCATGCGCCGCTGAAAGTGGCGACCCACGGCCCGCTGTTCCGCTACGAGCGCCCGCAGAAGGGCCGCTATCGCCAGTTCCATCAGATCGACGCCGAAATCATCGGCGCAGCCGAGCCGCAGGCGGATGTCGAATTGCTCGCCATGGCCGACCAATTGCTCAAGGAACTCGGCATCGAGGGCGTGACGCTGCATCTCAACACGCTTGGCGATGCGGAAAGCCGGGAGGCCTGGCGGGCCGGGTTGATCGACTATTTCGGCAGGGTGAAGGGCGATCTGTCCGAGGATTCGCAAGAGCGGCTGGAGAAGAACCCGCTGCGCATTCTCGATTCCAAGGACCCGCGTGATCGCGCCTTCCTCGCCGATGCGCCGCGGATCGACGACTATCTCTCCGAGGAGGCGCGCGGCTTCTTCAAGGCGGTGACGAGCGGTCTCGAAGCGGCGGGTGTGAATTGGGTGCGCGCGGAAAGCCTCGTGCGCGGGCTCGACTATTATCGCCACACCGCGTTCGAATTCATCCCGGACGAGGGTTCGGCGGCGGCCGCGGCGCTCGGCGCGCAGAGCACGGTGCTGGGCGGCGGGCGCTATGACGGGCTGATGGAAAGCCTCGGCGGCCCCGCGACCCCGGCGGTCGGCTGGGCCGCGGGGATCGAGCGGCTGGCGATGCTGGTTGCGCAAGAGGGCGAAACGCCAGCAGACGTAATCGTGGTCGTCGAGGACGATACGCTTCTTGCCGATGCCATCGCGTCGATCGGGAAGCTGCGTGCGGCAGGTTTCGCTGCTGAAATGCTGGCGACCGGCAGTGTTCGCAAGCGCTTCGACAAGGCGTCGAGAATGGGCGCAAAGAGCCTCGTTTCCTTCGTTTCTGCCGAAAGTGTCAGGGTCCGCGGCGAGCGTCAGGGCGAAATCGAAGCCCTGCTTGCATGAAAATCCCCCCCGAACGCCTTGACCAGATCGCCAATCGCTTCGCCGAGCTCGAGGCGCGCATGGCTTCGGGCACGCTCGATGGCGAGGAATTCGTGCAGGCGAGCCGCGACTATGCCGAACTCGAACCGGTGGCGAAGATCGCCCGCGAGGTGAAGGCTATCCGCGAGGAAATCGCGGGGCTCGAGGACATGCTTTCCGACCCCGAGATGAAGGCCATGGCCGAGGAGGAGCTTGAAAGCCTGCGCGCCGATCTGCCCGAAAAGGAGCGCTCGCTCGCCGTCGCCTTTCTCCCGCGCGATGCCGCCGATGCCAAGCCGGCAATGCTCGAAATCCGCGCCGGGACGGGCGGCGACGAGGCGGCGCTGTTCGCGGGCGACCTCTACCGCATGTACGAACGCTTCGCCGCCGAGCAGGGTTGGCGGGTCGAGCCGGTCAGCATGAACGCGGCCGAGGTCGGTGGCTTCAAGGAAATCGTCGCCAACGTCTCAGGGCAGGGCGTCTTCGCCAAGCTCAAGTTTGAAAGCGGCGTTCACCGCGTCCAGCGCGTGCCCGTCACCGAAAGCGGCGGGCGCATCCATACATCGGCGGCGACCGTCGCGGTCCTGCCCGAGCCGGACGAGGTCGATGTCCAGATCGAGGACAAGGACCTCAAGATCGACATCTACCGCGCCTCCGGCGCGGGCGGACAGCACGTCAACACGACCGATTCGGCCGTGCGTATCACCCACCTGCCTAGCGGCATCGTCGTCACCCAGCAGGACGAGCGCAGCCAGCACAAGAACCGCGCCAAGGCGATGCAGGTCCTGCGTGCGCGCCTTTACGAAAAGATGCGCGACGAAGCCGAAGGGGCCGAGGCCGAGGCGAGGAAGGCGATGGTCGGCTCGGGCGACCGCTCGGAGCGCATTCGCACATACAATTTCCCGCAAGGGCGCGTGACCGATCACCGGATTGGTCTCACCCTGCACAAACTCGACGAGATACTGGCAGGTCCGGGGCTCGGAGAACTGGTCGATGCGCTGACCGCCGAGGACGAGGCGAAGCGGCTCGCAGCGCTGGCCGGATGAGCAGCGCTGGCGATGCGATCCGTGGAGCCGCCGCCCGGCTCGCCGCCACCAGCGACACGGCTCGGCTCGACGCCGAGATCCTGATGGCCCACGCGCTGCGTTGCAGCCGATCGGACATGCTGCTGCGGCGAATGCCCGACCCGTCTCCGGCGAAGTTCGAGCGCCTGGTCGAAAGGCGGTTAGGCCATGAACCGGTCGCCTACATAATCGGCGTTCAGGAATTCTTCGGGCGCGAATTCCGGGTCGATCGGGAGGTGCTGATCCCGCGCCCCGACAGCGAGACGGCGATCGAGGCCGCGCTCGACGTACTGGGGGACAGGCGCAGCGGGGAAATCGTCGATCTCGGCACGGGTTCGGGCGCGCTTCTGCTCACCCTGCTGGCAGAGCGGCCGGGCTTCACCGGCATCGGACTGGACCGGAGCGAAGGCGCACTGCGGGTGGCGCGGGACAATGCGGAGCGCCTTGGCCTTGCGGCGCGGGCGCGGTTTCACCGGACAGACTGGACCATGCCGGGCCCGCACGGCGATGCCTGGTATACCGCCCTGCCGCTCGCCGACCTCGTCATCGCCAATCCGCCCTATGTCGAGGCGGATGCCGACCTTGCCCCGGACGTGCGCGAGCACGAACCTGCGGGCGCGCTTTTCGCCGGGGCGGACGGGCTCGACGACTACCGGATCATCATTCCTGCCCTGCGTGCCATGCTCATCGAAGGCGGGGCAGCGGTGCTCGAAATCGGCGCGCGACAGGGCGATGAAGTCACAGGCCTCGCTCAAGCGGCCGGATTCGCTGTCGAAATCCGCAACGACCTCGCCGCCCGCCCGCGCGCGGTCATCCTTTCCTGAGGAAAATCCGGGGGGGGCTTGGCAAACCCGCTTGGCATCGCTACCTCGTCACACAGGCAAGTGATCTGCGAAGGGCGCAAATCGCTTAGGCCAAGCTCCAAATCTCGCTTGAAACGGCCGTTAGGGCTCGTCCCCGGCCTCTGGCAACGCGGAGCGCGCGCCCCCTTTGGCAAAAGCCAGGCAGGCGGCGCATAGCAAGGGGTCTGTTGACCGTGAGTGCATCAATGCTTGCGCCAGGTCGCTGATAAGGAACGTTTTCCTTGAATAACAATCGCAACAATCGCCGCCGTGGTCGCGGAAATCGCAATTCGGGCGGGGGCAACCAGCTCAACCGGATCGACAGCCGGGCACGCGGCAATGCGCCGCAGCTGCTCGAGAAGTACAAGAAGCTCGCGCAGGACGCGCAGCACAATGGCGACCGGGTCCAGGCGGAATATTATCTGCAGTTCGCCGACCACTATTTCCGCGTGATCGCCGACAACAAGGCGCGCCAGGAAGAGGCGCGCTCGAAACGGGGCGACGACCGCAGCCAGTCCGACGACGACGATTACGGCGACGACGACGACAACAACCGTCGCAGCGACAACAAGCGCGGCGGCAATCGCCGGTCGCGCTCGCGCCGGGACGACCGCGACGACAGCGATGCCCAGGACGGCTCGAGCGAGGGTGAAGAAGGCTTCGAAGGCGAGCCTGCCGAGAACGAAAGTTCGGATGAACCCAAGCGCAGGGCCCGCAAGCCCCGCGGCGAGAACGACAAGGCCCCCCGCAAGGGCGACCGTGCCGCTCCCAAGCGCAAGCCGCGCGCGAAGAAGGGCGAAGATGGCGGGGAGATCGATTCTTCCGTCCTGCCGCCTTCGATCGGAAGGGACGAAGCGTCCTCCGGCGATGGTGACGACAATCTCGAGACCGTCGGCTGATCCTTGGCGAAAGCCTGGTTCGCATCCGGTCTCTTCCTGATCCATGACGGTGCGCTCCAGGACACTGGGTAAATTCCCACAGCGCTGGCCGGGGCTGAGTTCGCTCGCACTCGGTCTGCTGGGCGCCTGCGCGTATCCGCCTTTTCATCTATGGATGCTTGGGCTTTTGGCCCTCGCCGGGTTGGTGTGGCACCTGCATGACGCGCCTGACTGGCGCGCGGCGGCATGGCGCGGCTACCTTTTCGGGTGGGCGCATCTGACGCTTGCCAACAACTGGATCGCGACGGCTTTCACGCACCAGGCGAAGATGCCCGAATTTCTGGGCTGGCTCGCCGTGCCGCTGCTTTGCATCTATCTTGCGATCTACCCCGGGCTTGCAGCGCTGGCGGCGCATCTCGCCACTCGCAAGCTCGCTCCCCGGAGTGTCGGCATCGGGGTCTTCGGGACCCTTTTTGCCGCTGCCTGGATCGTCACGGAATGGGTCCGCAGCTGGGCCTTTACCGGGTATCCGTGGCCTCCGCTCGGCCTGATGCTGCTCGGCGGGTGGGACACGCCCGGGATCGCTCGCTATCTCCCGTGGCTCGGCACCTATGCGCTTTCCGGCCTCGCGATCCTGCTGGCGAGCGGGCTGATTTGGGCTGTCGCGGTCCGGCGCTGGATCGTCGCAGGCGCAAGTGCGCTGGTTATGGCGGCGGCGATGCTGCTGCCAGGCCTGGACGCTGAAATGACGCGGCCGGCCAACGCGGTGCGCTATGCGCTGATCCAGCCACTGATCCCGCAGGACGAGATCAACGATGGCTCCAAGTTCGAAGAGCAGTTCCAGCGCATCGCCCGGCTGACGCGGCCCGGCAACGGACAATCGCGCCTCGTCCTGTGGCCCGAAAGCGCGATCCCCGACTATCTCGAAGACGGCTATCCGCTGCGCTATTATGCCCGGATGACCGCCGGCGCGGACCCCGAATATGCGAGGGCGCGGATCGGGCAGGTCATCGGCGCGGATTCGACCTTGCTCACAGGGGTCGTCAATCTAGACATCGCGCCGCGCGCGGACGGCCGCCTTGGCGCGGTCAGTGCGCGCAATTCGGTGCTGGCGCTGAGCGGCCAGGGCGCAATCGAAGCGCATTACGCCAAGGCGCATCTTGTGCCCTATGGCGAATATCTGCCGATGGAATGGGCGCTCGAGCGCCTCGGCCTTTCTCGACTGACATCCGGGACGATCGAATACGTCGCAGGCCCGGGCCCGCGTACGCTCGATCTGGGTGAGCATGGTCGGGCGGGCATCCAGATCTGCTACGAGATCGTGTTCTCGGGCCAGGTGACCGATTCTCAGAACCGGCCCGACTACATCTTCAACCCTTCCAATGACGGGTGGTTCGGCAGTTGGGGGCCGCCCCAGCATCTCGCCCAGGCGCGGATGCGTGCGATCGAGGAAGGATTGCCGGTCCTGCGTTCGACCACCACCGGCATCAGCGCGGTGATCGACGCAAACGGCTTGGTTCGGGGTGCCATCGGCCAGGGAAAGGCCGGGAGGCTCGACGGGTACGTCCCGGATCCGAAGCCGCCGACCCTTTTCGCGCGCCTTGGAAACGCACTGCCGCTCGGCTGGGCCGCCCTGCTCATCGTCCTCGCGCTCGCCGTGCCGAGATTGCTTGCGCTGCGGCGTTCGCGCGGCTAGGTGCTTGGCTGCGACTGCCCGGACATAAAGATTTCCTTATATCTGCATAAGGGAACATGATCGAGGGCGCGGCTTGGACAACGAACCCCTGGGGGAATCATGCGCAGCGATTTCATCTTCACTTCCGAAAGCGTTTCCGAAGGCCATCCCGACAAGGTTTCCGACCAGATCTCGGACGCGATCGTCGACCTGATGCTTGGCAAGGACCCCGAATCGCGGGTCGCCTGCGAGACCATGACGACCACCCAGCGGGTCGTCCTGTCGGGAGAGATCCGGTGCAAGCCGATGTATGACGACAAGAACGAGGAGTGGAAGTTCAACGGCTACTGGGCGCCGGGCGCGCGCGACGAAATTGAGAGCGCCGTTCGCCGGACCGTCAAGGACATCGGCTACGAACAGGACGGCTTCCACTGGAAGACGCTGACTTTCGAAAATCACCTGCACGGCCAGTCCGCTCATATCGCGCAGGGCGTGGATGCGGGCGCGGAAGGGTCAAACAAGGATGAGGGCGCGGGCGACCAGGGCATCATGTTCGGATTTGCCTGCGACGAAACGCCCGACCTGATGCCGGCGACGCTCGATTACAGCCACAAGATCCTCCAGCAGCTCGCCGAGGACCGCAAGTCGGGCGCAGCGCCATTTCTCGAACCCGATGCCAAGAGCCAGGTGACGCTGCGCTATGTCGACGGCAAGCCGGTCGCCTGCACCGCCATCGTCGTCTCGACCCAGCACGCGCCGGGCTATCACGAGGGCGAGAAGGAAGCCGAGCTCAAGGCTTATGTGAAGAAGGTCGTCGGCAATATCCTTCCCGAAGGCTTCATCACCGATGAAACCGCATGGCACATCAATCCGACCGGCAAGTTCGAGATCGGCGGACCGGATGGCGACGCAGGGCTCACGGGTCGCAAGATCATCGTCGATACCTATGGCGGCGCTTCGCCCCATGGTGGCGGAGCGTTCAGCGGCAAGGACCCGACCAAGGTCGACCGCAGCGCCGCCTACATCACCCGTTACCTCGCCAAGAACGTGGTTGCGGCCGGTCTTGCTAAGCGCTGCACGATCCAGATCGCCTATGCGATCGGCGTGTCGGAGCCGCTGTCGCTCTATGTTGATACGCATGGAACCTGCGCCGAGGGCGTAAAGGACGAGGCGATCGAGCACGCGATCCGTTCGATCGGCAAGCTCGGCGGGCTGACCCCGCGCGCGATCCGCACGCATCTCGGCCTCAACAAACCGATCTATCGCACGAGCGCGGCCTACGGCCATTTCGGCCGTCCGGCCGAGGGCGATCATTTCCCGTGGGAGCGCACCGATCTCGTCGACGATCTCAAGGCAGCGCTTTCCTGATCCCATGAGCAGCGCCGCCTGCTAGGGCCTTCGCCCATGGTGGTGGCGCCGCAACCTTCTTCCGGACGCATAGCCGAACTCGATGCCCTGCGGGGCATCGCGGTGATCGGCATCGTCTGGATGAACGTCCACGTCTTCGCGCTGCCCATCCAGGCCTATTACAACCCGCTCGCCTGGGGCGGCGAGAGCCCGCTCGACCGCTTGGTCTGGGCGGCAAGCTTCGTGTTCGTCGAGGACAAGTTCCGGACGCTCTTTGCCATGCTTTTCGGGGCGGGCTGTCTGATCCTGTTCGACCGCGGGCGCGCGGCATCGGGACCGGGGAAGGCCTGGCGGGCGCATTATGCGCGCATGGCGGTGCTGTTCGCGATAGGTCTGGTCCATGCGATCCTGCTTGCCAACAACGATATCCTGCGTGCCTACGCACTCGCGGGACTGGCCCTGCCGCTCCTCGCCCCGCTTTCACCCCGCGCGCTGGTCGCGGTCGCGATCGGTCTCATGGCGCTCCATGTCGGCGCCGGGATAGTCACGTTCGGGGGCGGGCTCTACGACTGGCACATGGGCCGGTTCTCGAGCGATGCGACCTTCTTCATGGAGCGCAATTTCGGCACCGATCCTGCCGCGGTGTCCTTCATGCTCGAGCGTGGGCAGGAAACTCTGCGCGAGCGGGTCGTGCGCAGGGTCGAAGGCATGCCGGGCCAGCTTTCGGCAATCGCCGCCTCGCTCCCGCTCAACCTGTCGGCGATCGCGCTCGGCATGGCGTTCTGGCGCGGCGGAATGCTCGCTGGAAGGTGGCGGACCTTCCGGCTCCAGCGGCTCGCGGCGGTCTGCGCGCTGGTCGCAGTCCCGGCCCTTCTGGCGCTGGCATGGTTCGTTGCGGAAAGCGGCTTTCCCGGCGCGCTTACGGGTGCAGCGAGCCTCGTCCTTTCGGCCCCGTTCGACACCCTGCTCGGCATTGCCTATGCCGCGCTCGCCATGGCGTTCTTCACGCCCGGCGGCTTTGCGACCAGGCGCTTGGCGACCGTCGGCAGATTGTCGCTCACCAATTACCTGATGACCTCGGTCATTCTCGCCTCGATCTTTGCATCTTGGGGCTTCGGCCTGTTCGGGACAGTGAGCCGCGCCGAGGCCTTCGCCTTCGGATTCGTGCCGATCATGGCGATGCTGGCCTGGTCGCCTACATGGATCGCGCGGTTCGGGCAGGGTCCTCTCGAGCGGCTCTGGCGCGGAATTTCGGGCCTTTTCGGCTGACCTGCCCGTTCAGTCTTCCGGGTCATGTTCGCCGAGCAGCGGCGAAGGCCGGTCGAGCGCGAGCTGCGCGCCGGAGAAGGTGAACGGGCTGCGCACGCCCGCCATTCCGCCGGGTTCGACCTTCATCCCGCGCGCTGCGACCTGCGGGTCGGCAAAGACTTCGTCCAGCCGGTTGATCGGCCCCGCCGGAACGCCCGCCGCGTGGCAGGCATCGAGCAGGGCTTCCTTCGTCCAGGCTGCCGTCGCCGCCGCGATCTCAGCATCGAGGGCCTTCGCGTTCGCGACCCGTTCGCCATTATGCGCAAAGCGCGGATCGCCCGACCAGTCGTTGCGCCCGAGCAGGTCGGCGAGCTTGTGGAACAGCCGGTCATTGGCCGGCGCGAGGATGACGTAGCCGTCCTTGACCGGGAACACGCCATAGGGTGCGACCTGTGCATGGGCATTGCCCATGCGAGGGGGGTTCTCCCCGGTGGTGAAATGATAGGTCGCCTGGTTCGAAAGGAGCGCGATCGAACAATCCATCAGGCTCATGTCGACGTGCTGGCCCTTGCCGGTGCGTTCGCGCATCAGCAGCGCGGCCTGGATGCCGTTTACCGCCCACACGCCCGTCGCGAGGTCTGAGATCGAGATGCCCATCTTGACCGGTGTTCCTTCCGGCTCGCCGGTCAGCGACATGAAGCCGCTCATCCCCTGGACCACGAAGTCATACCCCGCCTCGTGGGCGCGTGGGCCGGTCTGGCCGAAACCGGTGATCGAGCAGTAGACGAGCCGATCGTTTTCCCGCGCGAGCGCGGCGTAGTCGAGGCCGAACTTGGTAAGGCTGCCGGTCTTGAAATTCTCGATCACCACGTCCGCGCCAAGGCACAGGTCGCGCGCGCGGGCGAGATCGTCCGGGTTGCGGAAATCGGCGGTGATCCCCCGCTTGCCGCGATTGCAGGCGTGGTAATAGGCCGCCTCGCGCCGCGTCTCGCCAGCGGGTCCGGCACGCTCGATCCAGGGCGGTCCCCAGGCGCGCGTCCCGTCGCCCTCGGGGCTTTCGACCTTTATCACGTCGGCGCCGAGATCGGCTAGGACCTGCCCTGCATAGGGCCCGGCAAGCACCCGCGCGAGTTCAACCACCCTGAGCCCGGCGAGCGGGGCATCGGGATTGCGCGGGTGATCGAGCCACATGGCTCAGGCGCTTTCGAGCGCGTTTTCGTAATGCGCAGTCGTCTTATCGGCGATTTCCTCCGCCGTGACACCGGGCGCGAGTTCGATCAGGCGAAACGGACTGTCATGATCGGGGCGCTGGAACACGCCAAGATTGGTGATGATCATGTCAACCACCCCCGCGCCGGTCAGCGGAAGGGTGCATTCGGGGATGAACTTCGGGCTTCCGTCCTTGGCGTTGTGGTCCATCACCACGATGATCTTCTTGACCCCGGCGACGAGATCCATCGCGCCGCCCATGCCCTTGATCATCTTGCCCGGGATCATCCAGTTGGCGATGTCGCCGTTTTCGGCCACTTCCATCGCGCCCAGCACGGTGAGGTCGATATGCCCGCCGCGGATCATGGAGAAGCTCGTCGCGCTGTCGAAATAGGCGCTGTGCGGCAACTCGCTGATGGTCTGCTTGCCCGCATTGATGAGATCGGGATCGACCTCGTCCTCATAAGGGAAGGGCCCGATGCCCAGCATCCCGTTCTCGCTCTGCAGCGTCACCATCATGCCATCCGGGATGTGATTCGCGACCAGCGTCGGAATGCCGATACCGAGATTGACGTAATAGCCGTCCTCTAGCTCCTTTGCGGCGCGTGCAGCCATCTGGTCGCGGGTCCAGCCCTTGGGTTCATCGGTCATTGTGTCGGCCTTTGGTCTGAGGAATGAAGCGGCGGGACGAGAAACCATCCGTCGCCAATCAGGTTTTCGAGCCGGAGCGCGGCCTCGGGGTTGACGAGATAGGCATAGAGTTCGTCGAAATCCTCGCGCTCATCTCCTGCAATGGCAAGCAGGCAGGCGCGCCGGGCAAGGTCCTCGCGCCTGGTCTGCTTGCGGTCGCCGGGATAGCGCATGAGCAGCAAAGTGTCGCGGCTCTCCGGGTCTAGCGCGGCAGTGGTCAGGGCCTCGCGCACGGCATCGGCATGGGCAGCCGACTGGCCCGAAATCCATGCGATCTCCATGCCGGATTGCCTCAGGCCTTCCAGTCGGTCTGCCAGCGTGCGATCGGCCTGGAGAATAGGTTGAACGGGCAGCATTCCGCCCGACGGGTCGAGCTCGATCAGAACGGCGGGCGGGCCCTGCGAGCAGAACTTGCGCTCTCCGCTGAGCGAGGCCGGATCGGCGAGCAGGGCCGACTTCCGGGGAGCCTCGTCCGGAACGGCCGCGGCCGTGTCCCTTGCGAACGAGAGAAAATCGGCGAAGCCTTCAACCATGTATCCGCGCTTTGCGTTCGATAGCGAAAGCGAAGAAGGGGCAGAGCCGGCAAGGAGCCTTGCGTCATCGCGCGAGAGGTCTCGCGTCGATCGCGCGGGTGAGCGGGCGGCTGAGGCCTTTGCTGCGGTCTCCGCGCTCACTTTCGCGTCCTTGCCATCGGTGCCGGTGCGCACAAGCGCTCCGCCCGCGACCACCGGGATCGCTGCCGCGACGCAGCCCGAAAGCGGGGCTGCCAGTGCGAGGACGCCTGCGGCAAGGAGGAATCGGCGTAAGCGCACAGGCGTCGCTCAGGCGGATTCCCGTTCGCGCACGGTGCGGAACTCGATCTTCTTGTCATAGGGCGCGCCCAGCACGAGCCGGTTCACGAACACGCCTGGCAGGTGGATCTGGTCTGGGTCGAGCGCTCCTGCGGGGACGATCTCCTCGACCTCCGCGACGCAGACCTTGCCGCAGGTCGCGGCGGGCTGGTTGAAATTGCGCGCCGTCTTGCGGAAGATGAGGTTGCCCGTCTCGTCGGCCTTCCAGGCCTTGACGATGGACAGGTCGGCGAAGATGCCGCGCTCGAGGATATAGGTCGACATCACGCCGTCGGGATCGGGGAAGTCCTTGTGCTCCTTGCCCTCTGCGACCTGAGTGCCGGCGCCGGTCTTGGTGTAGAAACCCGGAATGCCCGCGCCGCCCGCCCGCATCCGTTCAGCCAGGGTTCCCTGGGGGCAGAACTCGACCTCGAGCTCGCCGGAGAGGAATTGCCGTTCGAATTCCTTGTTCTCGCCAACATAGGAGCTGATCATTTTCTTGACCTGCCTGGTGCGCAGCAGCTTGCCGATGCCTTCATTGTCGATGCCGGCATTGTTGCTGGCGAAGATGAGGCCCGTGACCCCGCTGTCGCGGATCGCATCGAGCAGGCGTTCGGGTATGCCGCACAGGCCAAACCCGCCCGCGGCAATCAGCATGTCGTTCCTGAGGACGCCCTCAAGGGCGCTGGCGGCGTCGGGGTAGAGCTTGCTCATTGCTGTCCTCGAATGGCTCGGGGTCGGTCAGGCGGCTGATTAGAGCCTTGTCCCGCCGCTGTCACGCGCGCCTTGCAGGATGCTTCAAAGGCCGTCGATTCGTGCTGCATTGCAAAACGCCGAAGAAGGCATTTTTGCCGAAAATGCGGGCGACTGCCGCTTATTTAGGCAGATAATGTGCAAGAATTGGCACAACTCACGGATATTCGCATGATCTGATGCAAAACTTTCATCGAACCATGCGCCATTCGCACTTGCACAATGATGGCCGCGGCGGCATACCAATAGTGCCTTTCAGGCATCCTCTCCCAAACTTTTCAAGCCCGGCCTTCGTGCCGGGCTTTTTTCTGCCCTCTCGCCGCGCGCCCCTCGCTCGTTGTCGGACAGGTGAGGCGTTGCACCGCGGGCCATTGCCGCGCCTGTTTGCAATAGCCCTCCGGCCTTCCTAGCTAGCGTCGACGCAAGCCCGTTGCAGCCAGAGGATTGCCCATGGCCGATGCAGATACCGCCAATGACGCCCGCACCGCCCGACTCCAGGTCGCACCCGCCCGCCAGGAGGAATCCGGACAGGGCATAGCGCGCATGCCGCGTTCGGCGTTCCAGGCGCTCGGTATTACCGAGGGCGACGTCGTCGAGATCGCGGGCAAGCGTTCGACCGCGGCAATAGCCATGGCCGCCTATCCCGAGGACGAGACCCTCGACGTAGTGCGCCTCGACGGCCTCCAGCGAGGCAATGCAGAGGCGGCCTCGGGCGAGCATGTCGAGATTTCCGCCGCGCGATCCCGGCCTGCAACCCGCGTCGTCTTCGCACCCGCCCAGCGCGAGATGCGGCTGCAGGGGCCGACCCAGGCGCTCAAGCGAAACTTCTTCCGCAAGCCGCTGGTCGCAGGCGATCTCGTCGCGACGACGGGGCAGCAGCCGGTGCAGAACATGCCTTCCGACGTGCGCCAGCTGCTGCGCGCCCCGGCGTATGCGCTCACTCAGATCCGCCTGACCGTCGCCTCGACCAGCCCCAAGGGCATCGTCCATATCGACGAGAACACGGAGGTCGAACTTCGCACCGAGTTCGAGGAGCCCCGCGACGCGCGCGCGGTGGTCAATTACGATGATGTCGGTGGCATGGAAGACACGATCCAGCAGCTGCGCGAGATGGTCGAATTGCCGCTGCGCTATCCCGAATTGTTCACGCGGCTCGGCGTTGACCCGCCCAAGGGCGTGTTGCTCCACGGCCCGCCGGGCACGGGCAAGACCCGGCTCGCCCAGGCGGTCGCGAATGAAAGCGATGCGGAATTCTTCGCGATCAACGGCCCGGAAATCATGGGTTCGGGCTATGGCGAATCCGAAAAGCGCCTGCGCGAGGTGTTCGAGGAGGCGAGCCGCGCCGCGCCGGCCATCGTTTTCATCGACGAGATCGATTCGATCGCGCCCAAGCGCCAGCAGGTCCCGGGTGAGGCGGAAAAGCGCCTCGTCGCCCAGCTTCTCACCCTCATGGACGGGCTCGAGGCGCGCTCGAACCTAGTCGTGATCGCCGCGACGAACCGGCCCGATGCGATCGACGAGGCGCTGCGCCGCCCGGGCCGGTTCGACCGCGAAATCGTGATCGGCGTTCCGGACGAACGTGGGCGGCGAGAGATCCTCGCGATTCACACCCGCGGCATGCCGCTCGAGGATGCGGTGGAGTTGAAGGAGCTCGCCCGCGTCACCCATGGCTTTGTCGGCGCCGACATCGCCGCGCTTGCCCGCGAGGCGGCGATCGATGCGGTGCGCCGCATTATGCCGCGGCTCGATCTCGACGAGCGCACGATTCCGCCCGACGTGCTCGAGGACCTTTGCGTCACGCGCGAGGATTTTCTCTCCGCGCTGAAGCGCATCCAGCCTTCCGCCATGCGCGAGGTGATGGTGCAGGTGCCCAATGTCGCGTGGGACGATATCGGCGGCGCGAACGAGGCGATTGAGCGGCTCAAGGAGGGGATCGAGCTGCCGCTGCGCAATCCGCAGGCCTTTCGCCGGCTCGGCATCCGCCCGGCCAAGGGATTTCTGCTCTATGGCCCACCCGGGACCGGCAAGACCCTGCTCGCCAAGGCCGTCGCGAAGGAGGCGGAGGCGAACTTCATCTCGATGAAGAGCTCGGACCTCCTTTCGAAATGGTACGGCGAGAGCGAACAGCAGATCGCCAAGATGTTCGCCCGCGCGCGGGCGGTGGCGCCCTGCGTCGTCTTCATCGACGAGATCGACAGCCTCGTCCCCGCCCGCGGTTCGTCACAGGGCGAACCTCAGGTGACGGGGCGGGTCGTCAACACGATCCTTGCCGAGATGGACGGGCTGGAGGACCTCCAGTCGGTCGTCGTGATCGGGGCGACAAACCGGCCGACGCTCGTCGACCCGGCGCTGCTCAGGCCCGGTCGCTTCGACGAACTGGTCTTCGTCAGCACCCCGGACAAGGCAGGGCGCGAGCATATCCTGCGGATCCACACCTCGAACATGCCGCTCGCCGATGACGTCGATCTCTCCGCGATCGCGGCGGAGACCGAACGTTTCACCGGCGCCGATCTCGAGGATGTTGTCCGCCGCGCCGGGCTCGGCGCGCTGCGCCGGGTCGGGAGCGAGGTGAGCGAGGTCGCCAACGAGGATTTCCGGGCCGCGCTCAAGGATTCGCGCGCGACGGTCACCGCGAAGATGGAAGACGAATATCGCAACATGCAGGGCGAGCTGAAGAAGCGCGCTGCCGAGGTTCAGCCGATCGGCTTTGTCGTGCCCGAAAAGCTCCAACCGACACGCGACAGCAAGCACGGCTGATCCCCTGGCTTCAGCCGGGCAATGTGTCCGCCCCGTCCTTTTCGATCGGCTCCCACCGACGCCGCGCGATCGCCTCGGGCATTTCGTCGCGGATGAACGCCATCATCGCCTCGCGAATCTGGCAGCGCAGGTCGAACGCGGTGCCGGCATCCTTCGCGCTCATCAGCAGCCGGACCTCGATGTAATCGGGCGCGGTGCCGGTCACCTGCACGACCTGGACGCGCCGATCCCATAGCGGGTTCTGCGCGATCAGCTCTTCGTATTTGGCCCGCACCTTTTCGACCTCTGCCATGGGATCGAGATGGAGGAACACCGTTCCCAGCAACTGGGATTCGCGCCGGGTCCAGTTCTGAAAACTCTCGTCGAGGAATTTGTGCACGGGCACGACCAGCCGCCGTTCGTCCCAGATGCGGACCACGACATAGGTCGTGCGGATATCCTCTATCCGGCCCCATTCGCCATCGATGATGACGACGTCGTCGATCCGGATCGGCTCGGTCAGGGCCATCTGCAGGCCGCCGATCAGGGCCTTCAAGGCAGGCTGTGCCGCAGCGCCTACCGCTAGTGCGGCAAGGCCCGCCGAAGCCATCAGCGTGACGCCGATGTCGCGGATTCCGGGGATCGAGAGAAGCATCAGTCCCACAGTCACGAAGATGATCGCGAAGGTCCCGATCCGGCTGAAGATCGCCAGCCGCGTGCGCCGCCTGCGCGCCGCGAGGTTGTCCGCGACGCTGATATCTGCCCGCAATTCGAGCGCCTTCACGGTCGCCCGCATGATCGAAAGGGCCATCCAGCCGATCAGAGCCGGCAGTATGAATCCGGCGATCGCCTGCCAGACCGTGTCGAGCACCGGCATGGTCCGGGCGGCGAGGACGAGCCCGAGCGCGACGATCGCCCAGCGGGTCGGCCGGACGAGCTCGCGCACGACGATATTGTCGGCGTCGCTCTCGCTCGCACGGGCCACGCGGCGCAGGATGCGAAACAGGATGCGATGCGCGACCAGTGCGACGGCGACCGCAACCCCCGCCGCCAGCGCGGCCGCGGCGATGCTGGCCCAGTCGCTCGGCAGGAGCTCGCGCGTTCTTTCGATCCACTCATCCATGGAGCGCGACCCTAAAGCGAAGGCGCCGCTGCGTCACGATCAGTGTGCGGCATCCCACGAAGCGCCGGTCCCGATCTCCACCCCGAGCGGCACGTCGAGCCTGACTGCGGGCAGCGCCGCTTCCGCCATGACCCGTTCGATCACCGGCGAGGCGGCGGCGACGTCCGCTTCGGGCAGCTCGAATACGAGTTCGTCGTGTACCTGGAGCAACATGCGGACATCGGGCAGGCCCGCGTCCCGCAGCGCAGGCAGCATCCGCACCATCGCCCGCTTGATGATGTCCGCGCTCGTCCCCTGGATCGGCGCGTTGATCGCCGCGCGCTCCGATCCCTGGCGCTCTGCCTGGTTCTTGGAATTGATCCGCGGGAACCAGGTCTTGCGGCCGAACAATGTCTCCGAATAGCCGCGCTCGCGTACGGTCTCCAATGTCTCGGCGATGTAGCGCTGGATGCCGGGGAAACGCTGGAAATAGGTGTCGATCATGTCCTGCGCCTCTTCGGGCGTCACCTCCAGCCGGCCGGCTAGCCCCCAGCGAGAAATGCCGTAGAGGATCGCGAAATTGATCGTCTTGGCGCGCGCCCGGGTGTCGCGGGTGACTTCGCCGAACATCTCTGTAGCGGTGCGCGAATGGATGTCCTCGCCATTGGCAAAGGCCTGTTTCAGCGTGTCGACATCGGCCATGTGGGCGGCAAGGCGCAGTTCGATCTGCGAATAGTCCGCAGCGAGCAGGACATTGCCGTCCTCCGGCACGAAGGCTTCGCGGATCTGGCGCCCGATGGCGGTGCGCACCGGGATGTTCTGCAGGTTTGGATCGGTCGAGCTCAGTCGCCCGGTCTGCGCGCCGACAAGGCTGTAACTGGTATGCACGCGGCCGGTTTGCGGATTGATCGCAGCCTGCAACGCATCGGTGTAGGTCGATTTGAGCTTGGAAAGCTGGCGCCATTCGAGCACCAGCCGCGCGATCGGCGCTCCTTCGGCAGCGAGCTTCTCCAGCACCGAGACATCGGTCGAATACTGCCCGCTCTTGCCCTTGCGTCCGCCCTTGTAGCCGAGCTTGTCGAACAGGATATCGCCCAGCTGTTTTGGGCTGCCTACGGTGAATTCCTGCCCCGCTGCCTCGTGGATTTCCCCTTCGAGCCTGCCGATCTCCCTGGCGAATTCCTCGGACAGCTTCGCCAGGCGCGCGCGATCGACCTTGATGCCCTCGCGTTCCATCCCGGCGACGACCGGGATCAGAGGCCGATCGACCCGCTCGTAGATGCGGCTGCCGCCTTCCACTGCCAACCGGGGCTTGAGCAGGGTGTAGAGCCGCCAGGTGATGTCGGCGTCCTCGGCGGCGTATTCGGTCGCGCGGTCCAGCGGTACCTCGCCGAAGGGGATCGCTTTCTTGCCGGTGCCGCAGACGTCCTTGTAGGCGATCGCGGTGTGGGCGAGGTGGCGCTGGCACAATTCGTCCATGCCATGCCCACCGCCGATCCCGTCCTGCGATCGGCCGGCATCTAGCGCGAAGCTCACGATCATCGTGTCCTCGATCGGGCTCACCGGGGCGCCATGGCGGGCAAGGACGTTGAGGTCGTACTTGCCATTCTGAAAGATTTTCGTGACCGAATCGTCGGCGAGCAGCGGGCGCAGGGCCTTGAGCGCGGCCTCGCGTTCGATCTGCTGCGGCTTCTCGGCGAACATGTCGCCTGAACCATGGGCAAGCGGGATGTAGCAGGCGTCGTTCGCGCCCAATGCGAGACTGATTCCCACGAGATCGGCCTGCATCGCGTCGAGCGAGGAAGTTTCGGTGTCCACCGCGACCAGCCGGGCCGCCTTCGCCCGGACGATCCATTTCTCGAGCGCTTCCATGGTCTGCACCGTTTCATAGGCGCTCCGATCGACGGCGGGCATTTCTGGCGGCTGCTGGCGATTGCCCTCGTCCGTTCCGTTGTCGCCCGCGCGTTTTTCTCCCGCGGGATCAAGATTGTTGGCCCGCTCGGGGCTGCCATGGCCATTGCCGAGCCTTCGCAGCAGTGAGGTGAAGCCATGCTTTTCGAGGAAGGCGGCGAGGGGTTCGGGCGGTACCTTGCCGAGCTTCATCGCCTCGATCGGCTGCGGCAGTTCGCAATCCTCCTTGAGAGTGACGAGAACCCGGCTCATTTCGGCATCGGCGCGCCCTTCGATTAGGCGTTCCTTGAGCTTCGATTTCTTCATCTCCGGCGCCTGGTCTAAAGCGGCGGTAAGCGAGCCATGCTCGGCGATCAGCTTGCTCGCGGTCTTGGGGCCGATGCCGAAAATGCCGGGGATGTTGTCGACACTGTCGCCCATCAGTGCGAGCACGTCGCCCACCAGTTCGGGGGGCACGCCGAACTTGGCCTCGACTTCGGGAATGTAGAGCCGCTGGCTCTTCATCGTGTCGAGCATGTCGATGCGGGCAGGTCCGTTTGGGCCGTCGACCTCGCCGACAAGCTGCATGAGGTCCTTGTCGGAGGAGACGATCGTCACGTCCCAGCCCTGGCGCTGCGCTTCGCGGGCATAGGAGGCGATGAGGTCGTCCGCCTCCAGCCCCGCCTCTTCGATGCAGGGCAGGCTGAAGGCGCGGGTGGCGTCGCGTATGAGAGGGAATTGCGGGCGCAGATCCTCGGGCGGTTCGGGCCGGTTGGCTTTGTATTCGGGATAGATGTCGTTGCGGAAACTCTTCGAATCCTTGTCGAGGATGACCGCCAGATGGGTCGGCCCCTCCGCCGCGTCGAGATCCTCGGCGAGCTTCCACAGCATCGTGGTGTAGCCATAGACCGCGCCCACCGGCGTTCCCTCCGGATCGGTCAGCGGCGGCAGACGGTGATAGGCCCTGAAGATGTAGGAGGAGCCGTCGACGAGATAGAGATGATTGCGCTCTGTGCCCATGCAGGCCTGCTAGCATCGCGCGAGCGCGGGGGTAAGCCGCTTTGGGCCTGATTCAGGGGGCGGACAGAGCGGCGTGTCGGCGGCCGCGGCAAGGGCCGAATTAAGGCAGTTCTGCCACATTTTGCTTGCACTGCCACATTCTCGCCATTATTCAGGGGCGCAGAGCCGGGAAGCGTACCGGTTTTGCCGCGGCCTTCGAACGAACGCTGCGCGCCCCCTGACGCTGAAGAAGGAATTGATTTGATGCGTAAGATCGTTCTTGCCGCTGCGATCGCGACTTCGGCACTTGGTCTCGCCGCCTGCGGCGAAACCGCCGAAACGACCGACGAGACCGTCGCGGAAATGAATGCCGATGCGGAAACGGTCGCCGATGAGGCCACCGCCACCGCAGAGGAAGGCATGGCCGAGATGGAAGAAGGCGCCGAAGGCATGGCTGCCGACACCGAGGCAGCGGTCGACGAAGCGGTGGAAAACGCCGAAGCCGAAGCCGAGGAAATGACGAGCGAGTGATCGCGCCGTTCGCCGCGCATCCATTGCGAGGCTGACGAAAACGAGAGGGCGGTGCCGTTCAGGCGCCGCCCTTTTTCACGCGGAGCATCGGATGAACGTCAACCGCCGGTGCGCGGCGCGCTGGTCCAGTTGACGCCGTCATCCTGCCGCAGCCGCGCCTTGGCCCCGAAGCCGTCATAAAGCGCCCGGGCTATCGCAGCGATGCGCTGTTCGCGGGCGAGACGCGAACCCTGGCCGGTTACGTAGATCGCAACCGCGATCGCGCGACCGTCGGGATATTCGATGATGCCGATATCGCTCGACGTGTTGTTGAGCGATCCCGTCTTGTGGCTCACCACGGCTTCGTCCGGCATGTTGGCGACGATCCGGCGCTTGCCGGTGACCGTGCGGCTCATCGCGCCGAGGAGGACCCGGCGGTGCGTGTCGGACAGGAAATCGCCGCGATATAGCCCCGTCAGGAGACGCACCATCGCCTTGGGAGTAGCGGCATCGCGCGGGTCGATGTAGCTCGCCGGATCGTATTCACCGTCGTCCCGAACGAGCGTCGCGATGTCGCGGTTTATGCTGAATTCGTTAATGCCCTGCCGGCGTATCCATTCATTCACGCTTTCGGGGCCGCCCACGGCAGCGAGAAGGGCGTCGGTCGCAGGGTTGCTCGAACGGGTGATCATGATCTCGATGAGGTCAATCGCCTGCATGTATTTCCCCTCGCGCACGGGGGCTGCTGGCGAGGAGAACCTGGCCGAGCGGATTGGGATCATCAACGGCCATTCCGAGGTGAGCGAAAATTGCCCCTTCTCGACCATGTCGAGATAGGTCGCGGCGATCGCGATCTTGCTGGTCGAGGCCATCGGAAACAGCTGGTCGCCGAGGACCGCGATCTGGTCGCCGGTCGCAAGGTCGACAGCAGCGACGCCGATGCGCCCGTTCGAGCCGTCGGCTAGCGCGGCGATGCGCTGCTCGAACCCGCTTTCGTAGATCGCCTCGAAGGTCTGCGGCGTCCGAAGCTCGGTCCCGAAGGCGTTGTCGAAGGTTGCCGCAAGGTCGTTGCCCTGCGCCTGCAGGGGCGCTCCGATCAGCGCGATTACGCCTATCAGGAGGCCGAGGAGGGGGAGTCGCCGGTTGGAAGCCATGGAAAAGAAATACATCCCTGTGATTGCCGCGCGCTTAATGACACAGTCTAGTGCGCCTTGATTCCGTGCCGCAAGGGCAAAGCGAGCAAACCTGCGGCGAATGGTGCGAGCGGCGCGATGCGGACCTCTGCGGCGCGCCGCGTTCTGTCTCTTCGCCTGCTTCATACAATCGATCTTGCGTTGGCCGGTTCCCGCGAGGCGTTCGTCGAAAGCAGGCCGATTTGCCCGCATAGGGCCTTGACTGGATCGTCTCGCGCGGCAGGTTGGGTGTCAATTCACTTGTCCACGGGGATCTCTATGACCGATATGAAATTGAGCGGCCGCGCCGCGCGCGCGGTGCTTGCCGCCATGCTGGCGGGCACTTCCGGCATCGCCTTCGCCCAGAGCGCGCCGATCGTCCAGCCCGGAGCTCCCGGCCAGGACAGCCGTGACCTTTCGGCGGAGGAGGCGGTCAAGCTCGCCGGGTCAAGCTATACGAGCGCGGACGTCAAGTTCATGCAGGACATGATCGTCCATCATCGGCAGGCCGTGGAAATGGCGGCGCTCGTCGCGGACCGGACAAACACCGAAGAAATCGTCGCAGTCGCCGGGCGGATCGAGGCGAGCCAGGAAGACGAGATGGCTTTCATGCGCGAGTGGCTCGAAGCGCGCGGCGAACCGATCGTGATGACGATGGCCGCTGGCCACGATCATCACCGTCACCACACCATGATGGGCATGGCGACCCCTGAACAGATGCAGGCGCTCGCCGCCGCAGAGGGGACCGAGTTCGATCGCCAGTTCCTCACCCTCATGATCGCCCATCACGAAGGGGCGCTCGACATGGTCGACAAGCTGCTCGCCCTGCCGGGCAGCGCGGCGGACCCGGTCCTCTATCGCTTCATTGGCGATGTCGAGAACGACCAGAAGAGCGAAATCGACCGGATGGACGTCGTCCTCGCAGGGCTTTCGCCCGACCCGCGTGCCGGCCTTGCGGCCGGCTTCGACGATGCGGGCGAGGCGATCTCGAACCTGCGTCTCGTCGCGAGCCTGCGGAAGCCCGCTGGTTTCTTCAACCCTGACAATCCCGCCGATCTGCGCCCCGCCATCCCGCCGCGCGAGGATGAGAGGGACGAGGCGGACGAAGCCCTCGCAGAGGCTGCCGAGGACGTCGCCGAAGCCGCCGCATCGGAGGATGCCGAAGAAACGCCGACCCGCATGGAGGGCGAGGAGGAAAGCCTCACCCAGTTCGCCGAACGCTCGCCGCTGCTCGATTTCGCCAATACCGACATGGCGTTCTTCGACGACATCATGGTCGCGGGCAATTACCACGGCTTCAACATCTACCGGCTGGGCGAGGACGGCGTGCCGGTCCTTATGTCTTCGGTCGTCTGCCCCGGCGGGCAGGGCGATGTCTCAGTCGTCGGCAACATCCTCGTGATGAGCGTCGAACAGACCCGCGGGCGTGTCGATTGCGGGCTCCAGGGCGTCGAGGAAGACGTCAGCGAAGATCGCTTCCGGGGCCTTCGCATCTTCGACATCTCCGACCTTCGCCGCCCGCGCCAGGTCGGCGGCGTGCAGACGTGCCGCGGCAGCCACACCCATTCCATTGTCAGCGCGGACGATGAAAAGATCGTGGTCTACAATTCGGGGACCTCGTCCATTCGCGACGAGGAAGAGCTCGCCCGCTGCGTCGACAATCCGGCCTCGAGCCGCACCGCGCTGTTCAGCATCGACGTGATCGAGATCCCGCTGGCGGATCCTTCCAAGGCCCGGATCGTGAGCTCGCCGCGCGTTTTCGCCGATGCCGAAACGGGCGAGATTGCGGGCCTTTGGAAGGGCGGCGAAAGCGGCGAGGGCGCACAGAACACCCGCCGCACTGATCAGTGCCACGACATCACTGTCTTCCCGTCGAAGAACCTCGCCGCAGGCGCATGTTCGGGCAACGGGATCCTGATGGAAATCTCCGACCCCTACAATCCCAAGCGGATCGACGCCGTCTTCGACAAGGGCTTTGCCTACTGGCATTCGGCGACGTTCAACAATGACGGGACCAAGGTCGTCTTCACCGACGAATGGGGCGGTGGCGGGCGCCCTCGCTGCCGCGCTTCGGACCCGATGGACTGGGGTGCCAATGCGATCTACGACATCGTCGACGGCAAGCTGGAATTCCGCAGCCATTACAAGATGCCCGCTCCCCAAACCGAGTGGGAGAACTGCGTCGCGCACAATGGCTCGATCGTGCCGGTGCCGGGCCGCGATATCTTCGTGCAATCCTGGTACCAGGGCGGGATCAGCGTGATGGACTTCACCGACAGCGCGAACCCCAAGGAGATCGCCTTCTTCGACCGCGGTCCTATCGATGAGGAACAGCTTGTCGTCGGCGGGTTCTGGTCGTCCTACTGGTATAATGGGCGCATCTACGGAACTGAGATCACGCGCGGGATCGACGTCTTCGCGCTGGAGCCGAGCGAGCACCTGACCGAGGCCGAGATCGCCGCTGCGGAAGCGGCGTCCTATGAGAACACGCGCTTCAACCCGCAGACCCAGACCGAGGTGACCTGGTCCGAAGCCGAGATCGAGGCGGCGCAGGCCAGCCGTAAGGGCGGGTAAGCCTCACCGTAATTGCGCTTGCGAATGCGAAGGCGATCTGATGTCGCCTTCGCCTTCCTTCGTTGTGGCGATGGTGACCTACGTCACCCACAGCCATGCACTCAGGCTGCGGCGATCGCCTTCTCGATCTCTCCGGTCGATCGGTTGGTAAGGGTCTTGTCGATCTCGCCGACGAGGCGCTTCTTCAGTTCGGTGTGATAGTGCTGGCGCATCTCGCCCAGCGTTTTCGGATCGGCGATTACCAGCACGTCGTGGAGCTTGCCCGCGATCGCTTTTTCGTTGAGCCATTCCGCTGCGGCAGCGCCGTGGGCGAGTTCGTTGAGATCAGTTCGCCCGTGGCGCTGGCCAATATCGTCCTGATGGCGGATCCCGGCGCTGAAATTGGTTGGGTCGAGTTCGGGGCTGTCCTCGACAGCCAGCGAGGGATCGAAGATCTGCCCCTCATTGCGGAACAATGAGAACGTCTCTCCATCGACCACTGCGACATGGGCCTTTGCGGGTAGTTTCATAAACTTCCTCCTCTTTACCCGACCAACGCGCGGGCGCCGCGATCGTTGCAGGAGACTCGATGCGAAAAGGCCCGGTGGGATCGCTCCCGCCGGGCCTCGTTCGTGTGTCGGATGGGACGTGAGGCTTTAGAAGCCCATGCCCCCCATGCCGCCCATTCCGCCCATGTCGGGCATTGCCGGGGCGTTCGACTTGTCTTCCGGAGCGTCGACGATCGCCGCTTCGGTGGTGATCAGCAGGCCGGCGACCGAAGCCGCATCCTGGAGTGCCGTGCGCACGACCTTGGTCGGGTCGATGACGCCGGCCTGGACGAGGTTTTCATAGGTGTCGGTCGCGGCGTTGAAACCCTGCGTTTCGTCGCCTTCACGCAGCAGGTTGCCCGATACGACCGCGCCGTCATGGCCGGCATTCGCGGCGATCTGACGCACGGGGGCGAGGATCGCGCGGCGCACGATGTCGATCCCGCGGGTCTGGTCGTCGTTCTCGCCCTTGAGGCCTTCGAGGACCTTGGAGGCATAGAGCAGAGCGGTACCGCCGCCAGGGACGATGCCTTCCTCGACCGCGGCGCGGGTCGCGTGAAGCGCATCGTCGACGCGGTCCTTGCGCTCCTTCACCTCGACTTCGGACGCACCGCCGACCTTGATCACGGCAACGCCGCCGGCGAGCTTGGCAAGGCGCTCCTGGAGCTTTTCCTTGTCGTAGTCGCTGGTCGTGTTCTCGATCTGGGTCTTGATCTCGGCGACGCGTGCCTTGATGTCGTCCTCGCTGCCGGCACCGTCGACGATGGTGGTGTTGTCCTTGTCGATGGTGACGCGCTTGGCTTCACCGAGCATGCCGAGCGTGACGTTCTCGAGCTTGATGCCGAGGTCCTCGCTGATCATCTCGCCCTTGGTCAGGATTGCGATGTCCTGCAGCATGGCCTTGCGACGATCGCCGAAGCCCGGAGCCTTGACCGCCGCGACCTTGAGGCCGCCGCGCAGCTTGTTCACGACGAGCGTGGCGAGCGCCTCGCCCTCGATGTCCTCGGCGATGATGAGCAGCGGACGACCCGACTGCACCGCCGCTTCGAGAACGGGGAGCATCGACTGCAGGTTCGACAGCTTCTTTTCATGGATCAGGATGTAGGGGTTATCCAGTTCCACGGTCATCTTGTCGGGGTTGGTGATGAAGTAAGGCGACAGGTAGCCGCGGTCGAACTGCATGCCTTCGACGACATCGAGTTCGAATTCGAGGCCCTTGGCTTCCTCGACGGTGATAACACCTTCCTTGCCGACCTTTTCCATGGCTTCGGCGATCTTCTCGCCGACTTCCTTGTCGCCATTGGCCGAGATCACGCCGACCTGGGCAATTTCGGACGAGCCCGAGACATCCTTCGAACGGTTCTTGAGGTCTTCGACGACCTTGGTGACGGCAAGGTCGATGCCGCGCTTCAGATCCATCGGGTTCATCCCGGCGGCAACCGACTTCATGCCTTCGGTCACGATCGCCTGACCCAGAACGGTCGCGGTCGTGGTGCCGTCGCCGGCGAGGTCATTGGTCTTACTTGCGACCTCGCGCAGCATCTGCGCACCCATGTTCTCGAACTTGTCCTTCAGTTCGATTTCCTTGGCTACGGTGACGCCGTCCTTGGTGATGCGCGGCGCGCCGAAGCTCTTGTCGATCACGACGTTGCGGCCCTTCGGCCCCAGCGTCACCTTGACCGCGTTGGCGAGCGTGTCGACGCCCTTGAGGATGCGTTCGCGGGCATCGCGCGAGAATTTCACGTCCTTGGCAGACATTGGTGTTTCTCCTGGATTACGGGGTTTACGGGAAAAGCGTAGCGGGTCGGCCGATCAGCCGATAATCCCCATGATGTCGCTTTCCTTCATGATCAGCAGGTCTTCGCCGTCGATCTTGACTTCGGTGCCGGACCACTTGCCGAACAGCACGCGGTCGCCGGCCTTCACATCCATCGGAATGCGGTCGCCATCGTCGTCGCGCGCGCCATCGCCGACGGCGATGATTTCGCCTTCGCTCGGCTTTTCCTGGGCGCTGTCGGGAATGATGATGCCGCCTGCGGTCTTTTGGTCGGCTTCGATGCGACGGACCACAACGCGGTCGTGCAGCGGACGAAATGCCATAGGTAATGACCTTTCTGCTTGGGTTTGCATGACTGTTGGCACTCTCCCCTCGAGAGTGCCAACGCGGCGCATTTGGTTGTGCCGATGCGCAGAGTCAAGCGAGGTTCATGAAAAAAATTCACGCCAGCGCAGGCCGGCGGGTGCATTCACGAGTGTCGCCGGGTCAGGCCAAGCGTTTCGCGCCTGCCCCAGCGCCAGATCAGCAGGACCGCTGCACAGGACAGCCCCGTGGCGAGCCCGACCCACACGCCCCTCTCCCCGAGCGGCGTGAAGAAGCCGAAGAACACGGCCGCTCCGAAACCCGGCACCCAGTAGCTGAAGATCGCTATCCACATCGGGACGCGCGTGTCCTGCAAACCGCGCAGGGCTCCGGCCGCCACCGCCTGTACCCCGTCGACCAGCTGGAACGCCGCGGCCAGAACGAGGAATTGCAGCGCGAAACCGACCAGCGTCGCGTTTTCCGGTTCGGTCGGGTCGACGAAGATCATCAGCAGCGGCTCGGGAACGAAGATCATCAGGCTCGCCGTCACCGTCATGAAGCCGGCCCCGAGTGCGAGTGCGACCCAGCCCGCCCGCGCCACGCCCACGGGATCGCGCGCGCCGAAGAAGTAGCCGACCCGGATGGTGGCCGCCTGTCCCACCCCGAAAGGCACCTGGAATGCGAGCGCGGCGATCTGCAGCGCGACGATGTGCCCCGCGAGCGCGGCCGCACCGAACCGGCCCATAAGGAAGGCCGCCGCGCTGAACACCCCCGCTTCCGCCGTCACGGTGAGGGCGATAGGAGTGCCGATCCGCACGATCTGTCGCAGCCGCGCCCAGTCGGGTTTCCAGAACCGGTAGAAGATGTGGAACCGGGCAAGCGCGGGGTTGAGCAGAACCACCGCGACATAGGCCGCAAGCGTCACCAGCGCGGTGATGATCGTCGCCACCGCCGCCCCGACGAGGCCGAGTTCGGGCGCGCCGAGATTTCCGAAGATGAAGGCGTAGTTCGCGAGCGCATTGACCGGGATGCCGAAGGCGGTGATCGCGGTCGCGACGATCGGCCAGCCCAGCGCCGAGACGTAATTGCGCAGCACGGCGGCGAGCAGCATCGGCACGAGCGAGAAGATGATCACGACATTGTAGCTGTTGGCGAGCGCGATGATCGTGGGTTGCTGGTCCGAAATCCGCATCATCGGGTCGAGCAGAAGGCACAGGCCCATGCCGACAAGCCCGCTCATCACTGCCAGCCAAAACGCCATCCGCGTCGCGCGCCGGACAGGACGGAACGAAGGTGAACGCGCGCCGAGAGCCTCGGCGATGAGCGGCGCCACTGCCCCTGTCAGCGCGGTCATCGCCCATAGGACGAGCCCGAAGACCCCCACCGCCAGCCCCGATGCGGCGAGCTGTTCCTCGCCCAGCCGTGCGATAAACACGACATCGACGATGTAGGTCGCCATCTGCAGCAGGTTGGCGAGCGCGAGCGGCGCGGCGAGCAGGGTCGTCGCGCGTAGTTCGCCTCCCCAGCGGGGCGTATTGAGATGGGCCGTGTGCGCCATGAAGCCGGCCCGGATAGGCGCGGCGCGGCGCCGAGGAAAGCCCAAAGAGTGCAGTCAAACGAAAAAGGGCGGCGCCGTCGCCGGCACCGCCCTTCGTTGATCTGCGAAAGCAGTTCGAAGCTTACTTGAGCTCGACGGTACCGCCGGCGGCTTCGATCTTGCTCTTGATCTCTTCGGCTTCAGCCTTGTTGACGCCTTCCTTGAGCGGCTTCGGCGCGCCCTCGACGAGACCCTTGGCTTCGGTCAGGCCCAGGCCGGTGATGGCGCGGACTTCCTTGATGACCTGGATTTTCTTGCCACCGTCGCCGGTGAGGATAACGTCGAATTCGTCCTTCTCTTCGGCGGGGGCAGCGGCATCGCCGCCACCGGCGGGGCCGGCCACGGCGACGGCAGCGGCGGCGCTCACGCCCCACTCTTCTTCCAGCGCCTTGGCGAGTTCGGCCGCCTCGAGGACGGTCAGCTTCGAAAGTTCTTCAACAAGCTTGGCGATATCGGCCATGATGTTTCACTCCAAATTGTGGCGGGATGCCCTTCATCGGGTCAGCCCCATGATGTTTCGTCTTGTGCGAATAGCGTCTCTTATGCGTCTTCGGTGGCGGCATACGCGCCGAAGACACGGGCAAGCTTGGCTGCGGGCGCATTGACGACCTGGGCGATCTTGGTCGCCGGGGCGTTGATGAGACCCACGATCGTGCCGCGCAGTTCGTCGAGGCTGGGCATCGAGGCAAGCGCCTTGACCCCCGCTTCGTCGAGAACCTGCGTGCCCATCGAACCGCCGACGATTTCCAGCTTGTCGTTCGACTTCGCGAAGTCGACAGCGGCCTTGGCGGCCGCGACCGGGTCTTCCGACCAGGCCAGCGCGGTCGGGCCGGTGAGGAATTCCTCGAGCCCGACATAGTCGGTGTCCTTCAGGGCGAGCTTGGCGAGACGGTTCTTCGCAACCTTGTAGGAAGCACCAGCTTCGCGCATCTTGTTGCGCAGGTCGGTGGACTGGGCCACCGTCATGCCGAGATTGCGGGTGACCACCACCACGCCGACCTCGTTGAAGACCGCATTGAGCTGGGCGACCGCGTCGGTTTTCTGCGAACGATCCATGCCATACTCCTTCACTAATGACCGCGCAGGGATGGCTCCCCGCACGACCGGCTCACATTGGCCCCTGCCGAGAACCGGCAGAGGCTCCCGCGCCGAAAACCGGCACGGGCTGGGTCCGTTGACAAGGGAAGGAGGCGACGCTTTGCGCCGGGATGGCCACCAGTGGAGCGGCGGCCTGAAATCTCGTTTCCCCGTCTAGGCTGGAAATTAAGACCGGCACATTCCGGTCACCAACTGTCTCGGACGGATGCCCGACGCGAAAAGACCCGCCGGACGATGCGGGCCTTTAGCTGGCGGGGTGCGATTGTCAAGCTATCACTCGACCAGGCGGTCGGCTTCCTTCTCGAGTTCGCGCGCCCGCGCATCGAGCCGGTCGGAATGCTCTTCGAAGACCTGCGCCTCCTCTTCCGTCTGGGCCCCCGCCGCCCGTCTTTCGGCAAGATCGGCATGTTCCGAGGTCGCCTCCGCCTGGTCGCTGATCACGTCCGAGGCAGTTTCCTGCGAACAGGCGGCAAGGCCGGTTGAACAGGCGAGGAGGGCAGGGGCGGCAAGGGGTTTCATAGGCAGTCCCTTTTTCCGAATGTCTTGCCCACCCAACGAACCCGGCAGCGGCGCGGTTCCGCAGGTCTAGTCCTCCCCCGCCCGGATCGAGCCCGCATAGGCGAGCAGATCGCCCGGCTGGCAATCGAGTTCCCTGCAGATCGCGGCGAGGGTCGAGAAACGGATTGCCTTCGCCTTGCCCGTCTTGAGGATCGAGAGATTGGCGAGCGTCAGGCCGACCCGTTCGGCCAGTTCGGTCAGCGTCATGCGACGTTCGTGCAGCAGATCGTCGAGCCTGACCATGATCGCGCCTCCTTCGGCACTGTCGGTTGCAGGCGGCATCACACGGTCCCCTCGAGATCTTCGCGCATCGCGGCGCCATGTTTGAACACGCGGGCCAGAATGAACAGGACGATCACCATCAGGATCCCGGTGAAGTCGAAACCGGCATCGATCGTGATGCTCTGGTCCTCGAACTGGTCGGCCCATTTCGCGAGCAGCAGGCCGAGGCCGGCAGCGGGGAGGGCTAGAAGCTGCATCGACAGGAGCAGCCATGCCATGAGGTTGAGCCTCCTTGCATTCTCGGGCGCGAAGGGGTCGCCTTCTCCGACGGTGGCGATGATCGCGCGAAGCTTGCCAAGGAAGACGAAAAGCATCGCCAGCAGGCCGAGCGCGATCGCGATCATGGCGACAATCGGCACCATGGGAAGGCCGCTCGCAGCCTCGCCGAACTCGCTAGCGATCTCGGCATTAATCAAGTCGCCGGCGAAGAGAAGGATGGGAAGGGCAATGAGCAGCGCGGCGGCGCCGATCGTCACGAAGATCTGCATTATGACGGCGAGAATCTGACCTGCGAGCAGCAGCAGGTCGTTGGGTCTATCTTTCATCGGAGGCTCCTAGTCCGGGGCGTCAGGATTTTCAGGCGAGCTCCGGCATCGCCGAAGCTGCGGACGACTGAGCGCTGAGCGGGACCGTCTCAGGGACAAACGTGATCGCACTGATCGACACCAGCGCGAGCGCAAAAGCGGCGCAGGCGGCGAACGGACGGAAGAACTGCTGAGCCATATATCGATCTCCTTGATGGGGCATATTGATCCTCAATAAACCCGAGCTAGTCCTGATCCGGTTTATTGTCAATCAATAATATTGATAAACAATATGAGGTATATCGTGCAGCGAGATGTGGGGTTCGGGCTGGCGCGCGCGCCGTGCGACCGCCTGATCTACCCGATCCCGGCCGCCGGTGGACTTTGGCGTGCACCTCACTCTCGACCTAGGCGGCCAAGCGAAGTTCGGCCCGGACATCCGATGGATCAACGCCATCGACGACACGTTCGACGACAGCCTCAAGCCCGGCTTCGTGGTGCCATACGCACCTATCTGCCTGCCATCCACGAGAGCCAGCTGGTTCCTGACTACACTGGAAGAAGACCGAAATCTCGGGGCCGGCAGAGCCTGCCGCCGATTTTCGCATCGACGGCCTCCGGCGTCATGGTGTCGAGGGGCTGGTGAACCTGTTCGGGATCGAATCGCCCGGGCTGACGTCAAGTCTTGCGATCGCAGACCTTGTAGTCGGGCTCCTCGAATGAGGCCGGGGTCGAATTAAACGAGGCGTGCCGATCTTCGCCCGGCCCGTGTGCCCGAAGCCATTAGATGCTTTAGGGTCGTTGTGGATAACGTAGGTTGGCAGCAA
Source organism: Erythrobacter litoralis (assembly GCF_001719165.1). Classification (NCBI taxonomy): domain Bacteria; kingdom Pseudomonadati; phylum Pseudomonadota; class Alphaproteobacteria; order Sphingomonadales; family Erythrobacteraceae; genus Erythrobacter; species Erythrobacter litoralis. The sequence goes on from NZ_CP017057.1 coordinate 371,890, forward strand.
GAGCGCCGGGTGGCATCGTCGCAGGACAAAAGCGGTCGCGATTCGCTCACATTGGTGGAGAGCAATTGATGGCAAAGCTTACCTATCGATCTTCCTCGTCGGATACTTGGACCCATCCCCGGTCGCACCAGGACCCTGAATTGCGGCGACGGAAATTCGGCCCGATCCAGCCCATGGACAAGCCCGGCCTGCTGGCTCGCCTGCTTGGGCTTCAATGATTTGGGTCGGCCTGTTTGCCGCTCTTTTCATCGGTTCGGCTCTGGCGCTCGGCCTCGTTCTTGCATGGGCGTTCCGCGAGCAGGACGAAGACCGTGCCGCCGACCTGGCCCACAGCAAAGTCCTTATCGGTAGAATACGGGCGTGGCTGACCCTTCCGACCGGTCGACTGACCTACCAGCGTGACGAAAAAGGGCGCTACCGAAAGGTGGATCGCTTTTAGTCGAATCTTTCGGCGCACTGCCATGCCGACTTCGCGCCTCGATGATCCCGGAACATCCGGGCGTTGACAGCCGCCACTCACATACCTACTTCGCCACCCTACACGCCAGCTTCGAGCGAAACCGATTCATGCGCGGGAATCGGTTCAGGAATGGAAGCGGCGCCCGGCCATATTCGCGACGCTTCGAAGTGCTGCAGCCGACGGTCCCGCAGGGGCCCTCATGGTGTGCGGCGTTTTCTCGTCCTTCATGGCTGCTGATTCGCGTGACGCAGCGATATCCATTTGGCGTGCGGGCAACTCTGTCCCGCGCGCAACGGCAGGAAGGCAATAAGCTTCATGGCAACCAAGGCGAAGGCTCCTACCACGAGCAAAAACCTCTCCCGCAAGGCGCAGGGCACCGCGAAGAAGCGGATCCGAAAGATTTTCGGCGACATTCACGAAGTCGTCGACATGCCCAACCTGATCGAGGTCCAGCGCGAGAGCTACGAGTTCTTCCTGCGCTCCGATCCTTCGGTGGGCTACGTCTCCGGCCTTGAAAAGACCCTGCGCAGCGTGTTCCCGATCCGCGACTTCGCCGGAACGGCCGAACTCGATTTCGTCCATTACGAGCTCGAAGAGCCCAAGTACGACACGACCGAATGTCGGCAGCGCGGCATCACCTATGCCGCCCCGATGAAGGTGACGCTGCGTCTGATCGTGTTCGAAGTGGACCAGGAAACCGAAACCCGCTCCGTGCTCGATATCAAGGAGCAGGACGTCTACATGGGCGACATGCCGCTCATGACCGAGAACGGCACCTTCATCATCAACGGCACCGAGCGCGTGATCGTCTCGCAGATGCACCGTTCGCCCGGCGTGCTGTTCGACCATGACCGCGGCAAGACCCATTCCTCGGGCAAGCTGCTGTTCGCTGCGCGGGTCATTCCCTATCGCGGCTCGTGGCTCGATTTCGAATTCGACGCCAAGGACATCGTGAACGTCCGCATCGACCGCAAGCGCAAGCTGCCGGTGACCGCGCTCCTTTATGCGCTCGGCCTCGATGCCGAGGACATCCTGCACCACTTCTACGACACGGTCGTCTGGGAGCGGGCCAAGGAAGGCTGGAGGATTCCCTTCAACCCCGAACTCTGGCGCAACCAGAAGCCCGCCTTCGCGCTTGTCGATGCGAAGACCGGCGAGGAAGTCTTCGCCGCTGGCCAGAAGATCAGCCCTCGCGCTGCCAACAAGGCGGCGAAGGACGGTCTGAGCGAACTGCTCCTGCCGACCGAAGAGGTCGTCAGCCGCTATGCCGCGCGCGACATGATCGACGAGTCCACAGGCCGCATCTACATCGAGGCGGGCGACGAGGTGACGCTCGAGCATGTCGAGGCTCTCGACAATGCCGGGATCGACCGGCTCGAACTGCTCGACATCGACGAAATCAACACCGGCCCCTGGATCCGCAACACGCTCAAGGCGGACAAGGCCGAAAACCGGGAAGAGGGCCTCGAGGCGATCTACAAGGTCATGCGCCCGGGCGAACCGCCGACCAAGGAAACCGCCGAAGCCCTGTTCGAAGGCCTGTTCTTCGATGGCGAGCGCTATGACCTCTCGGCCGTGGGCCGCGTCAAGCTCAACATGCGTCTCGGCCTCGATGCCGAGGACACGGTCACGACCCTGCGCAAGGAAGACATCCTTGCGGTGGTCAAGGAACTGGTCGGCCTCAAAGACGGCAAGGGCGAAGTCGACGACATCGACAACCTCGGCAACCGCCGTGTGCGTTCGGTCGGCGAGCTGCTCGAAAACCAGTACCGCGTCGGCCTTCTGCGCATGGAACGCGCCGTCAAGGAGCGCATGAGTTCGGTCGACGTCAGCACGGTGATGCCGAACGATCTTATCAACGCTAAGCCCGCTGTCGCAGCGGTGCGCGAGTTCTTCGGCTCCTCGCAGCTTTCGCAGTTCATGGACCAGACCAACCCGCTTTCCGAAGTCACCCATAAGCGCCGCGTTTCCGCGCTCGGTCCGGGCGGCCTCACGCGTGAGCGCGCGGGCTTCGAAGTGCGCGACGTCCACCCGACGCACTACGGCCGCATCTGTCCGATCGAGACACCGGAAGGCCCGAACATCGGCCTCATCAACTCGCTGGCGAGCTTCAGCCGGGTCAACAAGTACGGCTTCATCGAGACGCCCTATCGCAAGGTCGAGGGCGGCAAGGTGACGAGCGAGGTCATCTACCTCTCCGCGATGGAGGAGCAGAAGCACACGGTCGCGCAGGCATCCGCCGAACTGAACGACGACGGCAGCTTCGTCGAGGAGCTGGTCTCCGCTCGCCATGCGGGCGACAACCTAATGGCCCCGCGCGAGCAAGTGACGCTGATGGACGTGTCGCCCAAGCAGCTCGTCTCGGTCGCGGCTTCGCTCATCCCGTTCCTCGAGAACGATGACGCCAACCGCGCGCTGATGGGCTCGAACATGCAGCGCCAGGCGGTGCCGCTGGTCAAGGCCGAGGCGCCGTGGGTCGGCACGGGCATGGAAGAGACCGTGGCGCGCGATTCGGGGGCCGCGATCGCTGCGAAGCGCGGCGGGATCGTCGACCAGGTCGACGCGACCCGTATCGTGATCCGCGCGATCGGCGATGTCGAACCCGGCCAGTCGGGCGTCGACATCTACACCCTGCAGAAGTTCCAGCGTTCGAACCAGAACACCTGCATCAACCAGCGTCCGCTGGTGAAGGTGGGTGAGACGATCGAGGCCGGCGACATCATCGCCGACGGTCCTTCGACCGATCTCGGCGAGCTGGCGCTGGGCAAGAACAGCCTCGTCGCGTTCATGCCCTGGAACGGCTACAACTACGAGGACTCGATCCTGATCTCCGAACGCATCGTGAAGGACGACGTGTTCACCTCGATCCATATCGAGGAATTCGAGGTCATGGCCCGCGATACCAAGCTCGGGCCGGAGGACATCACCCGCGACATTCCGAACGTCGGCGAGGAAGCGCTGCGCAACCTCGACGAGGCAGGCATCGTCTACATCGGAGCCGAAGTGCATCCGGGCGACATCCTCGTCGGAAAGATCACGCCCAAGGGCGAAAGCCCGATGACGCCGGAGGAAAAGCTCCTGCGCGCGATCTTCGGCGAGAAGGCGTCGGACGTGCGCGACACCTCGCTGCGCCTGCCGCCAGGCGTGGCCGGCACGGTGGTCGAGGTCCGGGTGTTCAACCGTCACGGCATCGAGATCGATGACCGTACCCGCGCGATCCAGAACGAGGAGATCGAGCGCCTGCGCAAGGACGCCGCGGACGAACGCAACATCCTCAACCGCGCTACCTACAACCGCCTGCGCGACATGCTGCTCGGCCAGACCGCTTCGGCAGCGCCGAAGGGCGTGAAGAAGGGCATCGAGATCAGCGAGCAGGTGCTGCACGATGTCGAGAAGCACGAGTGGTTCAAGTTCGCGGTCGCGGACGACAATCGCCAGGCCCAGATCGAAGCGGTGAAGTCGCAATATGACGAGGCCGTCGGCCTGATCGACGCCAAGTTCGAGGACCGCAAGGAAAAGCTCGAACGCGGTGATGAACTCGCGCCCGGCGTGCTCAAGATGGTCAAGGTCTTCGTCGCGGTGAAGCGCAAGCTGCAGCCGGGCGACAAGATGGCCGGCCGTCATGGGAACAAGGGCGTTATCAGCCGGATCCTGCCGGTCGAGGACATGCCCTTCCTCGAGGACGGGACGCCGGTCGACCTCGTGCTGAACCCGCTGGGCGTGCCTTCGCGCATGAATGTCGGCCAGATCTTCGAGACGCATCTCGGATTCGCCGCGCGCGGGCTCGGCATGCGGGTCAAGGATGAGCTCGAGAAGTGGCGCACGGAAAATCCGAACGCCGAGGAAGACTACGCGAATGCCAAGCCTCCGCAGGCGGTCATCGACCGGCTCAAGGATGCCTATGGCGATTCTTACGTCGAGGATATCGAGAGCCGTTCGGTCGAACAGATCGTCGAACTTGCAAGCAACGTGACCGCGGGCGTGCCGATGGGAACCCCCGTGTTCGATGGCGCGCGTGAACCGGACGTGTCGGAGATGCTGATCAAGGCGGGGATCGACAGCTCGGGCCAGTCGGTGCTCTATGACGGGCGCACTGGCGAGGCGTTCGACCGGAAGGTGACCGTCGGCATCATCTACATGCTGAAGCTGCACCACCTCGTCGACGACAAGATTCACGCGCGTTCGATCGGCCCCTATTCGCTCGTCACCCAGCAGCCGTTGGGCGGGAAGGCGCAGTTCGGCGGCCAGCGTTTCGGCGAAATGGAGGTCTGGGCGCTGCAGGCTTACGGCGCTGCCTACACCCTGCAGGAAATGCTGACGGTGAAGTCCGACGACGTGGTCGGCCGCACCAAGGTCTACGAAGCGATCGTCAAGGGCGACGACACCTTCGAGGCTGGCATTCCCGAGAGCTTCAACGTGCTCGTCAAGGAAATGCGCTCGCTAGGCCTCAATGTCGAACTCAAGTCGCTGACCGACGAGGACGACGACGACGGCGATATGCTGGAGGCGGCGGAATAGGGGAGCGGGCCAGCCGGCCCCTCCTTCCCGCCCTCGAAAATTCATCCCTTAAGGGAACACAGTCATGAATGAACTGACCAAATTCACCAACCAGCTCGCGAAGCCGGAAACCTTCGACCAGATCCAGATCGGCATCGCTTCGCCTGAGCGCATCCGCAGCTGGTCGTTCGGCGAGATCAAGAAGCCGGAAACCATCAACTACCGCACGTTCAAGCCCGAGCGTGACGGGTTGTTCTGCGCGCGCATCTTCGGCCCGGTGAAGGACTACGAGTGCCTGTGCGGCAAGTACAAGCGCATGAAATACAAGGGCGTCGTCTGCGAAAAGTGCGGCGTCGAAGTCACCGTCACCAAGGTCCGCCGTGAGCGCATGGGCCACATCGAACTGGCCGCGCCGGTCGCGCATATCTGGTTCCTGAAGTCGCTGCCGAGCCGCATCGGCCTGCTGCTCGACATGCAGTTGAAGCAGCTCGAGCGCGTGCTCTATTTCGAAAGCTATGTCGTGGTCGAGCCGGGCCTCACCCCGCTTGAGAAGTTCCAGCTTCTGACCGAGGACGAGCTGCTCGAGGCGCAGGACGAATATGGCGAGGACGCTTTCTCGGCCAATATCGGCGCCGAGGCGGTCAAGACCATGCTGATGGATCTCGACCTTGAACAGGAGCGCGAGGATCTTCTGGAAGAACTCGCCACAACCAAGTCGGCACTCAAGCCTAAGAAGATCATCAAGCGGCTCAAGGTCGTCGAGAGCTTCATCGAATCGGGCAACCGTCCCGAATGGATGATCCTCGAAGTGATCCCGGTCATTCCGCCGGAACTGCGCCCGCTCGTCCCGCTCGACGGTGGCCGTTTCGCGACCTCGGACCTCAATGATCTCTATCGCCGCGTGATCAACCGCAACAACCGCCTGAAGCGCCTGATCGAACTGCGCGCGCCCGACATCATCGTGCGCAACGAAAAGCGCATGCTGCAGGAAGCGGTCGACGCGCTGTTCGACAACGGCCGCCGCGGCCGGGTCATCACCGGCGCCAACAAGCGTCCGCTCAAGTCGCTGTCCGACATGCTCAAGGGCAAGCAGGGCCGGTTCCGCCAGAACCTGCTCGGCAAGCGTGTCGATTATTCGGGCCGTTCGGTCATCGTTACCGGGCCGGAACTCAAGCTGCACCAGTGCGGCCTGCCCAAGAAGATGGCGCTCGAACTGTTCAAGCCGTTCATCTACGCCCGCCTTGATGCCAAGGGTCTGTCGATGACCCTCAAGCAGGCGAAGAAGTGGGTCGAGAAGGAGCGCAAGGAAGTCTGGGACATCCTCGACGAGGTGATCCGCGAACACCCCGTGCTCCTGAACCGCGCGCCGACGCTCCACCGCCTCGGCATCCAGGCGTTCGAACCCGTGCTGATCGAGGGTAAGGCGATCCAGCTTCACCCGCTCGTCTGCTCGGCGTTCAATGCGGACTTCGACGGCGACCAGATGGCGGTCCACGTGCCGCTTTCGCTGGAGGCCCAGCTCGAGGCGCGCGTACTCATGATGAGCACCAACAACATCCTCTCGCCCGCCAATGGCAAGCCTATCATCGTGCCCTCGCAGGACATGGTGCTGGGGCTCTATTACCTGTCGATGGAACGGCAGGAGAAGACGCCCGAATTCATCGAGGAAGAGGACGGGTCGAAGATAGAGAAGCTGCCGCGCTTCTCTGACATGGCCGAAGTGCACCAGGCGCTCGAGGTCAAGTCGGTGACGCTGCACACCCGTATCCTCGCCCGCGTGCCGCAGGCTGACGAGAACGGCAACGTGGTGATGAAGCGTTTCGTCACGACCCCCGGCCGGATGCTGATCGGCGAATGCCTGCCGAAGAACTACAAGGTTCCCTTCGACATCATCAACCGGCTGCTGACCAAGCGCGAGATCGGTGACGTGATCGACCAAGTCTATCGTCACACCGGCCAGAAGGACACGGTGCTGTTCGCCGACGCGATCATGAGCCTTGGCTTCCGCCACGCGTTCAAGGCGGGGATCAGCTTCGGCAAGGACGACATGATCATCCCCGAAGCGAAGGTGAAGCTGGTCGAGGAGACCAAGGATCTCGTCGCGGGCTACGAACAGCAGTACCAGGACGGCCTCATCACCCAGCAGGAAAAATACAACAAGGTGATCGACGCCTGGAGCCGCTGCGGCGACCAGGTGGCAGAGGCAATGATGGCGCGGATCAAGGCCCAGCCGATCGACGAGGACGGGCGCGAGGCCGAGATCAATTCGATCTACATGATGAGCCACTCGGGCGCGCGCGGTTCGCCCGCCCAGATGAAGCAGCTCGCCGGGATGCGCGGCCTCATGGCCAAGCCGTCGGGCGAGATCATCGAGAACCCGATCATCTCGAACTTCAAGGAAGGTCTCAACGTCCTTGAATACTTCAACTCGACCCACGGTGCCCGCAAGGGTCTTGCGGACACGGCGCTCAAGACGGCGAACTCGGGCTACCTGACCCGCCGCCTCGTTGACGTGTCGCAGGACTGCACGATCGTGGAGACCGACTGCAAGACCGAGAACGCGCTCGAGATGCGCGCGATCGTCCAGGGCGGCAGCGTGATCGCCTCGCTCGGCGAGCGCATCCTCGGCCGCACCGTCGCAGAGGACATCCTCAACGCCGCCACCGGCGAAGTGATCGTCAAGGCCGGCACGCTCATCGACGAGCCGATGGTCAAGGACATCGAGGCCGCCGAAGTGCAGTCGGCCAAGATCCGTTCGCCGCTGGTCTGCGAAGCGGAGCAGGGCGTGTGCGCGACCTGTTACGGGCGCGACCTTGCCCGCGGCACGCCGGTCAATATCGGCGAAGCGGTAGGCGTGATCGCGGCGCAGTCGATCGGCGAACCGGGCACGCAGCTGACCATGCGGACCTTCCACATCGGCGGCGCGGCGCAGCTCAACGAGACGAGCCATCTCGAGGCGATCTCGGACGGCCGCATCGAACTGCGCGACATGCCGACCATCACCGACAAGAAGGGTCGCATCCTCAGCCTTGCACGTAATGGCGAGATCGCCGTGATCGACGCCGAAGGGCGCGAGCGTGAAATGCACAAGGTGCCTTACGGGACCGTGCTGCACTTCAAGCATGGCGAAAAGGTCAAGGTGGGCGACCGTCTGGCCGAGTGGGACCCGTTCACCCTGCCGATCATCACCGAATATTCGGGCGTGGTCCATTACAAGGACCTGATCGAGGGGACGACGCTCGAGGAGCAGACCGACGACGCGACCGGCATCGCCCAGCGCGTGGTCACAGAGAACCGGGCGACCGGACGCAAGAAGAAGGAAGATCTTCGCCCGCGCCTGACCCTGCTCGGCGAAGGCCAGACCGACGATGGCGAGACCGAGGCGCAGCGTTACATGCTGGCCCCGGGCACGACGCTTTCGGTCGAGGACGGCCAGACGGTCGAGGCGGGCGACATCCTCGCCCGTGCGAGCCGCGAGGCTGCCAAGACGCGCGACATCACCGGCGGTCTGCCGCGGGTGGCTGAGCTGTTCGAGGCGCGCCTGCCCAAGGACAACGCGATCATCGCCAAGATTTCGGGCAAGATCGAATTCGTCCGCGAATACAAGGCCAAGCGCAAGATCGCGATCATCCCGGAAGAGGGCGATCCGGTGGAATACCTGATCCCCAAGACCAAGGTGATCGACGTGCAGGAAGGCGACTTCGTGAAGAAGGGGGATACCTTGATTTCCGGTTCGCCCAACCCGCATGACATCCTGGAAGTGCTCGGCGTCGAGGCGCTGGCCGAATATCTCGTCAACGAGATCCAGGAGGTCTATCGACTGCAGGGTGTGAAGATCAACGACAAGCACATCGAGGTGATCGTTCGCCAGATGCTGCAGAAGGTCGAGATCACCGACGGCGGCGACACGACACTGCTGCCGGGCGAACAGGTCGACCTTGCCGAGATGCTCGAGATCAACGGCAGGCTTCCCAAGGGCAAGCAGCCCGCAGAAGGCAAGCCGGTCCTGCTCGGCATCACCAAAGCGTCGCTGCAGACCCGCAGCTTCATCTCGGCGGCCTCCTTCCAGGAGACGACCCGCGTGCTTACCCAGGCTTCGGTCGAGGGCAAGAAGGACACGCTGATCGGGCTCAAGGAGAACGTGATCGTGGGCCGTCTCATCCCCGCCGGCACCGGCGCGGCGATGAACCGGATGCGCGTCACCGCATCCAGCCGCGATGCCGCGCTCAAGGCGCAATGGAAGAAGCAGCAGGAAGCGCTCGCCGCGGCCAATGCGGTCGAGCAAGAGCCCGAGGCCGATGCGGTTCCCTCCGAGGAAGCGATGAAGGCCGCGATGGGCGGCGGCAATGCGGAGGCTTCCACGGAAGAGTAATATCCGCGGCAGGCGGCTGGGATCAGCGCTTCGCCCCGAATGAACGACCCCGCCGGAGGCCTTGCGCTTCCGGCGGGGTTTTTCTTGGATGAACCGAAAGCTTCGAATCTTTGAGATTGCAAATCACTCGCAACAGTGCGACTAGAGTGAGGTCGAAGCCACAGAGAGAGAATCATGAACCAGCACCGCACGCCAGGCTCCCGTACTCGCTCCCTCGTCGCAGAACTCGCGAAGCCGTCCCGGCTCGAGGCGCAGGGGCCCTTAGCAGCGCGCTTCATCTACTCTCTCCGACTGATCGCGGCCCATGAACGGGTATCGCGAGATCCGGTCCCTGAACTCACCTTGCGTCTGGGCGGGGTCGAGATCGCCGCCAAGGCACTCTTCCTGTCCCAGGCCATCGCATCATGCTGGCCTGAAAACGTCCACGTATCGCGCTTCTGCTGCTGCCACCTGACCCATGACGAGGCGACGATCGGCGCCATGCTCGACGCGGCAGCCTGTGGCAGTCGCGCCGATTTCGAGGCAAGCATAGCGGGCCTCGTGCGACCCGACCGGATCGAGCGGCTCTGGGACGGCGCGCTCGCTCTCCTGACGGCGGAAATGCGGGCCGCCTGAGAGCCGAAGCGGGCGCGCGCAAGCGCTTGCCGGGCGCCTCGGCTCTGGCTACCGCGAGCGGCATGACCACAACGCGTTTCGCCCCTTCGCCCACCGGGCGCCTGCATGTCGGAAATATCCGCACAGCACTGCATAACTGGATGCTCGCCCGAAAGGCAGGCGGCCGCTTCATCCTGCGGATCGACGACACCGATGCCGAGCGCAGCCGGGAGGAATTCGTCGACGCGATCCGTGAGGATCTCGAATGGCTCGGGCTCGCATGGGACGCAGAGGAGCGGCAGTCGGAGCGGCTTGAACGATATGACGCGGCATTCGCTGCTCTGCGCGCCGCCGGCCGAATCTATCCGGCCTATGAGACGGCGCAGGAACTAGAACTCAAGCGCAAGATCCAGCTCGGGCGCGGCCTGCCCCCGATCTACGACCGCGCAGCGCTTGAACTCACCGATGACGAACGCGCTGCAAAGGAGGCGGAAGGCATCGCCCCGCACTGGCGCTTCCGGCTCGATCACGGCGAAGCGATCACGTGGGAAGACGGCATCCGCGGAACTCAGAAATTCGATCCGGCGCAGCTTTCCGATCCGGTCATCCGCCGGGCGGACGGATCATGGCTCTACATGCTGCCGAGCGCGGTCGACGATATCGACATGGGGGTGTCGCAGGTGCTGCGCGGCGAAGATCATGTCTCCAACACTGCCGTTCAGATTCAGATGTTTACCGCACTTCATGCTGCGCAGTTTGCTGCGCAGCATGACGGAACGGGGCCCGTGCCGGCCTTCGCGCACGAGGCGCTCCTCATCGGCAAGGAGGGCAAGCTTTCCAAGCGGCTCGGTTCGCTGGGCTGCGACACGTTTCGCGAGCGCGGTATCGAGCCCGAGGCGCTGGTCGCTTTGCTTGCCCGGCTAGGCACCTCGCTCCCCGTGGAACCGATCGCCGATCGCGGAGCGCTGCTCGAGACGTTCGAACTTTCGACTTTCGGCCGCGCCCCGGCGAAATTCGAAGACGCCGAACTCGAACGGATCAACACCGCAATCGTCCACCACATGCCTTTCGAAGCTGTGCGCCCGCGTCTTCCCCACGGAATGGACGAAGCCGGCTGGCTAGCGATTCGCCCGAACGTGCATACCGTAGCCGAGGCTCAGGAATGGTGGGGCCTCGTTACCGGCCCCATCGCGCAACCGGATTTCACGCCGGAGGACCGGGCCTATCTCGGCGAAGCCGCTCAGGTGCTGCAATGGTCCGAAAACCCCTGGGCCGGGCTGACGGACGCGCTCAAGGAACGCACGGGCCGCAAGGGCAGGGCGCTCTTCCTTCCGCTCCGCCAGGCTCTTACCGGCATGGACCATGGCCCTGACATGGGCGAACTGCTTCCCCTGATCGGCGAGGACGAAGCGCGCGCAAGGCTCGCGCGGGCAGCGCAGGGCTGACGGACGCTGCCGCCCTGACGCGGTGGCGGCGATAGGATCGCGAAATCGCGCGCCGGTCAGGCTTCCGGGGGCGGGCCCGGCGGACGCGGCAGGTCGACATCGTGGCGATGATTCCAGATCTCGACTATCTTGCCCGCTTCGTCGAAGCGAAAGACGTTGATGATCGGCACTCGGTCGACGTCCATCATGCCGGCGGCCTTTGCCTCGTCGCTCGCGTCGAGAGAGATGAACCACCGCGTCGCCACCTTGTCGCCCTCGGCGACCTGGTAGTCGATCTCGCCCGACAATTCGCCGAAGCCCTGGAAGAGATCGGCGACCTTCTTCTGCTCGATGGCGGGTTCGGTGACGTTCTTGCGCGCGCCGATATCGTGAACGACATATTCGTCGGCGACATAATCGGAGTAGGCATCGGTGTTGTCGCTGAACCACAGCTTTTCGTAGAATTCCCGAGCAAGCCGCTTGTTGCGCTCGAGCCGATCATCCGAGACTGCCTGAGCATCGCTGCTCACGGCGACATTGGCGCAACCCGGAAGGGCAAGCGCCAGCGCGGCGATACAAACAAAATGCGGTTTCATGTCGTTCCCCCACTCCATGACCTGGTGCAAAACTTGCACGATGGGCCCACGAGGTAAAGGGGGGTTCAGCCCGGATGTTTTTTCAGTTCGTCGCCCGACAAGGTAACGATATGGAGCAGGTTGGTCGCGCCGGGCGTCCCGAAAGGAACGCCGGCAAGGGCAATCATCTTGCTCCCCGCCGTGCCGAAACCGTGACGCAGCGCCATGCGGCGCCCCTTGCCGATCATTTCCTCGAAGCTGCCGATATCCTTGGTCGCCACTGCGTGCGCGCCCCATAGCAGGCCGAGCCGGCGAGCGGTCCGCATCGATGGGGTGAGGACCAGCATAGGCGTCGCCGGGCGTTCACGCGCGACGCGCCTTGCGGTCGCGCCCGAAGAGGTGAACACGGTGATCGCGCTGATCGGAACGGTGTCGGCGATCGTCATGCAGGCGTGGGCCAGTGCGTCGGAGGTCGTTTCGTCGGGGATCGTCTCGAGAAAGCGGACGCGTTCCTTGTAACCCTCGTCGCGTTCGACCTGTCCCGCGATACGGTCCATCATCGCGACCGATTCCTCGGGCCAGTCGCCCGCCGCGCTTTCGGCCGACAGCATCACCGCATCGGCGCCGTCATAGACCGCGTTCGCCACGTCGGAGACCTCGGCGCGGGTCGGCATGGGGCTTTCGATCATCGATTCCAGCATCTGCGTCGCGACGATGACAGGCTTGCCAGCGACGCGACTGGCATTGACGATACGCTTTTGCAGCGGCGGCACTTCGAACGGTTCGAGTTCGACCCCGAGATCGCCGCGCGCGACCATGATCCCGTCGGCGAGTTCGATGATCTCGGACAGGCGCGCAAGCGCCTGTGGTTTCTCGATCTTGGCGCACAGCGCGCCCTCGCGCCCCATCAGCTTTCGCGCTTCGGCGATGTCTTCGGGCCGCTGTACGAAGGAAAGCGCGATCCAGTCGGCATTGTGTTCCATCGCGAAGGCAAGGTCGCGCCGGTCCTTCTCGGTGAGCGCCGGGATCGGGACCTCGGCATCGGGCACATTGACCCCCTTGCGATCGGAGATGACCCCGCCGACCTCGGCCGAGCAGCGGATATGGTCGTCGTCCGCCTCGCGCACGATGAGGCGGATCTTGCCATCGTTGATGAGCAGGCGCTGTCCGCGCTCGAGGATTCCGAACAGTTCGGGATGAGGCAGGCAGACGCGGCTCGCATCGCCAGGCCGTTCGTCACGGTCGAGCGTGAAATGGCTGCCGTGGCGGATCACCGCTTCCCCGTCCGCGAATGTACCCACGCGCAGTTTGGGGCCCTGCAGGTCGGCGAGGATCGCGATCGGCCGGGCAAATTCCCTTTCCAGCGCGCGGATCGCGCGGATCGCCTCTGCGTGCTCGTCGTGGCTGCCATGGCTCATGTTGAGGCGAAAGGCATCGGCTCCGGCGCGGAACAGGCGGCGCAGCATTTCGGGCGAGCGGCTTGCCGGGCCGATCGTCGCCAGAATCTTGACCTTGCGACCGCGCGGGTCGATCCTTGCATGATCGCGTTTCGCCATGGCTGCGAGCCTATGGCACAGCAAGTTTGCAACTCAAGGAAAAGCCACGATGAGTGATGGACACGAGCCGCTCGACGAACTCGACGATGCCGTGGCAGCGGCAGCCTTTCGCCGGCTGGTGCGGCACCTGCGGCATCGTCATGATGCGCAGAACATCGAATTGATGGGACTTGCGGGTTTTTGCCGCAATTGCCTCGCCGACTGGATCCGTGACGCCGGATTTGGCGGCGACAAGGGGGCGGCGCGCGAGCTCATCCACGGCATGCCGGTGGAGGAATGGAAGGCGACCCGCCAGAAGGAGGCGAGCCCGGAGCAGATCGCGGCGATGCAGCGCTCGATTGCGCTCAATGCCCCGGACACCCGCTGAGGCGAATTATCCCCGCCGCTTTCGTCAGCCTGTGGAAAGCGGCCTTTTGCGCCTCCCCCGCTTTGCCTATCCGGTGCGCCGAGCTGATTCTCACCCAATCGGAGACCAAGAGACAATGGCCGAAGCCACCGACGACCGCCTGCGCCTGCTGATCGAGCGCATCGAACGCCTCGAGGAAGAAAAGAAGGGCATCGCGGACGACATCCGCGATGTCTATGCCGAGGCGAAGGCGGTCGGATACGACACCAAGATCATGCGCCAGATCATCCGCCTGAGGAAGATGAAGCCCGACGACCGGTCCGAGCAGGAAACGATCCTCGAGACCTACAAGGCCGCGCTCGGCATGGGCTGATCGTTCGTCAGGGCCGCCTCGCGCGGGTCGTCGCTCGGTGGCCCCGCCCGGTCGGCCCAGGCGGAACGGCCGGCCTTCGGGCCTCATTGATCCTGCAAGAGCAAGGAAAGGCAGGATCAACCATGACGCAGCAAAAGGCGAATTCGCAGCAGGCCGCCTTCATCGAACCGATCGACGAGGAGCCGGATCTTCCCGGCCACGAGGGCGCGCTGGAGCGCAAACCCGAATGGCAGCCGCGCTATCCGGGCTCGGGGCGCATGAAGGACAAAGTCGCGATCGTCACTGGCGGCGACAGCGGCATCGGCCGCGCGACGGCCGTGCTGTTTGCCCGCGAAGGGGCGAGCATCGCGATCTCGTATCTCGAAGAGCACGACGACGCCGCGAAGACCAAGGAATTGTGCGAGGCCGAGGGCTCGCAAGTGCTGACGCTCGCCGGCGATCTCGGCGCGCTGGGTGAAGCGCAGAAACTCGTCGATGCGACGATCGACCGCTTTGGGAGGATCGACAGCGTGATCCAGATCGCGGGCGAGCAGCATCCCGATTATGACGTGACCGACATAACCGCAGAGCAGTTGCAGCGCACTTTCCAGTCGAACATCTTCTCTATGTTCTACGTCGCGCAGGCCGCGCGACCGCATCTGAAGGAGGGTGCGACCATCGTCAATTGCAGCAGCGTCACGATGTACCAGGGCGCCCCCATCCTGCTCGATTATTCCGCGACCAAGGGCGCGATCACCGCTTTCACCCGGTCGCTCAGCGGCAATCTCGTGGATGACGGCATCCGCGTGAACGCGGTCGCGCCCGGGCCGATCTGGACACCGCTCAACCCGTGCGGGGGTATGCCGGAGGAGGAGATGGACACCTGGGGCACGGGCGTCCCGATGGGCAGGCCGGGCGAACCGAACGAGGTCGCCCCGGCCTTCCTGTTCTTAGCCTGCGAGGATTCCTCCTACATGAGCGGGCAGGTGCTTCATCCCAATGGCGGGAGCGTGGTCAGCGGTTGACCTGACCTGACCTGACTTGGTCTTGTCGCCGGTGCTGTATTGTGCAAATAACACAGCACCGGCTTCAGGGAGAGAAATTCATGCCAGGCGAATGGAAGGACGCGAGCGGCGTCATTGTCACCACCACCCCCATGATCGAGGGCAGGCCGATCCAGGACTATTGCGGCATCGTGGTGGGCGAGGTGATCGTCGGCGCGAACCTGTTCCGCGACATGTTCGCCAATATCCGCGATATCGTCGGCGGCCGTTCGGGCAGCTACGAACGCATCCTCCAGCGGGCCCGCGACGAGGCGATTGCCGAATTGCAGGCCGAGGCCGCCAGCCGCGGCGGGAATGCCGTGGTCGGGATCGATCTCGATTACGAGGTGATCGGCAACAGCGGCTCGATGCTGATGGTGAGCGCGAGCGGCACGGCGGTGAAGGTCTGATCCGTCAGCCGCCCGGCGCCAGCTCGACCGCCAGCAGGGCCATGCCGACCGCAAAGGCGTTGTGGGCCGCGTGCAGAAGCATGGACCACATCAGCCCGCATTGCACCCGCACATAGCCCGCCATGGTTCCCAGCACGAATTGTGGGACCAGCAGAGGCAGCAGGATGACGAGCGCGCCCTCCTCGTAATTGACGAGGTGGACCAGCGCGAAGCTTGCAGCGCTTGCCCAGAAGAAGAGCGGGAAACTGTTCCGGAAGAAGCGCAAAGTCGGGGCTTGGCGCAGCCGTGCGAACAGGATCGCCGCCCCGACCACGCCGAGGATCAGGAAGCCCGGCCCCAGGAGCGAGCCGTCCCGGGCCACGAAAAGAAATGCCGTGAAGCCCGCCAAGACGGAAAGAAGCGGCATGATCGCCCCCGGACGGCCCGACAGCCAGCCGCGGAAGGCGATCTCCTCCAGCACCGGGGCAACGACCACGAACAGCAGGATCGTCCCCGTGTTGAGCTCGAGCGTCGAATTGAGGTTCTCGGGAAACGCGATCCCGGCCGCTTCGGCGAGGATCATGGCGACCCCGAAGGCGAGAATGAACAGCAAGTCGAGCAGGTAGAGCCGCAGCACGAGCCGCGCCGATACGCCGCTGCTGGCAAGTCTCTCGGGCAGGACCGGGCGCTTCAGGAATTCGAACAGCCGCGCCCATTGCCCGCGAAGGCTCGGCGCGAGCGCCGCGCCTGCGCGGCCACTTGTGATTTCACCCGTCATGCGGCTAATGGGCCCCCATTATTCAACACCCGCTGACGAAGAGTCCCCATGGCAGGCCATTCCAAATTCAAGAACATCATGCACCGCAAGGGTGCGCAGGACAAGAAACGGTCCAACCTGTTTTCAAAGCTTTCGCGCGAAATCACGGTGGCGGCGAAGATGGGCGCGCCCGATCCCGACATGAACCCGCGCCTGCGCCTAGCGATCAATAACGCCAAGGCCCAGTCCATGCCCAAGGACAACATCCAGCGGGCGATCGACAAGGCGAGCGGAGGCGACGAGGACAATTACGAGGAAGTCCGCTACGAAGGCTACGGCCCGGGCGGCAGCGCGATCATCGTCGAGGCGCTGACCGACAACCGCAACCGCACCGCGACCAACGTGCGCACCTGCTTCGCCAAGAACGGCGGCAATCTCGGCACCGAAGGTTCGGTCCAGCACGGCTTCGAACGGCTCGGCCTGATCGAATATCCGGCGAGCGCCGGCGATGAAGAAAAGGTGCTCGAAGCGGCGATGGAAGCGGGCGCGCTCGACATCGAGAGCGGCGAGGACGGGCACACGATCTGGACCGCGGCCGAAGACCTCCACCAGGTCGCGGGCGACCTCGAAAAGGCGCTGGGCGAGGCGGAGAACGTGAAGCTCGCGTGGAAGCCCAACATCACGGTTCAGCTCGACGAGGGCCACGCCGGTACGCTGATGAAGCTGATCGATGCGCTCGACGACGATGACGACGTCCAGACCGTATGGGGCAATTACGAGATCCCGGACGAGGTGATGGAGAAGCTCGGGGCGTGAGCCGCCTCGAATGGCTCCTTGCGCTGGCGCTCGGTGCTGCTTTTCTGACCGCCTTCCTGTGGCGGGTCGGCCTGAGATTCGGTCTGGAATGAGCGCGGGCGCGGCGTGATTATTCTCGGCCTCGACCCATCGCTTTCCTGCACCGGCTGGGGTATCATCCGATGCGATGGCGCGCGGCTTTTGCACGTTGCGAACGGCGAAATCCCGACATCGACCGCCGCGCCCATGGCCGAGCGTCTTGCTGCCCTGCAGGCTGGGCTCGTCGATGTGATCGCGGCGCACGCCCCGGACCGCGCCGCGTGCGAAGAGGTGTTCGTCAATCGCAACCCGCAATCCACGCTCAAGCTCGCCCAGGCGCGTGGCGCCGTGCTTGCGGCCTGTGGCGCTGCGGGGCTTGCGGTACGCGAACACGCGGCGCGGCGGGTCAAACAGGCGCTGGTGGGAACGGGCGCTGCGGACAAGGAACAGGTGCAGGCGATGCTGAGGGTCCTGCTGCCCGGGGCGTCCATTGCCGGAGCGGATGCCGCCGACGCGCTGGCGGTGGCGATCGCCGATGCGCATTCGAGATGAGGAGACCACGATGACGATCCACCTTCACGGCATCCCCAATTGCGATACGGTCAAGAAAGCGCGCAAATGGCTCGACGCCGAGGGGCTCGATTACACCTTCCACGATTTCAAAAAGGAAGGGGCCGACCCGGCCAAACTCGAGCAATGGATCGCGGCGAAAGGCGTGGACACCGTGGTCAATCGTCGCGGGACGACCTTCCGCAAGCTCTCGGACGAGGAAAAGGTTCTGTCGCAGGACAGTCACAAGGCCGTAGCCTTGCTGGTCCAGCACCCCAGCATGATCAAGCGTCCCGTGGTCGAACATGCGGGCGGCATACTCATCGGTTTCAAGGAAGACGAATGGTCGCAAAGCCTTTCCTGACGCTTGCGCTGGGCGTGCTTGCTCTCGGCGCTCCGACGCTTCACGGAGCGCCCGCCGAGGATATCCTGATCATAGCCCATCGCGGCGCGAGCGGGGAACGGCCCGAACACACCCTCGCCGCTTACGAGCGTGCGATCGACCAGGGCGCGGACTATATCGAACCCGACCTCGTCGTGACAAAGGACCTCGTCCTCGTGGCGCGACATGAGACCGAGCTTTCCGACACGACCGATGTCGCCAGCCGCCGCGAGTTCGAGGATCGCAGGCGAACCAGGGACATCGAGGGGCGGCGCGTCACCGGCTGGTTCGCGGAGGACTTCACGCTCGCCGAACTGCGCACCCTGCGCGTCAAGGAGCAGATGCCGACCGTTCGGGCCGCCAACACCGCCTTCAACGGGCTCTACCAGATACCGACCTTCGCCGAGATCGTGCAGCTCGTCCGCGCCAAAGAGGCAGAGACCGGCCGGACCGTTGGCCTTTATCCCGAGCTCAAGCATCCCACCCTGCTGCTCGAACAGGAGGGCATCGATACGGTCGACCTGCTGGTTCGCGAATTGCGCCAGTTCGGGCTCGACAGCGCCGATGCCCCGGTCTTCGTCCAGATATTCGAAGTCGGTCCGTTGCAACGGCTCGACAAGCTCATCGACGTGCCGCTCATCCTGCTGATCTCCTCCGAAGGCGGCCCCTATGACGAGCCGACCATGCGCTGGGGCGAGATCATGACGCCGACCGGCCTTGCCGAGGTCGCGACCTATGCCGATGGGATCGGTCCCTTCATGGGCCATGTCCTGAACGCCGATGGCTCGGCCACGTCGCTCGTCGCCGATGCCCATGCGGCGGGGCTGAAGGTCCATCCCTGGACGCTGCGGCGCGAGAACGTGTTTCTGCCCGTCGCTGCCCGGCGTGAGGGCGGAGAGGCGACTATCGGCTGCTACGATGCAGTGTGGGACGCACTCGTCAAGGCGGGTGTCGACGGCGTGTTCACCGACAACCCTGCCGAACTCGTCGCACTCGCTGCGGGCGACCGCTCGGCCGCCTGCTCGCGCTGAGGCATCAAGTCTTTCGCCGCGCTGCGAGGATGTAGTTCAGCGCCTCGTTGTCCGAAAGGTGCAGGCTCTTTGCTGCGCTCCAGGCTATCCCCCGGCGGTCGGTGACCTCGAGCCCGACTTCTTCCAGCAGGTCGAGTATTTCCTCCGGCGTTACGAAATCGCTCCATCGGTGTGTTCCACGGGGAACATAACCGACGGCCTCGGCGGCGCCGACCAGCAGCACCCGGCTTGCCGCGGTGCGGTTGGGCGTTGAGAGCACCAGCAGGCCTTCGGGTGCGAGCCTTTGCGTAACGTCGAACAGAAAGGCGCGCTTGTCCGCTACATGCTCGATAACCTCCAGACAGGTAACGAGATCGAAAGTGCCGATGTCGAGCGCCGCCAGTTCGCCCGCCATGTAGCGAATATCCAGCCCGCCCGCTTCCGAATGGGCGCTTGCCGCCGCGACGTTTTCCGCCGCCGCATCGACGCCCGTCACGTCCGCGCCGAGCCGCGCCAGGGGTTCGCACACCAGGCCGGCGCCGCAGCCGATATCGAGCGCCGCCTTGCCCGCGAGCGGCTTTGCACTGCCCGTGGCGCCGGGCCAATGCGAGTCGATCGACTGGCGGATAAAGCGCAGCCGCACCGGGTTCACTTCGTGGAGCGATGCCATCGGGCCTTTCGCATCCCACCAGCGCTGCGCAAGCCGTGCGAAATGCTCAGCCTCTTCCGGGCGGATTGTCGTGGTTGCGCCGCTGCTCGCCATGCCGTTTGCCTTTCTCTGGACCCTTGCTTAACAGCGCCCCGAAGACCCTGCCAGCAGGAGCATGCATATCGTGGCTTCCCAGCGCCCGGACAAGAAGCGGCAGCGCATCGTTATGAAATTCGGCGGCACGTCGATGGCCGGGACCGAACGGATCCGGCGCGTCGCCAATCTCGTCCGCTCGCAGGCGGCGGGCAGGGACGGCGAACCGAACGAGGTTGCCGTCGTGGTCAGCGCGATGGCCGGCGAAACCGACCGGCTGGTCAATTTCTGTCGCGAGGCCAATCCGCTTTACGATCCTGCCGAATACGACGTCGTCGTCGCAAGCGGCGAGCAGGTGACGAGCGGGCTGCTCGCGCTGACCCTGCAATCGCTGGGCTGCTCGGCGCGCAGCTGGCTCGGCTGGCAATTGCCGGTCAAGACGGTAGGGGCGCATGCGAAGTCGCGAGTCGAGACGATCGATGCTCCCGGAATGCTCGATGCCCTCGGCCGCGGAGAGATCGCGGTGATCCCCGGATTCCAGGGCGTAAGCGATGAAGGACGCGTCACGACCATGGGCCGGGGCGGTTCCGACACTTCTGCGGTGGCGGTCGCGGCCGCGGTCGGGGCGGATCGCTGCGATATCTACACCGATGTCGACGGCGTCTACACGACCGATCCGCGCATCGTCGCGAAGGCGCGAAAACTGAAGGCGGTTACCTACGAAGAAATGCTCGAACTGGCGAGCGTCGGGGCCAAGGTGCTGCAGACCCGCTCGGTCGGCCTCGCAATGAAGGAGGGCGTTCGAATCCAGGTGCTTTCGAGCTTTATCGGCGACGATGCCCCGCCCGCCGACGAATTGCCGGGTACGCTGATCGTCTCGGACGAGGAAATGGATGAATTGGTGGAGAAGGGCCTGATGGAACGCCAGCTTGTGACCGGCATCGCGCATGACAAGAACGAGGCCAAGGTGATCCTCACCCGCGTGCCTGACACGCCCGGGGCGGTCGCCAACATCTTCGAGCCGCTGGCCGAGGCGAGCATCAATGTCGACATGATCATCCAGAACGTGGGCCGCGACAAGGGCGAGACCGACGTGACCTTCACCGTGCCGCAGGCCGACCTTGCCCGCGCGCAGGCCCTGTTAGAGGACAGGCGCGGAGAGATCGGGTTCAACCGCATCATCACCGACAGCAAGATCGCCAAGATCAGCGTGGTCGGCGTCGGCATGAAGAGCCATGCCGGGGTCGCCAGCACGATGTTCCGCGCCCTGTCCGAGCGCGGCATCAACATCCAGGCGATCTCGACTTCGGAAATCAAGGTCAGCGTGATGATCGACGAGGACGAAACCGAACTCGCCGTGCGTGTGCTTCATACCGCCTACGGGCTCGACGCGGACTGACCGTCCCCCGCTTCGCGACGCAGCCGGTCCGGTGAGCGCCACCGCCGGTCCGCGTTAGGAGCGCGCGCTAACGCCTTCTTAACCCCGCACGCCGGACTCTCGCGTCTCCATTCACAGGAGTCGCAACCAATGGCGCTGAAAGCCAATCTCGAAGGGCCCTCGAGGGCTTCTGAAAACGCATCCTCCGGGACACAGCGCAGCGAGCCGCGCCGTGCCCTGAGGCTCGAAACGAGCGGTAGGCTGCGTGGCGGCCTCGAGGCCAACGTCACGATCCACAACCTCTCGGCGGCCGGCCTGCTGCTGGAAACCGACCTCGATCTCGCCGAGGGGGACTCGCTTGCCATCGAACTGCCCGAGAGTGGGCCGATCGACGCCGTGATCGTTTGGCAGAGCGACCGGCTGTTCGGCTGTGCTTTCGAAGAGACGCTGCCGCGCGCTACACTTGCGGCGGCCCAGTTGCGCGGTGCCGACCCGCAGATTTCGAGCGCCCAGCCGGACGGTCCGGGTGTGGGTGGCTTGCCCGGCGCTCTCTCGCGCGGAGAACCTCTCGGCATGCGCCTTAACCGCCTGCGCCGCGAGCGCGGCCTGACGCTCGCCGAAGTTGCAGAGGTGCTCGGTGTAAGCAAGCCGACGGTCTGGGCGTGGGAGAAGGGTAAGGCGAAACCGTTGCCCGAACGGCTCGACGCGATCGCCGCGGCTCTGGGCGTGTCGAGCGAAGATCTCACCGATAAACCGGAACGCGACGCCGGCCTCGCAGTGGTTCAGGAATGTCGCTTACGTATTGCTTCGGCCTTCGGCACGTTGCCCCGCAATATCCGTATTATGATCGAGCTCGATGGGGCTCCCTAGCGCTTCCTACTCATTGGATTCGCATGCGTTCCGCGAAATTATGGTAAACGAAGTATCTAGCTGATTCGTTTTTTAGTTCAGTTAGTTAATCCCATTCGTCCATGCGGGCGGCTGGCAATAAGGAATGCGGGGCAAAAGGGGAAAACCCGCTGGAGAAGCGTAAGTCATTCGTTGCGCAACTTGATGGTTGCGGGTCGCAGAAAGCCGGGGGCAATCGGCATGATAGAGAAGTGGAGCGACGCTGAGGGTCGCGGTCTGCACGGCCTCCTCGAAGAGGCCGCGGGCGATATAGTCCTCAAGCTCGATGCGAAGGGGTTCATCGTTCACGCGTCGGCCAACGCGGCCGATCTGGGCTTCGATCCTTCGGAACTGCTGTTGATGCCACATATCTGCGAACTGGCAGACGCTGATCATGCGCCCGCCGTAGACGAGTTGGCGAGCCGGGTGCTCGCGGGAGATTCGGGCAACAGCTCGCTCGAGTTTCCCGCAAGCCTGTGCCGCGCGCAGGATTCTTCCCCTTCGGCCGACCAATGTGCCTATGGCGGGCACCTGCGCTGGTATCAACTGACCCTGCGGCCGCTCCATGGCGAGGGCGGGTCGGTTCTCGGCGCGATCGGGTTGATGCGTTCGGTCCAGCAGGTGCGCACGCTGGAGAGCGAACTTCATACGCGCGCCACCACCGATCCCCTTACCGGTCTTTCCAATCGCCAAGCTTTCGCCTCCAGCCTTGCGCGCTGCGTCGACCGGGTTCCGGATTCCCTGCGCGGCGGGAAGCCTGCAATGCTTGCGGTTTTCGCGATCGACCGGATGCGTGCGATCTTCATGCAGTACGGGCAGGACACGCTCGACGAATTCCTGTGGGGCTTTGCACGGTTCCTGGAGACGATGGTCCGCCCGGGTTTCGTGCTCGGCCAGCTCGATGCCGAACGCTTCGGCGTAATCTTGCCCGAGACGTCCCTGCGCGAAGCTCAGGACTGGGCCGAGGAGGCGCTCAGGACCTTTGCCGCGCTCGCCTTGCCGTCCTCCGCCCGTATGCCCCATGTTGCTGCGAGCGCCGGTCTGGCAGAGGTCGAGCATTCGGTCGACCGAACGCTGCGACAGGCCGAACTGGGCCTCGTCATCGCGCGGGCCGCAGGCGGAATGCAGGTCGGCCGAGCGCTCGATCACCGCAATTCCGCGGTCCCTTCGTGCGAACCGGCTGCTCTTGTCGTGAACCGGGGGTTTGGCGTTGCCGCCGGCGGACGCTAAGCGTCCTTGCCATGGCATATATTGCGACGATTCTGCTTCTCGGCTCGGGCGAACTGGGGCGCGAATTCACGATTTCGGCAAAGCGTCTCGGCGCGAAGGTGATCGCCTGCGATGCCTATGACGGAGCCCCGGCCATGCAGGTGGCTGATGAGCGCGAGGTCTTCTCGATGCTCGACGGCGCGAAGCTGCGCGAGGCGGTGGAGAAGCACCGGCCGGACCTGATCGTGCCCGAGATCGAGGCGATCCGCACCGAAATGCTTGCTCAACTTGAGGCCGCAGGGTTCAACGTCGTCCCGTCTGCCCGCGCGGCGCAGCTGACCATGAACCGGGACGCGATCCGTGATCTTGCCTCCTCCGATCTCGGCCTCGTCACTTCGCGCTATCGCTATGCGACGACGCTCGAAGAAGTCGATGCTGCAGCTGCCCATATCGGCTTTCCATTGGTGATGAAGCCGGTCATGTCCTCCTCCGGCAAGGGGCAGAGCAAGGTCGAGAGCGAGGCCGGTTTGCAGGAGGCCTGGGATTATGCCTGTGCCAATATGCGCGGCGATCGGGCGCGGGTGATACTCGAGGAGTTCGTTGATTTCGATTACGAGATCACGCTGCTGACGGTAAGGCACAGGAACGGGATCAGCTTCTGCTCGCCGATCGGTCACCGTCAGGACCGCGGCGACTACCGCGAAAGCTGGCAGCCGGCCGCGATGAGCAAGGAGGCGCTTGCCGATGCGCAGAAGATGGCGGAAAAGGTGGTCATGGCGCTCGAGGGGGAAGGGCGCGGCTGGGGGCTCTACGGGGTCGAATTCTTCGTACGCTCCGGGAAAGCGGGCGAGGAGGTTATCTTTTCCGAACTGTCGCCACGCCCGCATGATACCGGCATGGTCACGCTTGCGTCGCAGGACCTGACCGAATTTGACCTACACGCCCGCGCCATCCTTGGCCTTCCGGTGCCAGCCCTGATCGCGGCGCGGCCCGCTGCCTCGGCGGTCATCCTCGCCGACCGCGACAGCGCGGATTTTGCGTTTGAAGGGCTCGAAGAGGCGCTCGCGGCGGATGACAGCGTCGATGTGCGGATCTTCGGCAAGCCTGCAACGCGGCCCTTTCGCCGCATGGGCGTTGCGCTCGCCCGCGCCGAGGACACCGATGCCGCCCGGACGCTGGCGGCCAAGGTGGCCGGGCGGGTGCGGATTGCCTATCGCGGCGGACCTGCTTAAGCGCGCAGTTCATGACAACCTATCCCAAGACCGAAGCGCTCATGCGGCGCGGAACCGAATTTCTCGGCTGCGAGGCCGCGATCCTGTGCGGCGCGATGAGCTGGGTGTCCGAGCGCAATCTCGTCTCGGCCATTTCCAATGCGGGCGGCTTCGGCGTGATCGCCTGCGGGGCGATGACGCCCGATCTGCTCGATGCCGAGATTGCCGCTACCAAGGCGCTCACCGACCGCCCCTTCGGTGTCAATCTCATCACCATGCATCCCGATCTGTTCGACCTGATCGCGGTCTGCGAAAAGCACGCCGTGACCCATGTCGTCCTCGCTGGCGGGATCCCGCCCAAAGGCAGTGTCGAGGCGATAAAGGGCGGGGCGAACCCGGCCAAGGTGATCTGCTTTGCCCCCACGCTAGCTCTGGCGAAGAAGCTGCTGCGCTCCGGCGCTGATGCACTCGTGATCGAGGGGATGGAAGCGGGCGGCCATATCGGTCCGGTTTCGACCAGCGTTCTGGCGCAGGAAATGCTGCCCGAGCTTTCGCAAGAGCATGTCGTGTTCGTCGCCGGCGGGATCGGCCGGGGGCAGGCGATCGCGGGCTATCTCGAAATGGGCGCCGCCGGTGTGCAACTCGGCACGCGTTTCGCCTGCGCGAGCGAGAGCATAGCCCATCCCGATTTCAAGAAGGCTTTTTTCCGTGCCTCGGCGCGCGATGCGATCGCCAGTGTGCAGGTCGACCCGCGTCTGCCCGTGATCCCGGTGCGCGCGCTCAAGAACAGGGGGACCGAGGAGTTCACCGTCAAGCAGCGCGAAATCGCGGGAACGCTTGATCGCGGCGAAATAGCGATGGCTGAAGCCCAATTGCAGGTCGAACATTACTGGGCGGGTGCGCTGCGCCGCGCGGTGATCGACGGCGATGTCGAAAACGGCTCGCTGATGGCCGGTCAGTCGGTCGGCATGGTCAAGAGCGAGGAGCCGGTCGCCGACATCATTGCCCAATTGATGAACGAATGCGAAGAAGCGCTGACCCGGCGCAAGGCATGATGCGATGGGCGGCCCGCTGATCCTCACCCTGTCCTGCGCCGATCAGCCCGGCATCACGGCGCGAGTGACGTCGTTTTTGTATGAGCGCGGCTGCAACATTATCGAAGCGCAGCAATTCAACGACCGGGCAGGGAACGAGGCGGGCGACCGCTTCTTCATGCGCGTCGCCTTCGACCCCGACGGGATCGATTCAGGCCGCTTGGGTGCGGAATTCTCGGACTTTGCCAAGGCGCATGCGATGATCTGGAAACTGGCCCGGCAGGACCGCCCTTGCCGGGTGATAATCATGGTCAGCAAATTCGACCATTGCCTCGTCGATCTCGTTTATCGCTGGCGAACCGGCGAGTTGTCGATTGATCCGGTCGCCATCGTTTCGAATCATCCGCGCGAGATCGCGATCCGCAGCGATATTGGGGAAATCCCGTTTCATTACCTGCCCGTCACGCCCGGCACCAAGGACGAGCAGGAGGCCGCGCTGCGCGACCTGGCGGAGGAGAACCAGGCGGATCTCGTGGTCCTGGCGCGCTACATGCAGATCTTCTCCGATGCACAGGCCCGGCATTTCGCCGGCCGCTGCATTAACATCCACCACAGCTTTCTGCCGGGTTTCAAGGGCGCGCGCCCCTACACCCAGGCCTATGAGCGCGGGGTCAAGATCATCGGGGCGACCGCGCATTTCGTGACGGGCGATCTCGACGAGGGGCCGATCATCCACCAGGATGTCGAGCGCATCACCCATGCCGACAGCGCAGCGGATCTTGTGCGCAAGGGCCGCGATATCGAGCGGCGGGTGCTCGCAGAAGCGGTGCGCCTCTTCGTCGAGGAACGCGTACTGATCAACGGCAACCGCACCGTCGTCTTCCGCGCCTGAACCGCGCGGGCGCTTACGGTCGTTGGCATGGAACTTGGAGATATGTCATAAGACTATCTTCATATGACCCGGACCACGCTCGTCATCACTGCCATCCTCACCGTCGCGATTACCGCTGGGCTGACGGCGCTCGCATCGCTCGGCGGGGGCTTCGCCTCCAGCGAGAGCGCAGGCGAGGGGCACGGCCAGACCCTGCCGATCATGATCCACCTCGTCACCGCGCTCGCGGCGGCGGTGCTCGGACCTTTCATCCTGCTAAGGCGCAAGGGCGACGCGCTGCACAAGACGCTGGGACGGACCTGGGCGGGCCTGATGCTGGTTACCGCGATAACCAGCATCTTCATCCGCTCGCCCGGGGCGGGGATCGCGGGAACGGGGTTCTCCTGGATCCACCTGTTCACCGTCTGGACGCTCGCCGCGCTGCCCGTCGCGGTGTGGGGCGCGCGCAGCGGCAACATACGGCTGCACCGCAGCGGTATGATCGGGCTCTATGTCGGCCTGCTGATCGCCGGTGGGTTCACTCTCATTCCCGGTCGCCTGCTCGGTCGCTGGGTGTTCGGATGGTGACGCGTCAGCGGCGCGCCACCGTCTTGCCGCGCTTGCGCTCCATGTCCCGATCCTCGTTTGCGCGGTGGATGACATAGGCGCGGATCGCCTCGATCTCATCCTTGCTCATGGAGGCGGCGAACCCGGCCATGCCGTTGTCCTTCAGCAGTCCGTCATTCACTACCGCCTGCCATGCGCGCCGGTCGCCGAGCGAGCCCGAGCGCCTGAGGTCCGGCAGCACGGTCGAGCCGACCGCCGCGGGCGCGTGGCATACCGCGCAGTAGCGACCGTACTTCGCTTCGCCCAGCGCGATCGTCTCGGCCGAGGCGCGGCTCGGCGGGGGATCGAGGGGGAGGTCCGCGAGTTCGGGCTCGGGCGGCAGCTGACCATCGGCACCGAGCTTGAACACCAGCAGGCGGGAGACGTTGCGAACCGGCGCCTTCTGCTCGATCAGTGCCCCGTCGACCGACAGGGCATAGGCACCGCCCCAGCCGGCGAGGACCGCGACATATTGTTCGCCATCGACCGTGTAGGTTATGGGCGGTGCGACCACACCGGTCTGCGCCGGGAAGCTCCACAGCTTTTCGCCATTTGAAGCGTCATAGGCGTTGAACTCGCTGCCTGCCGTGCCCTGGAAGACCAGCCCTCCGCCGGTCGCGAGCAGGCCGCCGTTCCACGGGCCGGGATGTTCGATCGTCCAGCGCGGCTCTTGGCGAACCGGGTCCCAGGCGACCAGCATGCCGCGCAGCGTGCCCGCGACCTCGCGGCGGATCCCCATGTCCGGCGGCAGGTCGC
Source organism: Erythrobacter litoralis (assembly GCF_001719165.1). Classification (NCBI taxonomy): domain Bacteria; kingdom Pseudomonadati; phylum Pseudomonadota; class Alphaproteobacteria; order Sphingomonadales; family Erythrobacteraceae; genus Erythrobacter; species Erythrobacter litoralis. The sequence goes on from NZ_CP017057.1 coordinate 399,725, forward strand.
CCGCCCCGAGATCGAAGCCGACATTGAAGCCGCGCGCCCGGTCGGGTTTCCAGTCCGCCTCGGGCGCATACATCATCCCCGCCTCGAAGGCCGGGATGTAGACGAGGTTCTCGCCCGGGTGATAAGCCATCGGGTGCCAATTGTGACCGCCAAGAGCGCCCGGCATAACGAGCGCGGGCTTGCCGGTCTTGTCGATGCGGGTTTCCGGATTCTCGATCGGGCGACCGGTGGCAGGATCGATCCCCTTCGCCCAGTTGATCGAGACGTAGGGTTCGGCGCTGATGAATTCGCCGGTCTCGCGGTCGATGACGTAGAAAAATCCGTTCTTGGGCGCCTGCATCAGCACCTTGCGCGGTTTCCCGGCGATTTCCATGTCGGCGAGGACGATGTGCTGGGTCGCGGTGAAGTCCCATGTCTCGCCCGGCGTGGTCTGGTAGTGCCAGACATATTCGCCGGTGTCGGGTCGGATCGCGACGATGCTGGATAGGTAGAGGTTGTCCCCCTCGCCGGTCCCGTCCTCGCCCGGCGAGCGATAGGCCCGGTTCCAGGGCGAACCATTGCCTACCCCGATGTAGAGCAGGTCGAGCTCGGGATCATAGGCCATGGAATCCCACACCGTGCCGCCGCCGCCGATCGCATCGGAAGAGCCGAGCACGTCCATGTTCCATGTCTCGGCGGCCTTTTTCAGATGCTCCGGGGCATCCGAGCCATCCTCGCCGCCCGGCACGGTGTAGAAGCGCCACAGCTCCTCGCCGTCACGCGCATCGTAGGCCGCGACATAGCCGCGTACGCCGAATTCCGCGCCGCCATTGCCGATGATGACCTTGCCGTCGATCACGCGCGGCGCGCCGGTGACGGTGTAGCTCTTGGACTGGTCGACGGTGACCTTTTGCCACTTCACCGCACCGCTTTCCCGGTCGAGCGCGACAAGCCGCCCGTCGAGCGTGCCGAGATACAGCGTATCGCCCCACGCGGCGACGCCGCGATTGACCACGTCGCAGCAGGCCTTGACCGCGGTTTCGCCCGGCACCTGCGGATCGTATTGCCACAGCTTTTCACCGGTCGCCGCGTCGAAGGCGAAGACCTTGCTCCACGCGCTTGTCACGTAAAGCTTGCCGTCGATCACCAGCGGGGTCGCCTCCTGCCCGCGGGCGGTGTCCATGTCGGCGAACCAGGCTAGCCCGAGGTCTGCGACATTGTCGGCATTCACCTTGTCGATCGGTGAAAAGCGTTGCTCGGAATAGGTCCGGCCATGAGTGATCCAGTTTGCGGTATCGCTCTGCGCGCCCGTCAGCATCGCCGCGGTTATCCCGCTCTCCCCGGCGGTCGCCTCGCTGAAGATTCCGTCGCAACTCCCAAGCGCCAGCGCGCCGAGCAGCGCCGCCGGCGCCGCCACCCATCGCATCATCGTCATTGAATTCACTCTCCCATTGGTCCGGCATCTTGCCGCGCAATCCGCCGGTTGTCCATTCTCCGCAGGCGTGCCACTTGTTGCCGATGGGCGGGTCAAGGAGAAGCGATCATGTGCGATGAGGCGAAGCTTGCGGATTGGGCGAAGCAGGCGATCAGCCGCCGGCGTTTCGGCGCGGTGGCGGGCGGGGCGGCGATGCTGGCGGCGTGCAACGACGTCGTGCGGGCCCCGACCGCCGAAGTGATGGAAGGCGCGATTGCAGAATCGCCGGTCACCTTCGAGACCGCCGATGGGACCATGGACGCCTTTTTCGTGCACCCGGCCACCAGCCAGAGTCCCGGCGTCATTTTCTGGCCCGACATCGCGAGCCTGCGCGAGGCGAAGCGTAACATGGCGCGCCGCCTCGCCAAGGAGGGCTATGCCGTGCTCGTCCTCAATCCCTATTACCGGGACGTTTCGGGCGAACAGTTCGCCGATTTCGCCGCCTTCATCGACGAGGGTGGTTTCCAGAAAGTCCGCCTCTGGCGCGAGAAGCTCGATGCCGAGGCGATCGGGCGCGATGCAAGTGCTGCGGTGAACTGGCTCGACGAACAGCCCAGCGTCGATACCGACAAGGGCATCGGCACGCAGGGCTATTGCATGGGCGGCCCGTTCACGATTTGGAGCGCGGCCGCAGCCCCCTCCCGGATCAAGGCGGCGGCGAGCTTTCACGGCGGGGGTCTCGTGCGCGAGGACGATCCGATGAGCCCGCACAACATGCTGGACGAGGTTGACGCACGCCTCCTGATCGCGATTGCCGAGGACGATCACGCTAAGGATCCTAGCGCCAAACTGCTCTTCGCCAAGGCTGCTGGTCTAGCGGCAGTCCCGGCCAAGATCGACGTCTATGAAGGCGACCACGGCTGGACCGTGCCCGACAGCCCTGCCTATGCCGAACCGGCCGCGCAAAGGGCCTACGGGGACCTGCTGGAACTCTATCGGACAGCTCTCTGAGCGGCCGCGCAGCCGGCGCTCAGGTGGCCTGGTTGTCGCTCCGCACGTTGTCGAGCCCGAACCGGCCCTGCTTGCGATAGCGCACCATCCACTTGTCGAGGAACAGGCCGAGTGGCTTTGGCTCGATCCCGAGATCGGCGAAAGTGCGATGCTCGCCGCTGACCGTGCTACCGGGCTGGAGCAGGGTCCACTGATCCTTGCTCATCGGCGTGCCGGGCAGGCTCGCGAACAGGCCCGAGAGCGTATCCGACATCGCGAGGAAGCGCCGTTTGCGCCCCTGCGCTGCGGCGATGCGCCGGTTGATCTCCATCATCGTGAGCTGTTCGGGGCCGCCCAGTTCGTAGATGTGCCCGCCATGGGCCTCCGGCTGCTCCAGCGCGACCGCGATCGCCTCGGCGACATCGTCGACGTGGACTAGCTGCAACTTCGCGTCCGGACCGAATACCGGCAGCACAGGCATGAACTGGATTAGCTGGCCGAACATGTTGAGGAAGTTGTCGTCCTTGCCGAACACGATCGAAGGCCGCAGGATCGTCGCTTCGGGAAAGGCTTCGTGCACGCGCTGCTCTCCGAGCGCCTTGGCCCGGGCATAGGCGGCGGTCGAATCCGCATCCGGCCCGATCGCGCTCATGTGGACGAAGGCGCGCGCGCCGTTCGCCTTGGCGATCCGGGCCATGGTGCCGGGGGCTTCCCCCATGAGCTTCTCCAGGTCGCCCTCGAAGGCACCGACGAGATTGACGACATGAGTCGCTCCGTGGAGAGCGGCCGCGACGGATCCTTCGTCGGTGATGTCGCAGCTAGCGAACTGGAGCTGGCCGAGATTTGCGAGCGGCTTGAGCGAATGGCTGTGCTCGGGATGCCTGCTCGCTATCCGCAGCCGGGCGCCGCGCTGGAGCAGACTTTGAGCGACGTAATTGCCGATGAAGCCGCTCCCGCCGAAAACGGTGACGAGAGTGTCGGATAGAGAAGAAGTGTTGGTCATGATCGCGCTGGTGCTTGGCTGGCCTAGGGGGTGATGTGCCAACGCGCCATGCGTCAATCCGCTCCCGGGGGCAAGGCTCGACCAGCCTTTGCGTCGGGGCGCAAGGTTGTCGTTGACACGAGGGGCGCCGGCTCGCTATTGGCCCCGCCTACCGAGCGCGGATGCAACCTGGCTCTGCTGCTGATGTGTGCCCAGATGGCGGAATTGGTAGACGCACCGTCTTCAGGTGGCGGCGGGGGCAACCCCGTGGAGGTTCGAGTCCTCTTCTGGGCACCACTTTCGCAAAATGGCGGAAAACCGGAATTCTCCCGCACCCCTTAGAGGACGCTTGGGAAATCTGAGCCAGATTTCCTCAGCCACGCGCTTTCGAACCGGCCATATTTGACCACCTGCCGCTCGCTTTGAAGCGGACAGGTTCGGCAGCTGAGTTTCATGACTGGATCCGGGACTTTCCTGCCGCACACAGACTGCGAGCGGAACGTCGGCTCTTGGATGGAGCAGACATTCGAACTTTGCGCGAGCGGCATTGCATAGCGAAGTAAGCTGGGCCGCCAGCTGAAGGGCAGTTCACGGCAGCGATTGGGCGACACTTGTCCGTTGGGATGCGGAACGCATCGGTGGGCTCTGAAAGAATGAGTCTGATCTTCGGTGCATCTCGTAATCAGAGTTCCGTTCTCGATCTGTATTCGGGCAACATCTGCATTTTGTTGATCCTTGGCTCGGATAGCGCTCGCGGAACCACTTTGAGGGCGGTCCTCACCAGAAGCTGGATAGCGCGAGGGCCATGCACGCCAAGCCCGGCCTGGGCGGCCTCCCGCACCAGCATACGCACCCGATCGAGCCTCGCTTTCTCATAGGCTTGGCCGATTTCGGCAGCGGAGTTTCGTGAGGCGGCATGCATCAGCGCCACCGCATCCTCCAAGGCTTGGCATGCACCCTGACCGAGATTTGGCTCCATAGCATGCGCGGCGTCCCCCACCTTGAGAATGCCGTTTTGAAGTAACGAGCGCGGAGGCTTCCTCGCATGGACTGCGAACGGGATGAGGGCATCTGCTGGCGTTGCCGCGATGGCCTTGCAGACCTGCTCCGGCCAACCTCTGGCTGCCCAGGCACATTCATCGATGTTCGGCATCCGGGAATGAGCCGGCTGGCTTCGCATATAGAACCAGTAGCGTTGGCCTTTTGGGAGTTCGAACACTCCGAAGCGTTCGCCCCAACCCCAGAATTCCGCTGCCTGCCCCTCGAAACCGGACCCCTCAATGGGCCCGGAAAGGGCAAGAACGCCTCCGTAGCCGGCATAACGAGGTTCCTCGCAAGCGCCGCTGATCGCGCCAATGCCGCCCGCGTCGACCACGAGGTCACCGGTCATGGTCTCTCCATCTGCAATCTCTACGCATCCGGATCGGGCGCGAAGGACCTCGCAGCCGAGCCTTAATGCACCCGGCGGCAGGGAATCCTGCAAAGCGTGTTGCAAATGACTTCGCGCGCTCAAGAGTGCTGGCTCAGGAATGAGCCTATCCAAGATCCGCCCGCCGTCACGCGTGCCTAGCAGCATGGAACTGATCGGAGAGGCCCCCGCTTCGACAGCTGGAAAGACCCCGAGGCTCTTCAACGCCGCGCAGGCGTTCGGCCACAAGCTGAGCGCGGCTCCAATCGGCTCGAGCCGCGGCGCACGTTCAAGCACTACCACGTCCCAGCGAGCCTTCGACAAGGCAATACCCGCCGATAATCCCGCGACGCCGCCCCCTACGATGATGGCATTTCGCATTCAATTCCTCATTCTTCTCTAGGCCCTTAGCGGACCGCGCCTCTCGCCGAGATGTCAGAGTTACCGCAGAAGAATCCAAACTGACACGCAGGCAGCGTCGATTGTTGGGCGAGCCGGGTTGGCGAGTGAGCTTTCTACGATCGGAGAAGCTGGTCTGCGGCTCGCGGGATCGGTTCTTGGGTCACAGAGGCGAAGCGCGATTATCCTCGGCGAGATACATTTCATCCTCTTTTCCAACGCCAAACACATCGTAGAATGGTTCGAATGCGGCTACTGGCCCGTTGCATCTCTGCTTTGCAGGCGCATGGCTTTCGGTGGCCACGATGCGCTCCAAAAGCTGGGTCCTGAAGATCGCTCTCTTCATGCGACAATTCGCGGCCAGATAGGTGCTGGTCGCTGCATGCTTCCGATCCTCGCTCCGATCGCCAAGGGATGCCAGCATCGCCTGATGTGCAACGATCAAGCCGGCAAGATCGGCATAGGCTTCACTGACAGTGAGCCGACCATCGAGGCGAAGCCCGGGAAGAGCTTCGAACGCCGAATATTGCTCGACAAGTTTGGCGATCTCGTCATCGAAGCGCTGGCGGTCCTCGGTCGTCCACCAGTCCCTCAGCACCCCATCGGCGTCATACTGGGAACCCTGGTCGTCGAAAGCATGCGCCATTTCGTGCGCAATGATCGATCCGATTCCGGCGAAATTCTCGACATCGGCAGCATTGGCATCGAACCACGGTGCTCGCAGCATGCCTGCGGGTATCGCGAGGGTATTCGTGCTGCGAACGTAGTAGGCGCTCGTGTCGTAGGCGGGCGCATACCATTTCGAGCGATCCCTTGGCTTGCCGGCTTCGGCAACTTCCCGGCCGAATGATGCCCTTCGAAGCGCCATCAGGTTCGTGACGACATCCGAAGGCAACAACTTGGTCGGGCTGGATGGATCGCATTCGTCAGGATGGCCGACTTGGATGGTCAGCCGTTCGAGTTTCCTTAGGGCCTCGGCCTTAGTCTGTTCGGAAAACATGTCGCTTCGCGCGATGCGCCGGCCATAGGCTGACCTGATATCCTCCGCGAGCGAGCGCACCTTCTCTCTGATCGCTGGGTCGAAATGCCGATCAAGCCAGATCTTCTCGATCTCTGCGCCGAAGGCAGCCTCGATGGATAGGGCCGCCTCTTCCTCCGAAGGCCGAGGCTCCGCATTTCCGAGTAAGACGCCGCCAAAGAACCCGAAATGCGCTGCTCGCGTCCCGTCCGAAAGGACGGGGGCGTAGCGGCGGATCACCTGCCATCCAAGATAGTTTCTCCAGGTCTTCGTCGAACGGCTTTCGATCAATTCGGCTAGCGCTGCGAAATACCCCGTGTCAGCCACGAGCCACTCGTCCGGTTCGAGGTTGCATCCAGCGAAAAACTCACTCCAGTCGAAGGACTGGATTGGTCCGGAATGATTGCGCTCGAGGCTCCAGGTCGATGCGGCATCGTGTCGGTCCGCTTCGGACAGCCGCGCCTTCGCGAGTGCGGCTTCGAGGTCGAAGACGTCCATCAATTCGGATTGGGTAGCAGCTATGCCCCGTTCGCCCATCAGGTCCGACATCATCGCGAGGTAGGCGCCTCGCACCGTGTCATGGCGCGGCTCAACATAGTAGGGGGCGTCGGGCAGCCCTGAACCCGCCGGCTCGACAAAGAGCGCCTGCCGAGCAGCGTCTGACGGTATCGATCGCGAGCCGAGCCAGATTGGCGTTACCCCCGGCTGCATCGCGTTCGGGTCGAAATCCGAGTGGTCAGCATGGAGCCGGCAGAATTCTCCCACGAGGCGCTCCTTGTCCTCGATTTCCGCGATGTCCCGCAGCACCGCTTCGAGAGACCTTATCCCGGCGGAGCGATCCTCTGCCATCAGGCTCTGACGAAATGCCGCAATCTGCGCGCCGACCGGCCCGAAATCGGACGGGCGTTCGGTGAGGTCCTCGATGATTGCCGCGACCTCGGCCTGGATGGCGAGCGTATTCTCGACGAAGGGACCGGTCCACGGAACTTCAGACGGAATACGCGCAGTCGCGAGCCAAGCCGCGTTGACGTGGCCGTAGAAATCGTCCTGTGGGCGTGGCGGAACTTCGGCGGCATTCGCAACGAGCAACCCCAGGAAGGCCGTGACGGCACCAAGCTTCAGGATCTTCATTCTGTTTCTCCTTCGCCCCGCTGGAAATGCAGCCCGGATGTCCGAGCTAGCGCGACTATCGACAACGCCGCCCAAGCGAGATTGACCGCGAGCGCGGCGACGATTGTGCCAATTCCTGAGCCCGATGTGGCCGCCAGCAGCACCCCGCTATGAAAGGTCGGGAAAGGCGCCGCGATCACGCGCCAGAATCCATCTGCAAGAGCTACAAGCGCGACCAGGGCGAGAGGGCTGAGCAGCTTCGAATAGGCAATGCCCTCAAGCCGGTTCGCGGCGAAGATCGGCAGGAGACACCCGACAGCGATAGCCTGAAGACTGCCGCATAAGGAGACTAGCAAGGCCATTTCGGGTGGGCTTCCAATCGCGGCCGCGGTCGGGAACGTCAGAAGGAAGGCGATCAGGCTCCCCGCAGCGAGCCGCATGACAGCAAAGCCTGCGATTCCGGACACGCTCGTGGCAAAAACTTGCTCCAGTCCCTCGTCGCGTTCTTCAAGGAAACGCATCGCGAAGATCCAGCCAACGAGGAGCGCTGGCAGCGCGACGAGAAAGCCTCCGACAAGCCGCGATGCATCCTCGATCCCTGCATGAAGCATGACGGTCTGGTCGACCTCTGCGCCGAAGAAATGGATCACCGCCAGCGGCAGCGTAGCCATGACGAGCACTGCAGCAAGCGCGGGGTCGCGCACAATGCAGAGCAGTTCGCTCCGCACTAGGAAATAGCCAATACGAATGCGATTTAGCGGAGCGCTCCTCATGCCGGAGACAGCCTGCGCCCACCTAGATTGGCCGAAGCCCATAGCGCGAGCACTGCGTAAAGGAGCGAGAGCAAAGTCGCGCCAAGCACTGCCGGCTCTTGAGCCGAGCCAGCTCCCAAAGCCGACCTCAAGGCCTCAAACTGCGTTTGGAAAGGCCATAGAGCTCCTATCGGCCCGAAGCCAAGCGCCAACGCCATGTTGAGATAGATCGAAAGCACGCAAATTCCCGCCACGGCAAAGAAGGCCGTTATCCGCCGAATCCGGAGCGCGATCGCCATTCCGAGCGCGGAATAGGTGATCGAGATTGCGTAGCTCGTCAGAAGGAACGCGGGCCAATGCTCAACTCGCGCGAAGAACACTGCCAGCGCCGCTGATAGAAGGACGGCGATGCCCCCGATAACGAGGGCTCGCGATGCAAAACGCTGCAGCCTGCCCACACCGGCCAGAAACACCTGGAAGTCAGCGCCTTGTTCGCGCTCAAGCATGACGAGTAGCCCGGCAAACGCGAGGCCCAGCATGGAAGGATCGGAGAAGATCAGGAAGGTCGTCACGTCATTGGCAACCCGTCCGACGCCGAATCCGAGGATCACGGCATAGCCGGCAAGGACGAAGAGAGCGGCCAGCACGATCCGGTAGCGCAGAACAACCCGACATTCATTTGCGAGCAGCGCCAGGCCCATTTTCATTCGCTGATCTCGGTCGCCACTTTGATGAATACGTCATCAAGACTGGGTTCAACGCTTCGCAGCGACACGATCCGGTCCGCTGCAAGCAATTCGCGAAACCTACTGTTCTCGCCGAGCGCGGCGAGCGGAAAAGTCTCGGTTTTGTCGCTTTCGCCCGCCCGATGCGCGACCTCGACCCGAGGCTCGGCCATGCTCCGCTTCAGGTTCGAAGGCGCCCCCGATTTGACGATGCGACCCGCGATCAGGAACCCCACGCGGTCGCAAATGCGCTCGGCTACCGCCATGTCATGTGTGGCCATGAGGATGGTTTTGCCACGCGCTTTCAAATTAAGGATCAGGGAGCTGATGAGCCGCACTCTTGCGGGATCCTGTCCTGAGGTTGGCTCATCGAGAAAGTAGAGTTCGGGATCATGCAGGAGCGCCCGCGCCAGGTTCAGACGGATTTTCATACCTTTCGACAGGTCCTGAACGCGCTTCGAAGCGTGTTCGAGCAAGTCGACTTGAGCCAGCACCTCATCGAGGGGCGGCTCCGTTCCCCCTTGCAGCGATGCAAAGAGTTCGAGGTTCTCTCGGGCAGTCAGCTGCTGGTAGGCGGCGGGGAGCTCGAAAGAGACCCCGACCCTTCGATAGAACTCCCTCGCCAAGTTGCGCGCTTCGCAGCCCAGAACGCGAACCGTCCCCGAGTAGTTTTTCTCGAAGCCGAGAAGGATGGATTGCAGCGTCGATTTACCCGACCCGGACGGCCCGAGTATTCCGAAGACCTCGCCTTCCCTAACCGTCAGATCGAGACCTTTCAGAACTTCCTGCGATCGTCTGTAGCCAAAGCGTAGGGTCGATATCAGGATGGTATCAGTCATGTCGGGCTCACGACCCCGCCGAGGGTTGTGTGTCGTCCAGCCGATGGCACATATGATGGTCTCTTTGCTGCAAGATGACCTGTCGACCCCAAAGCACCGGCGACGGGCAAATGCCCTTGGCAGGGATCATGATGTCGCTCTCGTGTCCCGCGTTCTGTCAGCATTTCCTCTGAACACCTTGGTGGCTGTCGCACGAATTTGATCGTCCGAACAAGCGCGTGCCTGTCGAAAGGCGACGCTCCTGAGCGTATTGGCGGGCAATGAGGTCAGTTTGGCGCGAAGTGACGTTCCGGCACATTGCGACACGGCAAGCGTCACTTGCGAAGATTCCGAGGTATCGTGCTGCTCGAACATCGGGGCGAGCATCAAGAAAGAAGCCTGTCGATGAGCACCCACTGCACCAAAAATGGACTGGGCGACTTCACCAAGCATGAGTTGGACGCGAAAGACCGATCGAACGCTCGAATGATCACCAGGCATTCGATGGTGCTATGATCGGCCCTCAGCCCATGCATATTCGACCTGGATCGCGACATAGCGCGCTACATCTTCGCCGTAAGCCGTCGAAATAGCAGCCAGCGTCTCGTCGAGCGCTCGCGCAGCCGGGCCACGCTCGACCTCGACCATCCTCGAAACTTTGGTCGCCGGATCACTCAGGTCAGCAAGCGCCAAGCCGCTATCCAGTTCGACCCTCGGCTCGTGTCCTATCGCGATCGTCCGCGAACGATCGGTTCTCGCCCAGGCATCCGCAGTTAGCGCCAGCGCGATTGCGGAGCTCCTGCTCTCGACAGGTATCCCGATAGATTGCCGGTTCCAGAACGCCACGCGGCCGGAAATCGCCGCCCAGACCGCTTCTCGCGTGACCGAGAAAGCTTCCGAGTTATGCGCCGCGGTCCAAGACGATACGCCAAGGCGCGAGGCCAATGCTTCGGCCTGCTGGAATCCTCCGATAGCTTCGACCAGCGCGAGCGATACCGGTATCGAGGCTGTCACTCCGGTTGTCGTAACGATCCCGTCGTCCACGACATAACGGCGATCCGTCACGGGAATGAGCCCGGGTTCTTCCTTCAACAGGTCCTCGACTTCATACCAATGCGTCGTGCCCCTGCGACCGCGAAGCAATCCTGCGGCTGCGACAGTCCGGGCTCCTGCGCAGATACCGATGACTGTTGCGTTCTTTCCAGCTTGCTGCGCGATCCATGGAACGAGCTTAGGGCTGTCGATCCGGTGGCTGGCCGGGACGATGACGTAGTCTGCTCCTTCCCGGTAGCGATCATCGAAGTCTTCGAAGGTCATCTGCGGCACGATCGTCAGGGCCGGGAAGAGCTCGACCGGATAGCTCGACGCCGCAACCACGTGCACGTCCGCAAGTCCCGAGAGCGACAGGACCGCATGGGGGACGATTGTGTCGGTTGTCTCGGAACCCTCTTTGTCGACGACCACCGCGATAACGGGTCGCTTTCTCTTCGGCGGCTTCAGAGCCTCGATAGTCTTCGAATGCTCGCCCGGATCGATTGGCGAGATCGAATACGCCGACGGGCTTGCTGGCGTTAGGGCGCACCCACCGATTACGCCGACGGCGCTCATTGATGCGGCTCCGATAAGAAAAAGTCTGCGGTCCATGGCATCCTCCTTTTCCGCACAAAATTGGCGGAGGCTGAGGATGGCCGCTACGCATGATCAGCCGCAATTTGCGCCAGATCGCGAATTGTGAGGGGCGGTTTCGATGCGAAGCTCAGTCTTCGATCGCCCAGCCCTTCTTACGTAAGTCCCGTGGCTCTGGTTGCTTGCCATGCGCGATGAGCACGCGTCGCGCCGAGAGGCCTTTTAGCATCCTCAGGCTGGCGCGGACTTGGTCGAGCATCCCGGACCGCCAGGCCGTGGCCAGCAGTTCGATGGAGACCACTGGACCGCGTCCTGCTCCTGATAGTGCCAAGAGACTCTTCGGCAGGAGGCCATGAACGCGGCCGAGCTCGAAATTCTGCAGCATGTCGGTGAGAATCAATGACCGGGATGTCTTGTGAAAAAGGGCGACCTCGCGCCATTCGGTCCCGTCCACGATGTTCATACCGAGCCAGTCGGGGCCGCCTTCTGACCTCATCCTAGTAAGCGGGATAGAGCGCGATTGCAGATCCTCGAAAAGGGCTTCGAGCCCGGGCGCCAGCACGACCGCTGCCCGCGGGACATTCCCGGCCCAGTCTCGGATGTAGAGATGGTGAAAAGTGTTTGGAGCGATCAACCCCGAAATTGGGCCAAGTGCCTCTATCGAGCTGCGCAATTGGTCCGAATAGGCCACGGGCGAGTGGAGCCAAATGCCGCCCCTAGGATCGGCCAGGATCGTTGCCCGGGTCGGGCAGGGAATCCTGAAAGGTCCGAACGGGTAGAGGACGGTCGGTCCTTCAACCGTCCAGATACCCTCATCGATCAGGACGGGCTCACCTTGCGGCACGTAGGGAAGGTAATCCCCCGCCATAATCAGACGCCCTCACGATCGTGGCGTGCGAAAGCTGCCCGCAGCGCCCCGGGCGGACGCTGGTAGGCCCGCTGGAAGGCTCTTTCGAGCGTGTCGACCGAGCCAAAGCCGGACCGTTCGGCCACACGCTTGAGCGGCCAGTCGGTTTCCTCGAGCCATCGCCTCGCGGCCTCGACGCGAACCGCGCGCACGAATTCGGACGGCGTTCGGCCGACCTCCTTGCGGAACCGGCGCTGGAACGTGCGCTCGCTGTTGCCCACCTGCTCTGCGAGCGCGCCTACGCTGAGATCCGCTGACGGGTTCTCGACAATCCACGATACGAGATCGCCATATGCCCCGCCCGCCTTTTCCTGCGCCGCAAGCACTTCGCTGAATTGCGACTGCCCACCCGGCCGCCGGAGAAAAAGAACCATCGTTCGGGCGACCTTCGCGGCAACCCGGTGACCCAGATCCTCCTCGATCAGCCCGAGACTGAGATCAAGAGAAGCGCTCATCCCGGCTGAGGTGAAGATCTTTCCGTCCCGCACGAAAACCGCGTCCGGACACACGGTGACTCCCTCGAACATCGCGCCGAGACGGTCGCATGACGCCCAATGGGTTACTGCGCGCCTGTTTTCGAGCAACCCCGCCGCGCCAAGAAGAAATGCCCCGGTGCAGACCGAGCCTGCGCGCCTCGCTCCGGAAGCGAGCCGCCTGACCTCGTCGAGGAACTGCTGGTCCCTGCCCGCCCGGATCAATGCGGCTTCGTCGCCCCCTGCAATCATCAGGGTGTCGATAGGCCCTTCGATCCCGCCAAGCGGAGAAAGAGACGCCAGGCGCAGCCCGCTCTCGGTCTCGCATTCTCCGCCTCCGAGACTTGCGTGACAGATGTCGTAACTCCCCGGAGCGAACCGGTTCGCCATATCGAACGCCGAAGACGGGCCTGCAATGTCAAGCGGGTTCGCGCCTTCAAAAGCGACAATGACAACCTTGCGCAGGGTGGGAGGCGCGCACGCCGCCTCATTGCTTGTCGAAGGCGACGCTGTCATGTGCTGCTTCCGCGGCGCCTGGGAGCAGTCCGATCTCGCGCGGCTCTCTCCAGATACCAGATTGCTAGCGGCAAGAGCGGATCGCTGCCGTCGGGGCCGATATCCCCGTGAGGCATTGCCAGGTCGGCGACATAGTCCTCCCGCGGTGTGCCGTCAGGGTGGAACAGCTTCTCGACACCCATGTCGATCCGCGCGCCCGATGCCGGGAGATCGAAATTCCAGAGCGCGCCGAGAAGATCGCCCATGTCCGAGCCGATCGTGTAGGCGCCAGCTGCGGCGTCGAGGCCGATGACCAGCCCCTCGCCCATGCTCCCTGTCCAGGTTCCATGAAGCACGACGACCGGTCCGCGGAATTGGGGCCGTCGGGGTGAGGCAAGCTCGATGAAGGTCCGAGGCACGCCCAGCTCGCGCTCCACCGCGGGAATCGTGTGAACCTGGTAAGGTTTGGGCTCAGTCAGGAAATGTCCGATTATCGACCGCGCCACGTCGGTGTTCCCGCCGCTCGGTGTATTGCGCAGATCAATGATGAGACCTTCCGCGACGGCGAGCCGGGCGATGGCCTCGTCGAAAGCGGCGATCGTGTCATTGTCGCCGAGCGAGTTCTGAATGAGGATACGGCCGAAGCCTTTGCTCTTGCCAACCCTTTCGACCGAAACCAGTTCGCTCGGTCCTGCTTGGCGGCCCTTTGAAGGTGCGGGCAATTCCAGTTCCACCTGCTTCCCATCCGGTTTCGCGAAGAGCACCCGGCGTTGCTGACCGCGGCGCCCGTTGACGGCTAGCGTTATTCCATAGCTGAGTTGCGCATCGCTCGGATTGGGCAGCACATCTCCGAAAGGGAGGCTTGCTGCCTGCCTGACAGGCTGGCCATCGACGCTGAGCACGCGCCAGCCTGGCCGCACGTCCGCCCCAGCGGCGTGGCTATCGCGCCGGACCTCGACGATTTCGTATCGACCTTCTGCGTATGCGGCACGCAGGTCGGCGCCGGAGTAGATGATCGAGAAGTCCTGCTCATCGAACGGACCGACGATCAAGTGCGGATCCATGAAAGTGAGGGCCGTCTGCTGCATGAATCGGCGCAACTCGTCTGGCGTTTCCGCAGCCAGAGCGAGCTTGCGCGATCGGGCGAGCTGTCGGTCCGCGCTGTCCCCGCCGAGCCGGTCGAAATATGCGTAATGCGAGCGAAGTAGGCGCTCGAATTCTTCCCAAGCCTCGGCCGTATCGATTCCCGGCTCTTGGACGGCATTATCGTCGTTCGCCGCTACGAAAAATGCCAGCGCTATTACAAGGGCCAAGGCTTTGGCTTTTTCGATCAGTAACATCTATCGACCCAGTGACTGCGCTTTAGCAACGTAGCGCAAGGCTCCTACTGGCGGAACCGGCAAAGGACCCGCAGAATGCGCCACCTTCGCTAGCAGCCCGGGAACATTGAAAGCATTTCGCTGGGTGCGTGTCATATCTCGTATTGCTCACCGTTCTTCTCCGAGGCCTGATTCGCCGCAGAGGGTGTCCGCTAACGGGCAGCCTGAAATGGGAAGGCTACGTCTTGAAAGGGGCGCAAAACTGACTCGCCGCCCTCTGGCACCCTATTGGCAGCTTCTCTCAAAAACAGACTTTGTTGTGGCTCTCGTGAATCACTGACGTTGGGTCGTGATCCGCTCATTCCCAAGGCAGGCTGGACGTCAGTTCTCCAGCTCTCGCTATCCGCCGTGTCCAAGCAGGCAATGGGCCCATTTGCAGCGATCCCGGAGCTGGATTTCGCGCCAGGTTACGGTATTTCAAGCGAAATTTCCCAATGATTTGGAGTGCCCATCTTCGTCCTCCCCAGGGCACCAATATTTCAAAATTGCAGAGTTCTGGGATTTTCTCGGCCCCCGTTCCGGACAGACGAGAACTTTATGTCCAGACACCCGCAGGGTTGCAGGTTTCAGTGCACGTTTTTTGCTCAAAGGGCGGCGCTGCCGAACGGCAGCCGTCGTCCGATGGTGCTGAATGGCAGGAAATCGTTGCTATCCAAAAATAGCTGCCGTTCCGCTTGCGACCCGTTGCAGACATTCGCCGGACTTTCGGGGTTACCTGAAAGCGGACGCCACGCTTTAGCGGGATTTTTCGGCTAGCTTTCGGTGGTCTAAGTAAACAGATTTCGCTAGATAGCGATCCGAAACCAATCTAACCGAAGCCATGAAACTAATCGCAATCCTGGCTCTTTTCGCTTCGCTCCTTTGTGCTCCCGCACACGCTCTCGAATACAGCGTCGGGAACACTGGCGGCAATTGTTCGGAGTGTGTATGGATCGCCGCTGAAGGTGACATCGAAGAGGGCGATACCGCAAAGCTCGAAGCCTTCCTTCAGCGCGAAGGGTGGGAGCGACCGTATCTCGTCCGAATAAACTCACCAGGCGGGAATGTTGCTGAAGCTCTCGAGCTGGGACGATATCTTCGAATTCAGCGATCGAGAGTCATCGTTTCAAGCACTCAATCGGAGTTCTACGAGCCCGCGGGAAAGGTCTTACAGTCTTACGGTGGCGGCGTGTGCGCTAGCGCTTGTGTATTTGTCCTGATGGGTGGCGTGAGCCGCGAGATCAGCACAGACAGCATGGTCGGCGTCCATCAGTTTACGCCATCGCTAGACGGGATGGAAAGCAGCTCCGCCACCATCTCATCGACGCAGACTACCGTAGCGGTCTTGCAAGCTTATGCTATTGAGATGGATATTGATCCTATTGTCCTGACATTGGCGGCGGCAACTCCGCCTGAAGGGATGCTCTGGCTGGAACCTAGGGATATGGAGCGTATGAACCTGCTCACGTCCCGCAATTTCAAGGAATTCTCGACGTGGGCATTGCAGCCGGCGGGGAACCAGCTAGTCGCTCGTGCCAGCCAAGAACAGACCAACGGACGCACCGCCTACCTAGCCGCTGATTGCCGTTTTTTCCATCTGGGGTTAGAAATGACAGGGGATGGGCTTGAAGAGTTGGCCGAAGCTATTCGCGGAGCTGATCTAACACTAGATGAAACGCAATGGTCGTACCCGCTGAAGATTGCTGATGTAACGATCAGAGACGGAATGATCGTTTTGAGCTTTACCGAAGGTCCAAAAATTCTGGCCGCCATCGTGCAGGCTAACGATCAGCTCAACATCGATATCGATGTTCCTTGGGTTTACATGTCGTCGATTGGTGGTCCACAGTTCGATATCCCGACTTCGAACATGGATGAGATCGCTCCGCACGTTCTGAACTCCTGCCGCTGACCTATTGCGTTGCTACTCTTTGCGTAGTTGTGATCAAAAGACCTTCCCGGCTTTGCAGACGCAACCCATGCCGTAAGTTGTGTTCGATCGTCTGATGATGGCAATCGACACCCGATACCTGCCATTCAGCTTCCCACCCACTTCGCGACATTCATGGGCCGCTTGGAAAGCCCCGAGAGCGGACATTCACCCAGGTGTGGCGGCTTAGACCGCTTTCTGGAGCTGCGGGCGATGGAGCTTGCGACCAAGATTAGGTGCAAAGCGATCATATCTAAGGCAGGTCGGCCTGAATTCTCCAATGATTTGAGTGCCCATCTTTGTCCTCTATGGGGCACCAGTAGCTTAAAATATTGAAATATATAGATAAAATGAATGATTCCGAGGGCTCACAACGGTTTTCGGAATTTGTCTCTGTTTGTCTTTCGTCTAATTTTTCAGCACTTTGCGGCCTTGCCCGACTGAATTTCGACTCGTCCCTGATAATCCCAGCCTCAGATTTTTGCGGGCCTTCTTGGGGGCTTTCTCGAGAACCACATTCAAAGGCCCGCAGAGCCGATATTCGACCTGCTTTGTTGTCATGAAGATCGGCCCAGATCTCGGAGATGGAACTGATTGTCGCTTGTCGCGCGACACTTGACAATGTGAGATATCGTGGCTAGTTGGGCATCATGGAAATCGAGTCCATCGGGCATAAGGGCCTGCGCCGCTTCTTCGAGACCGGCAATGCCAAAGGCCTGGTGGGTGATGTGGGTAGGCTGCGCAAGATGCTTGCCTTCATTGATGCCGCTGAAAGTATGGATGAGCTGTTCGTTCCGCCAAACTTCGGCCTCCACGAGCTTGCAGGAGATCGGAAAGATACCTGGTCGATGACCGTGACACGCAACTGGCGTCTGACATTTAGGATGAATGAAGAGGGCGCACTGATCGATATGGATCTGGAGGATTATCATGGCGCTTAAGATGCACCCGTCGCTCGCCGTCCATGTCGGTGATTGGCTCAAGAGCGAAATTGTCGAACCTGCCGGTGTCAGCGTGACTGATCTTGCCGCACACTTCGGTGTCTCGCGGCAGGCGCTGAGCACGCTGCTAAACGGCAATGCCAGTCTCTCTGCAGATATGGCGATCCGCTTCGAGAAGGCGTTTGGAGTAAAGGCCGATACCTTGCTGCGGATGCAGACAGCTTATGAGCTAGCACAAGCGCGTGCGCATGAGGGTAATATTAAGGTCAGGAAGTTTGCAGGGGCAGCTTGACAACCGCTGGCGTTGGTCTGCGCAACGCGGAGCAGAAAGTCATCGAACGCTAGGTCCAAGTTGACAGATTGCGCGAGGACCGATGGCTAGGACATGAGTGGTGTGACCATATCTCTTGGCGGTGGTGCCATTGTCCAGTTGGGAGTGTCAGTAATTTTGTGCGCAAGGCCGGTTTCATTCATCAGAGTGTGAACATGTCGCCGAAGATAATGGCGAACTGATTTTTGCCTCTGTCCACTCGCACGGCGGCCGTTTCCATTCTTCGGCCGCATGATTGAGAACGAGGTCTAGCAGCTTCACTGCGGCCTCGTCACCTGGGAAGTGTCCGCGGGTGCGAACAGCGAGGCGCAGCTTCGAGTTCAGCGCCTCGATCGCGTTGGTGGTGTAGATCATTCGCCTGATCGTGGCGCTGAACGCATAAAACGGGATCACCTGCTCCCAGTGTCGGCGCCAGCTCTGCGAGATGGCTAGGTATTTCTGGCCCCAGAAGCTCTCCTCGAAGGCGTCCAATGCGGCCAGGCCCGCCTTCGGCATTCTCGGCGCGATAGACGCTCCTGAGCGCGCTTGTGACGGCCTTCCGGTCCTTCCAGGAGGCGAAGCTCCTGGAGCCCTCGGTCAGGTGGACGATGCAGGTCTGTACGACCGTTTCGGGGAACACGGCATTGATCGCGTCAGGGAAGCCTTTCAGGCCATCCACGACAGCGATCAGGATGTCGGCGATGCCGCGGTTCCTGAGCTCGTTCATCACGCGCATCCAGAACTTGGCGCCTTCGGTCTGCTCGATCCAGATGCCGAGGAGTTCCTTGGTTCCATCAGGAAGAATGCCAAGCGCTATGTAGACAGCCTTGTTGCGCACGAAGCCCTGGTCCATGATCTTCACCCGGATCGCGTCGAAGAACACCAGCGGATAGCACGCATCGAGCGGCTTGCCCTGTCACTCGGTGACCGTTTGCAGCACCGCATCGGTCACCGTCGAGATCAGGTCGGGCGACACATCGACCCGGTAAAGCTCTTCCAGGTGGCCGCGGATCTCACGCACGCTCATGCCGCGCGCATACATCGAGATGATCCGTGCATCGAAGTCGGGAAAGCGCCGCTGGTATTTGGCGATCAGCTTGGGATCGAAAGTGCCGGAGCGATCGTGCGGAATGTCCAGCGTCACATTCGACGTGCCGGTCAGCATCGTCTTTCTCGAACTGCCGTTCCGTCGGTTCGCGACGCCGGCCTCGGCTTCCGATTCAAGATGATCGTCCAGTTCGGCAGTGAGCATTCGCTCCGACAGCGCCTTTTTCAACTCGTCGATCAAACCGTCTCCGGCAGAAAGCTCCTGCGGACCGCGCTCTGCCAGCAGCTGGTCCAGTAACTCCTTGTCGATTGCCATAGTGAGGGGCCTTTCTTCCTCATCTTATGACCTCGCCCACAAATTACTGACACAACCTATGCTCGGCGACTCGCCCATCGCGGCGGGTTGATCCACCACATCGACCGCGGCAGCCAGTACGTCTCGATCAGGTATACTGAACGCCTTGCCGAGGCCGGGATCGAGCCTTCGGTGGGCAGTGTTGGGGACAGCTACGACAATGCCTTGGCCGAAACGATCAATGGTCTTTACAAGGCCGATGTGATCCACCGACGCGGGCCATGGCGGTCGTTCAAGGCCGTCGAATACGCGACACTCGAATAGGTGGAATGGTTCAACAACAGGCGGTTGCTTGAGCCGATCGACAACATCCCGCCTGCCGAAGCCGAAACACGATACTACGCCATGCTGGACGGACGCCCCATGGCAGCATAACTCAAGCCAACTGGTCTCCGGCAATCCCGGGGCGGTTCAGATCGCGAGCCGACGGGCGGCTTCTAGAGGCTCGCTGCCCGATTCCTGCCAATCTCGAAGCGCCCCCTTGCACACACGAAGCCTGTAGCTACTCTAAGGCCCCTATGCTAACGGCAGCAACAACCACAGTTCGCCCCCTTTTTGGAGCGTTGTTCTGTGAACGATCGAGATTGCACCGTGGTAAGCGGGGCGCTCAGCTATGGTGCGTTCTCAGTGTCTGATTGGCTAATTGCCAGGCCGGTCGGACCGGTTAGCATGGCCGATATGCGGCCATTTGGTTTTGCACTGAGCTATTTCTTTTCCGCTTCGGTCGCCATGACGTGCAGATCACAGTCTTGCAACAGGGGAATGAAGGATGGCACAACGGCGCAGAAAGTGCCGCCACAATTGGGTCGCTAGATGGAGATTAACTGGCGTCCCGGCATAGGCGATCCAACGGTTTGGGGCTGGATTACAGTCGCTGCCTATTTTGTTGCTGCGTTTCTTGCGGTCAGAGCGGCGCGCGTGTCTCAATTCTCCGGTCACCGATGGCAAAGTGAAGCCTTCTTTTGGATCCTTCTCGCCCTCTCCATGCTTGGACTTGGCATCAATAAACAGTTGGACCTGCAATCGCTCCTTACTGATTTGGCGAGAATCATGGCAAAGGATGGCGGTTGGTACAGAGATCGTCACGTTTATCAGGAGGCCGTACTCTTATTAGTTGGTGTGGCGGGGGCCATTGCCATCTTAGGGCTTCTTGTGACCCTCCGAAGATATTGCGCCGATATAAAAATCGCTGCGCTTGGTATGAACCTTGTGATATGCTTTGTTGTCATAAGAGCAGCTTCGTTCCATAAAGTTGACGATCTGATTGGTAGAAATTTCTTAGGCCTAAACTGGAACGTAATTCTTGAATTGCCCGGTATTTTTTTAGTGGCGGTTTGCGCCATGCGATACTCGCACCGGCAGACCCGAGCGAGATTGCGGGTTAAGATCTCGACTACACAATCTTGAATAGGTTGCGGTGTGGGCAGCCCTTGGTAATGGGCCGATCACTGGCCCGTCGGTCCCCGGAGGAGCGTGCGCCCAAGGATCCAGCCAGTTGCGGTCGCGAGAGATTTCCTCTGCGCCTCCCAAAACCAGCCATTCGCTAAGGTCAGCCTGGGGCCGGATGCTGACCGGCCCCTTTCAGCTGGTATCATTTAGGGTCAGGACTCATTGCGGCAGCCAGAAGATGACGGTTGCGGCGATGCATATGGCGGACATGAACGTGTGGGCGCATCGGTCGTAACGGGTGTGGATGCGTCGCCAGTCCTTGAGTTTGCCGAACATGTTCTCGACTTTGTGGCGTTGGCGATAGAGCACCGCGTCGTGGGGGATGGGCACTTTGCGGTTCGTTTTTGACGGGATGCAGGCAGCGATACCGCGCTGTTCCAGAGCGGCGCGGAACCAGTCGGCATCGTAGCCCCGATCGGCGAGCAACGCCTCGGCCTTGGGGAAGGCTTCGATCATCAGCGCAGCCCCTTTGTAGTCGCTCATCTGCCCTTCGCTGAGCAGCATGATCAATGGCCGGCCCTTGCCATCGCAGACTGCATGCAGCTTGGAGTTCAGTCCGCCTTTGGTGCGGCCGATACGTCTGGGTAGAGCCCCTTTTTTAGCAGGCTTGCCGCCGTCCGGTGCGCCTTGAGGTGGGTGGCGTCGATCATCAGCTGATCGGGCTTTCCGCCCTTGGCGGCGAGCTGGGCAAAGATCCTGTTGAACACGCCCAGGCGGCTCCAGCGGATGAAGCGATTATAGATCGTCTTGTGCGGGCCGTAGCCGGCAGGCGCATCACGCCAGCGCAATCCATTCCTGATCACGAAGATGATACCACTCACAATCCGCCGGTCATCGACCCGTGGGATCCCATGCGACAACGGAAAATAGGGCTCAATCCGGCGCATCTGCGCCTCGCTCAACAACCACAGCCCGGACATCGGCAGCACCTCCTTGCTGCCGCTATTGAATCAATCGACTGCCGCCAGCGCAAGTGATTTAATGGGTCCTGAGCCTAGGTCAGTTATTTCATTTGGTTCGTTAACTCTGCCCAACTTAGGGACAGCGTTGATTTTCGCGCTTCAAAAGAGCAGGCGCACCTGATAACTACGATACGTCGAAGATGGGGCTGGTCACGACGCCGATTCGAGCGAAAGAAGTTTTGGTCTGAGCCCGAAGTTGCTACCAGCTACGAGTAGAGCCTTGGGCCGTTTGATGCCCGTCGCTGGGCGTGATGGCAACAACCGTATCGGGGGCATGCCCCCGATACGGTTTGCCGCTTGATCCTGCCCCGATCTCTGCCGGGGTTCGGTTCCCGAGGCTCGAGTGGGGCCGGAAGTGGTTGTAGTCTTGTCGCCAGGCTTCCAGTTCCTGGCGGGCATGGGCAAGGCTGGTGAAGATCGTCTCGTTCAAGAACTCGTCCCTGAGCCGGGCATTGAAGCTCTCGATGAACCCGTTCTGATAGGGCTTGCCCGGCGCGATGTAGTGCCACTCGACGTTGCGTTCCTTGCTCCAGCGCAGGATCGCCATGCTGGTCAGCTCAGTGCCGTTATCGCTGACGATCGTGTGGGGCCGTGCCATCCTCTCGAACACCGCTGCATCGAGTTCACGCCCGACCCGAGCGCCGGAGATCGACGTGTCGGCGATCAGGCGCACGCACTCCCGGCTGTAGTCATCGACCACGGCGAAGATCCGGAACCTGCGTCCGCAGGCAAAGGCATCGGACACGAAGTCTAGGCTCCAGCGCTGGTTCGGACCCTGCGGGACCGTCATCGGTGCCCGTGTGCCCAAGGCCCGCTTGCGACCGCCACGACGGCGCACCTGCAGCCGCTCCTCGCGATAGAGCCGCCGGAACTTCTTGTGGTTCATCGTCCATCCTTCCCGGCACAGCAGCCAGTGCAACCGCCGATAGCCGAACCGGCGACGCTGGCTGGCCAGTTCCCTGATCCGCTCGCGCGCCTTCCCATCGTCCGGCCGACGACTGACATAGCGCACCATGGTCCGATCCACGCCCAGCACCGCACAGGCACGGCGCTGGCTCACCTCGAATACTTCTTGGAGATGAGCCACCGCCTGCCGTCTGGCACCGGGCGCTAGAACTTTTTTGCGTTGATCTCCTTGAGCATGGCGTTGTCGAGCATCGAGTCCGCCAGCAGCTTCTTCAGCCGCTCGTTCTCCTGCTCCAGCTGGCTCAGACGCCGGGCATCGGACACTTCCAGTCCGCCATACTTCGACTTCCACTTGTAGAAGGTCGCCGAGCTGATCCCGTGACGGCGGCACACATCCGCCGTTGGCATCCCAGCCTCCTGTTTGTAGCGCGACATTCAAGGTGAGAGTTGCGCGACGATCAGGATGAGAAGTTGATTGTCGCGGCGCGACAGTTTGTGCGCATTCTGATTGTCGCTGGCAAGGGCTATTTGTCGTCCTGATTGTCGCGGACGGCTTCGAGGACCTTGGGCGTCGTGTAGGTCGCTGGTCGGCCTGGGCCTGAGCGACGCGCTTCGGCGGTTCGTCGCCGGTAGCTTTCGACGTTCATCTCGAAGATTGTTGCGTGATGGACCAGACGATCCACCGCGGCGAGCGTCATGGCCGGATCCGGGAAGACACTGTTCCAGTCGCCGAAGGGCTGGTTGGCGGTGATCAGCAGCGAGCGACGTTCGTAGCGGGCGCTGATCAGTTCGAACAGGACCGAGGTTTCGGCCTGGTCCCGGCTGACGTAAGCGAAGTCGTCGAGCACCAGCAGATGATACTTGTCGAGCTTTGCCAGCGCGGATTCGAGCGCCAGTTCGCGCCGGGCGATCTGGAGCCGCTGCACCAGATCGGACGTGCGCGTGAACAGGACGCGCCAACCATTCTCGACCAGCGCGAGGCCGATGGCAGCGGCCAGATGGGTCTTGCCGCCACCAGGAGGGCCGAACAGGATGAGGTTGGCACCCTGCTCGAGCCATCCGTCGCCGGCGCACATCGCCATGACCTGCGCCTTGGAGACCATTGGCACGGCATCGAACGCGAAGGTATCGAGGGTCTTTCCGGCAGGGAGCTTGGCTTCGGCCAGATGCCGCTCGGTCCGCCGCCGATCCCGTTCGGCGATCTCATGCTCGGCGAGCGCGGCCAGAAGCCGGGCCGCAGGCCAGCCTTCCTTGTCTGCGCGCGCGGCAAAGTCGCCCCAGATATGCTTGATTGCCGGCAAGCGCAGCTCGTTCAGCATCAGGCTGAGGCGCTGGGCATCGATCATCGGACCTGTGCTCATGCCGCCTCTCCCCATCCGATCAGGCTGTCATAGGATGCAAGCCCGCCGAGCTTGACCGTGACCGCGGGCAGCTGAGCGGGATCGGGGGAGAACCGGCTTCGCAGGGCGCCGATGTCAGGGCATCGTCGCGCGGCAAGATCGGCTTCGAGCAGTCCGGCAAGTTCAGCCTCGCAGGCCCGCTCGTGCGCCATGGCCAGCAGATCAACGGTGATCCTGCAAGCCGAGCGCTCGCCTTCTTGCTCCAGCAGATGCTCGAACATCCGCCGGTAGGCTTCGCGGGGGAACAGGCTGTCGCGATAGACCAGCCCCATGAGCGCCATCGGCTTGCGCCTGAGCGAGTGGATCACATGCCGGTAATCGACGATATGACCATGCTTGCCATTGTCGCCAGCGCGGCCGCGCACCAGGGTCATCAGCTGGGTGCCGCCCAGGAACAGGTCGATCCGGTCATCGTAAAGCCGCGCGCGCAGCTTGTGTCCGATCAGCCGCGAGGGCACGGTGTAGAACACCTTGCGCAAGGTGAAGCCGCCCGATGAGGTGACCGCGACCAGCACCTCCTCGTAATCACTCGTGCGCGTGTCAGGCAGCGGCTGCAAGGTGCGGCGCTCGGCATCGATCGAGGGAGCATGACGCCGGTTGCGCGCGGTCACGACCTCATCGATGAAGCAGCGATACGCCGCCAGATCGGCAAAGTCGCTGCTTCCCCTCAGCAGCAAGGCATCCCTCACCGCAGCCTTGATATGGCCATGAGAGCTCTCGATCGAACCGTTCTCATGGGCCACCCCTGTGTTGTTGCGGGTCGGCTCCATCCCGTAATGCTGGCACAGCGCATCATATCGCGTGGTCAGATCAGCCCGGGCATCAGCAGCAAGATTGCGGAACGCCGCCGACAGGCTGTCCGTCCGGTGAAGCCGCGGTGCGCCGCCCGCTGACCACAAGGCATTCTGCAGCCCCTCGGCCAAGGCAACAAAGCTCTCGCCGCCCAGGATCACATGGCAGTGCTCGAACCCGCCATAGGTCAGCCGGAAGTGATAGAGCATGTGCTCAAGCGGCACGCCGGCGACCGTGACATCAAAATCGCCCATATCGGTAAAGTCCGACAGGCCAAGTCTGCCAGGCTCATGCAACTGCCGGAAGATGACCTCGCGTTCGGGCCCATGCAGCGCACGCCAGGCCCTGATCCGTCGCTCGAGCGTCCGGCGCGCAAACGGCAGGCTGCCATGCCGGCGGCGCAGCTCCTCGAAGATCGCGATCGGACGAAGCCCGGGCGCTGCTTCCAGCAACGGCACGACCTCCTCGTCAAAGTATCCTGCCAGCGGATCGGGACGCCGCCGCCCGCGCGGCGCTTTCGTCTGCAACGGCCGCTGCGGATCCTGCAACAGCCGATAGCCCGTCGCGGGACTCATCCCGGCCTTCACCGCAGCCTGCGCTACCGAGTGATCTTTCCTCAATGTCATGAACAGCCTCATCTGATGATCGGTTATGTGACGGCCAGGCACACGGCAGGTCCTCCGCAGAAGGAAAACCCAACCATACCTGACACCGCGATCATCTCGGCAGCCCAGCAAAGGGCGCCCCGGTGTGGGGGAACCGGCTACGGGCTACGCCCTGCGCCGGTTCCCCCACACCGGATTCTCATCTTGATTGTCGCGCTTTCTCATCCTGATTGTCGCGCGACACCTGTTCCTTCAATACAGCGATGATCTGCTCCTCGCTGAACCTGCTCCGCTTCATCTCGTCCGTCTCCTTGTCAGGGCCGGACTCTACTCATCTCTGGAGGAAATCTAGGGGCTCAGACCACCGCGAAGCAACGATTGCCAAGGAAAAGGCCGATCAGTGTGGTGGCGGTTGCAGCGGTGGAGGCAGTGTGATTCGCTAGCCGCTGATAGCTGCGCTGCAGCGGAGCGATCGGGGCAAAGGCGGACGGCCGCCTTTCGATCCTGTGATGATCTTGAAGATCTTGGCGCTGCAGGCTCTCTACTCGCTCTGTGACGAAGCAACCGAGTTCCAGATCAAGGACTGGCTTTCGTTCCAGCGGTTCTTCGCATGTGGCTCGATGCCAAGGTGGCTGATACCGCCACGGAGTGGCTGTTCCGTGAGAGGCTGGTAAAGGCCAAGGCGATCGACGGACTCTTCGTGCGCTCCGATGCTTCGCTCACCTATCTTGACTACCTGCGACGGGCGGGCAGATCGTCGATGCCGTCATGTGCGGGCTCCGAAGCAGCGCAACACCGCAACAGCGAGGACAAGAAGGCGGCGATCAAACAGGGCAAGATCCCGGAGCGCCGAAAGGAAAAGCCTTCCAGATCCGTCAGAAGGACCTGGATGCGCCCTCGATTCTGCAATTTAGCAAAGCCAAGGTGAAAGAGGGCGCCGAGCCCAACGGGTTCAAGCTGGTGCATCTCGCCATCCCGCTGTTCGGCTACAAGAACCACATCGGCATTGTCCGAGCCCATGGGTTGATCAGTACCTCGGATGCACGCGCGCCCAATGCCCATGATGGCGCATTGCTGCTCGAGCTCATCAGAAAGCAGAACATTGGCTCGGGGGCGTATTGCGGCGGACACAGCCTATCGGTCGCCGGAGAACGAGGCGTTCCTAGAGCGCGAGATGCTCAAGAGCGACATCCACGAAAAGCGCAAGCGGCGTCGCCCGTTGCCCGAGCATACTGCCAGGGTCAATGCCAAGCGGCCCCACCATCGAGCGCTCGACGATCGAGCACGCGTTCGTAGGCTAGAAGCACCGCATGGGGCGATTCATCAGGACCCTCGGTATCGCCCGCGCCCAGATCAAGTTCGGGATGGTCGGCATCGACTATGACTTCCAGCGGCTCGAAAGGCGAGGAGGCCCTGCATAGCAAAAAGGCGGGACTCTGAGCAGCGCCCCGGCCTCGAAAACAAGTAGAACAAGACCCACAAGGTTGACACTGACGGCCTAAAGGTCGTTATCAGGCCCTTTGCGCCTCCTTCAGACCGAGAACAGCTGGTTCTCGAGGTGTCCCGTTGTAGCTCGTAGCTGCCTACATCCGGTGACGCGTAGCCAGTTCAGCGGTTTTCTCATCCGCCCCAGCCTCCTCCAGCGCACCAATGATCTGCACTTATGCAGCCGAAGGCATGCAAAGCACAAAACGTTTTCCGCTTCATCTTCTGTCCTTCCTTCAAGGCCCGACTCTAAGTTAACTTTTGACCTCGCCACAAAATTGCTGACAGTCCCGGAGGGAAGGGGGCGCGTGATCACCAATCGCAATTATTAGGCACAATCAGGCTATAGCGCGCGATCAACGACAACTGTTCTCCGGGGAACCCTCGATAAGTCCTTCGGGCAGCCTCCAGTTGACTCAATAATAATCCAAGTATCCCGAATAATCGAGTGGGTCTACGATGCTACCCGAGAAACGATTGAGCACTGTGCCGAGTATCTTGGTCGGGTATAGGACCTGGGTCGAAGTCTCGAGCTGCTTTCGTGTGGTTACGCCCTGCTCAACCACCAAGACAACTGCATCAAGCTGTTCTGCACAAAGTACCGCATCATCGTTCACGAATAGCGGCGGAAGATCACAAATAATAGTTGGCCTTCCACCAAAGTTCCTTATTTCTGAAATCAGGTCCGTCATTCGCTCACTTGCTGCCAATTCGGCCGTAGCCCCCTTTTGCGGGAATGCAGGCATGATCACCATGTTGCTGCCCTCAATCCGTCGCGCGATCGCAGTGAGGGACAACTCCTCTCCCGCCAAGTAGTCTCCCAGCCCAGCAGCGGGTGCGAGGTTGAATAGACTGCGAAGAGTGGGACGCTGCAGATCGAGGTCTGCGAGAATGGTTATCTCCCTTGCGACCCGGCTGAGCGACGCTGCGAGATTAGACGCAATGAATGACTTCCCGTTGTTAGGGGTGGGCGAAGTGATGCCAATGATTTGGCATCCGTACTCCCTCATCCTCTTCCTGAGTGCGCTGCGCAAAAACTTGAATGGGCGCGCCTTGATGTCAGTCTCATGAAAGCCGACGATGTTGGCGCTGATATCTGTTGCGGGGACCTGCTCAAGACTGTCAAGCAGGAAGTCCGATCGCGAAACCGCAGCCTGCTGCGATGGATTCGAACCCAAGCTATCCTTGTCGATGTTTTGTCTCCCTCAGACAGTTTCTTCGGGACGAGCGAGTCGGCCGAAGCTTATACGTGACAGCCACGACTTAGGTCCATCTCCGGCCCCGCTCTCTATTGTGGGTATCGATCCCAGCGACGCTACCCCCGTGACCGCTAGAATATCACTGGGATCGCGAATAGGGCGCAGAAAGAGCTCGAAAGCGAGGATCAGGAACAAACCCAACCCAGCGCCTCCTGCCAAGCCGCCAGCAATCAAAAGAGAACGGTTTGGGGATATCGGAACCTCAGGAAGGCTTGGGGGCTCAATTACAGAAAGGCGCTCGCCCTTTTGCTCATTTTCCGCCTTCGCACTTGCCTGCGCCTGGCGTAATCGCTCTGTTACCGCTTCGTATTGTTCATTGAAAAGATCCAGTCTCTGTTGCTTTTGAGCAATCTGTTCTTGGATGAGAGGAGAGCGTGCCAACGCACTTTGCGCGCGCGCTTGGCGTGAAACCTCTTGCGCCTTCATCGACCTGAGCGCGTCAATCTGAGCGTTGTTGGCGGCAATCTGTTGGTCGATTGTATCATCTGGAAGCCTCTCTTGATTTTGAGCTGCGAGCTGTCGTGCCTCTTCTAGCCTGCGCCTCGCGAGTGCGATATCAGGATGGTTCTCAGTGTATTTCGCCTGAGCAGCGGCGAGATCTGCCTCGGCAGCCGACACAATGGGATCGCGCTCCGCAGAAGATTGCTCCGCGGCTCGCTGCGCCCTAAGCAGCGAATTGTCGCGCTGGAGGGCAATGATCTGCACGTCGTAGCTCCCACTCGAATCGTTGAGGGCCAGCATGCCAGGATTGGATAACGATAGGCCATTCGCAGCCGTTATACGTCGAATTTCAGAGGCGACTTCATCGATCTGTGATTGGAGAGATGTAGCTTGCTCGGTTAGAAATTGTACGGTGTTATCTGCCTGCTCGGAACTCTGCGTTGCATCGAAGAATAGCATCTGCTCGGTAATATCTTGAATTACCGCTTGAGCTGATGAGGGCTCCGTATAGTCGTAGCTCAACTCAATTGTGATCGTAGATGAACGTCCGAAGCCTGAACTTTGAATGCTGGTTGGCACAGCTTCGATATTTATGGCCTCACGCATCTCCGCGACAGCGCTGGACAGAGAATCATCCATTCGCTCATCAGTGTAAAGGCCGTATTTCTGGACCAGCTCGACAAGTCTGGATGGGCTCAAGATCTGCCGACGAAATATCTCAATCCGCCGGTCGACAGGTACGGAGTCTGAGCCTAGCACATCTTCGGTGACTTCAGGAGATTCGACCAATAAAGTAGCGGAAGAGCGGTAGACTTCCGGTAATATAAAAGTCGCCGCAATCCCCATGCATAGAAAGAAAAATGTCGGGAGGGCAACAATAATCCACCTCTCACGTATTATGGCTGGCAAGTAAGGGAGTAAATTCCCGATTGCCGGCTTACTCTCCATGTACTCGTCGTCGTCTCGACTCATTGCGTCCGTCCCAGACTCACTGTGAAGCCCAATAGGGCCTGAAAATTTGAAACATCGGGCCCGAGGTCGACCCTCAGATCCGTGTACCTTGCATCTGCTGATAGTCGGATCCTATCCGTGAGTTCCAGCTGGTAGCTAAGGAACCCGTTAATAGTCTCGAAGGTGAGCCCCTCAGCGAGGAACGTCTCTGACGCCTTCCCATAATCCGCACTCAATGAAAATATCTCGCGTTCTGATAAACTTAAAGAGTACGAGGCACCGACATTCGACTGCAAGCCTGCGCCGCCGATCCCAAGAGGGACTACCTGCCTCGCTCCGGTCAGGCATAAGTTGGCGCGGATGCCACTGCGACAAATCGAGACGTCACCAGCTAGGGCCTTCGAGTTTTCTTCGGAGAAATCTGTGTCTGATCGAATGCTCGTCAAGCCCAAGCTTACAGAAAGCTCCCAAGAGGGCGAAAATGCGAAGTCCGCAAGCACTTGAGGGGAAATTGTGGCGATTCTCCCTGAAGGCGGTTCGACTAAGTCAATGTTGCTTGCTTCAAAGGCTACGCCAACTGCCAGTCCACTGCCGACTTGGCGCGCGTAAGATATTCGTCCAAAAAGGAAATTTGTTTCTACAAGACCTGGAATGTCTTGTCCTCCAAATCGGTCGGCTCGGAATGACATTGATAAGTCGAGATCATCACGTTCGCTAAGTCGATAACGTAACCCGCCCCCCGCCTGGTATTCGGTGCGCGGCTGGTCTAGCCCAAGAAGGGTGACGTCACCTCCACCTGGTACCGGTCCAACGTCATCTGGCGCGCCATTGACGAGCCCCAAGTCAGCGAGGTTAGTGACAAAAACTCCACTATCGTAAGAAAGGTCAACATTCCCCTCAAGCCGTTCGTCTAGTATGAAGCGAGACTCAAGGTTGGCCCCCACATTCTGTACCGCATCGAAGTTTTCGGCATATTCGATATGCTCGATGCGAGCGCCGACACGAAGATCGCCTTTGGGCCCTTGTCTTGTAAATGTCGGTGAGAAACTCAACCTCAGTGATGCAGTTCCTGTCTCTGGCAAGTCAAACAAGAAGGGGTTTGTCTCGAAGCCGGCTATAGCACTTATCTCAAGGGCAAAGTCCCCTATACGGCCGCTTGGGTCCGCATTATCAGTAATCTCGGGCACAGTCCCCGTGCTCACTTGAGCACCTAAAGGGATCAGAGTGCCCGGTTGTGCGATCGTATCAACACCAATCTCGTGAATAACGGGAACGTTCAAGTCATACCATTCAGGAAATGGCGGAGAAATAAAAGTAGCAATGGACGGCATTGCGTTTGCAAAGGAAGATGAACTTGAACGAACGGCCATTGCCTCGTCAAGCGCTTTCAAGGAAGTGCGAGGTAGGCCAATCTCGTATCCACTTGCGCTTCGATGTGTGCGATCGTCGTCAAGCATCAGTGGTGGCACAGGCAAAGGGAACCCCTTCGCAACGTCGCCAGGCAGCAGCACTTTGGGATGTGATAGATTCCGAGCGTTCTCACCAATGTTTGTATCATCGGAAGCTATGCTCACGCGTGGATTCGTGGACCAACCATCGCCGGTTTTGGTCGTAGTAAGAACCTCTTGGCTTCTTTTCGATTGGGCCTTCGCCCCGCTTCTGGGAGCGGATCGCGCTATGGCCGAACCGATATGCTCAGCTTCCAAGTAAAGGCCGAGTAGCGTCTGGGTTTGTTTAGCGTTCGCAGGACGGACCGCATTGTCAGCCTCAGCGCCGGTTGCCTTGGGACGGCAATTGTGAGCGGTCACAAAGCCACATGCAGCCTCATTCGGGCCCGTGCTTAGCGATACTTTGCCATATTCGTGAGTAGCTAGATCGCTGAGGAGAGACTGACTTTTGGATTCGTGTGCGACAGAAAGTGAGTGCCTTTGCGGTGGTGTGGGATTTGGGCCTGCAAAGTCTTCGCGATGCTCGAGGGCGTTGCCTGGAAGCCCTGTTGCCGTCTCGAGCAAAGTAGCCTCGCTTTTGGAGACGGTGATGCCAATGGCCCGGTCGCCGACATTAGATACGGTGTCTTCGCTGCCTTCCCTTGCGAAAACTTCAGTCCCGCTCAGGTAGGAATGCGCCCATAGCTCTGGTGCCAAAGGAGCAGTCGGCGTTTCTGTCGCCGCTACCTCACGTGCCACCGCATTCGTATTATTCCCGCGTTTTTCAGCGCCCTCATGCTGGGTGAATATTTCGCTGCGTACGGGAATTCGTGCAAAATTTTGAATTTGCATGCCAATCGCAATGGAGTGATCTTGATCCGGGGGCGCCCCAAATTCACAGAGGGGCGATACTTCGCCTTCGGGCACCACGATTGGAAATCCCACAGGATGAATCACTCGAGTGATCAAAGCGTCTTCGACATTGGAGCCCACAAAAACACGGATGCGCCCTGCTTCATCCGAGCCCAGAGGCAGAACGTGATTCTGGATGGATGGCGAAAAATCTTCCTCAAGCAGAGCTTTGCGAGCGATCACGGAGTTCGCGGGCCCATCTCTGAATGGATTGATCAAGGTTTGTTTGAGAAGAGACACGCCTTTGATCCGCCTTGGGGCAAATGATCTGGCCATTGTCGACTGATCTTCGACCGATTCATCGGGAATCCGCAGTTTTATGCTGCCTGACACTAGTGGATAATAGGCATTCGCCTGAAAAGTTGACGATAATTCATTCCCACCATGTCCCCAAATCGTCGAAGCCTGCACCTGGCCAGACGTCAATACAGCGCCCTCAATCGATAAGGCGGCCCCGGTCATGAGAAAGGTGCTCGCTCTAACAATCCTCTTCCGAGAGAAGGAACGAAGCGTTCCAGCAGGCGCTTTGCAAAAAGTTCTGATTTTTGATCCAGGTTTCATGAAGCTGCCCGCAGTTAATCGGAAAGAGGCTTACCGGGCCCGCCGGACAATTCAATGCTTTAGATGACGTTGGATAAGTAAAGTGGAAACCATAACCCACCGCTCCCTGAAGCATAATGATAGTTCAAGCCGAGCATAACCATCGCAACTGCCACGGCGGATTCAAGGTACGATAATCGTATCGCCGCTTCGGATCATGGGCAGGGCACTTACATCCGCAGCGCTGACTGATTTGGAACGCAGCACATCTGACAGGTCCACTGGGACGACGGTCAAAGTTTCCCCAGACTTTCTGACCACGACTATATTACTGAGGCTAGCGAATTCAGTTACGCCGCCACTGAAACTGAGCGCCTCTAAGATGGTGACGTATCGGCCGGGCGTAAAAATGCCTGGTGATTGGACCTTGCCAATCACCGAAAACTGCAGCCCACTTGTCCTCGCAACTGTGACAGTCACGTCGGGCACGTCGCCATCGACGAAATTACTTTCGAGCCTACTCGAAATCTGCTGTTCAATTTCGCTAGCGGTCTTTCCTGCGGCCGTGATCGTCCCTATGAGTGGGAAGCTCATGGTGCCATCGGGCAAGACCATCACCTCGCGCTGTAGCTCATCCTCGCGCCAGACACTTATCTCTAGCTGATCGCCCGAATTGACTCGGTAGTCAGGGCCAGATGCCGATCGGCGATCTCTTAGCTCAGCGTCTGCCCCAACTTGAGCCAATGCCGCATCATCCCCTCCAAGATTGCTCCATATGAGCAAAATTGCGAATAAACCTACGCGGAACGAACTGCTTGCGCGCCTCATTCAACCTCCCACCATGATCAGACTGCCCAAAATCGGGACGCATCTAAAAAGGACCCCTCACAGGGGCCACTCGAAGCCTAGATTGTGCTAACAGAATTTACATAGGGTTGACGCTATCAGAGTTTATATTTGGCTCAAAACGGAAACACGTTCCCATTCCTGATGACCCTCTCGCGCCGGATCTTTTTTCCCCTGGACTGTTTCGCCTGTTTCAGAGTGGGAAGGCCTATGCGTTGCGGCATCCTACTCGTAGCGGGTTGTGGTGGCCGCATTGGTGAAGCGTTTGAGTGTGCCGGCATAGCCCAACCGCAACTAACCGCTGGCAACTCGCAAGGGGCACGGCGAAACGCCGTGCAAGCTATCATGGAGTACGATGATGTTATGGTTCGCCGTGATAGGTTTGAGTTCCAGGCGAGAAATTCAGTGAGGGCCTTTGACGCTCACTCCATGACCCTAGAGGTCGGGGCTGATGATCAGAAGGCTCCGCCGAAAATTGGGCAGCTAGGTCTGAAAGCAGGCCAAGGCCGGGTGGTTGAAAAGGCCGCAGATCGAATTCTTCTGTTCGCGGATACCCGCCAAGAGCATAATCGCCAGATCGTGCTCGCTAAGGCCCAAATCACTGCGGCTGGAAAGGCACGTGCGATCCAAGCGATGGAACAGGCAGCGCCAAATGATGCGACGGAATCCGCACGTTCAGGGCGCCTTCTTTCTCATGTAACTCCGGGGCAAATTCGCCGAGTGGTGGGGAGCGTATGCGCGATCATCTGACCACACTGCCTCGTCGGACCAATGGGCATTTGCGCTTTACCTCAAATGTGGTGCGCACGCTCGGCGTCCTGAATGACGTGGGCTGCTTTTTCCTAGCGTTTCTTTTGACCATCATTTTTTATGAATTGACGATCGGCGAGTACTATGACGGCCAGATCCACCAAAGCGCGGCCATCATCCTGACCATCAACTTTTTGTTAATACGGACTTCCAGAGATGGATATGCGCCGTTCAAAGGCCAAGGAGAAGATGTTGGAGGGGCCGCGATGGCGGACTTTCTGCTCGCCACCACTTTGACCATATTGGTTGTCATGCAACTGGGTAGGCTTGCAGAATTTTCTCTCGGCCTGAGCCTACTTTTCACATCCTTCGTGATAATTCTTCTATTTCTAAGCCGTATAGCATTCAGAAGGCTCGCTTACATTTTGATGCAGAGGGGCTTCATCGGCCAGAGGGTTGCCGTCTACGCCGAAAGCGCGAAGCTCGCAGGGAAAGTCACCCAATTGATCAACCTCGAAAGGCTGCCCCATTTGCGGATGTTGGGCTACGCAGACGAACGCCAGCAAAAAAATGAGGTTACAGATGGCATGGTGCATCTCGGCGGTTTTTCTGCGCTGCTTGATTTGGCGAGGACTGGTCAATTAGATCAGGTCATCCTCGCTGTGCCTAGAATCTCCCAATCACGGCTGGATGAAATCACCGAAGCCTTGAGTGCAGCTTCCATTGATATTTGTATCCTGCCCCGAGAGACCCTCGAATTATCTACGAGCTACCGTGTCAATTATCTCGGATCGCTTCCCGTATTCGCTGTTTGGCAGCAGCCGATGAGAGACATTGATGGACTGCTTAAAGAGACGTTGGACTACGTCCTAGCAACACTGGCGCTTTTGCTGCTCTCGCCAATCATGATCCTAACGGCATTGGCAATTAAACTCGAAAGTCGCGGCCCCGTAATTTTCAGGCAAATAAGGGTTGGTTTTAACAATAACGAAATATCTGTGCTCAAATTTCGATCGATGTATGCAGATCTTGGGGATGTAAGCGGCGTCAAGCGTACTGAGAGGAACGATGCGCGCGTCACTCGCGTCGGAAAGTTTATCCGCAGGACCAGCATCGACGAGCTCCCGCAGCTTTTCAATGTGCTAAAGGGCGAAATGTCGCTGGTGGGGCCGCGCCCGCACGCAACGATGATGCGCGTCGGCGATAAATTCTACTTTGATGCCGTGAGGGGCTACGCAGCCCGTCACAGGGTCAAGCCGGGGATCACAGGCCTTGCGCAAGTCCGGGGTCTAAGGGGGGAAATCGCGACAACGGAACGCGCTAAACAACGCGTGGAATACGACATCTACTACATCGAGAATTGGTCGCCTCTCCTCGACATTAGAATCATGATCGAAACGATCATAAAGATTGCTTGGGATAAAGATGCATACTGATAGCGACATTCAACGCTTTCTGGGCATCGACTTTGCGAACGTGAGCATCGAGCGCTTGGCGGCTGAGCTGGAGCGCTTATCACGAAGCGCCGCGTTCTCTTTCGTCGTCACCCCAAACGTTGATCATCTCGTACTCTTGCATGATGAGGAATCCGAGATCGCAGAATTATTCCGTCAGGCTTGTGCAGCTGCGTGCTTTCGCCTTTGTGACAGCCGTGTGCTAAAAATTTTGGCTCGTTCCCTAGGGATGCCTTTAGAAGTCGTAACGGGAAGCGATCTTACTGCGTATCTCTTCAAACGCGGGAAACTCGACGGTAAGACGGTGGCATTGATCGGGGGCGACGCTGCGATGCAAGAAGAACTCGGTCTGCGCTACCCAGCTGTCGGCATTGTTCAACATATCCCACCAATGGGAGTTTTGAATAATCCGGACGCAATAGATAAGATTGAAGAGTTTCTCGCAAATTCCCAATCTGAGTACGCCCTCTTTGCAGTCGGGGCACCACAAAGCGAAATCATTGCCCTGAAATGCCAGTCTGCTGGGCGCTCTAGAGGAGTCGCGCTGTGTGTTGGTGCCTCGATTGACTTCCTGCTTGGGCGCAAACCACGCGCGCCCATTTGGATGCAGCGTCTAAGCCTCGAATGGCTTTTCCGTCTACTCAGCGAACCACGCCGCTTGGCGCGACGATATCTGATTGTAGCCCCCCGGATCTTCTGGATCGTATGGCGCTTCAAGCGCGGTCAGGATTTTGTCAGAGGAAAAAATTCTTCGGGAGAAGTTTCCGATGGTTGATGGGCATGACGATCGCCGTAGCGGGCTGGACAATCGCATCGCGATAGTGGGGATGGCAGCGCACCTTCCCGGGAGCGCAACGCTTGAGCAGTACTGGTTGAACCTTCGAGACGGGCTTGAGTGCATCCGCCAATACAGCGAAAGCGAGCTTCTCGCCAACGGAGAGGATAAGGCGCGCCTACTTCACCGCAACTACGTGCCAGCGGCTGCTCCGCTTGATGGATTCGCCGATTTCGATGCCGGATTTTTTGGTCTCAGCCCTAAGGAGGCCGCGGTGATGGATCCTCAGCACCGCCAGTTCCTCGAGGTCGCATGGGAGGCTCTTGAAACCGCCGGACACCCACCCGAGGCCTTCAACGGGCCAATCGGCGTGTATGCCGGTTGCGGGATGGGCAGTTACTTTTATTTCAACGTTTGCTCGAATGCCGATCTTGTGGACGACGTGGGTATGTTCCTGCTGCGCCATACCGGCAACGACAAAGACTTTCTTGCGACTAGGGTGAGCCACGTTTTCGACCTCAAGGGTCCGAGCATCAATATCCAAACCGCTTGCTCGACCTCCCTTGTAGCGATCCACTACGCCTGCCAGAGTCTCTTGGCGGGTGAAACGGACCTTGCGCTGGCCGGGGGATCGACAATCGAACTGCCGCAGGGCCGCGGCTACATTTTCCAAGACGGCGAAATCCTCTCACCTGACGGGCATTGTCACGCTTTTGATCATCGTGCCGAAGGTACGGTTTTCGGAAGTGGCGCGGGTGCGGTTGTGCTTCGCCGGCTCGAAGACGCGCTTGCGGACGGCGACCACATCTTCGCTGTGATTTGCGGCACCGCCGTTAACAACGACGGGGCGGCGAAAGCCGGTTATCTTGCTCCTAGCGTCGATGGCCAGTCGGCCGCAATCTCAGAAGCGCTCGATATGGCGAGCACGCCTGCAGATACCATCGACTATGTAGAATGCCATGGAACAGGCACGCGTCTGGGTGACCCGATCGAGGTTGCCGCACTGACGCAGGCGTTTCGGGAGAGCACCGAAAAAGCCGGTTTCTGCGGGATAGGTTCGGTCAAGACGAATATTGGCCATCTCGATACCGCCGCAGGTGTGGCGAGCACGATCAAGGTGGCGCTGGCGCTCAAAAATCGGCAGATACCACCCAGCCTTGGATTTGAGCGACCGAACCCGGCCATCGATTTCGAAACCAGCCCCTTCTACGTCAATACCCGCCTCGCCGATTGGATGGCGACTTCGGGTCCGCGCCGGGCCGGTGTCAACTCGCTGGGTGTGGGCGGAACGAACGCGCATGCTATTCTGGAGGAAGCCCCGGAACCTGATGCGCACGAGCCAAGCGATTGGCCGGCTCAAATCCTGACCCTTTCTGCACGGTCCGAGGCCGCGCTCAACGAGGCGTCGAAAAACCTTGCCG
Organism: Erythrobacter litoralis; assembly: GCF_001719165.1. Lineage (NCBI taxonomy): Bacteria > Pseudomonadati > Pseudomonadota > Alphaproteobacteria > Sphingomonadales > Erythrobacteraceae > Erythrobacter > Erythrobacter litoralis. The sequence goes on from NZ_CP017057.1 coordinate 437,137, forward strand.
CGCATCTCAGGTCGAACCCCGATCAGCCGCTCGAGGACATCGCCTTCACCCTGAAAGAGGGGCGACGTGCTTTCGAGAAGCGTCGCGTCGTTGCGGTCGAATCTCATGCCGAGGCAGCAGATCGCCTTGAAAAGGGCAGCACGGGGCGCGTCTTCACCCATACCGATCTCGGATCTGGCGCCGACGTAGTCTTTATGTTGCCGGGCGGCGGCGCACAATATGTTGGCATGGCTCGCGATCTTTATGAGACGGAGCCGGTCTTCCAAGATGCGATGGATCACGGCCTCGATATCCTCGATGGCAAAATCGACTATGACATACGGGCCCTTTGGCTCGCAGAAGGGGATGCCGCTGCTGGGGCCGGTGAGAGGTTGAAGACCCCCTCAATCCAACTTCCGCTCATAATGATCACGGAGTACGCACTTGCGCAGCTCTGGATGTCGTGGGGCGTGAAGCCAACGGCCCTGATTGGTCACAGCATGGGCGAGAACACCGCCGCCTGCCTGGCCGGGGTCTTGTCGTTCGAGGATTGTCTCGGACTTGTCCACCTGCGGGGCACGCTTTTCGACCGGGTGCCGCCGGGCGGGATGCTTAGCGTTCCGCTGTCCGAAGAGAGCCTCCGTGCAGAGATCGGCGACGACCTCGATGTCGCCGGTCTAAACGCGCCGGGCCTGTCGATAGTCTCAGGCCCGGACGAAAAGCTTGCCGAGCTGGCCGATCGGCTGGCCAGGCGCGAGATCGAGACCAACCGTGTCCCAATCAACATCGCCGCGCATTCGCGTATGCTCGATCCTATCCTCCCGGAATTCGAAGCCTATCTGCAATCGATTACCCTGAAACCGCCGCAGATTCCGATCATTTCAAACCGGACAGGCCAGCCCCTGACCCCCGAAGAGGCGACCGATCCCACTTATTGGGTGCAGCACCTGCGTCACACCGTCCTTTTCGCCGATGGGATTGAAACCCTCGCCGGAAAACGCGACCGTGTCTATCTCGAGGTTGGGCCTGGCAAGGCGCTGAGTTCGCTGGCGAAAGCCAGCGGAAAAATCGAGGCGCAGGCCGTGCTTACCTCCCTCCGCCACCCGGACGAGAACATTGCAGACGATCTTTTCTTTCTCGAAACCCTCGGCCGTTTATGGGCCTGTGGCATCCAGATCGACTGGGGCCAGATCTGGGGAGAAGCGAAACGCCGGCGTGTGCCGCTGCCGACCTATCCGTTTCAACGTAAGCGCTACTTCATAGACCCCGCTGATAGTGTGCGCCCCCATAAAGAGTCGCCGCTGATACGCAACGAAGAGATCACCGAGTGGGGCTTCGTTCCGGCGTGGTTGCCTCGATCGGCACCTTGTCCCGTGGATGTTACGCATGAGCTCGCGCGAGCCGAACGACATGTTTGGTTGGTTTTCTGCGACAGTGCCGGCCTTGGAGCGGATTGCGCAGCAAGGCTTCGTGACGCCGGGCACACGGTTTTCGAGGTCCGTGCGGGCGACAGCTTCTTGCAGACGGGCGATATGAGTTACACGCTCGCACCGGAGCGCGGCCGCGAAGGGTACAACCTGCTCCTGGCCAGCCTTGTACAGCGTGGGATCACGCCCGATCGCATCGCGCATTTCTGGTTGGTCACGCGCGAGGAAGAGTTTCGTCCAGGATCAAGCTTCTTCCATCGAAACATAGAACAGGGCTTTTACAGCCTCTTGTTCCTTGCCCAAGCGATCAGCGAGGAAGATCTTCCGTCACCTGTTAGTATCACGATCGTAACGAGTGGCGCCGTTCAGGTGCGCGATGAAGCTCTCCTTTATCCTGAAAAGGCAATCGTGGCTGGTCCGACTCGCGTGATCCCTCGGGAATTGCCTGGCGTTACCTGTCGCACTATCGACCTGACTCTGCCATCCACACAACGTGGCTGGCGACGGGGCAAAGACGAACAAGACCTGCGCGAGGGCCTCGTTCCTCGGCTTCTTGAAGAAATGCTGGCCGAACCAGGGAACTCCGACGCCGCCTTGCGCGACGGACGGCGCTATGAACTCGGAATCCGCGCTGCGCCGCTCGAACCAGTCGAGTCTTGGGCCCAAACCGCGCCGGAGGGCGGTGTATGGTTTATCACCGGAGGCTTCGGCGGCATCGGCCTTAGCGTCGGAGAAAAGCTGGCGCGCGAGACAGGTGCGAAGCTCGTTCTGGTGTCTCGATCGGCCCTTCCGGACAGAGCCCAATGGGACCGTGCGCTTCGTGACAGGCCGCCCCATGATAAGACCGTCCACCGGATTGAGGCGGTAAGGCTGTTGGAAGCGGCGGGCGCAGAAGTCATGGTCGCAACCGCCGATGTCTGTAACGTGTCACAGATGCGGACTGCAATCGCATCGGCCACCGAACGATTTGGGCCAATCCACGGCGTCATCCATGCGGCTGGCGCGGTCGACGATGCGCCGCTTCTAACCAAGGATGTAAGTTCGGTCGAAAACGTTTTCTCGGCCAAAATCCACGGCACCCAGGTTCTCGATGGGTTGTTTCCGGACGGGTCGGTCAAGCAGTTGGTGCTATTTTCCTCGACCAGCACGATTACCGCGCCGGCCGGTCAGATCGACTATGTTGCCGCGAACGAATACCTCAACGCCTATGCCAGGAAGCGCACCGGCGATGCCACGCGTGTTGTCGCGATAAATTGGGGCATCTGGAAGGACGTCGGCATGGCCGCCGAAGCGATGGCCGAGCGTCAGGGCAACGCTCCGCAGCTTGCGCCGTGCCCGGTCGACTTCCCGCTTCTTGACGAAACGACGTTCGATGAGGCTGGGAACCGGGTTTTCACGGCCAGTTACACGCCCTCAGACCGTTGGATCCTTGACGAGCACCGCACCATTGACGGCACTGCCCTTTTGCCCGGCACCGGTTATATCGAACTGATCGCTGAGGCATTGCGCGGGAATGGCGAGACCGGACCATTCGAAATCAGTGACTTGTACTTCTTCTCGCCGTTGCAAGTCGATGATGGCACGACGCGCGAAATACGGGTGACCCTGATACGCAGCGAAGAAGGGTACCGTGTGGAGATAGCCAGTGACGTCACAGTTGATGGCCGCACCGGCTATCATTTGAACGCTCAGGCGAGCTTGGCGCTTGGCCATATCCCCTGTGCCGCGCAAATCGAACTCGACGCGATATCTGAGCGTATGGGCCCAGCCGAACGTGCGGCTAAAAACGAAACCCTTAGCTCGCAGCAAGAAGCTAACCTTGCCTTCGGGCCACGCTGGCGGGTTATCCGTAGCATGGCCTATGGACACGGTGAGGGATTGGCCGAATTGTCCCTGCCGCTTGATTTCGAGCGCGACCTCAAGGAAGGGGTGGTTCTGCATCCTGCGCTTCTTGACTTGGCGACGGGTTGGGCAATGGACCTCATCGAAGGGTACGACACCTCCCATCTATGGGTGCCGGTGTCGTATGGATCGATTAGGGTCTACGGTCCGCTTCAAGCCGAGCTCCGCAGTTGGGTTCGAATAGCGACTGACAGATCGGAAGGTGGCTTCGCGTCCTTCGATGTCACGATCATGGATACCGAAGGACAGATCGTCGTCGAAATCAGCGATTTCTCGATCCGCCGCCTGGAGAGCGCCACGAACCTGCGGTCCGATGCCGCCAATCTGCGCAACGTCGTCTTCCTTGATCAGGCCAAGGTTAAGCACCGCGATTTGTCACCCGCCGAGGAACGACTTGCTCACAACCTTACTCAAGGCATCGCGCCCGAAGAGGGTGCCGAGGCATTTCGGCGCGCTCTTGGGCACTCCAACGCACAGATCGTCGTCTCGTCCCTCGATGTCCAAGCCCTGAAACTGCAGGCGGAGGCGCAGGCACAAGCGGATCGCTCAATCGGCGAGAGCTTTGAACGACCCGACATCGAAAGCGACTATTTGGCGCCGCGCAACGATATTGAAAGGACGCTGGCTGGATTTTGGCAGGACCTGTTGGGACTGGAGATGGTCGGCGTAGACGACAGTTTCTTCGATTTGGGAGGGCATTCCCTGATCGCTGTTCGGCTCTTCGCGCTGATTAAGAAGACCTACCGGGTTGAGTTTCCGATTTCTGTGCTTTTCGAGACGCCCACCGTGGCCAGCATTGCCGCGCGCATTGCGGAACGGATTGGTCATGACGCCCACGCTGTCGGTGACGACGACGTTGCCGCAGAACCTAAAGGGCGGTCCGCTGCGGTGCCGCGCCGCTTTACTCATCTTGTGCCGATGCATAGCGGCGAGGGCGGACAGCGGACGCCATTCTTCCTGGTTGCCGGGATGTTTGGCAATGTCCTCAACCTGCGCCACCTAGCCAACCTTATCGGTGCGGACAGGCCATTCTATGGGCTGCAGGCTCGAGGGCTCTACGGCGACGACAAACCGCACGAAACGCTGAGCGAAGCGGCGGCGGATTACATCGCTGAGATGAAGCAGATACAGCCGCGCGGACCTTATTTAGTCGGGGGTTTTTCAGGCGGCGGACTCACGGCCTACGAGATAGCCCACCAGCTGGAGGCCGCGGGCGAGGAAGTCGGCCTGTTGGTGATGCTAGACACACCGCTGCCGCTGCGCCCTAAGCTTTCCACACCCGACAAGGTCCTGATAAAGCTTGGCCATTTTCGCGAAAAAGGTTTCGGCTACGCGTTCAAATGGGTCAAGGCCCGCTACGCGTGGGAGATGCGGCGCTTCCAACCGATGGAAGAAGCTGCTGCGGAAGAGGGGCTATTCCACGACAAAGCGATCGAGGCAGCCTTCATCAACGCCCTTGCACACTTTGACCTCAAACGGTGGCACGGCAATCTAGTACTGTTCCGCCCGCCGCTGGACCGACGCTGGAAGGTCTCGGGCGATCGATACGTCAGCACCGCAAAAGAATATGTCTTTGAGGACAACGAATGGGGCCAGTGGGCCGAAAATCTGACCGTGATCGAGGTGCCGGGCGACCACGACTCGATGGTGTTGGAACCCAATGTCCGGGTTCTTGCGGCTGAGATGAAGCGATGCATAGAAGAAGCGGAGATTCGTTCGGCGCGATCGATCGAGTTTTCTCAGGCTGCGGAGTGACGTGATGGCACGGCCGCGTATTCTTGTCGTCCTTTTGAATTATCGCACCGCCGAAATGACGCTGCTCGCAGCTGAGGCGGCCCTACGTGCAATGGACGGGCTCGATGCCGAGATGGTCATCGTCGATAACGACTCCGGTGACGGATCGTTTGAAATGCTTTGTGAGGCTGTCCTGCAGCGCGGATGGGCAGATCAGGGGAAGGTCAGGGTGGTCGCGTCGGGCAGCAACGGTGGATACGGTGCAGGCAATAATTTCGGCATTCAGCAGAAGATGTCGGATAAGGCCAAACCCGACTATATATATTGTCTGAATTCCGATGCCTTTCCAGATCGCGGAGCGATCCGGGCCCTGCTTGATGTGCTGGAATCCGATAGCGAGCTCGGTCTGGCCGGAAGTTATATCAAAGGCCCGGATGGAGACCCGCATCAAACGGCTTTTCGGTTTCCTTCGATTGCGGGCGAGTTCGAAGGCGCTGCGCGTACCGGGCTGATTAGCCGATTCTTAAAAAACTGGATCGTGCCGCTGCCTTTGCCAGAGTGCACCGTTCAGGTCGATTGGCTGGCCGGCGCAAGCGTAATGATGCGCCGACCCATGCTCGACGAGATCGGGTATTTCGACGAGACCTTCTTTCTTTACTACGAGGAAACTGATCTCTGCCGCAGGGCCAATCTAGCGGGCTATGGAACCATCTACGTGCGCGAAAGCGAGGTCACACATATCGGCTCGGCTTCGACAGGGATGAAGGAGTGGCACCGCACACCCTCTTATTGGTTCGACTCCCGTCGCTACTACTTCGTCAAGAACCACGGGCGCGCCTACGAAACTGCTGCCACTCTCGCACATGTCGCCGGTGCATCAATCTGGCGCCTGCGTTGTTTGATCTCGGGCCGCCAAGCTCATGCGCCTGAGCGTTTTCTGCGTGATCTGATCCAACACAGCCTCAAATTCCCAAAAACAAACAAGTCTCTTGCCCCGGCAATTTCAGCCAAGGCTCGTGTTGTCGACTGATTCAGGATCGCCAAGAAGGATTTCACTATGACAAAATTCTCCTCCATCCTGATCGGCAATGAAGCATTACTTGTGCAGTGCGGTGAAATGCTTCTCCGGCGCGGGCACACCATCGGCGTGGTTGTTACACGGACGCCACCAATCGCGGACTGGGCCCAGAAAAACGGTATCCGGGTCGAGAAACCCGGCAGAAGTCTCGCCATGCGCCTTGGCGACGTCACTGTAGACTGGCTTTTTAGTATCGCGAACCTCTCTTTGATACCGGAAGACGTTCTTTCTCTCGCCAGCAAAGGGGCAATCAATTTCCATGACGGGCCGCTGCCAGCCTATGCCGGCCTCAATGCTCCGGTCTGGGCACTTCTCAATGGCGAACGCAACCACGGCATCACCTGGCACATGATCACCGACGAGGTAGATGCCGGTGAGATCGTGATGCGCCAGGCCATTGCGATCGACGATGATGAGACGGCTTTTACCCTGAACGCGAAATGCTTCGCTGCCGCAATCGAAAGCTTTGGGCCCCTTATCGAGGCATTAGAAGTCGACAACCTTTCCACCGAAATTCAGGATTTCAGCACCCGGACAATCTTTGCCCGCGCGGATCGCCCGCATGCTGCAGGAAGGGTTGATTTCAAATGGTCCGCCGACCGCCTTGCTGCTTTTGTTCGCGCACTGGATCATGGCGATTACCTTAATCCGCTGACCACACCTAAGGTGGACCTCGGCGGCTTCGTAGCCAGCATCCGAAAGGCTGTGCAGCTACCCGGCGGTGAGGCTGCTCCCGGAACTGTACTTGCGGTTGAAAAGGACAATATCCTCGTAGCGACACAGGGGGGGAGCGTTAGATTGTCGGGGCTGACCGATGCGACCGGGGCGCCCGTCGATCCGAACCAGTACACCAAGGCGGGCGCCATGCTTCCCGCAATGGACGGCGCGGACAGTCTCAACGCAGCTTTGGCGCAGGCAGCTCCGCGCGAAAACGCTGTGCGGGCCCTGCTTGCCGATCCGGTGCCGTCGGACCTAGGACTGTCACGTCCCTCGAAAGGTACGACTGCTGTCGGGGAAATACCAATTGTAGTTCCCGACGGCCTTGACCGAACTCGGATAGTCGGTGTTCTGGCTGCTGCGGCTTTGCGAAGCACCCACAGGGATGCAATCGACATCGCTTATGCTGGCGACCCGTTGCCCTGTTCCTCGGGCTATATGAGCGACTGGGTCCCGGTGCGCATCGCTGTCGACCGCAACGTCACCATGAAGGCGCTCGCGGGCGATGCTCACGCGCAGATCGATCGCGCGCGCGCGCATCCGAGTTTCGCTTTGGATATCGTACTCAGGGATCCGTCTATCGCCGCCGTAGCCGTCCCCGAATTCGGCATTAGCGAGGCGTGCGAGCCTGGCCTGATCACAGGCACGGCGGTCACAGTGCACTTGTCCGACACCGGGCTTCGCATGTTCCATAACGGAGCAAGGATCGACCCAGATATGGCGAAGCTCCTTGCTGCGCGCATCGAGCGCCTCGCCGCGGCAATCGACTACGACGCGGAGATCATGCTCGCGTCAGCCCCCATCATGTCGGATCACGAATTGGAGCTTGTCACCCGGACCTGGAACCAGTCGGAGGTCAACTACGATCACGATCAGACGATGCATGCCGCGTTCGAAGAACAGGCCAGACGGTCGCCCGATGCGGTAGCGCTTGTCTTCGAGGGGCAAGAGCTCAAGTATGCCGATCTGGATACCCGTGCGAACCGGGTAGCGCATGTCTTGCGTGATATGGGGGTAGCGCCCGGCACGTTCGTCGGTCTCTATCTGAATCGGTCCCTCGATCTAGTTATTGCCGCCATCGCGATCCTGAAAGCAGGCGGGGCATATGTGCCCTTAGATCCAGCCTATCCCACCGATCGCACCACCCTCTACATCGAAGACAGCGGGGTAAAGGTCATCGTCACCTCTGCCGAACTTGCTGCTCATTTGCCTGAAAGTCTCGCACAGACCCTCCTTATCGATCGCGATGAGGGGATTGGTGCCGCTGCGACTGATGCTCCGGAGTGCGCCGCCACGGGGCATGACGCTGCATACCTGATCTACACCTCCGGTTCGACGGGGCGGCCCAAAGGGGTGGTTCTGGAACACCGGAACGTGATGAACTTTTTCCGCGGCATGGATGATCGCGTTCCGCATGAGCCAGCAGGAACTTGGTTGGCTCTGACGAGCATCAGTTTCGACATCTCGGTGCTGGAGTTGTTCTACACGCTCGCCCGGGGCTTCAAGGTGGTGGTGGTCAGCGAAGAGGCCCGGCTGAATCCATCCGATGGTATAGCACGGTCCGACAAGGGCATGCAGTTCAGTCTTTTCTATTGGGGCAATGATGATGGTGTCGGCCCGAAAAAGTACGAGCTGCTGCTTGAAGGCGCGAAGTTCGCCGATGCGAACGGGTTCTGCGCAGTCTGGACGCCGGAGCGCCATTTCCATGCATTTGGCGGCCCCTACCCAAATCCCTCGGTCACGGGTGCTGCTGTGGCAGCGGTAACAAAGCGGATCGGTGTGCGCGCCGGTAGCTGCGTGGCGCCTCTGCATCATTCAGCTCGGATTGCCGAGGAATGGGCGGTGATCGACAACCTCACGGACGGGCGGGCCGGGCTGGCGATTGCATCTGGCTGGCAGCCTGACGATTTCCTCCTGCGGCCCGAGAACGCACCGCCCAACAACAAGCCCGCTATGCTGGATGCTATCGAAACACTGCGTAAGCTCTGGCGCGGCGAACCGGTGGCGTTCGACCATCCGCTTGGCGGCACGATCGACGTGGTCACACAGCCGCGCCCGGTGTCCAAGGACCTGCCTATTTGGGTCACGACGGCTGGCAACCCCGACACTTGGAAAGAAGCCGGGCGGATCGGAGCCAATGTTCTCACGCATCTTCTGGGCCAGAGTATCGAGGAGGTTGCAGAAAAGATTGGGGTCTACCACGCAGCGCTGAGAGAGGCTGGATACGATCCGGCGGCCCACACTGTTACGCTTATGCTGCACACTTACCTTGCCGACAGCCGCGACAGAGCGCGTGAAACGGCGCGCGAGCCGATGAAGGACTATCTGCGAAGTGCCGCCGGACTGATCAAGCAATACGCCTGGGCCTTTCCAGCGTTCAAGAAGCCGCAGGGCGTGACGAACCCGATGCAGATCGACCTCGGCAGCACGAACGAAGAGGAAATGGATGCGATACTGGAATTCGCATTCAGCCGCTATTTTGAGGACTCGGGCCTGTTCGGGACCATCGACGATGGCGTTCGGCGTGTAGAGAACCTCAAGGCGATCGGGGTCAACGAAATCGCATGCCTCATCGACTACGGCATACCGGTGCCGCAAGTCATTGACGGACTGGCCCCGCTCGCCGAAGTCTTGCGCCAGACTAATCTCGACATCGAGCTAGACGACGAGGATTTTTCCATCGCCGCGCAGATCTGCCGTCACGAGGTAACGCATCTGCAATGCACACCGTCGATGGCCCGCCTACTGCTGGCCGATCCTGGCGCACGCGAGGCACTAGGCCGGGTCGAGCACCTGATGATTGGCGGCGAAGCTCTACCGGGCCAACTCGCCCGGGACCTCGCAGGCATCGTCGGACGTCCGATCCAGAACATGTACGGCCCGACTGAGACGACGATCTGGTCATCGACAGAGTTGACGACTGGAGATGAGGGAACGGTGAACATTGGAAGACCGATCGTGAATACGCAATTCTATGTGCTTGATAAGGACGAACGGCCAGTGCCGGTTGGAGTGCCGGGTGAGCTCTTTATTGGCGGTGATGGCGTGGCGCGGGAATATTGGAAGCGCCCGGATCTGACGGCCGAACGGTTCCGCCCCGATCCCTTCGTCAGCCCCGCAGGCGCCCGCATTTACCGTACAGGCGACCTTGCCAAGTGGCGACCAGACGGCAGGATCGATTTCCTCGGACGGGCAGACAACCAGTTGAAAATCCGTGGCCATCGCATCGAACTTGGAGAGATCGAAGCCGCGCTGGAAGAGCAGGCGACGATTCGGCAGGCAGTGGTGATGGCCCGCGAAGACACCCCAGGAGACGTGCGCCTTGTGGCGTACCTGTTGTCGGATGCGACCATCTCTCCGGTAGCATTGCGCACTGCCCTTTCTGCGAAGCTTCCCGATTTCATGGTCCCCGCACACTATATTCAAGTCGACGCTTTCCCTCTGACCCCGAATAAGAAAGTGGACCGCAAGGCATTGCCCGAACCTGCCGAAACCGCGCCCCTGGACAAGGTGACATTGGCGCCGAAAGCCATTTCAACCCCTGCTGACGCACCAGCGCCGTCGGGCAACGTTGAAGAACAGATCGCAGCGGTTTGGAGAGAAGTGCTCGGCGTCTCCCAGATCGCACCCAATGACAACTTCTTTTCGCTCGGGGGGCATTCACTGCTTGCAGTACAGGCCCACCGCGAGCTCAAGGCGATCTTCGGGCCGGCGAAGTTGAGTATCACGGACATCTTCCGATTCCCCACCTTGGGGGCGTTGTCGCAACACCTTGCGCCGACCCCGTCGGGGTCCGGAGCCGATGACGCCGCGCCTGTCGTTCAGGGAGCCGCCAGCGAGGCGGGTCAAGGTCGCGGCCAGATGCGCAAGGATGCCATGTCGCGCCGCCGCGAGATGCGCGCCCGGCGGAAAGAGTCGATATGATAGATTCGTCTGAACGAGTAGTCGAGCTTGCGCGCGCCGCTAAAAGACTTCTGGGTCCCTCGGTCTCTGTCGGGTATGCTCGGCCGGCATTGGGCGATGTCGCCGATCTATTGCCCACAGAACTGACCTGCACAGCGGGCATGGTGCCACAGCGTCGGGAGGAATTTGCGGCTGGCAGGACCGCAGTACGAATGGCAGCGATGGAGGACGGCTCCGAACCATTCGCCGTGCCCATCGGCATCGACCGCGCGCCTATCTGGCCAAAGGGGATCATCGGCAGCATCACCCACAGCTCGGATGTATGTCTGGCCGCGATAAGCCGATCTGAACGATTTGCCGCAATCGGCATTGATGTCGAACCCTACGCGACGCTTCCGCCTGACATCGCGGCGGAGGTCGTCCATGAAGGCGATGGGCTGGAGCTCGAGAGCGGGAACGCGCCATTAACCCAGCACGACGTCGTGGGAATCTTCTCGGCCAAGGAAGCTGCTTACAAATGCCAGTTTCCCTTGACCGGATCGATGCTCGGGTTCGATGCCCTGTCTATCCGCTTAATGCCACAATCGCACAGATTCGAGGCCAGGTTCGAGAAGAGCGTCGGCAGTTTTCGAACAGGCGATACGCTCGATGGCGGCTATGCCTTGGTTGGTAACCACGTGTTGACCGTTGCTTCGATATCTACCGAGAGGTGGGAAAAATTGATTTCGTGCGACAAACAGGCCGCTCATGCCTAGTCGTCGGCAAATGTTTGCGGTCCCAACCGCACTACTCGGTATCGCCGCATTCGGCGGCGCGGCGTATCTTTGGCATACGGGTCGACGACCCGAAGCCAACATCCCCGCGCCCTTGGCCGCCGAGCGAATGCAGCAGCTCTATTCCCAGCCGCTTGAACCGATTTCCGGCGATCTGCGAGGTTTCCATATTGGCCACAGCCTAGTGGGCAGGGACATGCCTGCGATGCTCATGCAGCTGGCCGACGGGGCCTACGCTTATGAAAGCCAGCTTGGCTGGGGCACGAGCCTCAGGGCACACTGGGATCGCGATGAACCGATCAATGGGTTTGACACCGAAAACGCTCATCCAAGATATCGTGATGCCCACGATGCCCTCGACAGTGGAGAGTATGACGCGCTCATTTTGACCGAGATGGTTGAGATCCGGGATGCTATCGCGTATTTCGCAAGTTGGGATTTCCTTCGGCGCTGGACGGCCGAAGCACGGGCCGCGAACCCCGCAATTCGTATCTACCTTTACGAGACTTGGCACGAAACCAATGACCCGGAAGGCTGGCTGGACCGTATAGATGCAGATCTGAACCGGTACTGGCTGGATTCGATCCTTCGGCCTGCGCTGGCCGAAACCGGTGGTACCGAGCCGATCTATGTCATCCCCGGCGGGCAGGTGATGGCAGCATTCCTGCGTGCTGCTGAGGCGCGTGGCGGGCTGAAGGACGTATCCGGCGTTGGCGACCTGATGCTCGACAGTATCCACTTCAACGACATTGGCGCCTATCTAATTGCCTTGACGCACTTCGCTGTCTTATTCGGTCGTTCCCCGGTCGGATTGCCGAGCGCGCTTCTTCGCGCTGACGGGACCCCCGCACAAGAGCCGTTGGCGGAAACAGCGGAATTGATGCAGGCCGTGGTTTGGCAGGTAGTCACGTCCACGCCCCTGACCGGGGTCGTCGGGACGGACACGGCCCCCTTAACCTTCGCGACGGAGCGGTATCATAATGAGCCTGCGTGACCTCACTTTTGACATCCTTTTCATTGGCCACAGCCTCGTGGGCCCCATCATGCCGGACATGCTGGAGACCGCCGTGACAGCCACTGGTGGAACCGGGCGGGTCGAAGCGCAAATCATCAATGGCGCGTCTATCAAAGCTAACTGGGAGCATTCCGCAGAAGCTGAAGGCGTGGATTCACGCCGTGCGTTGCCGACCGGTGAATATGAGGTCGTCGTGATGACGGAGGCGGTTCCCCTTATCAACCACCTGAGGTGGTCGGAAACTCCCGTCTTTGTGCGCAAGTTCTACGACCTGGCTGTTTCCAACAAGCCGGACGTGCGCGTCTATATCTACGAAACTTGGCACTCTGTGCACAGCGGGACGGGGAAGGCGGTGCAATGGGACGACGAAGACCACATTCCATGGCGCACCCGCATCTCCAACGACGTTGTCCGTTGGACCGGGATCGTCGACGAGGTAAATGCGCAGCTTGGACCCGGCCAGCCGCCCGTTCGGCTTGTGCCCGCAGGTCAGGCCATGGGACTTCTGCATGACCGCATAGAGACCGGACAAGTGCCAGGCGTGTCGGATATCTCTGACGTTTTTATAGACGACATACATCCGAACGCCATCGGCAATTATTTCATAACCCTGGTGCAGTTCGCGACTATCTACGGCATGAAACCGGATGTGCTGCCGTCGGCACTCGGGGTGGATTCGTCTCCCTCGCCGGCGCTGGCCGAGGTGCTGCAGGACATTGCTTGGGAGGCTGTGCAAGCCACTACTGCTGTTACTGGCTAAAATAATGAAATGTAAATTCATGGGAAAGCTGGCTTCACGGTCTCGGCTGCTTGGCTTCCCGAATCAGCACAAGTTATAAATTGGAAGTGTTACAATATCTTAGAAGGCCGAGCACTCATTCGCACCGGAAGGTCTTGTCAAGGATATTATCCAGGTGGCAATAATTCATCCGACATCAGTCAATTAGGAAAGACTTATTGGATAGCACGACGACTTCCAATCTCATTCGTCCCGGTCTCTGAAATCATTCGCCAAGGCTGCCGTTATGTCCATATTGCCCCTCGATCCCGACACGCTGCTCCTGCCCACTGACGAGGCGCGCGCTGCCGCGGCGCCGCATTCAAAAGAATACCAGGTTCGTAAGCCATTTCCGTACGGCTGCTACGACAATTTCCTTGCTCCGGAGATTCTAGACCGCGTCAAGGAGGAGCTGAAGGTGCTGCCAGAGGCGGACACGAGCTTTGATCGCCCACAGGAACGGCTAAAGACCAGCTATATGCCGGAGCGCCTGCCAGAGTATACGCGGCACCTCTTCTATGCGCTAAATTCGCGTCCCGTTATCGCATTCCTTGAGGAGCTGACCGGTATTAAGGGCTTGATCCCAGATCCGTACTTTGCCGGGGGCGGAATTCATGTAGTTCGCAATGGCGGCCATCTCGACATCCACGCCGACTTCAATCACCATGCCGCGCTCAACTTAGAGCGCAGAGTAAACATGTTGATCTATCTGAACAAGAACTGGAAAAACGAATATGGAGGCTCATTCGAGGTCTGGAACGAAGACATGACCGTGAAAGTTGAGGGGTTCGTGCCGCAATTCAACCGCATGTGCATTTTCAATACATCCTCAACAAGTTGGCACGGCAATCCCGAGCCCGTGAACCATCCCAAAGGGCAGCCTCGGATGTCGATCGCGCTCTACTACTACACTGCAACATGGGACGCGACGCGGAAGCCGCACACGACGCGTTTCAAGCCGCGTCCAGGTACAAGTGACCGGAGCGATCGTCAGATTTTGCGTAAGGAGCTGCTCGCGGACCTTCTGCCACCGATCCTACATCGCAAGTTGGCGCCGAGACTACACAAGCTCGGCTTCTGACTACGAGCATCACACGAGAAAGAGGAGCCAGCGCGTTCTAGCTTCAAATCAGACTGTTAGGTGCTTTGGACGCCGGGATTAAAGGTGACGCGAAAGGCACGGTGACGACACGATAGGCGTGTGCAGCGCATTGATGGACCCATCGCACTCATCAGAAATACTTGAGAACCGTGGCGCAATGCTAATCCGGCATTGCCTGTCCAGAAGCCAGAAATCGACTGATCAAATCGGGATTCAAAGATTCCAGATCCTCGGAAGTGTCCGATTCTCTCTTCGGAGCCCTTCCGGAAAGGCTCCATCGAATTTTGAGCCTTATCTGGTGATGGGGTCGCTTTGCTTGAGTTTGGCGTCGCTCCCTTCCTTGCTGCGCAAACTGCTTGCTGAATCCTACGTTTCTACCGAATAGACATTGCCAAAATACAAGGGAATGTAAACATTTCTGGCGTTATCAGAAAGTGATTCATGTTGATGGCTTCGCACCCCTATGCCAAGTAAAGTTGAACAGAGTCAGGGCCTTTGGTCAATGGTCACGTTCTCTTATTTGTTGGTTCCGCTGCGTTAGATGTGCACGCATGGAGATCATGCGTCCGTCTTGCCACTCGATAAGGTCGATTCCTTCGAGATAGTCTTGGTCGATCGTCAGGCCGAACTCGATGACGCTGCGCGCCCCATCTACGAGCACCGTTCGAGGCAGAAACGTCAGAGTGGTGCCCGCGCGCTCGAACAGGCCCGAGATGAACCTTAGCACGGTCTCTCGAGGACCCAACGCCTCGTTTTCGGGATCGGTCAACACAAAATCTTCGTGCATGAGTGCCGCAACGCCTTCGATGTCCCTGTTGTGGAATGCTGTGATGTATGCGTGCGTCAAAGTACGGATATCTTGGCTCACTGGAAATCACCTTGTTTGATGTCAACGACCTCAGTCACCGGCGCGAGTTCCACATTGTAGCCCGCAGCTAACACGCCGTTGAACAAAGGGCAGACATAAAGAAGGCCATTGTGCTGCTGCTTATCGAAATCACGGAGGGCATGTGCCATAGCGGTGAGATAAACCGAGACGTCGGCAAAGACATACGTGCCCGCAGATGCGTTGCTAGAGATCACTCGTTTCTCGGCTGCCTCAACCACCATGCCATCGTGATCGAGCCTTAAGTAACTGTAGCTCGGCGATCTGCTTTGGAAGGCGAGGGCAATGGCGCCGCAATCCGAATCTCGCGAGAAAACTGCCCCAGGGTTCAGGTCGCTTGCATAGAGAATATCTGCGAGATCGACGATCAAGGGGCCGTCGTCGGCGATACTCATCGCGACACCGGCCATTGCGCTCAGAGCGGCGCCCCGAGTATACTGACCGAGAAATACCTGTGCGGCGCCCGGATACCAGCGCGCGAGCGACCCAGTCGCAAAAGCGCGGGTTTCCGGCCTGTCAGCCATGACGAAGACGTGCCTCTCTGGAGCGACGTCAGCGGCCCATGGCCGAGACCGGAGCGCGGCGCGCAGCATCGGTTGACCCTGAACGATGAGCTCGGCTTTCACCGATCCGTCAGGCCGAATGAAATCCGGTCCCGCCAAGGGCACAACGACCCGCATCAATCCGGCGCGTCAGGTGACGGACCGACGCCCTGCCTCGTTAGAAAGGCTTCTAGATCGTCCGGTGTCCCGAGGCCCTGCATCGCATTCCTCGGGACTTCGTAGACCCCGATCCGTGCGCCTTGTGCAATCATGAAGTTATAGACCGGACAAGTATAGAACTCCCCGTTCACGCGTTGGTTGGCCGCCATCATGTCCGCAGCGGCGCCAACGAAATCCCGGCCGCGCGCAAATAGATAGATTCCGACCGTCGCTAGATCCGAGATCGGCTTTTTCTCGGCCACCTCCTGAACTAACCCGTCGGCACCCACACGAGCGAAGGACCATTTCGGGTCCATCTCCGGGTCCCGGAACACAAGGATCGAGCCGTCGAGTTGCCGATTGAAACAATCTTCTATAAAATCGGAGACGTTGAAATCGACGATTTGGTCGGTGTTGGCCACCATCATCGGCCGATCGTCGTCGAACACGCGCCGGGCCAGCAACACGGTCGATGCCGTACCTTCGGTCAAATTTTCGACCGGGATGACCGTGACTCCCTTCGCTTCCAGATCAAGAACCGCTTGGGTCTGTTCATCCTGGTGCTGCTTGCGCAGAAGGACGGTAACTTGCGAGTCACTCGGCGAAACGTTGTCGATGACGTGGGACAGCATCGGCTGATCGAGAACGTCAATGAATGGCTTCGGCTTTTTCCAGCCGGCCTTGGCAAACCGGCTTCCTTCACCCGCTGCCGGCAGGATCACGTTGATGCGCGCGCCGGCGTGTGGCCGTTCGCGTATCAACGCGGCCGCGGGTGAGCGTTCAAACGCAGTGATCCGGGACGGCTCGAAAAAGCTGTGGTAGTCTCGCGCATCGATCGGGGACAGCATGATGCGACGGTTCATCAAAAGAGCTTCGTTCAATGACGCGCTAATGTAGAACAGACCATTGACATTCACGTCATTGAGTACCGCTTTCTGCGCTGCCAGGAGGAAGGTCTCCGCTTTTTGGAAATAGTAGAAGCCGGCAACAGCGTTTCGCGACATGACCTTTTTCTCGAAGGCCTGAACTACTTCGTGCCCGTCCTCCGCTACAACGTAACACCATCGCGGATGAACGGCATCGAAGGTGATGACACCAGCATCTGCCTCCGAATTATTGAACCGCGCCACATGTCCCGCCAGATTGTCGGTGATGATCTGGTCGCTGTTGAAGATCAGAAGCTCACGGTTCGCATCAAGGACATCGATCGCAAGGAGACAGGAACATAAGCCCCCAGACGTTTCGCCCAATCGCTCGACAATCGTCGCGCTTTCCCCAGCAGCCAGTTTAAGCACCCGATCGAGCGAGAACCCTCGCGCATCTTCGCGATCGACGATGAAGGTGAAATCAGCGTCTGGGAAGTCGCGTTTTAGGCTGTCAATCACTAGCTTGATCATAGGCTGACCGGCCACTTCGATCAGAGGCTTGGGAAAGAAATACTCCTCCTCCGGAAAAAAGGACGTGCGGCCGGAAATCGGGATCAAAATCTGCATTTGGATTTCCTCACCTACCGTCTATTTCGTGAATGCGCGCCTTGATCGCACGGTAGGTCACGTCATCTGGCACTCCGATCTTCATCAGATGCCCGCCGCTGGCAATTGCCGCCTCAATGCCGTGGTCGTTATCCTCGAGGATCAAGCATTCTTCGGGTCGAACACTGAGCCGTTCCATCGCGACCACGTACATCTCAGGATCTGGTTTACCATTGGTTACATCCTCATTGGACATCAACAGGTCGAGATGGCCTTTGAGATCAGACAGCCGCATCATCTCTTCCACCGATTGGCGAACCGAGTTGGAACAAACGGCTGTCAGATACCCGTCCGCCTTTAATCGTGTTAGCGCGTATTGGTGATTGAAAACTGGTTTGCAGCGCAAGTTGCTGAATTCGAGCGTATAGTTCTGCTTCAGTTCATTGAGAAAATCATGAAGCCCCACAGGAAGGCCACGAGACTTGGAAAGCATTTTCAGTTTGGCCCGGGTCGGCAGCCCGTCGAATGTAGACAGATGACTTTCACGGCTAATCGTAAAGCCGAAATGACCCAGTGCACGGTTGAGAGCTTCGTAATGCCAGTCCTTGGCTTCAATCAGAACGCCGTCCATGTCGAACAGGATTGCCTTGATCATTTTAGTCCGCCCCAAAAATACCATACGCTTCGTTTGGAAAATCCGTACAAAGCTCGAAGCCCGCACATAAATGAAGGCCGTTCCGCAAGATTTCCTGCCATAATGCTTCGTGAGGACGACCATGCAACTCGGGTGACACCATCGCGACCCGATGCCCTGAATCCAGCAGTTCTATGGCCTTCTGCACCTGTGGAAAGCTGCCGGTGAAATTGTCCACCCATACCCCGTGCGTGACATCGGCGAACGGTTGATCAGATTCGTACTCGCTTGCCCGAGAATAAACAGGAAATCCGCGACGGATGTATCCGAGTGCATCCGGTGTCGACATATCGAATGCGAACAGGCTTTCCATCGGGATACGGGCCGCTTCGATTGCATCGCCAATCATGTGCTGAAGGCCGTCTGCTTTTATGTTCAGGGCCAGCCTTCCGTTCCGGTTCTCAACTGCGCAATCCTCAAAGAATTGAGCCGCACGGATGGCGCCATCCTCTGCTATGACCGGATCGTGGGAGATCCAAAGTAATCCTTCCGAGTCCCGTAGATCGGTCTCGATCCCAAACCCGAGATCAAGCGCTGCGACCAGGGCATCTCGGCTGTTCTTGTCGGCAGGATCGCTCCAAAGACCACGGTGGGCCAAAATGTTGCCCCTTTTCACTTCAAACTCCGTGTTATCTATGCGGTCGAGGTCTCGGGCAATCCTGAGCCGCGCAGCTCTGCGGTTCATCGCATTGCTTGTGCGCATTTCCGGCCGACGGAGCATCACGGATACCCTGGATCGAAGGGCGTTATGCATTCATCCAGCACTCGCTCGTATGCGCCGGCCGTCTCAGGCGACAACGCACCCGCCACAAGCTGCACCCATTCAAGAAAGCCCAACTCCCCGATGTTGGATAGCGCCGCGTAGCTCCCCATCACGTCGCGCATCGTGTAGTGCTGCCCCTTGACCCAATAGATGTCAGACGACATCTGGTCTACCACACCAAAATGATCTCTGAGCGCCGCCCAACTGTCGGAAATGGTCCATTCCAAGGAACGCCCTTGCCGCAGAAGGAACTGACTTGCAAAATAGGTCTCGGCCGCGGCGTAGCGGCAAAATTTGCCGATGGGCACCTCCAAAAATAGGCGCAACGGATCGGTCGGAAAATCCTCGGGTAAGGGACTTTCGCGCAAAGGCGGAGACCAGTATGAAAGCATATCGTCGATATGACCAAAGACCGTCTGGTCGCTCAAATGATAGGGTGCGAACTTGAAGGTCCCTCCAGCCATGCCAAACACCCGGTATTTTTGTGTTGTAGCCGCCGCTCCCAGCGGCGGGAAGAGCTGCGCCAGCGAGATCAGGCTGCTCATAATTGTGGGTTGATACAATCGCTGGTCGGTGCGCGACTTGATAACCCATTCCACGCCCAACTCCGCCGCCCTCCGCATTCCGCCGGAAGAGCTGACTATTTGCATGTTCACGTTATAGGGGCCGGGAGTGGCCGGCTTATCGTTGAGAACGATGTCGACGCCCTCTTTGGCAATCCGGTCCAAATCTGTCTGAGGTGCGTCTTTCCAAGTCGAAAGGACTAGCCTGCAATCTGGCATATGGCGGCGATAGATGCGCACGGTTTCAAGCGAGAAATTCTCTGCAGACCAGATCGGCCCTTGTAGGACGATGGCTGCTTTTTCAGGCCGCACAGCGGGCTGAAGGGAGTATCTTGGCGAAGAATCTGCGCCCAGCCCTAATTCGACGGATGCCTTGGGCCGCGCCCGGCTCGTCATGAAATGCGAGCCCTTACTCGTTTCGGCGAAAAGAACGTGGCGCATGACTCGTCGCCGTATCCGGTTGGTAAGAGAACGCTTCGGCATCTGTTATCCCGATAACCCTTGGCCTTAACAATTGCGAATGAATTACAATCGACCGCCGCAAAGAAATCGAAGGTTCCCTTCCGGAAATAACGTCATGCCAAGAGGGTGTCCAGCTTGCTGAGGAAAGCACGAAGAGGCGCCTGAGCGATAGGTGAAGGTGCTAACGTGGGGCGGATAGATTGTATCCAAATGATCATAAGGCTATGGTTTTGTCGGAAACCATCCCGGGGGCAAATGGCAAACGCAGCAAACCGCACTCTTCTCGAACGCTTGAAAAATGGTGACGGCATCGGGGTCCGCGTGGTGAGAAGCTCCGCGAGCATCGCCATCGGTAACGGTGCTTCGCAAGCGTTGCGCTTAGTGTCAAATCTCGCCCTGTCGAGACTTCTTTTTCCCGAAGCGTTCGGTCTGATGGCTTTGGTGACAGTGTTCATCACCGGGCTCCATATGCTATCTGACGCGGGGACCAGCCCGTCGATTATGCGCCACGAGCGCGGCGATATGCCCCGATTCCTGAATACGGTGTGGTCGCTTCAAGTCCTGCGGGGCGTGTTTCTGTGGCTACTTACAATCGCTATCGCGCCGCCGGTCGCAAGGCTTTATGATGAGCCTTTGCTGGCTCAGCTCCTGCCCGTTACTGGCATTTCGCTGCTGATCGCCGGATTAGCTCCGACGCGATACGAGACATATCTCAGACACCTCAGAGTTACGCGCGTGACGCTGCTCGATCTCGGAAGCCAAGCCATCAGCATCGCGCTGGTAATTGTTTTGGCATGGTGGCTTCAGTCGGTTTGGGCGCTCGTATTCGGTACAATCCTTGGGGCTGCAGCGCGTGTCGGGCTGTTACATGCTTTCCTTGACGGCCATGTCGACAAGTTTCGCATCAACCGCGAGGATGCCTCCGAGATACTCACGTTCGGTAGGTGGATTTTCCTGAGCTCAATATCAGGTTTCGTCGTTCTACAAGGCGACAAAGCGGTGCTAGGTGCATACCTCTCGCTTGCGGCCCTCGGCATCTACAATATTGGGTATTTCATGGGCATTTTCGCTGCGCAGCTGACCGATGTCGTACAAAGCAAGGTGTTGATTCCTCTCTATCGCGAGGCGAGCCCAGCCACGAGCAGCAATGACGCGCGCGTTGTCCACCGCCTGCGCCTGCTGCTGTCTTGCGGGGGCCTAGCACTGCTAGGCCTGTTTGCGTTCGGTGGAACGGTCATAATCGAGTTGCTCTATGATCCGCGTTACGCGTCCGCTGGTCTGATCGTGGTCCTGATCGCCTGTGCCCAGATGATGGGCCTGGCGAGCAAGGTATACGATCAGGCTGCGCTTGCGTATGGTGATTCCCGTGGCTTTTTCATCGTCGTAGCTGTGCGAGCTGTGCTGCAGACCATCTTCCTCTGGGTTGGTGCCGCGATTTTCGGTGTTGCGGGTGCCTTGATCGGGCAGGGGTTTGCGCTGCTTGCAGCACATGTTGGATCTATCGTACTTGCGCGAAAACATAAGTGTTGGGACCCCATGCACGACGGTGTTATTATCAGCGGGGCTTTCGTGCTCAGTGCCGGGGCTGTACTCGTGCATAGGGATGGCTTGACGGCTTTTCTTGCCAGTGGATTATGACCGAAGCTCAACGTCCATGGAATGCTGGTAAATTGGGCTCAGGACCCATTAAATCGCTTTCACTTGAAGAAATTGAATAATTCAATGGCAGCATCAGGTAGGTGCTGTTGGTCTCCGAATTGTGGTTGTTGAGCGAGGCGCAGAAGCGGCGCATTGAACCCACTTCCTACTGTCGCATCGCATTCCATTGGTCGACAACCTGTGATGAGGATCGGCTAGCCCGTCTTGAGCAACCTTCGGAGACACAGTTTAGGGCGAACCACCTCAAACACCAAGGTGGACATACGGTCTTACCGATCTTCAGAACCAGATCGAGGTCTTCGTCGAGCATCGCTACCACGAAGCCTCGACAACTTCCCACTCGCCGACGCCTACTTCGGCAGGGCGACAGCAATCATCAAGCGAAGAGAAAGGATCAAACGACAGACACTCGAATATCGGCGCTTGCAACACTGCAAGCTCGCCGCCTAAACCTCAAATCCAAACGAGGCCCACACTCCGCTGATCTACGCTGCGAGCTGTGCCAAATGTTCTGACGACTGATAATAGACAGAATACTTGAGTGAATTTGCAATCTGCCTGTTATCTGCACGCAGCACGCACAATCATGGAATGATTCCGATCAATGCCTAATACGATCGCCTATGCCATGTTGATCATTTGGCCAGCCGTGACCCTGGCACTATTCGCAAAACTGCGGCCAGCCCACGCGTTAATTTGGTCACTGCTGGGAGGGTACCTAGTATTGCCAGTCAATACGAGATTTGATATTTCTGGGATCCCAGCGCTCGATAAGACCTCTATCCCGAGCATTGCAGCTTTGATCGGGGCGCTCCTATTCGTGGGGCCCGTCGTACTACGGTTGCCTCGCAAATGGTGGTTAATGGGCCTGATGGCCCTTTACGTCTTGTCGCCCATGCTTACCGTCCTGACTAACCCTGATCCTCTAGTGTTCGGCAGCGTAATGCTTCCGGGATTGAAGCCTTACGACGCGTTTTCTGCAGCTGCCTACAACGGTGTCGACCTCATTCCTTTCCTGCTGGGATACAACATGCTCCAGACTGACCGGTCACACGATTATCTCTTGCGGGCCTTAGTCGCGGCGATGCTTTGCTACAGCCTTTTAATGCTGATCGAAATCCGATTGAGTCCGCAATTACATACGTGGATCTATGGTTTCTTTCCACATAGCTTCGGTCAGCAAATGCGGGACGGAGGGTTCAGACCGGTCGTTTTTCTGGGCCACGGATTGTTGGTCGCTATCTTAACCAGCATGACGATTATCGCCGCGGCCTACATCGCGCGGCAACGAGGCCAAATATTGGGCGTTTCTGCATGGTTTTGGCTGGCATACCTTATGGGCATCATGGTTCTTTGCAAGTCGCTAGGGGCGCTAATTCTCACCATCGCAGCGCTACCTGTGGCACTCTTCATGCGACGGGAAGCTATCCGACTCATCTGCGCATTGATAGCGATTACCGTATTGGTGTATCCGATGATGCGCGGAGCGGATGTGGTGCCAGTACAGGCCTTGGCCGATCAAGTGGCCGCTGCGAACTCCGAGCGCGCCTCCTCTTTTCAGACAAGAATTGACAATGAGAATAGTCTTCTCGAGCGCGCGGGTCAACGCTTCTTGTTCGGTTGGGGCGGATATGGTCGAAACCGGATTTACGATGAAGACACTGGCAAGGATCTGAGTATAACCGATGGGACTTGGGTTATCGTTATCGGAAATAGCGGCTGGATTGGTTATATTTCTACTTTCGGGCTTCTGTGCCTGCCGATGTTGAGGACATGGTGGAGGGGTTCACCTTTGAGCGCGGCTAGTGCCGCTTTATCTCTTATAATGGTCGTTAATCTTTTAGATCTATTGCCCAACTCTTCGCTTACTCCTCTTACGTGGCTCTTAGCGGGGACTTTAGCCGCAATTCCACAAAAGACAGATCAAGCAAGGCAAAGCAAACGCTTCAAATCATTTGGGTAGCTCGAAAAGCTGATAGAATTTGAGCGCCCGCCCTAGTTCAATGTCTTTGCATTGAGCGGAGGAAATGATGGTGGGCCAGCCGGCTTCTTTGATGTGTCGGACCGTTATGCGGCGTTAAGTGCGGCGGGCGATCCGCTGGAGTGATTGGCGGCGGTGGTGGATTACGAAGTGTTCCGCGGGCTGCTGTTGGCAGCGCTGCGGGGGGGGGGCGCCCGTAGCAAAGACGGCTGATTACCGTTCGACTCGGTGATGATTTTAAGGTGCTGGTGCTGCAGTTGCTTTACTCGCTGTCTGACGAGGCGACCGAATTCCAGATCAAGGATCGGCTCTCGTCCCAGCGGTTCCTAGGGCTAGGCTCAATGGTAGGGTGCTTTATGCCGCCTAGGTTCGGCTCGACTTTAGAGCCTTCCTCTGGAAGGCCAGTCGCCTCCTCTCTC
Source organism: Erythrobacter litoralis (assembly GCF_001719165.1). Lineage (NCBI taxonomy): Bacteria > Pseudomonadati > Pseudomonadota > Alphaproteobacteria > Sphingomonadales > Erythrobacteraceae > Erythrobacter > Erythrobacter litoralis. The sequence goes on from NZ_CP017057.1 coordinate 461,145, forward strand.
AGGAGAGGCTGGTGTAGGCCAAGGCAATCGACACGCTCTCCGCGCACTTCGACGCGGCGCTGACCGATCGCGGCTACCTGCGGATGGCTGGACAGATGGTCGATGTAACGTTGGTTCCTGCGCCTAAGCAGCGCAATATTGAAGACGAACAGGCAGCGATCAACGAGAGCAAGACCCCGCAGCGTTGGAACGAGAATCCCGCCAAGCTCTGCCAGAAGGATCGCGATGCGGGCTGGAGCCCGAAGTACAGCAAAGCCAAGGTGAAGGAGGGTAAGCGGTGTTCTCAGCCCACGTTAGCGTGTGGCAGGAGCTCGTCGATGCGCGATGCCGGGTGACCATTGGCGAGGCTGGTGAGCGTCGCGGTTAGCCAGGTGTGCGGGTTGATGCCGGTGAGTTTGCAGTTTTCGATGAGCGTGGCGATCACCGCCCAGTTGTCGCCGCCCTCGTCGGAGCCTGCGAACAGGGCGTTCTTGCGGTTGAGAGCGAGGGGACGGATGGCGCGTTCGACGGCGTTGTTGTCGAGATCGATGCGGCCATCGTCAAGGAAGCGGATGAGACCGTCCCAGCGCGGAAGCGTGTAGCGGATCGCCTCGCCCAGACGGCTCTTGGCGCTGACCTGTCGGCCGCGTGCTTCGAGAAACTTGTGCAGGTCGTCGACGATCGGACGGCTGCGCTGGTCGCGAGCGTCACGACGCTCGGCAGCAGACAGGCCGCGGATCTCGTCCTCGATGGCGTAGAGCGAGGCAATGCGGCGCAGCACGTCGGCGGCCACCGGCGAGCTCTCGGCCAGCTCGTAGAACTTGCGGCGCACATGCGCCCAGCAGAACGCGAGGCGGATCTGCTGATGACGCCGGGCAAGCGCGGCATAGGCGCCGTAGCCGTCGACCTGCAGGATGCCCGCAAAGCCCTGGAGATGCGCTTCGGGTCGCTCGGTCTTGCGATCGGCGGCATAGACATAGGCCACCATCGGCGGATCACTACCGCCCCAAGGTCGGTCGTCGCAGGCATAGGCCCAGATCTGGCCGGTCTTCGTTCGCTTGCGCCCGGGATCGAGCACAGGCGCGGTGGTCTCGTCGGCGAACAATCGCTCGGATCGTCGCAATCGCTCGAGGATGTGATCGCGCAAGGGGCGCAGATACCAAGCCGCACGTCCGACCCAGTCTGCAAGGGTGGAGCGGTCTAACTGGATGCCTTGCCGGGCATAGATCTGCGCCTGCCGGTAGAGCGGCAGGTGATCGGCATACTTGGATACCAGCACCTGTGCGATCAGCGCCTCTGTGGGGATGCCGCCTTCGACGATCCGGGACGGGGCTGGAGCCTGCACGACCGCGCTCTCGCATGAGCGGCAGCCATAGCGCGGACGGCGAGTGACCAGCACGCGGAAGGTGGTGGGAACGACATCGAGGCGTTCGGCTACATCCTCGCCGATCTGGTGGAGAGCACCGCCGCAGCAGGGGCATGCCCGAAGACCATCAACTTCCTCGACATCGACGATCTGCTCGATCCGTTCGAGATGCGCTGGCAGCGCACCGCGGTTGGTCTTGCGTGGGCGTTCGCCCCTGGCCTTGGGCACCGCGGCATCACGTGCAGCCTGCGCGCTGCCGAGCGCGGTCTCGATATCCTCCAGCGCCAGCTCGAACTGATCGGGATCGAGCTGCTCGGACTTGCGGCCAAAACGGTGCCGTTGGAACGCTTCGATGATCGCCTGCAGGCGATCAATCCGGGCATCGGCCTTGTTCTTGGCATCGCTGTAGCGCGACATTCAAGGTGAGAGTTGCGCGACGATCAGGATGAGAAGTTGATTGTCGCGGCGCGACAGTTTGTGCGCATTCTGATTGTCGCTGGCAAGGGCTATTTGTCGTCCTGATTGTCGCGGACGGCTTCGAGGACCTTGGGCGTCGTGTAGGTCGCTGGTCGGCCTGGGCCTGAGCGACGCGCTTCGGCGGTTCGTCGCCGGTAGCTTTCGACGTTCATCTCGAAGATTGTTGCGTGATGGACCAGACGATCCACCGCGGCGAGCGTCATGGCCGGATCCGGGAAGACACTGTTCCAGTCGCCGAAGGGCTGGTTGGCGGTGATCAGCAGCGAGCGACGTTCGTAGCGGGCGCTGATCAGTTCGAACAGGACCGAGGTTTCGGCCTGGTCCCGGCTGACGTAAGCGAAGTCGTCGAGCACCAGCAGATGATACTTGTCGAGCTTTGCCAGCGCGGATTCGAGCGCCAGTTCGCGCCGGGCGATCTGGAGCCGCTGCACCAGATCGGACGTGCGCGTGAACAGGACGCGCCAACCATTCTCGACCAGCGCGAGGCCGATGGCAGCGGCCAGATGGGTCTTGCCGCCACCAGGAGGGCCGAACAGGATGAGGTTGGCACCCTGCTCGAGCCATCCGTCGCCGGCGCACATCGCCATGACCTGCGCCTTGGAGACCATTGGCACGGCATCGAACGCGAAGGTATCGAGGGTCTTTCCGGCAGGGAGCTTGGCTTCGGCCAGATGCCGCTCGGTCCGCCGCCGATCCCGTTCGGCGATCTCATGCTCGGCGAGCGCGGCCAGAAGCCGGGCCGCAGGCCAGCCTTCCTTGTCTGCGCGCGCGGCAAAGTCGCCCCAGATATGCTTGATTGCCGGCAAGCGCAGCTCGTTCAGCATCAGGCTGAGGCGCTGGGCATCGATCATCGGACCTGTGCTCATGCCGCCTCTCCCCATCCGATCAGGCTGTCATAGGATGCAAGCCCGCCGAGCTTGACCGTGACCGCGGGCAGCTGAGCGGGATCGGGGGAGAACCGGCTTCGCAGGGCGCCGATGTCAGGGCATCGTCGCGCGGCAAGATCGGCTTCGAGCAGTCCGGCAAGTTCAGCCTCGCAGGCCCGCTCGTGCGCCATGGCCAGCAGATCAACGGTGATCCTGCAAGCCGAGCGCTCGCCTTCTTGCTCCAGCAGATGCTCGAACATCCGCCGGTAGGCTTCGCGGGGGAACAGGCTGTCGCGATAGACCAGCCCCATGAGCGCCATCGGCTTGCGCCTGAGCGAGTGGATCACATGCCGGTAATCGACGATATGACCATGCTTGCCATTGTCGCCAGCGCGGCCGCGCACCAGGGTCATCAGCTGGGTGCCGCCCAGGAACAGGTCGATCCGGTCATCGTAAAGCCGCGCGCGCAGCTTGTGTCCGATCAGCCGCGAGGGCACGGTGTAGAACACCTTGCGCAAGGTGAAGCCGCCCGATGAGGTGACCGCGACCAGCACCTCCTCGTAATCACTCGTGCGCGTGTCAGGCAGCGGCTGCAAGGTGCGGCGCTCGGCATCGATCGAGGGAGCATGACGCCGGTTGCGCGCGGTCACGACCTCATCGATGAAGCAGCGATACGCCGCCAGATCGGCAAAGTCGCTGCTTCCCCTCAGCAGCAAGGCATCCCTCACCGCAGCCTTGATATGGCCATGAGAGCTCTCGATCGAACCGTTCTCATGGGCCACCCCTGTGTTGTTGCGGGTCGGCTCCATCCCGTAATGCTGGCACAGCGCATCATATCGCGTGGTCAGATCAGCCCGGGCATCAGCAGCAAGATTGCGGAACGCCGCCGACAGGCTGTCCGTCCGGTGAAGCCGCGGTGCGCCGCCCGCTGACCACAAGGCATTCTGCAGCCCCTCGGCCAAGGCAACAAAGCTCTCGCCGCCCAGGATCACATGGCAGTGCTCGAACCCGCCATAGGTCAGCCGGAAGTGATAGAGCATGTGCTCAAGCGGCACGCCGGCGACCGTGACATCAAAATCGCCCATATCGGTAAAGTCCGACAGGCCAAGTCTGCCAGGCTCATGCAACTGCCGGAAGATGACCTCGCGTTCGGGCCCATGCAGCGCACGCCAGGCCCTGATCCGTCGCTCGAGCGTCCGGCGCGCAAACGGCAGGCTGCCATGCCGGCGGCGCAGCTCCTCGAAGATCGCGATCGGACGAAGCCCGGGCGCTGCTTCCAGCAACGGCACGACCTCCTCGTCAAAGTATCCTGCCAGCGGATCGGGACGCCGCCGCCCGCGCGGCGCTTTCGTCTGCAACGGCCGCTGCGGATCCTGCAACAGCCGATAGCCCGTCGCGGGACTCATCCCGGCCTTCACCGCAGCCTGCGCTACCGAGTGATCTTTCCTCAATGTCATGAACAGCCTCATCTGATGATCGGTTATGTGACGGCCAGGCACACGGCAGGTCCTCCGCAGAAGGAAAACCCAACCATACCTGACACCGCGATCATCTCGGCAGCCCAGCAAAGGGCGCCCCGGTGTGGGGGAACCGGCTACGGGCTACGCCCTGCGCCGGTTCCCCCACACCGGATTCTCATCTTGATTGTCGCGCTTTCTCATCCTGATTGTCGCGCGACACATCGCTGAGATCGGCCAGTGCGCGGGCCTGTTCGAGGACGAGCGCGCGCAGCGCATCGACGTCATCGGGAAGGTCCGCTTCCATCAGCATGTGTAGGTTGAATCAGTCTGTGCGCACCCCGTCAAGCAGCAATCTGGGGCGCGATCGGACGGCGTCCGCCATGGACGCGGCGCCAGTCCAGACCCTCGAGCAAAGCACCCAGTTGGGCAGGGGTCAGCCGCATCACGCCCTCTTGGATCCGGGGCCACTTGAACGCGCCTTGCTCCAGCTTCTTGGCCATTAGGCACAGGCCTGTTCCATCCCACCAGATGAGCTTGATCCTATCAGCGCGCTTGGCGCGGAACACATAGATCACGCCGGAATAGGGCTTGCCGCCATACTCGGCCGCCACCAACGCCGCGAGCGAGTCCGCTCCTTTGCGAAAATCCACCGGACGGGTTGCCACCATCACCTTTGCGCCGGGTGCAGGGCCAATCATCGTTATGCTCGAAGGGCGGTGATTACTGCGGTGATCGTATCAGCATCAGCACTGCTGCCGATCCTGACCAGCGCGCCGCCGATCTCCAGCTCGATCGCCGCGGGCTCGGCCCGCCGACGGCGACGTGATCTGACAGGGTCAGGCGCAGGCTCCGGCGTATCGTCGGGCGCGATCACCGCCGGCACGAATGCGGGAGCCTGCCGGGATGCCACAGGCAGTGCGATGCCGCGCTCCTCCATCTGCTTGCGCATCAGGCGGCGCCAGGTAAAGAGCTGAGATACCGAGACGCTGTGACGGCGCGCCACTGCGCTCACGCTCTCTCTGCCCGAGTAGCTCTCCGCAACGATCGAGGCCTTGACCTCCGGCGGCCAGTCCCGGCGCTTGCCAACGCCGGTGAAGACCTCGAAACGCTGAACACCGCTAGTGCCAGCATCATCACATGACATCGTCATAGCACCAACGCCCCTCAACAATCAGGGAGCGGAAACTCGGCGCTTCCTATCAACCGCGCAAGGTGGGAACGGGACATCGCTTACGAAGGAGGGCTCCTATCCCAAGGCGTTCAAGCCGGTCGATCTTGCCTCCCAATGTTTGACTACAAGAACCACATCGGCATCGACCGGGCTCGCGAGCTGATCCGCACCTGGGATGCCAGTGCGGCCAATGCCAAAAAAGGGGCGCGGCTGCCTCAGTTTATCAGTAAGCGGAACACAGGCTCGGGCTTGCGGGCGGACACGGCCTATCGGTCGAAGAAAAGCGAGGCGTTCCGCGAGCGCGGCATGCTGAAGAGTGCCATCCACCAGAATTGCAAGCAGCGTAGGCCGCTGCCCGAGCAGACCGCCTAGTGCACTGCTACCCAACGTCGGACCACTCGGGTCTAGAGTTTTCCGCCTTGCTCAGGTCCGGTAGGCTGGTCTCACCGGCTGAGTTTGCCAGCATGATCGGGGGGATATTCCCGATCGTGCTATGCGGTCGCTCTTCGTTGTAGCGTCTACGCCAGGCCTCCAGCTTTTCGCAAGCGTCTTGCAGGTTCAGGAACCAGTGAGCGTTCAGGCACTCGCTGCGCAGCTTGCTGTTGAATGCTTCGATGAACGCATTGTCTGTGGGCTTGCCAGGGCGGGAGAAGTCGAGGATCACACCGCGCTGGTAAGCCCACAGATCCATGTCCCGAGAGATAAATTGTGCTTCGCACAGCTGCGCTTCCGCTGCCATTGTCCACCCTGATCGTCCTGGGATAGCCGATCTTCCGGCAAGCCATTTCCAGCGTCGCGACCACATCCTCACCGCGATAGCTGAACCGCGGATCGACCACGGGCGATAGCCGGGAGTAGGTATCGATCACCGTCAGGATGCGCAGCTTGCGTCCCGTTGCCAGCTGGTCGTGAACGAAGTCCATCGCCCAGACATCATTCGGCCGGATTGCTGGCGCGCGATCCTCGCGCAGCTTCGCCTTGACCCGCCGCTTGGGGGTCTTGTTGCGCAGTTGCAGCCCCAACTCCCTGTAAAGCCGATAGACCTTCTTCAGGATCACATGCCAACCATCCCGCCGAAGGATGTAATAGACCCGCCGATAGCCATAGCGGACATGCGTCTCGCAGATCTCCTTGATCCGCTTCTTCAGAAAGGCCGGATCGGTTCGGCGGGACTGGTAGTGGTAAGTGGATCGATCGAAGTGCAGCGCGGCACACGCTCTGCGGATCGTCACCTGCCACTCCTGCCGAACAGCGTCGATAAACTCGCGCTTGCGATCCGGCCTTAAAGCTTTGTCTACGCTTCGCTCCGCCGTCTTCGACTCCGCTTGATAACATCCTGCAGCATCTCGCGGTCGAGCGTCAGGTCCGCGACGATCTTCTTGAGCCGGCTGTTCTCGTCCTCCAGCTCACGCAGCCGCCGCATCTCCGATGGCATCAGCCCCGCGTATTTCTTCTTCCAGTTGAAGTAGGTCGCCTGGCTGTGCACTGCCTTGCGGCAGATTTCAGCGACCGGCGTTCCTTCCTCGCCCTGCTTGATGACGAACGCCTTCTGAGCGTCCGTGAACTTCGAAGCCTTCATGCCGTAACTCCTCGCCCAGCCAAGGACGTCTACAGCGGAAAACTCTAGCCGCGAATGGTCCAGTTTTCAGGTGGCAGAGCACACTTGTCCGCAGGTGAGAAGCACCGAATAGGGATTTTCATCCGCACCATCGGTCTCGCCCGTGCCCGAATCAAGATTGGGGGTGGCTAATCTCGCCTATAACTTCGAGCGGCTCGCTTGGCTCGAGTGGCGAAATGCGCCCGCCTAACACGAAAACGGCGCCCTGAACGGCGCACCACTCCAAAGAAAACTAGAAAATCAGGCCGAAAAGCAAACCCTCGCTTTACACGGGCCGCCATCAGACCCCTCATGCTACACTAAATACCGCAAAAAACCGGTTGTTCGACGCATCCACTTGAACCACTTTCGGGTCCGAGCTTGCCATGGTGGGAGAAGCCCAAGTCCACACCGCGCGAGCACATCATTTTGTTGTCATGAAAAAGCTCATTGATCTCCGGATGCGATAGCATTTACACCTTGCCCTGTAGGAAATCAGAATCTTCGAGTTCAGCGCTTTGCATGCTGCCCGTACCAAAGGAACGCTTTTGTATAATTTGTTAAAGTCTTTCAAAGGACTCTCTGCCGGGGAATCACACGGGCGTCATTTGATTCGAGATTGGAGTATCGAGGTTTGCCGATCTCGGGACGCACCGGTGATCTTAGACATCGGTGCGGGACGCGGTGAAGATATTTTGACCATCCGCGAACAGCTTCCAGGAGCGAGCCTCCAAGCAATCGAAACTTTTCCGGTCTCAATTGAATTCCTGAAGCAAAATGATGTTAGTGTTTCAGAAATCGATATAGAAAAATCGGTTTTCCCGTTTGAATCTGAGTCGATCGATCTAATTATCTGTAATCAGGTCTACGAACACTTGAAAGAGATTTTTTGGCTGACGTCTGAAATCGAGCGTGTGCTCAGGCCGGATGGAGCGGCAATTATCGGCGTACCGAACTTGGGATCGCTCCACAACCGTTTGCTCTTGTTGGCAGGTCAGCAACCAGCAGCCATCCACGTGCTTGGCCCGCATGTGAGGGGGTTCACTGTGCCTGGCCTGCGTAAGTTTTTCGAGGCTGCAGGTAGTTTGAAGGTCGAACGAGTGGGTGGATCAAACTTCTATCCTTTCGGACCCAAAATTGCTCGCTTGGTCGCGAACATGATGCCGAGATTGGCTGTCAGCAGCTTCTACCTTCTTCGACGTACGAACTCACCGCGGCGATTCTTGGATTTGTTCGATGACCCAATCGGAGTTGAATTAGTCGATACACCGTTTTATCGAGGTTCTCTTTAGTCTACCAGAACCGGTGTAAATATCATTGAAGGGCTGCTCCTCGAAGAACGGGAGGAGCGATGATCGCGGGCAAGCAGGCGGATCTGGTCGTGCTGAGCGTCGAAATCGACACTTTCTTGAGGCTGAAGTTCGCCGCCAAGAGGCGCCGCGCTCGCTGTTGGATCGCTGCCAGATGGTTTTCCTGTGTGCCGGCGGGCTCCAGAGCAAGCAAGTTGCTGAACACCTTGGTGTTCATGGGCATGCGGTCGGCAAATGGCGGCGGCATTCGTGCAAGCTGAGATTGAGGGACTGATTGACGAGTATCGCGCGGGACGACCTCGAGCTGCATCAGATGCCCAAGTCGCTGAGATTATCTACGGGTTCATATGCGCCAGAGCGGTCTCTGACGAGTATAACGCCTCCTGATATATCTCAAGCATGCGATCAACCTTGCGCTCCCAATCGAAATACTCGTGCACCCGGGCGAGGCCAGCCTCTCCAAGCCGCGCACACAGACCCGGATCGACAGCAAGTTTCTCGATAGCGTCAGCCAAGCGCTCTGCAAAGGTGACACGGGGCTCGGGCGCGACCAAAATCCCAGTCGATTCGGTAACATAGTCCGCAGGGCCGCCCCAGTCCGACGCGATTACCGGAAGGCCCAGACTCATTGCTTCGAGCACCACCGCCCCCCCGCATTCAAATACGGAATTCAGGATCAGCGCGTCTGAAGCTTGAAGAATTTCCACGCATTCCGGCTGTGGGCGAAATCCGAGATATCGCACACATTCTTCAAGCTCGAGATCTCGCGTCAAGCGTTCAAGACGTTCGCGCTCGGGTCCATCGCCCAAGATATCAAGCGTTAGATCGAGGCCGCGCGCCCGTCCCTCAGCCAAGGCCGCCAATGTAACGTCGACCGCTTTCCACGCCACTAACCGACCGAGGAACACGAGACGGAAGCCGTTCTTATTTGCTAGAGGTGCGGTTTTTAACAAACGAAACGTTGACAAATCAACTCCGTTTTCAACCAACAATTCGACCTTAGGGTGGTGTATGGGGAGGGCTGCCCGCGTCCTCTCATTCGCGACCACTAAGACGGCTGCCTTGCTCTTCCCAGCGATAAGCCGATTCAATATTGGGGAAAGCAACCGAGCAAGGCGAACAAAAAACCTCTCCGATGTGCCCTCCAGTGCCTCCCACCCTGAGGGATAGGTCATGCCGCCATTCATTGGTCCGATCACAACCGGGACTCCGAACCCTTGAAGCGATGAGGGCATCATCGGGGAGACTGGAATTGGCTGATGGATGATGTCGGCTCTGGAGGCGGCCACCAGTCGACGTATGGACCGCCTTTGGTAGTTTTCGTTGATCATATTGAGCAACGTTGCGAACAGACCTTCCGAGATGCGGGGCGGGAACATACGCCCCATGTGCCAAATCAGCCGATGCCAGATGGTGTCTTCGATAAAAAAAATGCCGTCACAATCAGGACCGAGAGCCTCTTTCAGATCCTCTCGATTTCGCACATGGGCCAAGAGGCTGACGCGAAAGCCTCGCTCGCGCAACACACGAAAATAATGGACTGGAATGATTGCCTCCCCGCCGAAGCGAGTGGAGGCATTCGGCGCAACGATCAATATCGCGGCATTCTCAGTCATTCACCAACCCATCTCCTTCCTTAAGTACGGTACAGAAGCGAGGAAGTTACGCAACAATTATAGTTGCGTCTATCTGATGAGTCTCTTGGTGGGGTTGGTCTGAGCCCGAAGTTTCCCCCGGCCAGGAGTAGAGCCCTCTGCCGTTCTGCACGGCTACTGAACCTTGGGCCCACTCGGATCTGGAGTTTCCGCCTTGCTCAGATCCGGTGGGCTGGTTTAACCAGCTGATTTCGCCAGCATGATCGGGGGGGTATTCCCTATTGCGCTGTGCGGTCGCTCTTTGTTGAAGTGTCTACGCCAAGCGTCCAATTTTTCGCAAGTATTTTCCGGCGACAGGAGCCAGTGCGCGTTCAGGCATTCGCTGCGCGGCTTGCTTTTGAAGGCCTCGATGAACACATTGTCCGCGGGCTCACCAAGTGCGAGAAATCCAAAATGACACCGCGCTGTTGAGTCCACGGATCCGTATGCCGAGAGATAAATTGTGCTTCGCAAGCTGCGCTTCCACTACCGTTATCCACCCTGATCGTCTTGGGGTGGCCGATGTCCCTGCATGCCCGATCCAGAGCCGCGACCACTTCCGCGCCGCGGTAGCTAAATCGCGGATCGACCACCGGCGATAGCCGGAAGTAGGTATCGACCACCGTCAGGATGCGCAGCTGCGACCCGTCGCCGGCTAGGTCGTGGACTCATAATTTCTGGTCCAGAGCCGGATGGCTGCGAGGGCTACGGCTGCGAGGAAGTTGCTAGCGAGTTTGTCGTATCGAGTGGCGATGCGGCGGAAGTGCTTGAGCTTATTGAAGAAGCGCTCGACTAGATTGCGCTGACGATAGAGCTCGACGTCGATCACGCGCTGCTGTTTGCGATAGCGGGGCGTCGGAATGCAGGTTTGCCCTCCGGCATCTGCGACCAGCGTGAGCAGGGCATTGCTGTCGTACGCGCGATCCCCGATTACAACGGCACCTGGCCTAAGATCGGCGAGCAAGGCACCTGCTGCACGACTGTCATGCTGCTGACCGGGAGAGAGGATCAGGCGAACGGGCAGTCCGCGCTCGTCGACGACCGCATTGATCTTGGTGCTCAATCCGCCACGAGAGCGACCGATGGCGTTATCCGGACCCCCTTTTTTGCCCCCGCGGCGTGTTGATGCGCGCGGATGATCGAACTGTCGATCAAAGCCATCGAACGCGGACTTCGCGCCGCAAGCGCCTCGAATACACGCAGCCACACGCCCGCTTTCGCCCACCGGTTGAAACGATTGTAGACCGTGGTGTGCGGACCGTAGCGCTCGGGCAGATCGCGCCACGGCGATCCGGTTCGCAGCACATAGAAGATCCCATTGAGCACTCACCGGTCATCCACTCGCGCCACACCGCGCGGACGGTTCGGCAACAAAGGCTCGATGATCGCCCATTCGGCATCCGACAAATCAAAACGCGCCATCTCCAAGGCTCCTTCCGCAAACCTTGAATCAGCCTCTCCCAAAATACGCAAGATTTATGAGTTCAGAACCTAGTCGTGCACAAAGTCCACTGCCCACACATCGTTCGGCCGGATCGGTAGCCCGCGATGCTCGTGCAGCTTCGCCTTGCCCCACCGCCTTGGCGTCCTGTTGCATAGCTGCCAGCCCAACTCCCTGTGAAGCCATAGGCCTTATTCATGTTCACGGCCCAGCCATCTCGGCGCAGGATGCAATAAACCCGCCGTTAGCCATAGCGGTCGTGCGTCTCGCAGCTTTCCGTTACGCGCCTCTTCAGGCAGGCCCGATCGGTCCGGCCAGACTGTAATGATAGCTCCAACGATCAAAGTGCAGTGCGGCTCACGCCCTGGGGATCATCACCTGCCAGTCCTGCCGAACAGCGTCGATGATCTCGCGCTTGCGATCCGGCCTCAGAGCTTTGTCTACGCTTCGCTCCGCCGTCTTCGACTCCGCTTAATGATGTCCTGCTGCATCTCACGATCGAGCGTCAGGTCCGCGACGATCGCGGCCCCTCGGGTCAGGCGGCTGTTCTCATTTTGCAGCTCACGCAGCTGCCGCATCTCTGATGGCAGCAGTCCCGCGTACTGCGTCTTTCAGTTGAAATAGGTCGCCTCGCCGACCCCAGCCTTGCGGCAGATCTCAGCGACCGGCGACCCGTCATGGCTTGATTGGTGACGAACGTTTTCTGCGCGTCCGTGACCTTCGATTCCTTCATGCCGAAACTCCTCGCCCAGCCAATGATACATACGGTGGGAACCTTTAACTGCGGATGGTCCAGTTTTTAGGGGGGGGCAGAGCACTCTATCCCTTTAGAGCGATCACGACCGAAAAAACCCCGATTCAACCGTTGGACCACTCTAATAGGGCAAGTCATCGCAATCCTACTTGCGAGCCCGATTCTCAGGGGCAAATGCGCCGTGAGTGGCCTCCGCCGTTGATCTTGGAGGCGAATCATGGGCGTCGGTTCGAGTTCGCCAAAAGATACTGGTGTTCGCGCAGCGTTTCGGTGACGCCCCATCTTATGGATCTGGTAACCAATTCTTCGTAAGTTTCGAGCTAACAAAATTTAAAAACATCGCCTCGCCATGTGAGGTTAGAGACGCAAGCGTTTCTCAAGCTGGCATGGTTCACAAGGCAAGGAAGTATTTATGACTTATCTTCGCAAAGCGGGCGGTCTCACGGTCGCGCTTTTTTGGGCAGCGTTGGCAGGTTGTGGTGGTGACGAAGCAGGCCAAGCGCCGCCTCCGCTTGGAGGTCAGCCGACTCCGACTCCGACTCCGACTCCGACTCCGACTCCGACTCCGACTCCGACTCCGACTCCGACTCCGACTCCCACTCAATCTGAGCGGTTCGATTTTACTTTCGGTACAGCTGACGTGAGCTCTTATCAAGTTAGGGAGTTAACGACGCGGTCGGGCCACGGCAATAGAATTTATTGCGTGGTAAGTCATTTTTCGTATGACGATCCTATAATCTACCCGGATGCACCCGGAGAAGCTCATCTCCACATGTTCTTTGGCAACACCGCACTCAACGCTTTTACTACCTCAGAATCGATCCTTACCACTGGGTTGAGTTCATGCGAGGGCGGCACCAATTATGCTGTTGGCGGTTGGATCCCCGCGCTGTACAATTCTGGTGGTCAGGTCGTAGTGCCCGAAGAAATTTTCGTCTACTACAAGACCTTTGGCTCGCCATCTATGAATTATGGCATGGTTCAAGAGGTGCCTCTTGGATTGCAAATGTTAGCATCCCCTGACACTCTTCATTTCGACGAGGGCCTGATAAGAGTACAGAATTTTCCGCACAATGGCTTTAGCGCATTGGTGTTGAACATAACATTCCCTTCGTGTGTGGCGACCGACAACGGTCAGATTACAGGAAATCCAATACTTTCACACCGGGACATGCCAGGAAATCTTGCAAATCAGGTCAATAGTCATGTGTCTTATCCAAGCCTTGGTAATGAAGTTGATTGCCCGGCAAGCCATCCTTATCGTTTCCCAACGCCGCAATTCCTAATCTTTTTCGACACCAATGAGACAGGGAACGAGCCTTATCTGTCATCAGACGCAATGGCAGATGCTCCCCCGATGTCGACGCTTCACGGGGATTATATGTTTGGTGCGGAGCCATCCGCCAATCGAGCGATCTTGCGATGCGTCCAGGAGGCACGGAGCTGTGGATTTGATGAGGGCGGACGCGCTCAGCTGCCCGATCGTTTTTTTGGTCCATCAGGACAAATGTACCGAGACAGTGTCAGTTTACTGGATGAAACTGATCGGACGCCTTTTGGGAGTGAGCTACCGCCAATGCGTTCCGGTGGCGCTGTTGGTCACCAAGGGCACGGCGACCACTAAATGCGCGCTTAACCATAGCATGCGATATAGCGCTTTCCCCACGTTCTGACGCGGCGGTGATTCTCTTAACGACACGTTTCTGATCATGCTTCGCTCACCCTCGCCTCCAAGTTTATTTGTTGGGGACGACGGTGAGCACGGTGAAACAGGTGCTTATACAGGATTTGGGGACAGAGCTATCGCTGCGATTGACGTCGGCATTAGTTGCCGAGGAGCTTTAGCGCATGTCTGGGTCAGCATATCGGGCGCTCTACGCCAGAGGCGCCCGCGCTGAGGAAGGCACGGTGGTGCAGCACAGCTATACCGACACCCGCTACGACGAATAGCTAGAGCTGCCAGCGCCGTATCGCGGCGCGCATCGAGGCTAGCGCGCTGGGCATCGATATTCGCTACGTCGTCGCGTCGCTGACCAAAGGTTAGGCCGAGTATTAGGCCGAGTAGATGTAGGACATGCTCTACTGCGCGCGCGGGCAGGCCGAGAACCTGATCAAGTTGCACAAGACCCAGATTGCCGGTGACCGCACATCGTGCCGGTCGGCGAACGCCACCCAGAGATTGCGCCTCGTCCTGCACACCGCTGCCTACTGGCTGCTGCGGCACGTCCAGCAGCCAATGCCAATAACTGAGGACCGCAGCTGACTTCACCAACCCTGCAACTGCGGCTGCTCAAGGTCGCTGCCAGTGTGATGGAAAGCACCACCCCTACCCGCGTCGTGTTCGCCCTCGCCTGTCCGGATGCCGATCTGCTGCGCACCATCGTTCTCGCTCTCAAACCTGCGCCTATATGGTCGGTGCGGTAACGCTGCCTGAAACCCCGAGCCCAGTCCTTCAACCTCAAAACCCATGATTTCCAAGGCGGTGAAAAAGACGCCAGCGATTCCGTGCTTTTGCGCTGCGCCGCAAGTGCCAGAACGGGCGCCAGGCGCCCCACAGCCGAGCCGGCTTGAATGAAAGAGGCTCAAGATGAAACCGGCCGAGCTGGGATGCCAACGACGATGTTGCCGTCCGTTACGTCCTGGAGCACAACAGCATTCGCTCCCACTTGAACGTGCCGGCCCAATCTCACGGGACCCAAAATCTTTGCACCAGCTCCAATATCGCAATGGCCGTCGAGCTTGACTGCTCCTGCCAGCGTGACTTGATGGAAGATTAGGCAGTTAGGCCCGATCTCACACGCTGGATGAATGATGATCCCAGTTGGATGGGGTAATAGCAATCCACCCGCGATACTACAGTTGAGATGAATCTCCGACTGCGTAACAAGTGACCAAAACCAGTGATTCAGGGCCCAATATCTAGCAATTAGGTTGGCGAAGGCTGTTTCACGGTGCTTCGCAGCCTGGTATTTTCGGATCGAACGAAGCAGCTTTCGTCCAGGATCCCAAAAGCCGCGAATACGCTCTCTATCCCAGTCGGCTTCTGTAGCCGAGACGGCGGCCGAAAAATCAACGGCATTCACTCGACGCCCCATGCCCAGTCGGAAAGCGACGCTGCCAAAGCTGATGATGTTGCATTGCGCTCCAAAAAATCCTCCACCATTTGTGCTGTTTGAGAAAGCATTGCACTCAACAAGCTCTGTCCTAATCGAATCTCATAAGCTTTATTGCCTAGCGTTCCGCAAGGCCTACATCAATCGCCGGCTTCGGCTCCTTGGGCAAGCGGCACTCGTTGGGGATTCAATTTCTGGCATCTTCCAAACAGCAGCATTGCATTGATGGGTAAACATAGTAGACCCACGTAAACTTACCACGGGGTGGAAATTGCGTATAGGTTATCTGGTGAATCGATATCCGACGGCAAGTCACAGCTTCATACGCCGTGAGATTCACGCTGTTGAAGCAGAAGGCACCGAGGTTGTCCGCTTTTCGATCCGTCGTGTCAGTGCCTCCGAAGTTCCTGACCAGCGAGATCGCGAAGAACAGTTGCAAACAGAAGCGCTACTACAAATGGGGTTTGCGCGCCTCATGATTGACGCGATCAAGGTTTTCGTGACGTGCCCCCTTCGCAGCATGCGCGCGCTTGCGGTTGCTTTCGCCGGAAATGACCGGCGAGCGACGAGTATGATCAAGCGCACAGCATATTTTGTAGAAGGGGCCGCATTGGCGATCAAAGTGAAGTCGCATTCAATCGATCATCTGCACGCGCATTTCGGCACTAATTCGGCGATGGTCGCCCGGCTGGCCAGTATCTTGTCCGGCGTCACTTACAGTTTCACAGTTCATGGCCCCGATGAGTTCGATGCGCCCATCCAACTGGACCTGAAAGGCAAGGTTGCTGATTGTGCATTTTGTGTAGCAATAAGCAGTTTCGGCCGAAGTCAGCTGATGCGCTGGAGTGCCTATTCCGACTGGTCGAAAATTGAAGTCGTCCGCTGTGGAGTTGACGACAGCTTTCTTCGAGGCCCTCGGGCCACGAGTGTGCCGGAGGTGCCACACATCTGCACGGTTGCGCGGCTAAGCGCCCAAAAAGGCATTCCGCTACTCCTGGAAGCGCTCGCAGTTCTCAAGAGGGCCGGTGAACCCTGCACTCTTACAATTGTCGGCGAAGGCGAAATGCGGATTGAGGTGGAAGGCCTTATCGACAGTCTCGGACTAAGCGATGATGTTAAACTCGTGGGTGTGGCGTCATCGGGCGAGGTAATTGAGCATCTCCTCGATGCACGCGCCATGGTACTGCCGAGTTTTGCTGAGGGGCTGCCAGTTGTAATAATGGAAGCGTTGGCTCTTTCTAGACCCGTCATTGTATCAGCAATTGCGGGTACGCCTGAACTCGTAAACAAGGATTGCGGTTGGTTGGTTTCTGCGGGGTCTGTCGGCGCGCTCGTTGAAGCGATCCGTGATGCTCTTGGTGCGTCGCCTGAGTATCTCAATCTCATGGGTGAGGTTGGCCGTTCACGTGTCTCGCGGCTGCACAACTCATTGGTCAATGGGGAGCAGTTAAACAAGCTCTTTAGCAAGGCAGTCCAAGCTCATGAATGAAGTGATAGTTACACTTATGTGGCTATTCGCCTCTGCAGCCGCCTTGCCGTTACTAGTTTTGGCCGTAGAGGTCTGGCTCGGTATCTGGAGAACGAAGCCAATTACATTAAACGGGCAGTTGCCAAACACCTGCATTCTTATCCCGGCCCACGATGAGGCGAAGATCATCGGCCAAACCCTCGCGCGGCTTGGCGCGATCCTCGGCCCTTCGGTGAGGGTACTGGTCGTGGCGGATAACTGCACAGATGATACTGCGGCGATCGCGCGCGAACACGGTTTCGAGGTGCTTGAGCGTTTTAACTTGGAGAAACGAGGCAAGGGTTTTGCGCTTGCCTTCGGCCGCGATCACCTGCGAGCTAAGCCGCCAGAATGTGTGGTTGTTGTCGATGCGGATTGTCATTCTGATCCGCGTTCAATCGCCGACGTCGCTCGCTACAGTTGTGCTACGCAATCAGCGGTGCAGGCACGTTATGTTTTCGTTCCGGACCATGCCGCATCACCTAAAGTGCAAATCTCTAACTTTGCCTTCTGGATTAAGAACGTAGTCCGTCAGAGAGGCGTCTCTCGCGTTGGTGGAGGTGCTATCCTTACGGGTACCGGTATGGCCTTCCCTTGGAGCATTTTCGATCGCGTTACTCTTGCGACCGGGAGCATTGTCGAGGACCTGGCGCTTAGTGTGGAACTTGCTCAATCTGGCGAAACCCCACTTTTTCTCGAGCAGGCGCAGGTTCTAAGTGCCTCGGCTGGTGAGCAAGCAACTATCGGCCAAAGATCACGCTGGGAGCACGGGCTTCTGTCTGTGGCCGCAAACCATGCGTTTGCTTTGTTGAAGCATGGTTTCAGAGCCATGGACCGCAAGGTTTTTCTGCTTGGTCTCCATCTAATCGTTCCTCCGCTTGCGTTGCTCGTGGTGCTATCTGCTCTGATTGCTGCGTTTCTTCTCGCTGCAGCTATATCTGTAGACAACTGGTATCCATTTGCCGTTCTCGTCACATCTCTGCTGGCGGCTCTGATGGGCGTCCTGGTCAATTGGGCGCTCGAAGGACGTCGCTGGTTGACGCCGCAAGCGCTGGCGGCCTTGCCATTTTACTTGATGTGGAAGTTGCCGATCTATGGTCGCTTTTTCGCGCGAAAGCGCGTCGGCTGGGTAAGGACTGATCGCGACTAAGCTTGTGCAGCGAGTACGAGGACTGTGCCGATATGCTTCGACCAAAGATTAGATCTCGATTCGCATTCGCTCGCCTGATGGTCAGAGTGACCCGCGAATGAGTACGGAGAGGATCGGTGTTGTCGTCATTGGCCGTAACGAGGGGGAGCGGCTCAAGCGGTGCTTGCTTTCGATACCTGCGGGATATCAGGTGGTCTATGTAGATTCCGGGTCCAGTGACGGCAGCGTCGAGTTTGCGCGTTCGACTGGCGCCGTCGTGGTCGAGCTTGGAGATCACAGAGGCTTTACAGCAGCAAGGGCGCGGAACGCTGGCTGGCGACAGTTGCTTGAGCAGGATCCTGAGACAGTCCTCGTTCAATTCATTGACGGTGATTGCGAGATCGAAGCGGAGTGGTTCAGCAAAGCTTCAAGCGCGATCATGGCCGATGCCCGCCTCGCAATCGTGTTCGGCCGACGAAGCGAGCGATTCCCCGAACGGAGCATTTACAATAGACTATGTGATGATGAATGGGATGTGCCCGTCGGGATCGCCACGGCGTGTGGCGGTGATGCTCTTATGCGGGTAGCGGCGTTGCGCGAAGCGGGGGGCTACAGTGATGATCTGATTGCAGGGGAGGAACCGGACCTATGCCTTCGGCTTGGCAGGGCGGGCTGGCAAGTACGGCGGATCGATGGCGCGATGACGCTGCATGATGCGAATATACTTCGCTTCTCGAATTGGTGGAAAAGGGCGCGGCGCGCAGGGTATGCCTATGCCATGCATGTCTGGCGTCATGGTAAGCATTCACTGACCAGCTGGCGTCGTACACTATTTAGCATCCTTTTTTGGGGGTTCAGCTTGCCGACGATCCTTTTTGTGATGGCAGCAGGGTTTTTTGGGTTCGGATCCGCTATAGCTGGTTTGTTTTTTGCTGGAGTATTGTTGATCTATCTTTTGCAGTTCGTTCGTATTTCATGGCGAAAGCGGCGTTCTGGCCGGCCGTGGCGATTTTCAGCGGCTTACGCTGGATTGGTGCTGGTGGGAAAATTTGCGGAGATCTCAGGTGTTCTGCAGTGCTGGTCAGCGATGATACGCGGGCAGAAATCGGGATTGATCGAATATAAGTAGTGGATCGTGCTTCAGCCAATTCCCCGAGGATATTGTCTGGCGTTAAGGTGTCTGGCACGCCTTGAGGCGTAAGGGTCTTGGGCTGGGTACGTTGTCTCGGCTTGGTGTCGAGACGGCGAGCTAGCGGTGCAATCTCCGTGCTGCATAGTGAGTAAAATGAAACATCTTATTTCGCAAAAAAATTCCTTGGTTCTTTCGCGTCTCACGAATCTGGATGCGCAGTCAATTGAGCCAGTCCCTGTGGTGCGGCCAAGTATGCCGCCTTTGGAAGACGTGCTTCCATATCTTCGGGATATATGGGCCTCCGGGGATCTCACGAATAACGGTATTTTCGTCCGGCGGCTGCAAGAAGAACTTCAGGGTTATTTCGATGTGCCATACGTTAGCCTTGTGGCAAACTGTACGCTAGGGACGCTCTTGGCTCTGCGAGCTTTGGGCATAACCGGTGACGTCATCACTTCACCATACACGTTTGTCGCGACCACCAACGCGATTGTCCTTGCAGGCGCAACCCCGATATTCGCGGATATCGATCCGGAGACCTTGAACCTTTCTCCGACGGCCGTCGCTGAACAGATAACAGAACGAACGCAAGCGATCCTAGCGGTGCACTGCTATGGCATTCCATGTGACGTGGAGGCGTTGCAAGCGATCGCGGACCGCCGCGGCATCCCACTCATTTTTGATGCGGCCCACTGCTTTGGGGTCAAAGTCGGGGGGCGGTCTGTCCTAGCCTACGGAGACTGCTCCATCGTCAGTTTCCACGCAACAAAGGTCTTTAACACCCTTGAGGGCGGGGCCATCGTTTCGTCAAATCCTCAACTTGTTGAAGCCATCGGGCAACTTGCAAATAACGGCATAATTGATAACGAGAACGTTAATTCTATAGGCTTAAATGCCAAGATGAGCGAGTTGCACGCGGCTGTTGGCTTGGCGCAGTTGCCATATGTGTCGGATGAGCTTGCTAAGCGTCGCACGATTGTCGAGGCGTATTTAAGCGCTCTATCGAGCGTTCAAGGGTTGCGCTTTATTCAGCCGTCGTCCGACGTTGTGCATAACAGTTACATGTTCCCGATTATTGTCGAACCGGACTATCCGATCACGCGCGATAAGTTGTGCGAAATCCTGAGGCAAAAAGGGATCTCCGCGAGAAAATATTTTTATCCGAGTGTCGCTGATTTACCTCCATACGCAGGCGCTCCTTCGACAGGTCCCGGAACGCTCGCCGTGGCGCGCCGTGCTGCAGATAGTGTCCTTTGTCTGCCTGTCTTCCCCGGCCTCGATCTGGCCGTTCAAAATCGCATAATTGAGATTGTGCGAAACCCTTTGTCCTGAATCTCGCGCGACAGCGTGGGGGCTGTAGTTTGGCGGCCGACAGGAAGGCGCCGAGCGAATAGTTCGCCAGTGGCAGTGGGGAGATATGTCGTAAAGAAAGCGGTTATCTGCTGGCAGAATGGGAGCGTTTCACCGTCCGATCGGAAATCTGGAAGAAAGAGGAACCTCAGTCGATCCGGATGATTCAGATCGCTTGCAAGAAAGTCAGATATTACCTCGTGCCTAATACGGAATCATCGGCCAATGAACTAATCCTGCTGCCTGTGCTGAGAGCACAGAAGGCTGCATCCGGGGGTCTGATCGTCACCCAGAAATACCTGAACGGAGCCGCCGAGTATGCCAAGTCTTGGCCTGGGCCGGTAACCAGTCTGTTCGAGGTTTCGCCATTGCCGTCCACTGACCTTGACCACGTAGAAGTCGCTGACGACATTGGTGGGCACGTTATCGAGATCCGGCCTAATGATCTTAAAGTGCTCGCCCGACGCCTTCAATCAGCCTCCGTGGTCGTCGGCTTCCTTTCGCCATTCGAGGTCGGGACAACAGAGATCTGTAATCGCATTGGGGTGCCCGTCGTCCATGTGGCCGAGTACACTCTGCGGACAGAATGGCAGATCATAGACAGTAGCGGAGCGAACCCCATCGTGAAGCTCCGAAGAAAGCTCTGGGCTTGGAAAGCAGAGCGCCTACGTCAATATCTAATCGGCATCTCTGCAGGCTTGCAATGTAATGGCGTCCCTACGTATCGCGCCTACCGCGAGATATGTCCCGACGCGTTTCTATTTTTTGACAACCGCGTAAAGAACTCCGATATAATTACATCTGAAAAGCTAGCTCGAAAAACTCTGGAGGTCCAAGTCGGGAGACCACTTCGGCTGGTCTTTGGCGGAAGATTTGTCCCAATGAAGGGGGTGCTGCAGCTCCCGCGAGTTGCACGACACCTAAGCCAAGCTGGCGTCCCGTTTGAGTTAGCGATCTACGGGGCTGGCCCAGAAGAGAGCAAACTTCGTTCGGCGATCTCTCGCTATGGGCTTGAGGATCAGATTTCGATCTTTCCGCCGGTCGATTTCGATCAAGGATGGGTGCCATTTTTGAAGCAGTCTGCGGATCTATTCGTTTGCTGCCACATGCAAGGCGATCCATCGAGCACTTATTCCGAGACCATGGCGTGCGGAGTACCAATCGCAGGCTACGATAATGAGGCCTTTAAGGGCATCGTGGAAATATCCGGGGCCGGTTTCCTTGCCCCGATGGGTGATTCAAAAAAACTTGCAAGTGTCATTGCGGATCTACACCGCAACCGCGATCGCCTTGTCAGAGCTGCACAGATAGGGGTCTCCTTCTCTAAGCAGCACTGTTTCGAATCCACGTTTTCACGTAGAGTTGACCACTTCAAGAATCTGAGCCGTCATCCAAGAAAAAATGATTTTGTATAATGTTCGGATGCGAAAGAAGTTCTCCACTTCCTTCTGCGTCAATCGTGCTACGGCGCTGTGGCCCGTTAACGCAACTGGGGTAAATGCTCCTGCCGCCGCCAATACCAGCGCCGGCCCGGTCTAGAAGGCCTTGAGAAAGCGTTCGTGGCATCCTTGCGGAACTCCTGATCTCGCATAGAAATTCCCGTAAAATCTATGCCGCCGGAAGCTGCACCGAGTCAGAACTCGTGGAAGCCTCTCTGGGATTAGGCCGTGTTGACAAAAGACCTCAGCCATAGGCGAGTGGCGGCGAGGTTGAGGAAGCTCTCGAAGGAGAGGATCGTCCTGTCGTAGCGGGTGGCGATACGGCGCTGTTGCTTGAGCTTGCCGAAGCACCGCTCGACGCGGTTGCGGTCACGATAGCGGCGATAGTCGAGATGCTCGAGCACCTTTCGGTTCGAACGGGGCGGGATGATTGGCAGGATGCCCCGGATCAGCAGGCTCTCCCGGAAGCGATCACCGTGATAGCCTTTGTCCGCCAGCAGCGCCTTGGGTGCGGCGATGGGGATCTCCATCAGCAGCTCAGCAGCGGTGCAATCGGTGGCCTCGCCGCCGGTCAGGATGAAGCCGAGAGGCAGTCCCTGATTGTCGCAGCGGGCGTGGATTTTGCTCGTAAAGCCGCCGCGTGATCGACCAAGAGCATTCGCACAAGCCCCCCTTTTCCGCCCGCTGCCGAGACATGGCCGCGAACGCCGGTGCTGTCGATCATGTGCTGCCAGTCGTCGGTCAGGCCAAGATCAACCAGCGTTTGCAGCAGCGCATCCCAGACGCCCTGCTCGGCCCAGCGCCCGAACCGGACATAGACCGAGTTCCACTTGCCGTAGCGCTCGTGCATGTCGCGCCAAGGGCAGCCGACCCGCAGCATGTGGAGCATGCCATTGAGAAAGCGCCGATTATCCCCGGCGGGACGCGCCCAACGTCCCCGCTCAGGCGGCAGCAGCGGCCCGATCACCTGGACACCTCGAAGAACCTGCTGTTTCTGGCATGATTGCGGCGCGAGTGGTCTGATGACGAACTTCAGGCTTTGAGGGGCGGCCTTTTGGGGACTCATTTCCTCGGTTTTCTGGGCCGGTGCGCCGCTCAGCGCGGCCTTTTCGCATCATGCAGGCGCACTTCGCCCCTTGAGCCAGGCGAGGCGCTGGAAGTTATCGGCGAGGTTTGCCATCCCGGTCTTGATCCGGGCACGCTGGATACCGATGGTCCGGATGAACAGCCCCATGCGGTGCTTCTGCCCGGCGAACACGTGCTCGACCGCAGAGCGGACAGCGGAGCGCCTGGCATTGGCTCGGGCGACGTGCTCGGGCAAAGGTCTACGCGGCTTGCGCCTCTGGTGGATGTTGCTCTTGAACATGCCGCGCTCGAGGAAGGCCTCGTTCTCCTTCGACCGATAGGCTGTGTCCGCCGCAATACGCCCCCGAGCCTATATTCTGCTTGCTGATGAGCTCGGGCAGCCATGGGCATTTCTTGTGATAGTAAAATCTGTCTTTCTGAATAATCCAATTGGCAGCTCTTTGAGCCAGGTTTTGCGTTCACAAGCTTTGTTGTCGAAGGCGCAACTTGGAATGCTCAAGGCTTCCGGGCGCGAAGTCGCTTATGATCCCCTTTCAAAAGGGGTGGGTGCCATTGAACTGCGTTGACGATATCGATGATGAGCCGACTCTACAGTAGGTCTTTACTAAAGGCGATCCATTCGTTCAGTTTTACATGCAATATAAAAATAGACATACGGCTCGAGAGCCAATAACCATGTTTGGTCGGTGGCAGGCTCAAGATCTGGCGCAGTACAAGGCCCTTCTCGATGATCCGTATGTTTGGGCACTTCTTCCCGAGCCCTATCCTGACCCGTTTACCGACGACTTGGCGGCATCTCTGATTGAGTTGTCGAACGAAACCAAGCACCACGATGTCCGTGCTGTCCTTGCGGATGGAGTGCCCGTCGGCCAGGTTCGGATCTTCTTTGCGCCAGCTGATTCGGTACGTGAAAGTGCCGAGGTCAGCTATTGGCTCGGCCGTGACCATTGGGGATGTGGCATCGGCGCCCGCATGGTTGCCGCCTATGTCGAAGAGGTCACCGCGCGTTTCCCGTCAATCACCATGCTTATTGCGCGCATCCACCGCGACAACGCGGCTTCGGCGCGAATCGCCCTCAAAGCCGGGTTCCACAAGACCAATGTCGATGATCAGGATCCGAACATCGAGGTGTATGGCATCCAGCTTAATCGTTAGCTGGCCGAGAACGCGGGCGGACTGCTGCCCTTTGGGAGTCAATAGCTTGTACAGCCACAGGCAAGATCATATCAAGAAGGTCGCGCCGTCAGCAGCGGTTCCGGTGTCAAATTGGATTTGATAATTTCCTAGTTGTGCTTGAACATCTCCTCACGGATCGACGTCGATTTTGGGATGCAGTTTCTGAAATGCGACCCTAGAGGATAGGTAGACTGGTAGCGACGCGGTAACGGGGAAGCCGTCTTAACGTTACCATCAAATCATGCATCCCGCTAATTGCGAGGAGCACTGATCAGGACCCATCGGTTTACTGACACATGCCGATAGACATGACACGCCGAGGTTGATTGGCGTCGCTGTTCCAAGTGAAGAAGCCATGGTCTACGTAGTCTGCTAGGGATTTGAAGGTGAGGTTCGACAGCCAATTGTGTTTCCTGACCTGGCAGACGTTCTCGATCAGGTTGAGCTCAGGACATCACGGCGACAGCGGCAACAGGGCAAGGTTGGGCATAAGGACGAGGTCGCAGGAGCCATGCCATCCAGCCTGATCAAGGGTAACCAAAGCTTGGGCGCCACAGGCGACATGAAAGACGATCTTCTCGAAGTGCATTTTGATTGTCGCGGTGTTGCAGCGAGGCATGGCGAGGCCGGGGACCCTGCCTTCAGCGGGAGAGATAGCGCAGAATATCCATGCTGAGGAGCGCCGCTTATCGCGCAGTGCCGGAGGACGTGTACCGCGCTAGGGCCAGAGCCGTGTGAGCTTGGTCTGTTGGCCGATCCTTGCGTCGCTTTACCTACACAGCTCAACGTGATGTCTTCGGGCACTCTTTAACTTGGCGAGGTCCTCGCTCTCATGCCCGCGGTGTCGCCGCCGTTGGAGGAGCTGGACACTCGCGAGAACCGTAGTTTTTGGCCACATGATTGGCCGTGGTGCACCTGATACCTGCAGGATGACCGTTTGTGCGGTCAAGTTGTCCGTTGTGCGCTGGTTTTGATGGGTGTTTCAGCCGCTTCTGCGGATTTCAGGCGGAACTATCCCGTGGCTGCACACCGCTCATGGAAGATCAGTCGGTCGAAGTTTCGGGCGAGGTTGGCAAGCGTGAGGTTGGCCTGCGCTCTGGCGATGCCGATGATGCGGATGAAGAGGCCACAGCGGTTATTCTGATGGGCGAAGACATGCTCGACCTTGGCGTGGATCGCTGACTTCGCCGAGTTGGCGCGCGCCATGTACTGAGGCATCGGCTTGCCCTTGGGCTTGCGGCGATGGATGCAACTCTTGAACATGTTGGCCTTTTGCCATGCCTCGTTCTTGGTGCTGCTAGAGGCGCTATCGGCCCGGGTATCGGCGGCGATGTTGTTGATGTCGATCACCCGCCGCAGCAGCCGTCCGCCGCTTTCTCCGGCCGAGGTCACGGTAGAATGCCCTCACTGTCCCACGTTGGGACACTTTGTTGTTCCAGAATGGGGCACTGCCACGCTCACACAAAAGTTCTGTTAATCGCGCATTTGGTTCCAGTGGCGAATTCAAGGTCGCAATATCGACACAAATCATTGTATTATAGGGATAAACAGGGTTTCCCACATGTGCGCATCTGAACGGTGGACGTTATTCACCATTTGTTGACTCGGGCTAACATGGTGCTAATCCTTCCAATCGGCAGAATCAGATGAGTGCGGGGCGCCACTGAACTGAATCTGCCGGGAGACCATAGGGACGTTAGATCCCGCGGGCGCTGGTCAGGCTGTGGTCTTAGATTCTGGGGGTAATTGACAATGAATGGTGTTTGGATTCCGTCCGTTCGGGCGGCGATGCTTTTTGTCGTCGTTATTGTGGGGTTGCTGGCATTTGCGACGGCCAAAATCAGCACTGTTAATGGAGTTGCCCGCGGCGAGAGTCCGGAGTTGACCGTGGCTGTGAACGCCACTCCGGACACGCTCGGACTTGCTGCCCCCGATCAAAGTCAGCAAGTGGCGGCGATGCGGCAGAGCCCAATGTTGGCTGACCGTGAGCCGGGGACATGGGCGCTCATGATTCTTGGCTTCGGAGCAGTCGCTTTCGCACTCCGCCGCCGGCGCTCTAACCGCGTCCGTTACCAGTTTGCTTAAGCAGGCGACATTTTGGTTTGTATGTCGCTGCGCCTAGGTCCAGAATCCATTAAACTACGTGCATTGATGGCGGCCTACTGATCGTGCTTCGCACTCTTTCGGCTCCAGTCGCAGCATCGAGAAGGTGCGACTGATGTCGGAGCTGTAATTGTTAAGCGAGGCCCAGATGCGCCGGGTAAAGCCTTGTTTTCCGTTGTCGCACGGGATTCTGCGGGTCTATCATCGGCAGATATCGCCACCGGCATCATTTTCGTGATCTGGAATGGCCTTGTTGGCGCGAGAAGCCTGTCCCAATGGCCCGCGCAGTACGATCTACGGCCAGCTGATCCACTAGAGCGGCTAGGCGTCTTCAACCCCATCTCCGCTGAGCTGACGGCAAGGGTGGTAAGCCGGATCGGCTGATGATCGACACCACCCATCTGACCACCCATCTGAAGGCCCATCGCACGGCCGCAAGCCTGCCAGGAAGGAGGCTCTATCCCGACGCATCGGGCGCACCGATTGTGGCTTGAACTCCAAGCTTCACGCTGTTTGCGACGGCAAGGGCACCCGCTAATCATGCTGCTCAGCGAAGGGCAGGTGAGTGACTACAAGGGCGGTGCGCTGATGATCGATGCCCTCCCCAAGGCCAAGGCGTTGCTCGCCCGCCGGGGCTATGATGCCGACAAGTTCCGCCATGCCCCGGGCGAGCGTGGCACTGCCGCCTGCATCCCGCCAAAGGCAAGGTGCCCATCCCGCATGGCAGTCTTCCGCGCTATTCTAATGTGAATTGTTTGCTTTCGAGCGTCCAGCTTACCATCCCCAAGCGTCGTCCGACCGGCCGAGGGCGTATGATCTACGTGTTCGTGGCGAGCTCGTAGAAGCGCAGGCTCACCTGAAGCGCAGCCTCCGCATTGTCTACAAGGCTCCGCCTCGCTGAGTGCTCGCACCCTGCGCACATTCAATCTCGGCTAAATTTGCTTTGCGAGTACGGAGCACGCGTACCGGACGGTCTGCAAGTTTCGCCAGATCGGTTTGGCCGAAATTCGCAGTGCCGCATCTCTGCCTCGGCGAATGGGTTGTCTTGGAGCTTTACGCCCGGTTTGGGGACAGTTGACGTCTCAGATTTGCCATCTCGAACGGTAATCGTTTCCCACGCATGGTTCCGTTCTCAAGCGATCCGTCGACCCACGATTCCACACCGGATCTAGTGGTTCCTGGGCCGATCGGCCACTAGCTTTGCGCAGAATAGACTGCATCTTCCCGAGGACGGGTGCGGGCCTTCTTTCCTAGGTCTACAAAACTTCAACTAAGACCGCCGCTAGGCAGTCTTTTCCCGGTTGGTTTTTCGGCACCTCCGTCGTAATCGCTTGGAGGGCTTTTCGGTTGGTCATTGACCCCCGCTTGCCATACTGCGATGCGGTGGTTCGCGCTCGGACTTCGGGGGTATCGAAGACGTGAAAAACGAAGCTATCACTAAGAAAAGACGCGGTATTATTCTCGCGGGTGGTTCAGGAACCCGGCTTTATCCGCTTACTCGCGGCGTCTCGAAGCAACTGATGCCCGTCTTCGACAAGCCAATGATTTATTATCCACTGAGTACCTTGATGCTGGCTGGTATCAGGGATGTCCTCATCATCACGACGCCGGAGGACGCGGATCAGTTTCAAAGGGTGCTCGGCAACGGTTCGGACTTGGGGGTTT
The DNA here is from genome assembly GCF_001719165.1 of Erythrobacter litoralis. Lineage (NCBI taxonomy): Bacteria > Pseudomonadati > Pseudomonadota > Alphaproteobacteria > Sphingomonadales > Erythrobacteraceae > Erythrobacter > Erythrobacter litoralis. Next base: position 488,900 of record NZ_CP017057.1, read on the forward strand.
GCCTGAGCTATGCGGTACAGCCGAAGCCAGAAGGGTTGGCTCAGGCCTTTCACATCGGAGCGGATTTCGTTTCAGGAGGACCAAGCACGCTGATCCTCGGTGACAACATCTTCTATGGTCATGGACTTCCCGAGCTGCTCAGACGCGCAGGATCCAGCGACTGTGGTGCCAGCATTTTCGCCTACCGTGTCACCAATCCGCAAGCCTTCGGGATCGTAGAGTTCGACTCCTCGGGCCGGGCCGTTTCGATCGAAGAAAAGCCATCCCGGCCCAAATCCAATTATGCCGTTACGGGCCTCTATTTCTACGACGAAACCGTTGTCGATCGCGCGCGAGAACTCAAGCCCTCGGCTCGTGGGGAGCTGGAGATTACCGACCTCAACCGGCTCTATCTCGATGACGATGCGATGTCCGTGGAACTCATGGGGCGCGGGTTCGCGTGGCTCGATACCGGCACGCATGCATCTCTTCTTGACGCTGCCACCTATGTCAGGATCACGGAAGAGAGGCAGGGCTTCAAGATTGCCTGTCCGGAAGAGATCGCCTGGCGACAGGGTTTCATCGATGATGCTCAGCTCGAAGAAATCGCCCAGCCTCTGCGCAAGTCTGGCTATGGCGAATACCTGATGCAATTGCTCCGTGAGCCGCGCCCGGCATGAGAGTTGTGGCGACCGCCATATCTGGACCTCTTATCCTCGAACCTCGCGTCTTCGGTGACGATCGCGGCTTCTTCATGGAAACATGGAAAGAGTCAGCTTTCCGTAAAGCAGGTCTCGCTATGCGCTGGGTGCAGGACAATCACAGCCGCTCGCAGAAAGGCGTCCTGCGCGGGCTGCATTTCCAGAACCCGGGCGCTCAGGGCAAGCTGGTGCGGGTGACTCACGGCGCGGTATTCGATGTCGCGGTTGATCTGCGCGTCTCATCTCCGAATTTCGGGAAATGGGTTGGGGTCGAACTCAGCGCTGAGAACAAGCGCATGTTCTGGGTGCCCGAGGGTTTTGCTCACGGGTTTCTAACGCTCGAAGACGACACTGATTTTCTCTACAAGTGTACGGCACCCTATTCGCCTGAAGCCGAATATACGCTTGCATGGGATGACCCCGATGTCGGGGTCGAATGGCCAGTTGAGGGCCTGGATCCCATCATCTCTGAAAAGGACGCGCGGGGCCTCCCGCTTGCCGATCTAGCGGTGTATTCATGAAAGTCTTGATTACTGGTGCCAATGGCCAACTCGGTGGCGCATTGACGCGGCTCGCCCCAGCATGGGCGGAGGTCAACGCAATCGACGCCGATGATTGCGACTTTACCGAAGCTTCGATGCTGACCGCTCGGCTGGTAGTAGAAGCGCCTGATGTGATTCTCAACGCAGCAGCCTATACAGCGGTCGACAAGGCTGAGAGCGAGGAAGACGTCGCCCACGCTGTCAATGCAGCGGCCGTCCACGCGATGGTTGACGCGATGGCTGATACGGGCGGAAAGCTCGTCCATGTTTCGACCGATTTCGTGTTCGACGGCATGACGAACCGTCCTTACCGACCCGACGACGAACGCAATCCGCTATCGGCCTATGGCCGCACCAAGGCGGAGGGCGAGGATCACCTGCGACCTGAAGACCTGCTGGTGCGCACGGCTTGGGTCTATGAAGCAGGCGGCGCGAATTTCGTGCGCACCATGATCCGGCTGATGAAAGAGCGCGCAGAGCTTTCTGTCGTCGCGGACCAGATAGGCGCTCCGACCTGGGCGACTGGCCTTGCGCGTAGCATCTGGGCGCTGGTGGAAAAGGGAGCAACTGGCAGGTTCCACCACTGCGATGAGGGAACCACTAGCTGGCACCAATTCGCCGTCGCGATCGCGGAGGAAGCCCTTGAGCGTGGCCTCATCCCTCGCGCCCCTTCGATACGACCGATCACCACAGCCGATTACCCCACCCCGGCGCGGCGGCCAGCTTTTTCGGTGCTTGATTGCAGCGCAACCCGCGCATTTCTGGGAGATACGCCGTGTCATTGGCGCGATAATCTGCGTCTGATGCTCGATGAGGAGGCGAAACTTGGCTAATCTGCTCGTCACCGGTGGCGCCGGCTTCATCGGTGGCAATTTCGTGCACTACTGGAATGCGAACCACCCCGGTGACGAAGTAATCGTGCTCGATGCTCTGACCTATGCCGGAAACCGTTCGACCATCGAAGGCGTGCCCAATGTCGAGCTAGTGGTAGGCGACATCCGCGACATCGATCTGGTCGGAAGTCTACTGCGCGATTACGATATCAGCACGGTAGTCCATTTCGCCGCCGAGAGCCATGTGGACCGTTCGATCAGCGGGCCGGATGCTTTCATTGATACCAATATCCTCGGAACCAATAGCCTGCTCAAGGCGGCGCGAGCAGTTTGGCTTTCAGGCTGCGGCCAGCCGCATCGTTTCCATCACATTTCAACCGATGAGGTGTTCGGTTCTCTCGGCCCCGATGATCCGGCCTTTACCGAGACCACTCCCTATGCGCCTAATTCGCCGTATTCGGCGTCAAAGGCTGCCTCCGATCACCTGGTGCGAGCTTATCACCACACCTATGGGTTGGACGTGACCACGAGCAATTGTTCGAACAATTACGGGCCCTACCAATATCCCGAAAAGCTGATTCCGCTTTTCCTCCTGAACGCGCTGCATGGGCGCAACCTGCCCATTTATGGCGACGGGATGAATGTGCGCGACTGGCTGCATGTCGAAGATCATTGCCGCGGGATCGAGGCCTGTCTTTTGCGCGGGAAGCCTGGCGAGACATACAATATCGGTGGGGGCGCCGAATTGCCGAACCTTGACGTCATCGCGGCAATCTGCCGAGAGGTCGATCGCGCTTTCGAAGAAGTCGACGGATTGGCTGCTCGCTTCCCAAAAGCGCCCGCCGCCCGCGGGCAAAAGACGGACAGCCTTCTCACTTATGTGACCGATCGCGCCGGACATGATCGTCGCTATTCGATCGACGACCGAAAGGTCCGGACCGAACTGAATTACGCCGCTCAACGCAGTTTTGATGAGGGATTGCGGCAAACCCTTCATTGGTATCTCGACAGTGAGCATTGGTGGCGCTCAATCCTCTCGGCCAATTGACCGGCCAGACCATTGGCACCCCGCAAGATTATGATTCAAAGTTTCGCCGAGACATCGTCCACCTTGTGCCAACGAGCGACCGCCTGCTTGACATAGGTGGCGGATCCGGCGCGACCGCGCGCTATCCACAAGGTAATCGGCTGAGCCAAGTCGGCCGGCGTTCTGGATGCGGTTGTCGAGGAGCATCAGGAAGGCCTCCATCTTGCCTCTTCTGTTGACGTAAAGAGACCTCCAGAAGTGGCTGCGCCTTCAATCTGTCGTCGTGTGCTGCGTGATTATGGTGCTTTTGATCGTGCTAGTCATGATTTCGCTTCATTCGATAGACTCGCTTTTGTAGTTTCCAAGAAAGTTCCGATATCTGATCGTCATCCGGAACTTTTGGATCGTCCCTATCATTGCAGACTGCCAAATCCGGAACCTCCCCAGAAGAAGGAGGAGCGTGGGTTCGCAGACTGGTAAGAGCGAGCCCATCAAGCGAGAGCACATCTTGGGCGCCCTAGCTCAAGAGACGGCTTGTGCGTCCTTGACCTGTAGCCCTGACTGCTGCGCGAGGACCTCTGCTATTTTTTGGCTTGCAGTGCCGTCTCCGTATGGATTGTGCGTCAAGGACATGGCCTTGTAGGCGGAAGGGCAATCCAGCAGCCGAGAAGCTTCGGAGACAATCCTGGCGCTATCGGTGCCGACCAGCTTGGCCGTGCCCAAACTTATTCCTTCTGGCCGCTCGGTCGTCTCGCGCAGCACAAGCACCGGTTTGCCGAGGCTGGGCGCTTCCTCCTGAATGCCACCCGAATCCGTGATTATGATCTCGCTCGCTTCCATCATGGCCACGAATTCGGGATAGTCGAGTGGATCAATAAGGGCGATGTTAGCGATCTGCGAAAGCTCTGACCGCATGATCTTTTTCACGTTCGGATTGGGGTGGAGCGGATAGATGATTGCAACGTCACCGCGTTGAGCCAGATGTCGCATGGCCGCGCTGATCTGGCGCATGCCCTCGCCAAAATTTTCACGCCGATGGGCTGTGACTGCGATGATCTTTCGATCCGCGTACTGATCCCTTAGTGCATTGATTATTGGTGCAAGACCCGGTTTTTTGGCTAGCCTGTTGCGAGTTGCCAGAAGCGCATCGACCACCGTGTTGCCGGTGACATGAATCGCGTCTTCAGGAACATTTTCGGCACGAAGCGCATCTGCCGCAGACTCGGTCGGTGCAAAATGCAGGTCGGCTAACACTCCCGTCACCCTGCGGTTGCCCTCTTCTGGCCATGGCGCGTAAATATTCCCGCTCCGCAGCCCAGCCTCGACATGACCGACCGGTATGCGCCGGAAATAGCAGGCAAGCGTGGCCATCATGGTCGTCAGCGTGTCGCCATGGACAAGCACACGGTCGGGCTTTTCCGTATCGAGCGCTGCGCCGAAGCGGGTGACGATGCGTGCCGAAAGTTCGTCGAGGTTTTGCCCATGCTGCATGAGGTCGAGATCAAGGTCGGGCACAATCCCGAAGATTTCGAGGACTTGGTCGAGCATTTCGCGGTGCTGGGCAGTCACAACCACGCGCACGTCGAACCGCCCGTCCATGCGCAGCGCATCGACAACCGGGGCCATCTTAATCGCCTCAGGCCGCGTGCCGAAGGTCACGAGCATGCGAGGGCGGCCGGTTTCGGCGCTCATCTTTTGAGCATGCCCCTGGTGTCGAACACGATGCGCCCGGCGAGGTCCTCGGGTGTGAGATGTCTGAAGGCGGTATGGTCAACGAGCACGACGACGATTTCCGCTTCCCTAAGCGCCTCATCAAGCGTTGCGAGTCTGACGCCCGTCCCTGAGAGTTCCTCAGGAAGATCCGCGGTGAAAGGTTCGACCACGAGGATCCGGTCCCCTTGGTCGCGGGCAAGCGAAACGGCAATCTCTAGCGCTGGGCTTTCGCGGAAATCATCAATGTCCGGCTTAAAGGCGATGCCGAGCAGGGCGACCTTGCCACCGGGCGCGGCATCGAGCAGGGCGCGGATCCGGTGCTCAGCGTGCACGGCCTTGCTGTCATTGACCTCCCGCGCGGTGCGCACCAGCCGGGCCCTGTCTGGCGCGGCGGCGACGAGGAACCACGGGTCGACCGCGATGCAGTGCCCGCCCACGCCCGGCCCGGGTTGGAGGATGCGGACGCGCGGGTGGCGATTGGCGAGGCGGATGACCTCCCACACGTCGATCTCCATCGCGTCCGCGATCATCGACAGTTCGTTGGCGAAGGCGATGTTGACGTCGCGAAAGCTGTTTTCGACCAGCTTCACCATTTCGGCGGTTCGCACATTGGTGACAAGACAGTCGCCCTTGACAAAGCTGTGATAGAGCGCCGCGGCGCGTTCGGCGCAGGCCGCGGTCATTCCGCCGATGACGCGGTCGTTGTAGACCAGCTCGGTGACGATCTTGCCTGGCAGCACGCGCTCGGGACAGTAGGCGAGCGCGATGTCGCCGCCTTCATCGTCCCCGAATTCGGGCACGGCGAGATCGGGGCGCTCCTTGGAGATTATTTCCGCTACGCGCTCGGTCGTCCCGATCGGCGAGGTGCTTTCGATGATGACGCATGCACCGGGCAGGATCCGGTGCGCGATCGCGCGCGCTGCCGCTTCCACGAAGGATATGTCGGGCGTCTTGTCCGGCCCGAGCGGGGTCGGAACCGCGATCATATAGAAATGCGCCGTTGGCACCTCGGTCGATGCGACAAGCAGCTCGGCCTTTGTCGCGCTGCGCACGAGCCTGTCGAGATCGCGCTCCTCGATATGGACGGCGCCCGCATTTACGGTCTCGACGACCCGCTCCGAAATGTCGACGCCGCACACGCTCCAGCCATGGCTGGCCAACACCGCCGCGGTCGGCAGGCCGATATAGCCGAGCCCGATCACGGCCACCTCGTGTTCGATCCGCACGCCCGGTGTCGCATCAGGGTCCAGCGCCTTGGCTGTCTCGAAGGGTGCGTTCATCGGTCCATCGCTTCCGTCTTGTGCGAACGCAATGGACCGGCAGGGCTTAAGATCGCGTTAGGCTTGTCGCGGCTTTGACCATCGCGCATAGACAGCGAACCGGCGATTCACTCTAAGTGAGAGCGTTTTCCGATCACTCCGGTTTATAGCCGCATGATCTGGAGTAGTTGGTGCATTCGTCTGGCTGGAAGATGTCGACTAGCCTGCCGATTAGATCCCACGGCCCTGACGGTGCGCTCTCCAGCATTTGGCAGCATTGCCTTGAGACGGGAGAACGCCTTCTCGATCGGAATGAAGTCGGAGCTATAGTGCGGAAGGAAGCGCAGGGTTTTCCCGACCGTTTCGATCTTCTCCTGCAAGATTGCCCGCTTGTGGTTCGAGAGGCTTTGCATGATGACGATGTCACTGGGGCGCAGCTAGGGCACGATCACCTGGGTGACGTAGGCTTCGAACCAGTCGCCGTTGATCGGTCCGTAGAGCGCCCTTGGCGCGGCCACGCCGGTCATACGCAGGGCTGGCGACTAGCTTGCGATGCCCGCGCGGCAAGCCCGTGCGCAGACGCGCGCCTTTCTGGCAGCGGCCATGGCTGCGGGTCATGTTGATGGCTGTCCACGTTGGTTGCCTTCCGCGTCAGCTTCGCATCCATTGATGAAAGCCACGCGGCGGCTTGCTCAAACGCCGGCTTAGGCTCAGGAACCATCGAAGTACTTGCGATGAGGGCCGTCCACTGATTCAAGGCCAGTATCGAGCAGGTGCCGCTGGTGCACGAATGACTAATTTGAAACGGTATTCTCTACGGTGGAACATCGATTTCTTAACGAACCCAATCGAATGGGTCCTGCCACCGGGCATGGCTTGTAGCCGGTTGCAAATAGGCTCTGGCTGCTTCTTTCTTGCGGGCTTGAAAACATCAGCAAGCCGTTCAGGAATGGCCTAGCAGAACCCCTTGCCCTACCTCTTGCCACGCGCCAAAAGCCGTCCACGAGAGGAGTATCTGAATGAGCGCAGCCAAGGGGCCGCTTTCCGGCCTGAAAGTCATTGAGTTCAGCGGGATCGGTCCGGGTCCGCATGTCGCCATGCTGCTCGCCGATCTGGGCGCGGAGGTTGTGAAGATCGAGCGGCCCGGCAGCGCGGCGTCGAACCCGGTCGTAGAGCGCGCCCGGCACCGGGTCCAAGTCGATTTGAAGAGCGAGGAGGGTACGGCCTTCTGCCGCGAGGCGGCGGCTAAGGCGGACGTCCTGATCGAAGGTTTCCGCCCCGGCGTGATGGAGCGGCTCGGGCTCGGTCCCGATGAACTGCTCGCCGCCAGTCCGCGTCTTGTCTATGCCCGGATGACCGGCTGGGGGCAGGACGGCCCGCTAGCCCACGCGGCGGGCCACGACATCAATTACATCGCCCTGACCGGCGCGCTCTCGGCGGTGGGGAAAGCGGGTGAACCCCCGGTCCCGCCGCAGAACCTCGTCGGCGATTTCGGCGGCGGGTCGATGTATTGCGCCTTCGGGATAATGGCCGCGCTCTACGAGCGCGAACGTTCGGGCAAGGGGCAGGTGGTCGATGCGGCGATCGTCGACGGCGCGACCAGCCTGATGAGTTTCTTCTTCGGAGTACGCGGACGGCCCTTCATTACCACTGAAAGGGGCAAGGGTATGCTCGGCGGGGCGGCGCATTTCTACCGCTGCTTTACCTGCGCCGACGGGAAGGACATCTCATTGGGCTCGATCGAGCCGCAATTCTATGCCGAGATGCTGGCGAAAGCGGGTGCGCCAGTCGAGCTTGCCGAGGGGCAGATGGACTTGTCGAAATGGGACGAAAACGGCGAAAAACTCGCTGTGCTGTTCAGGACGAAGACCCGTGACGAATGGTGCGAACTTCTCGAAGGGACGGATGCCTGCTTCGCCCCGGTGCTCGACATGGACGAGGCGCGCGAACATCCCCACATGAAAGCGCGCGAGACCTTCGTCGAACATGAAGGCGAATGGCACACCGCCCCCGCCCCGCGTTTCAGCCGGACGCCGGGCGCGGTCCGGTCGAGCGCCGAGGACGGGGCCGAGGTGGTCGCCCGCTGGAAGGCGGGCACCTGATGGCGGGCAAGTACTTCGACGAATGGCAGGTGGGCGAACGGATCGAGCATCCGATCCGCCGCACCGTGACGGAAACCGACAATCTCCTGTTCTCGACCATGACCCACAATCCGCAGCCGCTCCACCTCGATGCCGAGGCGGCGAAGGCCAGCGGGTTCGGGCAGATCCTCGTCAATTCGACCTTCACCTTCGCGCTGTTGGTCGGCCTGTCGGTGGGCGAAACGACATTGGGCACGCTGGTCGCCAATCTCGGCTTCACCGATGTCGTGACGCCCAAGCCGGTGTTCATCGGCGACACTCTGCACGCTGTGACCGAGGTGAAGGAATTGCGCGACAGCAAGTCGCGACCCGATGCGGGGATCGTCACCTTCCTCCATGAAATGGTGAACCAGCGTGGCGAGACCGTGTGCCGCTGCGAGCGCACGGCGCTGCTCCAGCGCACACCTTCGGGGACCTAACCGTGCCGCGTTCGTTCCTTTTTCGGAAGGAACGCGCATGGCCGAGGATCAAAGTCGCAGCGTCAGGTCGATCGGCGACGTCGTCGACGGCATCGAGGATGTCGCTGAGCGCGAGGATGCGGTCGGCGTGGGCGATCTCGCCCGCGAATTCGGCAGCCGCAGCTTCGCGCCTTTCATGCTCATCCTCGCGCTGGTCGGGATCACGCCGGTCGGGACGATCCCCAGTGTTCCAACCTTCATCGCGCTTTCGATCGCCCTGGTCGCCGGGCAGCAGGCCTTCGGGCGCGAGGCGATCTGGCTGCCGGACTTCATCCGGGGCCGCTCGGTCGGGTCGGGCAGGCTGAGCAAGGGCGAAAGCAAGCTCCACAAGGTTGCGGATGTGCTCGACCGTCTTGCAAAAAAGCGCCTCACCGCCTTCGCCAGCGGGCCGGCGCTGCGCGTCGTCGCTGCGCTGATCGTCGTACTGTGCTGTTTCGTGCCGGTGCTCGAGTTCGTGCCCTTCGCTGCCGCCGGGCCTTTCCTCGCCATCGCTCTCCTGTCGCTCGCCATGCTGGTGCGCGACGGGCTGGTGATGCTGATCGGAGGCGCGCTTGCAATCGCGGCGCTATTCTACGGCGGCACCACCCTCGCTTGGTGATGCGGCCGGCGGATCGCCGCCCAGCGCCTGCCACAGCAGCACCCGCGCGCGCCGGGCCCGTCCGATCGCCGCTGCCGCGCGTTCGCCGCTCGCATCGGCGGCGCGGCGCGCTTCCAGCACCGTGAGGAAATCGGCCAGCCCTGCGCGGTAACGCACATCGGCGAGCGCGGCGGCGCGATCGAGCTGGTCACGCTCGCGGACCGCCTTCTGCGCCTCTTCATCGCTCGCTTCGATCAGGCCGTAGGCGGCCTCGGCATCGCCCAGTGCCTGGAACACCGCGCCGCGATAGGCCGCGAAGGCGGCGCGCTTGCCCGCTGCGGCGCTGTCGATTTCGGCCTCGATCCGCCCGAAATCGAGCAGCGGCCCGGCCACTCCGGCAGTAAGGTTGCCGACGATCGAATTGCTGTCGAACAGGTTCTCGGGGTCGAAGGCGAGCAGGCCGATGACCGCCGAAAGGGTGAGCCGCGGAAACCGCGCGCGCGCCGCGGCGGCGAGATCGGCATCGCTCGCGGCCAGTTCCGCGCTCGCGGCGAGTACGTCGGGGCGGTTGGCGAGCAATTCGGAGGGCAGCGCCATCGGCGCTTCGGGGACTTCGGCGGCGGGTCCGGTGGCAGCGAGGGCCGAGGAGACGCCCGCAGCGTCCATGCCCGTCAGCGCCACCAGCCGCCCGACGATCCGCACCCGCTCGCTTTCGAGAGCAGCGAGCCGCGATCCCGAGGCGCTCGCCTGCGCCTCGGCACGGACCCGGTCGAAGCCAGGGGCGAGTCCAGCCATCTCGCGCGTGGCGGCAAGCGCGGCGAGCCGCGACGCTGCCGCTTCGTCCGCCTCGAGCGCGGCGCGGCGCGCATCGAGCGTGCGCCAGTCGATCACGCTCGCGGCGATCTCGGCCAGCAGCGCGTTGCGCACCGCTGCTGCCTGCGCGCTCGAAGCGTCGATCCGGGCGAGCGCAGCTCGTTCTTTCGCGCGCAGCTGGCCGAAAAGGTCCGGGTCCCAGCTTGCCGCGACATTCGCGCCATATTGCGTGAGGTTGCGCGGGATCAGGCCGCTTGCTCCAGCTTCGCCGAACTGCGCAGGGTTGATGCGCTGTTCGCGCAGGCTCGCATCGGCGGTGACATTGGGCAGGCGTTCCGCCCCGGCGCGTGCCGCGCGACCGCGCGCCAGATCGATCCGGGCGAGCGCTTCGGCAAGGCTCGGAGCGCGTTCCATCGCCGTTTCGGCAAGGGCGGCGAAGGCTTGGTCCTCGCGTGGCAGCAGGCTCGCCAGCGATGCGCCCGTCTCGCCCGTGGGAGCGTGGAAGAAAGCGCCGGGAAGCTCGGGCGGCGGCGTCGCGATCTCGGGCGCAGGCTTGAGACCGCAGGCGCCGAGCGCAAGAGGCAGCGCGAGCGCGAGCGCAAGCCGGGGGGAGGGGCGCGGCGTCACTCCTGGCCGCCCTTTGCCGGGATGAAGGCATCGACCTGCTGCCCGACCCGGAATGCTTCGGCTTCGGGCACATCGGAGGGAAGCGCATAGATCAGCTGGAGCACGCGCACATCGACCCTCTCGGCTGCGCTGTTCGTCAACTGGCGCTTGGGCACGACCTGCGGTTCGGCGCGCACGAAATTCGCACGCACCTGGATTTTTGCCGCCCCGCGCGGGGAGATGATCGCGGGCGCTCCGATCCTCACCCGCACCGCCTCGTTCTCGTCGATATCGACGCGGACGTGAAGCGGGTCCGTCCGGCCCATCTGGATGAAGGGCACGCTGCTGCCTCCGCCCTGCGTGGCGACGAATTCGCCCGGGCGGATATTGACCGCGAGGATCTCGCCCGCGATCGGCGCGCGCACTGTCAGGCGGTCGAGTTCGGTGCGCACGCTCTGGGCACGAGCCTGCGCAACGGAAAGCCGTGCGCGGGCGAGTTGGAGCCGGCTGGCCGCGGCGGCTTCCTCGCCCTCGGCGCGGATCACCTCAGAGCGGCTGACGGCGGCCGGGTCGTCGATCTCGCGGTAGAGCGCGAGCTGTTCGCGCGCCGTCGCCCGTGCGGCGCTTGCCTCGGCGATGGCGGCATGCGCCTCGCGGATCGCTGCTTCGGCTTCGGCGAGCTGGGCCCGTGCGGCGCGCGGATCGACTGTGAACAGCGTCTCGCCCGCCGTCACCATATCGCCCGGCTCGACCCGGACGGATGTGACGAGGCCGGACAGGGCCGAGCCGATATCGATGATTTCGCTCGCCGGTTCGACGAGACCGGTGCCTGCGACGCGCGGACCTTCGGCAAGTGCGCCGGCGGGCTTGGGCGGCTGTTCAGCAGGCTCGCTGGTGGTGCGGTCGGGAAGGATCGAGGCGATGTAGAGTACGCCGAAGATGATGCTTACAAGCGCGAGCAGCGGCAGCACCTGGCGGGAGAAGCTCACATTAGCGGGAAGAAGGGACATGCGTTTCTCGGCGGATGGGGAACTGGAAAAAGCGGCGGGGCATCACTGATCCTCGGGCATGTCGGCGCCGTCATGAATGACGCGTCCGTCCTCGAGCACGAGGATGCGGTCGGCGAGATCGAAGATGCGGTTGTCATGTGTCACGATGATGCAGGCCCGGTCCTCGGCCACTGCGACTTCGCGAAGCAGGTCCATTACCCGCCTGCCGGAGCGTGCATCGAGCGCGGCGGTCGGCTCGTCGCACACCACGAGGCGCGGTTCGTGGACAAGCGCGCGGGCGATCGCGACGCGCTGCTGCTGGCCGCCCGAAAGCTGGTTGGGCAGCTTGTCGGCCTGGTCGGCGATGTTGAGCTTGTCGAGCAGCGCCTTCGCCCGCTCGCGCGCCTCGCTCACACCCATCCCGCCCGCGATCAGCGGCACGGCGGCATTGGCGGCGACATCGATCGAGGGGATGAGATTGTACTGCTGGAATATAAAGCCGATGTTCTTCAGGCGAAAATTGACGAGTTCCGTATCGGAAAGGGCGTAGATGTCGGTGCCGAAGACCCGCACCTCTCCTTCGGTCGGCCAGAGGATGCCGCACATGATCGAGATCAGCGTCGTCTTGCCCGACCCGCTCTCGCCCACGACATAAGTCATTTCGCCCGAACGGATGTCGGTGTCGATCCCGTGGAGGACGCGGATCGTCGTTTGTCCCGCCTCGAAATCGCGCACTATGCCGCGCGCGCTGATCGCGGCTTCATGCGTGCGGGCAGGGGCGGGCGCGGACGCGCTCAACGGAACACCGCCGCCGGTTCGGTGCTGAGCACGCTGCGCAGGCCCAGCCAGCCGGTAAGCGCGAGGATCAGCACCACCGCCGCCAGGCTGAGGAGCGGGATCTGCCAGGGGATGTAGAAACCCTTGAAGGTCGGATTGCCTGAAAAGGCCCAGATGAAGGCGACCGTGCCGACCACGCCGAGCGCATAGCCGATCGACCCAACCATCGCCGCCTGCGCGGCGACCATCCGCACGATCTTGGCATTGGTGACGCCGATCGCCTTCAGCGCGCCGAACTGCCTGATATTGTCGCGGATGAAGAGGCTGAAGGTCAGTCCCACGATCGCCACCCCGACGATGAAGCCCAATGCCACGGTGATCCCGAAATTGAGCGGGATGCCGGTGTTCTCGATGATGAAGTCGATCCCGCTCTGTGCGAACTGGGGGCGGGTCACCGCCTTGAGGCCGGTCTGCCGCTCGATCCGCGCGGCGACCGCCTGTGCCGTTTCGCCTTCGCCCACCCCGGCGAGCACGAAAGTGAGCCGGTTGCGCGTCCCTGGGACATAGTTCAGCGCGCGGCTGTAGGTTGTGTAGAGCGTGACCTGGCTCGTGAAGGTTGGGATCGAATCCGTCACGCCCCTTATGACGGCGCGCTGGTCGTTGAGTTCTAGCCGGGCGCCGATCGGCTCCTCTTCGGGGCCGAACAGGTTGAAGACGCCGAAATCGTCGATCAGCACCGTGTCCGGCTGATAGAGAATGCGCTTGTCGCCGATGACCAGCCGTTCGGGCAGGCCGATCAGCGTGGCATCGTCCACCCCGATGATCTGGACCCCTTCGAGATCGCCCGTGCTGGTGCGCACCGAGGCCGGCGCGCGCAGGTGGGGAACGGCCCATTCGACGCCTTCGACCGAGCGCACCTCGTCGAGCGCGGTCGAGGGCATGGCATAGTTCACCTCGGTCGTGCGGCTGACCGGGTCCATCACCCAGATTTCCGCCTCGGGAGCGTTGTAGACCCCGCTCGCCCCGCGTTCGACCAGATTGACGAAGATCGTCAGCTGCTGAGTGATGAGCAGCGTCGAGAAGGCGATACCGAACAGCAGGCCGTAGAATTTCTGGGCATCGCCGGTCAGCATTCGGATGGCGATCCAGAGCATGCGAGGAACCTTCTGTCCGTGGCGGGCTTGTGTGATGGAGCGACTCGCGCCATTATTGAACGGCATCGTTTAATTGAACGGGGTCGTTCATTTTGTCAATCGCTTCTCCGCCACCTGCATCGAAAAGGATCGGTCGCCCGTCCGACAGGGCGAAGCGCGCGGCGATTCTCGAGGCTGCGACCGACAGCTTCTTCGAACATGGTTTCGCCGCCACTTCGATCGAACAGGTCGCCGCCCATGCAGGCGTTTCCAAGGTCACCATCTACAATCATTTCGGCGACAAACGCGCATTGTTCGCCGCCTCGGTCGAGTGTGAATGCGAAAAGATACGGGGCCATTTCTCGATCGAGCAGGCGAGGGAGGGCACCATCCGCCAGCGCCTCGAAGCGATCGGCAAGGCGATGGTCGCCTTCCTTTCGCGCCCCGAGATGATCCAGTTCGAACGGCGGATCGCGGCGGAGACCGAAACCGATCCGGACATCGGGCGCGCCTTTCTCGAGGCCGGGCCCTGGCGCATGAAAAGCGCCTGCGCGGCGTTTCTGCAACATGCGTCGCAGGCGGGCGAACTTGCTGTCGACGATCCGGCGAGCGCTGCAGAGCAATTCGTCTCGATGTGCAAGGGCATGGGCGATCTCGACCGCCGTTTCGGCGCGCCTGCCGACCCCGGCGAAAGCCTTCGGCGGATCGAACGGGCGGTCGATGTCTTCCTGGCAGCCTACGGCCCGCGCTAGCGTCGCCGGAGGCATCATCGAAAATCCGCAACCGAGCCCGCGAAAAAGCGCACGTTGCACGCGGTCACGCATTGTCTTGCCATTCATTCGCGCGGACCTACATTATCAGCTGAGAAAGGAATCCAGCCGATGGCCGACCAGAACGATCCCAACCAGCAGCCTCCCGAGGGGCCGAACCCCTGGGTGAAGCAATTGATGATCTGGGGCGGGATCTTTCTCGCCCTGCTGCTGGTCGTCTCCCTGTTTGGCAATGCCGGCCAGCCTTCGGGCACGCAGATCCGCTATTCCGAATTCCGCGAGGCGGTGATCGAGGGCGAGGTCCAGGAAGTGCAGCTCGGTGAGGACATGATCACCGGCACGCTGCGCAACAACGAGACGTTCCAGACGGTCCCGGTTCCCAACGACGCGGAAATCACCCGCCTGCTGGAAGAAAACGGCGTCGAATTCTCAGGCAAGCCGCGCGAGGGGCAGAACGTGCTCCTGTTCCTGCTGATCCAGTCGCTGCCGTTCATCCTGATCCTCGGCATCGCCTTCTTCGCCCTGCGCCAGATGCAGAAGGGCGGCGGCGGCGGCGCGATGGGTTTCGGCAAGTCCAAGGCCAAGATGCTGACCGAACGGTCGGGCCGCGTCACCTTCGAGGATGTCGCGGGCATCGACGAGGCGCGCGAGGAATTGCAGGAGATCGTCGAATTCCTGAAGGACCCGCAGCGCTTCTCCAAGCTGGGCGGCCAGATTCCCAAGGGCGCGCTGCTGGTCGGTTCGCCCGGTACCGGCAAGACCCTGCTCGCCCGCGCCATTGCGGGCGAGGCGGGTGTTCCCTTCTTCACCATTTCGGGTTCGGACTTCGTCGAGATGTTCGTCGGCGTCGGCGCGAGCCGCGTGCGCGACATGTTCGAACAGGCCAAGAAGAACGCGCCCTGCATCGTCTTCATCGACGAAATCGACGCCGTTGGCCGTTCGCGCGGTCACGGGCTCGGCAATTCGAACGATGAACGCGAGCAGACGCTGAACCAGCTCCTCGTCGAGATGGACGGTTTCGAGGCTAACGAAGGCATCATCATCATCGCGGCGACGAACCGCCCCGACGTGCTCGACCCCGCGCTGCTGCGTCCGGGCCGCTTTGACCGCCAGGTCGTGGTTCCGATCCCCGATATCGACGGGCGCGAGAAGATCCTCGGCGTGCACATGAAGAAGGTCCCGCTCGCCCCCGACGTGAACCCGCGCACCATCGCGCGCGGCACGCCGGGCTTCTCGGGTGCGGACCTCGCCAACCTCGTGAACGAGGCCGCCCTGCTCGCCGCGCGCCGCAACAAGCGGCTGGTCGCGATGCAGGAATTCGAGGACGCCAAGGACAAGGTCATGATGGGCGCCGAACGCCGCTCCATGGTCATGACCGACGACGAAAAGAAGATGACCGCCTATCACGAGGCCGGCCACGCGATCGTGTCGGTCCACGAAGAGGCGTCGGACCCGATCCACAAGGCGACGATCATCCCGCGCGGCCGCGCGCTGGGCATGGTGATGCGCCTGCCGGAGCGTGACAGCTACTCCTACCACCGCGACAAGATGCACGCGAACCTGTCGGTCGCGATGGGCGGGCGCGTGGCGGAAGAGATCATCTTCGGCCACGACAAGGTCAGCTCGGGCGCGTCCTCGGACATCCAGTACGCGACCGATCTGGCGCGCAACATGGTCACCAAGTGGGGCATGAGCGACAAGCTCGGCCCGCTCCAGTACGAGAGCAGCCAGGAAGGCTATCTCGGCATGGGCCAGACCCAGCGCACCATGGCAGGCGCCGAGACGAACAAGCTGATCGACGCCGAGATCAAGTCGCTGGTTGAAGGTGCACACAAGCGTGCGACCGATATTTTGACCAAGAACGAAGAGCAGCTCCACCTGCTTGCCCAGGCGATGCTCGAATACGAGACACTGACCGGCGACGAGATCAAGACGCTGCTGGAGACCGGCAAGATCGACCGTCCGAACGAGCCGAGGGGCCCGGCCTACACCCGGCCGCCACACGGCTCGGCGATCCCCAAGGCGGGCAAGCGCTTCGGCGGCAAGGGCGCCGAGGATGCAGGCGGACCCGAACCGCAGGGCGCCTGAAACCAGGCTTCACCGTAACACGACAAAGGGCGTCCGGAGCGATCCGGGCGCCCTTTTCGCATGCGCCGTCTCAGAACCCTCCGAGCAGGAACAGCGCCTGGAGAAAGAGCATCAGGACGAACAGGATGAAGACCAGCAGGGCGAAAAACCGCCACAGGGTTGAGAAGCGCGACAATCCGTAGCTGTACTTCATATGCTTGTAGACATGGAGTGGCGCTGCGGTGGCGAAGAGCAGGACGGTCCAACCCAGTTCGAGACCCGCCGCATTGAGCAGCGAGAGCGTGATGAAAAGGAGCGACATGAAGGAGAGCGAATAGGTCACGAAGATCGCGTGGTCATAGGCCTTGAAGCTCCTCCGCCATGCGAAGAGAAGCCAGACGAAGGGGATCGAGAGCGGGATCAGCAGCCAGCTGAACTTGTAGCCGTTCGCCTGCAGCTTGTAGAGCATGAGACCAGGATTATCGCGCCATTTCTGGACGATACCCTCGTCGATGAAGTCGACGCCGGTCACCTGCAGCTTCAGATCGCGCAAATCCAGCGCGGCGTCGGGGTCCGGATCCTCGCTGACCTGTTCCGATTTCCCGTTCGAGCCCATGCCGGCTTCGATGCGTTCGACAAGGCGTAATTCGTTTTCGAGTTCAGCGCGTCGCGGATCGCCCTCCTCAAGCGCTTCGATCTGGGTGCGAAGCTCGCTCGCCGCCTCGGCGCTCCTGTCCTGGATCGCCAGCGCGGCGCGGTCGACCTCGATGTTTGTCGGCGTCGAAATGCCGACCATCTGGAACACCGCGAACATGGCGAAGACGCTGAACAGGAACATCGACATCGGGCTGACGAAGCTCGCGCGTTCGCCCTCGATGTAGCGGCGCGTCAGCTTGCCCGGACGGAAGGCGAGCAGCGGCAGCGTGCGCGACAGCTTGCCGTCGAGATGGAGCACGCCGTGGACGAGATCGTGCGCGATCGCGGTAAGGGTGCGATGGATATGCGCCTTCTGGCCGCAATTGGGGCAGTAATTCCCGATGAATACGGCGGCGCAATTGGCGCAGGTGACACTCTCCCCATGGTCGGCAAGGCGGCCGCGCACGGGTTCGACGGCGCCGCCGACCAGCGCGCCCTCGACGACGCCTCCCAGTCCTTCCGTCACATCGCTCATCAATTGGTCCCGCCTCGACATGGAAAGTCAAAGGCGGATCTGCGGTGCAGGCGCCCCCGCATCCTTATAGGCTGCCTGGTTGGGATGCCAAATCCGCGCACCGCTCAGAGCCTCACTTGTCGGCGAGCTTGCGCTCGATCGCGGCCCACAGATGGGCAAAGGCGCGCGCCGCTGGCGCGCGCGGGGCGAAGGCGCCGACGGGTCTGCGTTCGACCGCGCATTGCTCGATCGCG
Source organism: Erythrobacter litoralis (assembly GCF_001719165.1). NCBI lineage: Bacteria > Pseudomonadati > Pseudomonadota > Alphaproteobacteria > Sphingomonadales > Erythrobacteraceae > Erythrobacter > Erythrobacter litoralis. Next base: position 506,689 of record NZ_CP017057.1, read on the forward strand.
CTCGCAAGCGGGACGACGGGCCAGTTCCGATTGGTCTCGCGCGCCTGCTTGTGCAGCGTCCGGCGAAGATCCAGCATCGAAAGCACGGGCAGGATCGGAGGGTGCCCCTTGCCCGAACCGCGCACCTCATCGACCACGAGATCAAAGGCACGCGCGGAAAGCGGGGAGGGCGGCAGGGGCACGATCACCAGATCGGCGGCGCGCATCACCTGCGAGCTCACCTCGTTGAGAACCGGCGGGCAGTCGAACACGATCCGGTCGTAATCCCTGCCCAGCGTCTGGGTCAGCTTGGCGAGGCGCTTCTTCTTGCCGAGCGTGTCGAACTGCCGCCCGAGCGTGCGAATGCTTTCGTCGGCGGGGAGCAGATCGAGGCCCTTGTAGGCGGTCTTCTGGATCAGCTTTGCGGGATTGCGCTCCGCTGCGAAGACGGTGTCGGCGCTGCGCTTCTTCTTGGGATCGACCCCAAGCAAAAAGCCCGAGCCGTTCGAGGCGTCGAGATCCCACAGCAGGGTGCGCCGCCGCGATATCTGCGCCGCGCACCAGGCGAGATTGACCGCGAAGGTCGTCTTTCCGACACCGCCCTTGACGCTGTAGATCGCGATCGTAGCCATGAGGCCGCTGGCGCTCCTTTGCCGCCGGTCCGTTGTTGCAATTCGGTTACATCGGATCGGGTTACATCTTCGCGGGCCAAAGGCAAGCTGCTGCCCGATCGGGTCAGAATGTTGTCATTCGGCGCAAGATGATGCCACAAAGAAAAAGGCCGCCACAAGGACGGCCTTTCACCTGTTTCAATTCGCGTCGGGGCGCCGGGCGCTCAACCGTCGTAATCCGCCCCGATCGAGGTCGAACGGGTCGGAGCCGAGGCGGTAATGCGCAGCGCTTCGGCCGACTGACTGAGCGAACCGATTTCGTCGGCATCGTCCTCGTCGTCTGGCAGGATCTTCTGCAGGCTGACCACGAGCGATTCCTGCAGGTCCTTCGGGCGGACCGTCTGTTCCGCAACTTCGCGCAGGGCGACGACCGGGTTCTTGTCGCGGTCGCGGTCGACGGTCAGTTCGCTCCCGCCGGAGATTTCGCGCGCGCGCTGGGCGGCGAGCAGGACGAGGTCGAAGCGGTTCGGAACCTTGTCGACGCAATCTTCAACGGTAACGCGTGCCATGGGCGTGTCTCTTCATGTCCGGAGGCTACGGGAAAGCTTGTCAGCTAGGCGCGAGGGGGGGCGATGTCAAGGATTCGAGCCTTTCCCCGCAGGCCTATTCATAGCCGTAATCCGAATAGTCGCGCGTGTTGGGCGCCGTGAACTTGGTGATCTCGCTCTGGAAATGGAGCGGGATGTTGCCGGTCGAACCGTGGCGCTGCTTGGCGACGATCAGCGTCGCCTTGCCGACCAGTTCCTCGTGCTTTTCCTCCCAGGCGCGGTATTTTTCCCTGACCTCTTCCGAGGAGGAGCCGTCCGGCGTGTCGGGCTTTACCAGCAGGTGGTAATAGTCCGAGCGGTAGATGAACCAGACCATGTCGGCGTCCTGTTCGATCGAGCCCGATTCGCGCAGGTCGGAAAGCATCGGGCGCTTGTCGTCGCGCTGTTCGACCGCGCGCGAAAGCTGCGAGAGCGCGATCACCGGAACCGACAGTTCCTTGGCCAGCGTCTTCAGCCCCCGGCTGATTTCGGAAATCTCGTTCACGCGGTTGTCGTTCGCCCGGCCCGAACCCTGGAGCAGCTGGAGATAGTCGACCACGATCAGCCCGATATCGTGCCGCCGCTTCATCCGCCGCGCGCGGTTGCGCAGGGCGGCGATGGTGAGCGCGGGCGTGTCGTCGATATAGAGCGGCAGCTCGGAGAGGCGCTGGCTGGCGAAGGAGAGCTGCTGGAATTCCTCCCGCGTGAGCTTGCCGCTGCGCAGCGATTCCGAGGAGATCTCGGCCTGTTCGGCGAGAATGCGGGTGGCGAGCTGGTCGGCGCTCATTTCGAGACTGAAGAAGGCGACGGGCGCGCCATAATTGAATTCGCCCCCTTCCGAGAGCCAATTGAGGTGTTCCTCGGCGCAGTTGAAGGCGATGTTGGTGGCAAGCGACGTCTTGCCCATGCCCGGACGCCCCGCGAGGATGATGAGGTCGGAATTGTGAAGACCGGCGGTCTTCGTATCGATCGTCGAGATGCCCGTCGTCTTGCCCGACAGTCCGCCGCCCGAATTGAGCGCGGCCTCGGCCATCTTGAGCGCGGTCATCGAGGCTTCGCGGAAGGTCGAGGCCTCGCTCCCGGTCTCGGCGCCCTCGGCGACCTTGAACAGGTCCGCCTCGGCCTGTGCGATGCGGTCCATCGGGTTCACGTCCTGCGACGTGTCGAGCGCGCCCTCGACCAGCCAGCGCCCGACCGTCACCAGTTCGCGCAGCAAGGCAAGATCGTAGATCTGCTGAGCCAGTTCGCGCGGGGCGAGCAGGCCCGCCCCGCTTGCGGTCAGCTGCGCGAGATAGCTCGTTCCGCCTAGGTCCTTGAGCGCCTCGTCCGCCTCGAAATAAGGGCGCAGGGTCACCGGCGAGGCGGTGGCGTTGCGGTCGATCAGCGTCAGCACGCGTTCGTAGATGCGCTGGTGGACCGGCTCGAAGAAATGCTCGGGACGGATGGGAACCTGCAGTTCCTCGATCACCCGATTGTCGATCAGGACTGCGCCGAGAAAGGCGGCTTCGGCCTCGAGATTGGAAGGCAGCTTGCGCGTTTCGGGCGATTCGTCGGAGCTGACGAGGGAGAGCTTTTCGGGTTCGGGCATGCCCACCCCATGCGCCCTGCCACCGCGCCGTGGCAAGACCTCTGGGGCCGAATATATTTTTCGCGTGGCCGCTTGCCACTGTGGATAGCGGGGATTGGGAATCGAAGTGCTTGAATAACCTCCCCGCGATCTGCGAAGGCATCCCTTCATGTCCACTCCGCCGCCCGATTCTGACCTTCCGCCCGCACCCGGCTCGTCCGCAGGCGCGCACCGGATCGTCCATATCTCGCTCGATGAGGAGACGATCCTGTGGCGCAATGCGGATGTCGAACAGGAACGGCGCGTGGCGATCTACGACCTGATCGAGGAGAACACCTTCAAACCGGTTCGCGCCGCCGAGCGCGGGGCGAAGGGTCCCTACCGCCTGCATCTGTCGGTGCGCGACGGGCGGCTCGCCATGGATATCAGCGACGAGGCCGAAGCCCCGCTGGAGACGCTGCTGATCGGACTCGCCCGGTTCCGCCGTCCGATCCGCGAATACTTCGCGATCTGCGACAGCTATTACCAGGCGATACGCAAGGCGACCCCGACTGAGATCGAGACGATCGACATGGCCCGGCGCGGCATCCACAACAACGCTGCCGAATTGCTGCTCGAACGGCTCGAAGGCAAGGTCGAGACCGATTTCCCGACAGCGCGCAGGCTCTTCACGCTGATCTGCGTCCTCCACATCAAGGGCTAGGGCGCTCCATGACCAAGCCGAGGCTCAGGAATGCGCGCCGCCGCAAGGTCGGAGCGGGCGGACGGATCATCCGCCTGCTGTGGCAGGGCTTCGCGCTGGTGGTGCTGGTGACGATCCTCTATTCCGCCTGGCTGTGGGTCGACATGCGCAGCTGGCAACCTGCCGAGGAGGCCTATCCCGAACAGGGCGCTGCGATCCGCAGCGGGGTTGCGGCCACGCGGTTCGAGACGCTGCGGGCGCTTGGAGCGCAGTTCGTCTACCTCGAACTCGCGCCGAGCGGCGCCGAGCCCGATCCCGGATTCCCCGCGCGGCTGGCGGCAGCGCGCGAGGCGGGGCTGAAAGTCGGGCTCGTGTTTCCCTTTGACCTGTGCACCCGGGCGGACCCGCAGAGCGCGCGTTTCACCCGGATGGTGCCGCGCGATGCCGACTTTCTGCCGCCGGCCCTGAGCCTGCGGATCGGGCGCATTCCCTGCACCCCGCCGATGAGCGATGCCGCGGTCGAGAGCGAGCTCATGACGCTCATCAACCAGGTCGAAATGCATGCCGGGCGGCCCGTCATCCTGAAGGTGGGGCCCGCATTCGAGCAGAAATACCGCATTGCGGGCCGGATCGAGCGCAATCTGTGGCTTATCCGCGACCGCGCCGAGCCGGACTATGCCGGGCGGCCATGGCTGCTATGGAGCGCGAATGGCGGCCTCATGACCGAGGCTTCGGAGGATCCGGTCGAATGGGTGGTGGTGCAGAAATGACGCTAGAGGAGGCGCAGGCCGACGCGCTGGTCAGGGCAGCGCGCGAGGCAGCGCGCAACGCCTATGCGCCCTATTCCGACTACAGTGTCGGGGCCGCGCTCCTGTTCGAGGACGGCGCGGTCGTGACCGGCTGCAATGTCGAGAATGCGAGCTATGGTCTTGCGCTTTGCGCCGAGACGGTCGCGGTAGCGAAAGCGCTGGGCGAGGGGCGTCGCGGCGGACTGGTCGCGGTCGCGGTGACGGGGCCGATGGACAAGGGAGACGGCGCGCCGATCACGCCCTGCGGGCGCTGCCGTCAGGTTCTGAACGAGATCGCGCAGCTTGGCGCAACCGATCCGCTGGTGCTGTGCGTCGGCAACGATCGGACCGATGGCGTCCGGCTGTCGGATCTGCTGCCGCGCGCCTTCGGGCCGGCCAATCTCGCCTGAGATCACTCCCTGCCGAGCAGGTCTCCCAGCGCGCCGCCGAGATTGCCGATAGGGTCCCTGCGGAACGCGCGTTCCTCCCTGCCGATATAGGCGAAAATGCCGTCCAGCGCCTGCTCGCTCACCGAGCGGTTGATGCTTTCGCGGCTGAGCCCGGCATCGCGGATGAAACCGTACTTTTCGGCAAGCCCGTCGAACTGGTCATAAACGCCGGCCTCGCCCAGCGCATCGTCTATCAGCGGCTCGAGCTTGCCGGATAGCGCGTCGTTCGAGGAGCGGCGCAGATATTGCGTGCCGCCGTCGCTTTCGGAGACGATGGCGGGCGCGTCCTGCCATGACAGGTCGTCGATCGCCTCGCGGAAGATCGGTTTGGCTTCTCCTGCTGCCGTTCCCGCGGCATCGTTGATGCTGCGGGTGATCCCGCCGAGCACTCCGAGCCGGTCGCCCGCCTGCATGAGCCTGCCGAGCAGCCCGGAGGACGCACCGCCGACAATGGGAAGGGCGATGCGGATGTTCTCGTCATCGTAGAACGCACCGGGCCGCGCGAGCTTGTCGAGCGCGCTGTCGGTCGCCCGACCGAGGATCGAGGACAGGCCGAGGCCCTGTGCGCGGGCTGCGCCCGGGGCGACGATGCCCGCGATGGTGCAGGCGGCCAGCCCGGCAACGACCAGGCGGCGATCAGCGCTGAAGCCGCGGCGCATTGTGAGACGTCGGTCCTTCATTCCGGCAAACTCCCCTCGTTGCCCCCGTGGTGAGCCTATCACACGGGCCGCGAGAGGAAAGCGTCAGCGCGTCTCGATCCACTCGACCAGCGCCGCGAGGCAATCGCGCGCCAGCATCTTGCAGCGTTCGGGCGACCAGCCCTGCTCGGGCTCGGGGAAATCGGCCAGGTCCTTGTAAGGCATCTCCAGCGTCATCGCGCAGGCACCGAAGCGTTCGGCCACCTGGTTCGTGCTCATGGAAAGGTTGCCCTTGCCGGGCGGGGCCTTGGGATAGCCGAGCTTCGTCTGGAAATCGGGCGTGCGGCGGTCGAGGATGCGCTGGTAGCGGTAGAAGCCTTCGCCCTGGTCGTCGGTCCAGGACGGAATGCCTTCGAACCCTGCGAGAAAGACCGCCGGAATCGCCTCGTCCCCGTGCACGTCCATCGCGAAATCGACCCCGGTCTCGTCCATCTTCGCGAGGATCGCGGCCACTTCGGGCGACTTTTCGGCGCTGGGTGAAGCCCATTCGCGGTTGAGGTTCGTGCCTGCCGCATTGGTCCGCAGGTGCCCCCGGCGCGATCCGTCCGGATTGCAGTTCGGCACTATGTGGAGCCGGCAGTGCCTGCGCAGCGCGCGCGCCACCGGATCGACCGGGTCGGTAAGGCATTCGAGCGCGCCTTCCATCCACCATTCTGCCTGCGTCTCCCCCGGATGCTGGCGGGCATAGAGCCACACTTGCATCGCCCCTTCGCCCATTTCGAGCATGTCGAGCGGTTGGCCGTCGAGCGTCTCGCCGAGCCGGACCAGCTCCACCCCCTCGCTCGCCGACGCCTCGGCGACGAGATCGTGATGCCGCTCCATCGAATAGGGTGCGAAATAGGCGAACCAGGCGACGTTCGAGGCGGGCGTGTAGCGGATCGTGAGCGTTCCGTTCGCCTCGTCCTTGTCGAAGCTGCTCGCGGCGCGCGCCCAGTATTCGCGGTCTTCCGACACGCATGCGTCATAATCGGGCCATCCACCCGGATAGGCGCTGCCGTTGAGGCCGGTGAGCTTCAGTTCGATTTCCTCGCCCGCAGCGCCGGCGACGCGAAAATGAAACCACTGTGCGAATTCGGAATTCTCATCCTTGCGGAGCGCAAGGCGTGCGGTCCGGCCTTCGATGGACAATACCTCGATGTTCCCGCTGTCGAAGGCGGAATCGATGGCGATATGGGTCATTCGGTTCCTTCAAGGTCGCTCACGTCGATGGTGACGGTCTCGCCATTGCCACCAGGAAAGTCACGGAACAAGGCCGCAGCCAGCGTCCGCGCCGAAGCGCCGGTATCCGTGTAAGGGGATTTCATCGAGGTCTCGAGCTGGGCGCGCCCTTCCCACAGGCTCTCGCCCGCCGGGCCGAGAATGCGCACCGCAAGATCGGTAACGACACGCGGGCCGTCACTGCCGCCGCCGAGATTGATCCCGACGCCGACACCCACGCCCGACCCGAAGCCGCCGGTCTGCCCCCCGACCCCGACATTGACCGGCGAGCGCCTTGTGCCCGCGCCCTGGATCGGTTCGCGGCCGGTTCGGACTGTCGCGGTCTGTCCCGCCGTGCCGGGCTGGTTCGCGATCGTGTAACCGAGTTCTCTCAGCTGCGCGGCGACCGCGGCCTCGAACGTCGCGCGGGCATTCTTGTTCGACATCTCCTCTGGAAAGACGATCGCGATCGCTCCTTCGCCAAGCTCGGCGCTGCGCTGTTCGGCCACGAAGCGGGTGACCTCGACCGGTCCGGTGTAGACATTGGTGCAGCCAGCGAGGGCGAGGGTGGAAAGAGTCGCTGCAAGCAGCGTGCGGGACGGGGGGATGATGCGCATGGGACTTCCTTTCTCGGGTCCGACTATAGCCACCTCGCATGCTCGCGCCATGATCGCTTTAGCAAGTGCGGAGATTCATGGTTTATGAAGATCGCCGTGCTAAGAACGCGCAGATGGACAGGACGAACTCCCCCGTACTCGTGACAGGCGGTGCCGGCTATATCGGCAGCCACGCCGTGCTTTCGCTAAAGGATGCAGGCTGGCCGGTCAGCGTCATCGACAATCTTTCGACCGGTTTCCGCTTCGCCGTGCCCGAAGGCGTGCCGCTTTATCAGGGCGATATCGAGGACGGCGCGCTGCTTGAGCGGATCTTTGCCGAACAGGGCATGGGCGATGGGCGCGGCGCGATCATGCATTTCGCAGGGTCGATCGTGGTGCCCGAAAGCGTCGCCGACCCGCTCAAATACTACCGCAACAACACGGCAAAGAGCCGCGCGCTGATCGAATCGGCGGTGCGCGCGAGCGTGCCGCATTTCATCTTCTCCTCGACCGCGGCGACCTATGGCATCCCCGAGGTCTCGCCCGTGAGCGAGGACGCGCCGCAATCGCCGATCAATCCTTATGGTTGGTCGAAGCTGATGACCGAACGGATGCTGGCCGACACCGCCTGCGCGCACGCGATCAATTACTGCGTGCTGCGCTATTTCAATGTCGCCGGGGCCGATCCTGACGCGCGCAGCGGACAATCGACCGCAGGCGCGACGCATCTCATCAAGGTCGCGGTCGAGGCGGCGCTGGGCAAGCGCGACCATGTCAGCGTCTTCGGCACCGATTATGCGACGCCCGACGGGACGGGGGTGCGCGACTACATCCATGTGAGCGACCTTGCCGCGGCCCATGTCCTCGCGCTGGAGGCGCTGATCGATGCGCCGGAACGCTCGATGACGATGAATTGCGGCTACGGGCGCGGCTTTTCGGTTCTCGAAGTGCTCGACGCGCTCGACCGGCTGACGGGCGAGGCCGTGGAGCGGCGCTTCGAGACGCGGCGCGCGGGCGACCCCGATTCGCTCGTCTCCGACCCTTCGCGGATCCGCGCGACCCTGCCCTGGACCCCGCGATTTGACGATCTCGAGACGATCATTTCCCACGCGCTCGCATGGGAGCGCAGGCTCGGCGAGATAAGCGAAAGGCAGGCGGTGAATGGTTGACGCGCGGGGCTGCTGGCGCTAACGGGCGTGCAAGAGTTGACCGAGCCGGGATGCGTCTCGGCGCTTTTTGTTTGGAAAGACACGACGATGAAGATCCGCAACAGCCTGAAGTCGCTGAAGAAGCGTCATCGCGATTGCCGCGTCATTCGGCGCCGCGGTCGCACCTACGTCATCAACAAGACCAACCGCCGTTTCAAGGCCCGCCAGGGCTGATTCGGCCTGAGCGTCCGGCTCCGCGACAGCGGACGGCTGGATTGGTTCAAGCGGCCCGCCTCCCCCCGGAGCGCGGGCCGCTCGCCGTTTGGGGGCTATCATGACTGACGACAATCGCGCAGCCGTGTTCGACGTGGGCCGGGTGCTGTTCCAGTGGCAGCTGCGCGCCCTGTTCGAAAAGCTGATCGACGATCCCGAACGGCTCGACTGGTTCTGCACCCATGTTGTCAGCGAGGAATGGCACTTCCAGCACGATCGCGGCACCCCGCTTGCCGAAATGCTGCCCGCGCGCATGGCCGAGTTTCCCGAGCATGCCCTGCTCATCGCCGCCTATGCCGCGCGCTTCAACGAGACCGTGCCGGGCGAGGTCGAGGGGGTGCACGACATCGTCCGCCGTCTCGCGGAGCGCGGCGTGCCGCTTTACTGCCTGACCAATTTCGGGGACGAGCTGTTCGCCCGGTTCCGGCCCGCACAGCCGATCTTCGATCTGTTCGAGGACATCGTCGTTTCGGGGACGGAGCGAATCGCAAAGCCCGATCCGCGCATCTACGAAATTCTCGAACGGCGCAGCGGTCGCCCCGGCCGCGCGCTGTTCTTCACCGACGACAATCCCGCCAATGTCGAGGCAGCGCGCGCCCGCGGATGGGACGCGCACCTCTTCACCGATGCCGCCACGCTCGAGGCGCAGCTGGCCGCATCAGGCCTGCTCTGAGACGAAAATGCCCCCGGAAGCGCGCCCGGTTGGGGGAGGGGCGCGCGCCGGGGGCGGGAAGTCGCCCGCTGTGGAGAGGTGTGCGGGCGGGGGGGATCAGGAAAGGCGAGTTGCGGCTCAGTTGCCGTTGCACTTTGCCAGCTTGTCGGCTTCGAGTTCCTTGCCGCGCGCGGTGAAGGCCGTGATTTCGCCGAATTCGCGGTTGAGGTCGCGGCAGACGTTGATTGGGCGCGACGTGCCCTTGTTGGCGACGCAGATGTCGTTCTTGCAGGCCCAGGCGACGCCGCCGGCGACCGCGCGCTCGTCGCTCGCCGGCTGGGCGAGCTTGGCGATGTAATAGGGCCCGTCCTTGGCTTCGAGCGGGGCGGGTGCGGTGGCGACGCCGAAGACCGCAGCCGTGTAGGCGAGCGCGGCGACGAAGATCGAGAGGCGATTGGTGCGGGAGAGGGTCATTGGCTTGGTCCTTTCGCAGGCGGGTCTTCGAATTGTTTTTTGCAGTGCAACGTTTCGATTCGAAACTCATTGCACGAGCCCCACTAGCTCACCATGTTGTAAGTTGCAACTCGAAACCTAAATTTATTTCCGTCTCGGCTGCAGCACGACAATTTGCCAGCGCCGCGAATGCGGCTAGAGTGCGACGGCTTTCGAAAAAACAGATGCGAGAGGAATGGACATGGGCGATGTAAGGGAGCCGCTGCGCGATCTCATCGAATGCGGCCTGCCGCAGGCTCTCGAGGTCATGGGTGAACGCTGGTCCTTCATGATCCTGCGCGCGAGCTTCAACGGCCTCAAGCATTTCGAGGAATTCCTGAGCGAGCTCGGGATTGCCCGCAACATCCTCTCCAATCGCCTCGCCAAGCTGGTCGAGCACGGCATCCTGCGGCGCGAACCGTGCGAGGACGACCGGCGCAAGATCGAATACCGCCTCACGGCCAAGGGCTTCGACCTGCTCCCCGCGATGATCGCGCTGCGTCAGTGGGGTCAGAAATACGGCAGCGAGCCGGTCAAGGAGGACCCCGTGCTTGTCGATGCGCGCGATCGGCTGCCGATCGGTCCGGTCTCCATCCTGGCCCATGACGGCCGGATCCTCAGCCATGAGGATCTCTGGCTGACGCGCCGCATCGATCTCGGCAGGCGCGCCGACGGCACCGTGGCCGAGCCGGGAGCCGGCCTCGCGCGCGGCGACGTCGCCGATCTCGACGCCGCCCGGAAAGCTCCGGACCGGAAATCCGCCGCAGGGTGATTTTTCGCCCGCCGAACCCGCTTTCAGAAACAGGTGAGACATGAGCCGGGTCGCCGCGGCGGACGTCCACGACATCCTGCGCCGCACTTTCGGCTTTTCCGGCTTTCGCGGGCAGCAGGAGGCGGTCGTCACCCGCGTACTCGCGGGGCTGCCGACGCTCGCCCTGATGCCGACGGGGGCGGGCAAGTCGCTCTGCTATCAGCTCCCCGCGCTCGCGCTCGACGGCACGGCCATCGTCATTTCGCCCCTGATCGCGCTGATGCACGACCAGATCCGCGCCGCCGATGCGCTCGGCATCCGCGCCGCCTCTATGACCTCGGCCGATGCCGACAACGCCGCGACCGCCGAGGCGCTGCGGGCCGGCGAACTCGACCTCCTCTATGTCGCGCCTGAACGTGCCACCACGCCCGGTTTCGAAGCGCTTCTGGCGCAGGCGCGGCTGTCGCTCTTCGCGATCGACGAGGCGCATTGCGTGTCCGAATGGGGGCACGATTTCCGGCCCGATTACCGGATGCTGCGCCCCGTGCTCGACCGATTTCCCGATATCCCGCGTCTCGCGCTCACCGCGACTGCGGACGAAGTGACGCGCAGCGACGTGCTGCGCCAGCTCGGCATACCCGAAGACGGCCTGATCGTCGCCGGCTTCGATCGGCCCAACATCCGCTATGCCATCCATCCGCGCGGCAATGCGGGCCAGCAGGTCGCCGATTTCGTGAAACGCACGAGCGGGGCGGGGATCGTCTACGCCACCAGCCGCGCCGCGACCGAGCAGATCGCGCAGCATATCGCGAAGACGGGTCGCCCGACCAGCTTCTACCATGCCGGCCTGCCCCCTGAGCGGCGCAGCGCGGTGCAGGCCCAATTCGTCGGCTCGGAGGACATGGTGATGGTCGCGACCATCGCCTTCGGCATGGGGATCGACAAGCCCGACGTGCGCTTCGTCGTCCATGCGGGCCTCCCCAAATCGATCGAAGCCTATTACCAGGAAACCGGCCGCGCCGGGCGCGACGGGGACCCGGCGGAAGCCGCGCTGCTGTGGAGCCCCAACGATTTCGCCCGCGCCCGCCAGCGCCTGTCCGAGGTTGAGGAGCATCGCCTCGCCAGCGAGCGCGCCCGGCTCGACGCCCTTGCCGGGCTGGTCGAGACACCGGGCTGCCGCCGCGCGATCCTCCTGAAGCATTTCGGCGAGGATCCGCCCCTAGCCTGCGGCAATTGCGACAATTGCGACAACCCGCCCAAGGTCGTCGATACGACCGAGCTCGCGCGCAAGCTGCTTTCTGCGGTGTACCGCACCGGGCAGAGCTTCGGCATGGGCCATGTCGAGAAGGTCCTGCTCGGCCGCGAGGATGATCGCGTGCGCCAGCGCGGGCATGACAGTCTGTCCGTCTACGGCATCGTCGGCGAAGACGAGGCGCCGCTGCTGCGCCCGCTGATGCGCAGCCTCACGGCGCACGGCATGCTGGTGACGACCGAACATGGCGGCCTCGCGCTGGGACCGTCGGCGCGCGCGGTGCTCAAGGGCGAGCGGCCGGTCGCCATTGCCGAACCCCCGGCGAAGAAGCGCCGCAAAGCCCGCACGCAGGCGGCGAACCCGATCGGCGATCCGCTGTTCGACGCGCTGCGCGCCAAGCGCAAGGAGCTGGCGAGCGAGCGGGGCGTGCCCGCCTATGTCATCTTCCACGACAGCGTGCTGCGCGACATGGCGACGCACCGGCCCGAAACGCTGCGCGAACTGGGCGAATTGCAGGGCGTGGGCGCCAAGAAACTGGAGACCTACGGGGCCGAATTCATCGCCGTCATCCGCGAATCCTTCAGCGCCTGACGACCTGCCGGTAGTCGATCCTTATCCGCACCCACGACCCGACCTGGGAACGGCCACCGACGACCGCGGGACGCACGCGGAATTGCCAGGTGGCCGCCAGCACGGCGCGCCCGATCTGCGATCCGGACGGGTTTTCGCCGAGCAGTTCGCAATCCTCGACCCGAAAATCGGGAACGGTCCTGCACACGATCAAGGCGCTGCCCGGGCCCGAGGCGGTCGAGAGATAGCCGGCGAGTTCCTGCCGCGTGGGTTCGCGATACCAGCGCGCGGCATACATCGGCTCGCCATTGGGCGCGGTCCCGACGCGTTCGCTGTCATTCGCAGCGCCTGGCGGGCCGGTATCGGCCGGACCGTAGTTACGGCCGGGCCGGATCACCGCCTTCGGGGGGGAAGGCCGCTTTTCCGGCTGGGCCGCGGGCGGGGCGGGCGGCGGGGAGGGCTGGGGGGACGGGCGCAGCGGCACCGGCGGCTCCAGGGCAGAGGGAAGCGGCACTTCGGGCGGTTCGAGCGGTGGCTGCTCCGCCCGCTCCGGTTCGGGAGGCCGCGGCACCGGCTCGACCTCGCTTTCGGCGGCCTCAGGCACTGCTTCCTCGACCGCTGGAGCGGTCTCCTCCTGCGCCACGTTGCGCGCCTCGAACGTCACCGGTGCGGGCGAATCGGGATCACCCTGGGTGACATTCCACCCGAGCGTCAGCAGCAGGGCGATGATCGCCAGTTCGGCGAGGATCGTCGCCGCGATACCGGCGACCCGGCGGCGGAGCGCGCCATCATCCGCGCCGCCGGCTGCAGGAAACGGCGCGGAATGATCGGCTGGAGGCTGATGGGCGGGGGGCAAGGAAAGTCGGGGCAAGCTCGGCTCGTGCGGAGAGAGGGGCGCTCCTCGCTAGCAGGATTCGTCGCTCATGGCAGAATCCATCTGTCGGCGAGGCGATCCGGCCGCCTTGTCACTCCGCCGCTTCGAGCAGTTCGACGCTTTCCCGTGTCGGTGGCAGCGCGTCGTCGGGGCGGTAACTCGCGCCCAGTTTCCTGGCGAGGTCGCGGGTTAGCAGGGCATTGAGAGCATTGCCGAGATTGGGATAACGACGCCCGACTTTCCGCAGAGCGTCCGCATCCCACTCGACATATCGCACGCCCTGCGGAGCGACCGTGGTCGCGGTCGTCTTGCGTTTCAGGACGAAGGCGATTTCGCCCACGAAATTGCCCTCGGGCAGGCGGAAAATGCGCTCGCCTTTCTGGACCGATATGATCCCGTCGAACACATAGAAGAGTGCGCCCGAAGGTTCGGCTTCGCGGGTGAGGACGGTGCCCTCCGGGTCGTCGGCGACCTGCCACCGGGCGATTTTCAGAACGCGCCTGAACTGGCCCGGCGTGAGCGTTTCGAATGCATCGAACAGGCGCTTCTCGTCGGGCGATAGGCGGAAGGTCGTGCGTTCGAGCAGGACCTGTCCGAGCACGTAGAGATTCGCGAAGATCATCAGCACGCTCGTGACGATCGCGTCCCACAAGGGCGGGTCGAGCGCGAAGTAGTAATAGGCTATGTAGATGATCGTCGAGACGATGATGAGCGAACGCAGCGGCAGCTCGTCGCGGATGAAGAACGCGAACAGCATCAGCGCGGCGGCGATCTGGATCAGCCAGGCGGGGTCGAAGTCGATGAGTGGGTCCGATTGCTATCTGGTGCCGATGAACTGGCGATAGCTCAAAGCCTCGGCTATGTGGACCCTTCCCACGCCGTCGCTTCCTGTCAGGTCCGCGATCGTGCGCGCAACCCTCAGCATCCTGGTATAGGCGCGCGCGGACAGGCGCAGCTTTTCCGCCGCCTGCATCAGCAGCACCCGGCCCGCTTCGTCGGGCGCGCCGAACGTCTCGAGCTTCTCGCCTTCGAGCTCGGCATTGGAACGTACGCCGCGCGCCTTCTGGACTTCGCGCGCCGCCGCGACCCGTGCGGCGACCGCCGCGCTGACCTCGCTTGGCGGCGGCAAAGCGAGGTCCATCGCCGAGACCGCAGCGACATGGACATGGAGGTCGATCCGGTCGAGCAGCGGGCCCGAAAGCCGCGCCTGATATTCGCTCGAGCAGCGGGGACCCCGTGCGCAGACATGGCCCGGCTCGCCCGCATGGCCGCAGCGGCACGGATTCATCGCCGCGATCAGCTGGACCCGAGCCGGAAAGGTGACATGGGCATTGGCGCGCGCGACATCGACCTGGCCCGTTTCGAACGGCTGGCGCAGCGAATCGAGCACGGCTCGCTGGAATTCGGGCAGTTCGTCGAGGAACAGGACGCCGAGATGGGCGAGGCTGACCTCTCCCGGGCGTACTTTCAGCCCGCCGCCGGTGAGCGCCGCCATGCTCGCCGAATGGTGCGGCGCGCGGAAGGGTCGCGCGCGGCTGATCCGCCCGGCTTCGAGCGCGCCTGCGACAGATTGCACCATCGACACTTCGAGCGCTTCGGTAGGGGTCAGCTCGGGAAGGATGCCGGGAAGGCAGCTTGCAAGCAGGCTCTTGCCCGATCCGGGCGGGCCGACCATCAGCAGGTTGTGCCCGCCCGCCGCTGCGATCTCGAGCGCGCGCTTGGCGGTCTCCTGCCCCTTGACCCGCGCAAGGTCGGGCGCGGGCGCCGCCTCGGCGATGCCGCCGCGTTCCGGTTCGGGCAGGACGGTCGAACCCTTGAGATGGGAGAGCAGGCTCGACAGGTCCTTCGGCGCGAGCACCGGTATCCCGCTCGCCCAGCGCGCTTCGGGGCCTTGCTCTGCGGGGCAGATGAGGCCCGCCTCCGCCTCGCTCGCATGGAGCGCGGCGACGAGCACGCCGGGGCTCGCGACGATGCGCCCGTCCAATGCGAGTTCGCCGACCGCGATCCAGTCGCCCAATTGCTCGGCATCGGTGACGCCCATCGCCGCTAGCAGGGCGAGCGCGATCGGCAGGTCGTAATGCGATCCGTCCTTGGGCAGGTCGGCCGGCGATAGGTTGATCGTGATCCGCTTGGGCGGGAGCGACAGGCCCATCGCCGAAAGCGCCGCCTGAACCCGCTCGCGGCTCTCGCTCACCGCCTTGTCGGCAAGCCCGACGATCGCGAAGCGCGGAAGGCCGGACGCGACCTGGCACTGCACCTCGACCTTGCGTGCCTCGAGCCCGAGAGAGGCCACCGTTCTCACCAGAGCGACCACGGCGCCCTCCCCGCAAAGCCCAGCCGTAGGGGCGAGAGTGCAGGGTAAAGAGAGACTTGTCGAGCGGCTACGTACCCGTGCGCAATACCTTTGAAAGCATAATCCTTGGCAAAATCGAAGCCACGGCAAGTCCATTTCTGCGGCCATGCAAAAGCTTGCCGCTCTGCTTCTTGCCTTGATCCATCTCGCGCTCCTGCCCGGTGCCGCCTCGGCGCAGCATCATGTCGGCCAGAGCGGGGGTGCCATGTCGCCGGCCGGAACCCGAACGGTGATGGTCGAGCGGTGGGTCGAGGAATGGGACCCGGCCCTCGGGCGGTGGGTCCGGGTGAGCGAACCGGTGGTGCGCCCCGTTTCTCGAACGAGCGATATTGTCCCCGCCGTCGCCATTACCCGGCAGGGGCTTGCCGCCTCGCGCCATGCGCTGCCCGTCCCGCGCGGTGTTCCGGGGGCTGCGTCGGCGCTGCGATACGGGCCTTTCCGGGTGATCGACGAACACCGCGCCGCCCTGCTCGGCGCGACCGACGCGGCGACGCCCAGCCAGTTCGACGCCATGCTGCGCGATTTTCCGGATCTTGCGATGATCGAACTGGTCGAGGCGCCGGGAACCAGCAATGACATAGCGAACCTCGCGCTCGGCCGGCGGATCCGCGCCGCCGGGATCGCGACGCACGTTCCTGCGGGCGGATCGGTGCGCTCCGGCGCGGTCGAGCTGTTCCTTGCAGGGCAGGCTCGTACGATCGCCCCGGGCGCGCTGTTCGCGGTGCACAGCTGGCTCGACAGCCATGGCCGCGAGGCGGAAGACTTCGCACCCGACGCGCCCGCCCATCGCATGTATATCGACTATTACGTCGAGATGGGGCTGAGCGAACAGCGCGCGCGCGCCTTTTATGCGATGACCAATTCGGTCCCGCATGCCAGCGCCCTGTGGCTGCGAGCCGACGAGATGCGCCACTGGATCGCCTCGGAATGGCATCACGGCGGTCCGCAGCGGACCCTGGCGCAGAGGATCGCCGCCCCTGCGCCGGCCTTCTCCTTCGTCGAGGGCGCGATCGCCTTGCCGGCGATCGACCTACCCGAGCCGGGCGCGCTTGCGCGGTTCCCCGGAGCGCTGGCCCAGCCGGGCATCGACTATGCCGACGTCACTGCGGCGACGCTGGCCTGGGGCGCGTTTGGCAGGCTCGAAATCTGAAGGGGCGATGTGCCCTCGACACCCTTGCAGGCTTGACTCGCGAGCCGCCATCCCATAGTGGCGCGCGCCTGTTGATGTTGCGGCCGGGCCATGCCTTATCGCTGCAATCGGAACGAGACGGACCGGAAAGCGCTTGTTAGGCGAACCCGGCCTGCCAGTATATCGAGGACGACATGAAGCGGACTTTCCAGCCAAGCAATCTCGTGCGCAAGCGCCGCCACGGCTTTTTCGCGCGCAAGGCAACCCCCGGTGGCCGCAAGGTCCTGCGCCTGCGTCGCCGTCGCGGCCGTAAGAAGCTTTCCGCGTGATTCCGGCTGCGCGCGGGGGATGTCCCGCGTGCCCGGTAGCCTGAGGGCAGGCGGCATGACCGGTCCGGCCCGCATTCTTGCCGAGCCCCCTTCCGGGGGCTTTTTGCGTTTGAGACCGGACGCGTGACTGACGTCCTCACCCGCCGCGCCGATTTCCTCGCCGCGAACCGCGGCCTGCGCAACGCGCGGGCCGGTTTCGTGCTCCTCACCCGGCCCAACGGGGCAGAGGGGATGCGTTACGGGATCACCGTCACCAAGAAGATCGGCAATGCGGTCGTGCGCAACCGGATGAAGCGCCGCTTTCGCGAGCTGCTGCGCGCTGTGCTGTCGGAACACGGACTTCCCGATCATGATCACGTCCTGATCGGGCGCAGCGGGGGGATCGAGCGCGATTTCCATCTCATGAAAGCCGAACTGGTCCAGGCGCTTGAACGCGCCCGCGCCGGCCGGTCCGATCCCGGAAGGGGCCGTCGCCCGCGCCGCGGGAGCCGCGCGGGCGCGAAGCAATGAGTCCGCCCGAGATGGACCGCGCGGTCAACCCGCTCTAGGCTCGCACGCGATCTCCCAGCGGAGCCCAGCAATCATGAAACATGTCCTTATCGTCTTCGCGCGCGCCTGGCAGCTCGGCCCCTCGCGAATCCTGCCGCCGACCTGTCGCTATGCCCCGTCCTGCAGCCAGTACGCGATTGAGGCGCTGTCGCGCCATGGTGCGCTCAAGGGTGGATGGATGGCGATTAAGCGGCTAATGCGCTGCCACCCTTGGGGCGGCCACGGCTACGACCCGGTTCCCTGAGGGGCCTGCCGGACGGATACGCGCCCGGTATCACGACCAGAACACGCAACGACGCCTTTTCGGAAAAAAGCCATCTTGGACACTCGCAATCTCGTTATCGCTGCGGCGCTTTCCTTCCTGCTGATCGTGGGTTGGGATTACGGCATGCGCTATTTCTATCCCGAGGCATCGATCAGCGCAGCGGTTTCGCCAGAAGGCGATGCGCCCGCCGCCTCCGCTGTCGAAGGTGCGGCAGCGGGCGACCTCGCCAGCGCCAGCCCGGGCGGGGCCGTGGACGCAGCGGCGCCCGGGACGGATGCGATGAGCGGCCCGGTCGACCTGTCCGCCGCGCTTGCCAGCGAGACGCGGGTTGCGATCGACGCCCCGCGCATTGCGGGCTCGATCAACCTCGTCGGGGCGCGGATCGACGACATCGTGCTCAAGGACCACCGCGAGACGGTCGACAACAATTCGGGTCCCGTCCGCCTGTTCGCGCCCGACCGCACCGAGGCGCAGCATTTCGCCGAATTCGGTTTCGTCACCGGCAACGGCAAGCTTCCCGCGAACACTCTCTGGCAGGCGAGCGGCGAACGCCTCACGCCCGAAACGCCGGTAACCCTGACACACCAGGCCGGCGATCTGACCTACCGGATCGAACTTTCGATCGACGACAATTACATGATCACCGCGCGCCAGAGCGTCGCCAATACCGGGTCGGACGGGGCGATCGTGCAGCCCTTCGCGCTGCTCAAGCGCACCGATCGTACCGCCACCGCGGACGAATTCCTCGTCCATTCCGGCCCCGTCGGGGTTTTCGGGGGGACGCTGTTCGACGGCAACAATTACGAGGAACTGACCGAGCTCGGCCGCGATACGCCCGCTGGCAATCCCGCCTGGCTGGGCTTCACCGATCGCTACTGGCTGTCCGCTCTGATCCCCTCGGAAGGTGCGGGCGACGTCAATCGGGCGGGCTTCTATTCGCTCGGCAACAATCTTTTCAGCACCGAGCTTCGCTATGACGCGCAGCCCGTTCCGGCGGGGCAGACGATTTCCCAGCAGAGCCGCCTGTTCGTCGGCGCGAAGGAGAGCGAACTGCTCGATGCCTATGCCGACAATCTCGGCATCGAGAATTTCGGGCTCGCGATTTCGTGGGGTTGGTTCCAGATCCTCGAGAAACCGCTGCTCTGGCTGCTGCGCAATCTCAATGCGCTGGTCGGCAATTTCGGTGTCGCGATCATCCTGATGACGGTCGTCATCCGCGGCCTGCTCTTCCCGATTGCGCAGAAGCAATTCTCAAGCATGGCCCAGATGAAGGCCGTGCAGCCCAAGATGAAGGCGATCCAGGAGCGCTACAAGGACGACAAGCAGAAGCAGCAGCAGGAGATCATGAAGCTCTACAAGGACGAGAAGGTGAACCCGCTTGCCGGGTGCCTGCCGCTGCTCGTCCAGATTCCGATCTTCTTCGCGCTCTACAAGGTGCTCATCCTCGCGATCGACATGCGCCACGAACCCTTTGCGCTGTGGATCGTGGACCTTTCCGCGCCCGACCCTGCGCATATCCTCAACCTGTTCGGCCTGTTGCCGTACGAGGTCGTAGGCTTCCTCGCGATCGGGCCGTTGGCGATCCTGCTCGGCGTCACGATGTGGCTGACATTCCGGCTCAATCCATCCGCGATGGACCCGATGCAGCAGCAGATCTTCAACATCATGCCGTGGATCCTGATGTTCGTCATGGCGCCGTTTGCCGCCGGCCTGCTGCTTTACTGGGTGACCTCGAACCTCCTCACGCTCGCCCAGCAAAGCTATCTCTATTCGCGCCATCCCCAGCTTCGCGCGCAGGCGGAGAAGGACAAGCAGGAGATGGCTAGAAAGAAGGCGGGCGAGGACAAGGATACGAAGAAGGGCAAGGCGTGACCGGCACCCCCGATGCGGCGCAGGAGCGCGAACGGCAGGCCCGGGAAGACGCCGCATCGCGCCTGTTTTCAGGCCGGGTCGAGTTCCTTCTGTCCGCTCCGCAGCTGAAATTCCTGCCCGATCCGACCGTGCCCGAGATCGCCTTCTGCGGGCGAAGCAATGTCGGCAAATCCTCGCTTCTCAACGCGCTCACTGGCCGCAAGGCGATCGCCCGCGCGTCGGTCACGCCGGGCCGCACGCAGGAGCTCAACTTCTTTGAAGTGGGCGAGCCGACCTTGTTCCGATTGGTCGACATGCCAGGCTATGGTTTCGCCAAGGCGCCGGTGAAGGTGGTCGAACGCTGGAAGAACCTGGTGAAGAGCTATCTGCGCGGGCGGCAGGTGCTCGCGCGCAACCTCGTGCTGGTCGACAGCCGCCATGGCCTCAAGGAGGTCGATCGCGAGATGATGCGAATGCTTGATGAGGCGGCAGTGGGCTATCGCATCGTCCTGACCAAGGCCGACAAGATCAAGGCGAGCGATCTCGAACGCGTAGCGAACAGCGTCGCCGACGAAGCGCGCAAGCACCCGGCAGCTTTTCCCGAACTTCACCTCACCAGTGCGGAAAAGGGCATGGGCATCGCCGCGCTGAGAGCGGCGGTGGTGGCCGATGCGCTGGGCGAGGAATGGTTCGCCTGAGCGCGAAGGACTTTCTCGCTGTGCGGACATAGGCGCGCGGCATTCGTCTCTCTCATCGCCCTTTCCCTAGCTATCGCGGGGAGGCGAAAGGGAGCGGGTTCGGCAATGCGGATCGAAAAGGCCTATGCCGCGATCGAGGAAGGCCAGATCCATCTGCGCCGCCGGGCAGGTGCGTGCGAAGCCCTGCCGCTTGCCATGCTCCATGCCTCACCATCTTCCTCGCGCTCGCTCGCCGGCCTGATGGATGCGATGGGCGCGGGACGCGACCTCGTCGCCTTCGACACGCCCTGCAACGGGCTGTCCTGCGCACCTGTCGCATCCGAGCCCGCAATGGCCGATTTCGCCGACATGCTGGCGCGCGCATCGGCCGCTCTCGGGATGGAAAGGCTCGCGCTTTACGGGACGCATACCGGGGCGCATGTCGCGGTGGAATGGGCGCTCGCCGAGCCTCGCCAGGTCGCTGCGCTGATCCTGGACGGCGTTGCGCTGCTGGACGATGCCATGCGTGCCGAATTCCTCGCGCGCTATGCACCGCGCAAGGCGCCCGACGACACCGGCAGCCAGTTCCACTGGGCGTGGCATTTCATTCGCGACCAGATGATCTTCTTCCCCCATTTCGAGAAAGACGCTGCGCATCTGCGCGCGGGCGGCGATCTCGACCCGCGTTTGCTGCACGATCTCACCCTCGAAGTGCTGAGCAATCTCGAGATATATCACCGCCCGTACGAGGCGGTCTTTCGCCACGAGGTGCGCGCTGCGCTGGCGCGGCTCGACCTGCCGGTGCTGGTGCTGTCGGATGGGACCGGCGCGCTCGATCCGGCGAGCGAGGAGATCGCGGGGCTCGTCAAAGGCGCGCGGCTGGTGCGCGGCTGCGATGGCGAAGCGGCAAAGGCCGCCGCGATCGAAGCCTTTCTGGAGGACATCAATGCCGGATAGATCCATCCATCTCGTCGCCGGTGCAAGTTCGGGCATGGGACGCCAGACCGCGCTGAAACTGGGCGCGAGCGGAAGCCATGTCGTCGTCGCCGCACGCAGGCTCGACGCGCTGGAGGAACTGGCGGGCGAGATCGAGGCTGTCGGGGGAAGCGGCGAGGCGATGGCCTTCGACGGCACCGATCCCGCCAGCGTTGCGGCATTGATCGGACGGATCGAGAGCGCGCACGGGCGGCTTGACGGCGCGTTCAACAATCTCGGCGACACGCTCGGCGATTCGCCGCTCGACGAAACCCCGCCCGAACGCTGGGATGCGACGCTCGCGGTCAATCTCACTTCGGTCTTTCACCTCATGCGGCACGAAATTCCGCTGATGCTGCGCGGCGGCGGGGGAAGGATCGTCAACACCGCCTCGACCGGGGGGCTGCGCGGAACGAAGGCGATGAGCGATTATTCCGCCGCTAAATGGGGCCTCATCGGCCTCACCCGTTCGGCCGCGCTCGACTATGCCGACCAGGGCATGGTCATCAACGCGATCGCGCCCGGGATCATCGCGACCGAGAAATTCCGCGCCTTCGAGGCGAACATGCCCGACCTGTTCGAGACCCTGCGGCTGGCGACCCCCGTTCAGCGCTTCGGCGACATGGGCGAGATTGCCGATCTCGTGTGCTGGCTGCTGCGCGAGGCTCCGGGTTTCATGACCGGCGCGGTCCTGCCGGTCGACGGCGGACGCACCGCCTGATCCGGAGCTATTCGGTCGCGAAGAGCTGGCCCGGATCCGCGAAAGCCTTGAATTCGAGAGCGTTGCCCGCCGGATCGCGCAGGAACATCGTCGCCTGTTCGCCGGGCTGCCCCCTGAAGCGCACGGTCGGCTCGATCACGAAATCGCATCCGGCCCCGCGGAGGCGTTCGGCGAGCGCTTCCCAGTCGGCCATGCCCAGCACCAGTCCGAAATGGGGAACCGGGACGCCGTGGCCGTCGACATGGTTGCTTGCGCGGTCGCCGGCCCCGCCGGGAGCAAGATGGGCGACGATCTGGTGGCCATGGAAATCGAAATCGATCCATTCGTCGCAGGACCGTCCCTCCGCACAGCCCATCACCCCGCCATAGAAGGCGCGCGCGGCGGCGAGGTCGTCGACCGGGAAGGCGAGGTGGAACGGGGGCAGGCTCATGGGTGATCGAATCTCCGTTTGCTGCGCGCCCGTCTAGCCCGATCAGCCTCGACAGCCCAAGCCTGTATGCCTACCTGCGGGACTGGTAGCCGCGCGGCCTTTGCAGACGTGGCGCCCGCAAGGTGGAGCAGGAAAGCCATGAAGCTCATCATCGGCAACAAGAACTATTCGAGCTGGTCGCTGCGCGGCTGGCTCGCGGCGAAACAATCGGGCCTCCATTTCGAGGAAATCACAGTGCCCATGAAGGGCGAGGAATGGGAGCGGGCCAAGCACGACGAAATGCAGCCATCGAGCGGCAAGGTCCCGATCCTGTGGGACGGCGAGACGGTGATCTGGGACAGCCTTGCGATCATGGAATATCTCGCCGACAAGGTCGGGCGCGACCGCTTCTGGCCCAAGGAGGACACCGCGCGCGGCATGGCCCGCGCTATGGTGGCGGAAATGCATTCCTCCTATCTATCGCTGCGCAGGGAAATGCCGATGAACATCCGGCGCCGCGCCCAGCTGGGGGACGTGACCGACGAAACCCGCCACGATATCGTGCGCATCCTCGGCCTGTGGGCGGAGGCCCGCGCGCGGCATGGCAAGGGCGGGCCGTTCCTGTTCGGGACCTTCGGCGCGGCGGACATCTTCTACGCGCCCGTGGTATCGCGCTTCATCACCTATGGGATCGGGGTTCCGGGATTCGCGCAGAGCTATATGCAGGCGGTCTGGGAACACGACTGGATGCGAAACTGGATCGAGGCGGCAGAGAACGAACAATGGGTGATCGAGCAATACGAAACCGTCATGTGAGCATGCCCGCGCTGATCGCGGCGCTGGCGCTGCTGGCTACGGTGCTCGTGCCGTCGCAGGCGCTGGCATGGGGCTTTTATGCCCACCGGAAGACCGCCGAGATCGCCGAGGCCAATGTCTCCCCCGAGACCCGTGCCAAGATCCGCCGGCTGATGGCTGCCGAAAAGCTGCTCGGCACGCCAGGCTGCGCGCTCGCGACGATCGAGGATGCGAGCGTGTGGCCCGATTGCATCCGGCGCGATTACTGGCGCTGGGGCTACACCGCGGCATGGCATTATCGCACCGCTCCGATCTGCGAGGCATATGACGCGCGTCGGAACTGCCCGGGCGGATCCTGCGTCACCGGCCAGATCGAGCGCGCCCACCGCGTGCTTGCCGATGAAAGCCTGCCCGACAATGTCCGGCTGGAGGCACTCGCTTTCATGGTCCATTTCGCAGGCGACGTGCACATGCCGCTCCATTCGGGCGACAGGGACGATCGCGGCGGAAACGATCGCAGGGCCTATTACGGGATCAAGCCGGGGCTAAACCTGCACAGCATATGGGACGGCCCGCTCGCCGAGCGCGCGATCAGCGATCCGGCCGACCCGGTGGTCCGCCGCTATTCCGCCGCCGAACGGGCGGAACTGGGCGGCGGCACGCCCGCCGACTGGGGCCGCGAGAGCTGGCAGATCAGCCGCAGCTTCGTTTATCCGACTGCCTTCGACACCGAGAATGTCTGCGAGGCCGAACTGCCCGCGGAAACCAAGCTAACCCAGGAAGACATCGTGCGCGGCGTGCCCATCGCGAAGCGCCGCGTGCAGCAGGCGGGCATCCGCATCGCCGAACTGCTCGAAAGCGCTTTCGCCCCGGGCCCCCTGCCGCCGCCCGCGCGCTAGGCAAAGGCTTTCGCCAGGAACCACGCGCCGACCGCCAGCATGGCGAGAGCGAGCACGCGCCTGACCGCCGCTTCGCGCGCGCTGGAGGCGAGCAGCCCGCGCAGCCGTTCCGCGCCCAGGATCAGGGCGAGATGGATCGCGGTCGCAATGGCGACGCTGACCCCGGCAAGCACGAGGCCTTCGCCATAGGTCGGCCGCGCGCCGGACACGAATTGCGGCATCACCGTCACGAAGAACAGCGTCGCTTTCGGGTTCAGAAGGTTGATCAGGAACCCGGCGAGGAAATGCCGCTGCGATGGGCTTTGCGGTGTGCTCGCGGTCGAGCTTTCGCCCGCCTCGCGCCACGCCTGCCATGCGAGCCAAGCCATCATCGCCGCGCCGAGCACCGCCATGGCCTGCGCAAGCCCCTCGCTCCGCCGCAGCAGCCAGCTCGCCGCGATCACGCTTGCCCCCGCATTGGCCGCGAGACCAAGCGCGATCCCGCCGATCGCCCCGAGCCCGGCGCGCCGTCCTTGCGAAAGGGTAAGCGCGACCAGCCAGCCCATGTTCGGCCCCGGCGTAAGTTCGACCAGCAGCACGGCGAGCGCGAACCCCGCGATATCGAGGCCGCCGGGCAAGGTCAGGGAAGGCGCTCGGTATCGTAGCGGCTTCCGTCCCTGCGGAAATAGCCGTCGGGGCCGAAGGTCATGTCGATGTCGGAATAGACCCCTGTGTCATTCGCGGCGTCGCCGGCGCTGATGGCGACATAGACGAAGGGCTCTTCGGAACGGTTCTGCAGGTGATGCCCGTTCGCATGGCCCGCAGGCCAAGCGAGGACGTCGCCCGGCCGGACCACTCTCTCGCCCGCATCTTCGACCAGCACCCCCTCGCCCGCAATGACCACCACGAGCTCATCGAGTTCGCTGTGCCAGTGCCGCTGCGAGGACCATGCGCCCGGTTCGAGCACGACATGGCTCGCTCCCATCCGGGTCAGGCCCGCTGGCCCTGCGAGCCTGCGATACCGGCGACCGCGCACCTTTTCATCGAACGGCGCGGGATAGCCCGTCGCATTGGTCCGTTCGATCGCCTCCAGATCGAGCTTGGGCATGGGCGCATTCTCCTGCTAGCGGGGTAAGCATGAGCAAAACCCTCGAACTTGCCAAGCGGCTGATCGCCGCGCCCAGCGTGACGCCCGCCACGGGCGCCGTTTTCGACGAACTCGAAGCGATGCTGATTCCGCTGGGCTTCGCGGTCCACCGCTTCAGGCGCGGAGAGGGCGAGGAAGGCAGCGACGAGGCTCCGGTAGAGAACCTCTTCGCGATCCGGATGGGGCCTGAGGGCTCCTCCCATTTCGCCTTTGCGGGGCATCTCGACGTGGTTCCGCCGGGTGAGGGCTGGGCGAGCGACCCGTTCGAGCCGACCGTGCGCGGCGAACTCCTTCATGGACGCGGTGCGGTCGACATGAAGAGCGCGATCGCCGCCATGGTGACGGCGGTCGAGGACGTCCCGCGCGAGGCTGGCACGATAAGCTTCATCATCACCGGCGACGAGGAAGGCCCCGCGCTCCACGGCACGCGCGCGCTGATCGATTACATGACGGCCGAAGGCGCGATTCCCGACCTGTGCCTCGTGGGAGAGCCTACCAGCTTTCACCGGCTGGGCGACATGATGAAGATCGGGCGGCGCGGCTCGGTCAATATCTGGCTGACGGTCGAGGGCACGCAGGGTCATGTCGCCTATCCGCATCTCGCCGACAATCCGATCCCGAAACTCGTCGCGATGCTGGCCGAACTCGATGCGCTGATGCTCGACACCGGGACCGACTGGTTTCAGCCTTCCAATCTCGAGATCACGGACATCGAAGTCGGCAACCGTGCGCACAACGTGATCCCCGCGCAGGCCAAGGCGCGCATCTCGATCCGTTTCAACGACCTTCATTCGGGCGCGAGCCTGTCCGAACGCGTCGTCGCCATTGCCGAGAAGCATGGCGGCACCGCGCTCCCGATCATTTCCGGCGAGCCGTTCCTGACCGAACCGGGGGCGTTTTCGGCGCTGGTCGCCGGGGCGATCGAGGCCGAAACCGGCAGTGCGCCCGAACAGTCGACCACCGGGGGCACGTCCGATGCGCGGTTCCTGCGCGCCGTGTGCCCGGTGATCGAATTCGGCCTGTGCAACGCGACGATGCACAAGCGCGACGAAGCTGTGGCCATACCCGACCTCGATGCGCTAGCTCGTATCTATGCGCGCGTTGCCAAGGGGGCTCTGGCGCTCGACATGAAGCAGGGGGCGTAGCACCGCGATGAAAACGTGGTTCGCAATACCGCTGTGGCAGCGCGTGATCGGCGCGCTGATCCTCGGCATCGTGGTCGGTTTCCTTTGGGGGCCGGGCGCTGAGAGCATCAAGATCATCGGCGACATCTTCATCGCCTTCATCAAGATGCTGGTCGTGCCGCTGATCTTCTTCAGCCTCGTCGCCGGCGTCGCGAGCATCGGCGATCTCAGAAAACTCGGCAGCGTCGGCTGGCGCGCGCTCGTGCTGTTCGTGGTGACGGGGCAGATCGCGGTGTGGCTCGGCCTTGCGATCGGGACGCTGCTGGCGCCCGGATCGGGGATCGACGGGCGCAGCATGGCGCTTGATCCGGCCGCGCTCGAGAAGGCCAATGACCGGCGCGAAAACGCGCAGAGCTTTCAGGACATGATCCTCGAGGTCGTCCCCTCCAGCCCGGTCCAGGTCATGGCCGATGTCAATGTCCTGCCGCTGATCGTGTTCTCGCTGCTTATCGGGATCGGCATCCTGATGGCGAAGGAAGAGGGCGAACCGGTCCTGAAGATCTTCGAGAGCGGCAGCGTCGTCATGCAGAAGGTGACGATGATCGTGATGGAGCTGACCCCGTTCGGAGTCTTCGCGCTGATGGCGTGGGTTGCAGGGACGCTTGGGCTGGAGGCGTTGCAGGCGCTCGGCTTCCTCGTTGCGCTCAACTATCTGGGATGCTTCCTGATCATCGGAATCGTCTATGGCGGGATGATCAAGCTGATCGCGCGCCTGCCCGTGATCGACTTCTTTCGCGGTATCGCGGACGCCATCGCGGTCAGCTATTCGACCGCAAGTTCCAATGCGACGCTGCCCGTCACCCTGCGCTGTGCCGAGCGGAACCTTGGGGTTTCCAATTCGGTCGCGAGCTTCATCATCGCGCTGGGCGCGACGATCAACATGAACGGGACCGCGATGTATCTCGGTCTTGCGACCTTGTTCGGGGCGCAGGCCTTCGGCGTCGACCTGTCATGGGCGGATTACTTCACGATCTCGATCCTCGGCACGCTGGGCGCGATCGGCGCGGCGGGGATTCCGGGGGCGGGTCTCATCATGATGGTTCTGGTGTTCGGTGCAGTGGGCGTCCCACTCGAGACGATTGCGCTGGTCGCCGGCGTCGACAGGATCATGGACATGATGCGGACCACCACCAATGTCTCGGGCGATGCCGCGGTGGCGACCACGGTGGCGAGCCTGACCGGCGAACTCGACCGGGCCGAGATGATCAGCGCGGACGATGTCTGAGCGGCGCGCCGCTCTGACAGCAGGTGCGCTCATGCTGGCGCTCGCGGGGTGCGCCGATGCCGCGAGCGAACCGGCGGCCTTCGACGAAGAGCGACTATCCGAAGCGGCGATCGAGGCGATCAGGGCCTATCACGCGCAATGGGAAGCGCTCGATTTCGACGCCATCGCCGCGCACCATTCGCCCGATTTCGAATATGTCTTCTTCGACCAGGTGCTCGAGGCGGATGCCTTCCCGGCCATTCTTTCCGAGCAGTGGATGCAGGGCGTGGCGCGCTATTCGATCGACGAAAGCGAATTCCGCCCCCTCGTGCTCTCCCCTTCCGAGGTCCATGTCACGGTCGCGGTCGAGGATGACACCGTCTACGAGGACGGCAGCACCGCGCAAACCGAAGGCGTCATGTCCTATCTCCTGACGCTCGACAAAGAATGGAAGGTGCGGCGCATCCATCATTCCGGCCCTCCGCCCGGCGACCTTTACGAGGGCACGTCTCCCGCCGCCGCACGGCCCTGATCAGCGCGGGCGGCGTAGCGTCTCGCCTTCATTGAGCACGATCTTCTCGCCCGCCTCGTCCGGGCCCACCACTTCGAGCGGCTCGAAACTGCCGAGATGACATTGCGCATTCGGGTTGCCGCCGAACTGGTCGTCGAGCGTGATGGCCATGCCCGAACAGATCTGCTGCCTCCCGAAGCCCGCGCCTCGAGTGAAGCCGTCGATCAGCACGCCCTCGCAGCGCGATTGGAGGCGATTGAGATAGAACCGTCCATCATTCATGAAGATGATGCTCTGATCGTCATTGACGACGAAGAAGGTGTTGGCGGTCTGGAGGCAGCGGCGCGGCCCGGCCGTGTTGCGCACGAACATGCTCGCCTCGGCGGGCCAGATGCGGGCATTGGCGACCTTGCCTTCGAGCGACCCGGGGCCGGGCGAGGCGCCCGCGCAGCCTATCAGGAGAAGGCCGAAGGCGAGCGCCCCGCCTTTTGCCGAAGCCTTGCGGAAAGTCGCCATACTCCCTTCTCCTGCCTGATTCTGCCGGAGGAATTTCGCCAGAAACGCGTGAATGGCGGCTGAATTCCGGGGTAGGCGCACGGCCTATTCGCCCTCGTCCTCGTCGACATATTCGACCGGCACGAACCGGCCCAGCCCGCAGCCCGCGCCGCGCTGCACGCCGCCGCCGATCTGCTGGAGCGTGTAGATGATCTCCGCGCTGCACAGCTGGCTGATCTCGGTGTCGTAGGTGAAGGCTTCCCACAGGCCGAGCTGCGGGCAGGAATTGGGCAGCACGTTGCGGTAGACGCGGCCGCCGCGCATCTCGAAATCGATCACGTCGTCGCTCCTCACCGGGGTCTGTCGGATCTGGGCGAGCGGGATGCAGTTTCGCGCCTCTCCCACCACGCGCACGGGCGGATCGTAGGCAGTGGGCTCGCTCGAGCGTTCGCCCTCCTCCACTGGAGCGCAGGCCGCGGCAAGCGCAGTGAGCGAAAGGATGGTGAAGGTCAGGGGTCTTGGCATTGTCCTCTCCTTGTCGGCGCTGCCTCGATCGCCCCTGATCAGGCGCGCACGGTCTTGTTCTTCCCCTGTTTCGGGTCTTCTAGCACCTTCTTGCGATAGCTGCACAGGTCCGCGACCGGGCACCGCCAGCATTCCGGCGTGCGCGCCTTGCAGACATAGCGCCCGTGCAGGATCAGCCAATGATGGGCGTGGAGGCGAAAGGGTTGCGGCACCCGCTTCTCCAGCTTCGCCTCGACCTGCTCGGGTGTCTTGCCCTTGGCCAGCCCGGTGCGATTGCCGACGCGCAGGATATGGGTGTCGACCGCGAAGGTTTCCTGCCGGAACCAGCAATTGAGCACGACATTGGCGGTCTTGCGCCCGACCCCGGGAAGCCTGACGAGATCCTCGCGCGTGTCGGGCACCTCGCCGCCATATTCGTCGACCAGCAATTGCGAGAGCGCGATGACGTTCTTCGCCTTGGAATTGAACAGGCCGATCGTCCTGATGTGCTGCGTCAGCCCATCGAGCCCGAGATCAAGCATCCGCTGAGGGGTCTTCACCCGCTCGAACAAAGCGCGCGTCGCCTTGTTGACGCCGACATCGGTCGCCTGCGCGCTCAAGGCGACCGCGACGACGAGCTGGTAGGCATTGCCGTATTCGAGCTCGGTCTCGGGCTCTGGATTGTCCTCCGCGAGGCGGCGGAAGAACTCGAAGATCTGGTCTTTGGTCATGGCATCGGATTTTCCTCGTCCGCGGGGTCGATCTTGTCGCGATAGGCCTGCATCGCGTCCGAGAAGGCCGCAGCGATGATGCCCGTGGGCATGGCGACGAGCCCGATCCCGCCGATCGCGACGAAGGCTGCCAGCACCTTGCCGAGCGGGGTCAGGGGCGAGACATCGCCATAGCCGACCGTGGTCAGCGTGATGACGGACCACCACATCGCACGCGGGATCGAGCCGAAGGCCTCGGGCTGCACCTTGCCCTCCGCCCAATAGAGCGCGGTCGCACCGCCCAGCAAGAGCACCATGGCGAGCGCGCCCGTCACGTACAGGTCATAGCGCCGCTCGATCACCGCCGACCCGAGCGCCTTCAGCGCCATGGAAAACCGCCCGAACTTGAGCAGCGCTGCAAGCCGGAACAGCCGCAGCAGGCGCAGGATCGGAGCGCCTGTCAGCACGAACGGGACGAGCGTGACGATCACCACGAACAGGTCGATCAGCGCGAAGAAGGAGCGCATCCATGCGAACCGTTTCGTCCAGTCTCCTTCCGGCCCGGCGCGTTCGGCGACAGCCCATAGCCGCGTGCAGTATTCAGCCAGGAAAAAGAGGCCGAAGCCGAATTCGGCCCACAGGATCGCGCTGCGGTTCTCCGTCGCGAAGGCCCGTTCGGTGCCGATGATCGCTACCACGACCGACGCGAGGATCGCGACGAGGACCACCCGATCGGTGAGAGTGAGGCGGCCGTCGCGCCGGGAAGAGGCGAAGAGCTGATGATAGGTCTTCGCGCGCAGGGTCATCGCCGGGCTTTGTTGCGGGGTGCCGGATACCGTCACAGGCCGAGCACGTCCTCCATCCGGTAGCGCCCTGGCTCCTGTTCGAGCAGCCACAGCGCCCCCTTGACCGCACCGCGTGCGAAGATGGCTCGGTCTTCCGCGTTATGGGAAAGGGTGATGCGTTCCTGAGGTCCGGCAAAGATCACGCTGTGTTCGCCCGCGACCGTTCCGCCGCGCAGGGTGGCGAAACCGATGCTCCCCTCGCGCCGTTCGCCGGTGAAGCCGTGGCGACCGCTTTCCATGTTGTCGGCCAGCTCTATTCCGCGCGCCTCGGCCGCCGCTTCGCCGAGCAGCTTGGCCGTGCCCGAAGGCGCATCGACCTTCATCCGGTGATGCATTTCGAGCACCTCGATATCCCATTCCGGCCCCAGCCGCGCCGCCGCCTCGCGCACGAGATGGGCGAGCAGCGTGACGCCGAGCGAGGTGTTGCCGGTCTGAAGCACGGGAATCGCCTTCCCCGCCTCGGCGATCATCGCGAAGTGCTCTTGCTCCAGCCCCGTCGTGCCGATCAGGATGGGAATGCCCGCTGCCTTCGCCGCCTTGAGATTCGCGGCAAGGCCGTCCGGCGCGGAAAAGTCCACTGCCACCTCGCACTGTCCCAGCAGCGGCTCCGGGTCACCTCCGAGATCGACGCCCACGCAGAATTCGTGCCCCGCCTCCTCGATCGCCGTCGCGATCGCGTGACCCATGCGGCCCTTGTGCCCGATCACGGCGAAGCGCCGTGTTCCGCCAGTGCCTGCCCCCTCGCTCATTGCTTTCGCTCCGCCTGATGTGGTCAAAGGCTTCATGGCAAAGTTCGAGCGCATCGTCATCCTTACAGGTGCAGGCATTTCCGCCGAGAGCGGGATCGACACGTTCCGCGATGCGGGCGGGCTGTGGGAAAAGCACCGGATCGAGGATGTGGCGACGCCCGAAGGCTTCGCGCGCGATCCCGATCTCGTGCTCGGCTTCTACGATCAGCGCCGCGAGGCGCTCAAAGGGGTCGAACCCAATGCAGCGCACAAGGCGCTGGCCCGGCTGGAGGCCGAATTTCCCGGCGACCTTTTGCTGGTCACGCAGAATGTCGACAATCTCCACGAGCGCGGCGGTTCGCGGGACGTGCTGCACATGCATGGCGAACTTTCGAGCGCGCTGTGCACGGCATGCGAGATGCGCTCGCCATGGGATGCGACGCTATCCGATCGCCCGAAATGCCCGGTATGCCAGGCTCCGAGCCTGCGCCCCGATGTCGTGTGGTTCGGCGAAATGCCGTATCGCATGGGGCGGATCTACGAGGCGCTTTCGGCCTGCGACCTGTTCGTGAGCATCGGCACGAGCGGCGCGGTCTATCCAGCGGCGGGTTTCGTGCAGGAGGCGTTGATGAACGGCGCGCACACGCTCGAGCTCAATCTCGAGCCTTCGGAAGGTAGCCGGTTTTTCACCGAATCGCGGCACGGCCCGGCAAGCGTGCTCGTTGCGCAATGGGTCGACGAGGTCCTGGGCGGCTGATCAACTGCGCAGATCGATCGCCCAGATGCCGACGGCGAGGCAGGCGCTTGCAAAGGCCATCGCGGCAGCGATCAGTTTCATGTTCGAAGTCCGGATCGGCGCCGCATCGTGCGAATCCATCCGGCTCTGAACGGCGCTCGCATTGCGCTGCGCGCTCCAGAATACGAACACGCCGATCGCAATGAAAATCGTCGCGATGCCCTTTGCCACCCAGACGGGATCGAGCTTGCCGAACAGGGCGTTGAAACCGAGCCCGATCCCGACCGCGGCCAGCCCCGTGCGCATCCACCCGGCGAAGGTCCGCTCGTTCGCCATCAGCGTGCGATCCTCGGCCCAGTCGGTCCGGTCCTCGGCGAGCTCGTTCCTGTCCTGTGCGTCGTTCATTGCGCATTCGTTATAGCACACGCGCATGAAAAAGGCCGGCGCATGGGCCGGCCTCTCTCGCTGCGGGAATTCGATCGGATCACGGACGCGCCTGCGTCGGCTCCCCACCACCCTTGAATTTCTCTTCGGGCTTCGGGCGATGGTCGTCCGGTGTTTTCCTCTTCATCTTCTGCCATTGCGAAAATCCGAAGACTGCGCCGGCACTGAGGATCAAGATATTGAGAAGTGTCATGAATTCATCCTTTCGTTCACCTAGACCAACGAAAGGATTACTTGCCGGTTCCACGCGCCCCGTTGCCTGCGACAGGGCGAGCGTGAGCCGCGTCAGGTCGAGGCGCAGCCCTTGCAGGCCGGGTCCTTGGCAATATTGAGCGTCCGCATTCCCGGCGCCATGCCGTCGAGCAGGTGGAGCCTGCCCCATTGCGGCCTGCCGAACGCGCTGACCCCTTCGAGCAGGACGCGGACCGCCTGCATCGCGGCAAAGCTCCCGGTCCAGCCCGCCATCGCGCCGAGCATCCCGTCCTCCGCACAGGTGTCGCAATCCTCTGCATCGAAGGCGTCGCCGACGAAGCAGCGATAGCAAGGCTGGTCGGCTAGGTGTCCGGCAAATGCTCCGACCTGCCCCTGAAATTGCCCCACCGCCGCGCTCAGGAGCGGCACGCTCGCGGCGACGCAGGCATCGGAAACGGCGAGGCGGGTGGCGAAATTGTCGGTCCCGTCAAGCACGAGGTCGGCGCCTGCAACGATGCCTCCGGCATTGTCCTTCGTCACCCGCGCATCCGATATCTCCACGCTTAGCGTATCGTCGAAATTGGCGAGCCAGCGGCGCGCGCTCGTCGCCTTGCCGTGGCCGGTATCGCGCTGGGTGAAGATCGTCTGGCGCTGGAGGTTCGAGACGTCGACCGTATCGTCGTCGACCAGCGTGAAGCGCCCGATCCCGCTCGCGGCGAGATATTGCAATGCCGGTGAGCCGATCCCGCCAAGGCCCATGACGACGACATGCCTGCGGGAAAGTGCGACCTGGCCCGCGCCACCGATCTCGGGCAGGACGATATGGCGCGCAAAGCGGTCGAGGCGGGCCGGTGAAAGGCTCATGGGAAAGCCTGTTGGCATCTTGGGCATGACCTGTCGACAGGGCTGTGCATGGGCGGGGCACAACCCTGTCGATCAGGCGTGGAGACATCGTGGAGCGCGGTTGTGGACTAAACTGTCCAGAACTTGCGCGAATTGCGTGAGAATTAACTTTCCAGCTGGCGCAAGAGGCTGCGCACATCGCCGTCCATGTCGGCATCGCGCTGGCGCAGGTCCTCGATCAGGCGCACGGCGTGGATGACCGTCGAATGGTCGCGCCCGCCGAACTTGCGCCCGATTTCGGGATAGGAACGCGGCGTGAGCACCTTCGACAGGTACATCGCCACCTGCCGCGGGCGGACCACGGCGCGCGCGCGCCGCTTCGAGCTCATTTCCGAGCGGTCGATGCGGTAGAACTGGCAAACGGTGCGCTGGATTTCGTCGATCGTGATCCGGCGGCGATTGGCCGAAAGGATGTCGGTGAGCTGTTCCTCGGCCAGCTGGAGCGAGACTTCCTGCCCGGTCAGCTGGGCATAGGCGATCAGCTTGTTGAGCCCGCCCACCAGCTCGCGGATATTGCGCGTGATCGTCCGGGCGAGGAAGTCGATGACGTCCTCGGGCACCGAAAGCGGCGCGAAACGCGAAAGCTTGGATTCGAGGATCTTCTTCCTGAGCTCGATATCGGCGGCCTGAATGTCGGCGACGAGGCCCATCGACAGGCGCGAGAGGAGCCGCGGTTCGACCCCGTCCAATGCCTGCGGGGCGCGGTCGGCGGCGAAGACCAGCCGCTTGCCCTCGGCGAGAAGCGCGTCGATCGTGTAGAGCAACTCCTCCTGCGCCGATGCCTTGCCGATGATGAACTGGATGTCGTCCACCAGCAGCAGGTCGAAGCTCCTGAGGCGGCCCTTGAACTCGATCATCTGGTTCGCCTTCAGCGCCTGGACGAACTCGACCATGAAGCGCTCTGCCGAACAATAGAAGATCCGCGCGCGCGGATGGGCCTGCAGGTAGGCATGGCCGATCGCATGGAGAAGGTGCGTCTTGCCCTGTCCGGTCGCGGCCTTGAGATAGAGCGGCGAGAATTGCGGCTTTTCTGTCGCGGCCATGCGCTGCGCCGCGTTGCAGGCGAGCACGTTCGCCTCACCCGTGACGAATGCGGCGAAGGTGAGCGATGGATCGAGCCCGACCGAACCGGTGAAACCCGAATCGCCGATCGTCCCCGCGGCGACCGCGATCGCACTGGCTCCGTCATTGGCCGCGCGGCGCGAATCCTCGAGATGAAGTTCGGGCAGCTGGCGGCGACCCGGATGGACCTGGACACGGACCTGGCGAACTTCGCTGCGGGCGATCTTCCACGCGAGCTGGAGCCGGTCGCGGAAACGGTCGTTGACCCAGTTCGCGGCGAATTCGGTCGGCAGATAGAGATCGAGCGTGCCGGTGTCCTTGTCGATCCCGCCAAGCTGGATCGGGCGGATCCACTGGCTGTGCAGTTGGTGACCGAGATCCTTGCGCAGGCCCTGGCTGATATCGGCCCAATCGGCGGCGAGGTTCACGGCTTCTGCATCTTCCATCAGATCGTCGTCGGTGGAACGACGCGTGGTCCGCGCCTTGTCGATTTTATGCACCATTACTTCCCCAATTCGTCCTCGCACCCGGGACGTTTGGCCCCGGGCGGCATACCTCGTGTACGACAGGCAATATTCGTCTTTCCCCGGGAAACGTGGTCCCTCGGGATGCCCCCTGTCATCAGCTTTTAAGAACCCGGACTGTCCCGCTCCGAGTGAGACGCGAATAAAGAACCGATCGCCCTCCAAGGCAAGCAGGCGCGTTTAAAAAAAGTGAAATAATCCTGTTGACTCGGCGCAAGCCCGCAGCCGTTCGTTCAAGTCCCTGTTTTGCTTTGCGAAGCGTATTCTAGCACTCGCGAATCGTGAGGAATCCTTACGTTTCGCGCAGGGTTCGCAGTCACAATTGTCGCATGAAAAAAGGCCGCACCTGATCGGCGCGGCCCTATTCGGGAGCGGCGGGCTCGACAGCGTGCGAGCCCCGTAGAATCACCTATAAAAACCCGCGGATGATTCGCCCCATCGGAGCGTCCGCCCGGCGGCCCTCAGAGCGCGGAGACGCGCTTCGAGAGACGCGAGATCTTGCGCGCGACGGTGTTCTTGTGAAGCACGCCGCGGGCGACGCCGCGCTGCATTTCGGGCTGGGCCGCCCTCAGGGCATTGGCCGCCGCGTCCTTGTCGCCTTCCTCGATGGCCGTTTCGACCTTCTTGATGAAGCTGCGGATACGGCTCATGCGGGCGGTGTTGATGTCCGCGCGGCGGTTGTTGCGGCGGATGCGCTTACGGGCTTGCGGCGTGTTGGCCATGTCTTCTCGTCTGTCTCGCGTTTTGTCGGCGTGGCCTATCGGGCCAGCGTGAAGGTTCGATGCTCTGTCAAAAGGTCGCTCGGCAGCATCCGGACATTACGGACCCGGCCGCCGGGAAGCGCGCCACATAGGGCGGGAGGGCCGAAAGGTCAACGATTCCCTCGCACCTGCACCTCGCGCAGCCCGTCAGCGCTGGCATTTGGGGCAGAACCAGGTACTGCGCCCGCCCTGCGCGATGCGTCGCACGGTCCCGCCATCTGCGCGGCGGCAGGGTTCGCCCGTGCGTCCGTAGACGTCGAAGCGCGTCGCGAAATAGCCCAGTTCCCCGTCGGGCGCGGCATAATCGCGCAGGGTCGAGCCGCCGTCGCGGATCGACGCCTCGAGCACATCGCGGATCGCCGGCACCAACCGGGCAAGCTGCGGCTTCGTCACCTTGCCGCCGGCTTTCCTCGGATGGATTCGCGCGCGCCACAACGCTTCGCAGACATAGATGTTGCCAAGCCCCGCGACGGTCCGCTGGTCGAGCAGGCACAGCTTGATCGATTGGGTGCGCCCGGCAAGAGCGGCCCTGAGATGCGCCGGCGTCAGGTCCTCGCCCAGCGGTTCCGGCCCCATGGCGGCGAATTGCGGCCATTCCCCGAGCGCCTCCGTCTCGACGAGATCGACCGAGCCGAAGCGGCGCGGGTCGCACAAGGCAAAACGATGGTCCGCGGTTTCGAGCAGGAGATGGTCGTGAATGTCGGCCTGTGCGGGATCGATCCGCCAGCGCCCGCTCATGCCGAGGTGAAACACCAGCGTGCGCGCCCGGTCGGTGTGGATGAGGCCGTATTTCGCGCGCCGCGCGAGGCCGGTGACCCGCGCGCCCGTCATCGCCTGTACCAGATCGGCGGGGAAGGGGCGGCGCAGATCGGGGCGGTTCACCGCGACACGCGTGATCCGCTCGCCTTCGAGATAGCGGGCGAGGCCGCGAACGGTGGTTTCGACTTCGGGCAATTCGGGCATGGCGGAAAGGCTTGTCGTAAGGGCGGCGCGGGGCCAGCGAAAGGGGCACTCGCTTTCGCCCCGACGAAGCGTGAATACAAGGCCTTTGCCCCGCGCGCGATTCACCCTAAGGCATGCCGCCATGAACGACACAGCGCGCACTGCCACCGACAGCCCCGAAACCGTCTCCTTCGGCTACGAAGACGTCACCCCAGAGGAAAAGACCCGCCGCGTGGGCGCGGTCTTCACGAGCGTCGCGCAGAAATACGACATCATGAACGATGCGATGTCGGCAGGCATGCACCGGCTTTGGAAGGACCGTTTCGTCAAGCGCGTGAAGCCGCAGCCGGGCGAGCAGGTGCTCGACATGGCGGGCGGGACAGGCGACATTGCCTTTCGCATGGTGGCGAAGGGTGCGCATGTGACGGTCGCCGACATCAACCAGGAAATGCTCGACGTCGGCGCAGAGCGCGCCGTCGAACGCGGCAGCAGCGAGGACGAGGGCAGCCTCGTCTTCACCTGCCAGAATGCCGAGCAGGTCGAATTCGCCTCCAACACCTTCGATGCCTACACCATCGCCTTCGGCATAAGGAACGTGACCCACATAGACCGCGCGCTGGCCGAGGCGCACCGGGTGCTGCGTCCGGGCGGGCGGTTCTTCTGCCTCGAATTCTCGACCGTCGAATGGTCGGGCCTCAAGGAGGCCTACGACCTTTATTCCGACCGGCTTCTTCCGCGCATGGGCCAGGTGATCGCTGGGGATGCCGATTCCTATCGCTATCTCGTCGAATCGATCCGCAAGTTTCCGCGCATGGCCGAATTCGAACGGATGATCGCGCGCGCAGGCTTCGTGAACACCAAGGTCGAACCGATCATGGGCGGGCTTGTCGCGATCCATTCGGGCTGGAAGGTCTGATCGCGGCCGCATGGGGAACACTTTGCCGGTTCGAGCGCACTGACCTGACATGACAGCGCCTGCCATCCATCTCCTGCGCCTCGCCAATTGGGGGACGACGCTCGCTCGCCGCCGCGCGCTGGTGGGGATCGAGGAGGACCCGAACGCGCCTTCGGCACTGCGCCGGCTGGTCAAGCTTGCCCGGCTCGCGACCTTTACCGGGGCAAAGGGACCGCGCGACTATGCGGGCGCCTTTCGTGCGATCGGTCCGGCGGCGATCAAGCTCGGCCAGTCGCTTGCGACGCGGCCCGATCTCGTCGGCGAGGAAGCGGCGCACAATCTTCTCAGCCTGCAGGACAATCTTCCGCCCGTCCCGTTCGACAAGATCCGCGAACAGATCGAGGCGAGTTTCGAACAGCCGCTCGAGACCCTGTTCGCCGAGATCGACCCTGTTCCCGTCGGCGCCGCCTCGATCGCGCAGGTGCACAAGGGCGTAACGAAAGACGGCCGCAAGGTCGCGATCAAGGTCCTGCGCCCCGGCATCCGCCAGAAATTCGCGCGCGACATCCAGACCTATGAATGGGCCGCCGCCCATGTCGAGGCGATGGGCGGAGAGGCGAGCCGCCTGCGCCCGCGCCTGACGATCGCCAATTTCAAGCGCTGGTCGAATTCTGAACTCGATCTCCGCCGCGAAGCCGCCTCGGCCAGCGAGCTCGCCGAGCAGATGGCGGGGGTGACGGGATACCGCATTCCCGAGATCGACTGGGATCGCACCAATGGCCGCGTGCTGACGATCGAATGGATCGACGGGGTCAAGATCTCGAATACCGAGGCGTTGATCGAGCGCGGGCACGATCTGCCAGCGATCGCCGAAAAGCTCGTCATCAGCTTTCTCACGCAGGCGATCAGCGCGGGCTTCTTTCATGCCGACATGCACCAGGGCAATCTGTTCGTGGAGGACGACGGAACGATCGTCGCGATCGATTTCGGCATCATGGGCCGGATCGACCGGCGCGCGCGGCAATGGCTGGCTGAAATCCTCTACGGGCTGACGACGGGCAATTATCAGCGCGTCGCCGAAATCCATTTCGAGGCGCAATATGTGCCGAGTTACCATTCGGTCGGCGAATTCGCGACCGCGCTGCGCGCAGTGGGAGAGCCCATGCGCGGCAAGCCGGTCAAGGAACTCTCGGTCGGCCAGATGCTCGACGGGCTGTTCGCGATCACCCGCGATTTCGACATGCAGACCCAGCCTCACCTTTTACTGCTGCAGAAGACGATGGTGATGGTCGAAGGCATCGCGACCCAGCTCAATCCCGACATCAACATGTGGGACACTGCCGCGCCCTATGTCCGGTCGTGGATCCGCGATGAGCTCGGCCCCGAGGCCGCGCTGGCCGACCGGCTCAAGGAAGACACCGAGACGCTGCTGCGCCTGCCGGGTCTGATCCGGCGGCTGGAGGAGAAGTTCCCGCCCAAGGGCGGCGCGCCCGAACCGCCACCGCTGCCGGAGATTCCGCTCCTCACCGAACGGCGCCCGCGCGAAGGGCAGGGCGGCTCGCTGCTGGGCTATCTTTTCGCCGGCGCGGTGGGCGCGGGCGCGATGTGGGGGCTTGTCGCTTCCGGCCTGCTCGGCTGACGCTTCACTCCTCGCGCTCGACGAAGGCCCCGCTGGGCAGTATCCGGCTCGCTACCACGATCAGGATCACCGTCACCGCCTCGACCCCCATCGGCGCCACCCAGCCGAGATAGAACCCGTCC
The DNA here is from genome assembly GCF_001719165.1 of Erythrobacter litoralis. Classification (NCBI taxonomy): domain Bacteria; kingdom Pseudomonadati; phylum Pseudomonadota; class Alphaproteobacteria; order Sphingomonadales; family Erythrobacteraceae; genus Erythrobacter; species Erythrobacter litoralis. Next base: position 546,334 of record NZ_CP017057.1, read on the forward strand.
ACGACGAGACTGTAGGCGCGCGCGAGAAAGGTGAGCCCGAAGATCGCGCCCGCCACCAGCAGGAATTCGCCGCGCCGTTTCCACGCGCCGATCAGCAGGCATGCGCCGGCGACCACGAAATAGGCGAAGAAATCGCCGCGCAGACTGGAGAGGCCCTGCGCGCCGCGCGGCACCAGCCCGAAACTGCCGCCCATGGCTGCCGGATCGACGAGAAACGAACCGCCGATGATGATAAATACCAGCCCCGCTAGGAACAGGGCGGCGCGCAGCAAAGTGACGGTCATCGGACTTCCTTTCGATTGATCCTGCCGCTTATGCCTCGTCGGCGCATCCTGTCTCAAGCCGTTTGGCGCGGGCGATCCCCGCCTGTATAAGCGAAACCTTAACCATGCCCGGCGCAAGGGACCTGCTCGCCTCTTGGCGGAACGGGGCCCGAAGGCTAGGTGGAACGCGCGAGATGCGGCGGGAACGCTTCCGCCGCGACTAGGAGATGCATGACGCGATGTGCGGCGCTGGGCCGAAAATCCTGCTGGTCGTGGGCGGCGGTATCGCGGCCTACAAGTCGTTGGAGCTCGTCCGCCTGATCCGCAAGGGCGGCGGCGATGTCACCTGCGTCGTCACCAAGGGCGGGCAGCAATTCGTGACGCCCATGTCGCTTGCAGCCCTGTCGGAAAACCAGGTCTATACCAGCCTGTTCGATCTCAAGAACGAGGTCGAGATGGGCCATATCCAGTTGTCGCGCGAGGCCGATCTCGTCGTCGTCTGTCCCGCCACCGCCGATCTCGTCGCCAAGATGGCGAGCGGCATCGCCGACGATCTTGCCACCACGCTGATCCTCGCCACGGACAAGCCGGTGATGGCCGTCCCTGCGATGAACGTTCGGATGTGGGAACACGAAGCGACCCAGCGCAACATCGAATGGCTGAGGCAGGCGGGCGTCAGCGTGCTCCATCCCGATGAAGGTGCGATGGCCTGCGGCGAATTCGGCTATGGGCGCCTGCCCGAACCCGAAGTCATCTGGCGCGAGATTGCGGCGCATTTCGGGATCGAGGTCGAGGATCCTACGCCCGCTCCGGCTGCCGCTCCCGCCGCCGCCAACGATCTGGTCGAAGCCGACGACGACGACGAGGACGAGGACGGCGATGTCGGGCGCGGGCTCGGCGGGCTCCTGTCGCGGCTCATTCCGCGCTCCACGCCCAAGCGCACGCACGAGGATATCGAGACCGAATATTCCGAGTTCGAGGACGATTTCGAGCAGGATATCGGCGAGGATGAAGGCTCCGGTGGCGACGGATTGCCGCCCGAGGAGGAAATTCCCGAATTCAAGCCTGATTTCGGCGGGCCGCTGCTCGCGAAGAAGGGCGGGGCATCTTCCGCGCCGCCGATCGATCCCGATGCGCTGAACCACGAATTCGACCCGCGCAGGCAGCCGCCCGAACGCCTTGAACCCGGGCCGTTCGAAAGCGCCGACGGCGATGCGGCCAGTTTCGAAGTCGACGCATCCTACCGTCCCCTCAAGGGCCGCCACGTGCTCGTCACAGCAGGGCCGACATGGGAAGCGATCGACCCGGTGCGCTACATCGCCAACCGGTCGAGCGGGAAGCAGGGCTTTGCCATCGCCGCGGCCGCTGCGGCTCTCGGCGCGAAAGTGACGCTGGTGGCGGGCCCAGTCTCGCTCCGCACGCCCGAGGGTGTGACACGCGTCGATGTCGAATCCGCCGAGGACATGGCGAAAGCCGTGAAAAGGGCGCTTCCCGCCGATGCCGCTGTCATGGTCGCAGCGGTCGCCGACTGGCGGCCGAAGGAATATCGGGGCGAGAAGATCAAGAAGCGCGGCTCGGCACCGCCCGCGCTGATGCTGACTGAAAATCCCGACATCCTGACCAATCTCGCCGCCGGCAAGGATCGCCCGGAACTGGTCATCGGCTTCGCTGCCGAAACCGACGATGTCCTCGCCAATGCCAAGCAGAAGCGCAAGCGCAAGGCCGCCGACTGGATCGTCGCCAATGACGTGTCAGGAGACGTGATGGGCGGCGACGACAATCTCGTCCATATCGTGAGCGAAAGCGGGGTCGAGACGCTCGACCAGATGCCCAAGCGCGACGTCGCGATGGCGCTGGCCGAACGGATCGCCGCGACGCTCAAGGCCGAAGCCGCCGAATGACGGCCGTACCCGTAGAAGTGAAGCGCCTGCCCCATGGGGAAGGCCTCGATCTCCCCGCCTATGCCACCGAAGGTGCGGCCGGGATGGACGTGGTTTCCGCAGAGGACGTGACGATCCAGCCCGGCGCGCGCCATCCGGTCGCGACCGGCCTCGCGCTTGCCATACCGGCCGGTTACGAGATCCAGGTCCGCCCGCGTTCGGGGCTCGCCTTAAGGCACGGCATCACAGTGCCCAACACCCCCGGAACGATAGATTCGGATTATCGCGGGGAATTGAAGGTCCTGCTGATAAATCACGGGAGCGAACCCTTCGCGATCGCTCGCGGGGACAGGGTCGCGCAGCTGGTGCTCGCGCCCGTGGTGCAGGCGTCATGGCGCGAGGTCGAAGAGCTCGATGCGACCGCGCGCGGCGCGGGCGGTTTCGGGTCCACCGGGGTCTAGAACAAAAAAGGCGGCGCCGATCCCATGGCGCCGCCTTTCCCTCCCATCCAATGTGACCGGAACGCGTCCGGCTCAGTCGACTTCCTTGACCTTCTTGCTTTCGTCGTCGCGGATCGTGATCCGCAGCGTCTCGCCCGAATTGCCGGGGAAATCGGTGAAGATCGCCTCGACCAGATTGGGTACCAGCGTCTGCAGCCGGTTCGAGCGCGAAACCGCCTGCGCCTGACCTTCGAACAGGCGTTCGCCGGTCGTGGTCGAATCGATCTTGATGTCGATCCCGCTCGTATAGACGGTGTAGCTGCGCACCTGCGGGCCTGCGAGCCACGGATCGTAGAAGCCCACGCCCCAGCCGCGATTGAAGCCGAAGCCGCCGCCCCAGCCGCCCCAGGCACCCCAGGGGCCGAAGGCCGGGCCGACACCGACATTGGATGTGCGCACGCGCTCTCGCCCGTTGTCGACATCGTAGTCGAAGCGCACGAGCAGGCTCGCCTCGGAAGGCGAAGCGGCGCGTGTGTAGCCGAGTTCGGTCAGCTCTTCCGCGACAAGATCGGCATACATGGCGAATTCGAGCCCGCCGGCGAGTTTCGGATCCTCCGCCACCACGGCAAAGCTTTCGCCCTGCGGTGCGGGGAGCTGCGCGGCAAAGCGCGAGACATCGGCCTTGAACGGCGTCGCGCAGGCCGCAAGGCTGCCGGCGAGGGCAAGCGCGAGACCGATGCGGACCGTGGCCGTGTAGGAACGTCTTGGGTTCATGTTAGGATGTTTCATGGCATACCTTCTGCGAGTTCACCAGTGCCTTGTGCCATGCCCGGCAGACCGCCATGCCCTCTCGCTCCCAGCCGGGGAGCGCCTCGCCTTGTCGAGAAGTGGCGGCCCGCCCGTTTTCGGCGGCTCGTCCGTCAGCCTCGAGACGATCATACGACCTTGCCGGCGCGCGGATGCAGCACCGTCATGACGGCCTTATACAGTGCGGGTCTGAACCAGCATTGAACGCGCATGTGCCTCGCTTCGTCCAAAAAGCGAGCGTCATCAGGGGGTTCGTCGGCGCCGTATCGGCCTATCCGCGCACCAGGCCGAGCGCGCGATAGGCCGCGTCGAGCGTGGGCACGCCGCGCTCGCGCGCCTGCGCCGCGCCGCGTGCGAGGATCGCGTCTAATGCCTCCTGATCGGCTTTCAGTTCGCGGAACCTGGTATTGATGGGCGCGAGCGTTTCGACCAGCGCTTCGCCGAGCTTCGGCTTGAACGCGCCGAAACCCTCTCCTCCAAGCTCGGCCAGCACCTCGGCGGTGCTCCGGCCGGTCAGCGCGCCGTAGATCCCGACGAGGTTCCTCGCCTCGGGGCGGTCTTCGAGGCCCTTCTCTTCCGAGGGCAGCGGTTCGGGATCGGTCTTGGCCTTCTTGACCTTTTTCATGATCGTGTCGGCATCGTCGACGAGATTGATCCGGCTCATGTCGGACATGTCGGACTTCGACATCTTCGCGGTCCCGTCGCGCAGGCTCATGATCCGCGCCGCAGCGGGCGGGATATAGGGATCGGGCAAGGTGAAGAGCGGTGCGTCCTCGGGACAGAAATCGTTGTTGAACTTCTGCGCGATGTCGCGGGCGAGTTCGAGATGCTGCTTCTGATCCTCGCCCACGGGCACATGCGTCGCCTGGTACAACAGCACGTCGGCGGCCTGGAGGACGGGATAGGTGAACAGCGCGACCGACTGGCCCTCGCGGTTCTTGCCGGCCTTGTCCTTCCACTGGGTCATCCGGTTGAGCCAGCCCATCCGCGCCGTGCCGTTCAAAAGCCATTGCAGTTCGGCATGGGCGGGGACCTGGGCCTGGTTGAACAGCACGGTCTTGCCCGGATCGACCCCGCACGCGACCAGCGTGGCGACCATCTCGCGGGTCGCCTCGGACAGCTCGGCCGGATCGTGCGGCATGGACAGGGCGTGAAGATCGGCGAGGAAGATGAAGCATTCCCCTCCCGCCGCCACGGCCTCGTCCTGCAGCTTCACGTAATTGACTATCGCGCCGAGATAATTGCCGAGATGGGGCTTTCCGGTGGGCTGGATGCCGGAGACGACTCGCATTGTCATTTCGCTTTCTTGGTTAGGGTGGCGATGCGCCGCCGGTCGATCGCTCCGACCGCAAAGGCGATGCCGAAATAGACGACCGCCGCCGCTCCGACGAGCGCCAGCAGAGCCGCGAGACGAGCGAGGATCCCGGCGGCGAACCAGTCGGTTAGCAGGTCGCGGGCATAGAACAAGGCGGCCCCCATGGCAGCGGCGGCCAGCACCTGCTTGCCGATGCGCAAGAACAGGACGCCGGGAATGCGATAATGTCCGCGCCGCGCGAGCACGACGAGCAGGAAGGCGACATTGATCCAAGCGCCCAACACGCTCGCCAGCGCCACGCCGACCACGCCCAGGGTATCGAGGACGGTGAAGGTGAAGGCGATGAACACGCCGAGCGAGATGAACGCCGCGATTACCGGGGTCTTCGTATCGGCCCGGGCGTAGAAATTGGGCACCAGCACCTTGACCAGCACATAGGCAGGCAGGCCGAGAACCAGCATGGCCAGCACCTCGCCCGTCACCGCCGCATCGGCGATATCGAACCGCCCGCCCTGGAAGATCATCGTGACGAAGGGTGTCGCGCAGATCGCCAGCGCCACGGCGGCAGGGATGGTCAGCAGCATGGCAAGCTCGATCGCGTCCGACTGGATGCGGTCTGCGCCTTCCCGGTTTTCGCTGCCGACGAATCTGGACAGCGTCGGCAGGATTGCGGTCGAGAGCGCGATGCCGATGATGCCGAGTGGGAGCTGGTTCAGCCGGTCGGCATAATTCATGTAGCTCACCGAACCGTCTTCAAGCTGGTTGAGGAAATAGAGCTGGACCAGCGTGTTGATCTGGTAGGCCCCGCCGCCGATCGCGGCAGGCAGGGCGATGATCGACAGGCGCTTCACCTCGGGCGTGATCCGCGGCCACATCAGTTTCGGCCGGAAACCCTCGACCCGGACCCAGTAATAGAGCCAGGCAAGCTGCATCACGCCTGCCCCCGTTACCGCCCAGGCGATGCCATAAGCGGTCTCGGCAACGCTCGCGCCGGTCGCGTTCATGAATCGCTCGCCTCCCAGCAAGGAGGCGATGAGGACGAGATTGAGGATTATCGGGAAGCTCGCCCCCGGAGCGAATCGGGAGACGCTGTTCAGCATCCCCGTGAACAGCGTCACGAGGCTGACGAGGATGATGTAGGGGAACATGATCCGCGCGAAATCGACCGCGAGAGGGTAGGTCTCGGGATCGACCGGCTTTTCCGACAGGATCCAGATCACCCCCGGCATGGCGAGCTCGAAGACCGCCACGAGCAGGATCAGGACCGGCAGGAACACGCTCAGCACGTCGTTCGAGAAGCTGCGCGCGTCCTCCAGACCCTCCTGCGCGTCGTCCTTGCCGTGCAGCCGCTTGGAAAACATCGGCACGAAGGCGGCCGAGAACGCGCCCTCGGCGAACAGGCGGCGAAAGACGTTGGGTATGATGAAGGCCTGGAACCAGGCATCGGTCACCGCATTCGCGCCGAGGACGCGCGAGAAGATCATCTCGCGCGCCATCCCGGCGATGCGGCTCAGCAAGGTGAGCGAGCCGATCGTGCCGACATTCCTGAGCAGGCTCACGCCCTCAGGCCCCCCGGTCGGCGGGTGTCAGGCGTCGCCGCCCGGCGCCGGCGCGTCGTCCGCGCCCTGCTGCTGGCGGCGCGCATTGAGCTGCTGGACATAAAGCCCGTTGAAATCGATCGGATCGACCACCAGCGGCGGAAAGCCCGCATCGCGCACCGCATCGGCCACGACCCGGCGGGCAAAGGGGAAGAGCAGGCGCGGCGCTTCGGCGTAGAGAAAGGCATGGCCCTGGTCCTCGGGAATGTTGCGCATGCCGACAAGGCCGCAATAGTCCAGTTCGACGAGGTAGAAATTGCCCTTGTCGCCCGAGGCGGTGATGTTGATCTTGAGCGTGACCTCATGGACTTCCTGGCCCACCGGCTCGGCGCCGATGTTGAACTGGACGTCGATCTTGGGCTGACCCTGCCACTGATAGACGTCGGGCGCGTTCGGGTTCTCGACCGAGAGGTCCTTGATGTATTGCGTCAGGATCGCGGCGGCAGGCTGATTGTCCGCGCCATTGGCGCCCTGCTGGTTGTCGAGATTGGTGAGAACGTCGCCTTCTTCGGCCATGGGAAAAGTCTTTCGAATAGGATATGATTGAACCGGATCGCCCGTTTTGACTGCGCGGGCGGCCAGCAGGCTGCGGCGCGCGCGTAGCACCCGCGCAGCAAGGCCGCAACCTGACGCGCGCATGATGAACGTGAGATGGTGCGTCGCCGCGACCGGTGCCCCGAAGGAGGAATCTGGCACCAGACGCAGCGAAAATGCGGCAATTTGCAACCGTTTCGGCGTTGGCGAATTGTAATTGATGCCTATTTCAGGCACGACAGGGGTTCATGCGTTGCAACGCGGGAGGAGCGGGGCAACCACCAATTGAGATCGGGTATCCATTGTGATCGTAGAAATCGTCATCCTCGCCATGATCGCCGCTTTTCTCGGCCTGCGGCTCTATTCCGTGCTCGGACGCCGAGCCGAACATGAAGAGGAGTCGGTCCCGCAGCGCTTCGATTCGGGCAAGGACGACGATCAGCGTCCCGCCCAGTCGCCGCAATACGCGCCCGCAGCGCCCCAGCGCGTGATCGAGATGGAAGGCGTCATGCCCGCGGTCGAACGCGGCATCCGCGAGATCGCGCAGGCGGACAGCCGCTTCGACCTCCCGCAATTCCTCGCCGGGGCGAAGGGCGCCTATGAAATGGTGCTCGAAGCGTTCTGGAACGGCGACCGCGAAACGCTGCGCGAATTGTGCGACGACGATGTCTACGAAGGTTTCGTCGCCGCGATCGAAGCGCGCGAGGAAGCGGGTGAGACGCTCGACAACAAGCTCATCCGGATCGAGGAAACGCGCATTCATTCCGCCTCGCTCGACGGAGGCCGTTCGGGCCGCACGGCGCGTATCGCGGTGCTGTTCGTGGCCGATATCGCGGCGGTGACCCGCGACAGGGACGGCAATGTGGTTGCCGGCTCGCTCGACGATGCGATCGAAAGCCGGGATGTCTGGACCTTCAGCCGCAATGTCGGCTCGAAGGATCCGAACTGGCTGCTCGACGAAACCGACGAGGGCTAGGTCACGCGTCCGGGCCGGCCCGGGACGAGCATACGGGACAATCGTCTGATGCGCAGTTCGGCCGCACTGGCATTCATGGTGGTGCTGGCCGGATGCACGGCAATTCCTGACGCCGGCGCGCCCGTGTCCCCGCCTGTCACGGTCTCCTCCGCTCCGGTCGTCAACAGCGCCGCTGCCGCCGGGATCGTGCCCGGACCCGCGATCGCCGCGCTTGGCCTGTCGCAGGCCAATGCCGCCATCGCGCTCGCTTCGTTCCGCGAATCCTGCCCCCGTCTTCTGGCGCGCGAGGATTCCAGCGGCCTCGCCGCTCCTGCCGACTGGCGCATCCCCTGCGAAGCGGCGCGAGACTGGCCGGCCGCGCGCGCGTCCCGGTTCTTCGCATCCCATTTCGCCACTGTCCGCGTCGGAGAGGGCACCGCCTTCGCCACCGGCTATTACGAACCTGAAATCCTCGGCAGCCGCACCCGCCGTCCGGGCTTCGAAGTCCCGGTTTACGGCATGCCGCCCGATCTCGAGCGCGGCTGGCCGGACAGCGCGCCGCCCGCCGATCGTGAGGGCCGTCCGCCGCTGGGCCGCCGCACTGCGAGCGGCGCTTTCATCCCCTATTACAGCCGGGCCGAGATCGAGGGCGGGGCGCTCATGGGCCGCGCGCCGGTCATCGCCTGGGCGGCCGACCCGATCGAATTCTTCTTCCTCCAGATCCAGGGCTCCGGGCGCCTGCGCACGCCGGAAGGGGAGGTCATCCGCATCGGCTATGCCGGGCAGAACGGGCGCGGTTACACCAGCATCGGTGCGGTCATGCGCGAACGCGGCCTGCTGGGTGAGGGGCCGGGCCAATATCCCGGATCGATGCAGGGCATCATGACCTATCTGCGCGAAAACCCGGCGGAGGGTCAGGCGCTGATGCGCATGAACGAAAGCTGGGTCTTCTTCCGCGAGCTTAACGGGGATGGGCCGCTGGGCGCACTCGGCGTGCCGGTGCGCCCGCGCGCGTCGCTCGCTGCCGATCCGCGCTTCGTGCCGCTGGGCGCGCCTGTCTGGCTCGACCTCGACCGGGACGAGGCGGACGGGCTGTGGATCGCGCAGGATACGGGCGGAGCGATCAAGGGCGCGAACCGCTTCGACACGTTCTGGGGCGCCGGGCCCGAGGCGCGCGCCACGGCCGGCACGATGAGCGGGCGCGGCGAGGCGCTGGTCCTGCTGCCCAAACCTGCGCTCGAACGCCTTGGGCAAGGCCGATGAGCGCGCCGCGCGGCCTGACGAGCGAGGAGCGTGCCGCCTGGGAGCGCCTTGCCGAAAGCGTCACCCCTCTGGCGGGCCGCAAGGTGCCGGGCGTGGGCGAAACAGCGGCCCGCGTCGTGTCGCCGAAAAAGGAGGGGGCCAGGGCTGCTCCGCCCGGACCTACTCCTGTGCGGACCCGGCCCGGCGCGGCGAGCCCGCCGCGGCCCGCACCGCCGCCCGCGCCGCGCCCGCGTTTCTCGTCCGAGCTCGATTCGCACTGGAATCGGCGGCTGAAGGCGGGGCGGGTGACGCCGGACCTGACGCTGGACCTGCATGGTCACACTCTCGACACGGCGCATGGGCGAATCATGAACGGGCTCGACCAGGCAAGGGCGATGGGGGCGCGAGTGGTGCTTGTCGTCGCCGGGCGCGAGCGGCCGGTCGATCCCGCCGACCGGATGGAGCGGCGCGGCGCGATCCGGGCGAAGCTGCTCGACTGGCTCGCCGCCAGCCGCCATGCCGATTGCGTCGCCGCCGTGCGCCGCGCGCATGTGAGGCACGGCGGCGAAGGCGCGCTCTATCTCGTGCTCAAACGCGTGCGTTAAGATCGCCTGAGAAGCCTTGCGCAGGCCTGCCCGTTCTGGACAGGCGAATGCACGCTTGGCATTATCCGGGGGCACGAAAATGGGGGAAGTCCACGAAATCCATGCCAATCGCCGCCTTTGCGGCCGCCTTGCTATGCGCCCTCGGCGCATTCGTTCCAGGCAGTCCGGCCGCGGCGCAGGGCAGGGCGGAGCCGTGGAATGCGCTGTCGATCGATGACATCACGCAGGTATCGACCAAGCGGCTCACGACATGCATTCTCGAACAGGCCACGGTCGAAGACCTGCGCAAGGCGACCGAGCGCGGAGATGCGTGCGCAGCCGTTTTCCTGGCCTATGCCCACAAGAACGGGCTCGGCGGACTCGAAGTCGACAAGGCGAAAGGATACGGGCTGACCCGGCAATCGTGCGAGACGGGCGACCGGCGCGGCTGCGTCTCGCTCGCTTTCTACCTGTTCAACGGCAAAGGCGTGGCCGCCGACGTGCCGCGTGCGATGCAGATGTTCGAGGGGGCCTGCTGCGAGGGCATTGCCTTCATCTGTATCAGGGTTGCGAATTTCCATGCCCAGGGCACCAACGGCATCCGCAAATCGCCTTCAATGGCGCAGCGGTTCCGGGTCGAGGGATGCGTCGGAAATTATCCGATCGCCTGCCGCTATGCCGGCGACGGGCTGCGGCGCGGTGAAGGCGTGCCAAAAAGTTATGAAGGCGCGCCCCCGTTCTACAGGCTCGGCTGCGACGGCGGCGATGACGTCTCCTGTTTCTACGCCGCGGCCACTCTCGTGGAGACCCGTTCGAAAAGTGACCCCTCGATCTATCCCGAGGTGAGCAGGTTCTACCAAACCGGCTGCGAGCGGCGGGTGGGCGCGGCCTGCTACAATCTCGGTTCGTGGTTCATCGATGGTCGCGCCGGTCGCACCGACGGGCGGCGGGCGATCGAGCTGCTCGGCCCGCTCTGCCTGCGGGATAAGGACCCCGACATCCAGGCCTGCAACAATGCCGGGACCGCCGCCTATCGCGGCACGGGCATGAATACGCCCGATTACGACGCCGCGCGCACCTATTACGAACAGGCATGCTACTTGGGAGCGCTGATCGATTCGTGCCGCACGCTGTCGGACATATTCGGCGATCGCCAGATCACCCCCAGCTATGCCGGCGAGCGCGAATGGCTCAATGCGCAATTGTGCTTCAAGGCAGCGGCAGGCGACTACTGCGACGCACGCACCGACCAGCACAGGGTCTACCGCCTTGCCCGCAAGGGTTCCTACGGCGAAGCGCAGATTGTTTCGGCGAATCTGTGCGCCAGGGGCGACGGGCTCGGTTGCAAGTTCCAGGAGGTCCTGCTCGCCTACAAGAACGAGGCCGAGGCGCGAGGCGTGTGTCGCAAGCTTTTCAGCTGACGCATACGGGCGGGCGGCGCGTCGGTAAGCGCGCCGCCTGACCTCCTTATCCGAACAACCAGACATGCATCATCCGGCCCGGCATCAGGAAGGCGACGAGGCCGGGAATGGTGAGCGCGCCGAGGAACAGCATCAGCACTTCCTTTCGGTGTGTCTTCATGTCGCCTCGGCGCGCGGCGGCGACCAGCTTCCAGGCGGCGATCAGCGTCAGCGGTACGAATATCTGGATCGGGCTGACATGCAGGGCCTCGCCGCCCTGCCCGATGAACATCGCCGCGAGTGCGGTCGTCACCATCAGACCGACCCATATCCGCCCCATCGCCTTGTGCAGCGCGCCGCCCTTGCGCGCGAGGATGAGCCAGCCGCCGAGCGGAATTGCCGGAAGGACGGTCGCGACATGGATCAGGATCGCAAGTTCGCGGATATTGGAATGATAGGGCGCTGTCCCGGAAAGGCCCCGCACGATAGCGACAAGGGCAGCCACGCTCATCCCCGCGGCGACAAGCGCCACCAATGCGCGCAGGCGTGGCGGAAAATCGTGTCCCGAGGGGGCAGGCCGGTCCGAAGTGGCCAGCGGAAAGGCGAAGCGGCGAACAAGCTCGGTCATCACGTGTCTCCCTGTCGAATGGGCGTTGTCGATGACCATGGGAGATGCCCGCTGCCCGCTCGCGGGCAATCGCGCCTGCGCGAATGGCTCGTGACATGCGTGAGCGGTGCCGCGCAAACCGCGGTAAGGCGCGAGTCGCCACTTTACGAAGCGCGAATGGGCAGCGTATTTTACTGCCATGGTGGAATTTTCCGTCTCGTCCGGCGATCATGAACGCGCGCTGCGCGCCCCGGTTGTCCGGCGCGTGGCGATCGACCTTGCGATCATGACGGCGGTGGGGCTGTTCCTCGCGATCATCGGACCGTTCGGCAGCATCCAGATGCCGCTCGCTTGGCGTCTCGTTAGTTGGCTCGGCTTCGCCTATGCGGGCTATGCAATCTATCGGCCGATGGGTTTCGTGGTCGACCGGGCCGAGGCGATGCTCGAGCTGCCGCGCGCGGCCTTGTGGTTCGCGGCGACGCTGGTCGCGACCGTGCCGATGGCGGCGCTGGTGTGGATCACGGGTCATCTCCCCCCGCCGATCCCGCTGCCTGGGCTTGAGGAGGGGCTGCTCCACTATTTCTACGTCTTCGTCATCGGCGGCGGCGTCGTGGCGCTGTTCCATGTGATTCGCGCTCGCGGGGACGCTGCCGATGATCCCGGCACGGCGCCCGGCAAGCGGCTCGATACGGCGATCGCCGATCAGGATCCCGACCATGCGATCGCCGCGCCGCCTGCCGGCGACAATCCGCTGCTCGATCAGCTTCCGGCGGAACTGGGCAGCGATGTGATCGCGCTCGAGATGGAGGACCATTACGTGCGCGTGCACACCGCGCTCGGCTCCGATCTCGTCCTGATGCGGATGCGCGATGCGGTCGCCTATCTGGGCGAAACCGACGGCAGGCAGGTCCATCGCAGCTGGTGGGTGGCGCGCGGCGCGGTCGAGGACGTGAAGCGCGAGGGCCGCAATGTCCGCCTGGTCCTGCCGCGCGGGATCGAGGCGCCTGTTGCGCGCGCCCAGGTCGCCGAACTGCGCGGCGCGGGCTGGTTCTGAGAATTGCAAAAAGGCCCCCGGGGACATCCCCCGAGGGCCTTTCTCACCTGTCTTGACCGGATCAGGCGTGGTTCTTGGCGTAGCTCACGTCGAAGCGGTCGGCATTCATCACCTTGGTCCAGGCCGAGACGAAATCGCACACGAAAGCGGCTTCGTTGCCCATTTCGGCATAATGTTCGGCCTGCGCGCGCAGCTGCGAATTCGAACCGAAGACGAGGTCCGCCCGCGTCGCGCGCCAGCGTTCCTTGCCGCTCTTGCGGTCGGTCCCGACATATTCCTCGTCGCCGCTGTCCTCCACGGGCGCCCACTTGGTCCCCATGTCGAGCAGGTTGACGAAGAAATCGGGCGTCAGCGCGCCGGGCCTGTCGGTCAGCACGCCGGCTTTGCCGTTGCCGCTTACTGCGCCCAACGCCCGCATCCCGCCGACCAGCACGGTCATTTCGGGGATCGACAGGCCGAGAAGGTGCGCCTTGTCGATCATCATGTCCTCGGTTTTCACGTCGGCCTTGCTGCGGAGGTAATTGCGGAAGCCGTCGGCGAACGGCTCCATCGGTTCGAAGCTCTCCGCATCGGTGTGTTCCTCTCCAGCATCGCCGCGTCCGCCCATGAAGGGGACGGTGATTTCGACGCCTGCATCCTTCGCCGCCTTCTCGACCGCCGCCGATCCGGCGAGCACGATCGCATCGGCCATGCTCATGTTCCCGCGCAGTTCGTCGAGCTTGCCGAGCACTTTCGCCAGTTCATCGGGATCGTTCGCGGCCCAGTCCTTTTGCGGGGCGAGCCGCACGCGCGCGCCATTGGCGCCGCCGCGATGGTCCGAATGGCGATAGGTCGAGGCCGAGGCCCACGCCGCCTTGACCAGTTCACTCACTGACAGCCCACTGTCGAGCACCTTGGCCTTGAAGGCGGCCACGTCGCCGTCGGACGGGGCCTTTCCGGCCGGCACCGGGTCCTGCCAGATCAGGTCCTCTTCCGGCACTTCCGGGCCGAGATAGCGGACCTTCGGCCCCATGTCGCGGTGGCACAGCTTGAACCAGGCGCGGGCGAAGGCATCGTCCAGTGCCGCCTGATCGTCGCGGAACCGCTCGGAGATCTTGCGGTATTCGGGATCGCGCTTCAGCGCCATGTCGGCGGTGGTCATGATCGTCGGGACCTTCTTCGACGGATCGCGCGCATCGGGCGCCATGTCCGCCTCTTCCGGATCGATCGGGGTCCACTGGAACGCGCCCGCGGGCGATTTCACCAGCTCGTACTCGTATTTGAACAGCAGCCGGAAATAGTCGCCCCCCCACTGAGTCGGATTGGGTGTCCACGGCCCTTCGATGCCGGAGGTCGTGATATGGCCCTTCCCGATCTCGTCCTCGTCGTTGAGCCAGCCGAAGCCCATCAGGTGCAGGTCCTCGCCCTCGGGCGCGCGGCCGAACGTGTCGGTGGGTTCCGCCCCGTGGCACTTGCCGAAAGCGTGGCCGCCTGCGGTGAGCGCGACGGTCTCTTCATCGTTCATCGCCATCCGGGCGAAGGTTTCGCGCATGTCGCGCGCCATGCCTTCGGGATCGTGCGGATCGCCGCCCGGACCTTCGGGATTGACGTAGATGAGGCCCATCTGGATCGCCGCCAGCGGGTTTTCGAGCGCCATGCCCTCCTTGGGCTGGATGCGGGTGGCGACGCCTTCGTTCACCCATTGCTCTTCGGTGCCCCAATAGGTGCTTTCGGGTTCGAACACGTCCTTGCGCCCGCCGCCGAAGCCGAAGACCGGGCCGCCCATGCTCTCGATCGCGACATTGCCGGCGAGGATCATGAGGTCGGCCCAGCTGATATGCTTGCCGTATTTGCGCTTCACCGGCCAGAGCAGGCGGCGCGCCTTGTCGAGATTGCCGTTGTCGGGCCAGCTGTTGAGCGGGGCGAAGCGCTGCTGCCCCGAGCCCGCGCCGCCGCGCCCGTCGCCGGTGCGGTACGTGCCCGCCGAATGCCACGCCATGCGAATGAAGAAGGGGCCGTAATGCCCGTAATCGGCCGGCCACCAGTCCTGGCTGTCGGTCATCAGGGCGTGGAGGTCTTCCTTCAGCGCCTTGTAATCGAGCGCGTTGAAGGCTTCGGCGTAATCGAAATCCTCGCCCGCCGGGTTCGCGCTGCGCCCGCCTTCGGTCAGGATGTCGAGCTGCAGGGCTTCGGGCCACCAATCGCGGTTGGTCCGGCCGAGCAGCGAACGCATCGCATTGCCGTGCACCGGGCATCCGCCCATTTCACCAGTCTTCGCGTCCATGATGCTCTCCTCTCTCAACTTCCCCCGGTTTCGCCCCGGGGGACTCGGTTTATCCGAGCTTGATGGCAGGAGGATGATGCACCGAGGGGTGATCTGTCCAATCGATTAATTCGCGCCCATTGATCGATTGTTGTGATCGATCGGTCTCTGTCTGCGCCTTTGCGGTCTTGGTCCCCGCGTTCGCGGGGATGACAGAAAGGGAAGGACACAAACGCAAACGGGCTCCCGCATGGGAGCCCGCAGAGGCGTGGAGTCGAAGCCGAAGGCCGCAGACGTGCAAAGCAAAACTGTCTGCACGCCCGCAGCGAAGTGGAGGAACGGCGCCGAGGAAGCCCCCCGGACGGGGGAGCCCCCAAGGACCTACGCCGCCTGCGCGATCTCCTCGACCGGCTCATTGCGGATGAGATAGTCGAACGCGCCGAGGCCTGCGGTCGCACCGGTGCCCATGGCGACGACGATCTGTTTGTCCTTGATGATCGTCGCATCGCCTGCGGCATAGATGCCGGGCAGGCTGGTAGAGCCATGTTCGTCGACGACGATCTCGCCGTATTTCGACAGTTCGATCCCCGTGTCCTTCAACCATTCGGTATTGGGCACGAGGCCGATCTGGATGAACACGCCCTCGAGTTCGATCGTGCGGTCCTCGCCGCTCTCGCGGTCCTTGAGGACGAGGCCGTTGACGCGCTTTCCGTCACCGGTGATCTCGGTCGTCTGGCCGTTCACGATGATTTCGACATTGTCCATCGAGCGCAGTTTCTTCTGCAGGACCTCGTCGGCGCGCAGCTTGGTGTCGAATTCGATCAGGGTGACGTGGCCGACGATGTTGGCAAGGTCGATCGCCGCTTCGACGCCCGAATTGCCGCCGCCGATCACCGCGATCCGCTTGCCCTTGAACAGCGGGCCGTCGCAGTGGGGGCAATAGGCAACGCCCTTGTTGCGGTATTCGGCTTCGCCCGGAACGCCCAGGTTGCGCCAGCGTGCACCCGTGGCGAGAATCAGCGCGCGGCCCTTGAGCACGGCGCCATTGGTCAGTTCGAGCGCGTGCATGCCGCCCTTTTCCGCCGCCGGGCGGAGCGACTTGGCCTGCGCGAGGTCCATCACGTCAATGTCGTATTCGCCGACCTGCGCGCGCAGGTTGTCGGTCAGCTTGGGGCCTTCGGTGTAGGTCGTGCCGGGCAGGTTCTCGATCCCGAGCGTGTCCATCAGCTGTCCGCCGAAACGTTCGGCCGCGATCCCGGTACGGAAACCCTTGCGCGCGGTATAGACCGCCGCCGCCGCGCCCGCCGGGCCGCCGCCGACGATCAGGACCTCGAACGGGTCCTTCGCCGAAAGCTTGGCCGCCGCCTTGGCATCGGCGCCGGTGTCGACTTTGGACAGGATTTCGGCGAGTTCCATCTTGCCGTTGTAGAAGACCTCTCCGTTGAGAAAGGTCGCCGGCACCGCGAGGATGTCGCGTTCTTCGACCTCGTCCTTGAACGTGCCGCCTTCGACCAGGGTTGCGGTGACGTTCGGGTTCTCGAGCGCCATCAGCGTCAGCGCCTGCACCACGTCGGGGCAGTTGTGGCAGGTGAGCGAGAAGAACATCTCGAAATCGAACTGCCCTTCGAGGCCGCGCACCTGTTCGATCAGGTCGGCATCGACCTTGGGCGGGTGGCCGCCGGCCCACAGCAGGGCGAGCACGAGGCTGGTGAATTCATGGCCCATCGGCAGGCCGGCGAACCGCACCGCGGAGGCGTGGTCATCGGCGCGGCGGATGAGGAAGCTCGGCACGCGGCCCTCGGTGCCGTCGAAACGCGCGGTGACGAGGTCGTGGAGCGCGGCGATTTCTTCGAGCAACTCGCGGGTCTGCGCGCTCTTCTCGCCATCGTCGAGAGTGGCGACCAGCTCGATCGGCTGGCGCAGGTTTGCAAGATACTGCCCAAGCTGGGCCTTCATGTTCTGGTCGAGCATGGTGTGTTGCCTTTCGCTGCCACGGCTTGACGCAGGATCGCGGGGTGCGCGTCTGCATGTCAAGGTCGCGGTTGACGGTAAATCTACTTGCCCCCTCGCGCCTTTCCTTGAGCCGGATCAATTCGCGGCGTGCCCTTGTTGGTGCGGGCTGGGCAGGCATGGGACCGGAAGACCGTCCGCCCCGCGTGGGGGGGGAGGGTGTGGAGGCGGATGGCCTCCCGGTCCCTTCTGCGACCCGAGGGCTTCGCGTTGACGAAAGCGGCTCGGGCTCTTGCGGCTTCGGCGCCCCGCCGGAGGGGGGAGGGCGGGCGCGCCGTGCCGTATGCGTGCCTGGCGACGCGGTGCCGCCGGGCGTTCGGGGTCGGATATCGCCCCTTAGATCTTGCCGACGAGGTCGAGCGAGGGAGCCAGCGTGTCGCTGCCCTCTTCCCACGCCGCCGGGCAGACCTGGCCCGGGTTCTCGCGGACATACTGCGCGGCCTTGATCTTGCGGACGAGTTCGTTCGCGTTGCGGCCGACGCCTTCGCAGGTGATTTCCATGATCTGGATCACGCCATCGGGATCGACCACGAAGGTCGCGCGATCGGCAAGGCCCATTTCCTCGCGCAGCACACCGAACTGCTTCGACAGGGTGTGCAGCTGGTCACCGAGGAAGGCGTACTTGATCTTGTTGATCTTTTCGGAATTGTCGTGCCACGCCTTGTGGCTGAAATGCGTGTCGGTCGAGACGGCGAAGACTTCGACGCCCATCTTCTGGAGCATCTCGTACTTCTCGCCCAGGTCCTCGAGCTCGGTCGGGCAGACGAAGGTCCAGTCGGCCGGATAGAAGAAGAACACGGCCCACTTGCCGGCGATGTCCTCGTTCGTGACGTCGAAGAAGTCCTTGCCGGCCTGGAAGGCGGTCGCCTTGAACGGCTGGATGGTCGAACCGATGATACCCATTGCTGTATTCCCCTTGTCTGGAAGATTGAGATTGAAAGGTTGAAACGGCGGTTTGAACTTGCCTGCCCCACATAAGGGCTGCTGCGATGCACAAAAGCGGGAATGTGCGATTGCAACAATCGATTTTTTCAATCGTCAGAACGGGAACCACGCGAGAGAGTTCCGGCCGCAGCCGAAGCCGGCTCAGTTTCCGCTTCGCAGGTGCAGCGCCGGGCGCGCGCGAGGGCTAGTCGAGCCGCATCATCCCGCGCCGTCCGACGACGACGAAGGTCGCCACCAGCCCGAGCGCGAAGAACGTCGTCAGCAGGTCGAGCGGCGCGGGCGCGGGAAGGTAACCGGCATGGGCGAGCGCGCCCCAGCCGCCTAGCAGGGCGAAGGCGAGCAGCGCCGTCAATGAATTGGCCTCGCGCGTGACGGAGGTCATCAGTTCGTCCGAGGCCTGCCACGAACGCCAGGCGAACACCGCGCCGAGCGCGAAGCCGGCAAGGCCTGCCGCCAGCGCCGTCGATGCCGCAAGCGGGCCGGGCGCGGCAAGCGCAAGCGCGGCGAGCCCGCCGCCCCACAGCGCCATGGCGATGCAGGAATTGACCAGCATTGCGCGGGTTTCGCGCAGTTCGTCGGCATCCTCGACATTGAGATAGCGCGCCCCGAAGCCGGGCCGCAGCGCGCCGATGAGCACGCCTAGCGCCATGACGAGGTAGAGCGCACCGGCCACAAGCGCGATTTCGGCCGACAGCGTCAGGCCCGAGGCGAAGCCGCCATCGATCAATTCGCCGACGCCCCAGGCCGTGCCGAAGCCGACAGCGCCGCCGGCGAGGGCGGGGATCACGACCTTGCGCACGAGCTTTCCCTGCGCGGGGCTTTTCACGTCACTCATCATCAGCGGGCTCCCAGTGGTCGATGAACAGGTCGGGCACGGCGACCGCGAACAGCTTTGCCATGCGCAGCGCCAGTGGCAGCGAGGGGTCGTACTTGTCGGTTTCGACCGCGTTGATGGTCTGCCGCGACACGCCGAGCCGCCGGGCAAGTTCACCCTGGCTCCAGCCATGCGCCTCGCGGTGCTGTTTCAGGCGGTTTTCCACCGACGCGCATCTCCTGCTCGCGGCGATTCGCCGCCTGACAAGAGCTCTTGACAGGCTCAGCGCGTGAGACGGATCTGGGTGAGCGCGGTATCCAGCATCCGGTCCTCGGCCGCGCCCACCGGATTAGGCTGGATCGCGAAATCGGGCACCACCCCGCGCACCGCGAGCGAACCGGAGGGGCGCACCATGAATGCCTTGGGATAGATCACTTTGACCCCGGATGCAGGCAGTGTGAACGTCTCGGTCGCGCCGTACGTGGTTGCAAGGTCGGCGGTTTCCTCGCCCATGATCGTAGCAAGGCCCAGATCCTGCATCATCGCCGCGACGACCGCAGCGTTCGAATAGGAATGGCGATCGACGAGCACGAAGACCCGGCCGGAAAAGGCATTGTCGGCGATCGGCGGCGCTTCGGGCACCTCGATCGCGATCCTCTCGCCCGGCTCGGCCCGCGCCAGCGCGTCAGCAATGCGTGCACCGAGGCCGTCGCCTTTAGGCTCGCGCTGCGCCCAGGCCGCCTTGGTGTTGGGTCCGGCGCGCAACTCGTAGCGCGAGGACTGGGCGAAGGGTCGGTCGGCGACGCGCCCGACGACGAGATCGGAAAAGCTCGCATCCCCGCCCGGATTGCCGCGCAGGTCGATGACGAGGTCCTTCGCCGCGCTGTCCGCGAGCGCGGCGAAGGCCTCGCGCACGAAGGCACGGTAGGGTTCGATGGCATAGGTTTCGCCGCCTTCGCCGCGTTCTTCCTCGGTCGCGAAGAATGGGCCGGGCTTGATGTAGAAAACCCCTCCCCCGACATCCTCGAAGGCCCGCATCGAGGCATGCCGCGATGCGTTCGGCACCGGGCGCGCGGCCTGCAGGGCGTACATCTCGCCGAAACCCCGGGCCGGAATGGCGCGGCTTTCCTGCCGGCCATCGGGGGCGATGAACTCGATTTCGAGCGTGTCGCGCGGACCGAAGACCAGGAAGAGATAGGCAGGCAGACCCAGCTCGATCTGGGCGCGCGGCAGCCGATCGGTGTCCGCCGAGACAAGCTTGCGCGCGCGCCGCTCGAATTCGGCGAGGGTCAGCCCGTCAAGCCGCATGACGCGCGAGCCGGGGGGCATGGCATCGCCCTCGCTCGCCCACTGGTCGGTCAGCATGGCCTCGCCGCGATAGGTGACCGAAAGCGGGATGATCGTGCCGCCCTCCTGAACATGCGTCATGACATCGAGAAACGGCGCATCGCTCTTCGCGTGGCCGACCCGGCCGAAGGCGAGCGCTTCCTGCACCATGCGGTGGAATGCTGAGCGCGCGATCGGCCCATCGATCCGCGCCGCGATTTCGCCGATCTTCGCGTCGTATTCCGCGCGGGTCCGGCGGGCAAAGAGGTCGACGTGCTCGGCCTGCATGGTGTCGTAGAGAGCGGCGATATCGGCGCGCGCCTCGGCTGCGGAAAGGCTGTCTTCGTATGGCGCCTGCGCAGCGCTCTGCGCAGTCACGGGCGCGGTGGGCACGACGACGGCAAGCGCGATTGCGGTCGAGCTTGCTGCAAGGGCTGATCGGAACAGGCTGCGGATCATGCGCGGCGCGGTATCCGCAGCATCGACTTGCGACAAGCAATGGCTCTGCGAAAGGGCGATGCAGCCGGACGAAGGCTCTCTTTTGCTCCGCTACCGCCTGCGCTGCCTGAGCGAGGCCCTGTCGCGCTATCGCTTACGCTACTTGAGCGTTTTCTTGTCGCGCTATCGCTTACGCTACTTGAGCGCGGTGCAGCATCTTGTGGTCTGCCAGCACCAGCGCCATCATCGCCGCCACCACCGGCGCGCCGCGAATGCCGACGCAGGGGTCGTGGCGGCCCTTGGTCATCACGTCGACTGCATCGCCATCCGAATTGATCGAGGGGACCGGAGTGAGGATCGAGCTGGTCGGTTTGAACGCGACCCGGCACACCACCGGCTGCCCGGTCGAGATCCCACCTGCCGTGCCGCCTGCATGATTGCTCGCAAAGACCGGCTTGCCGTCCGGCCCGGGAGACATCGCGTCGGCATTCTGCTCGCCCGTCAGCCGCGCCGCCTCGAAACCGTCGCCGATCTCGACCCCCTTGACCGCGTTGATGCTCATCATCGCGCTCGCAAGGTCGGCGTCGAGCTTGGCATAGACCGGCGCGCCCCAGCCCGCCGGAACGCCGAGCGCGACGCATTCGACCACCGCGCCGAGCGACGAGCCGTCCTTGCGCGCTTTCTCGACCTTCTCCTCCCATCGCTTCGCCGCCCAGCTGTCAGGGCAGAAGAAGGGGTTGCGGGTGATCTGGTCGTAATCGATCGCCTCGCGCTCGATCGCATCGCCGCCCAGTTCGCAGACATAGGCATGGATCGTGACTTCGGGAATGATCGCCCGCGCGACCGCTCCGGCCGCGACCCTCGCCGCCGTCTCGCGCGCGGAACTGCGCCCGCCGCCGCGATAGTCGCGGTGCCCGTATTTGGCGTCATAGGCGTAATCGGCATGGCCCGGGCGATAGGAGCGGGCGATTTCGGAATAATCCTTCGAACGCTGGTCGGTGTTCTCGATCATAAGGTGGATCGGCGTGCCGGTGGTTCTTTCCTCGAACACGCCCGAAAGGATGCGGACCTGATCGGCCTCCTTGCGCTGCGTGGTGTAGCGGCTCTGGCCCGGGCGGCGCGCATCGAGGAAGGGCTGGATGTCCTTTTCGCGCAGGGTCAGGCCCGGCGGGCAGCCGTCGACCACCGCCCCCAGCGCAGGCCCGTGGCTTTCCCCCCATGTCGAAAAGCGCAGCACGCGCCCGAAAGTGTTGAAGCTCATGGGGCGGAGCCTTAGCGGATTCGCCGGACATGTCGATATTCCGCAACTGCGAAGGCCTGCGCGCCGACGATAACGCGCGCGCCCGTCTGGCAATCCGCCCGGGTTTGAGCGACAAGGATGCGCTCAAGCAGCGAAGCGGTAGCGCAGAAAAGAACCATGATTGCGAAGCTGAAAGGCCGCCTCGACGAAACGGGCGAGGACTGGGCGATCGTCGATGTCGGCGGCGTCGGCTATCTTGTCCATTGCTCGGCCCGGACCCTGTCCGCGCTGGGCGAGGTGGGCGGGGCCTGCACCGTCCACACCGACCTCCAGGTGAGCGAGAACGACATGCGCCTGCTGGGCTTCGCAGAAGCGAGCGAGCGCGACTGGTTCCGCCTGCTGACCGGCGTGCAGGGGGTGGGCAGCAAGGTCGGCCTTGCGATCCTTTCGGCCCTCTCGACCGGCGAATTGCGCGATGCCTGCGCTGCGGGCGATGCGGCGAGCGTGGCGCGGGCCAATGGCGTCGGCCCCAAGCTCGCGGGGCGGATCGTCAACGAATTGAAGGACAGGGCGGGAGCCTTGCCCGGCGGCTCCGGCAGCGGCGCGGGGACGGCGAAGGTCGCCCCGGCGGGCTCGGCCAGCGCCGATGCGGTGAGCGCGCTCGAAAATCTCGGCTTCAAGCCTGCCGTCGCCGCCCAGGCCGTCGCCCGCGCGCAGGCCGAACTGGGCGAGGGTGCGGGCGAGAGCGAGCTGATCCGGGTCGCGCTCAAGAAGGCAGCGGGATAAAGGGAGAGACAGGCATGAGCATGAGAGCAGCAATCGCGGCGCTGGCGTTTTCGATGGCCGCCCCGGCGGCGGCGCAGGACATGAGCGCGTTCGAGACCGGCCCGGTGCTGGAGGAGTTCGGCCCACACGCACCCGTCCCCGGCGTTCAGCAGCTTCCCGCGGACGCCGAATTCGCGGTCGCCTTCGACGTGAGCACGCCCGCCGCCGAGGGCAGCCCCAATCGCGGTTTCATGGCGGCGGCGCGCTTTCTCAACATGCATGTCGCGCACGGCGTGCCCGAGGAGAACATCCGCCTCGTCGTCGTGGTGCACGGCAAGGCCTCGCGGGAACTGCTGGATGCGGATGACAACCCCTCGGGCGCGCTGGTCGAGGCACTCCTCGCCGAGGACGTGCGCTTCGTCCTATGCGGCCAGAGCGCAGTGGCCTATGGCATCGCGCCGGAGGAACTCATTCCCGGCGTCGAGATGTCGCTTTCGGCGATGACGGCCCACGCGGTGCTGCAGCAGCGCGGCTATACGGTGAACCCGTTTTGATGGCTTTGTGATCATGCCTGAAGAACAAGTCCACTCGACATATGCGGCCGTCCTCAGGGCCATGGCTATGCGCCTGCTAACTGCCGAGAAAGTGTTGGATGAACTAGCAGATAAACCGGACGATCCGTTCGCCTTGGCAGGCTGCGAACTGGCAACTCTGCAAATTCGCTTGATATGCGAATTGATAATGTTGGGTGCTCAAATGGCGCACCTTGAAGACGCAGGGGCGGACCTGTCTGAAACGAAATGGAGGCCGGTCAATGCATATGCGCAGCTTAAGGACCTAAGCGAACATCCACTCCCCATGCCTGTGAAAGTGGAACTCCACAAGAATGGTATGGGTCAGCACAACATTGATC
The DNA here is from genome assembly GCF_001719165.1 of Erythrobacter litoralis. Taxonomy (NCBI): domain Bacteria; kingdom Pseudomonadati; phylum Pseudomonadota; class Alphaproteobacteria; order Sphingomonadales; family Erythrobacteraceae; genus Erythrobacter; species Erythrobacter litoralis. The sequence goes on from NZ_CP017057.1 coordinate 569,706, forward strand.
CAATCTCGCGGCCGATAAGCTTTCAATCTATTTCGCGGGTCTACGGGCTTTGCGGAGACCTCCTTCACGCGCCTACGATTAAGCGAGTTGCGGCGGGAAAAATGTCGGAATTTGATGTTGCGTTGCTGAGATCGTGGGTCGGAGACCTAAAGAACTTAGCATCGTCTCACGTGCTGATGCTGCCAGAGCGAAAGATAATTTTTCTCGCTCTGTGGACCGGGAAAATCGAAAACGAGCCGGAATTATTCCGCCTAGATGCGGCAGGACAATCGACTTTCGTGATGGAGAACTATCCAGTGTGCGATCTTCTCCAATGACCGACCCCGCCCCCCTCCATTCCCCCGCGCCGCAACCCGGCGACCCCGACGCCGCGCTGCGTCCCAAATCGCTCGCCGAGTTCATCGGGCAGGAGGCCGCGCGCGATAACCTGCGCGTCTTCATCGAGAGCGCCAAGGGCCGGGGCGAGGCGATGGATCACACTCTCTTCTTCGGCCCGCCCGGTCTCGGCAAGACGACGCTGGCACAGATCATCGCTGGCGAGCTCGGCGTGGGCTTTCGCGCCACATCCGGCCCCGTCATCGCGAAGGCGGGCGATCTTGCCGCGCTGCTCACCAATCTTGAGCCGCACGACGTCCTCTTCATCGACGAAATCCATCGCCTGAACCCGGTGGTCGAGGAAGTGCTCTACCCTGCGATGGAGGACCGCGCGCTCGACCTCATCATCGGGGAGGGGCCATCGGCGCGCAGCGTGCGGATCGACCTGCCGCCCTTCACTCTTGTAGGCGCGACCACGCGGCAGGGCCTGCTGACGACGCCGCTGCGCGACCGTTTCGGCATTCCGGTGCGGCTCAATTTCTACACCCATGACGAACTCGATCTCGTCGTCACCCGCGGCGCGCGGCTTCTCGGGCTCGCGATCGAAGCCGAAGGCGCGCGCGAGATCGCTCGCCGTTCGCGCGGCACGCCGCGCGTTGCCGGGCGGCTGCTGCGCCGGGTGCGCGACTTCGCCCATGTCGCGGGCGAGGGCACGGTGACGAAGGCGATGGCCGACGACGCGCTCACCCGGCTGGAGATCGACCGGCTCGGCCTCGATGCGATGGACCGCAAGTATCTCACCATGATCGCGACCACCTACAAGGGCGGACCCGTGGGGGTGGAAACCCTCGCCGCAGGGCTCGCCGAGCCGCGCGACACGGTCGAGGAGGTGGTCGAGCCCTATCTCATCCAGCTGGGCCTGCTGGCGCGGACCGCGCGCGGGCGCGTGCTCAACGATGCGGGCTGGGAGCATCTCGGCATGACGCCGCCCAGCGGACCGACCGAAAGCCAGATCGGCATGTTCGGGGATGGTAAATGAGGGCGCTCGCCCGTTAACCGATCCGTGTCACGCGGCTGATTTCTCGGCTCTTTCGGTGCCGGAATGGGACAGGCCCGCTCAAAAGCAGTGATTCCCGCGCGATTCCGGCCATTCTTGGTTTCCCAAGGTGGTTAACGGCGTTGCCCCCGCAGCGCCTTCGCCACCACAAGGACAAGTGCACATTCGCGCCGGAGCAGGTTCGCTGTCCGGCGACCTGCGCCGATGAATCGCATTTTCGAGGTGAGTCCATGTCGCTCAAACTGGCAGCCGCAAAGCTTTCCGCCACCGCCGCGGGCGTCGCTCTGATGACCGGCGGCGCGCTGCAGGTCGCCCAGCAGGGCGGCGCGGTGCGCACGGCCGAGCCGATGACGACCGAGGAGCCTGAATACACCACGGACCTCGACGGCCGCCTCGTCGAAACCGAGCGGCAAGGCAAATACGTCAAGACCGCGCCGCAGACCGCAGAACCGAAATACATCGAGACCCGCCAGCGCGCGATCCCTGAGCCCGAGCCGCGGCGCCGCCGGATCGTCGAGCGCACGATCGAGTGCGAGCCTTATGCAGGTGCGCCTGGCAGCGTCGCCTCAAGCCTGCCGCAGGGCGCGACCCAGGCCTATTTCGATCCCGCCGAATGCCCGCCGATCCAGCAGGTCGCCTACGCGCCGGCCCCGCTCCCGCCGCTCCCGCCGATCGGCGGAGGCGGTGCGGCCCCTGCCATCATCGGCGGCGGGCTCGGCGGCTTCGGCGGCGGTTTCGGAGGGGGCTTCTTCGGCGGTTTCTTCGGCGGAGGCGGCGGCGGCTCATCCTCGGGCGACGTGTCGGTGTCGACCACCACATCGACTTCGGGCGGATCGACTTCGGGCGATGTCAGCTCGGGGGGCACGACCAGCACCGGCGGGTCGGACGGGATCGTGATCGATATCGACATCGACAATTCGACCTCGACCACATCGTCGTCGGGGACCGTGACATCGACTTCCTCGACCGGCTCGATCTCGTCCTCGACCGGTCAGGTGTCGACCAGCACCTCGACCGGCGCGGTGTCGTCGAGCACGGGGGGCGTCTCGACCAGCACATCGACCTCTTCGGGCAATGTCTCTAGCAGCACGGGCGCGGTTTCCAGCAGCACGGGCGCTGTCTCGAGCAGCACGGGCGCGGTTTCCAGCAGCACCGGTGCCGTCTCGACCAGCACTGGCAGCGTCTCCTCCTCGACCGGCAGCGTGTCGTCGAGCACCGGCGGCGTGTCGACAAGCACGGGCAGCGTGTCGAGCACCTCGGGCGACATCACCTCGTCGACCTCGTCGTCGAGTTCGACATCGAGCTCGTCGTCCACTTCGAGTTCCTCTTCGACCTCGACCTCGACCTCCAGCTCCACTTCGTCCAGCACCTCCTCTTCGACATCGAGCAGCACGAGCGGAAGCAGCAGCGGGGTCGAAGTGCCCGCGCCGCCGATGGTGGGACTGTTCGGCCTCGCAGCAGCGGCGATCCTGCGTCGCCGCAAGGGGGCCAAGGGCAAGCGGAAAACGCGCGACGCCTGATCGTCCAGGGGGCGCGCGCCTGCGCGGGGACGTCGGGGGCAAAAGCCGTACTTCTTTTCGAAAAACCGGACCTAATCGGCCGCGGTCACTTCGCCACCTGCCTTCTGCCACGCGAGGATGCCGCCTTCGAGGTGGCGCGCCGGCTCGCCGCTATGAGCAGCGAGCATCTCGGCCGCTTTCGCCGACCTGCGGCCCGAACGGCAATAGATCACCACCGTCTCCTCCGCTGAAAGGTCGAGCGCTGCGGGATCGAAATCGGTGAGCGCGATATGTTCGGCCCCCGGGATCATGCCCCGGGCGACTTCCTCGTCAGTGCGCACGTCGATCAGCCGCACCGCGCCGGCACCGAGCCGTTCGCGCAATTCGGCCGGGGCAAGATCGATGACCGGGGAGACGGGCGTCGCGGGGCCATCCTGCGCCGCGGCGAGTTCAAAGCCGAAGGGCGATGCGGGCGCGCGCTTTCCCTCGCCTTCTTCGGCCGACGGCGCACAGGCGGCCAGCGCGACGAGAGGCAGGAAAAGCACGCTACGCATGGGTGTCTCCGTCCGTCTCGAGCCCTCTCAGGCAGCCAGCTTGCGCAGCACGTAATGGAGGATCCCGCCATTGCGGTAATATTCCATTTCGTTCGCGGTATCGATCCGGCAGAGCGCGCTGAAGGCGAACTTCGTCCCGTCCGCGCGGGTGACCTCGATATCCACGTCCTGCGCCGGCTTGAGGTCGGCGAGGCCCTTGATGCTGAAGGTGTCGTCGGCGGTGAGGCCGAGCGTCTCGCGCGTGTCGCCTTCCTTGAACTGGAGCGGAAGCACGCCCATCCCGACGAGGTTCGAGCGGTGGATGCGCTCGAAGCTTTCGACGATGACCGCGCGCACGCCGAGCAGGATGGTCCCCTTCGCCGCCCAGTCGCGCGACGACCCGGTGCCGTATTCCTTGCCCGCCACGACGACCAGGGGCGTGCCGTCCGCCTTGTGCTTCATCGCCGCGTCGTAGATCGGCATCTGTTCGCCGTTATAGGTGGTGTAGCCACCCTCGACCCCGGGCACCATTTCGTTCTTGATGCGGATATTGGCGAAGGTGCCGCGCATCATCACCTCGTGGTTCCCGCGGCGCGAGCCGTAGGAGTTGAAGTCCTTCTTCGCGACCTGGTTCGAGATCAGGTAGGAGCCTGCCGGCGAATCCTCCTTGATCGACCCTGCGGGCGAGATGTGGTCGGTGGTGACGCTGTCGCCGAGGATCGCGAGCGGCTTCGCATCGGTGATGTCGGTGACGGGGGCGGGCGTCATTTCCATCCCGTCGAAATAGGGCGGGTTGGCGACATAGGTCGATCCGGCGCGCCATTTGTAGGTGTCGGACGGTTCGACCGTGATCGCCTGCCAGTGTTCGTCGCCGTCATAGACATTGGCATAGCGCGATTCGAACATCGAGCGGTCGATATTGGCCGCGCGGTTTTTCGCGATCTCGGCATTGGTAGGCCACAGGTCCGCCAGCATGACGTCGTTGCCGTCCTGGTCCTGACCGATCGGGGTCGTGGTGATGTCCTCGGTCACCGTGCCTTTGAGCGCATAGGCGACAACGAGCGGCGGCGAAGCGAGGAAGTTCGCGCGCACGTCCGGGCTGACCCGGCCCTCGAAATTGCGGTTGCCCGAGAGGACGGAGGCGGCGACGATGTCATTGCCGTTGATCGCCTCGCTGATCGGCGGGGCAAGCGGACCGGAATTGCCGATGCAGGTGGTGCAGCCATAGCCGACGAGGTCGAAGCCGATCGCGTCGAGATGCTCCTGCAGGCCCGATTTCACGAGATAGTCGGTCACCACCTGCGATCCGGGCGCCAGGCTGGTCTTGACCCACGGCTTGGGCTTGAGGCCCTTCTCGTTCGCCTTCTTGGCGACGAGACCGGCGGCGATCAGAACGTCGGGGTTCGAGGTGTTGGTGCAGCTGGTGATCGCGGCGATCACCACATCGCCGTCGCCGATGTCGTGGTTGGCGCCCTCGACCCCGACGCGCAAGGGTGCGTCCTTCTTGTAGACCTCCTTGAGGTCGCGGTTGAACAGCTCGTCGACCTCGGGAAGGATGACCTTGTCCTGCGGACGCTTGGGCCCGGCGAGGCTGGGGACCACCGCTGCCATGTCGAGCTCGAGCGTCTTGGTGAAGACGGGCTCGGCCTCGGGATCGAACCACATGCCCTGCTCCTTCGAATAGGCTTCGACGAGAGCGATCGTCTCTTCCGAGCGGCCGGTGAGGCGCATGTATTCGAGCGTCGCATCGTCGATGCCGAAGAAGCCGCAGGTCGCGCCGTATTCGGGCGCCATGTTGGCGATCGTCGCGCGGTCGGCGAGCGTCAGGTTGGCGACGCCGGGTCCGTAGAATTCGACGAAGCGCCCGACGACGCCGACTTCGCGCAGCATCTGGACGCAGGTCAGCACGAGGTCGGTCGCAGTCACGCCCTCGGCCATGCGGCCCTCGAGGCGGAAGCCGACGACTTCGGGGATCAGCATCGAAATGGGCTGGCCGAGCATCGCTGCCTCGGCCTCGATCCCGCCGACGCCCCAGCCGAGCACGCCGAGGCCGTTGATCATCGTCGTGTGGCTGTCCGTGCCGACGCAGGTGTCGGGATAGGCGACCATCTGCCCGTCCGGGCCTTCGGACGACCACACGCCGCGCGCGATGTGTTCAAGGTTGACCTGGTGGCAGATGCCGGTGCCCGGGGGCACGGCAGAGAAGTTCTCGAAGCTTTTCGAACCCCATTTGAGGAAGTCGTAGCGTTCGGCATTGCGCTCGTATTCGAGCGCCATGTTCGCTTCCATCGCCTTGGGATGGCCGAATTCGTCGACCATGACCGAATGGTCGATCACGAGATTGACCGGGACCAGCGGGTTGATCTTGGCGGTGTCGCCGCCGAGCTTCTTGATCGCATCGCGCATCGCGGCGAGGTCGACCACGCAGGGAACGCCGGTGAAATCCTGCAGCAGCACGCGCGCCGGCCGATACTGGATTTCGTTGCCGGTCGAAGGATCCTTCTGCCAGTCGATGATCGCCTGGATGTCATCCTCGCCGACGGTGAAGCCTTCATCCTCGAAGCGCAGCATGTTTTCGAGCAGCACCTTCATCGAGATGGGGAGCCGCGACACGTCGCCCAGCTTCTCGGCCGCCTTGGCGAGCGAATAATAGGCGTATTCCTTGCCGCCCACGTTCAGCGTCGAGCGGGTGCCCAGCGTGTCCTTGCCGGTATCGGTCATGTCGTATCCCATCCTTCTGGCTGTGCCCTTTTCCGCTTTCGGGAAAAGGGGGCCGGGCGCCTGCGCTTCCCGGGTGAATTCTCGGCTGCGCAATTGCTGGACCTTGGGGCTAAGGTCAAGGGCAAGCCGCCCTGAAACCGGGCGGAATCAGGCTTGCGTCGGATCGACCGGGGCAGGCGGCGGAGCGCGCCGGGTGACGAGCCAGCAGCCTGCGACGATCAGCGCGGCGCCTGCAAGGGTCGGCAGGGTCACTTCCTCGCGGAAGAACAGCCAGCCCAGAAGGCTCGCCCAGAGAAATCCCGAATATTCGATCGGCACCAGCGCCTGCGCCTCTTCTCGGGCATAGGCCCAGGCGATCGCCATCGATCCCGCGACCGTCAGCACCCCCGCCGCCGCGATACCGCCCATCACCTCCACCTGCGGCGTCTCCCATGCGAAGGGTGCGAAGATCAGCAGCACCAGGCCGCCGATCCCGGCATGGAAGGTCGCGATCTCGACCGGCCCGGCAAGCTGGCTCTGGCGGCGGATGACGATGAAATTGTAGGCGTAGAGTACCGCGGAAAAAGCGAGGGCAGCAAGGCCTAGCGCGGTATCGGCATCGAATTCGCCCTCGCCGATGCGCCCGCCGACGATCACCAGCGTGCCGGCAATGCCAAGCAGGCTCGCCAGTATCGCCTCGCGCCGGATCGTCTCACCGAGCAGCAGGTGAGCGAAATACAGGGCAAGCAGCGGGGCGATGAAGGACAGCGCGATTGCCTCGGCCAGCGGCAGCTTGGTCAGCGCGTAGAAGAAGGACAGGGCCATGAAGGCCGAGATGACGCCGCGTTCGAGATGCAGCTTCATCACCGCCCCTCGCGGCCAAGCCGGACCCCGGGCGAGCCAGAAGGGCGCGATCAGCGCCGCCCCGATGAACGATCGCAGCACCGTCGCGCTGTAGGCCCCGGTGGCGAGCGCGGCGCCTTTCATGAAGGCATCCATCAGCGCGAGGAACCCCACACCGGCAAAGGCGGCGGCAAACGGCGCTAGGCGCGAAGGGGAAGGGACCGCATCAGGCATGGCTGCCATCGCCTCTAATCCTCGCGCGCGCCGCCGTCACTGTCCGTTTCGTCCCGAGCGCGCGGCGAAAGGCGCGGATTCAGCCCAGCGAAAGCCATGGCCATTGATAGGGGGGCAGAGGCCGGAGTATACTGGCGAGCATAACAACACAGCCGCGCGACCAATGCGGCGCAGGACGGTGGAACGACACATGAAATATCGCGTGAACCTGCTGGCGAGCGGCCTTGCCGCCGCGCTTGCGCTCGGCCTTGCGGGCGCCGCGGGTGCGCAGGAGCGCGGGAGCGGGGCCGAGAACCTGCTTGCCGGCGAACAGGAAGATGAGGCTGCGGAGGGACCGGACAAGGATGCGCGCTTCGACGAGGCCTTTCCGCGCATGATCTCCGATCCGGTGGTGCAGGGCGATCTCGAGGAGCCCGGACCGCTGGTGCAATCGTGGTCGCTCGCCAATGCCCGAAAGCTTGTCGCCTTCATCGAAGGCATCGCGGCCGAGGGGCTCGACCCGGATGATTACGATCTGCAGGCGCTCAAGACCGCGCTCGCCTCTGCTCCCTCGGATGAGCTCGACACGCTCGCCTCGCGCAATTTCGTCTGGCTGGTCGAGGACCTGCGCGACGGGCGCACGCCGATGGAAGCGCGCAAGCAATGGTTCGTCGTCGATCCCGACCGCGACCTTTTCCGCACCGGCGACCTCATGGAAAAGGCAATCGCGAGCGGGGACATCGCGGGCACTCTGAAGAGCCTCAATCCGAGCTATCCCGATTATGCCCGCCTGCGCGACGAACTCGCCGCGACACCGCAGGAGGACACCGAACGCCGCAAGCTGATCCGCGCCAACATGGACCGCTGGCGCTGGCTTCCGCGCGATCTGGGCAAGCTCTATCTCATCACCAATGTTCCCGAATTCCAGCTTCGCCTGACGGTCGACGACAAGGCGATGAAGACCTATCGCACGATCGTCGGAAAGCCCGGGCGAACCGCGACCCCGCAGCTCGCCGAAATGGTGGAAGGCGTCGTCTTCAACCCGACCTGGACGGTGCCGCAATCGATCGTCAAGGGCGAGGGGCTGGGCGCGCGCGTTCTTGCCAACCCTTCCTGGGCCCGGTCCAAGGGCTATGTCGCGACTCGCGGGGCGAACGGCTACATCTCGGTGGTGCAGCAGCCCGGGCCGACCAATTCGCTGGGCCGGGTGAAGCTGGAAATGCCCAACCCCCACGCGATCTTCTTCCACGACACGCCTTCGCGCCACCTGTTCGCGCAGGACGACCGCGCGCTGTCGCATGGCTGCATCCGCACCGAGCGCGCGCTCGAACTGGGCATGACGCTGGCGATTCTCGGCAAGGGCGCGAGCCGCGATGAGGCGGTGGAGATCTCGACTTCGGGCGAATACACCAAGGTCATGATCGAGCGGCAGATTCCCGCCTACATCACCTATTTCACCTACGGCACGAATGTCCAAGGCGAGATGACCGAGTTCGAGGACATCTACGACCGCGACGCGCCGGTCCTGGCGAGCCTCGACAAGCCGCGGGTGCGGGATCGCAGCAACAAAATCGACGACGAGGTGATCGTGATCGAGAACGATCCGCGCGACGAGGGCTGAGGAGCGTCAGGCGAACGCGCTTTCGAGGAGGATTCTCGGCGATAGAGGATCGCGGCGGATAGGGCATACGGCAGGCACAGGAGCAGAACCATCTGCCAGTCGCCGCTCGCCCAGCCGGGGATCGCGCCGATCAGCAGCACTGCGCCCAGCGAACTGCTCACGGCGAGGGCAAGGCCCCCCGAGGTCGCGAGGAAGGCTCGCGATACCCGCGCGATCACGCTCCCAAAAAGCAGCAGGCAGAGGCCTGTGGCGATCATTCCGATGAATGTCGCGATGGCCCAAGCGAGGCCGATCATCCACAATGAGACGAAGAGCTGATCGAGCGAAACTTCGCCGAGCAAGGGAGCCCCGAAAAACAGGAGGACGATGATCGCGGCGCCGATCGGTGCCGACTTGATGCTTGCCGCCGCAATCGCCCGGGCCTCGGGAGAGGGGGCGTGGCTCATCCCCTCAGAACGCGCCGGTGACGTAGCGCTGGAGGTCGCTCGGCTGCGTCGGCCGCATTGGTTCGAGATTGGCCGAACGGAATGTCCCGTCCGCCTGCAGGCCAAGGCTGTCGGCGAACAGCAGCCGCCCGCCCGACAGGTTCATCAGCGCGATGCGGAACTGTTCCTCGCCCATGGCAAAGCAGCCGTTCGACCGGCCGAGCCGGCCCCAGCGATCGATATGCGATGGTTCGGCATAATCGGCGCGGTGCATGACGATGTAGCGGTTGAGCGCGTTGTCGTTCGTCTCGTCGAGCCCGCCGAGGCGGACGCTCGTGCCGTAGCGGCCCTTGTACCACTCCCACGTGACATAGGCCCCGCGACTGGTCGCGTTCGAGCCTTCGACATTGGAATAGCGATTGAGCACGCCGTCATGTTCGGGGTCCGAACCCTGGCCGTGACTGACGTGGTAGGAGTGCACTTCCTGAAGGTCGAGATTGACGAAGTGAAACCGCCGCTCGGCCGAATGGACACCGTAATCGGCGATGCCGACAATGTCGCGCTTCCAGATCGCCTCGCCCGCCCGGTCAAGCTCGCGCCGGGCGATGGCGAAGAGCGCGCGGTCGCGGGCCGAGCCCTTGATCGGCTGGGCGGCGAGGCGCACCGGCGGCAGGGCGAGCAAGGCCCCGGTAGCCAGAGTGCCCTTGATGAGATCGCGACGCTTCATATGCCCACAACATATAGCGCGAAAGCTTGCCCTTGCGTGAGCCTTTAATTGCGGCTTGGCGCATATCGGGGGCATTCGATGGCTCAACCGTGTCTTTTCATCGGCAGGCCGTTCGCGAAGTTGGCGTTTTCGGAGGCCATGGCGAGCATCGAGCGGGCGTGGCGGCGGGCGACCTCGCGCTGGTCTTCGCCATAACCGCCGCCCAGCGCAGAGGCGACCGGCAGGCCGCGCCGCCGCGCCTCGCGCACCACGAAGCGGTCGCGCCGCTCCAGCCCCTCATCGCTCAGCGCGAGCCGTCCGAGCTTATCGTTCACATGCGGATCGACCCCCGCCTGGTAGAGCACGAGATCGGGCGCGAATGTGTCCATGATGGCCGGCAGGTGCGCCTCCAGCGCCTCCATGTAGCCGTGATCGTCCAGCCCGTCGGGCAGCGGCACATCGCAGTTCGAGCGCGCCTTCCTTACCGGGAAGTTCTTTTCGGCATGGAGCGAGAGGGTGAAGATGTCGTCCCTCAGGGCGGTGAGGCTCGCGGTCCCATCGCCCTGGTGGACGTCGAGATCGACGATCAGGATGCGCCGCGCCGATCCCTCCGCGATCAAGCGGTTGGAGGCCACGGCGAGGTCGTTGAACACGCAATAGCCCGCGCCCGTATTCGCAAGCGCATGATGGCTCCCCGCCGCGCTGTTGGCGGCATAACCGTGTTCCATGGCAAGATGCGCAGCGAGCCACGTCCCGCCATTGGTGTGCCGCACCCGGTCGCGGATGCGCTCCGTCACCGGAAAGCCGATGCGCCGTTCCTTTTCGCGGGGCACCGAGACGGTGAAGACCTCCTCGACATAATGCGGGTCGTGCACCGCCTCGAGCCATTCGCGCGGGGCAGGCTCGGGCGCGTGTTCTGTCATGGCCGCGCCGCTCGCCCGCAGTTCCTCCATGACGAGGTAATACTTGTCGAACTTGAACGTCCCGCGCTCCGGGCGCGGGGCCATGTAATCGGCGTGGTGGACGACGTGAAGCATGCGCCCCGCTCAAACGGGCTGGTCGGCGAGCCGTTCCAGTTCGGCGAAAATCGCCGCCTCGCTACGGCTCGCCGCGTTGCGCCAGGTGGTCGCGGTGTCGGGGTTTACGAGTGTTCCGTCCGCCGTCAGCACCAGCAGGTTGGGCGTGCCGGGCAGCTCCTTGAGCCCGAAACGGTGCGCCACGGCGAGGTTATGCCCGTCGCCGGTCTGCGGCATCCCGATATTGACGAAGACCAGTTCGTATTCGCGCTCGACCAGTGCGGCGATGCGCGCGCTTTCCAGCCATCCGGCGAGCGCGCGGCTGTCATGGCACCAGTTCGCGCCCATCACCAGCAGCACCCGCTTGCCCGACGCGCCGGCGCGGGCGAGAGCGGCGTCGACATCCGCCATCGCGTTTTCGGACACGTCGTAGGATGCGGCCTCGGGATATGTCGGGGCGGGCGGCGCAGTCGCGCAGGCGGCGAGCGCGAGAGCCGCGGGAAGCCCGGCAAACAGGCGGATCACCCGCGCTGGTCCTCGATCTGCAATTGTCCGATGCGCAGCACGTCGACTTTCGCATCGCGGATACGCAGGCGGTTCACCGCAAGGCGGCCGACGGCGATTGTTCCGATCGCGACCGCTCCCACGGCTAGCGCTCCGATGGCCAACGCGCCGATCGCGCCGGCTCCGCCGGAGACGGCACCCGCCGAGGCGGATCGAACCGCGCGGGGCGGGGAAAGAGCGAGGCGCTTCGCCAAATTACTCTGCGGCTTCGGGTGTCTTCTGGGGCGCGGTATGCGGGTCGAAGGCGACGGCCTCGCCCGCCTCGATCGCGGCGGCCTTTTCCTCGACAAGACGCACGATATGGTCGAGCATCGCCTCGTCGTCGATCGCATGCGCCTTGACGCCGGACAGGTAGACCATGTGCTTGCCATTGCCGCCGCCGGTGAGGCCGATATCGGTCTCGCGCGCTTCGCCCGGTCCATTGACGACGCAGCCGAGGACCGAAAGGCTCATCGGCGTCTTGATGTGTTCGAGCCGTTTTTCGAGCGTTTCGACCGTGCGGATCACGTCGAAACCCTGGCGCGAGCAGGACGGGCACGAGACGACGCGCACGCCCCGGGTGCGCAGGCCCAGCGCCTTCAGCATCTCGTAGCCGACCTTGACCTCTTCCTCGGGCTCGGCTGAAAGCGAGACGCGGATCGTGTCGCCGATCCCGGCCCACAGCAGCGAGCCGATGCCGATCGAGGATTTCACCGTCCCGCCGATCAGCCCGCCCGCCTCGGTGATGCCGAGATGCAGGGGGCAATCGACCGCGTCGGCAAGCCCGTGATAGGCCGCGACCGCGAGGAAGACGTCCGACGCCTTCACCGCGACCTTGAATTCGTGGAAATCGTGGTCCTGCAGCAGCTTGATGTGGTCGAGCGCGCTTTCAATCAGCGCCTCGGGGCAGGGCTCGCCGTATTTCTCGAGCAGGTCCTTCTCAAGACTGCCGGCATTCACGCCGATGCGGATCGCGCAGCCGTTTGCCTTGGCCGCGCGGACCACTTCGGCGACACGGTCGGCTGAACCGATATTGCCCGGATTGATCCGCAGGCAGGCCGCGCCCGCATCGGCGGCTTCCAATGCGCGCTTGTAATGGAAATGGATGTCGGCGACGACCGGGATATGCGCGGCGCGCGTGATCTGCCGGAAATTGCGGGTCGATTCCTCGGTCGGGCAGGAGACGCGGATGATGTCGCAGCCGACATCCTCGCAGCGGCGGATCTGGTCGATCGTCGCCTTCACGTCCTCGGTCGGGGTGTTCGTCATGGTCTGCACCGTGATCGGCGCATCGCCGCCCACGGGCACGTTGCCCACCATGATCTGCCGGCATTCACGCCGCTCGATATCGCGCCAGGGTCTTACAGACATGGGCGTGATATAATCACCTGAGCGTTGCGGGGCAATGACATTGGGACGAGCGGCGACCCTCCGGCTTGACACCTCGTCCGCGTCCGGCTTGCCTGCGGAAAAGGGAGACATGCCATGCTTGAGGGATTGACGGCCGAACTGCGCAGAGCGCGCGCGAGTTTCCTCATGCGGGCGGTGGTCTGGCTGATGAAGCGCAGGAAGCCCGTATTCCCGCACAGCCCCGAAGGTTTCCGCGAAAAGCTCAGCCAGCGCGATTGCCCGCGCGACGCGCCGATGCCCGCCAAGTTCGAACAGCGCTTCATCGTCGAACGGCGCACTCTTGAAGGGCAGGAGGTCGTGACGCTCCATCCGAAAAGCGGGCCGGGCGAATGGCACATGCTCTATTTTCACGGCGGCGGCTTCGTGCTGCCGATGTTCGACGTGCACTGGCCGCTCGCCGCGGCGCTGGTCGAGACCTGCTCCCTGTCGATCACCCTGCCACTGTACAAGGTCGTGCCCGAAGCCTCGGCAAGCGTGCAGGACGCGCTCGCCGATGCCTGTTTCGCCGAGCTTGCGATGACCCACGCGCCCGAGCGGATCGTGCTGTCGGGCGACAGCGCGGGCGGGCACATGGCGCTCGCCCTGGCGCTGAGGCTGGCGCGTGCCGGAGGGCCGCAGCCGGGCCGGCTAGCGCTGTTCGCGCCGTGGCTCGACCTCACCATGCGCGACGAGGCGATGCGCGCGGTCGAGCCGCATGACGTCATGCTCAAGATCGGCACGCTGCGCGCGACGGGCGAGATCTATGCGGATGGCCGCGACCCGGCGAGCCCGGAATGCAGCCCGCTCTACACGCCTGCCGACCAGCTCGCGCAGCTTCCCCCGACCCGCATCTGGACCGGGCGGCACGACCTCTTCATTGTCGATTCGCGCACTTTCGCAGGCAAGTTGCGCGATGCGGGCGTGGACTCGAAGCTCTACGAATACGAGGGTGCGCCGCATGTCTTCATGGCGATCACGCCGACGCGCGAGGCGAAGGACGTGTTCGGCCTGATGAAGGACTTTCTCGAAAGCTAGACCGGGTAGCTCACGCCCGTCATGCGCTCGCTCATCTCCCACAGCCGCGCGGCCGACTGCGGGTCGAGCGCATAGGGGCGCACGCCGTGATCGGTCGCCTCGGCGTCGATCTCGGCCTCGCCGCAATCCTCGCAATAGAACCCGCCGCGCCCCTCGAGTGCATCGCTGGTCGCCGCCCAGACGCTCGTGGCCGCGCCCTGCGGGATAGACTTCCACGAATAGTCGGGGTCGCTCTCGCTCAGATATTGCATCAGACCCTGGGCCATTTCCTCGGTCAGGTGCCGCCCGAGATTGGTGTCGATCCCGCCGGGATGGACCGCATAGGCATGGATGCCCCGGCCCGCGTAGCGGTTTTCGAGTTCGACCGTGAACAGGACGTTGGCGGTCTTGGACTGGCCGTAGCTTGCCCATGGCTCGTATTCGCGCCGCTCGAAATGCGGATCGTCCAGATCGCCCCCGGTCATCTGGTGCGCGCGGCTCGACAAATTAACGATGCGCCCGCTGCCGGGTCGGCCCGCCGCGGACTCAATCAGCGGCATCAGCCCGGCGGTGAGCGCGAAATGGCCGAGATGGTTGGTCCCGAACTGCATTTCGAACCCGTCAGATGTGTGTTCGAACGGGCAGGCCATGACCGCCGCATTGTTGATGAGCGCGTCGATCGCCTCGAACCGCTCGCGCGCTTCCTCGGCGCAGGCGCGCACGCTCTCAAGGTCGGCGAGGTCGCAGGCAATCGTCTCGACCCGATCGCTGCCCGTGGCCGAGCGGATCGCATCCGCCGCATCGCCCAGTTTTGCAGGGTTGCGCCCGGCAAGGACGACATGCGCGCCCTTCGCGGCGAGCGCGCGGCCCGATTCCCGGCCCAGCCCCGAATTGCCCCCGGTGACGAAATAGGTCCGGCCCGACAGGTCCGTGCCCTCCAGTACCTCGTCGGTGGTCGTATTCCTGTCGTAGGCCATCGCGGTTCCTCCCCAATTCGCGCCTTGGCTTGATGCGCAGCTTTGGGCTAGGCGTGCAACCCATGAAAAAGGCCATGTTTGCAGCGCTCGCCGCGCTTTTCGCTCTCTCCGCGCCGCTCGCTGCGGAGAACCACGATAAACCGGAATGGTCGATCGCGATCCATGGCGGTGCAGGGACGCTCGATCCCACGATGATGACGCCTGAACGCCGCGCCGAATACGAGGCCGCGCTCCAGCAGGCGCTCGCTGCGGGGGCGAAGGTGCTCGCGAGCGGCGGCAGCGCGATGGACGCGGTGAAGGCCGCGATCATTCCGATGGAGGATTCGCCGCTGTTCAATGCCGGCAAGGGCGCGGTGTTCACCTGGGAAGGCAAGAACGAGCTCGACGCCTCGATCATGGACGGCCGCGACCGCAGCGCTGGCGCGGTGACGGGCGTTACGACCATAAAGAACCCGATCCTCCTCGCCGACGCGGTGCGCACCGAAAGCGAACACGTTTTTCTGATGGGCGAGGGCGCTGAGCAATTCGCGGCGACACAGGATATCGAGACCGCTCCGCCCGAATATTTCGCGACCCCGGCCCGCCGCGAATCGCTCGAGCGGATGAAGGCCGAGGCGCTCTCCGCGCTCGATGTCGATACGAAGTTCGGAACCGTCGGCGCGGTGGCGCTCGACATGGAGGGCAACCTCGCCGCGGGCACTTCGACCGGGGGCATGACCGGCAAGCGCTGGGGCCGGATCGGCGACGCGCCGGTGATCGGCGCGGGGACCTATGCGGACAATCGCTCGTGCGCGGTCTCGGCGACGGGGTGGGGGGAGTACTTCATCCGTGTCGGCGTGGCGCAGGAGATTTGCACGCGGCTGCGGATGCTGAAGGCGCAGGCGGCTTTCGCAAGCGGAGGACAGCATCGCGAATGGCTCGATCAGCAGGATTATGCGCAGGGTATCTCCGACGCAGTCATGGCCGAGGTCAAGCAGCTCGGCGGCGATGGCGGGGTGATCCTCGTCACGCCCGAAGGCCACGCGCTGTTCAGCTTCAACACCACCGGAATGTATCGCGGCCGCGCAGACAGCACCGGCATGAGCGAGGTCGCGATCTTCGGCGGGGACGTAGAAGCAGGCGCGTCGAACACGCCCGATCACTGAGAATGCATCAGAACGGCAGGATGCTCTGCCCGCGCTCCGCGAAATCCTCGATCACCTCGCCGACGCTGGCGAGCGCGGCTTCGCTGGCCGGGTCCATCCCGTCATGCGTTTCGCGCGCCCGGTAATAGGTCGCAAACGTGATCGGCGGATGCTCGGGCGGGCGGGCGAAGCCGATGTCGACATAGAGCGAGCCCATGCCCGGCCAGATCGAGGTGCCCGTCTTGTCCCCTGCGACCCAGCCTTCGGGCAGGCCCGCACGCACGCGCCGCGCGCCAGTGGGCGTGTCGATCATCCATTGCCGCAGCAGCGCCTCGCTCGGCTCGGGCAGGACGTCGCCATAGAGCAGCTTCGCTACGGTGCGGGCCATGGCGGCGGGCGTCGTGGTGTCGCGATATTCGGTGACGGGCTGGTTGTTCAGTTCGGGCTCTGTCCGGTCGAGCCGGCTGACCCCGTCCCCGATGCTCCGCCAGAATCCGGTCAGCGCCGCCGGCCCGCCCAGTTCGCGCAGCAGCACGTTGGCCGCCGTGTTGTCCGAATATTTCTGGGTGTATTCGGCCAGTTCAAGCAGGCTCGCGCCTTCGGCCAGCCGCTTTTCGGTGAAGGGCGAGACGAACATGAGATCGTCCTTCGTCCACGTCACGCGGCGGCTCGCGTCGATCTCATCCGCCGCGTCGAGCGCCAGCACCATCGCCGCCAGCGACAGCTTGAACGAGGAGCAATGGCCGAACCGCCGGTCGCGGTTGAGGCCGACCGATACGCCCGTCTGCGTGTCGTAGATGTCGACGCCCAGCGTCCCGCCCGCTTTCGCCTCGATCAGGCGCAAGGTCGCCTGCATCCGCCCCAGCGGGCTCTGGTCGGGCGGAACGCAGGCCGAAAGCCCCAAGGCAGCCGCCCCGCCGATGAAGAACCGTCGATCGATCGTCACAGATGGAGCTCCATGCACAGGCTGAATTCGTCCGGGACATAATCCCCGAAGCCGGTGCTTTCGGCGAAACCGTGGCTTTCGTAAAGCCTGAGTGCGGGGAGGAAGGGGACGGTCCGTCCGGTCTCCAGCCCGAGCCAGATGAGGCCGCGCGTCCGCGCCTCGGCGATCAGGTGTTCGAGCAGCGCCCGGCCCGCCCCGCGCCCGCGATAGTCAGGGGCGGCGCGCATCGACTTCAATTCGCCGCGGCCCTCTCCCAGCACCTTCAGCGCCCCGACCGCGGCCAGCCGGTCGCCATCGCGCAGCGCGTAGAAGGTCACGTCCGGCGCGCGCAGCTTTTCGGGCGGGAGCGCGTGGACCTTGCAGGCGGGCGACCAGCTATGCATCTCGTCGAGGTGCAGCCGCAGGAGGTCCAGCACATCCGGGCTAGTCAGGTCGTCGCGGGCGATCGCGAAGCAGGTCATGAGAACTTGTCCGCCTTGCGTTTGCCGAATCTCATGTCGCTTTCGAGCTTCGCGCGCAACTGGGCATAGAAGGCTTCGAGAAAGGCGCGCTCGTCGCCCGCACCCGGATCCCAGCCGATCTTGCGGCAGATCGTCGCGTGGACCGCCGAAAGCGCTTCGCCCTGGTCCTCGCGCAGGATGCGTTCGAGGGTCTGCAATTCCCGCTCGCCGTAGACCGACAATTCCTCTTCCCCGAACTGGTAGCGCGCGCCGGTAAGCGTGCTGGTCCCCTCGCTCGCCGCCGCGCCCTGCGTGGACAGCGTCCCGGCGAGCCGGGTGCGCGGCGCTTCGACCACCCAGGTCCCCGCGATCACGTCGCCCGCACGAAGCGCGTCCTTGTTGAAGAAGGGGAAGGCCATGAAGATCCCGAACCATACAAGGCCTGCGATCCCCGCATTGCCCTGTTCGCCCGACGGCGCAAGCAGCAGGAAGAGGATAGGCATGAACAGTTCGATGTCGCGGATCAGGTTGCGCGCGATCACCGCTTCGGGGGTGAGCCTGCCGCCGCCTCTCGCCGCGACGCGGATGCCGACCGCGCGCTTGCCCGGCGTGGCGCCGCGAGGGGACAGTTCGAAGGCGAGGAAATAGCCGTAACGCGCGGCGAAGATCAGCAGGATCGCGAGGATGAGCACGAATTCGCCCGCTGCCGGGATCGACCCTTCCGTGCCGTCGAAACCCGCGCCCAGCACCGCCCACAAGAGCAGGCCGAAGACCAGCTGGATGGCGAAAATCGCGGTGATGACGATGATGAAATCGAGCACCAGCGCGCCCACCCGGCTTCCGCGCGAGGCGACCGTGATCGGCAGAGCCAGCCCTTCGGGCGTGATCATGGTGCGGCGGCGTTTCGCTTCGGGACCGGCGTGCATGTCGACGGCTGCGGCGCTCATGGTTCGGCCTCAGCGCCGCCATCGCGGCGAAACAGGAAGAAATAGGCGAGCCAGAAGGCGAGGAAGATCCCGCCGATCGCGAAGCGTCCTGCGCTGCTGCCCACGAGCTGGCGCGGGAAGGCTTCGAGGAAGGCCGCGACGATCATCATGATGACGACGCCGACCATCACCACTGCCGCGCGCCGCCCGCTCTGCGACGCGGCGGCGAGCAGGCTGCGCGTCCCCGGAAACGCCATCGAGCGCCCGATATGCAGCCCCGCAGCACCCGCAAGGAGAATGCCGAACAGCTCCGTCGTGCCATGGACCGAAAGCCAGGCCGCGAATTCGACGCCCAGCCCCGCGCTCGCGAACAGCCACAGGAATGCGCCGAGCATGGCCATGTTGTGCACCAGCAGCATCAGCGATGGGATGCCGAAGGCAAACCCCAAAGCGAAGGCGAGGATGCACACGCCGGCATTGTTGCTGAAAAGGAAGGCGGCGAAGGTCGACAGCCCCTCGCCCCCGTCCTTTATGCCCAGTGTATCCATCAATTCCTCGCGGCTTGCGCCCGGGCGGCGATTGTCGGCGAGGCCGGTGGGAACGAGGCGGTAGAACCATTCGGTATCCTGCGCGACCAGAAGCCAGCCGACGATCGCGCCCGAGACCATGACGAACAGCGCGATCGACAGGTCGAGCCAGATTTCGCGCACCGCGCGGCTCCATCCGCCCATGAGGAATTCGCGCAGCCAGGAGAACAGGCCCAGCCTCGGCCCGTAGACCTGGAACCAGGCGCGCTGGACGAGGCTTTCGAGATAGGTCAGCGTCGCGGCATCGAGCGAGGTCTCGCGCGCGACCGAGAGCGAGGAGGCGGCGGTCCGGTAGAGCGTCGGCAGAGCGAGCAGGTCTTCGTCATCGACGCGCTTCAGACCGCCCTTTTCCATCCGTGCGACGATCGCCTCGAGCCGTCGCCAGTCGCCTTCGCGCTCGAGCCGGAAACGGTCCGAGCGCAGCGTCGCGCTGGCGATGTCGGCGGGCGCCTCGACCTCCTTTCGGGAGAACCACGATCCCAGCTCCGGCGCCTTCATCCGATCGCCTCCCGTCCGCGGATCGCGAGGTAGCGGTCGATGAGATCGAAGCCGATCGTCTCCCACGGCGCTTCGATCACGTCGACGCCCATCCGGCGCAGGCGCTCGAGGACAAGGCTGCGCTGGCGCGCGAGCGTGTCGGCGGTGACCGAGCGGGCAAGAGTGTCGATGTCGCCCGGCTCCTGCCCGATGAAGGCGTCAAGCTCGCTGTCGGCGAAGGTGACGAACAGGACGAGGTGCTTCCTCACGAGCCGCGAAATGCTCTCCACCATCAGTTCGGCCGCGGTCGGATCGGTGAAATCGGAAAACAGCACGATCAGCGACCGGCGCTGCAGTTTGGCGGTCAGCGTGGCTAGGGCGAGGGTGAAGTTGGGTTCGACCGGTTCGTAGTCGAGCGCGGCTGCAGCGCTCTGCAGCCGGGTGAAACCGCGCGAATCGTTCACGAAGGGGGTCATCAGCTGCGGGCTGCGGGCGAAACCGAACAGTGCCGTGCGATCGCCGCCCTTGAGCGCGACATAGGCGCAGGTGAGCGCGGCGGAGACCGCCCGGTCGATCCGCGGCAGGCCGTCGACCGGCTCGCACATGGCCTGCCCGCAATCGAAGGCGAAGACGATCTGGTTGTTGCGCTCGCTCTCGTTCTCGCGGGCATACAGGTGGTTGTGCCGCGCGCTCGCCTTCCAGTCGATCCGGCGGCGGTCCATGCCCGCTTCGTATTCGCTCAATGCTTCGAACTGGGTCCCCTCGCCGCGGATGCGCCGGGCGATGAGGCCGCTGCGTTCATCGCGCAGGAATGTCTGGAACTCCTTCGACCGGACGGGCGAGAGGTCGGGCCAGATCCGGATTTCGGTTTCGAGGGGTTGCGAGACCTGCCGCGCGCCGAGGCCGAGCGGCCCGCTCCAGCGCAGCCACAGGCGATTGACGGCAGCCGTGCCGCGCCGCTCGGGCACGGTTTCGAGCGCGCCCGAGAACACGCCGCCCTGCTGGCCCCGCAGGAGCGCGAGTTCGGCCCGCCCGGAAAGGCCGAGCCGGGGATCGAATTCGAGCGCCGCCTCGGGCCGCCCCGCATTGCGGCGCAGCATCGCGTGAACCTCGATCACGCAGGGCCGGCCGACCTCGGTGTCCGCGGGCGCCGTGACCTCATGCCGGGCGCAGGCGCCCGCGACCAGTCCGTCGAGCACGACCAGTACGATGAGCGCGAGCGCGGCGGCGGGTGCGATCACCCATGCGCCGGGAGACGCCGAAGCGATCAGCAGCGCGACCGGCGCGAGCCCCGCAATGACCCATGCCGCCCGCACCGTGGGCACGATCGGCAGGGCCGGGAGCCAGCCGAAAAGGCGGGCCAGGAATGCGCGGATGCGGCTCATCTGCTCAACGCGGTGCCTCGGTGGCCTCGACCAGTTCGGCGACCAGCGTTTCCATCTCGCGCCCCTCGATCTCGGCTGCGGGCGACAGGGTCAGCCGGTGGCGCAGGACCGGGACGGCCAAGGCCTTGACGTCGTCGGGAATGACATAGGCCCGGCCCTGCAGCGCGGCGCGGGCGCGGGCGGCATGGGCTAGCATCACCGCGGCCCGCGGCGACGCTCCGACCGACAGTTCGGCATGGTCCCGCGTTGCGCGCACCAGCCGGACGACGTAATGGGTGATCTCCTCGGCCACGATGACATGGTCGAGGGCGGAGGAAAGCTGCGCGAGGCGCGCGGGATCGGCGACGGCGGCCACCCCGAGATCGGCGGGCCGCTGCGGACCCTGCCGTTTGCCGTAATCCATCACGATCCGCGCTTCCTCCGCCTCGTCCGGATAGGGCACGAGCAGCTTGAACAGGAACCGGTCGAGCTGCGCTTCGGGCAGGGGATAGACGCCCTGGTTCTCGATCGGGTTCTGGGTTGCGACCACCATGAAATGATCGGCGAGGCCGTGCGTCTCTCCGTCCAGCGTCACGCGGCGTTCCTGCATCGCCTCGAGCAGGGCGGCCTGCGTCTTGGGCGGGGTGCGGTTGATCTCGTCGGCGAGCAGGAGGTCGCAGAAGATCGGCCCGCGCGTGAGCGTGAACTGGCTGGTCTGGAAATTGAACAGGTTGGAACCCAGAATGTCGCCCGGCAAAAGGTCTGGCGTGAACTGGATGCGCCCGAAATCGAGGCCAAGCGCGGTTGCGAAGCTCTGCGCGAGGAATGTCTTGGCCGTGCCGGGAGGCCCTTCGAGCAATACGTGCCCCTGCGCCACCAGCGCTTCGAGCAGGCGGTCCACCATGTCGTCCTGCCCGACGATCGCCTTGGCGACTTCGGCGCGGATCGCATCGGCGAGGCCGCGCAGTTCTTCGAGAGTCATGCTCATTTGGTCAGCTTCCTTGCAAGTTCGTCGAGCGCCCTTGCGGCGCGCAGGATGTCGTCGGGGGCCTCGGCGGCGCGCAGGGTGTCGGCGCGGGCGGAAAAGGACGGCTCGTCCGGCAGGCGAAGGGCAAGCGCGGCATCGATCGCCGCATCGTCGGCGCGCTTCAGACCGAGCGCGCGGGCGACGCGGCGCCGGGCGAGCGCGGCATAGGGCGCCGCCAGCAGCCGCATCCGTTTCGCCCGCACGATCAGACCCGCACCGTTCCTGACCAGCCGCTGCTTGCCGAAACCGATCTCGGGCGCATTCGCGGCGGCCGCGCCGAAGCGCATGAAGGCGCGCCAGCCGACGATGACGAGCGCGAGTATCAGGCACAATGTCGCGGCGAGGAAAGGCGGCCGGAAGGCGAGCGAAAGAAGGTTCTGCGCCCCGCTGAAACCGTTGAGCGTGAGGTCGAACACCACCCGCGTGTCCTCGCCATAGCCCGCCTCGCGCACCAGTGCGAGCGCCGCCGCCGCGCGCGCCGGGTCCGCAAGGCCCCAATTGTTGACGAGGTCGGGTTCGGCCACGACGACGGTCCAGTGCGCGTCCTCGTAGAAATCGCTGCCTTCCTCGCCCAGCACGTTGAAGGCGAGCACATGACCGGCCGCATCGGTGACGAGCGGCTCGATCGTGTCCTTCTGCATCGCATGCTTGACCGTGCGGGCGGGCAGTTCGCCCTCGTAGCCGAAGCCTTGCCAGGCGGCGCTATCCCCGTCTTCAAGCCGGTCGAGCGCGGTTTCGAAAGTGTAGGGCGCGGGAAGGTCGTCGGTCCAGGTCGTCTCCATCGCCATGCCGAGCGCGACCCAGCCTTCCCTGAAAAGCTTGCGGATCTTCTCCGGTGCCCGGTCGGGCACCGTGTTCGCCTGCCATTTCGGCAGCAGGACCAGGGTCGGCCCGGTGTCCTGCCGCGCTTCGAGCAGCGCGCCGATCTCCTCTGGGTCGGCATAGGGCGAAGGAGCAATGACGAGGAGGTCGAACGTCTGGAGATCGGACGGGCTGCGCGACAGCTCGACCTCGTGGCCTTCCGCCTCGAGCAGGAGGACAAGCCCGGCATAGCCGTTCAGACCGACCGAGGCGGCATGCGCCGCGCGGTCATTCTCCCGGTCGCCTCCGGTGTCCCCCGCCGAGATGAACCAGAGCAGGGCGAGGAAGGCGACGAAGCCGGTCACCAGCACCGCGAAGACCGTGCCCTTGCCGAAGGGCGAGGAAGCTCGGCCCGACGGTCCGGGCGCGGTGATCGCGGGCCCGGTCATGCCGCATGCCTTCCATCGAGCTTCGCGAGCGCGAATTCGGCATAGGCCGCGCGCGCCGCTTCCCAGTCAGCGCGATCGAGCGATCTCAGCGCGAACAGGCTGCGCTCGACCCGGTCGGCGACAACGCGGAAGGCGGCGCGGGCGGCGTCGGGCAGGGCCGGCAGGGCGGCGAGTTCGCGCGCGGTCGAGGAGGGTTCGACCCAGTCGGGCCGCGCGGCGGCGATCTGGCCGACGCTGCGCATCAGCAGGAGGTGCGTCGCCTCGTCGAAACGGCCCTCGGCGGCGAGGCGGTCGGCATCCTCGAGCAGGGCGAGGCTCTCGCTCTCGTCCGGGCGCCAGTCGGGCGCGTCCGCAATCGCTCCCGTCGCCGCCGAAGCGCGCGCGGTGCGGGCGAGCGGGCCGTAGAGCCGGGCGAGGAAATAGAGCGCCAGCGCGGCAGCCGCGATGGCGAACAGCCACCAGAAATTGGCGATGAACCCTGCGACCGGCTGGAGGATCGTCCCGAGAAATTGGAGCAGCGCGTCGATCGCGCGGCTGAACCAGGTCGGCTCGGGCGGGGGGATGTCGGGGATGTCCACCGGGGCGAACTGAATATCGCCGGCCTCGCGCAGCTTCTCCCAGCCTTCCGGGGCGACGGCGTCAGGATCGGTCACGGTCCCGGCGGGGCCGGCGGCCCCACCCGTATCCTGTGCCGAAGAGGGAAACGTCTGCGCCGCGCCGATCATGCCTGCGGATTGGTGGCATGCAGGCGAACCCAAGGCAACAATTGTTGCTGCGAGTTTTGCCGAAGGCCCGCCTCAGCCCCGCTTGCGGCCCTGGCGGTAGGTTCCGAGAATGCGCAATTCCTTGGAAAAATAGGCGCATTCCTCGAGCGCGCGATCGACCGCCGGATCGCCCGGCGCGCCGTGGATATCGGCGTAGAACATGGTCGCCGAAAAGCTAGCGCCCTTCTGGTAGGATTCCAGCTTGGTCATGTTGACGCCGTTCGTGGCGAACCCGCCCAGCGTCTTGTAGAGCGCGGCGGGGATGTTACGGACCTCGAAGACGAAGGTCGTGATCGCTTCCGTGCCGACGAGATCGGCCGGATCGAGCGGATCGGCGGCGAGCACGACGAAGCGGGTCATGTTGTCCGCGCTGTCCTCGACCCGCTCCTCGATGATGTCGAGCCCGTAAAGCTCCGCCGCGATTGCGGGGGCGATGGCAGCGATCTTGGGATCGTTCCTTTCCGCGACAAATGCCGCCGCGCCGGCCGTGTCGGCATGGGAAAGCGGCACGATCCCGCGTTCCCGCAGGAACAGGCGCGACTGGCCGAGGGCCTGCGGGTGGCTGTAGGCGGCCTCGAACGGGCCGGGGCCCTTCGCCATCAGCGCGTGGTGGATTTCCATGAAATATTCGCCGACGATCGACAGGCCGCTTTCGGGCAGCAGGAAATGGATGTCGGCGACGCGCCCGTGCTGCGAATTCTCGATCGGGATGATCGCCTGCCCGGCGCGCCCGTCCTTCACCGCCTCGAGCGCGTCCTCGAAGCTGAAGCATGGCAGCGGCAGGGCCTCGGGCCGGGCTTCCGTGGCGGCGCGGTGCGAATTGGCGCCGGGCGAACCCTGAAAGGCGATCGCGCGCGCCGGATCGGCCCCGGCGGCTTCGCGCAGGCGATCGACGAGGGCAATGGCGGGTCCGGGGAAACTGTGCATGACAAGGCCCCTGCTAGCCCCCCTTGACAGGCCTCACAAGCCTGCTTGCAAAAGCTGCAAGTCTTGATGCCGCCATGGCCCTTGCGCGGGGACGAGGGCAACAGTAAGGGACGCGCGCAATGGCACAAGACAACACCAACAACCAGGCGACGGGCGCGGCTTCGGGCACGACCGAATCGGGCTCAAGCGACCTGTTCAACACCGCGGCGGGCTGGGTCCTGTTCGCCGGTATCGTCGGCCTCGGCCTGTCCGTCCTCAGCGACAAGTATTTCCACGGCTATGACGCGGAAGACCTGCCCACCGAACAGATGGGATACGTGGTCGAGGGCGTCGAGGAAGAAGGCGCGGCGGATGCCGGGCCGACCCTCGCGCAGGTTCTCGTCGACGCCGACCCCGAGGCGGGCGCCAAGGTCTTCCAGAAATGCCAGTCCTGCCACAATGTCGAGCAGGGCGGCCCCAATGGCGTCGGCCCCAATCTCCACGGCGTGATGGGCAAGCCGATCGCTTCGAACGCTCCGGGCTTCAACTATTCGTCCGCGCTCAAGGACAAGGGCGGCGAATGGACGTGGGAAAACATGAGCGAATGGCTCGCCGCGCCGCGCAATTTCGCGTCGGGCACGTCGATGAGCTTTGCCGGTCTCGGCAGCATCGAGGACCGCGCGAACGTGATGGCCTATCTCGCGGCGAATGGCGGCGCGCCGCCAAAGCCCGAACCCGAGGCTCCGGCCGAGGAAGAGGCCGCTCCGGCTGAAGAGGGCGCGGAAGAAGGCGCTGCCACCGAGGAAGGGACCGAGGCCGAAGCTCCGGCGGAGACGGCGGAAGGCTGATCTTTCCCACGAACCGATTTCATGGAAGGGGCGCGGATTTCGCGCCCCTTTTTTGTTTCCGGGCGAGCTGTCGGGCGCGCTGCTTGAAACTCCCCGAAGGGATCAGCCGCGGCCCTTGAAGCCTTGCGCGACGACATACCACTCGGACGAACCCTTGCGGCTCGCGGGCGGCTTGGCGTGCTTGACCGTCTTGAAATGCTGCTTGAGCAGACCCAGCAATTCGGCGTCGGTTCCGCCTGCCAGCACCTTGGCGACGAAAGCGCCGCCCTTGTCCAGCGTCTCGACCGCGAACCATGCGCCCGCTTCGACCAGCGCCATGGTCCGCAGGTGGTCGGTCTGCTTGTGCCCTACCGTGTTCGCCGCCATGTCCGACAGGACGAGATCGGGCGGCCCGCCCAGCGCCTGTGCGAGCGCTGCGGGCGCGTCATCGGCCATGAAATCCATCTCGAAGATCGTCACGCCATCGATCGGCTCGACCGGGAGCAGGTCGATCCCGACCACCTCGGCCTTGGGCGCCTTCTTGCGAACCACCTGCGCCCATCCTCCCGGCGCGATGCCGAGATCGACCACGCGTCTGACGCCGTTCAGCAGCGCAAAGCGTTCGTCGAGCTCGATCAGCTTGTAGGCCGCGCGGCTGCGATAGCCTTCGGCCCTGGCCTTCTGGACATAGGGGTCGTTCAGCTGCCGCTCGAGCCACCGCGTCGAGGACACCTTGCGCCCACGCGCGGTTTTCACCCGGCGGTCGGGATCGCGGCCCGAGCGGCTCACCCTTGCGGTCTTTCGCGCAGCTTCTTGAGCGCCCGTTCGCCCTGCCGTTCGGCCGCCATCAGGCTGCGCAGGATGCCCTCGCGGATACCCCGGTCGGCGACGCCCAGCCGCGCGGCGGGCCACAGGTCGAGGATCGTCTCGAGGATGGCGCAGCCCGCGACGACGAGATCGGCGCGGTCATTGCCGATGCACGGCAGCGTGCTGCGCTCCGCCGGGGACATGCCGGAAAGCCGCGTGCTGATCGCGCGCATGTCGTGCGAGGAGACGATCAGGCCGTCCACCGCCTTGCGGTCGTAATGCGGCAGTTCGAGATGAAGGCTGGCGAGCGTCGTCACCGTTCCGCTTGTGCCGAGCAGGCGAATGTCGGAAGCGCGCGGGGCCTCCCCGATCCGTTCGGCGAAATCTGCGAAGCTGTCGCCTACGAGTTCGCGCATGCGCCGGTATCGTGCCAGCCGCGCGGCACGGCCGGCCTCGCATTCCAGCCCGTCATCGTGCCCGACCGTGTCGGTCAGCGAGACCACGCCCCAGGGCACCGATTGCCAGTCGAGGATGCGCGGCACCCGGCGCCCTTCGGCATCGCCCGCCTCGAGCAGGACAAGCTCGGTGGATCCGCCGCCGATATCGAAGATCATCGCCGGACCTTCGCCGGCCTCGAGCAGGATGTGGCAGCCCAGCACGGCGAGCCGGGCCTCTTCCTCGGCGCTGATGATGTCGAGCGCGATTCCGGTTTCGCGCCGGACGCGCTCGATGAAATCCGCCCCGTTCTCCGCCCGGCGGCAGGCCTCCGTCGCGACCGATCGGGCGAGGCGGACATTGCGGCGGCGCAGCTTGTCGGCGCAGATCGACAGCGCGCCGAGCGCCCGGTCCATCGCCTGATCCGACAGGCGACCGGTGGTCGCAAGACCTTCGCCCAGCTTCACCACCCGGCTGAAGGCGTCGATCACGGTGAAATCCCGGCCCGACGGGCGGGCGATGAGCAGGCGGCAATTGTTGGTGCCCAGATCGAGCGCGGCATAGGCCTCGCCGCGAAACGGCGAGCCCCGGGCCGGCCCGCGCGCGAATGCGTCGGGTCGCGCTGACCTGCCGGGGGCGTTTCCCCGGCGGGAGGGACCGGCATCGTTCGCATTGCTGTCGGGGTTGCGACCTTGACCCAAGCGGCCCCGCGAGAGGCGCTCGGTTCGCTCGTCGGGCTGGAAGGAGCGGGCGTAGCGTGGATCGGCTACAGTGCCGGACTTGGCGCCCCTTTGGTTACCAGCTCTCCTGTCGTCGTCCGGCGGCACGGTATCCGCCATGGTCTTGATCTTCTTCTTGTCTCACCCGCACGGCCAAATGCTGCGGGAACCTACCTGCAGAGCTAACCCAAGTCGCGCGGCAGGGCAAGCGAGGGGTCTTGCGCCGGGGCGCGGGAGGGACCATCTCCTGCCTCGCCCGTCCCCCCTTGACCTTGCGGCCACGCAAAACTAGGGAGCGCGCTCGTTCGTCGGCCCGTCACCGGGGCGGCGCGATGATGCCCCGTCGTCTAATGGTAAGACTACGGACTCTGACTCCGTCAATTGAGGTTCGAATCCTCACGGGGCATCCAGCCGTCCCTGCGCTCTGTTTCGCGCGGTTCGGCCCGCGCGGATCGACCCACGCGGTTAGGGATGCGTCCTCAGGCGTAATAGAGCTCGCCCGAAGCCGGATCGAACGCGACTTCTCGCGCGGCCATGTCCTCGTCGATCGAATGCATGAAGCCCGTGTAGAGCGCGGCCCCGTTCGCGATGTTCTCCTCGATTCTCTCCAGCGCCTGCGCGATGTCGGTGAAGTTCACCCCCTCGAGTGCGTTGATGCCATAGGCCCACCACTGGAGTTCGAGCAGCTTCTCGATCGTGGCTGGGTCGAAGCGGTAGCGGATGACCCTTGCAGGAGCGCCGCCGACGATCGCGTAGGGCGGCACGTCCGATGTCACGACCGAGCGCGATGCCACGACCGCGCCGTCGCCGATCGTGACCCCGCGGCGGATGAAGACGCCTTCGCCGATCCACACGTCGTTGCGGATCCTGATCTTGCCCAAACGGTGCGCGAGCGATCGCTCCTCCGCCTCCAGCGCCCTTGCGATCATCGCGCGGTTGCGGGCGTGGAAGGGCTCGAGGCCCCAGCCCCATTTCCATTTCGGATGGGTCAGCACGCCCGCCGTGGTCAGCTGGTCGGTCGGGTGCTCGACCTGTCCCGCCACGATGTTGCTGGCGATCGAGCAGAACCGCCCGATGACCGAGACATGCCGCATCAGCGTCGCCCTCCCGCCGAGATAGGTATAAGCCCCGATGGCGTCGATGTCGTAGGCGCCCTTGCGGACCTCGCACGGCGCTTCGAGCAGGATCGCCTTGGGCCGCCCGAAGCCGAATTGCACCTCCGGATTGATATGAATGTGCTTCTCACGGCAAGCGCGCCGCGTTTCCTCGGGAACAAAGCCCGGCAAGGCGGGGGCTCCTTACATGTCCATCATCCGGCAAGCCGCAGCGGGCGGCCGCGATGGCGTGATAGGCCACGCCCCCTTAATTCCCTGCGCCGTCCGGCTAGGGAAAGCCGCTGTACTCCTAAGGCCTCTCGCCCGCGATGTTCGCGCGGACGAGGCGCGCGGTTTCGGCGGCCCGTTCGAGATGCGGCAGGTGGCCCGCGCCCGCGACGATCTCCACCGTGGAGCCCTTGCCAACCTTGCCGCCGGAGGGCGGAGGGATGATGCGGTCGGCCTCGCCCCAGATCGCCAGAGCGGGCATCGCGGGCGCGCGCGGGTCTGCGTCCGCGATGTCCCCGGCGACCTCGCCCAGCCTTGCCAGCGCCTCGGCGACCCCGTCGAGCCGCTTGTAGCGCAGCACGTCCTCGACCATGTCGCGCGAAATCGCCTCGGCGTCGGCGACGAGCCGGGTGAGCACTTCGCGCAGTTCCCGCTTGCGCTTCGCCTCGGTGAAATCAGCGATGTATGCGCGGTTCAGAGCGCAGCCGGGCAGGAGCGGGGCGATGAGCGTGAGCGAGCGGGCTTCGCACGAGGCCGCTACCCGTTCCGCCACCGCGCCGCCGACGGAATGGCCGACGAGATGGACCGCGCCCAGCCCTTCGCCCGCGATGAAGCCGCGCACCAGCGCTGCGATGTCCTCGAGGCTGCCGTCGCCGGGAAGCGCCTTGTCCGAGCCGCCATGGCCCGGCAGGTCGAGCGCGATCACGCGGTGGTCGCGCGCCAGGTCCTCGCTCACGAACATCCAGTTGCCGCTGTCCCCGCCGAAGCCGTGGAGCAGGAGCACGGTTTCCGCGCCCGCGCCGGCCTCGGCATAGCGCAGGGTCAGCCCGTCCACCTCGGCCGTGCGAAAGGCCGGGGCCGATGCCTCGTCCGCTTCTGTGGCATCGGGTTCGACCGCCTCGAACGAGGCGATGAAGGCCTCGACCGCCTCCGCGTCCGTTCCTGCCTCGCCCAGCACCGCGATCAGCGCGCCGCAGGGCAGCGTCTCGCCTTCCTGCGCGACCAGCCGCAGCAGCGTTCCCGGCGACCGGGCTTCCAGCGTGTTGAGCAGTTTCGAGGTCTCGATGTCCGCGATCTCCGCGCCCTCGCTCACCGCGTCGCCTTCGGCGAGGTGCCACGAGGCAAGCGTGCCTTCCTCCATCGACAGGCCCCATTTGGGCATGGTGAGCGCGGTGAGTTCCGCCATGCGCGTCACTCCGCCGGGACGGTTTCGCCGAGAACGCTGCGCACGGCTGCGGCGATGCGCTCGTTCGACGGCAGATAGGCCGCTTCCAGATTGGGCGCGAAGGGGACGGGCGTGTGCGGCGGGGTGACCATCGCGACCGGCGCCTTGAGGTGCGCGAAGCCCTTCGAGGCGACCAGCGCGGCGATGTCTGCGGCCATGCCGCAGCGGGGCGAGCCTTCGTCGACCACCACCAGCCTCCCGGTGCGTTCGACCGATTCGAGGATCGCCTCCTCGTCCAGCGGCGAGGTCGTGCGCGGGTCGATCAGTTCGACTTCGATCCCGTCCCTTTCGAGTTCCTCGGCCACCGCCTTCGCGCGCGCGACCATGGCGGAAAAGGCGACGATCGTGACATCGTCCCCCTCGGTCACGAATTCCGCTTCGCCGAAGGGGATGGCGTAGGCCTCGTCCGGCACTTCTGCCTGCGTGTCGTAGAGCGCCTTGTGTTCGAGGAAGATCACCGGGTCGTCGTCGCGGATCGCCTGGATCAGCAGGCCCTTCGCGTCATAGGCGTTGGACGGCATCACCACCTTGAGGCCCGGGATGTGGGTGAAGATCGGGTGCAGCGCCTGCGAATGCTGCGCCGCCGCGCTCATCCCCGCACCGATCATCGAGCGGATGACGAGCGGCGTTCTGGCCTTGCCGCCGAACATGTAGCGGAATTTCGCCGCCTGGTTGAAGATCTGGTCGAAGCACACGCCGAGGAAATCGACGAACATCAATTCGGCCACCGGGCGAAGGCCGGTCGAGGCGGCGCCTGCGGCGGCGCCCATGATCGCGCTTTCGGTGATCGGCGTGTCGATCACGCGCGCGCGTCCGTATTTGCCGACGAGGCCCTTGGTCACGCCGAGCACGCCGCCATAGGCATCGTCCTCGCCGCTGCCGCCCGCGCCGCCGGCGATGTCCTCGCCGATGACGATGACGGTGTCATCGCGCGCCATTTCGCAATCGAGCGCTTCGTTGATCGCCTGGCGGTAGGTCTTGCGGGGCATTGCTTTCCTCGCCTTTTCAGTAGGAGACGTAGACGTCGGTGGTGAGTTCGTCCTCTGAGGGGACGGGGGCGCTTTCGGCGGCCTCGATGGCGTCGGCGATGGCCTTGGCGCATTCGGCGTCCACCGCGTCGAGATCGGGAGCGTCGAGCCGGCCTTCGCCGGTCACGCGCTCGCGGAACAGGCGCAGCGGATCGTCGGCGCGCACGCGTTCGAGTTCCTCGCGGCTGCGATAGGCCTGCGCGTCGCCGATGAAATGGCCGTGCTGGCGCATGCAGGTGACCTCGATCGCGCTGGGGCCGCCGCCGGTGCGGGCGCGTTCGATGGCCTCGCGCGCGGCTTCGAACACGGCGAAAAAATCGCGCCCGTCGACTGCCTTGGCCGGCATGCCGAAACCCGCCGCGCGATCGGCGATGCTGTCCGCGCCGACCGCGTAGGAAACGCCCGTCCCCTCGCCGTAACCGTTGTTTTCGAACACGAAGATCGCGGGCAGGTTCAGCACCACGGCAAGGTTCATCGCCTCGAACGTGGTCCCCTGGTTAGATCCGCCATCGCCGGTGAACGACACGGCGACATGCGGCAGGCCCTTGGTCTTGACCGTCAGCGCCGCGCCCACGACGAGCGGCGGATTGCCGCCGACGATCGCGTTCGCGCCCAGCATCCCCTTGTCGAGATCGGCGATGTGCATCGATCCGCCCTTGCCCCGGCACAGCCCGCCCTCGCGCCCGAAGATCTCCTTCATCATGCCCGTGACGTCGCAGCCCTTAGCGATGCAATGGCCGTGGCCGCGATGGGTCGATCCGATGTAATCCTCGTCCGAAAGGTGGAGGCACACGCCCACCGCGCTCGCTTCCTGCCCTGCATAAAGGTGGACGAAGCCCGGGATGCGGCCCTGTTCGAACTGGGCCTGCACGTTGTCCTCGAAATCGCGGATGAGGCGCATCCGGCGATAGGCTTCGATGAGGGTGGGGCGGTCTAGCTGCATATCGTGTGATCCCTGCTTGGCGGCGAAACTTTATACAGTCATATCAAAAAATGGAAGGTGCTTGTCGAGCCTCGGGTGGGCAGGCAGGTTCCCACGGACACAATCGCTGCGAAATGCCCGTTTTTGGGAGCGGCAAGGGGGCGAAGGGACACGATGGACGAAGAGGGCTGGCAGCACGCGGGGCGGGTCGGGGAAATTTCGTCCGCGCGCCCGCTCGCCGTCGAGGTGGGCGGGCGCGAGGTGCTGCTGTGTCGTTCGGGCGGGGATGTCTTTGCCGTGGATGCGCGCTGCCCCCATGCGGGCCAGTCGCTCGCGCAGGGGCAGGTGAGAGGCGGCGCGATTGCCTGCCCCTTTCACGGCGCGCGCTTTCGCCTGTCGGACGGCGCTCCGACGGCCGGGCCCACGCGCCGGGCGCTCGGCACGCACCGGGTTCGGATCGCGGACGGGGAGGTATGGGTGCGCCTGTGAGTCTTGCAAGATTCTTACAGGTATGTAAAAAGGTGAGCGGAGAGGTTTGAAATGCCCCAGCGTTCGCCCACGGCCCCGCAGCCGACGCTCGACCAGATGCTCGCGCGCGAGAAGCGCCCCGTTCCCGCCGTGCTCGCCGAGCGCGGCGAGGCCCCGGTGCCGGCGAAGCCGATCGACCGGCGGCGCTATTACGATCCCGATTTCGCCGCGCTCGAAAATGCGCGCCTGTGGCCCGGGACATGGCAGATGGCCTGCCGGCTGGAGGACATTCCCGAAATCGGCGACTATATCCTCTACGAGATCGCCGACATCTCGCTGATCGTGGTCCGATCGGACAGGAACACGGTCAGGGCCTTCTTCAACGCCTGCCTTCACCGGGGCCGGGCACTGCGCGATTCGGACGGGACGGCCAGCGAATTCCGCTGCCCCTTTCACGGCTTCACATGGGGCATAGACGGGACATGCAAGCGGATCGTCAACGAATGGGATTTCGCCCATGTCGACAAGGCCGATTTCGCGCTTCCCGAGGCACAGGTCGGCGTCTGGGGCGGGTTCGTCTTTGTCTGCCCGGACGGGTGCGATGAAAGCCTCGCGGACTTTCTCGGCCCCGTCGCCGCGGCCTATGAAACGCGCGGCTGGTCGCTCGCCGAGCGGACCAAGGTGGTTCACGTCCAGAAGATCAATCGCTGCAACTGGAAGATCGCATTGGAGGCGTTCATCGAAAGCTTCCACGTCACCGAAACCCATTCGAGCGCCGCGCCCTATCTGGGCGATGCGAACACGCAATACGATGTGTGGGAGGGCGTGCCGCACACCCGGATGATCTCCCCGCGCGGGCTCGCCAGCCCGAACATCGCGCCGATGAGCGACGAGGAAGTCTACCGCGCCGGGATGCGCCCCGCGCTGGGAGAGGAGGCGGACACGCTGACGCTGCCGGACAGCGCCGAAAGCGCGCGCGAAGCGATCGGCGCGGCGCGGCGCAGGGCGCTGGTGGAACAGGGCGTTCCCCATGCCGCCGAAGCGACCGATTGCGAACTGATCGACACGATCCAGTACCACGTCTTTCCCAACCTCGTGTGCTGGGCGGGCTGGGGGAGCTATCTCGTCTATCGCTTCCGCCCGCACGGCACGGACCCTGACATGAGCGTCATGGACATCATGTTCGTCGCCCCGGGCGGCGACCCCGAGGCTGTGCCCGAACCGCAGGTCGTCGGACCCGATGCGAGCCTTCACGAAGCGCCCCAGCTTGGCGGATACTGCACCGTGTTCGACGAGGATTCCGCCAATCTCGCCGCGCTCCAGCGGGGCCTGAAGACGATGCGCACCAAGGGGCCGGTGACGGGCGACTATCAGGAAGCGCGCATCCGCCATTTCCACGCGCAGCTGGACAAGAGCCTTGGAAACACTTGAGGACATAGCCCGCCCCGGCGAGATGAAACCGCGCGCGGCGGGCTTCATGCGCGCGCCGTGGGAAGCCTATGCCGCGATGCGCGAGGAGGCGGGGCCGCTATGGACCGAACCCGAAACCGGCGTCGTCTTCGTGCTCGACTACGCTCTCGCCGAAGAGGTGATGCGCAATCACCAGCGTTTCTCCAGCTTCGCCGACCGCGCCGCCATGCGAAAGGGTGGTCTTCCGGCGGAGGTGCTGGAGATCAAGGCGCAGGGGTGGCCGCTCGCTCTCACAATGGTCCAGAACGATGCTCCCGATCACGACGACTATCGCAAGCTCGTCGGCCCCTTTTTCCTGCCGCGGCGCCTGAAACTGATGGAGCCCTTCGTCGCCGGGCGGATCGGGGAATTGCTGGACGCGATTGATGATAAGGGCGGGCGCAGCGATTTCTTCCCCGATTTCGCGGTTCCGCTGCCGGTTTCGGTGATCGGCGAATATCTCGGGATGCGGCACCTTGGCGATGACACGGTGAAACGCTGGTCCGACGCTTTCGCCGACGAGATCGGCTTCCTCACCAGCGATGAACGCGCGGTCGAGATCGCGAAGCTCACCCTCGAATGCCACAGGGCCATGGTCGCGCTGTGCGACGGGCGGCGCCGAGGGGAGGGCAAGGACATCATCACTGCTCTCGCCAATGCGACAAGGCCCGATGGCGAGCGGCTGGGCAATCCCGAGCTTCTCTCGATCCTCACCCAATTGATGGTCGCGGGCAACGAGACCACCACTTCGACCCTCGGCTTCGCACTGCTGCGCCTCGCGCGCGATCCCGCGCTGTACGCAAGGCTGAGCGCCGAGCCAGAAAAGATCGCGCCCTTCCTTGAAGAGGTCCTGCGCCTCGACAGCCCGATCCAGGGCCAGTTCCGCAAGGCGGTGGGCGACCAGCAATTGGGCGGGCACACCATACCCGACGGGACCATGCTCCACGTCCGTTTCGGCGCGGCCAATCGCGACCCGCGCGTCTGGGGTGCGGGCGCGGGCGACGTGCAGCTCGACCGCAGGCCGCCCAAGCCGCACATGGCGTTCGGCAATGGCATCCATTTCTGTGTCGGCGCGGCGCTTTCCCGGCTCGAAATGCGCGTCGCGCTCGGCGAAATCCTCTCGCGCTACCGTTCGGTCAGGCTCGCCTGCGCCGAGGAAGACCTTCCCTTCCGCACGAATTTCCACCAACGGGGCATGACCTCACTGCCCCTGGAATTCGAGCGATGACCAACAAGAAGACAACCGAAAACGGCCACATCACCCGCCTGCCCGACCCGGCCGCGCTGACCTCGGGCGAATTCAACCGGTCGCGCCGCACGCGGCTGAAAATCCTCGATGCGGGCGTCGCCGTGCTGGCGCGGGACGGTTACAAGAAGCTGTCGACCACCGGCGTCGCGAAAGAGGCCGGGATCACGCGCGCGGCCATGCTCTACCATTTCGGATCGCGCAGCGAGCTGATCGAGGCGATCATCCGCCACGTTACCCGTCGCCGGATCGACATGTACACGAACGCGATGGAGGGCCTGCCGCATGACGAGGGCTTTCTCGAACGTGCGGTCGATATCGCCTGGGAGCAGCTCCAGACCCCCGAATTCGAGGCCTATACCGAGCTTTCGCTGGCCTCGCGCACCGATCCCGAATTGCGCGCGCTGATGGAGCCCGCTCTTGCCGCCTTCGACCGTGCCCGGCGCGAGGCGGCCTTGGGCCTGTTCCCGCGCTACCTTTCGGACAAGGTCGAATTCGACCTGCGCCGCGACGTGGTGCGCTTCCTTCTCGAAGGGGTCGCGCAGCAGGACGGCATCACCTTCAACCGCGAGGAGCGCGTGGGCGCGATGCTGCGTTTTCTGAAATTGCTGATCGGCACCGAGGATGGCGTCGCGCTGCTGCGCAAAGCGGTCGGGGCGAGCCAAGAGGATGACGCGGCTTGAAGGCCGAGGCCGGGTTCCTCGAGGCTCGGCCATGGCCAGCACAGCGGCTCGCATGGACAGCGCTCGCGATCCTCGCGCTCGCCAATGTCCTGTCCTATCTCGACCGGATCGTGATCAACCTGCTGGTCGAGCCGATCCAGCGCGACCTTGCGATCAACGACACCCAGTTCGGCCTGTTGCAGGGCGTCGCCTTCGGCCTGTTCTACACCGCGATGGCCTTGCCCATCGGGCGGCTGGTCGACAACGGCCCGCGAAAGCCGATCATCGCCATCGGCGTTGCGGTCTTCAGCCTGTTCACCCTCGCTTCGGGCCTTGCGCGCACGTTCGGCCAGATGTTCGTCGCCCGCATCGGTGTCGGCGCGGGCGAGGCGAGCGTCGTTCCGACCGCCTATTCAATCATATCCGACATGTTCCCGCCCGAACGCCTGGGGCGGGCGATGAGCGTCTTCACCATGACTGCCTTCGTCGGGATCGGGCTCGCCTATATCGCGGGCGGAGTGGCGATCGCGGCGGTGGCGGCGTGGGACGCGCCTGGGTTCCTGGGTGAGCTTGCGCCGTGGCGGCGGACCTTCCTGCTGGTCGCCGCGCCCGGCCTGTTGGTCGCGGTGCTGCTGATGACGGTGCTGAAGGAGCCGGAGCGGCGCGGCGGGCGGGACGCGGCGAAGATCCCCATGCGCGAGGTCGCAGCGCATCTTGCCGGTCAACGGCGCGCGCTGGTGCTGGTCTTCGCAGGGTTCAGCATGATCACCATGTCGGGCTATGCCTCGACAGTGTGGACCCCGGCCCTGTTCATCCGCGCCTATGGCTGGTCGGCGGGCGAGATCGGGGTCGCCTATGGCGCGCTCTACCTCGTGCTCGGTCCTGCGGGGGCGCTGCTTGCGGGCTGGCTGTGCGACCGGATGACCGCGCGCGGCGTGCGGGAGGCACCGCTGAAGGTCGCGGCCTGGGGCTATCTCGGCACCGCGCTGTTCGGCGGGCTCGCCCCGCTGATGCCGACGGGCGAACTCGCGCTCGCGGTGTTCGCGCCCGCCATGCTGATGGCGACCATGCCCTATCCGATGGCCGGGACCGCGATCCAGCTGGTGACGCCGAACCGGATGCGCGGGCAGGTGAGCGCGCTTTACATGCTGGTCATCAACCTCGTCGGGCTGGGCGCGGGGCCGCTGGTGGTGGGGGTGTTCAACGATGCGCTGTTCACCGGGCACGAAGGCGTGCGCTATTCGCTCGCCTGGGTGAACGCGGTGGCGGCGCCGGTCGCCTTCGTCCTGCTGTGGGCGGCGTTCCGGCCCTATCGCGACCTGCGGAGGGAGACATGAAGCTTGCCGGGAGGACCGCGCTCGTGACGGGCGCTGCGGGCGGGATCGGCGCGGCGGTGGCGCGGCTCTTCGTCGCCGAGGGCGCGCAGGTGATCTGCGCCGACGTCTCGCGCGATGCCGTCTTCGCACTGGCCGGGGAACTGGGCGAAAGTGCCGGGGCGGCGCTGCTCGACGTGGGCGAACGCACCGACTGGGACCGGGTGGCCGAGGCGATCGAGCGGCGCCACGGACGGCTCGACGTGCTGGTCAACAATGCCGGGATTTCGGGGCTGGGCGACATCGACCATATCGACACCGAATTCTGGGAGCGGTTCCAGCGCATCAATGCCGACAGCATCTTCCATTCGGTGCAGGCCATGGCCCCCCTGCTGCGCGCATCGGGCCATGCAACGATCGTCAATGTCGGCTCGCTCCTCGCGCTGAGGCCGAGCGCGGCGCTGCCCGCATACAGCGCGGCCAAGGCGTCGCTGCGCGCCCAGACGAAAGCCTATGCGCTGCACTTCGCGGAAAAAGGCGAATATGTCCGCGTGAACGCGGTCCACCCGGGATCAACGCTTACGCCGATGATGGAGGCCAATCTCGGCGCGAGCGAAGGGGAGCGCGCGGCGAATTACGCCCGCCGCGTCGCGGTCCACCCGCTGGGTGCGGCGACGGGGCGGATCGTGCTGCCCGAGGACGTGGCGAAGGCGGTGCTGTTCCTGTCATGCGAGGATTCGGCCTTCATCACCGGGATCGACCTGCCCGTCGACGGCGGCGCGAGCATCGCCGGTTAGAGCGAGACGCGCCGCGTCTGGCCGCCATCCACGATCAGGTTGACCCCCGTGATCCACGAGGCGCGCTTCGACAGCAGGAACGCGGCGGCGTCCGCGACCTCTTCCGCCGTGCCGAGCCGGCCGAACGGGATTTCCGCCACGGTCGCCTCGTAATAATCGGGATAGTTCACCTTGTGCCTCTCCCAGTTCCCGCCGGGAAAGATCGTCGCGCCGGGCGAGATGCAGTTCACCCGCACCCCCTTCTTGCCGACCACCTGGCTGATCTGCTTGGCATAGACGATCAGCCCTGCCTTCATCACGTTGTAGGGCTGGACGAAGGGATAGGTCTCGAGCCCCGCCGTGCTGGAGACGAACAGGACCGAACCGCCGCCAGCCGCGAGATGCTCCTCGAGCGCTTCGAGCCCGCGCACCGCGCCCATCAGGTCGATCTCGAAATTGGCGCGCCATTTCTCGTCGCCGCCCGCGCCGCCACCGCCGGACACGTTATGAACGAAGGCATCGCACCCGCCGAGCCAGTGCGCGGCCTCGGCCAGCCATCCGCGATAGGCCTCTGCATCGCCGACATCGACCGCGGCGCCCTTTGCGTGGAAACCGCGGGCGGTCCATTCCTTCTCGCACTGCTCCACCGCATCGCCGTCGCGCGCGCAGAAGGCGAGGTCCGCCCCCGCTTCGAGCAGCCGCTCGGCGATCCGGTTGCCGATCCCGCGCGTCGCCCCGGTGATGATCGCCTTCGTACCCTTCATTTCAAGATCCATTGCCTAGCTCCTGTTCGCGCGAGTGTAGTGGGGCTGGTCCTCCGGCAGCGGCGGCAGGCCGTCCTCAAGCGGCACGCGCAGCGCGTTCAATTGAAGCGATATCGTGGCGAAATTGCCCGTCAGCCAGATGAGGTCGACCAACTGGTCGGGCGCGTAATGTTCGGAGAGCCGCGCCCACACGCCTTCCGAAATCGTCCAGCGGGCCTGCATGTCGTCGACCCCCGCCACGATCGCCGCCTCCGCTTGAGCCCAATGTTCGCTGCCCGCGCCCACGCACAGCGCCTCGAAATCAGCGTCCTCGAACCCGCCGCCCCGCGCGACCATCGAATGCATTCCCCATTCATAGGCGCAAGCCGCATTCCACCCGACGCGCAGGATCGCGATCTCCCGTTCGCGGAAGGGGAGCGTGTTCTCGCGCAGGATATGCTCGCCGAAAGGCAGCCATTTGAGCAGTGTCCCGGGCGAATGGGCGAGCGTGCGGTGCAGCTTGTAGGGCCACGCCTCGATCACCTGCGCGAGGCTTTCGGGAATGTCCCCGTCGGCAAGCGGCGCAAGGCCGGGTCCGGTCATGCCTTTTCTCCTTCGATCACCGGCTCGCGGCATACCCATCCGAGGCACCGCTTCAGCACCTCGCGGAAGGCGGGTTCTTGCCACGCCCCGCGCTCGACATGCGGATAGAACGGCGTGCGGTGGGGCGCGTCATAGTGCCCGCGCGCATGGCCGGGGGTGAAATAGAGCACTTCGCCCGAGCCCAGAGAACGGCGATAAAGCACTGCCTGCTCGCCCTGCGGCCATCGGTCCCGCACGAAACCGGGCGCCGCCCCGCCGAACCGCGCATGCAGCAGGACCTCGACCTCGTCCGCATAGTCGGACAGGTAAAGCTCGTCCTCGATCGTGAAGGGCGCGATCCCGGCTGTCAGCGGGTCCGCGACCGGGCCGGGCCGCACCTCGTAGGGACCGATCGGCGGATGCGCCTGGAAGGAGGATCCGAGCGTCTCGAGAAAATCGCCGGTCGCGGGCCGCCCCGCGACACCGTCAGCGCGCCATTCGAGCAGCGAATTGGTCGCATGGAGCGCGAGCCAGCGCCCGCCGTTCTCGACGAAGCTGCGCAAACGCAGCGCGGCTTCGGGCGAAGGTTCGACATTGCAGGTATAGCTCACCAGCGCCGTCCGCGGATCGCCGCCGAACTCTTCGAATGTCGATGACACCGCCACCCGGTTGCGTTCGTCCTCGCCCAGCGCGCGGAGCAATTCCATCCGCACGAAATCGAAATCGTGCGCCATGCCGCCCACCACGAGCCGCACCTCGCGCCGACCCCCTGCGGGCGCGCCATCTTCAACCATGCCTGACCTCTCCATAGTGCCAATCTTGACTTTTCTTACTAGCCTGTCAAAAAGTTTATGTGCGCCGAAAGCCGCCATGCCGTAGCGGCACGGGGCGAACGGCGACGGGGAGAGGAAAAATGAGCCAATTCAGAACACGCTTGCGTGCAGGTCTTGCCGTGGGGGCGGCCTGTCTTGTCCTGCCCGCTGTCGCACAGGCACAGGACGCATCGGAAGGGGGAGCAGAGGCGACCGCCGACCAGGGCCTGCGCCAGATCGTCGTCACCGCCCAGCGCCGCGCCGAGGCGCAGCAGGACGTGCCGATCGCGATCACCGCCTTCGACCAGGCCGAGGTCGAGCGTTTCAACGCCCGCGACATTTCCGAGCTGACCGGGCAGGTGCCGAACCTCGTCCTCACCGAAGTCTCGATCGGGCCCAGCCTTGCGCAGGTCTCCATCCGCGGGGTGAATTCGCAGGATCCGGAAAAAAGCTTCGATCCGGCGGTCGGCACCTTTCTCGACGGGATCTATCTCGGCACCTCGGCCTTCAACCTGCTCGACACGTTCGACCTCGAGAGGATCGAAGTGCTGCGCGGGCCGCAGGGCACGCTGTTCGGCCGCAACACGACCGGCGGCGCATTGAACGCCACCCGCCGCCGCCCGACCGGCGAATTCGGCGCGCGCGGCACGATCACGGTCGGCAATTTCGATACGCTGGATTTCCGCGGCGAGATCAACACGCCGCTGATCGGCGACACCGTCTCGATGCTGGTGCGCGGGCAATATCTCACCGATGACGGCTTTTTCTCGAACCCCGCCGGAGGTTCGCGCGGGGCTAGGGATCGCTGGTCCTTCGGCACCGTGCTCAGGATCGACACGCCCGGCGTTGCGACATTCGACATCATCTACGACCATGCCGAGGACAATTCGGACCTCACCCCTTACGTCCCGCGCGGCATTGCCGGGGTCGAGCCGCTGCCGATCGATCTCATCCAGACGACCTTCCCCGTGCCCGCCACGGTCACGCCCGCTTTCGGGCCGGATGCGCTCTGCCTGATCCAGAACATCTGCGATGATCCGGTCAACCCGGTCTCGACCTCGACCGACCCGCATTTCCTCGACGCGCGGCTCGATGCGCTGACGGTGACGGGCGACATCTACCTGTCCGACACCCTGACCCTGTCGACCGTGTTCGGGATGCGGGATTCGCGTGAGGAAGTGTTCATCGATTTCGACGGGTCGAGCGCGACCGCCTTCAACGTGGTGCGCGAACAGGATTACAGCCAGTACAGCGGCGAGATCCGGCTTGCGAGTTCGTTCGACGGGCCGGTCAATTTCGTCGCGGGCGCGTTCCACTTCCATTCGGAATACAGCCTGAGGCAGGCGATCAAGCTCGACCTGTCGCTGGTCGGCGTGCCGGTCCCGCCCGGGGCCCTGTTCGTGAACGGGGCCGGAGACGAGGACGATCACGAATCGACCACCACCGCCCTTTTCGCGCAGGCCGACTGGGCCATGACCGACACGCTCACCCTGACGCTGGGCGGGCGCGCGACCTGGGACGAGAAACAGATCGCCACCCGCTTCTACGATGCCGGCCTGCCGCCCTTCGCGCCCTACCAGATAACCGACGGCATTCCCGAAGGTCGCCCGCTGACATCGTCCGGCGCGGCGCGCGAGGACTGGTTCGAATTCACTCCCAAGGTGATGCTGACCTGGGAGCCGGACGCGGACATGCTCTATTACGCCTCGTTCACGCGCGGCTACAATGCGGGCGGGTTCAGCGCGCGTGCGGGCACGGTGCGCGACGTCACGACCCCGTTCGATCCGGAAATCATCGACGCCTTCGAACTGGGCGGCAAGCTTGACCTTCTCGATCGCAAGCTGCGCGTGAACGCGGCGCTGTTCTGGAACGAATACAAGGACAA
Source organism: Erythrobacter litoralis (assembly GCF_001719165.1). Classification (NCBI taxonomy): domain Bacteria; kingdom Pseudomonadati; phylum Pseudomonadota; class Alphaproteobacteria; order Sphingomonadales; family Erythrobacteraceae; genus Erythrobacter; species Erythrobacter litoralis. Next base: position 611,589 of record NZ_CP017057.1, read on the forward strand.
GCAGGAAGAGGCGATCGAGCCCGGCCCGCCGCCGACCTTCACCTCGACCACGGTGCGCAACGTCGCCGAGGCGCGCATTCGCGGGGCGGAGCTCGAAGTCAGCGCGCTGCCTTTCGAAGGGCTGAGGCTCGATGCGACGCTCGGCTATCTCGATGCGGAATACACCGATTACGAGGCATTCATCGCGTCCTCGACCTATATCTCGGTCCCGCCGCAGCCGCCCGGCACGCTGATCCTTGCCGACCTGTCGACGCTGGAACTGCGCAACGCGCCCGAGATCACGGGCAGCTTCGCTGCGACCTACACCGCCGATCTCGGCTTTGGCGAACTGCAATTGAACGGCAATGCCCGCTATGTCGGCGAGCGGTTCCAGGAATTCTTCAACTCGCCGCGCGGCCTCGTCGAGGGGCTGTGGCGGGTGGACAGCTCGGCGACGATCAGTTTCGGCGGGCCGGACAGGGACCTGTTCCGCGTCACCGCCTTCGTCGAGAACCTGTTCGACGAACAGATCAATTTCGGCCTTACCAATTCGATCGTGGATTTCGGGACGCTGTCGCCGCCCCGCCTCTACGGCGTCGAATTCGGTTTCGGTTTCTGACCGGAGGCCTGCTGTCATCCCAACCCGTGACGCGATGATCTCTCTGCCACGGATGAAACTGGGGCTCCGCATGTCCGTGCGGGGCCCCTTTCTTGTTGGAGGGGTTTCGCGTTGTTGGATCGGCGAAGGGGGTTTCCAACGCAAAATTTCCCGCGAAGACGACCCCGTATGACTTTCATCAACTTGCGCGGCGCGATGGAGGCAGGGCGGCTTGCCGGGGCGCGGGCTTCGCCCTAGGGGCTTGGCGATGACCGACAAGCCCCACGAACGCGACCTCAAGGATCGCCGATTCTATCGCGCTGGCGAGGAAAGCCGCTTCGCCGACGAGAACCCGGACCGCACCCCGCAGACCGAACACCCGGCCTACAAGCTCGCCTTTCGCGACACCGATTTCCTGCTGCGCGACGAACTGCGCCCGGTGCGATTCCAGCTCGAATTGCTGAAGCCGGAAATGCTGCTCGACGAAGCGCGTGTAGGCTCGACGCTGGTGATGTACGGCTCGGCGCGCATCCCTTCGCCCTCGCAGGTCGAAGCGCGGCTCGAAGCGGCGAAGGAAGGCGACGAATTCGAGCAGACGGTCGCCCAGCGCCTCGCGGAAAAGGCGAAATATTACGACGAGGCCTACCGCCTCGCCCGGCTGGTTTCGGAAAAGGCGATCATCGAGGACGGCCAGCGGCAATTCGTGGTGACGACGGGCGGGGGGCCGTCGATCATGGAAGCGGGCAATCGCGGGGCGTCGGATGCGGGCAGCGAATCGATCGGGCTCAACATCGTCCTGCCGCACGAACAGGCACCCAACAGCTTCGTGACGCCCTATCTCAGCTTCCAGTTCCACTACTTCGCGCTTCGCAAGATGCACTTCCTCCTGCGCGCCCGCGCGGTCGCGGTGTTCCCGGGCGGCTTCGGGACGTTCGATGAATTCTTCGAGCTTCTTACTCTGGTCCAGACCGGCAAGATGAAGCCGATCCCGATCCTTCTGTTCGGGCACGATTTCTGGACCCGGGTGATCGACTTCGAAGCGCTGGCCGAGGAAGGCACGATCTCGAAGCGCGACCTCGACCTGTTTCACTGGTGCGAGACGGCCGAGGACGCGTGGGAACACATCGCGGAATTCTACGAATTGGGGCGCTGATCCTTGACCGGCTGACGCCGGAGCCGCACGCACCAAGGACGCGGGCGCCTCGGCAGCGCCGACACCACTTGGCCTAATCCAGCTTGCGCACCGCCTGGTGGCCGAGCGGCCCACTTCCCGCGCCATAACCCGGCGCCTGCCTTATCGCCTCGATCACGAAACGCCGCGCAAGCCGGACCGCATGTTCGAGGCTCTGTCCGTGACCAAGCAGGGTGGCGATGGCGGAGGAAAGGGTGCAGCCCGTTCCGTGGGTGTGCCGCGTCTCTATCCTCGCATGGTCGAACTGGACCGATCGTCCCTCGGTCGGGATCAGGATGTCGATGATCCGCGCATCATCGGTGTGGCCTCCCTTCGCCAGCACTGCGCAGCCGAACCCTGCGACAAGCTCGCGCGCGGCGCCTTCGACGAGCTCGGTCGTCCTGAGATTGCGGCCGGCGAGATGCTCCAGCTCCGGCAGGTTCGGCGTCACCAGCATGGCGCGCGCGAACAGGCGCTCCTTCATCGCCTCGACCGCGTCCTCCGCGATCAGCGCCGCGCCCGAAGTCGCGATCATCACCGGATCGAGCACCAGCGGAACGTTGCTGTCGACCTCCTCCAGAGCCTCGGCGACATGGGCGATGATGTCGGCATCGTGAAGCATCCCGATCTTGATCGCATCGACCCCGATATCGCGGATGCACGAGCGGATCTGTTCCGCGACGAAGGGGCCGGAGAGCGGCGTGATCGCCTGCACCCCGGTGCTGTTCTGTGCGGTCGCGGCGGTGATCGCGGTCATGCCGTAACCGCCGAGCATCGCAATGGTCTTGAGATCGGCCTGTATCCCGGCCCCGCCCGAACTGTCGGAACCGGCGATGGAAAGGATGCGGGGAGGGGCGGGGGGTGTGCTGTTGGCGCTCATGACCCGGTGCCATAGCAAGGCCGGGTGCGGGCCGGGACCCTATTCGTGCAAGGCGGATTGAAGCGGCGGCGCGGGGGCCGCGTTCAGCTCCGCTCGGCCTCGCGATATCCCGCCGCCTTTGCCTCGGCCGTGTTGCAGAACACCCTATCGGCGCGCGCCTGGCGGTAGGCGGGGCTGCCGGGCATGCGGTAGATCAGTGCGCCCTGTTCGTCTCTCGACCCCTTGATCTCGCACCGGGCACCGCAGGTGACGAAGGCGCAGCGGGTCTTCGAGACTCGCGGCTGAACGCGCCGTTGTGAAGAACCCTCGGACGACGCCATCCTGGCTGCGCCCCCCCTTGTTCTCGTCGCCGGCGACCGGATCGGCGAGCCTGCCCTGCGCCACCGCGATCGGGTTCGCGCCCCGCGCGAGCGCATGGCCTTCCCGCTCCTGCATGGGAGCGAGGGCAGCGGGCAGCAGCATCAGGGACGCGGCGAGTACGAACATTTCGCCAGTGTCGATGAAAGCGTCTTTAGCTTCCGTCATTCGACATCGTTACGGGGTCTTACGTCCGAGTGGGGTTCGGGAGGGCCTTCAGCGATCGCTCCTGAACGTTGGCCGCGTCGAGGGCGTGTGCTTTTCGTGCAGCGCCTTTGCCCGGGTCGGCCGGTCCATCAGCTCTCCCCGGCAATTGGGGCACAGGTCGTCGAGCTCCTCGGCACAGGAAGCACAAAAGGTGCATTCGAACGAACAGATGAATGCGCCCGGTGCCTCTGCGGGCAGTTCGGTCCCGCAGCGTTCGCAATCGGGGCGCATCTCGAGCATGGCTCAGGCCGCCTGCCGGACCGCTTCGCAGATCGAATCGACGACCTGTTCGACCTCGCCCGCATCGTCGCCTTCGGCCATGACCCGGATCACCGGTTCCGTGCCGGACGGGCGGATGACGATGCGGCCATGACCCTCTAGCACCCGTTCCGCGTCCGCGATCGCGGCCTTGACGCCCGCATCGTCGAGCGGCGCGCCGCCCTCATAACGGACATTCCTGAGCAGCTGGGGGACAGGATCGAACAGGTGCAGGATCTCGCTCGCCGGCTTGTTCTCGCGCACGAGGCTGGCGAGCACGCGCAGCGCCGCGACCGTTCCATCGCCGGTGGTCGCATGGTCGAGCAGGATCATGTGGCCCGATTGTTCGCCCCCGACATTGAAGCCGCCTTCGCGCATCCTTTCGAGCACATAGCGGTCGCCAACCTTGGTGCGTTCGAGGGTGAGGCCGATCCCCGCGAGATAACGTTCGAGCCCGAGATTGCTCATTACCGTTGCGACCACGCCGCCTCCGGCAAGCGCGCCCTTTTCCTGCATCCGGGTCGCGATCAGGGCCATGATCTGGTCGCCATCGACCGCGCGGCCTTTCTCATCGACCACGATCAGCCGGTCGGCATCTCCGTCCAATGCGATGCCGATATCGGCCCTTTCCTCGACCACTTTCGCCTGGAGCGCCTCTATCGCGGTCGATCCGACGCGATCATTGATGTTGGTCCCATCGGGAGAGACGCCCAGGGCGACCACTTCGGCGCCCAATTCCCAGATCGCCGAAGGCGCCACCTGGTATCCCGCGCCATGGGCGCAATCGACCACGACCTTGAGCCCGTCGAAGCTGATGTCGCTTCCGATCGAACGTTTGACCGCGTGGATATAGCGCCCGCGCGCATCCTCGATCCGGCGCGCGCGCCCGATCTTCTCGGCTGGCGCGAGCTGCGGTTCGGCATCCATCAGCCGTTCGATCTCGGCCTCGGTCTCGTCCGACAGCTTGAACCCGTCTGGGCCGAACAGCTTGATCCCGTTATCGGGAAAGAGATTGTGGCTGGCCGAGATCATCACGCCAAGATCGGCGCGCATGTCGCGGGTGAGCAGGGCGATCGCGGGAGTGGGCAGCGGACCGGTCATGATCACGTCCATGCCGACGCTGGTGAAACCGGCCACCAGCGCGCTTTCCATCATGTAGCCCGACAGGCGGGTATCCTTGCCGATCACGACCCGGTGACGATGTCCGCCGCGCACGAAATGGGTGCCGGCCGCCTGGCCGACACGCATCGCCGTCGCGGCGGTCATGATGCCGCCATTGGTGCGTCCGCGGATCCCGTCCGTTCCGAAAAACCTGCGTCCCATGCGGGGCTTGCCCCCTCCCTTGCGGTGTCGATCGATTGCCAAGCGGGTCATGGCGCGGTTATCGCGGGAAGGGAAGGGCAGCAACCTTGAAAGCGGACGGATTTCCTTGAGCGATGCAACAAGGCCCGGGGGCGGGCGAACCTATGATCTGGTGACGATCCGTTTGCCGGTGGTGCTGACCTTCGCGGCGCTGGTCGCGGGGCTGGCGGCAGGCGTCGTGCTGGCGGCAAGCGGGCTTGCGCTCTGGCTGCGCGATGCGATCGCGCTGGTCGGCACCGTGTGGCTGCGCGCGCTGCAGATGACGATCATCCCGCTCGTCGCCTCGCTGCTGGTGCTGGGCCTATCGCAGATGGTCCGCGCGGCAAGCGCGGGGGCTGCCGCGCGCCGTTTCCTCATGCTGGTCTTCGGCGTGCTGATCGCCGGCGGCGTGTTCACCGCGGTCATGTTGCCGCTGCTGCTCGAAATCGTCCCGATCCCGCCGAGCGCCGCGGGCTTCCTTGCGGAAGGGGCGGGGCAAGCACAGGAAGTGCCGGGCATTCTCGACTTTCTCGCAAGCCTGGTCGCGCCCAATATCATCGCCGCCGCGGCCGAGACCGCCATGCTGCCGCTGACGATCTTCTTCGCGCTGTTCGCTCTCGCCGTCACCCGCCTGCCCGAGGAGCAGGGCGAGCGGCTGCTCGGTTTCTTCCATGCGCTAGCCAATGCCATGCTGCTGATCATCGGCTGGGTGCTGTGGGTGGCCCCCGCGGGCGTCTTCGCGCTCGCTTTCGGAGTAGGCCTGCGCAGCGGGAGCGGGGCCTTCGCGGCGCTGGCCCATTACATTCTCGTGGTTTCGGCCATGGGCGGCTTCGTGCTGGTGCTGGCCTATGTTCTCGCCGCGGTGCTGGGCGGGATTTCCCCGTGGCGTTTCGCGCGGGCGGCGCTGCCCGCACAGGCCGTGGCGGTTTCGACCCAGAGCTCGCTCGCCAGCCTCCCCGCGATGCTCGATTCGGCCTCGCGACTGGGCCTGCGCGCGGCGACGGCGGAGTTCGTCCTGCCGCTGGCCGTCGCGATCTTCCGCGCGACCAGTCCCGCGATGAACATGGCCGTCGCGCTCTATGTCGCCGCGCTTGCGGGCGTCGAGATCACTCCCGTCGCTGCGATTGCAGGCATCCTCGTCGCGCTTGTCATCTCCGTCGGATCGGTAAGCCTGCCCGGATCGATCAGCTTCGTGATCTCGATCGGTCCCATCGCGCTCGCCATGGGCGTGCCGATCGAGCCGCTCGCGCTGCTGGTCGCGGTCGAGATGCTGCCCGACATCATGCGCACGCTCGCCAATGTGACGATGAACCTCGCCGTCACGAGCGCGGTCGACAGGACCGGCAAGTGATGCAAGCCGGGCGGCACGATCCGCAACCCTCATTTTGCAACCCTTCGCGCGCCCGTGCGTTGATGCTACGACCTGGCAACCAGTTCATTCATTGAAACCAACCGGAGGATTTATGGCTTTCCAATTGAGTCCGCTTCCCTATGCCCCCGACGCGCTCGACCCGGCGATTTCGGCCGAGACGCTGTCGTTCCATCACGGCAAGCACCACCAGGCCTATGTCGACAAGACCAATGCCGCGATTGAGGGCACCGATCATGACGGCAAGCCGCTCGAAGCCGTGATCGCCGCGGCGCGCGGCAGCAGCGCGGGGCTGTTCAACAATTCCGCGCAGACCTGGAATCACGCCTTCTACTGGAATTCGCTCTCGCCCGACGGCGGCGAGCCTTCTGCCGAACTCAAGGCCAAGATCGACGAGGCTTTCGGTTCGATGGACGAATTGAAGAAGGCGCTGAAGGAACGCGGCGCGGGCCATTTCGCATCCGGCTGGGTGTGGCTCGCGGAAAAGGGCGGCAAGCTCTCGATCGAGGAATCGCACGATGCCGACACGCTCGCCGACAGCGAATTCAATCCGCTGCTGACGATCGACGTGTGGGAGCACGCCTATTATCTCGATCACCAGAACAAGCGTCCGAGCTATCTCGACGCGGTGGTCGACGGCAAGCTGAACTGGAAGTTCGCGAGCGAGAATCTCGAGCGCGGATCGACCTGGACCTACGGCTGAACCCGATAGGCGAACGCCAATGAAAAGGCCCGCCGCACTTCGTGTGCGGCGGGCCTTTTTCATGTGCGGCGATGTTTTCGCGAGCGGTCGCCGCGATCAGCCCTTGGCCGCGGCGACGCCCTTGCCCGCGGCGACATCGTCGAGTTCCTCGAGGATCGCGCGGTGCGCGGTCGCATCATCGATCGATCGCTGGGGGATGTCGCCATCGGCGAGCATGGAATTGAGCGCGGCGCGGGCGCGGCCCACCCGGCTCTTGATCGTGCCGACTGCGCAGCCGCAGATCTGTGCGGCCTCTTCATAGGAAAAGCCGCCAGCGCCCACAAGCAGAAGCGCCTCGCGCCTTTCGGGCGGGAGGGTGAGCAGCGCGCGGTGCATGTCGGACAGGTGGAGCGGTTCCTCCTGGCCCGCAGGCGCGGTTAGGATGCGTTCGGCGACGCCCTCGTCATATTCGCCGCGGAAACGATTGCGACGCATGTCGGTGAGATAGGCGTTCCTCAGGATCACGAAGGTCCAGGCCCGCATCGAAGTGCCGGGTTCGAACCGGTCCTGCGCAGCCCATGCCTTGAGCAGGGTTTCCTGCACGAGATCATCGGCCATATCGGGCCGCCCGCACAGGCCGCGCGCAAAGGCGCGCAGATGCGGCACGACCTCGGTAAGCTCGCGCTTGAAGTCGGCCCGCTGAGCGGGGGTGCGTTCGATCGTCTGCTTTTTTTTCTTCTCGGCCATTATGCTCCGCTCCCCCGTGACGGGGGCTGGTCGGATGGGTCGTCGCTCTCGGCGATCTCGTCCGGGTCGCTTTCGTCCAGCTTGTCGAGCAGCGCCCTGAAACTGTCGGGCAGGTCTTCCTCGACCACCGAATCGTAAAGCTGCCTGAGGCCGTGACTCCAATCGGGCTGGTCGGCCTTGTCGCCGCTGCCGGTCGCAGCCTTGGCGGGCTTGCCCGGGTCCGGGGCGTCTTTCGCGGTGCCACTGGCGCCAGCGCGTGCCCCTGCTTCTCTTGATGTTTCCTGTGACGCCATAAGCGTTTCTGTCTGTCCTCGATCCCGTTCGGCGCGTTCTGCCGAGCTTGCGCAATCCGTGCGGTCCCCCACCGCCATTTGTGGTTCCCATGCCACAACGGGAGAACCGCTGGCACCTGGGAGGCGCGTGCTGTGGGAACGTAGCGCGAGGTGTTTGGTTCCGTCCACACACCAAGGCAAATGCTTTCCCAATGAACTCTTCAGGCGCACATCCGGGCGCATCGGCGCCGAGCGAGGCAGCATCCGGCGCGGTGCAGGCTGGATCCCTGTCCGCTCCGCCGCCGCAGGCGAGCCGCGCGCGGCGCTGGCTGGTGAGCTATCCGCGTGCGATTCCCGTCGCGATCTTCCTCGCCATCGCCGCGATCACCGCGCTCAGCGTCTTCGCGATCGAGAGCAATGCGCGGGCCCGCGAAAAGGCGCAGATGCGCGAATATGCGCAGTCCATCGCCTCCGCGCTCGACCGGCGCGGAACCAGTTTTTCGTCCTATCTGCGCGCCGGGGCCGCGCTGTTCTCCAGCCTCGAGGAGGTGAGCCCGCGCACGTTTCGCCAGTTCGTCAGCGAATTGCGCATCGACCTCGATTATCGCGGAGCCGAGGGCATCGGCTGGATCGCGGTCGAGGACGCGCAAGCGGCTGCGGGCGGTCAGGGCAAGCGAGCCACGGTGCGCTACATCTGGCCCGACACCGAACGCAATCGCCGCGCGATCGGTTTCGACATGTATTCCGAAGACGTGCGCGCCGCCGCGCTCGAGGAAGCGCGCCGCACTGTGCGCCCGACCGCCTCGGGCAGGATCGTGCTGGCGCAGGAAGGGGTGGGCACGGCTCCCGGCTTCCTCATCGTGATGCCGGTCTTCGCCGGCGATCCCACCATGCGCGACAGCGAACGCAGCCTCTCAGGCTTCGTCTATTCGCCGTTCGATGCGGACCAGTTCCTGAGCTCGGCGATCGACCAGGCCGCGCCGGCCGATCTCGGCGTGCGGCTCTATGACGGCGATGCAAGGACCGACAACCTGCTCGTCGCCCATTCGTCGGGCGCGCGTCAGGTGCAGCGCATGGAGCAGCCCGTCACGATCGCCAATCGCGAATTGTTGCTGGTGGTCGAGGCGGCCGAGGCGCAGGCGCTCGCCCCGCTTTCGATGGTGACGCTGCTGTTCGGTCTGGCCGTCGCGAGCCTGCTGATGCTGCTCGCCCGGCTGCTGACCCAGCAGGCGTTCGAGGACCAGGCGCGGCTCGCCTTTTTCGAGGAGCAGCATTCGATCCGCAATTCGCTGAGCCGCGAACTCAATCACCGGGTCAAGAACACGCTTGCCAATGTCCTTTCGATCCTCTCGCTGACGCGCCGCCGGTCGACCAGCCTTGATGATTTCGCCGACAGCCTCGAAGGACGCATCAGGGCGCTGTCGGCGACGCATGACCTGCTCACTGGGACGGACTGGAGCACCACTCCGATCGAAGCGGTGGTCGATGCCGAATTGCAGCATTTCCGCTCGCTGAGCGACGAAGCGGTGACAATCGAGGGGCCGCCCGCGCAGCTTGCGCCCAACGACGCGCTCAGTTTCGGCCTCGCGATCCACGAATTGGGCACCAACGCTGCGAAATACGGGGCGCTCAGCGTACCGGGCGGGCGCGTCTCGATCCGCTGGAAACTGATCGGCGAGCGGCTTGCCGAAGTCGAATGGCGCGAGACGGGCGGGCCGCCCGTGGCCGAAACGCGCAAGCGCGGCTTCGGCACGGAACTGATCGAGAAGATCGTCGCCCACGAACTGCGCCACAAGGTGACGCTCGATTTCGAGCCCGATGGCGTGCGCTGCGTGATGCGCGTGCCGATCCGCCGCCGCGGCGATTTCCGCATTCGCGATGGCGCGCCGCGCGCGAAGCAGCCCTGAGACCCGCGCGCGCCGGCCCCGCAGCCTCGCTTCAGCCGTCCTCGAGCGGGCGGCTCGATCCGAAGAAAAGCGCCTGGCTGATCGCCGCGCGCACGGTCTGTTCCTGGAACGGCTTGGTCACCAGATAGGTCGGCTCGGGCCGGTCGCCCGTCAGCAGGCGTTCGGGATAGGCGGTGATGAAGATCACCGGCACGCTGGTGATGGCAAGAATATCGTCCACCGCATCGAGCCCCGATGATCCGTCGGCCAGCTGGATGTCGGCAAGAACGAGGCCCGGGGTCTTTTCCGCCACCGCTTCCTGCGCCTGCGTACGGGTCGCCGCGGTCCCGGCGATTTCGTGGCCCAGCGAGGAGACGAGGTCTTCGAGCTGCATCGAGATGAGCGGCTCGTCCTCGATGATGAGCACGCTGGTCGCCTGTTCGCGGTCGATTTCGGCGATCGCCTCGGCCACCAGCTGTTCGACTTCGCCGGTTTCGAGATCCATGATCTGGCCGGCCTGTGCCGGGGTGAAATCCTCCAGCGTGGTAAGCAGCAGCGCCTGTCGGTTGAGCGGCGTGATCGCGCTCAGGCGATCCTGTGCACCGGTCTCATGCTCGCCGCCCCCGCTTGCCCCCGACGCACGATCGGTCGCGGCGACATCGAGAAAGCCGGTCGACCACACCTTGTTGAACGCGCGGTAGAGCGGGATCCGGCCGCCTTCGAGCGATTGCTTGAGGTCCGAATCGGCGAGAGCGGCTTCGAGAGTGGCGCGCACGAAGGCATCACCGGTCGCCTGCGAGCCGGTAAGAGCGCGGGCATAGCGGCGCAGGAACGGAAGGTTGGCGGCAACTTGCTCGCTCAGGGACATGTATGTCTCCCCTTGGGAAAAGGCGTGTCTAAAACCGGTTTCGGTCAGGTGATTCGGGGCCATAGCGGTTTGCGCGGCCACAGTCGCCCCCGGCTGTCCGGCAAGGCTCCCGAAAGGCCCGAAACCGGGCCCTTCAGACCCTTTGATCCATCGCGCGGCGAGCGACCTTAAAAAAAGTTGGGAAATGCTGGAACCGGTCTTTTGACCGCGCATTTAGCTCTTGTCACCGCCGAGACCCCCCTCCCGTCCAAGCGGCTGGTGATACGATCCCGAGGCCTCCACCCTTAACCGGGTGGAGGCCTTTTTTTCGCCTCAGGCCCCGGATTGCCGCCGCCGAGCGGCTTTTCATAGATCGCGTATTCGCGGTTGATCTCGCTCTCGATTGCATCGGCGATGGCGACCATCCCGCGATTGTCGTCGAGGATCCAGCCGATCTCCCCGAGCGTCGAGCCATAGGTTTCATAAGCATTGTCGCGGATCGCGCTGATCATCATGAAGGCGAGCTGGCTTGCCAGCCGCGAATTGTGCAGCTCCTTGAGCACGCCCATGAGCGGCACTCGCATGTCGGAGCCCGCCGGGTGCCGCAGCCAGCGCATCATCTGCAGCCAGCCGAAGGGAAACAGCCTGCCACCGGTCCGCGCCAGCACGTCGTTTATGTCGGGAAAGGTGAGCATGAACGCGACCGGCTTGCCATCGAGCTCGGCGATCATGTTCAGATCCTCGCGGATGATCGGTTTCAGCTTCCTGCCGGCATGGGCGACCTCCTGCGGGGTGAACGGGACGAAGCCCCAATTGTCCGACCATGCATCGTTGAGGATGCCGAGCACGGTTTCCGCTTCCTCGTCCCAGCGCGCTTTGTTGACATGGCGAACGGAGATGCGCGGATTGCGCTCGCCCGACTGGACGATCCGCTGCACGATCGGCGGAAAGCCGCGCGGAATGTCGAGCTGGTAGGTGTGGAGCGTCTTGACCCGGGCATACCCCGCGCTCTCGATCCAGGCGGCGTAATGTTCCGGGTGGTGGCCCATCATGATGCGCGGGGGATGGTCGCCGCCGCGCACGAGCAGGCCCGGTTCCTCCCAGATCGACATCGAAATCGGGCCGAGCGCGCGGGTCATGCCTTCCTTCGCCAGCCAGCCTTCAGCCGCGCTCAGCAGGGCATGGGAGATTGCCTCGTCCTCGGCATCGAAATAGCCGAACATCCCGGCGCCGGGGCCAAAGCCCTGCTCGGCGGGCATTTGGAGCGCGAGTTCGTCGATATGGGCGGAAATCCGCCCGACATCGCGCCCGCCGCGCGTCGCGACGAATAGCTGGGCGCGGGCATGACCGAAAAAGGGGTTCCTGGCCGGATCGACGAGTTCGAGCTGTTCGGAGCGCAATTGCGGCACGGCATGCGGCACCTGTGCGGCGAAGGCCCGGCCGATATCGACGAAGCGCGCCCGTCCGCGCTTGCCGCTGGCTTCCGCGATACCTATCTGAGCGTCCGTCACGCGGCCCTTCCCGTATTTGCCTGAGATCAATGCACCTGTGCGGCGAAGGGACAAGTCATGCAACCCGCCCGATCACTCTTGCCAACATAACCCGTTTGATAGCCTCGCCCCCTATGGGGTAAGGCGTAAACAGCCGGAACGTTCGACGATGAACATGGAACAGCCCCTTTCGCCCCCGAGGCAAGCCCAAGCGGCCACGCCGCGCGCTACGCGTGCGGACTACATGGCCGCGGACGACAAGGCGATGCTGCGCGCCGCCCGCGATCTGACGAAGGGTCTGGGAGAGGCGAAGCCGGGCATCTATTGGCCAGACATGCTGGCCTCGGCGCTGGCCGGATATGGCGGCATCGCGCTCGCGATCCTGACCGACAGCCTCGCCGTGGCGATAATCGCAGGGCTGGTCGCCTCGCTCGCGCTCTACCGTGCGCTGATGTTCATTCACGAATTGACCCACATCCACCGCGATGCGCTGCCCGGTTTCCGGCTCGGCTGGAACCTGATGGTCGGCATTCCGCTGCTGACGCCCAGTTTCATGTATGAAGGCGTCCACACGATCCACCACAAGCGCACGCAATACGGTACGGTCGAGGACCCCGAATATCTTCCGCTCGCTCTGATGAAGCCATGGAGCCTGCCGCTTTTCGTGATCGTCGCGCTGCTCGCGCCGATCGCGCTGCTGGTGCGCTTCGCGCTGCTGGTGCCGCTGGGCGCGGTGATCCCGGCGGTTCGAAAGTTCACGTGGGAGCGGTTTTCCTCGCTTTCGATCAATCCCGATTTCCGGCGCAAGCCCCCCACGGGCGATTTCGCGAAGCGCGTGCGCTGGCAGGAAACAGGCGCGAGCCTTTGGGCGATTGCAGTCATCGCGGGCAGTTTCGCGATCGGCTGGCGGCCGCTCGTCATCGCACTTGCCATCGTCTCCTTCACCGCGCTGCTCAACCAGCTGCGCACGCTGGTTGCCCATCTGTGGGAGAACGAGGGCGAGGCGATGACGGTGACCGCCCAGTTCCTCGACAGCGTCAACGTGCCGCCGCCGGGTCTTGCCGCCGAAATCTGGGCCCCGGTTGGCCTGCGCTACCATGCGCTCCATCACCTGATGCCCTCGATGCCCTATCACGACCTGCCCGAGGCGCACCGCCGCCTCGCGCGCGAACTGGGAACGGGTTCGACCTATGAAGGCGCGAACCATCCGGGGATGCTGACGCTGGTCGGGCGTATCGCGAAAAGCACGATGATCCGCCGCTGAGGCACTGTGCTCAGTAGTCGGGATCGGCCTTCTGCAATTTGGAACCTGCCGGCGGCGTTTCGGTGCCGGGCGGGTTCGCGCCGCTTTCCATCGTCTGCGCTTCGGGTTCGCCGATCGTCTCCAGCTCGGGCTCTGCTTCATTCTCCGGCACCGTCTCGACGGAGGGGAGGGCGCCTTCGAGTTCCCCTTCGGGCGGCAGGGCCTCGTCCGGCTGGTCGTTGCAGGCGGCAAGCGCGAGCGTGAGGGCGGCGGCTGAAATCGCGGTGCGTTTCATGGGAAAGTCCTCTCTTTCGGATCGGTTCATACCCGAAACGCTGGAGTCCCGCCAAACGCTCGCTCAGTCGAGGAAACGGATCATCGCACAGCGGCGCTCTGCCGGCAGGCCGTGATCGGCCTCCAGCGCCAGTTCCCCCGCGAGCCGCGGATGGGCGTCGAGCGCGGTGACTTCCTCGAAGCCGAGCCGTTCGTAGAACGGTGCGTTCCACGGCACGTCGCGGAAAGTCGTCAGAGTGATCGCCTTGAAGCCGGAATTGTGCGCATCGATCATGCAGGCCCGCAGCAGCCCCGCCCCGATCCCGCGCCGCTGATGGTCGGGATCGACGTCGAATTCCCACACATGCAGTTCGCGCCCGAAAGGTTCGGTGACGATGAAGCCGATGATCCGGCCCTCCTCGTGCGCGACGAGGCAATGACCCTTGCGGATATAGCGCCGCAGCCTCTCGAGCGGGACCGTGTGCTGCCCCGCGATCCCGGATAGCCCCTCGACCTCTTCGAACATCCGTCCCGCGCGCGACTCGATCTCCGGCATCGCCTCGGCATCCTCGATCCGCGCCAGGCGCAGCGACCAGTCCTTCTGCCCGCCCATGCCTATTCCTCGGTCCGCACGAGCACGGTTTCGCCCAGCAGCAGGAACAGCAAGAACGGCGCCCAGGCGGCAAGGAAGGGAGGGTAGCCGCCGAACGAACCCATCGCGAGCGCTGCGTTGTCGACCACGAAATACGCAAAGCCGAGCGCCATGCCGATGATCGCGCGCACGAACAGCTGGCCCGACCGGGCAAGCCCGAAGGCAGCGACCGAACCGAGCAGCGGCATGAGCAGCGCCGAGAGCGGCCCCGATATGCGGTGCCACCAGCTCGCCTTCATCTCACTCGTCCGCCGCCCGGCGGCATCGAAGGCGTCGATCGTCCGGCGAAGTTCGAGGAAGCCGAGCGAATCCGGATCGACCGCATCGAGAGCGATCCGTTCCGGGCTCAGCGCCTTGCCCACCACCAGTTCGCCCAGTTCCTCGGTCTCGGCGGTGCCGACATCGAAACGCTCGGCGTTTTCGAGGCGCCAGCCCGGCGCCGCATAGGTCGCCCGGCTCGCGCGCACGAATTCGCTGATGATCCCGCCGGGTGCGCGTTCGTACCAGGTGACATCGTCGAACTCGATATCCTCTCCCGTGCCGACCAGCGATGAGGCGGTGAGGATGTTGGTCCCGTCGGTGAGATAGACATTGGCGCGCACCCCGCTCTCGTCGGGGATCGCGGCATATTCGGCCGCCTCCCAGGCTTTCAGGGTCGCATTGGCACGGGTCACGATCCGCTCGTTGAAGGCGAAGCTGACGGCAGCGACCAGCGCCGCGGTCAGCAGCAGCGGGGCGAGCACCTGGTGTGCGGAAAGCCCCGCCGCCTTCATCGCAACCACCTCGCTGTTCTGGTTGAGCGTGACGAGGGTGATGAGAGTCGCAAGCAGCACCGAATAGGGCAGGAACCGGCTGATGAGCTGCGGCACGCGCAGGCTCACATATCTGAGCACCTCAGCCTGCCCGTTGCCTTCGACCGCGAGGATCTTGCCGGTCGCGCCCAGCAGGTCGAGCGCCATCAGCACCACGACCAGCATGAAAAGCACTGCGAGGATGCGCACGATGAAGAGCCGCGCCAGATAGAGCGTAAGCGTGCGCGACGGGAAGAAATCGAGCTGCATGGATTGCCTGCCGTCCTATTCCGCCGGCGCGAGACGTTGCTCGCGGCCTGCGCGGTCGCGGCGCTTGAAAAGCTTTCCGATCCGCTTGGTCAGCTTGGCGAAGACGGTTTCCAGCGCGCCGATCGCCTGTCCGCCGGGGACATAGGCGACACGGTAATACATCCAGACGATCAGCGCGGCGAAAACCACGAACGGCCCCCACAAGGCAAGGATCGGATCGACCCGGCCGAGTGCTGCGATATCTTCGCCATATTCGTTGACCTTGTGATAGGCGACCACCATCACGATCGAGACGAAAACGCCGAGCGCGCTCGATGATCGTTTCGGCGGGATCGCCAGCGCCACCGCGAGCAGCGGCATCAGCAGCATCATCACGATCTCGACCAGCCGGAAATTGAACGAGGCCTGGCTCGCATCGCGCTGGCTCGGGGCGGCCTCGGGGTTCCAGCCGATCCGCAAGAGCTCGGGCAGGATGAATTCGCGTGTCTCGTTGCCGCGGGCGCGGAATTCCTCGATCGCGGGCAGGTCGATCGGCAGGTCGTGGCGGCTGAAGGACAGCACGCGCGGCGTCTCGCTACCGGTGTCCTGAACGATCGTCCCTTCGGTCAGGCGCAGGATGATCGTGTCGGGATCGTCGCTCGTAGCGAGGAATGCCCCCTCGCGCGCGCTGATCGAAAGCACCTGGCCGCGCGCATTCGACACGCGGGCGAAAATGCCCATCAGCCGCCGCCCGTCATCTTCGCTCTCCTCGATCCTGAGCGCCATCCGGTCGGCGAGCGTGGTGAATTCGCCGACCTTGATCGAGGCCCCGAGCGCTCCGGATCGCAGGTCGTATTCCATCTGTTCGTAATAATAACGGCTGACCGGCTGGATGTAGAAAACGAGCGCGATATTGACCGCGACGAGGACCAGCGTGATCGCATAGGGCACGCGCAGAAGGCGATTGTAGGACAGGCCCACCGCGCGCATCACGTCGAGTTCGGAGGACGTCGCCAGCTTGCGGAAGGCGAGCAGCACGCCGAGCAGCAATCCCAGCGGGATCGCAAGGCTGGCATATTCCGGGATCAGCGCGCCCAGCATCTTGAACACGACCGCGACCGGCCCGCCCTCGACCGCGACGAAATCGAACAGGCGCAGCATCTTGTCGAGCAGCAGCAGCGAAGCGGCGAGCGCGAACACGCCGAGCATCGGCACGATCGTCAGCCGAAAGACGTAGCGGTCGATGCTGGGGATGAAATTGAACACTTCGGGTGGTCGGGCCTTCTTGCCGGGCTTGCGCTCCCCGCTCGTTCGCGCGGGGCGGATTCCTCTCGCTTCCCAGCGCCCATAGCGTCAATTGTCCGCGCGGTCATGCCCCGTTTGCGCCAGGGCCGCGGCGGCGTGCTACCAGAACCTGCTGCCCGGGCCGCCCTTGAAAGGTCCTGCCTCGTAGCGGCTGATCCATCCACCATAGAACTGGCCGGGCTGGGGAATGATCTTTTCGCCGTCGATCAGGCAGGCATCGAACGGGTCGGGATAGAAGGCGAAATAGTCCGCGATCCCGGCAAAACTCGCCGAAGGGTCGGGATAGGACCACGCCGCCGCATCGATCCGTTGGTCGCCGATCACCACGTCGAAATAGCGCGCCTGCCCCTTCCATTCGCACAGCGACCTGCGCGAGGGATTGGCCGCAAGACAGTCGGTCGCGACATCCTCGGGCGGGATGTAATAGGTCGGGGGGTGGCTTGTCTCCAGCGTACGCCAAGCGTTCCGGCTGTCGGCAAGTGTGATGCCGCGATGGATCACCTGGACGTGGCGCGAAGTCGGCTCGGCGATGGCGGGGCGGGGATAGTCCCACACGCTTTCCTGGCCGGGACCGACCGGATCGGGTTCGGGGTGGTGGGGCTGCCTCAAAGCGCCCGACTCGATGCGAACGCGCGCTTCACGCCTTTTCGAGAGTGCATTGCAGCGGGTGCTGGTTCTGGCGGGCGAAGTCCATGACCTGGTTCACCTTGGTTTCGGCGACCTCGTAGGTGAAGATGCCGCAAACGCCCACGCCCTTCTGGTGGACGTGGAGCATGACGCGGGTCGCCTGTTCGAGATCCATGCCGAAGAAGCGCTTCAGCACCATCACCACGAATTCCATCGGGGTGTAATCGTCGTTCAGCATCAGTACCTTGTACTGGCTCGGCTTCTTGGGCTTGGTGCGGGTCTTGGTCGCGATGCCGACTTCGCTGTCGCCGTCGCCCGGCGTGCCCTTGCCCGGATCGTCATCGCCCGCTCCGCGAAGGGCCGCATGCACGGCGATACACCCGCCCGCGGGCAGGATGTCTTCGGGCACGCGCTTGCGCACAGGGAATTGCGGGGGACCCATCATCACCGTCCATTATGGGATTCGTTTGCGCGGACGCAAGATGGACATTTCGCGCATGTCCTCGAGCGGGACCTGCGAAAT
Organism: Erythrobacter litoralis; assembly: GCF_001719165.1. Taxonomy (NCBI): domain Bacteria; kingdom Pseudomonadati; phylum Pseudomonadota; class Alphaproteobacteria; order Sphingomonadales; family Erythrobacteraceae; genus Erythrobacter; species Erythrobacter litoralis. The sequence goes on from NZ_CP017057.1 coordinate 629,336, forward strand.
GCAATGGGCCGGACAGACGCGAGAGGTCTGTCCGGCCCAGCACCCTAAGGTGCGCTTTCTTGGACCGGTTTGGGAGAGAGAGGAGAGGTCCGGTCCAGGAACTTGAAAAGGTGCGCTTATGCGGCCTTGGTCAGCTTTTCCGTGGCGACGCTGACGCGGTTCGAGATCGGCGCGAAGGCGTCGTTGTAGAGCTTCAGCCACGCTTCGGTGCGCTGCGAGCCGAACGAGACGACCGCATCGAAATTGCGGCGGGCGATCTCGCCCTGGAACTGCATGAGTTCGGTCGGCGACTTGATCGAGGCCATCTTCTTGGCGTCTTCGGTCATCGTCTCGACGACGGTCTTGCCGGTCTCGACATTGTCGCGGACGAGGTCCTGCGCGCCGGTGAAGAAGATCTTGCCGCTCTCGACCATCGCGTCGAGATTGGCCTTGCTGAATTCGCCGACTTCGCCGGCGAGTTCGCCGGTCTTGCCGTAAGCGGTCTTGACGCGCTCCTGCATGTCGGCCGCGAAATCCTTCACGGTGGCGGTGAAATCGGTGTTCTTGGCGGTGGCCATGATGGTATCCTTGAGCTTGGTTACGGGGTTGGTATCGGTCTTGGTCTTCGCTGCCGCCGGAGCGGTCTTCATGGCGGGCGCCTTCTTGGCAGGAGCCGCCTTGGGGGGCGAAGCCTTGGCCGTAGCCTTCTTCGCCGTGGTCTTCTTGGCAGGAGCCTTCTTCGCGGCGGCCTTCTTCACCGGTGCCTTCGTCGCAGGAACGGGCTCGGCGGGCGCTGCGACGGCTTCCTTCACCGTCTCGACCTTCGGTTCGGCCTTCGGCGCATCGGCCTTGACCGCCTCGGAGACGGCCTTGGTGCTTGCAGTCTTGGGCGCCGTTTTCGCAGCGGCTTCTTCGTAGGCCTTTTCGGCGGCGGCATCGATCTTCGACTTGGTGCCGGCCGGGGTTGCGGTGTCAGCCATAAATCCCTCGCGTCATGTTGCACCGCACAAAATAGGCGTTGCATGCGCGAAGTCAAGCGATTTTGTGCAGCGCACAATAAAGGCGGCAAGCCCCGGTGATCAGGACCGAATTCGCGGCTTGCCAAGGTGCTGGACGCCGCGAATCCTCAGCGCGTCTTGACGTAGCGCCCCGGCGCGTCCTCGATCACCTCGTCGCTGCGCCCGCCCGGCTTGCGCTTACCAGTCGCCTTGACCTTGTCCGGTGCCTCGCGCTCCAGCCATTCGAGCCAGTGCGGCCACCAGCTTCCCGGATGTTCCTCGGCGCTTTCGATGAACGCCTTGAGCGAGGGGGCCGAGCTGTCGCCCAGCCAGTACTGGTACTTGTTCGCCCAAGGCGGGTTCACCACGCCCGCAATGTGCCCCGAACCCGCCAGCAGGAATTCGATGGGCCCCGCGAAATGATCGGTGATCCGCCACACGCTCTCCGCCGGAGCGATGTGGTCCTCGCGCCCCGCCTGCACGAAGGTCGGAGTGGTGACCTGTGTAAGGTCGATCGGCGTGCCGTCGGCGCAAAGCGCGTCGGGCACGACCAGCTTGTTGTCGCGGTAGAGGTCGCGCAGATATTCATTGTGCCAGCGCGCCGGCAGGTTGGTGACGTCACCGTTCCAGTGGAGCAGGTCGAAGGCCGGGTAATCCTCGCCCAGCAGGTAATTGTTGACGACGTAGTTCCAGATCAGGTCCTTGCCCCGCAGCGCGTTGAAAGTCGCGGCGAGATAGCGCCCGTCGAGATAGCCCTGCGGAGAGAGCTTGCCGATCATCTCGAGCTGGCTGTCATCGATGAAATGCTTGAGGTCGCCCGACTTTTCGAAATCGACCTGCGCGGTGAAGAAGGTCGCGGTCTTCACCTTGTCCGCTTCGCCCCGTCGCGCAAGAATCGCGAGCGTCGCGGCAAGCGTCGTGCCGGCAACGCAATAGCCGATCGTGTGGACGTTCGGCACCTTCAGCCGATCGCGGATGAGGTCGATCGCCTCGATCTGGGCGCGGATGTAATCGTCCCAAACCACGTCGGCGAGGCTTTCATCGGCCGATTTCCAGCTGACCACGAACATCGTGATCCCCTGGTCGACCGCCCATTTGATGAAGCTCTTCTTGGGCGTCAGGTCGAGGATGTAGAAGCGGTTGATCCATGGCGGGAAGACCAACAGCGGAACCTCGTAGACCTCCTCGGTCGAGGGCGAATACTGGATCAGCTGGTAGAGCGGCGTTTCGTGAACCACCTTGCCCGGCGTCGCGGCGAGGTTTTCGCCCAGCGTGAAGGCATCGGGGTCGGTGTGAGTCAATTGCCCGCGCTTCAGGTCGTTGATGAGATGCTGCATCCCCCGCACGAGGTTCTGCCCGCGGGTTTCGAGCGTGCGTTTCATCACGACCGGGTTGGTGAGCAGGAAATTGCCCGGGCTCATCGCCTCGGCGAGCGCGTTCACCGCGAATTCGAGCTGCCGCCGCTTTTCCCGGTCGATCCCGTCCATCGCCCGGACCGATCCTTTGAAATAGTCGGCCAGCATCAGGTAGGTCTGGTGCAGCAGCGCGAAGGCCGGATGCTCGCGCCATGCGGGGTCGGCGAAACGCCGGTCCCTGCGCGGAAGGTCAAGTTCGCGTTCGGCATCGCTGGCGGGCGCGCCGCCGGTTGCTCCTCCCATGAAGCTTGCCGTCATTCCCTGCCATAATTGCAGCGTCTCCTCGGCGAGCTTGCCCTGCACCTCGAAGAGGCCTTTCGGCATCTGGTTGAGCATGCTCTGCGAGAAAACCATCCATTGCGCCGGGTCCAGCGGGCTTGCCCCCGCGCTGAACTTTTCCGCCGATTCGCGCGCCTGATGCGCCGCGAAATCGAGCCACATGCGCTGCAATTCGGAGCTCGCTTTCGCCCAGTCGGCAAGCTCGCCCGCATCGGCGACCTGCGGGAACATCGCGGCAAGACCCGCACCCTGCCCGGAATCGTGCGCGGTCATCCCGCCGAAGGCACCCGCGAACATCTCGCGCATTGCCTCCCCCTGCATGTCGAGAAAGGCCTGCACGGCATCCGAGCCGGGATCGGGGGTCTGGTCATGATCGGCCATGGGTGCCAAGGTCCTTGTGAGCGCGTGGAAACCCATCCTAGCGAAAACGGCTTTCCACTTCGACCGATAATGCCCTAGGCTGAATCTTGCCCCCGCAATGCGGCAAAACGCAGCTTGAATGCCCGGATAAGCAATGAACGATCAATTCTACCGCATAAAGCGGCTGCCTCCCTATGTCATCGCCGAAGTGAACGCGATGCGGCACGCGGCGCGCACGGCGGGCGAGGACATCATCGATCTGGGCATGGGCAATCCCGACCAGCCTCCTCCGCAGCACGTCATCGACAAGCTGTGCGAAGTCGCGGCCAAACCTGACGCGCACGGCTATTCGCAGTCCAAGGGCATTCCAGGCCTGCGCCGCGCACAGGCAAATTATTATGCCCGCCGCTTCGGAGTGGAACTCGATCCGGAGACCGAGGTGGTCGTCACGATGGGTTCCAAGGAAGGGCTCGCCAGCCTCGCCAATGCGATCACCGCGCCGGGCGACGTTGTGCTTGCGCCCAACCCGTCCTACCCAATTCACACTTTCGGATTCATCATCGCCGGCGCGACGATCCGATCGGTCCCGACCACGCCGGACGAAGATTACTGGCGCGCGCTCGAATCCGCGATGCATTTCACCGTGCCGCGCCCGACCGTGCTGGTGGTTAGTTATCCCTCCAACCCGACGGCGGAGACTGTCGATCTCGCGTTCTACGAAAGGCTCGTCGCCTGGGCGCGCGAGAACGAGGTCTGGTTGCTGTCCGACCTTGCCTATTCCGAACTCTATTTCGACGGCAACCCGACGCCCTCGATCATGCAGGTCAAAGGGGCGAAGGACGTCGCGGTCGAATTCACCTCGATGTCCAAGACCTATTCGATGGCAGGCTGGCGGATGGGCTTTGCGGTCGGCAACAAGGCTATGATCGCGGCGATGACGCGGGTGAAATCCTATCTCGATTACGGCGCCTTCACGCCGATCCAGGCGGCGGCCTGCGCCGCGCTCAACGGCCCGCAGGACATCGTCGAGCAGAACCGCGACCTTTACCGCAAGCGTCGCGACGTGATGGTCGAAGCCTTTGGCCGCGCGGGCTGGGACATCCCGCCCCCCGCCGCTTCGATGTTCGCCTGGGCCCCGCTGCCGCCGGCACTCGCGCATCTGGGGAGCCTCGAATTTTCCAAGCGCCTGCTGACCGAGGCCAAGGTCGCGGTCGCGCCAGGCGTCGGCTACGGCGAGAAGGGCGAAGGATTCGTGCGCATCGCCATGGTCGAGAACGAACAGCGCCTGCGTCAGGCGGCGCGCAACGTCAAACGCTATCTCTCGCAGGTCGGGGCGTGAGCGTGTTCGCGCCGAAAAGCCTTGCCGAAATCGGCTTCGTCGGGAAGGCTGCCCGCGCTTGCGGCCACCCAGGTTCGTCCCCCGGGCAGGTGGTGCAGCCATAACGTCGGTTAGGTGCTATAGCCGGGACGTTAGCCAGGATATGGAGGACCGCATGCAAGGGCGACCCGAGCGACCGCTGACCGAAAGGCAGCAGGCCGTGATGGAGCGCATAGATCGCCGCGTTCCCATTAAAGTCATCGCGCAGGAACTGGGCGTTTCGGAAACGCGGGTGAACCAGCATATCCGGGCCCTGAAGGATATCTACAGTGCGGAAAATCTCGGTGATCTCGTCGAACGCTACCGCGCGAGCCTGCCCGAGACGGGTGAGGGCGACTCGAATCCTGCAGGGGAAGACGCGGGCGCGAAAAGGGGCGCGGAAACTGGCGCCCCCTTCGCAGATGCAGTAAATCTGAAGGGCTTTAGCGAAGCTTCATACAGGAAAAGTCAGATGGCCGGCCCGGCCCAGGACGCGGATGAACCGGATCGGGTCGACCACGGCGAGCTCGTGATGAGCGATGTCATGCCGCTGATGGAACAGGCGCCATGGCTCAAACCGAAGGAGCCGCAGGTCGTCCCCGGGTTGCTCGATGGCGAGAACGCCGTCCTGTTTCGGCTCGCGGCCATTGTCGGCATCGCTTTCGGCTGCCTTGCGGCAGTCGTCCTGACGGTGACGGCGGCGGTCACGATCACCGAGGCGCTGGACGGACGGGCTTCCATCCCCGTGGATGAACAGGGCCTGTCCTGAGGAGCACGGGACGGGTTCGGAGACTGGACCATGACCGACCGTATCCGCACCGATGCACTCAAGCTCAAGAAACTGCTCCGCGAGGCCGAAGCGCTCGCCGACGAATCAATGATCGCCTGCGCCCGCCTGCGCCAGGCGATGCTGGCCGCGCGCCAGAACCCCGGCGTCGAGGTGACGACGGGCCAGCGCGCGCTCATGCGGCTCGCCCAGGCCGAAGGCCAGGCGCTGGCGATGTCGAACAGCCTCTTGCGCGTTCACGAAGAACTGAACAAGGTCGCCCGCGAAACGATGGGCGATGACGACATCCCGACCGAACGCGTGCCCGAGGCGCTTGAACTCGCCGATGAGCCGGTGGCGGCGATCCACGCCGACGCCTGACCTGTAGGCCGCAATGCTCGACCCGTTCTTTTCCGACTACCGCCACCTTGCGCAGGACATTCTCGCCTTCGGGCTGTGCTTTGCCGCGTTCATATGGGGCGGTGGTCCGGAAAAGGCGGTCGCGGCGACGTGGATCGTAATCTTCGAAGTGTTCGGACGCCTCCACAAGCTGGTTTTCGGCGGTTACGTCCTGCTCGACGTCGATCCCTTCCTCGCGGGCAAGGACATCGCGGCCGGCGCCGTATGGCTGCTGATCGCACTCTATGCCAATCGCAACTGGACGCTGTGGCTGGCGGGCACCCAATTGCTCGCCATCGGTGCCCATATCGCCCGCGCGCTGGCCGATGCGGTGTCGCCCGTCGCCTATGCGACCATGGTGGTCGCGCCCGGCTGGTTTCAGCTCCTGCTGCTCGGCGCCGGGCTCGTCCGGCACGCCCTGCGGACCCGCGAACACGGCGCATATCGCAGCTGGCGCACCGGGCCCGGCGGGCGGCCTCTCCCTCTCATCGCCCGGATCGGGGAGTGGGGGCGGACAATGGCAGGCGTAATGCCGGGCCGCGGCGAAGCTCGCGGCGACGCGAGGCGATGACGAGGCGTCGATGCGCAGTCCGGCCCTCAGGCAAGTCGTCCCGAACGCCGACCCGCGCGAGGCGCATGTCGCGGCGATGATCGATCACCTGCGCCGGCACCTGATCGCCGCGCAGGACCGGGACGAGCGGTTCCACGCGATCTTTCTCGACCGGCGCAACGCCTATCTCGGCGATGCCGGCTTCGGCACCGGCTGCGGTCCTTCGCTATCGTTGCGCATGCGCGAATTGTTCGCCCGCGCGCTCGAACTGGGAACCGCGGGCATCGTGGTGGCCCACAACCATCCTTCCGGGCATTGCCGACCATCGCAAATCGATATCGCCGCGACAAGGCGCCTGCAGGCCGTGGGGGCGGCGCTTGATATCGAGCTGCTCGATCATCTCGTGATCACGCGTGAGGCGGTCTTTTCCATGCGAGCAGGGGGCCTGCTGTGAACGATGATGAGCCGGCATATCTGTTTCCCGACAGCGACACCCTGATCCCGCGCTTTCGCGAAGCGGGCGAGGTCACGCTCGACCTGCACCACCGCGACGGGCGGGTAGAGGATAGCTGGCTGCAGTTTCATCCGCGCGAATTCGAGCTGCTTTGGCGGCTCGCCGAACAGCCCGGCAGGCGCGTCACGGGGAAGCGCTCTTTCGGCGACAGATCGCCTGCGCGCGTCGATCCCGAAACCGGCAGCCTTGCCGTTCATGTCTCGCGGATAAGGGCAAAGCTTGCCCCTTTCGGTCTTGCGCGGATGATCGCCGAGCATTCGGGAGGGGGCTATTTCCTCGATGCCGCGGCCGTTCCGCGCGCTTTCGGCCTGAGTGCGGCGCGGTCAGCCTGAACCCATCGCGGCGCTGGACAGGCTCGGGTCCTTCCTGCACCTTCTCAAACAATATCAAGGCAGCAGATTCGAGGCATACGTGACCCAGACCGCAACCCAGACCACCGCCCCCGCCGATGTGGATTTCCCGGCCGAGCGCATCGCGATCGACCTGTCCGAGAGCGGGGTCGCCCATGTCCGGCTCAACCGCGCGGACAAGATGAACGCGCTCGACCCCGAAATGTTCGAGGCGATCATCGCGGCGGGCCAGCGGCTCGAGGAAATGAAAGGCATGCGCGTGGTGGTCCTCTCGGGCGAGGGCAGGGCGTTCTGCGCCGGGCTCGATACGTCGAGCTTCACCCGCACGCCTTCGTCGGATGCAGCGCCGCTGACCGAGCGCACCCACGGCAATGTCAACACGTTCCAGCAGGTGGCGATGCAGTGGCGCAAGCTTGCCGTCCCGGTGATCGCCGCGGTGCACGGCGTGTGCTTCGGCGGCGGCCTCCAGATCGCGAGCGGGGCGGATATCCGTATCGCTCATCCCGAAACCCGCATGTCGATCATGGAATTGAAATGGGGCCTTGTGCCCGACATGGGCGGCTATGCGCTGTGGCGCGGCCTCGTGCGTGACGACGTGCTGCGCGAGCTGATCTACACCAATCGCGAATTCACCGGCGCCGAGGCGCAGATGCTCGGCCTGGCGACCGAAACGAGCGAGGAGCCGCTTGCCCGCGCGCTCGAACTCGCCGAGACGATCGCCAACCGCAACCCGCAGGCGATCCGCGCGGCCAAACGTCTCCAGGAGACGATGGTCGAGGGCGACACCGACGCGATCCTGCTTGCCGAAAGCGTCGAGCAGGACGCGATCATGCGCACGCCGAACCAGGTCGAGGCGGTGATGGCGGCGATGCAGAAGCGCAAGCCGAACTTCGAGGACGTGTAGGGCCCGGGGGTTGAGGTCTTAGGCCCATCGCAGACAATCCCTACCCGAACACCGCAACGCATTGCAGGCCGTCGAGGACCTGGCGACCATCGCTGTCCCACATCCTGAGGCGCTCGGAAGAATAGCCCGCGCCCGCGTGCTGGCTGGCATTCTCCGCAAGATACCACCCGTCCTTGGAGCGCGATTCGGGATCGAGCACGTTGAACGACCAGTTGATCGAACTGATCGGGCCGACCCTCTGCATGATCCGCATCGCACCCGGCGGCATGACGTCGCCCATCAGCACCAGCCTGCTCACCGGATCGAGTTCGTGTTGCTCGGTCAGCCGCGCCCAGCGCCGGATCGTCGCGCCGTGGTCAGCGTCCCTCGCCTGGCCGAAACGCAGTTCGAAATTGTTCTGGATGAAAGCCGGGCCCTCGCCCTTCATCGCCTGTGCGTTTTCCTGCGGCGGCCCGGGCCAGTCGGCGGGAGGGTCCGAGGGGCGCACCGCATTCGCCTCGCGCTCGGCTGCGAACAGCCAGAAAGCGGTGAGCGCCAGTTTGCCCCCGGCATGGATCTCGCTGCGCACCTGCGTGACGTTGCGCCCTTCGCGCACCATCTCCACGCCGAGCTCGATCTCTTCGCCCACCGGCGCGACGAAGCCGATCTGCGCTGCGCGCAGCGGCGGAAGATCCGGAAAGGCACGCCGCGCCATGGTGAAGGCGACAAGCGCGGAGGCCCCGCCGTAAAGGGTACGCCCCTGCATCCAGTCGGCAGCATGGGAAAGGCGGCGCGGACCGGGTGTCCCGTCCACGGGTTCGAGCAGGCTTGCGATCGTCATGGGTCACGCCTCTGCCCCGGCCGGGCGCGAGGGTCCAGAGTGACGTTGCGTAAGGTCGATATGCCACCCTCGCGCAGGCTCCAGCGCGACGTGCGATGCATCGGGGCGCGAAAGGCGGATTGCCTTTGCCGCGGCGAATCGCTAGGTGCCGCGCTCTGTCCGAGCGAGCTGCGGTTTGCGAAGGGCAGTCCGGCCCGATGGCGGAGTGGTGACGCAGCGGACTGCAAATCCGTATACGCCGGTTCGATTCCGGCTCGGGCCTCCATATCCGGTGCAAGTCCACCCCGGACTTCGCGCCTGGCGAGTGCCGCTTTAGCTCAGTTGGTAGAGCACATCATTCGTAATGATGGGGTCACGTGTTCGAGTCACGTAAGCGGCACCACTCACTCCCCAAATCGCCAGACTTCCGGACGGGCCGCGTGGTAGGGCCTGTGAAGCCCGCATTTCCGCGCGCTTTGGCGGGGTCATCTTTTCCGGTGAGGTCGCGAGACTGGCGGAGTGGGGTGTTCAGGCGGGATTTCCGGCCCCAATCTCAGGAGGCCTTTTTGCAGACCTCACTTGTCTTGTAGCCGGAACCCCAGAGCGGTCTTTTGATCCGACCAGTCTATCGGCAAGTCGGTGGTAAGGAATGCCTTTGTATTGAGCGCCGGCGGCTGCTTCCCTGCGAGGATCGCATCGATGATCTCAGGCGCGATCCACGAGAGACGGAACAGCCGGCTCATCCGCTTGCGGCAGCGACCGCTCGATGCTGCGATCTTGGCGATGGTCAGATCTGGTGCTGACAGTACTTCCTCCCTGATCGCAAGTGCCTCGCGCAGCAGGGATACCATCGTCTCATCGCGTTCAACCCCGCATCCGTCGCCAATGACGAGCTTAATTTCCTTGCCCTTGCGGACGCGGCATACCGGAGCAGTGAGTGCAGGCAATCGCTGCGTGTCGACATCCATCCCGAGAAGGTCCGAGAAGCCGGATAAGGACAGCGCAATACTGATCGCATCGTTCCCGATCTCGACCTTCTCGACGAGTGCAGGAACCCTGGTGCGCCGATGGTAGGTACTGGACCACAGCTGCTCTGCCGTGTGCCTGCAATGCGTGATGGCAGCGGCCAGCTTCCCGGCATCATCGGTCCCGACCAACTTGCGGATGGTCCTCTGGTTCGAGAGGAAATCGGCCAGTTTGCCGACCACGTTCTTCTCGATGTCGTGCGCCGCCAAACGCCAGGCGGGCGTGTCGTCGACGATCTCCGCTGCATGCGTCACGTAGTAGCGGTAGCGCTTGCCCTTTCGGACCGTGTGGCTCGGACTCATCCTTCGTCCAAGTCCATCGCAGATAATTCCGGCCAATAGGCTGGCCTCCTTCGAAGTTCGGCGCAGCTTCCTCTCGACGGTGTTCTCGCCAATGCGAAGCTGGACCCGCTCCCAGAGCTCCTCATCGATGATTGCCTCATGCTCCCCAGGGTTCGCCTTGCCCTTGTGCACCATCTCGCCCCTGTAGATGCGGTTCTTAAGCAGATGGAACAGTGAGCCGCGTGTGAAGGGGATATCTCCCCGAACAGTTCCGTCGCGGTAGACGCGCCGCTTGGTCCGGATCCTCTGTTCGCGCAGTTCTTCCAGCAGCAGCTGCCCGGTGCCGAGTTCCGCATACCGCTCGAAGATATGTCGAACCGTGGCGGCTTCCTTCTCGTTTATGACCAGTTTGCGATCCTGCACTTCGTAGCCAAGCGGCACAGGACCGCCCATCCACTTGCCTTTCTTCTTGGATGCCGCAATCTTGTCGCGGATGCGTTCACCGGTCACCTCGCGTTCGAACTGGGCGAATGACAGCAACACGTTGAGCATCAGCCGACCCATGCTGGTCGTCGTATTGAACGACTGGGTCACGGACACGAAGCTGGCACCTGCCTCATCCAGGACTTCGACGATCCGCGAGAAGTCCGACAGGCTGCGGGTCAGACGATCGATCTTGTAAAGAACGATGACCTGGACCTTCCCTGCAGCAACATCGGCAAGCAATCGCTGGAGGCCTGGTCGTTCCATCGTGCCTCCAGAGAAACCTCCATCATCGTAGCGCTCCTTCACGAGTTCCCATCCCTCGTGGCGCTGGCTCATGACATAGGCAGCGCAGGCCTCGTACTGGGCATCGAGGCTGTTGAACTCCTGTTCCAGTCCTTCTTCGGTGGATTTGCGCGTGTAGATGGCGCAGCGCACTTTCACGCCAGCTCCGACGTTGCCTTGGCTAGCCACTGGCTGCCTGCCCGCGAAGTCCGAAGAAGCGCGGGCCGGACCAGTGTGTTCCAGTTACCTCACGGGCGATGGCCGAAAGCGACGGATAGTTCCTGTCGTCGAACACGAACCCGTCTTCTTCTACCAAGACTGAGATGGTCCTGCCATTCCAGCTGCGGACAAGACGTGTACCGGGCTTGATGGCCGGTCGGGCAGGCGCAGTCGTGTGCAACTCGGAGAGAGAGGCGCGCGAGAGACCCCTGTGAGCCTTCTCCTGAAGCCGATAGGCGATCCCGAGGCGGAGCAGGTCGGCCGATAGGTTGGGAGCAGGCTGCTTGCAGACCCGCTCCCATTCCTTCCGAAGTTCTGATCGTCCCATTTGGGTGAGGGTGGCCAGTCGTTCCTTTAGCTTCACCACGCGTCAGGTGCCGGTCGTGATCGAGTAGCGGCTCACGCCATCTATCGTTGCGCGCTCGACGGTATGCCCCTTCTTTCGAATGTAGCGCGACATTCAAGGTGAGAGTTGCGCGACGATCAGGATGAGAAGTTGATTGTCGCGGCGCGACAGTTTGTGCGCATTCTGATTGTCGCTGGCAAGGGCTATTTGTCGTCCTGATTGTCGCGGACGGCTTCGAGGACCTTGGGCGTCGTGTAGGTCGCTGGTCGGCCTGGGCCTGAGCGACGCGCTTCGGCGGTTCGTCGCCGGTAGCTTTCGACGTTCATCTCGAAGATTGTTGCGTGATGGACCAGACGATCCACCGCGGCGAGCGTCATGGCCGGATCCGGGAAGACACTGTTCCAGTCGCCGAAGGGCTGGTTGGCGGTGATCAGCAGCGAGCGACGTTCGTAGCGGGCGCTGATCAGTTCGAACAGGACCGAGGTTTCGGCCTGGTCCCGGCTGACGTAAGCGAAGTCGTCGAGCACCAGCAGATGATACTTGTCGAGCTTTGCCAGCGCGGATTCGAGCGCCAGTTCGCGCCGGGCGATCTGGAGCCGCTGCACCAGATCGGACGTGCGCGTGAACAGGACGCGCCAACCATTCTCGACCAGCGCGAGGCCGATGGCAGCGGCCAGATGGGTCTTGCCGCCACCAGGAGGGCCGAACAGGATGAGGTTGGCACCCTGCTCGAGCCATCCGTCGCCGGCGCACATCGCCATGACCTGCGCCTTGGAGACCATTGGCACGGCATCGAACGCGAAGGTATCGAGGGTCTTTCCGGCAGGGAGCTTGGCTTCGGCCAGATGCCGCTCGGTCCGCCGCCGATCCCGTTCGGCGATCTCATGCTCGGCGAGCGCGGCCAGAAGCCGGGCCGCAGGCCAGCCTTCCTTGTCTGCGCGCGCGGCAAAGTCGCCCCAGATATGCTTGATTGCCGGCAAGCGCAGCTCGTTCAGCATCAGGCTGAGGCGCTGGGCATCGATCATCGGACCTGTGCTCATGCCGCCTCTCCCCATCCGATCAGGCTGTCATAGGATGCAAGCCCGCCGAGCTTGACCGTGACCGCGGGCAGCTGAGCGGGATCGGGGGAGAACCGGCTTCGCAGGGCGCCGATGTCAGGGCATCGTCGCGCGGCAAGATCGGCTTCGAGCAGTCCGGCAAGTTCAGCCTCGCAGGCCCGCTCGTGCGCCATGGCCAGCAGATCAACGGTGATCCTGCAAGCCGAGCGCTCGCCTTCTTGCTCCAGCAGATGCTCGAACATCCGCCGGTAGGCTTCGCGGGGGAACAGGCTGTCGCGATAGACCAGCCCCATGAGCGCCATCGGCTTGCGCCTGAGCGAGTGGATCACATGCCGGTAATCGACGATATGACCATGCTTGCCATTGTCGCCAGCGCGGCCGCGCACCAGGGTCATCAGCTGGGTGCCGCCCAGGAACAGGTCGATCCGGTCATCGTAAAGCCGCGCGCGCAGCTTGTGTCCGATCAGCCGCGAGGGCACGGTGTAGAACACCTTGCGCAAGGTGAAGCCGCCCGATGAGGTGACCGCGACCAGCACCTCCTCGTAATCACTCGTGCGCGTGTCAGGCAGCGGCTGCAAGGTGCGGCGCTCGGCATCGATCGAGGGAGCATGACGCCGGTTGCGCGCGGTCACGACCTCATCGATGAAGCAGCGATACGCCGCCAGATCGGCAAAGTCGCTGCTTCCCCTCAGCAGCAAGGCATCCCTCACCGCAGCCTTGATATGGCCATGAGAGCTCTCGATCGAACCGTTCTCATGGGCCACCCCTGTGTTGTTGCGGGTCGGCTCCATCCCGTAATGCTGGCACAGCGCATCATATCGCGTGGTCAGATCAGCCCGGGCATCAGCAGCAAGATTGCGGAACGCCGCCGACAGGCTGTCCGTCCGGTGAAGCCGCGGTGCGCCGCCCGCTGACCACAAGGCATTCTGCAGCCCCTCGGCCAAGGCAACAAAGCTCTCGCCGCCCAGGATCACATGGCAGTGCTCGAACCCGCCATAGGTCAGCCGGAAGTGATAGAGCATGTGCTCAAGCGGCACGCCGGCGACCGTGACATCAAAATCGCCCATATCGGTAAAGTCCGACAGGCCAAGTCTGCCAGGCTCATGCAACTGCCGGAAGATGACCTCGCGTTCGGGCCCATGCAGCGCACGCCAGGCCCTGATCCGTCGCTCGAGCGTCCGGCGCGCAAACGGCAGGCTGCCATGCCGGCGGCGCAGCTCCTCGAAGATCGCGATCGGACGAAGCCCGGGCGCTGCTTCCAGCAACGGCACGACCTCCTCGTCAAAGTATCCTGCCAGCGGATCGGGACGCCGCCGCCCGCGCGGCGCTTTCGTCTGCAACGGCCGCTGCGGATCCTGCAACAGCCGATAGCCCGTCGCGGGACTCATCCCGGCCTTCACCGCAGCCTGCGCTACCGAGTGATCTTTCCTCAATGTCATGAACAGCCTCATCTGATGATCGGTTATGTGACGGCCAGGCACACGGCAGGTCCTCCGCAGAAGGAAAACCCAACCATACCTGACACCGCGATCATCTCGGCAGCCCAGCAAAGGGCGCCCCGGTGTGGGGGAACCGGCTACGGGCTACGCCCTGCGCCGGTTCCCCCACACCGGATTCTCATCTTGATTGTCGCGCTTTCTCATCCTGATTGTCGCGCGACATTTCGAAGGCCTGTCATCGCCGCGCGGGTCGTGTGAGGTAGCCAGCCGGTTGCTTTGGTGAGTTCCTCGAGCGATGCGCCTTTGGAGCGCTTCAGCAGTTCGACAACCTTCTCGGTCTTGGTCGTTTGCTTCGTCGTCGTTGTCTTTGGCATGGGTGGTTCTCCTGTTTCGGAGCGACCCAATAGTCGCCCCACCACCCAAGGCCCCGTCACGCATCAGGCGTCGGGGCTGCAGCCGCCTTGCGGCGCCGCGATTCAGTGCAAGCACCAGTGCTCGCTTTGCTCGGGAAGTCGAATGAATTTGTGGCGCATTTTTTGGTTCATCGAGCCAGAGAAGATTAGGCTGCGCTTGATACACCCCACATCAGGGTTGCCAGTCCAGAGCGAAAATTCATATTTTGAAATATGTTTTAATAGCTTAGTGGGGCGATGAGTTTGATAAATCTCGGCGACCAGCTCGGGCCAATCCAGATGGGGATCAGAGGAATAATATGCCTCCCTTAAATACTGCCGAGTGTGAGATCGACGCTGATTGTACGGGCGAACGCTGGCAAGTTGATGATGACAACCAACTTGCAGGTTTGATCGCGATTATTGCTATGGGGCAAGCCGCGCAGGCCAGTCATATTCTCACCCAGCTTCTGCCCGCGACTCCCGCCTTCACCACCCCTGAATTGAGTGCCGAGGCGAAGATCAAGCTGACGGTTCAGGAGGAGAAGCAAACACCGCGGATAGGCTATCCGCGTTGGCAGCGGGACGGCTTCATCTTCGAGGCAATCTCGTGGATTGCTGCGCGTCAGGTGTATGGGAAATCCGCCTACATGAAAGACCCTCATGTGAGCGCCACATCACAAGGGCTCGATGGACTGATGCTGGAGTTGTCGGGCAATAAAACGCAGATCGACTGGACCACGGTCTTCGAGGACAAGTGCTCTGACGATCCCGTTTCGACCTTTAAATACAAGGTGATTCCAGCCTTTCGGGATCGCCAAGATAACAAGAGAAGCGCAGAGATCATCGCCGCCGCGACTGCTTTGCTTGGCAGAGCAGGCATTGACGACGGAGCGGCGGCCCAGCTTGCTGCGGCTGTCACTGATCGAACCAAGCGGCGCTATCGGGCGGCCTTCGCAGTCACGACTGCACTCGACAGCGAAGATGGCCGCAAGGAGCTTTTCGCAGGTTACAATGAGATCGGCGATATCGATCAAGCTCAGCGACTGGGTGCGTGTCTAGTCGTTCCCCCAGAATTGCGGGACTGGTTTGACCAACTCGCAGGGCTGGCAATCGCCTACATCGAAACTCTAGGTGAGGGAGAGGCCGGTGTTTGACGCTGCTACTGCCAGTCTGCTGCGATCTGCACCCGAGCTACCAGGCCTCGACCCTGATGAGCTCCCCGCAATCCTGACCACACACTATGCGGAACTGGCATCGATCCGCCTCAGGGGGGCTGGAGCAGAGGAAGATCAAAACGAGGGTGTTTGGAGCCTCGAACGGATTGCCGACACCTATGAGCTGGTTGTTTCGCTGCAACCGGAAGGGCCGTCCCGCGCAGCGGCGGCCTTCGTTGCAGGAACAGCCCAGCAAATCCTTGCCAGAAAGCAGGCGGCCGCAATCGCCGATGAAGAGTTGCCGCCCAGCATCGATCGTGATCGTCTTGACCCCACTTTGGCAGCGGCGGTCCTGTTCTTGGCCTCCGAGCAATATGCCGATGCCAATGAGGCTGCTGCCAATATCAAGACGGGGCGGGCCGGACAGAGCTACGAGGCAACGATCCTCTCGGAGCACATCGTAGACCTTGCAAAGGGGCGGCTCACTCAAATTCTGGAACGCGCGGCGAGATGGCGTCGGCCCAGCGCCTACTTTGACTTGGACGATCGCGCGCTCGCGGCTTTACTGGAGGCTCTTTCCACGGGCATTGAAATGCTCGCCGCGCAAATGCTTCGCGTGCCCGTTCCCGAGCAGACAGGTGGGAGGTTCGATGGCCCGCTACACGCATTCCAGCGCGTGCTCGCTCTCGCATCGTCTGATGATGGCCTAGCGGCCAGTGCACCCGAAGGCCTGATCGTTACATTTCCAGGGCCGTACCATCTCGCTTCCCTCTTGCTCGCCGTTGCGGGGTCGATCGCCGACGCCAGCTTGCTGAATGTCTTGGCTCCATCAGGTTCGAACGCTGAAGTCTGGGAGCAATGGCTCCGATTCCGTGCAGAAAAGTTCCCCTATGTCTGGTCCAATCACCGAGAAGCTATCGAGAGGGGCTTTCACCAGACAGGTGTCTCTTCGGTCGTCATCCTTCCGACTGGTGCTGGCAAAACGACAGTCTCGTCTTTGAAGATTGCAGGCGTGCTGGCACGCGGCAAGAAGGTTGCCTTTCTTGCGCCGACGCACGCACTCGTCGATCAGTTGACAGAGGACCTACAGGAGATGTTCCCGAGCGAGCTCTTCGGCTCGGTCGTATCAAGTGATTTTGACCTGCTTATGCAGGAAGACGCGGTATTTCAGGACATTGAGGTCATGACGCCCGAACGGTGTCTGGCCATGCTTTCGTTTGCTCCTGATGCCTTCAAGGACGTGGGATTGCTCGTCTTTGACGAGTGCCATTTGTTGAGCCCCGAGACGGGAAAAATTCGCCGCGCTCTCGATGCAATGCTGTGCGTGCTCGGCTTTAGCCATGTCGCGCCGGATGCTGATCTTCTCTTCCTGTCCGCGATGCTCAAGAACGGTGATGAATTAGCGCTCTGGCTCCAGGAGCTCACTGGCAGGCAGGCAGTTTCGGTGGATTTGCTCTGGAAGCCGAGCCGTCAGGCAAGAGGTGTTATCATTTATGACGCCGAGCAGCTTGATGATGCCTGCGATCGTGCGCTTAAAATTCAGGATACCGAGGACAAGAAAAAGAAGAAGGAAGCGAAAGACTTGCGGGCTCCTGCGTCACGGGAACTCACCGCAACTCCCTACGCGATATGGGGGCTCCAGCATAACTGGCTGTCTCAAGAGGAATCGACTGTTCACTGTATCACGACCCAGCTTCTCGAAAGTCAGGTAAAGCTTGGCGGACATTTGAAATACGGACCACTTCAGCTCACACCGAATGCTAATCAGGTTGCAGTCGAACTTGCCGCTGCTGCCGCCGCGCGCGGCCTCAAGACAATCGTGTTCGTCAACACAAAGCGCGATGCCATTTCCGTTGCGAATGACATTTCAGGTATCTTGCCGCTTCAGATTGACATCAGCCCGGTCGAGCAGGAACGGTGGGATGCCCTCAAGGCCGAACTCGGCGACCTGAGTCATTCCTTGCTCTCTGGGCCAGCTTCAGCGGTTCCTCACAATTCGGCCATGCTAAGACTTGAGCGAGACATCGCCGAGCGCATGTTCAAGCGGCACAACGGTGCCCAGGTTATTGTTGCCACTCCGACTTTGGCTCAGGGCCTCAATTTGCCAGCCCAGCTTGCAATTCTGGCGGGAGACAAGCGTGCCGACACTGAGAAAGGTGGTCGAGAAAGCCTCGAAGCACACGAGATTCTGAACGCCGCCGCTAGGGCGGGGCGAGCAGGTCATCTTGCCAACGGCTTGGTACTCCTCATTCCAGAGCCAATTATCTCTTTTGTCGGAGATAAGCCGCTCGACATGAAAGTCGTAGAGAAACTTCAGGCTGTTCTGCCCGAGGATGATCACTGTGTGACCGTCGCCGATCCGCTCGAAATCGTCCTCGATCGCGTGACGCAAGGTCAGATGACTGATCCCGATGTCAATTACACGATCAATCGAATGGCCGTCCTGCGCAACGCAGATGAGGCGAGCGAAGCAACGCACCTCTTCGATTTGCGCAAATCGCTCGGTGCCTTCGCAGCGAAGCAAAAGGAAGCAACAAAAGAATTTGACGCCAAGGTCGAGGCATTGAGGCAAGCCATCACAAATGAAGAGATTGATGGCGTCGATCAAAACATTGCGGTCCTGTCATCGCAAAGCGGATTGTCTGCAAAGCTGCTGATTGACCTTAAGGCTAGGATCACTGCCGACGTCGGATCGCTGCCCACCACCGTCAGCGATTGGCTGAAGTGGATGATAAAGTGGTTTCAAGAAGACTCGAGCGCCCGGAGCGCGCTCCTGGCCGACATCACGCGCAGCATCCTGACTGCCTGCGGGAAGAGCAAGGCCGCCGAGCTAACAAACGATGATCTTGACCTTCTTCTCGAGGCTTTGATCGCCTGGGTAGATGGAAAGACCCTTCGCGATATCGAGCTAATCCTCGGAGGAGCACCGGATGACGAAGCCTTCACCAAGAAGACTTGTCCGCGTGCGCGGGAGCTTTCGGGCACGATAGTCCAGCGAGGCATTTCCTTTGCCATCGGTCTAATTGGCCACATGATCGAAGACGTTGATCCCTTCGAACAACAAGAAACCCTTGATCGCCAGCTAGTCGAATGTCTCGGCACGCTCGTTCGCAAGGGATTCAACGATGTTGAAATATTATTCTTCGCCACCGACAATAAAGGGCTCCTCGGGCGCGTCCAGACTCATGAGGCATGGAAGCATCGGTTCGATGGAATGTCTGACGAAATGACCGGAAATATTTGATTTTGGAGAAGGGCTAAGTGGAAACGATTTTATGATTGCCTGCTTAGGCTGGGGTTCGCTTATCTGGAGTCCACGTAATTTGCCTTTGGCAGGAAACTGGCTTGGCGATGGGCCGGAACTTCAGATTGAATTTTCGCGCGTTTCCGCTGATGGGCGATTGACCTTGGCAATAACCGAAGGCGCGAAGCCCCTCACCGTCCTTTGGGCCGAGCTGAACGTCTCGTCCATCGATCGCGGGGTGGAAGCGTTGGCCGAGCGAGAAGGCATCTCGGAAAGGAACTTCAATTCTTCGATCGGTCTGTGGAGCAATTCACGTTGCTCTCGCCACAAAGAAACAAACCAAGTTGGTGATTGGGCTTCCCAACGGGGTATTGAGGCAGTTATCTGGACTGCTCTGAAGCCAGGCCTCGAAAAAGATAGCAGGGGAGTGGTACCTTCGCTCAGCGATGCGTTGGGCTATTTGCATGGCACCTCGTCAGCAGTTAGGGCCCGTGCTGAAGAATACATACGAAGAGCTCCCGCTCAGATCGTTACTGAATATCGGGCGGCAATCGAACAGGAGTTTGGCTGGGCGCCTCTTTAGGACTTGCCCCGGGGGCCTCACCTTATCTCAGAGAGTGGCCGACACCTCATTCCACTTAACATAAAATCAGTTGTGATCCTTCCGATAGGCGATTTTCGGCCCTCGCCGAGCCTATTGTTTTCGTAGCCATTCGGTTAGGTCCGCCAATCTGGCTTGAGCATCCTCCTTGAGCTCGCATTCCCAGACT
The DNA here is from genome assembly GCF_001719165.1 of Erythrobacter litoralis. NCBI lineage: Bacteria > Pseudomonadati > Pseudomonadota > Alphaproteobacteria > Sphingomonadales > Erythrobacteraceae > Erythrobacter > Erythrobacter litoralis. Next base: position 648,706 of record NZ_CP017057.1, read on the forward strand.
GTGTTGACCCTCCAACCCATTCTGGTGAGGTCTGCCTCGCAGCGGTTGTCCCTCTCGACATTTGCTCGGAACTTCTCGCTCCAAAATTCAGCATTCGATTTCGGGGTGGTCGCATAGCGACAATCCTGATGGCGGTGCCAGAAGCAGCCGTGAACGAAAACTGCTGCCCGGTATCTTGGCAGGACTATGTCTGGCTGGCAGGGAAGATCCCTCCTTTTCCTCAGGGAGTAGCGGAATCCCACCGCATGCAGATATTTTCTGACGAGAAGCTCGGGCTTCGTGTTGCCCGAGCGGATGCCCGCCATCATCCTCGATCTCGCTTCTTTTGAGACGATATCTGCCATTTTGACCTGGTAGCCGAGCAAAGACCTGGTAAGAAACCCTCATGACATCAAATTCGGTCTTCCGCACGATAGATCTCTTCGCCGGCCCCGGCGGCCTCGCAGAAGGTTTCTCGACCTGCGAGGCTGGCGATACCCAATTCAAAGTTGCGCTTTCTGTAGAGAAGGATCCGGGGGCGTTTCGAACTCTTCGCCTTCGAAGCTTCTTCCGTAATCTCAACGACTCCGGTCGCGACGACTATTTCCGATTTGCCAATGGTGAACTCTCGGAAGAGGAGCTGATCAATCGACATCAGGGGGCCTGGGCGAAAGCGGAAGACGAAACCGCCATGCTCGAGCTCGGAAATCCCGAACATGACCGGGAGCTCGACAAACGGCTGGATGCTCTTCTCGAAGATGACACGGACAACTTCGTGGTCATAGGGGGGCCGCCGTGTCAGGCTTATTCGCTGGCCGGAAGATCCAGAAACGCTGGCAACATCGAATATGTTGCGGAACAGGACCACCGTCATTTTCTGTTTCGAGAGTACATTCGCATCCTCGAGAAGGTCCGGCCGCGCGCATTTGTGATGGAGAACGTGAAGGGGATCCTCTCGTCCTCCCTTTCCGGCGGCAAGATCTTCGAGCTAGTCAGGCGTGACCTGATGAACGCGGCGGGCAAGGGCAGCTACGAACTTTTCTCGCTTTCGCCCGATCCGGACAAGGCCGGATATGTTCTGCGGGCCGAGGAGTACGGCGTCCCCCAGGCGAGGCACCGCGTCATCCTGCTGGGCCTCAGAACTGATGTTGCAGACTGCTTCGCTTCCACGAATGCCTGCCTCACCAAGTCGGACGAATTCGTGACTGTTGGCGAGGCGCTAAATGACCTCCCTTCGCTGCGAAGCGGATTAAGCCGTGGCGAAGACAGCTTCGAACTCTGGAAAGAGGCTGTTGCCGAGGCCTTCTCTATAGCGGCAAAGGCAGCACCACGCTGCTCGAAACTCCGCGCTCGACTTGAGGTACACGGGAAAGAGATACTTGGCCGCAACGACGCGAGGCGAACGTCGGCGGACTATGGCGCAAAACCAGGTTCTGATTACGCAAGTGGCCTCCGTGATCCTCGCCTTAAGGGCCCACCCAATCATGATACGCGGGGGCATATGCGCTCCGATCTTGCCCGCTACGCCTTCTGTTCTACCTTTGCCGAACTCGAAGGGCGTGCCCCGTCGTCCCGGGACTTCCCCGAAGCGCTGGCTCCTGATCATCAAAGCTGGAGCACGGGAAAGTTCGCCGATCGCTTCAAAGTTCAGGTCGAGACAAAGCCTTCATCGACAATCACCAGCCATATATCGAAGGACGGCCATTACTTCATCCATCCGGATCCCACACAGTGCCGGAGCCTCACAGTGCGTGAGGCGGCACGGCTCCAGAGTTTCCCGGACGACTATATTTTCCTCGGAAACCGAACCTCTCAATATGTCCAGGTCGGCAATGCGGTCCCGCCCTTGCTCGCGAGGCAGATTGCAAAAGTACTCGGACGTCTGTTGTCGAAGGATAACGGGCAGGTGAAGGCTGCTTAATCAATCTCGCTGCTCGCCGTTCGCTGCAAGTGCATATCTTCTCTATATTTTTAGCATACGGCCATTGATTTTGGTGATGTGACGGGACATTCTCCGAAGCAATTTCCGGGGGTCTCTTGCCAATCAATTTCAGTTTCTCTTTTTCAAAGTCGAGAAGCATCAAGCGACACAAGCTGTTGCCGGATCCGAAGAGGACCCGCGAAGCAATGGCTCGCATCGGCTATTCCCTCGAGGAAGCCGTTTCTGATCTGGTCGACAATTCAATCGACGCGAAAGCGGACAGTATTCTGATCCGCTTTGTGCGAAACGAAAAAATTGTAACGGGACTGATGGTCGCCGACGATGGCCATGGAATGTCGCGGGACGAACTTCTTGCGGCTATGAAATTTGGGTCGGAAAATCTTCACGACAGAGAAGATCTGGGCAAATTCGGCATGGGTATGAAATTGGCTTCAATCAGCCAATGCTCTGCCATGACTGCCATCACGAGGCAGGGCGGGAAGGTTCATGCAATGAGGTGGACCAATTCGTCCATCGATAGCGACTGGCATTGCGAGGAGATAGATCCTGCAGAGGTCGGTCAGGTTCTGTCTTCCGATTGGCTGGGGATGGATGTCGATGACTGTGGCACGATCATTGTCTGGGAAGATCTGTATGATTTTTCTCGTCTTCCAGGAGAACCCGATAAGGCCATAAGTGATGCTTCTTCGCGGCTTTCCGAACACCTAGGGCTGGTATTTCATCGCTTTCTCGAACGAGGCCTGAATTTGAAGATCGGCGCAGTTGTTCAGGTGACTGGAGATACCGGCATTGAAACGCCGGTGGTTGCACTCAACCCGTTCAGCTACAAGGCAACAGGTTCTCCCGGCTACCCGAAGGAGTTCATCGTCAACCTCAGCGACATCGGATCTCTGACGATGAAGGCACATATATGGCCGGCCAAGTCGCGGGACCCTGGTTTTCGCCTCGGCAAAGGCAAAGTTGCAGAACGGCAAGGTTTCTACTTCTACAGAAACGACAGGCTCATACAGGCCGGAGGCTGGAACTGGGTTCTGAACGCACAGGCGGAGCCTCACATGAGTCTTGCACGTGTACAGGTCGATCTACCACCCGAGTACGATCACGCCTTCTCGGTCAACGTACAAAAGTCGCAAATCGATGTGCCAAGAACCTTTCCTGAGGAGGTGCGAAAGTCGGAGTCCGGGGACAAGAAGTTCACTCAATACCTGGCTGATGCACAAAGCGCTTACCGGGATGCCGGAAGCAAAGAGACAGATTTCCCCCTAGTCATCGGATCTGGAGTTCCTCCAGCTGTCCGTTCAAAATCCAGAAAAGCCTTCAAGGACGAATCTGGTTCATACAGGGAAGTCGAGTTCACATGGGCAAAGCTGCCCAAGAGCCTCTTCTTCAAAGTAGATCCAGAACGCCAGCGGATCCTGTTGAACAAGGAATATCGAAGAGCAGTCCTGAACGGTAAAAGGGCTTCCGCGAACGACGCCCCGTTGGTCAAGGCCCTGCTATTTCTTCTGGCTTCCGGTGACATTGACAAGAAGCGAATAACCAAGGGGCATCAGCAGTGGCTTGATGCCTGCAATCAAATTCTACTGAGCGCAGTTGGAGATGCCGATCAATGAGTGGTGTCACCGCCCTTCTCGACTGGTCGCAAGTGGCGGCTGACCTCACCGGATCAGGCCCGATTACATACCAGCTGGACCCCGGTTCGCAGCTGGTTCTCTCGGTAGATCCAAAAAGGGATATGATGGTGCTCAATGTGGTCCTCCATCCCAACGATCCCACTCCGGAGCTAGCCAAATTCAAATTTGTTATGGTGCAGAGGGTCACGCATGGGGGAAAGCAATACCTACGTCTCGAAGTCGATGACAAAGATCTTTTCGTCGAGTTCTTCAATTTTTCGAAGACGGTAGCCGACAATGTAGTGGACGGAGCTTCCGCATACGCTGCACTTCTGGATACTATCGGGTCCTTCAACAGGCTTTTCAGCAGCGAGGGATCGATAACCGAGGAATCCCGGGTCGGACTGATAGGTGAACTCTGGGTTCTCAAGCAGCTGATCGACGAATTCGGAGAGGATGCAGTCAAATGCTGGATGGGGCCCAAGAAAGACGCCCACGATTACAGATTTGATGACGCGGAACTGGAGGTCAAGACGACAAGATCGGCCGGTCGCGAGCACAAGATTTCCAGGATCGATCAATTGCAGGAGTCACCGGGGAAAAAGCTCTTCCTGCTGTCGATCCAGCTTGTCGAAACTCCGAACGACAAGTCCTTGGCGGTAACAACCTTGGTATCGATAATCCGCGGTCACCTGGGAGATCAAAGTCTGCTTCAAACCTTCAACGAGAAACTGGCCAAGTGGTTGCCAAAGGAAATCGAAGATGGGGTCGATGAAGGTAGTCCACTGTATCAGTTGAGAAGCGAACCGGCGTTGATGGAGGTAAATGACAGCTTCCCCAGACTTATTCCCAAATCCTTGGAGCTGCTCTCCGCCCATCAGAAGGACGGCAGAATAACGGGACTTGAATACTCTATAGATGTCACAGGGATGGGAAGCCCTGTCAGCGACGGGAAGATCCATGCAAAACTCAAATGAAACGGGTCCCAGTTTGAACGATTGGGAGGATCTTCTTGACGCTTCGTTCGCGTCAATGAAGCCGATTCCGCTATCTCTGGAAAAGTCACTCGCGGGCAACGCCATGGCACGCGGCCTTGAGGCCGGCTTGTTCCCCGTCAGCCAACTGCAGCCGCTATTGGCCGCTGCAGGCGCGAATGACCGTCTGACCAGGATATTCCGGAAGTTTGTCAATCACTGGGATTATCTGGACCACCAGAACTGGATGGAGGGCACCATCGCGGGCTCCCAACAGAGAAGGCGAGTCCTTTATCGCGTTCTGGGCATCGATGAAGGTCTTTGCGAGGCAATCAATGCTGCCTTTCCGTGCTCTCCCTTGCTGGACCCGACAATCATCGCCGAAGAACATGAGCAGTGGTACACTACAGAAATCGAAGCAGGCCATAGCTACTACATGGACGAGTATCTAGAGCAGCTTACGGAGAGGCAGAACTTCCCGGAGAAGAGCGCAAAGGCGCTGGAAATTGCTTCAAGAGAGATCGTAAGTAGGCTGTCAGACCCGACCCGCAAGGAGGCCTATCAGACAAAAGGTCTAGTGGTGGGCTATGTGCAGAGCGGCAAGACATCAAACTTCGCCGGTGTGATTGCTAGGGCTGCGGACGCGGGATATCGGCTGATCATTGTCCTTGGCGGAACCATCAACATCTTGAGAGACCAGACGCAATTTCGTCTGGATCGGGATGTGGTCGGTTTCGAGATGGTCGACGATGACTATGACGGCATCGCAGATACGGACAAGTTCCTGAGGCATGGAGCGCGACCTTCCGAATTGGGCTACTTTGACTGGCAGCGACTGACCGGCCCAAAGTACGACTACAAGGAACTCAAACGGGGTATCGATGCACTCGAGTTTGAACGACGGGACCTAGGCAAACCCTTCTTCCACCCAGACAACCTCCACCCTTCCAAGGCTCGCCTGATTGTTATCAAGAAGAGCCCACCAATAATGAAGAAGGTCATTTCAGACCTGAAGAAGATCAAATCGAAATTGGAGGACATTCCTGCTCTCATCATCGATGACGAGTCCGATCAGGCATCCATAAATACCTTGCATCCAACTCTGGCTGGAAGACAAAAGCGGACGGCGACCAACGGCAGAATTGTCGAGTTGCTGGGTTTGCTGCCCAGAGCCCAATATGTGGGATACACGGCAACGCCGTACGCGAACGTCTTCATCAATCCGGCAGATGCTGAAGATCTCTTCCCGAAGGACTATGTTCTAAGTCTGCCCAAACCCGACAGCTACATGGGGCCGCAGGAGTTTCTTAAGTCCTACGTCGACGATGGCGATGAGCAGTTCAGTCCTCAAACCCACCCATATATCAGATCGGTAGAGGGCGCTGACGAGAAGGAGGAAAATCTTCTCAAAGCCATCGACAGCTATCTCCTCGCGGGTGCGCTGAAACTGTACAGAGAGCAAGAAGACAAGGAACTTCGATTCCGGCATCATACCATGCTGGTTCATCATTCACCGTTCAAAATCGTCCACGACGAAGTGGCAGAACTTGTCAATGATACCATTGCCAACGGGGGTTATCGGTCCGGCCCTGGCTTGAGGCGATTGAAGGACTTGTTCGAAAACGACGTCCGAATTGTCAGTCAAAAGGAAGCTCCAGACCTGCCGTTCCCGTCCGATTTTGAGGATCTCAGGAAACACATCGGTACATGTTACGCACGTGTCTTCGCTGACGGGGGCCCCTGCATAATTCTCAACGGCGACCACAAGGACGACGAGCCAAACTTCGAGGCTCAGAATGTCTGGAAGATTGTGATTGGGGGTGCAAAACTGTCCAGGGGTTATACAATCGAGGGCCTAACAGTGAGCTACTTCAGGCGCACCTCTTCGGTAGCCGACACTATGATGCAGTTCGGTCGCTGGTTCGGGTACAGGAGCGGCTACAACGACCTCGTTAGGCTGTATATTGGGACGGATGAGAGTTTCGGAAAAGAGACCCTGAATCTCTACGAAGCTTTTTCGGCCATGTCGCTGGACGAGATCGACTTCCGCAAGGAACTCGAGCGATATGCCAAACTCGACGAAAAGATCACCCCGAAGCAGATTCCTCCGCTGGTCTCCAGCCATCTCTTGCTCCCCACTGCAAAGAACAAGATGTTCAATGCGAAACTGGAGTATGAGAACCTTGGTGGGAGATACCTCGAGAAGGGCGTCGCTCCAAAAATTGGATCCAGTCAGAAGAACAACTTCGAAAGCTTTGTAAATTTCCTCGAGACTTGCGACTTTGGTGAAGGAAAGCGGAATCTGGAATTCGATGGCAGTGCATTCGATGCATATGTGGCTATATCTCCGAAGACCTACGTCATCGAGCTCTTGCGCTCGCTGCAATGGCCATCAACAAGTCAAAGCCCGGTGGGAGCATTGATCGAGTTTCTCGAAGGCAGAATCATCGACCCGGAAATCGATGACATTGCCATCATCGTTCCTCAGCTTGTGCGGTCACCGCAAGGCAACATCGATATAGGCGGCCACAGCTTTTCAGTTGCCCACCGCGCAAGAGTCGACGCGACTAGGTACGGGGTATTCTCTGAGCCGAGACACCGTCCAGTCGCCAACTATATCTCGGGCGGAAAGGCCGATGGCGAGGCAGGAGATCTCGTAAAGGCCCTTAAGAAGCCGCGAAGGGGAGCGATGCTGATCTATCCGGTAATCGACAAGAATAAGGAGATCGCCGCGACGGGCATGATAGCTCACAATGCAACTTTCGGGTTCGCTTTCCACCTTCCTAACAACAGCCATCATGACACTCTCGCGAAGTTTGGTGTAAGGGAGCAGCACAAAAGCAGCGAGGTCGTGGTCGCAAATGCAGGTTGATCGAAACGTGGGAATTGGCCGCCGTAATTGACAACTCGTTCCAGCCGATCCTCTGCGACTGCGATATCGGGAGATCGACCCCCTTTTAACATAAAATCACTTCACACGCTGGTTCGTGAGGCGGTTCCTTGATGTCCTGCCTTATTGCAATGCGGGGCAAGTGCTCCCCGTTTGTTCATTTTCCCAGGATGCGGTTCGGGTCAGGTTGCCGGTCTCTCGGAGCGAGGAAAATCTGCCAGAGCCATGGCTGCCACTCTTTGTGCTTCGATGAATGCTTTTGGGTCAGGGCCAGTATCGACGCCAAGCTCTTGCGCCTCGCGACAGATATTCTCGACCGCAAGTTCCGACAGGTCGCGCTGATCGGTACGGACAACCAGCACAGTTATGATCGGCATCTTGTGAGTGACGCAGTAAGCTACGACCCTGGTCAATGCATTGGCTACGGCTTTCTGGGTGGCGTTGCCTTTCCATGGCTGGCCGGGGCTGATCCGGTTCCACAATTCTCCGTAGGTCGTCAGATTGTCCTCAGAGGCCCTCGCAAGTTCGACAATCGCCTTGGCTACGGCCACCGGATCAAGGGCGCTGGGCGTCCGTCTCAAACTCTCCAGACGGACCTCGGCCAAGCTGTAGGGCCCGCCCACTTCAACACCGTTCGCTAGATAGTTCTTCTCGAGGTTCGTCAGCTGCTTATCGGACAAACTGGAAATATCTGGCATCTGAAATCTCCTGGCATGAATGTGCAGCAGTTTACCTCAGGACGCAGGGCACCTTGCCGTCGGCTCAGAAAGTATTGAATTCGAGTAGGCCGGATTTGTAAAGAATTACTGATTGATTTCTCGTGGCACAGAGGCCTCTTGAGATCTGGAGAATTTGGTAGGGTAAGAGTCAACGGCATCTAGCTCTGGTGACAATCGAGATCGCTGTCGAAATCCACGCCATGCACCTTCGATAGCAATTTCGTAAAATCTTCAAGTTCTTCGTCGGTTAGGACAGTCAGGTCTGCAGGAGGCGGTAGGTCATCCTGCTGAAAGAAGTCTGCTAGCTCCTTGAATGCCTGCATGGCAACACTTGGTGGACCGCGAAGAGCGAGGTCGATCAAGCGCATGATCATTGCTTCTGTCACTGCAACCTTCCTCGTTTCTCCAGCCATCTTGATCGTCGTCTTCTTCTGGAGGTTCTCCTGCATGAGTGTCTTGAGGCCCTTGGTTCCCTTGCGCTTGCCTCTGGGGTTTCCCGAGCGACCGGGCTGAAATCGGGTGTGCTTGGGCGGTTTGCCATAACCGACCTCATATGCGCCCTTGTTCTCATCACTGTCAGCCATGGAGAGCCCCCTTTGTCCACGCGGTCGCGTTAGAAGGTTCGGAAGCTTCATCGACGTTGAATGGATTGCCGGTCTCCACGTTGATGGGCACCTTGCCGGTCACTTGCCAGAAGCGTTTCAGGCACACATCGACGTAGATCGGGTCGAGCTCGATCGCCCTGCAGCGCCGGCCAGTTCTTTCTGCAGCGATGATGGTGCTGCCCGAACCACAGAAGGGATCAAGCACTATGTCCTTCCTTGCGGAACAATCCAGTATTGCGTCAGCTACCATGGCAACCGGTTTGACCGTGGGGTGCATTGCAAGCTTCTCGTCGCGGCCGCGCTGGAAGCTGTTTACACCTTCATATTCCCACACATTAGTTCTGTAGCGGCCATGCATGCCCAGCTGGACGTTGTTTCGGTGCCTTGCGTTCCCCGATTTGAACACTGCGACCAGCTCGTGGCGGGATCGGTACAGGCTGCCCATGCCACCATTGGGCTTTACCCAGACACAGATATTCTTGAGCTCCAGCCTCGTCGATTTGCCGGCCTCAATCAGGCTTTCGATATGCCGCCAGTCCATGCATACGAATTGGATAGCACCGAGTTCGCTGAAGCGGCTCATCAATTGACAGGACCTCGAGAGGAATTCGCGAAACTGGGCGTCAGACATTTCCCCCGAGGCCTGCACAAATTCGCGATGCCTGGTCTTGCCTAGTCCGGAGACATGTCCCTGGACCGGCACATTGTACGGCGGGTCTGTGAACGTGACATTGGCCTTACGATCCTGCAGCAGTCGCCGATATGAAACTTCATCGAGTGCATCGCCACAAAGGAGCAGATGATCGCCAAGCTGCCAGAGGTCCCCGAGTTTAGCCTGAGGCATACCAGCGAGCGGCTCGGGGATCTGATCATCGATCGCATCATCTTGATCGTCCGGCTCGAGCAACAAATCTATCTCGGCCATCTCGAAACCGATATCTGTGATCTCGAATTCAAGCTCGGTATCAAGCAGTCCCTGAAGTTCGATCGCGAGGATCTCCCGGTCCCAACCCGCGAGTTCCGCCAGCCGGTTATCTGCGATGGCATAGGCCCTGACTTGGGCAGGGGTGAGATGATCAAGCCTGATTGTCGGGACCGAAACCAGACCGAGTATTCGAGCAGCCCTGAGCCTTCCGTGACCGGCTACGACCTTCCTGCTTGAGTCTATGAGAATGGGGTTGTTGAAACCGAAGCGCTCAATCGATGTCGCAATCTGTGCGATCTGCTTGTCGCTGTGAGTGCGAGCGTTCGCAGGGTCCAACTTCAGGTCTGAAGGAGGAAGAGTTTCAATCTGAAGGTCATTCATCGGTCGCCATCCCAATCGTTGGTGTGCGACTCGATTTTACTGCCAGATTTTTAATCGGCCTAGGTTCGGATGCCAGAAAGTTCCTGGAATGTTCATTTTCCGTTCATTGCCGACCAAAGGCTCCTGCGAAGCCAATTCCCTGCTTTTCCCATAAATTCCCTGCACGGGTTCCCAGGGAAATGAGCTTCCAAGTGACTGTTTTCATTTGAGACAATAGCGTGAGAAGTGTCTGGAGCAGCTTGGTTCTTTGCAAATTCCCTGCAAAGCAGGGAAAAAACGCCAGAGCACAGTCCGCTCAGGACTGCGTCGCGCACCACGCATCTGTTTCCAGACATTCCCGGAAGCCCTGAAATTCGGCCGTTTTTGCGGGATACATCGGTTCCCGGCGGCACTCTTTGGTCCTGCTGGTGCCCCCAGAAATCATAACGGCAACCGCGTGCGCGTCCGCGACCTCGCGCGGCGGACGGGAGCCCAGGCGCGGCGCGGGTGAGCGAAGCGCAGCGGGAGGCCAATCGCGCACGGCGCCAGCGCCGCGGGGCGAGCCCGGTGCTTGCGCGGCTGCAGCCGGTCGATGCGCAGCGGGCGGCTGCGAGCAGGGCCGACGCGCTCGTCCGTTCTCGCACGGCATCGCGGACGCAGGGTACGAAGAACCCGCCCCCGGTGCCTCGCGCGTGGGCCGTCAGAAGCGTCTCGCACGCATCCTGATGCGCCTGTCGTCCCTGATCGCCGCCTGCGTCGCGTCACCTGCCCCTGCATCGCTCGATGACCAGTATCAATGTCGCCGGCACGCAGAGGTCGAAGCGATCGTGATCCCGTCCTCGATGGACCGATCCCGCGCGACCATTCAGTTCGCAGGCCCGCTGGCGACGATTCCCGGCATCCCCCTGCAAGCGCAGCCCTTCGCAGACCGCGCCGTCACAACCTTTAAATCGCCTTCGGCGCAAGGGCGGCGCAGTGCGACCCGCTTCGTCATGGGAACGGATAGGGGCGAGCTCTACTTCGGCGATTTCTTCGCCAATTGCGACCGTATCCCGCAAGACGAGGAAGATCTCCTTCGCTGCAAAAGCTGCCGGCCCCCACGCCGACCATCAGTATCGGAACCGCGGAAGGAATGAGGCTTCGGCAAGGGGATCTTTCGGCACTCGCACCGTCCGAAAGGGTCGAGGGCAGCACTCTGGGCACCGAATATCATTCGGAAGGCGTTTCCTATCTTCCGGAAGAAAGGGGGGCGCCGTTCGGGCGGCGCGGGCCGGTGAGGCGTGGGTCTTTCGTCGATGCGACGGAGACATCGCCTTTTCAACGCTTGCGTGAAGACACGCGAGCGCGGCCGCGAAGTCACGCGGTTTGCACTCCGGGCGTGAAGCCGAGGTCCTCGTTTGGTGCGGGATGGCGCCAGCCGAACGAGCTCGCGGCGCTGCCGAGCGCCAGCCCGGCGACGAAAACGAGCCACGCGGGCACGCTGGCGAGCGCTTCGGCGGTCGGCTGCCACCAGGCCGTGAAGCCGACAAGCTTGTATGCGAACATGCCAAGAACCGCGATCAGGCCGAGCGTGAAGGGCAGCACCGGCTTTCCGGCCCGCGCATCGCGCATGACAAGCCACCCGAGGACCAGGACGGTCAGCAGGAAGCTCGCATCGGCAGCATGGCCGAACTTGTATAGCTCCTCTGCGGCACGGATCCTGAACCCCGGGACGTAACTGGCCAGCAGGCGGGACAGGACCGGCCCGATCAGCGGGAAGATGGTGGCGAGAAGATAGCGCGCATGCAGGTCGGGCGTCCGGCGATGACGCAGGGCCATGAAGAACGAAAACGGCACGAAGACCGATGCGACAAGATCGGCGAATGCGAGGTTCAATCCGAACATCTCGCGGAACGGCGTCACCTCTACCACCGTCACCTGCGTGGCAAGCAGCCCGCCAGCGGTGAACAAGGGGATGAGCGGCAGGCTCAGAAGACCGGCCACGCCATGCGCACGAAAGTGCCCGTTGTGGATCGTGTAGCTCTGGGTGATGATGAGGACCATCCACAAGGTCGCGGTAATGCCGTGCAGGTGATGCGCGAAAGATGCATCGGTAAAGACCATGAAGTAGCTCGGCCAGAACGCTGCGAACGTAGCGATCAGAAGGGTGAGAACCCAATAATGAGCGCGTGGGAAGGGCAGCATGGATGGCTCCTTGGCTGGCTGACGGTGCTTGCAGGTCAGCACCTTGCCGTCCGTTCCGCCAGTCGGCATGATCGGCAACGGCCGGATGTCCGCTGATGGCCGCTGTTGCCGCCGCCCCTTGCAGGCAGCGACCGGGCAATAGGAGGATGAGTGACAGACGCCGAGGCAGCAAGGCTGATAGGCTGGAAGCGCATCGCTGCTCATCTGGGCGTCAGCGAACGCAGCGCGCGTCGTTGGGAAGCCACCGAGGCATTGCCCGTTCACCGCCAGCAGCACGATGCCCGCAGCACCGTATTCGCCTATGCCCGTGAGCTCGACCGATGGCTTGAAAGTCGCGCACCCGATGAGGAACGTGGTGGTGCTGCCGGTTCGGTTTTCGGACGCCGAAGTGTCCTGGTCGCTGCCCTGCTCGTGCTGGCGATCGTCATCGGTCTTGGCACGATCGCGATGGTGCCGCGCGCGCAGGCCGATCTTTCCCCCGACGGCGAGGCTGTGGACCTGTTCGAGCGCGGTACTGCGCTCTACTCGCAACGTGGCCGCGAACCGGTGGCGCGTTCGATTAAGCTTTTCACTCAGGCGGTCGAACGGGACGAGAACTTCGCGGAAGCCTGGGCCGGGTTGGCCCGGTCATGGGCCGTCTATCCGACCTACGATCCCGCGATTTCGGAAGAGCGAGCCGCGGCCGAGGCGGTCAGCGCCGCCAATCGCGCGCTCACGCTGAAGCCGGACCTCGCCGACATTCGCACCCTGCTGGTTTCGGCGGCCTACCGGAAGCGCGACTGGGCGGAGGCCGAGCGGCTCTACCGCGAGGCGCTGCAAGCCGATCCGCGCAATTCCGATCTGCTGATCTGGTTTGTGGGGCATTTCCGCAATGCCGGGATGTTCGAGGAGGTGGACGCGCTGACCGAGCGGGCGCTGGAGGTCGCCCCGCAATCGCCGCCGGTGTTGAGCGAGAAAGCGATGAACACGCTGCACCTGGGCGATCTTAAGGGGGCGGAGGCGCAGCTCGATTATATCTGGTCCGGCCTTGGCCTGCGTGCGCCGATCGTCTGGTTCGGGAAGTTCGCGGCGATGGCCAAGCGGGGTGACGGACCGGCGATGAAGGTCTTTCTCGACGATCTCCCGTTCGGGAACGAGGAGGTCTTCCGCCGCTTCGCCGCAGCCATAGACGAGGACAGTCCAACCAGCCGGGAGCGTTTCGCCGCTGCGGTCCGGGCCGACAAAGCCCTGCCGCCGTGGATCGCCTATTACTTTCTTCAGGAACTCGACCTGACGGATCAGGCATTGACGATTGCCGAGGAGGCGGCTCGCAGCGGTGCATTCGACAATTCGGTCGTCCTGTTTCAGCCCAATGCGAAGGATGCGCGCAGCACCGAACGCTTCGCCGACATTGCGGAGGAACTCGGTCTCGTCAGTTACTGGCGTGAACGCGGTGTGCCGAGCATCTGCAAGGAAGAGCGCAAGACCCCGGTCTGCCGGCGCATATCCGAAGGCTGAGCCGCGCGTCGGGAATTGTGGCAGAGAGTGTCCGCGTGCGGTCCGGCATGGCGCTTCTTCGGGCGACGCGAACTGCCGCGTGCCCTCTGCGGTTCGCGAAATCGGCATTGGTGGCGCCATTTCAATAAGATAGTCGATCGGCTCCCGGGGCATCAGCTGAAAGGCAGGTCTGGGCGAACATTTCTTGCAGTCCGCCCGTCCGGTGTTCGGCGCACGCCATGTTGTCGCTTATGAACGAAACTGGCTGGAGCAGGACATTCCGGCGATCCGCCATGTCGCTGGCTGTCAGATGGCCGAGAAACGTTCGATTTTCTCGATGCGGCCCGACACCACGAGTTCGTCGCCGGGGAAGATGATCGTGTCGGGCACGGCGTGGATGAAGTCCTCGCCAGCACGCTTGACACCGACCACAGTCACGTCGTGCTTTTTGCGGCACTGGCTCGTTATCAGCGGCAGGCCCACGATCGGCTCGGGCGCCTTCAATCGCGCGATCGCGAACTCGTCCCCGAAGCTGATGAAGTCGAGGAGGCGTTCGTTGACGAGATGCGCGACGCGTTCGCCCATCTTCTGTTCGGGAAAGACGACGTGATGCGCCCCGGTGCGCTCGAGTATGCGGCCATGGCGCTCAGTGTTGGCCTTGGCCCAGATGTTCGGTAGCCCGAGATCAACCAGCGCGAGGACGGTGAGAAGGCTTGCCTCGATCGCGCTGCCGATGGCGACGACACCGGTCTCGAACTCCGCAGCGCCGAGGCTGCGCAAGGTGTCGGTGTCGGTGCTGTCCGCCTCGACCGCCTGGGTAAGCACGTCCTTGTGTGCGCGCACGGTATCGGGGTCGGTATCGACACCGAGCACCTCGTGGCCCATGCGTTCCAGCGTGCAGGCGACCGCGCTGCCGAAGCGGCCGAGACCGATGACGATGACGGGTTGGCGTCGTTCAGCCGACAATGGGATTCTCCTCGGGGTAACGATAGGGCAGATCGCGCGCATCGAGCGCGAGCGCGGTGGCAGCAGTGATCGTGCCGACGCGCCCGACAAACATCAGGACCACCAGAACGACCAGGGCCGAGGGCGGCAGATCGGCGGTGATCCCGGTCGACAGGCCGACGGTGGCGAAGGCCGAGATCGTCTCAAACAGAACGTCCTGCAAAGGCAGACGCGTGACCGAGGTGATGAACATCGTCGCGGCGAGGACCAGCAAGAGCGCGATCGAGGCGACGGTAAGCGCCTGGCGTTCGAGCGCATGGCCGAAGCGCCGCCCGAACATCGCGGCATCGCGACGCCGGAGCACTTCGGCCAGCACGATGGCGATCAGGACCATGAAGGTCGTGATCTTGATGCCCCCTGCGGTCCCCGCGCTCCCACCGCCGATGAACATGAGGACGTAGTTCACGACGAGGCTTTCCTCGTGGAAGGAGCCCAGGTCGAGGCTGTTGAATCCGGCCGTGCGCGGCATGACCGAATGGAACGCGGCGTTGACCAGCTTGTCCCACACAGGAAGGCTCCCCAGCGTTTCCGGGTTGCTCCATTCCATCACCAGCAGCGCGAGAAAGCCAAAGGCGAGCAGGCCGATCGTACCCGTCACCGTCATCTTCGAATGGAGGGTCCAGCGCCTCCAGCGGAAACCGTGCCCGCGCCAGTCTTCCATGACGGGAAAGCCGAGCGCCGAGATCATCACCGTGATCGCAATCGGCGCAAGGATCAGAGCATCGCCGGTGAAGCCCGAAAGGCCTGTGCTGAAGGTCGAGAAGCCAGCATTGTTGAACGCGCTCACTGCGTGGAACAAGCCGTGCCAGGCGGCTTCGAGCGGTGCCATATCCCAGGCTAGCGCAAAGCGGAGCGCGAGGATGACGGCGACGATTGCCTCGACGGTGACGGTGATGCCGAGGATCAGCTTGAGCACCGACGACGTTCCGAGCAGGTTGAGCCGACTGCGTTCGACATGGGTCGCCATCCGGTCGCGCAGACCAAAGCCGCGCCCGGCCATAAGGCCCAGAAGCGTCGCCGCGGTCATGATGCCGAGTCCGCCGATCTGGAACATGAGGAGGATCGCCCCTTGCCCGAAGGGCGACCAATAGGTCGGCGTATCCTCCACGATCAGCCCCGTCACCGCCACCGCCGATGTCGCAGTGAAGAGCGCGGTTGTGAGAGACGCCCCCTTGCCGTCGGCCGTCGCCACCGGCAGGCTGAGAATGACTGTCCCGATCGCGATCGCCCCGAGGAAAAGCAGCGGGATCAGCCTGATCGGATCGGACAGCGCCTTCATCGCCAGTCCATTGGCCTTCCTAGAGAAGGATGGCAACATCTCCGCTTCGGAGCCGAAACCTGAAGAGCAGATTTCTCGTAATCGCGGCCATGGGTGGTGCCTCGGCGTTCATTACGTCGATCGGGGATTTACGGAGAGACCCCGCGACTACAAGCGCGGCAAAACCGATCATCCGGCGTTCAGGGGCCGATGCAATCCGTTCGCTCCAGCCGGCTACGTGCGCTCGTAGATGGTCTCGCCTTCCTTGATCGTCTCCTCGATCGTTATGTCGCGGATTGCCATGGGGTCGACCTTGAGCGGATCGGCCGAAAGTATGACCAGATCGGCAAGCTTGCCGGGCGCGATGCTGCCCTTGGTGGCTTCCTCACGATACTGGTAGGCGGCGTTGACGGTGATCGCCTGAAGCGCCTCATAGGGCGTGATCCTCTGGTCCGCGCCCAGCGTCTCGCCCGAGCGCAGCGGACGGTTCACCGCCGTCCAAACCGTCAGCATCTGGTTCAACGGAACCACGAAGGCATCCGTGTGATTGGTGGGCTTGAGACCCGCCGCCAGCGCCGCCTTCATCGGGCTGATGAAGGCGGCCTGCTCGATGCCGCGATTGGCGACATGGGTGTCGCCGAAGAAGAAGGTGTGATCGGTGAAGAGCGCCGGGATCAGGTTGAGCTCCCTGAATTCGGCGATCTGGTCGGGCCTGATGAACTGGCAATGGATGCATACCGTCCGGCGATCACCCGCCGGATCGTCACCGGCCGCCTCGCGGTGCAGCTTGATCAAGTAATCGATGGCGGCATCGCCATTGGCGTGCAGCAGCACCTGCAGGTTGTTGTCGTAGCAGAACCGCATCGTCTTCTTCATCAAGTCGGTCGGGATGCCAGGGCCGCCGGTGTAATCGGCTTCACCGGCCGGCCCGCCCTGCAGGTAGGGCGTGGTGAACCAGGCAGTGCGTCCCTGGGGTGACCCGTCGGCGGTAATCTTGCAGCCGCCGATCTTGAAACGGTTGGTGTAGCTGCCGAACGTGGCGGGCGCATTGTCCTTCAGGATCGCTTCGAGATCCGTGACGAAGGGATAGGCCACGACGTCGATGAAAAAGCCGCCCTTCTCGGCGATGCGCTTGAGCTGGGCCAGTGGGGCGACATGCGTTGCGCCTTCTTGGGCGGTGGTGACGCCTGCGGCGGCATAAATCATCTGTCCCTTGCGCGCGGCCTCTACCTCGTCCGCTTCGCTCGGGATCGGCAGCTTGGTGATCATCGGAATATAGGCCGCCTCCATCACCAGTCCCTGCAGTGCCTTGCCGTCAGCCTTGCGCAGGATGACCCCTCCCTCGGGCGTCGGCATGCCGTCGGTGTAGCCGAATTTCTCCATCGCCTTGGAGTTCATCACCGCACCGTGCATCGAGACATGCACGATGCCGACCGGATTGTCGGGGAAGGCAGCGTCGAGAATGTCGCGGCTCAGCACCTTTCCGTCCGGCATCAGGTTTTCGTCATAGCCATAGCCGAGCAGCAGTTCGCCCGGCTTCAGGCCCTTGGCTGTCGCGCCCTTCTTCAGCTCGGCGACGATCGCATCGACATCCGCGGCCGGGCCGGCTGGCGGGGCCGAGACATTGATGCGGTCGCCGAGCACGAGCGAGTCGATGAAGTGGCTGTGGGGATCGATGAAGCCGGGCATCATCACCTTTCCCTCGAGGTCCTTCAGCTCAGTGCCGTCGACCTTCAGCTTCATCGCTTCCGCTTCTTTGCCCACAAAGACGATCTTGCCCTCGTCGACCACCACTGCTTCGACATAGGTCGGGACTGCGCTTGCCATGGTCAGGATCGGACCGCCGTGAATGATCATGTCGGCCCCCGCCGGATCGTCGTCTCCACCGGCGCTGAGTCCCGAACAGCCCGACAGAGCGACCGCCAGACCGGCGGAAAGCAGAAAACCCGTGCGCATGATGATGTCCCTCCTGTTGTCAGGGCGACATATCACGTGCGGATGGCGCAGATTGCCCGATTCTCGACAAACCAGTATACACTTGGGCGGGATGAGGGGGGACATGGCGGGGCACATGGCTGACGGGGAGCGGGGCACATGGCTGACGGGGACGATCCAGAACGGGTCTTGCACGAGATCGGCTGGCTCGCCGGCTTTCCGGCCCCGTTCCGCAAGATCTGGCTGGCGAACGCGCGGACCATCACTGTCGAGCGCGGCGAGGCCGTCTATCGGGAGGGGGACGAGGGCCGCTGCTTTTACGGCCTGGTCACCGGAACGCTGGCGATCACCATCGGGCCGCCGCTGCTCGCGCCGCGGCTGGTCAACATCATGAACCCCGGGACGTGGTTCGGGGTCGGCCCGATGCTCAAGGGCGAGCCGCGGAATATGGAATTCCGCGCCGCCGAACCCGCGCGGCTTGTGCGGGTGTCCGGCGCCGCGATCGACCAGATGGCGGAGCGCGGTCCTCTCATCCTGCGCCATGTCGGACGCCTGGCGATGTGGGGGCACGACCTGGCCACGCGTATTGCGGCCGAGTTGCTTATCCCCTCGTCGAACCGCCGGATCGCCGCGGTGATCCTGCGCATCGCCTCGCCCGATCCGATGGACGGCCGGGTCGGTGAGAGCGGCATATGCGTCACCCAGTCTCAGATCGCGGAGATGGCAAATGTCTCGCGCAACCTGGCCAATACCGCATTGGGGGAGCTGCGCGCCGCAGGCTGGATCGAAACACGCTACAACCGGCTGCTGGTCCGCAACCCCGCCGCACTGGCCGCCTTTGTCCATGGCGATGACTAGGCCGGGCAATCGGGCAAGGTCACTTGCCTGAGGAGGGGCTGAACGCAGTGCCCGCCCACGCTTGATCAGCGGCTCGCGGGCATCCCGCATCGGTCGGGGCAAATGGACCCTCGCCGACAGTGCCCGGCGGCGCGCAAGCGAGGCCCCGCGCGGTGTGCGGGCGGGACAATCGCCGGCCTGCAAGCGGTCTAGCGGACATTGGCCGGCGAAAGCCCGCGCAGGGTCATAGCCTTTTTTCGGGGGTGCCGCGGCGTTTTGCATGAGGGGGCATGTCCCGCCGCAAATAGCCTTGCGCCATGCACCCGAAAGCCAGCCAGCACTCCGCCCCTACAGTCGAATCCGAACGCGCCATCGTGATGCGCGAAACGATGATTTCGACCGTGCCCAACGCGCTTGTTTCGGCGGCCTTCGTATGGCTGCTTTTCGGAGGACAGGCGACCGTTTCCCTGTGGGGGATGAGCGGGCTCGCCTTCGATCTGGTGCCCACCACCTTCATGCTGACATTGATGACGACGATCGCGCTCACGCTGATTTTTCGAAAGCGGCGTCGCGGCACCTCGCGCGCAGGCGCGCCCGGCAGCGGCGGCCCGCTTCCCTTGCCGCATCATCCGGTACTTCGCGGGATCGTTCTCGCAGTGTTGCTTTCGGTCCTGTTCGTCCCGGCCAGCGTTGCCGTCCTGAGCGCGATATGGATCGAGGACTGGTCCTATGCGCGCGTGCTCTGGTTCAAGATCGTGTACGGCATTTTGGTGGGCTGGGCGGCGACGCCTCTCGTCGTTCTCGCAGCGCTTCGCGAACGAGGGTGAGGGGCGCCGGTCGCAGCGCGATCAATTGAAGATTACATCGCCTGACTGGTTGTCGACCACTATGTCGCAGTCGAGATATTCGACGTCCGGCGCGTGACCGGTCTTGGCCTTTATCATCTCGCTCGCCCGGGCGAAGAACGCCTCGGCCGATGCGCGATCGGCCCAGAGATAGATGCTGCGCCCGACCCCTGCCTCGGCATCGAGGTGGATCGCCTTGCGGATAAGCGCCGGTGCGGCCGCCTGATAGATCGGTATCGTCTTCTTGATTTCCTCCAGCGCCTCCTCGTGGGTTTCGCCCGGCGCGAGTTTGAAGCGAACGATGGTGGAAATCATGTCGGTGGGTCCTCCCGGTGATCGGATGCCCTGATTTTGCTGGCGATCCGGCCCGCTGAGAAGGTCATTTTCGCTGCCAGTGCCATAACCGGCGCGACATGGCGCGCAGGCCGGCCGAGCCCTCACGTAAATTCTTTTCATGCCCGCGGCGGCATTAGTGATTACCGCCCGGGGCGGCGTGCGTGGACGTTTGCATCTTTGGGGGAACGGCGACCGGGTCCTGGGGAGACCACGGCCACCACGATCCCCCGTAAACTCCCGAGGGGGGAAGACAGGATGCAAAGACTTTCGCTTTTCGCGACCGGCCTGGTGGTCGGCACTTCCGTCATCGCGCAGGAGGCCATGGCGCAGGACGCCGCAACCGGTCCGCAGTCGGATGCCGCCGGCAACGAGATCATCGTTACTGCCCAGAAGCGCGAGCAACGCCTGATCGACGTGCCGATCTCGATCATCGCCAAGACCGGTCTTGAACTCCAGAACGCAGGCATCAACGATTTCAACGACATCACGGCGCGCGTGCCCAACCTCGTCATCAATGAAACGCCCGCGAACAAGCAGATCACGATCCGCGGTATCGGCACGACCGGAAACAGCTTCTCCTTCGAGCAGTCGGTCGCGCTGTTCGTCGATGGCATCTATGGCGGGCGCAACCGCCAGTACAACCAGCCCTTCCTCGACATCGAGCGGCTGGAGGTGCTGCGCGGACCGCAGGGCGCGCTGTTCGGACGCAACACCGGCGCTGGCGCGATCTCGATCACCACGGCCCGCCCGACGCAGGAGCTTTCGGCCGAAGCCTTCGCCGAATACGAGGTGCGCACCGAAAGCCTGAACACGACCGCGATCGTCAATGGCCCGCTGACCGACACCCTCGCGATCCGCATCGCCGCGCGCTATGCCGACGAAAACGGCTGGCTCTTCAACGAGACGCTCGACCGGGCCGAGCCGCAGACCGAAAATTTCGTCGGGCGCGTCTCGATGCTGTGGGAACCGGCGGACAATGTCGAGATCTTCGGCAAGCTCGAATATTCCGAAGTCGACATCATCGGATCGCCTTTCGAACTCGTACGCGGGGGCGAGCGTCCGGATTACGTCAAGAATTCGGACGACACCCTGTCGCCCGAGCGCGACAACGCCGACGCGCTGAACGGCGTGCTCCAGATCGATATCGGACTCGGCGATCACACCCTGACCGCAATCACCGGCTATTCGGGCTATGATTTCGCGCAGGCCTTCAACATCCAGGGGCAGAGCCCGACGCGGCTGGTGGCCGAGAACGCCGAGGAATTCACCCAGTGGTCGCAGGAAGTGCGGCTGCTGTCCCCGACTGACGGCGCGTTCGATTACGTCATCGGCGGCTATTACGAATGGAGCGAATCGCTCGTCGATCGGGCGCAGATCTTCGATTTTCCGCCGCCCTTCTCGCCGCGCACGCCCGACCAGATCGTCGAGCGGCGCTTCGACCAGCAGACCGACGTGCTCTCCGCTTTCGTCCAGGCGAACTGGCGCTTTGCGGACCAGTTTTCGCTGGGTGCGGGATTGCGCTGGACCCGGATCAGCAAGGAGGCCGAAGTCGAAGGCACCACCACCAGCTTCATCGTGCCCCCAGGCGCACCCGTACCGCCGCCCGGAGTGCTGCCCCGTGTCACCCCGATCTTTCTCGATGGGGAATTCTCCGAAAGCTCCTTTGCGCCGTCGGCTTCGCTGAACTGGACGCCCGACCGCAATCTCACGGCCTATGTCCGCTATGCGCGCGGCGAGAAAGGCGGGGCGTTCTCCGAGTTCCAGGGCGTGACGGAAGCGACCTTCTTTCTCGAACCCGAATTTTCCGACCTGTTCGAAATCGGCATCAAGGCGCAATTCCCCGAGGTTCGCGGGTTCCTCAACGTGATCGCCTACACGACCGATTACAGCGACCTGCAACGGTCTGCGCTCAACATCGATACGGCGGAATTCATCACCTCGAACGCCGCCGGGGCGCGCACCCGCGGGGTCGAGATCGAAGGTGGTTTCTCGCCTGTCGACGGCCTGACCCTGTCGGCGGCGGTGGCCTATCTCGATGCGTTCTACACCAGCTTTCCGAACGGGCCATGCACCGTCGACAACCCGGATGCGAACGCGCCGGGCGGCTGCGCGCAGGACCGTTCAGGCGATCCGCTTGAGAATGCGCCCGAATGGACGGGGAACGTGGCGGCCGATTTCGACAGGCCGGTTTCCGACACGCTCAGGGTCTTCGCCAATGCGACGCTCAATTTCCAGTCGGATGTGCAGTTCCGCGAATTCGGTGATCCGCTGACGGTTCAGGACGCCTTCTCCAAGACCGACATCAGGGTCGGGTTCGGCGATATCGATCGTGGCTGGCAACTTGCCCTTCTCGTCCGCAACCTGTTCGAGGAGCGCACGTCTTCGCTGATCTTTCCGACCTTTCCGATCGGGCTCGGGCCTGCGGACCGGGTTCACCTGCCCGACCCGCTGCGCAGCTTCACGATCCAGGCGCGTGTCGCTTTCTGAGGCGCAAAGCCCGCGGCGAACACGATTGTCGGTGGCTCGGCCCCGCTCTCGTCGCTCCGCGCCTCATGAATACTAGTCACGGGAAGGGTGGGGCTTTCTATGGGCCGCGCCGGCTCGGTGCGCTTTAGCCTGACGGCTCAATCTGTTCCGCCGGATCTACAAAAGGAAAGACCCATGCGCCCCCCGTTCATCGCGCTCGCCCTCTTCGGTATCACTGCCCCGGTTTCGGCCGGCGACGTGGCCGTCACGCTCGAAGGAGTGAAGGATCCGGAAGGCGCGCTCGTCGTATGCCTGTGGGATCGGGACGCGAAGTTTCCCAATTGCGAAAAGGGCGAGCCGGTGAAGCGCATCGTCCTTCCCGCGACCGCGAAGACGGCGACCTTCGAGGGGGTCTCCGACGGGACCTATGCGGTGTCGGCTTTCCACGACGCGAACGGCAACGGCAAGCTCGACACGAATTTCATCGGCATGCCCAAGGAGGCGGTGGCGATGTCGAACAATCCGCGCCTGATGGGGCCGCCGCGTTTCAAGCCGGCCCTCTTCGAAGTCGCAGGTCAGACCGCGATCACGCTTCGGTTCCAGGGGATGTAGCCACAACTAGAGGTCATGACCTCAGCCCGCGATTTCGTTCCGAAGAGTGCCTCGCACCGTGTCATTCATTTGAAACTATCTGGAACACGCCGGTGGGGACCGGCCACGGTTCGAAACGATTCTGGCGCTCAATGCCCGCAATGACCCGGGACGGGCCGCCTTTTGGGAACACCGGCTTGGTTGCCACAGCTCGGGGGGAGATGAACGTGACACTGAAACTTGCTGCATTCGGTCTGATGGCGAGTTCATGCCTGACACCGGCTTTCGCGAATTCCCTCGACCCTGCCGATGACCCTGCAGCCGCCGCGCAGGCGGCAGGCGCTCAGGCCGGTCCCGACGCCGAAAGCGGCGAACCGGCCAGGGACCAGGGTATCATCGTGACCGCCCAGCGGCGCGAGCAGAACCTGCAGGACGTGCCGATCTCGATCACCGCGCTCTCGGCAGAGGAAGTGGAGGCGCGCTCGATCAACACGGTCAGCGAGGCAGTCAGCTTCGCGCCCAACGTGTCGGTAACGGCCGGCCCCAATGGCGGCGATGACGGCGGTTTCTTCATCCGCGGTGTCGGCCAGCTCGACAATTCGATCGCGGTCGATCCCGGCGTCGGCGTCTATATCGACGAAGTCTACATCGCCCGCCTGCAGGCGTCCTCGCTCAACCTGCTCGACATCGAGCGGATCGAGGTCCTGCGCGGCCCGCAGGGCACGCTGTTCGGACGCAACACGATCGGCGGGGCGATCAGCGTCGTCACCGCCAAACCCGATTTCGACGAGGTTTCGGGCCGCGCCCGCCTGATCGTCGGCGCACGCGACCGGTTCGATCTTGCAGGATCGGTCAATGTTCCGCTGAGTGACAATGCGGCGGTTCGCGCCACGGCGTTCACCCGCAACCAGACCGGGTTCGGCGAGAACGTCTACACGGGCGAGACCTTCGGCGACATCGAGGATTACGGCGGGCGAATGCGCTTTCGCTGGCAGGCTAGCGACCGGCTCGAGGTCAACCTGATCGGCGATTACACCGCCGGGCGCGGATCGCCCTCGCATCAGGTGCTGCTGGGCTTCAACCCGATGGCCGGGATCACCGTGCCCGGAGCGCCCCCTGGCGGCCCTCCCGGTGGCCCTCCCGGTGGTCCTCCCGGTGGCCCGCCGGGCGGCCCGCCCGGTGGCCCGCCGGGCGGCCCGCCCGGTGGCCCTCCCGGTGGAATGCCGCCCTCTGGCCCGATGTTCATTCCCGGCGTATCGCCGACCGGCGTTCCCCTGCCCAGCGACGTGGGTGCGGACCGGTCGACCGATCTCAGCCTCAATTTCGCATCGGTCCCCGCGATCAACGACAACGACAATGGCGGCATCTCGCTCAACGTGCGTGCCGATCTTGCGGACAACCTGATCCTGCGCTCGATCACCGCGTGGCGCAGCTATGAAGAGCAGACCTTCAACGATTTCGACGGCACCGGCTACGTGCTGTATGACAATCGCAGCGCGCTCGACCAGGAACAGTTCAGCCAGGAATTGCAGCTGGCTGGCAATTTCGGCGACTCGATCGATTTCCTCCTGGGCGCCTATTACTTCCGCGAAGACATCGCCAACCAGATCGAGCTGTGCACCGGCACGACTGCGCCCCGGCTCGAGAACCGCTGCCTGCGCAGCCGCAACGACATCGGGCTGGAGGTCGAATCCTTCGCCCTGTTCGGCCAGGCATCCTGGTTCATCACCGACGAGCTCGAACTCTTCGGCGGCGCACGCTGGACCGAGGAGACCAAGGACCAGAGCTTCAATTCGGTGCTCGACAACACTGACGGGGTGACGACGGTGCTGCCGCCCTTCGTGATGCCGCCGCCCGGAACCACCCGCGAGGCGCTGCCTTTTACCCAGGTATCCGCGACCTTCGACGCCTTCACCCCGAAATTCGGGATCAATTACCGCGTCATTCCCGAAGTCACGGTCTATGCAAGCTATGCGCAGGGCTTCAAGTCGGGCGGCTTTACCGGCCGGCCGAGCAATGCCGAAATCCTGCCCTACGATCCTGAAATCGCAACCACCTATGAAGCGGGGATCAAGACCCTGCTTTTCAATGGCGACCTCAGGATCAACGCGGCCGCCTTCCAGTCGGATTACGAGGACATCCAGCTGCTCGTCTTCACGCCGATCAGCGGCCTGTTCGAGACCCGCAATGCCGGCGATGCCGAAATCCGGGGCTTCGAACTCGAAGCCAATGCGAGCCTTGGCGAACGGATCACGGTCTACGGATCATTGGGCTACATCGATGCGGAATACACCCGCCTCAGCGACCAGGTGGCGAACATCACGCTCGACACGCCGCTGCCGCTGACGCCGGAATGGACCTATGCGATGGGCGCGCAATACACCCAGCCGCTGCCCGACGATCTGGGCGCGCTGCTCTTCCGCGCGGATTTCAGTGGCCGCTCGAGCTTCTCCTACCAGCTCGAGGCCGATCCGCTGGAGATCGAGGACGGGTTCGACATCCTCAACGTCCGGGCGAGCTACGTGACGCCCTCGCGCGATCTCGAGATCTCGTTTTTCTTCACCAATGTCACCGACGAACGCTTCTTCACTAACATGCAGGATACCCTTGCCGGGAACGGCACGGCCTTCGGCGGCATCGGCGAACCGCGCGAATGGGGCCTAGAGGTGGACGTTCGGTTCTGACAGGAGACGGCGAATGCGACAGGAAACGGGCGTGACGCGCTATCACCCGCTGGTCGTGGCACTGCACTGGCTGGTGGCGCTGCTGGTGGCGGGCAATCTCGCGGCGGGTGCCCTGCTGCTGGAGCCGCTCGCCAATGCCGACCCCGCCAAGGCGGAAATCCTGCGCCTGCACATGGCATCGGGCCTCGCGATCCTCGTGCTGATGGCGCTGCGCCTGATTGCCCGCGCCGTCACCAAAGCGCCCGTCTCGCCGCATGGGAAAGGCGCGCTGCGCTGGGTCGCGCGGTTCAACCACTGGGCGCTCTATCTTGTGGTGATCGCGATGCTGTCGACCGGTCTAGGCATGGCGCAGATGGGCGAACTCTTCCCGCTGCTCGAAGGGGCGGCCGTGACGCTTCCCGCAAGCTTCGAGAGCCTACCGCCCTATGCCGGGCACGTCCTGTTCAGCAGCGTCCTGCTGGCGCTCGTCGCCCTGCACGTGGCTGCGGTCGCATACCATCATGCCCGCGGGGAGAACCTGCTCGCGCGGATGTGGTTCGGGCGCCGCGAAGATCACGACGCAGGGGTCCTCAATACCCCGGCCAAGAGCCGGACATGACGGCGGGGGCGAAGCCGGCGGCCAGGGATGTTACCCGCATCAGGCTCGGCATCGCCCTCCTGGTCGTATCGGGCGTGATGACCGTCGCCGGCCTGGCCCTGCGAGGCCCAAACCCGGTCGACGGGCACGGGCTCGACGTCGCGGCCTTCGTCGAGGTCTCGCTCGCTCCGACGCATGCGCTGACCTGGGCGATCCTGCTTTCGAATCTCACGCTGCAGATCTTCGCCTGGATGGCGCTGTGGGCCTTCCTGCGCGATACGCCGGAGGAACGGCTCGCCTTCTGGGGCATGGTGCTGAGCATCATCGGCAACGGGCTGTTCCTGCCGATCGCGGGGATCGTCGCGCTGACCGCGCCGATGCTGGCTCGGCTCTATCGCGAGGGCAACGAGGCGGTGATCGCGATCGCCGACAGCGCGATCTTCGGACCGCTGGCGCTGCCTTTTCTCATCGTCTCGGCCTTCGCTCTCCTGTTCGGCGCGGCGCTGACCGCGCTGGTGCTGTGGCGCTCGCCGCTGCTGCCGCGCTGGACCGCGATCCCCTATTTCCTCCACGGCCTGTGCCTGACCTTCTTTGCTCAGGTTCATTTCGCTCTCGAATTCAGCGGCGGCCCCCTGCTTCTGGCTAGCGCGCTCGGCATTGCCGCCGCGGTTTGGCGCCACACCGCGCGGCCGCATGCGGCGCCGGGCGACGGGCGCGGGGCCCTTTCGCCGGGCGGGCGCTAGCAGGAGAACGGCAGTGATAGGTTTCGAACTCACCGACGAACAGCGGATGCTCCAGCAGACCGCGCGCGATTTCGCAGCCTCGCACATCGCTCCTTGCGCTGAGCGTATCCGGCGGGCCGAGGACGGGATCGATCCGTGGCAGGAAGTCCGGCCCGTATTCCTGCGCGCAGCCGAACTGGGCTTCACCAACCTGCTCATTCCCGAAGAACATGGCGGGGTCGGGGGCAGCGCGCTCGATCACGTGCTGATCATGGAAGAGCTCGGTGCGGCGGATCACGGGATCGCGTCGACCTATCTCAACATCTCGGCCACCGCGCCGCTGATCATCCTGCATGGCGGAACCGACGCGCAGCGCGAGGCCTGGCTGCCGGAAATCGCGGCCGCCGACGATTTCGTGCTCGCCAGCGCCTCGAGCGAACCCGACGTTGCCGGGGCCGACAGCTTCTGCCCTTCGCCCGATCCGCGCATCGGCCTGAAGAGCACGGCGAGGCGCGAGGGCGACGAATATGTCCTCAACGGCGCCAAGTCCGGATTTTCGACGAATGCGGGGGCTGCGCGTGGATATTTCGTGATGGCGCGCACCGATCTGTCGAAGCCGGCGCGCGAAAGCACGGCGATGTTCTTCGTGCCGGCGGACACGCCCGGGCTCAAGGTCGGTCGGCGCACGCGCCTGTCGGGCTGGGAAACCGCGTGTCAGGCCGAGGTCATTCTGGAAGACGTGCGGATCCCCGCCGGCCGTCGCGTCGGAGGGGAGGGCAGCGACGCCGGAATGATCTTCTTCCGCATCCTGCCCTACCTCGCCTCGGGCTTTGCTGCGACCTTCGTCGGCCTCGCGCGGGCGGCCTTCGATCTTGCCTTTGCCTATGCGCATGAGCGCGTGAGCTGGGGACAGCCGATCATCGAGCACCAGGCCGTCTCGCTCAAGCTCGCCGACATGGCGGTCGAAATCGAGGCTGCGCGGCTGATGGTCTGGCGCGCGGCGGCGGCTGCGGACACGGGCGATCCGCGCGCCGGAATGCTTTATGCGCCCGCAGCCAAGACGATGGCCGTCGACACCGCGATCCGCTGTGCCGAGCGGGCGATGAAGATTCTCGGTTCCTATGGCATCACGCGAGAATATCCGGCCGCCCGGATGCTCAACGACGCCTGGATCGGCGACAGCTGCGACGGCACGCGCGACGTGCTGCGTCTCAACATAATCCAGGCCATGCGCATGGCCGCTGCCGGCGGCCCCCCGCCCGGCCATTGAACCCCTAGCTGCGCCCGGTCGCCCGATGCTGGGCGATGCGGGGGTCTTTTGAAACGGAGAGTGCGATGATCCTCGTTACCGGACCCAACGGAAATGTCGGCACCGAACTCGTGCGGATGCTCGCCGCGCAGGAGACGCTGCCCTACAAGGTCGCCGCGCACACGCCGGAGAAGATCGACCGGCTGTACGGCACGCACGTCCCGCGCGTGCATTTCAACTTTGCCGACCGCACGACCTGGCCGGCCGCACTGGAAGGCGTGACGAGCGTCTTCCTGCTCTACCCCCTTCCGCATCCGCGCACGGTCGAGACCTGGATGCTGCCCTTCGTCGAGGCGATGGCGGATGCCGGGGTCGAGCATATCGTCTATGTCTCGGTCCCGACCGCGGGCGACACCAAGGTCGTGCCGCATTACAAGGTCGAACGCGCGATCGAGGCGAGCGGGGTATCCTATACGCTCCTGCGCGCCGCGTTCTTTTCGCAGAACCTGTGCCGCGACATCACCACCCACGCGGTCGATATTGCAAAGTACGACCAGATCTACATTCCCGCTGGCAAGGGCGTCACGAGCTTCATCGATTCACGTGACGTCGCCGAACTTGCGCTCAAGGTGATGGAATCGCCGGAGGAACACCGGAACCAGGCCTATGTCGTGACCGGGCCGGAAAAGCTCGATTTCTATCAGGTGGCCGATATCTTCACCGAGGTTCTCGGCCGCAAGATCACCTATGCAAATCCGTGGATCCCGCAGTTCTGGCTCCGCGTCGGCCCGCGCGTCACCTGGGACACGCTGCTGTTCATGACGATCGTCTATGCGCTGACCCGCTATGGGAAGAACGCGCCGATGACGGACACCTTGCCCCGGCTGCTCGGCCGGCCCGCGCGGACGATGCGTGATTTCGTGGAGGATTACCGCGATCGTTTCACGGGGGAGGCCGCAACGCGATCGCAAAAGGTCGCGACGCCCGGGGTCATGAAGAAGGTTTCGTAAAGGAGCAGGGCGTCCGCGGCGCGGGCGTCCGCCCTCTTCAGGCAAGCCCCGTGAGCCAGCGATACGACCCGTCGGCGCGGCTGCGTTCGCCCTTTTCGAGCTCGGCATTGCCCTTGAACCAGGAATCGTCGACCGGGCGCTCCGCACCCCAGTCCATCAATTCACCGTGCTCTGCCAGCCGCCATTCCCCGCCGCGCTGCTCGGCGCGGCCGATATAGCGGCCCATGACTTCGAGTTCGGTGCCTTTGTCCGCCTGCCAGTGCCATGCGCGCACATAGGCCTCGTAGCCGATGCTATCGCCGTCATCGGCCATCAGCATGTTGCCGATGTCATGACGCGTTGCCGCGAACATGCTCATGAAGCCGATCGCCACCTCGACGAATCCTGCCGTATTGCCATCGTAGATCGTCCCCAGCGTAACCCGCGCATCGGGCCAGAACGCTCCCCTGATGAGATCCGGATCGAGCCGGTCCGCACCGCGAGCGTAACGATACAGCGCCTGGCGCACGCTTTCCTGTGCGAGTGTCATGACACTTCCTTTTCCCTGAGGCGATAGCGCTGGACCTTGCCGGTCAGCGTCTTGGGCAGTTCGGGCACGAATTCGACCGCGCGCGGATACTTGTAGGGCGCGATGGTCGCCTTGACGTGGTCCTGCAGCGCCTTCGCAAGGCCGGCATCGCCTTCGCCGCAGGTGCAGACCACGAATGCCTTCACGATCATTCCCCGGTCGGGATCGGGCGTGCCGACGACCGCGCATTCGGCGACAGCTTCGTGGGTGAGGAGCGCGTTCTCGACCTCGGGTGCGGCGATGTTGTAGCCGGAGGACACGATGATATCGTCCGAGCGCGAGACGTAGTGGAAATAGCCCGCCGCATCGACGCGGTAGGTGTCGCCGGTGACATTCCAGCCATCGACGACGTAATTCGCCTGGCGCGCATCGTCGAGATAACGGCACCCGGTCGGGCCGCGCACCGCGAGGCGGCCTTCGCCCTCGCTCAGCGGATTGTCGTTTTCGTCGAGCACGCAGGCCTCGTAGCCCGGAACCACCTTGCCCGTCGCGCCGTGGCGGATGTCGTCGCCCGCCGCCGAGATGAAGATGTGCATCATCTCGGTCGCGCCGATCCCATTGACGAGCCGGTGGCCCGTCGCTTTTTCCCACGCTTCGAAGATCGCGGGCGGCAGGTGCTCGCCCGCCGAAACGCAGGTCCGCAACGAAGCGATGTCGGCACCTGCGAGATGTGGCAGCATCGCCTTGTAGGCGGTCGGCGCGGTGAACAGCATGTCGACCTTGTGCCGGGCGATGGCGGCGAGAAGGTTGGGCGGGCTCCCGGCTTCCAGCGTCACCGAGGTGCCGAGGAACCGGAACGGGAACAGCACCAGCGCGCCGAGCCCGAAGGTGAAGGCGACCGGCGGCGAGCCGCACCATCTCAGGCCCGGTTCGGGCTTGAGGATATGGCGGGCATAGGTGTCTGCGGGTGCGAGCAGGGCACGGTGATCGTGAACGCAGCCCTTGGGCATGCCCGTGGTCCCCGATGTGAAGGCGATGAGCGCCGGGGCATCGCCCGGTCCGATATGGGGAGTGAAATCGCCGCTTCCCTCCGCGACCAGCGTTTCGAGCGCGCCGGTCCCGGCATCGCCGTCGAAGGTCGCGGTCCAGCGCAGGCCGTCCGCGGCATCGGCGGCCTGTCGCCAGTCCTGCAGGGTCCGGCTGTCGACCAGCGCATGGCTCACCCGCGCTTTCGCAAGGATCGGGGCGAGTTCGCCCGCGCGCAGCATCGGCATGGTCGTCACCGCGACTCCGCCCGCCTTCAGCACCGCGAACCAGCAGGCAATCAGCGTGTAGCTGTTCGGCCCGCGCAGCAGCACACGGTTGCCGGGCACGAGCTTGCCGTCCTCGACCAGCAGGCGGGCGATCCGGTCCGACAATTGCTTGAGCTCGCAATAGGTCCACTCGCCCGCGTCGTTGACGACCGCGATCCTGTCACCCTCGCCCTTGGCACAGGCCCCGTCGAGCAGATCGACCGCGGCATTGAAGCGGTCGGGATATTCGAGTTCGGGCCGGTCGAACAGGAATCGCGGCCACTGGCTCGCATCGGGCAGTCGTTCGCTGACGAAAGAGTCGGTTTTGTGCTCCACGATTGCAAGCGTAGTGGGGCGGGGCGAGGGGCGAGGAATGAAAAAGGTGTCCGGGGCTCCAAACCAATTCTTATGGGCAGCGCCGCCGAAATGCGCTTGGCCCTCACGCCCCGAGGCCGCACCATCGCCGCCAGCAGGAGGATCCGCGATGATCGGCTTTACCCCGACCGACGAACAGGAACAGCTCAGGAATACCGCGCGCGGCTTTGCCGATCGCCACATTCGCCCGCTGGTGGAGCGGATCAAGCAAGAGGGTGCGCCGGACGATCCCTGGCCGCATGTGAAGCCGATCTTCGAGGAAGGCGCCGCGCTCGGCTTCACCAAGATGTTCGTGCCCGAGGAAATGGGCGGCCTGGGCGGCTCGTGCCTCGATGCGGTGCTGGTGCTGGAGGAACTCGGCGCCGCCGATGTCGGCATCGCGGGCGACTATTTCGCGCTCACCGCCTGCATGCCGCTTATGGCGGCGCGCGCGGGCGGCGCGTCGGGCGAGGCATTCGTGAAGCGCTTTGCCGAGACCCCGGCAATGGTGCTCGCAGGGGCGCAGTCGGAACCGGACGTCGCGGGATCGGAACTGATGATGGCAGGCCCCGATGCCGCCTTCGGACCGAAGCTGTCTGCACGCGAGACCGACGCAGGCTGGGTCCTGTCAGGGCGCAAGTCGGCCTTCATCACCAATGCGGGCGCGGCCGATGCCTATTTCATCCTTGCCCGGACCGATCCCGAACAGCCGGTGTTCTCGGGCCTGTCGATCTTCCACGTCCCCGCCGGCACGCCCGGCCTCGAGGTCGGGCGCAAGACCAAGCTGATCGGCTGGCCGCTGACCAATCATGCCGAACTGGTGCTCGACGATGTGAAGCTCCCCGCCGACGCACTGATCGGCCAGCGCGGCGGGGCAGCGATGACTTTCGCACAGGTCCCAGAAATGCCGATCTGCCTTGCCGCCTGCTTCGTCGGTCTCGCCCGCGCGGCGTTCGATCATGCCAGGGCCTATGCCGCCGATCGCAAGTCGACCGGGCGCCCGATCATGCAGCACCAGGCGGTCGCGCTGAAGCTGGCCGAAATGGGCATCAACATCGAGACCGCCCGGCTTCACGTCTGGCAGGCCGCCGCCGCCTGCGCGGGCGATCCGATGCGCGCGGGCATGCTGCTCGCCCCGATGGCCAAGGCGACCGCGGTCGACATGGCGATCCGCAATGCCGAACTCGCAGTGCAGGTGCTGGGCGGCTACGGCATCACCAGTGAATACGATGCCGGACGCTATCTCAACGATGCGTGGATCGGCTGGTCGTGCGATTTCACCCGTGACGTGCTCTATCTGGGCATCGCGCAGGCGCTCACCGCCGATGGGTGAGGCGCTGTCAGCCGGTGAAGTCCGCACCGATGCTGCGCAGGACCTGGACCACTTCGCAGATCGAGGCATCGAGCAGGGCGCGCTCGCGCAGGGTCATCGTGATTTCCGGCTCAAGCGTCTCCATTTCCACGTCGAGAGTGACCAGACCTTCGTCGTTTTCGAGATCGAGCAGCTGGCGCGGCAGAAAGGAGATGTGGTCGGAAGACCGGATCAGAGCCTCGAGATAGCCCGCCGAATTGGAGACGACCTGCGCCTTCGGCGGATCAAGGGCGCGCTCGAGGAAGAGGTCATCGAGCGACTGGCGCCATTTCTGCGAGGCGGGCGGCAGCGCCCAGGGGTAGTTCAGCAGTTCGCTGCGCAGCACCGGCCTGCCCGCAAGCGGGTGGCCCGCCCGCGCCACGACTTCGAGCCGGTCGACGAGCACGGTTTCGGTGATGAACATGGGATCGGCGATCGGCGGCCAGGATCCGATCATGAGGTCGAGTTCCCCCCGGCGCAGGCGCGGGAGGAGGTCGTCGACCAGCCCTTCGATCACGGTCAGCGCGATGTCGGGCTGGAGCTTGTGCAGGGTGCGGGTCGCAACCGGCAGGATGTTGCGCGCGACCGAGGGTCCGATCCCGACGGTGACGTGCCCCTGCGCCTTGCCCTTGAGGCTCTGGATCTGCGCTTCTGCATTGCGGAACTGGACCTCGATCGACTTGGCATGCCGGGCGAGGGCGTTGCCGAACACGGTCGGAACCACGCCCATCGGGGTGCGGTCGAACAGGCGCACGCCCAGTTCGTCCTCGAGCTGGCGGATGCTCTTGGAAAGGGCGGGCTGGGTCAGCAGCAATTTCTCGCAGGCGCGACCGATCGAGCCGAGTTCGTAGACCGCCAGGAAGTGACGCAATCGGCGGGATTCCAGCATCAGCGGTTCCTTTCGCGGTGGCAGGGCGAAAAGCGTAGGGGCGCCCCATGCGCGTAGCAAGAGTGGCAAGAGCGGGCGGCTGCGAACTCGCTTTGGTCGATCCCGAGGCGGGGACGTGGCGCCGCACCGGGATTCCGGGCGGCGGCGACTGGCCTTTCGCCAGTCTCGCCGACCGTCCCGGCGAAAGCTTCGGCGCCGCGGAGGAAATCGAGTGGGAGCGCCTGCTGCCTCCCGTCAGTGCGCGCACGATCGTCGGCGTCGGGCTCAACTACCGCGCCCACGCCGCCGAACAGGGCCGCGCGCTGCCGCCCGAACCCCGCCTGTTCCTCAAGAATGTGCGCAGCATCGCTGCGCCTTTCAGTGACCTGCCGGTACATCCCGCATCGGTCCGTCTCGACTATGAAGCCGAACTCGGCATCGTCATCGGACAAGAGGTGTTCGATCCATCGCGAGCCGAGGCTGAAGCCGCCATCGCGGGATGGGTTATCGTGCAGGACTACACGCTGCGCGACCTCGTCCGGCCGGAGACGCTGCCGCTTGCCAAGGGCGGGCCGGGCATGGCTCCGCTCGGGCCGTGGTTCACCTCGATCGAGGCGATCTCGGTCAGCCAGGCGCGCGATCTCGCGGTGCGCTGCCGGGTCAATGGCGAACTGCGACAGGATGCGAGCACTGCCGACATGCATTTCTCCCCGGTCGAACTCGTCCATCATGCCGCCCGTTTCATGCCGCTGGGGCCGGGCGACGTAATCGCGACCGGTTCGCCCGGCGGATCGGGGGTGGGCATGACGCCTCCGCGCTGGCTCACCCGCGGAGACGTGGTCGAGACCGAAATCACCGGGCTGGGTCGCCTGCGCCAGCAGGTGACCGGACCGGTGAGGGGATAGCCGGGCGCCCAACCTCATCCGGTGGCCTCATCCGGCTCCCTCGATGTCCAGCACCAGCTTGCCGCGCCGTCCGCCCTCGTCGAGCAGGCGGTGCGCTTCGGCGACCTCGGTGAGCGGCAGGCGCTTCTCGAGGTTGACCTTGATCTTGCCCTGCTCGATCAGGGGACGCAGTTCGTCGAGGATCTGCGGCTGGGCGGAGAATGCGACCTCGCGCGTGACGACGCCATATTCCTCCATCATCCGCTGGCGAGCCTCCAGTTCGACCTGGTCGCCGCGCAGGACGATCAGCAATTGCCCGCCGCGCCTGATCACCTTGTAGCTTTCGAGCGCGGTCTCCCCGCCGATGCAGTTGAGCACGACGTCGAGATCCGAGACCGCCTCGGACATGGCCTGCGTGGCGTAGTCGATGACAAGGTCCGCCCCGAGGCTCTCGACGAAGGCGCGATTGGCAGCCGAGCACGTCGCTGCGACCCACGCGCCGCGCGCCTTGGCGATCTGCACTGCGAAGGCCCCGACCCCGCCCGACGCGGCCTGGATGAGCACCCGGCTGCCCGGACCTATCCCGGCCATGTCGACAAGCCCGTACCAGGCGGTACAGGCAGCCATCGGCACTGCCGCTGCTTCCGCGAAATCGAGATTCGCAGGCATCCGCCGCACGAGATAGCTGGGCGCTGCGACATAGCCCGCATAGCTGCCCTGGCGCATCGGATCGACGAGGCCGTAGACCCGGTCGCCGACTTCCAGTTCGGACACGTCGAAGCCCTTGCGCACGACCACGCCCGCAAGGTCTGTCCCGAGGACATGGGGCAGGGGCAGCGGGAACAGGCCCGCCAGCCAGCCGCGCCGCATCTTGGCTTCGAACGGATTGACGCCCGCCGCCTTCACCTCGATCAGTACTTCGTTGTGAGGAGCGGGCGAGGGCAGGGGAACGTGCTCGATCCTGAACATGTCGGGATCGCCATATCCGGTCAGAACTGCGGCCGGCATGGTCTGCGGCAATTCGGGGGCTTGCTTGATCCAGTTTTCTTCGCTCATGCCTTGTCCTCCAGTTCAACGATCTGCTTGCCCGGCGGGCTGTGGGTGAACAGGCCCGAAAATGCTGCGGCCGCGCTCGCGAGCCCGTGGTGCAATCGCTCGGCGGGGCGCACCGTGCCGTCCTCGAGCCAGGCCGCAAGCTGCTTTCGCGCAGCCTCGACGGCGGGGGTGTCGGTCATGTGGTCGGCGAGCAGGAAGCCCTCCATCCGCGCCCGTTTCAGCAGCACGGCCCCGGCATTGCCGTAGCGCGGCGGGCCCTCTTCGCCATAGGCGGAGACGAATCCGAGAAGCAGCACACGCGCGCGCGGATTGAGCGCGGCGAGCATCCGGTCGTGGAACGCCCCGCCGACGCCATCGACGAAGAGGTCGATTCCGCCCGGGCCGGGCCAGTCCGCGTCCGCTGCCATCGGCGTCACCCCGATCCCGTCGAGATAGTCCGCCTGCTCCGCCCCGATCGCGGTGCCCACCAGCTGCAGGTCCGCCGTGCGGGCGGCGGCGATCTGGCAGACCAGGCTGCCCACGGCGCCTGCCGCGGGGGCGACGAGCAGGGTCTCGCCCCCGCGCGGAGCGAGGCTCTCGACCACGAACCAGGCGGCAAACCCGGTCGGCCCGAGTGCACCCAGGTGCTGGTGCGGCTGGCCGCCCCTGACCTTGGTGAGCTTGGCGCCGGGCAGCACGGCGAGGCCCTGCCAGCCCAGTTCGCCGAGCACCATGTCGCCCTCGGCAAAGGTG
The DNA here is from genome assembly GCF_001719165.1 of Erythrobacter litoralis. Taxonomy (NCBI): domain Bacteria; kingdom Pseudomonadati; phylum Pseudomonadota; class Alphaproteobacteria; order Sphingomonadales; family Erythrobacteraceae; genus Erythrobacter; species Erythrobacter litoralis. The sequence goes on from NZ_CP017057.1 coordinate 684,933, forward strand.
GGATCGTTCGAATCAATCACCCGCCCCACCCCGCGTCCCTCGACCGGGGCGCCGATCCGCATCGGCGGACCCATCACCGGCTTCGCCTGCATCCGCACGCGCGGCAGCGGGTCCATCGAAAGATGCGTGACCTTGACCAGCACTTCGCCGGGCCCGGGCACCGGGTCGGCCAGCTCGACAAGCTCGAAATCCTCCGGCCGGGGCGCGCCCTCGGGATAGCGAAGGAGAGTGAGCGCCTTCATCCGTGCGCCTCGAGAAAATCGCGCAGCGCGGCGTTGAAGGCTTCGGGCGCTTCGATATTGGAGATGTGGCCCGAACCCTCGATCTCGGCGAAACGCGCGCCGGGAATTCGGCCCGCCATCAGTCTGGCGTGCGCGGGCGGGGCGACGCGGTCCTCGCTTGCGGTGAGGACCAGAGTCGGAACGTCGATGGCGGCGAAATCGGGAAAGGCGGTGAAGCCGGTGACCGCGCGCATCGCCGCGATATAGCCGTCCTTGTGGAGGCGGCGGTGGCTGTCGATCAGCGCCTCGCGCGCCGCGGGGGAAATGTTCGGCCCCTCGACCCCTTCGACGATCCGTTCGGCGATGTCGGCGGGGGTGAGGCCGTCCTCGACCAGCGGTTTCAGGCGCAGCGCAAGGAACGCCTCGACCTTTTCGGGAGAGGCCGTCTCGCTCGATCCTGCGCTGGTGTTGGCGAGCGTCAGGCTGCGAACGAGGGAACGGTGTCGCCTGACCAGGTCGAGCGCAATCCGTCCGCCCATCGACAGGCCCACGACATGGGCCGGGGATCCCAGCGCCGCGATCACGGCAGCGGCATCGTCGGCGAATTGCTCGAAGCATCGGACCGCGCCGCCGCTTTCGCCATAGCCGCGCGCGTCCCATGCCGCGGCCTTGAAATCACGCCCGAATTCGTCGATCTGCGCGCGCCAGTTCAGCGAATTGCCCCCGATCCCGTGCAGGAACAGGACCGTCGGGCCTTCGCCCGTCACCCTTACCGCGATGTCGCCGATCCGCTCCATCCCGGGCCGGTCAGGCCAGTTCGGGCACGAGCTTGCCCTCGACCACGACCGGCGTATCATCGAGCGTGATCGTGCAGCCGCGCACGGGCAGGTCGAAATGGCCGAGCGTGTGGCGATTGGCGAATGGATTGGCCCCGGTGGAGAAAAGGAAATTGCCCGCAAAGGCGCGCGATTCGATCCCGTTCACGTCGCCCTTGTCATAGAGCAGCAGCGATTCCCAGCGCGCGCCGGGGTTCATGCCCCAGCCGACATGGCTCGTGCCGTAGGCCTCCGGATCGTCCCAGGCTTCGAAATAGGCGCGCATCAGGTCGGCATCGGCGCCGGTGCCTTCGACCGCGGTGACATAGTCCTTCTCGATCACCAGCCGGATCGGCTTTTCCAGATAGCGCTTGAAGGTGATATTGATGTCGCCTTCGTCGAGGACGAGCACGCCCGTCACGGTGCTGCGCGCGGGGAAGCACGAACAGATGCCGCCCGGCCAGGTCGCGAGCGTTCCGGGCTGGGTTACTGCGCCGAGATTGCCCCCGATCCGCGCGCCTTCGAGCCCGATGGAAAGCTCCGTTCCCGCGGCGCTGGTGACATGCATCGTCCTGGCCGCCTGCATCATTTCGCGGCCCTTGAGCACGCGCGGGATGAGGCTGGCATCGGGCGCCATGCGTTCGAGCGCCTCGGGGTGTTCGTTCGAGATGTAGAGGATGCGGCTGCCCCCACCGAGGATTTCCGGCGTCTCGTCGGCATGCATCAGTCCCTCGACCGTCAGGTCGACCACCAGTTTCGAGGCCTTCAGCGCCTCGAGGACGGGACGCACGTTCTGCAGTGCCACGGATGAACCGGTCGAGCGCACCGGGACCGGGGCGGACTGGGCGGGCGTCGGCATCACGATGTGGAACGGTTTCGCCCCGAGCCGGAGCAGCGCGAGTTCGGCAAGATGCGTGTTGATTGCCCGGCTCTGCGTTTCGGAAAGGATCGTGACCTCATCGCCCGGCGCGACTTCGCACAGCCTGAAGGCGGCTTCGAAAGTGTCGATCCACTTGGCCTCGATCCGGTCCACCAGCATCTCTCGGGTCCCCATGTAAGTCGCGCTCTGTCAGCGGCTGCCTGTTTCCACCGGGCAGACTAGGCAGAAGTGCAGGGCGGCGACCATTCAAAAGCCGGGCCGGACCCATAAGAAAAATTCGTGGTCGGCGGGGGGCGGGTCAATAGGCGAGGCGCGCCTTGCCGAACTCGCCCGCATCGAGGGTAAGCTCGCCCTCGCCCGCAGGGCTGTCGAGCGGGATCGCGCGGGCCATCGCCCCGCTCAAGACCCATGAACCGGCGGGTATCCGCCCGAGCCGCGCGGCGAGCCAGCGAAGCGCCTCCAGCGGGTTGCCCAGGACCGCATCCGCGCTTCCCGTGCAGCGTCCGCCGCCCCTCACTTCGATGGTCACCGCGATCGTTTCGGGCTCGGACAGCCGCCCGAGCGGGATCGGCGGTCCGATGAGCGCGCCGAGCCCGGCGGCGTTGTCCGCGACGATGAAACCTGCGCCGAGGCGGAAGGGTTCGTCATGCGAGGGGCGCACGATTTCGGCTGCCGCGCGCGCCTCGCCGATAGCGGCAAGCGGGTCGTCTCCCGCCTCCAGCGGGTGCGCAAGGAGAAAGGCGATCTCCGGCTCGGCTTCGGCCGGGCGGTCGCCAGAAAGGTCGGCCCTTTCGCCGTCGTGCCAAATGCGCTGCGAAAAGAGCCTGCCCATGATCGGCTCGCTTACCTTCAGGAATTCCATCGCCCCCGCGCTCGTCGCGCCGATCTTCCAGCCTGCCGGGCTGCCGAGCGTGTCCGCCCCTTTCGCGGCCAGCAGGTATCCCGCCTCGAGCGAAATCGGACCGGGCGGGTCGGGCACCGTTCCGCCGATCAGCCGCTGCGGGGCGAGCGCCTCGCTCCATCGTTCGATATCCGCCGGTTTCATGGCTTAAGCCTACTCGCCTGCGATGGGGTGGAGGTCATGCAAAAAAGGGATGACCGCTGGCGAGGGCCGAATGTGCGCGAGCGCGATGATGGTGGTAGTCTCCGCACCCAGCACGAGGAGATTGATCATGGGCATCAACAGCCACCTTGCCTATCGCGACCGCGAATGGATGCCGCAGCCCGATGCCGAGGCGGCCCTGCGCGAATGGCTCACCGCGAACCTTGCGGCGAACGGTGCGGCGCAGGCGCTCGAGACGGCGCTGATGGAGGGGGCGGCGATCAGGCTGCGCGATCTCGTCGATCATGTCGTCTTCACCGATGCCGCAACGCGCGAGGCGATGGAGGCGGCCGGCTGGGCCGAGGCGGAGGCCGGTGTATGGCGCAATCCCGCCGGGCTCTTCCCGCCCTTTCTCGAAGGAGAGGCGCAGACCGTGTGGCTCAGGGTCGAATCGGTCGACCAGTTCGTGAAGGCGCACGCCCTCGATGCCGTAATCGAGGGCGAACCGCTCGCCCCGCTGCGCCGGGTGATGGCCTTCCCGTCCGAGGGGACCAGCCTCGGCGTGCTCGAGCGCAATGGCTCGCCTGCCTTCGTTCCGGTCGAGGACGATGCCGACGAACGCCGCGCCGCGCGCGTGACGCTGCAGCGGTTCCGCGCCCGGCGCCGACAGTTCGACACGGTCGAGGAAGGCCTTGCCCATACCGAGGCGCTGGTCGATTCGGCGATTGCCGAACTCGGCAGCCAGCACCGGGCCTGTGCGCTGTGGCTGCTGTCGGAACGCGAATACTGGCAGGCGCGCTGCAACGCCGCACAGATCCAGAAGGCGCGGCAGGACGCGGTCGGCGTGGGCTGGGCCAATATCGACCACCACACCTATGACAGCAGCCGGACCCACTACAGGCACACCATCGCGATCCTCGAAAAGCTCGGCTACGAACTGCGCGAAATGCTCTATGCCGGCGACATGGCCGGGTGGGGCAGCCAGGTGCTCGAACAGCCGGTGATCGGATCGACCATCTTCGCCGACGTCGATCTCGCCCCGCACGAAGTCGCGCTCGATTTCGCGCATGAGGACCTGCCCCCGCTCGACAAGCACCGGCGCGCGGGCATTCTCTGCGCCCTGCATGGCGAGAGCATCCTCGAACAGGGATTGAACCACGTCGCCTGTTTCTACGACCAGCAGGCCATGCGCGACCAGATGGCGGCACTCGGCATCCGCATGATGCCGCCGTTCTCGGACATGCCGCATCTCTACCAGGAACTGACCCATGGCGACTGGGCGCCGGTTGATCCGGCGCGGGTCGATGCGCTGGAGGCCGAGGGGCACCTGCCCGCCGACGAGGCCGAGCGCATCCGCACCGAGGGGGCGATCATCACGCATCTTGAAAACATCGAGCGCAATGACGGCTACAAGGGCTTCAACAAGCCCGGCATCGACGGCGTCCTGCAAAAGCTCGATCCGCGGCGCTACAGCCAGCTCAAGGCCGAACAGGCGGAAACCGCGTAATGGCGACCGCCGCCCAGGATCCGGGCCGCGCCGAGCCTGCCGCCGCGCTCGCCGCGCTGGAAGGCCGTTTCCGCGACCGGCTCCAGCTTGGGCAGGCGATCCGCGAACAGCACGGCGCGATCGAGGGCATGGTGGGCGGGGGCATCCCCGACGCGGTGCTGTTCGCTGCCTCGACCGAGGATGTCGCGGCGGCCGTCGCATTGTGCGCGCAGCACGGCCTGCCGGTCATCGCCCACGGCGCGGGCAGCAGCCTCGAAGGGCAGCTCGCTGCGGTGCACGGGGGTCTGTCGATCGACCTCACGCAGATGAACCGGGTGCTGGAGATCAACCAGGGCGATCTCGACGTTCGGGTCGAGGCCGGCGTCACGCGCGAGGCCCTGAACGAGGAACTGCGCGATCAGGGCCTGTTCTTCCCGCTCGATCCCGGCGCCAACGCGACGCTCGGCGGAATGGCCGCGACCCGCGCCAGCGGGACCAACGCCGTGCGCTACGGCACCATGCGCGAGGTCACGCTCGGCCTCACCGTCGTCACCGCCACCGGCGAGATCATCCGCACCGGCACGCGCGCGCGCAAGTCTGCGGCAGGCTATGACCTCACGCGGCTGTTCGTCGGGTCCGAGGGCACGCTCGGCATCATCACCGAATTGTCGCTGCGCGTCTTCGGCATCCCCGAGGAAATCGCGAGCGCGGTGGTCCAGTTCGACGAGCTCGCCCCCGCGGTAGAGGCGGTCATGCTCATGATGCAGCTGGGCCTGCCGCTCGCGCGGATCGAATTGCTCGACGAGGTGCAGATGGGCGCCTGCATCGCCTTTTCGGACCTCACCGAATTCCGCGCCGCGCCGACCCTGTTCATCGAATTCCACGGATCGCCCGCGGCCGTGGCCGAACAGGTCGAGACCGTGCGCTCGATGGTCGACGATTTCGGCGGCGGCGACCTGATGTTCGCGACCCAGACCGAGGATCGCAATCGCTTGTGGAAGGCGCGGCACAACGCCTGGTTCGCGGCCAAGTCGCTGCGTCCGGGCGCGGAAGCCTTCGCGACCGATGCCTGCGTCCCTATCTCGCGGCTCGCCGAAGCCGTCGCCGCGGCGAAAACAGAAGCGGATGCCGCCGGCCTCGTCGCGCCGCTGGTCGGCCATGTCGGCGACGGCAATTTCCACATGCTCCTGCTGTTCGATCCCGCATCGCCCGAAGAGGAAAAGCGCGCTCATGCATTGTCGGATGCCATCGCCCGGATCGCGATTGGCCTCGGCGGCACCGCTACGGGCGAGCACGGGATCGGCCTTCACAAGCTTTCGACCATGGAAACCGAGCATGGTGCAGGTTCGCTCAAGGTCATGGCGCAGATCAAGCAGGCGCTCGATCCGCTTGGCATCCTCAATCCGGGCAAGACCGTTCCGAGCCCCTGACGGTCTCATGATCCAACCCGGATCGACCGGCTTGCAGGGCGGGCGTTCGCTGGCGAACCCGGGCAATGGGCTTGGCCGGTCACGACCTTCTGCGGCCGGTTCGCGCGGCGGGCCAAGGCCGACCTGCGGCGCGAACCGCCAATGCGAAGCATGCCGCCGGATGTTGGCGCGGCGGGATCGAAACCTTCGCACCATCGCTTATCGGCGGTTCGCGACCGGCGGGAAGGCCTAGCGCTGCGAAGCGAGCGAAACGTGGCGCTTCATGTGGTGGTCGACATCGCCGAATTCGGATTCGAAGATGGTCAGCCGCTTGAAATAATGCCCGATCGCATATTCGTCGGTCACGCCGTTGCCGCCGTGGATCTGGACCGCTTCCTGTCCGATCAGCCGCGCTGCCTGCCCGACGCCGACCTTCGCCGCCGATACCGCGCGCTTGCGCTCGCTCTCTTCCGCATCGAGCCGCAGGGTGGCGAGATAGGTCAGCGAGACCGACTGTTCGTAGGCGGTGTACATGTCGACCATGCGATGCTGGAGCACCTGGAACTTGCCGATCGGCACGCCGAACTGCTTGCGCTGCTTCGAATATTCGAGCGTCATCGCATGGGCGACCTTCATCGCTCCGCAGGCTTCCGCGCAAGACGCGGCAATGGCTTCGTCGGTCACCCGCTCGATCAGCGGCAGGGCGGCGCCTTCTTCGCCGATCAGGGCGTCGGCGGGGATCGCCGCGTTTTCGAAATAGACTTCCGAGGCGCGGCGGCCATCGACCGTTTCATAATCGCGCGTGACCACTCCGGCGGTGTCCTTGGCGATGACGAAGACCGAAACGCCGTCTCGGTCGCGCCGTTCGCCTGAAGTGCGCGCGGTGACGATCAGGTGGCTTGCCCAGGGCGCCCCGATCACGACCGCCTTGTGGCCGCTGAGGACATAGCCCTCGCCGTCCTTCTTCGCGGTCGTTTCGAGATCGGCATAGTCATATCGCCCGCGCGGTTCGGCATGGGCGAAGGCGAAGACGCGGCTGCCATTGACGATCCCGCCGATATGCTCTTCCTTCTGCGCGGCGGTGCCGGCGTGCTTGAGGAAACCGCCCGCGCACACGACGGTCGGCACGAAGGGTTCGACGACGAGCCCCTTGCCGAATTCCTCCATCACGATCATCGCATCGACCGCGCCGCCGCCGAAGCCGCCCTCCTCCTCGCTGAAGGGCATGCCGAGAATGCCGAGCTCGGCCAGCTGCGACCAAATTTCCGGTCGCCAGCCCTTATCGCTGGCGATCGCGGCACGGCGGGTTTCCCAGTCATACTGCTCGCGCACCAGCCGGGACAGGCCGTCGCGCACCATGTCCTGTTCTTCGGTGAAATTGAAATTCACTTGTCTGCTCTCCCGTGTCTCCCGGCCGCTTAAAGGCCGAGGATCATTTTCGTGATGATGTTGCGCTGGATCTCGTTCGACCCGCCATAGATCGATGTCTTGCGCATGTTGAAATAGGTCGCGGCGGCGTGCTGGGCATGGTCGGGGCCGACCGGGTACTGGTTCGACCCTGCATCGCCCGGCACGTTCGCGATATTGCCGTAAAGAGGCGTTCCGTAAGTGCCAACCGCCTCGAGCGTGAGCTCGGTCAGGCGCTGCTGGATTTCGGTGCCCTTGATCTTGAGGATGGAGCTTTCCGGCCCCGGGCCCTTGCCCGCCTGTTCGTTGGCGAGGGTCCGCAATTCGGTGATCTCGAGCGCGGCGAGGTCGATTTCGAGCTGGCTCATCTTGCGCGCGAAATCATAGTCCTGGATCAGCGGCTTTCCATCGAGCGTTTCGGATGCGGCGATATCGCGCAGCTTTTCCACGCCGCGCTTCGAACGGGCGACGCCCGCAATGCCGCTGCGTTCATGGGCGAGCAGGAACTTGGCATAGGTCCAGCCCTTGTTCTCTTCGCCGACGAGGTTCTCGACCGGGACGCGGACATCGGTCAGCCATGTCTCGTTGACCTCGTGCCCGCCGTCGAGCAGCTTGATCGGCTTCACCTCGACGCCCGGCGATTTCATGTCGATGAGAAGGAAGCTGATGCCTTCCTGCGGCTTGGCCGCCTCCGTGTCGGTGCGCACCAGGAAGAAGCCCCAGTCGGCATGCTGGGCGAGCGTGGTCCAGGTCTTCTGGCCGTTGACGACGTAATGATCGCCGTCGCGCACCGCAGTCGTCTTGAGGCTGGCGAGATCGGACCCTGCGCCCGGCTCGGAATAGCCCTGGCACCACCATACGTCGCCGCTCAGGATGCCCGGCAGGTGCCTTTGCTTCTGCTCGTCGTTGCCGAAGGTGTAGATCACGGGGCCGACCATCGAAACGCCGAAGGGCAGCGGCATGAAGGTGCCGACGCGCGCGTTTTCCTCGGACCAGATGTAACGCTGGGTCGGGGTCCAGCCCGTCCCGCCATATTCGACCGGCCAGGCGGGCGCAGACCAGCCTTTCTTGCCAAGGATCTTGTGCCACGCCGTCATCTCTTCGGGCGACATGTCCTCGCGGTTGCCCATGCCCTCGAGATGCTTGGGGTGGTTTTCCTCGATGAAGGCGCGGACCTCTTCGCGAAAGGCCTGCTCTTCCGGCGTGAATTCAAGGTTCATGTCTGTCTCTCCTGCGTCAAAGGCTTTTCACCCTCGGGCGTTTCTTCCCGAGGCTCTTCACCCTTATCCCTGCCACAAGTCTAGGCCGACGGGCAGGGTTTTGCGGAATGCAAGTTTTGCATCGCGCGCGCTATTCGGAGAAATTCACCCCCTTGCGTGGGACTGTTCGGGCGCGGCGGACGGTCGAAAAGGCGCCGACCTCGCCGGCAAGCTCATCGGCTCAGCGGCAGAGACCGCGCGCGATGGGTTGGGATCGCGGCAAGACGCGCCACCGCATTTTTCCCTGTCCCGCTCCGGTCCGATGGCAACGCAGGCCGGATTGCAAAGCGCGCAATGGGAACCGAAAGGGCATGCGGTGGATTGCAAGACCTCACGTAGATCAAATGCTTCGTCCCACATCATGCGCATCATACCTTCTATCGCGGCGTGTCTGCTGCTCGCGGCCTGTTCCGCTGACGAGGCCTCGCGGCCCGACCGTTCTGTCACGGTCGTCGCCCAGGAAATCGAATACCTTCCCGAGGAATCGATCGTCGAGGCGATCGGCACCGCCCGCGCGGCGCGCACGGCCGAGCTCTATCCCGAGGCCGCCGGCGAGGTCGTCGCGGTGCGTTTTTCCCCCGGCGATTACGTGGGCGCGGGAGCGCCTCTGGTCGAGCTCGAGGCGCGGGCCGAACGGCTGGCGCTGAAGCTTGCCGAAGTGCGCGTCGAGGAAGCCGAGCAATTGCTCGCCCGATACCGCCGGATCGAGGATACCGGCGCCTTGTCCGAAAGCCAGATCGAGGCGGGCGAGACCGCGCTCGCCGCCGCCCGGATCGAGCGCGACCAGGCCGCCGATACGCTTGCCGAGAGGATCGTGCGCGCGCCTTTCGCGGGCCATGTCGGCTTTACCGAGGTCGATGTCGGCGACCGCATCACGCCGACCACGCTGATCGCCCAGATCGACCGGCGCGACCGCCTGTTCGTCGAATTCAACGCGCCCGAGGCGGTGTTCCAGCGCCTTTCCGAAGGCACCAGCGTCGAACTCGTCCCCTTTTCGCAGCCCGAACGGTCGATCAGCGCCCCGATCCGCGCGGTGGGCACAACCATCGCCGAAGACCAGCGCAGCTATCGCGTGCGCGCGGTGATCGCCAATGAAGGCGATCGCTACCGCCCCGGCATGAGCTTTACCGTGCGCTACAGGGACCGCGGCCGGATGCGCGCAGCCGTGCCCGAGGCGGCGGTGGTGTGGGGCGGGGAAGGCTCCTCGGTCTTCGCGGTCAGGGACGGCAAGGCGGTGCGCGTCCCCGTCACCATCGCCGCCCGGCGCGATGGGCTCGCGCTCGTCGATGCCCAGCTCGAACGGGGCGCGCTCGTCATCGCCGAAGGCGTGCAGAAGGTGCGCGAGGGGCAGGCGGTCGAACTGGTCGAACCGCGCACCCGCGACGCGGCCCCGGTCGAAACGGCGGGCGCGCAGTGAAGGAAAAGACCGACCTTCCGGTGCTCGCGGTCAAGCGGCCGCTGCTCATCATGGTGCTGAACCTGCTGATCGTGATCGCGGGAGCTGCCGCGCTTCTCGGCACCGAAGTGCGCGAACTACCCAATGTCGACCGGCCCATCGTGACGGTATCGGCGACGCTGCCCGGCGCCGCCCCCGAGACGATGGATTCCGAAGTCACATCCGTGCTCGAAAATGCCGCCGCGCGGGTCAATGGAGTGCGCCAGATCCGGTCCTCGAGCGAGGAAAACAACACCCGCATACGCGTCGAATTCAACCCCGGCACCGATCTCGACGCGGCTGCCAGCGACATCCGCGAGGCCGTCAGCCGGGTTACGCGCGAACTGCCCGAACGGCTCGAACAGGTGCGCGTCGTCAAGGCGGACGAGGACGCGCAGTCGATCATGACGCTGGCCGTGGCGAGCGATGCCTATGACGACATGGAACTCACCCGCATCGTCGAGAACGACATCATTCCCGAACTGCTCGCCGCAGACGGCGTCGCCAGCATCGACACGTTCGGCACGCGTGAGCGGCAATTGCGCGTCGCGGTCGATCCGGCGCGGCTGGCGCGCTATTCGCTGACGATGAGCGACGTCGCGGCCGCGCTCGAACAGGCGCCGTTCGACACGCCCGTGGGTTCGTTCCGTTCGGACCAGCAGCAATTGCTCGTCCGCGCCGAAGCCAAGGCGGCGGACCCGGAACTGATCGACGCGGTGGCGATCCAGGGCGAAGTCACCATCGCAGATGTCGCCGAGACCTATTTCGCGCCCGCCGATGCGACCAGCTATGTGCGCCTCGACGGGGAACCGGTGATCGGCCTCGGCGTGATCCGGCAGGCCAATTCCAACACCATCGCCATTTCGGACTCGATCCGCGCGGCGACCGAACGGCTCGACCAGCGGTTCGAGGAGATCGACATTCGCGTGATCGCCGACGATGCGGTGTTCATATCGACCTCGGTGCGCGAGGTGATCGTCACACTGGCCTTTACCGTCGCGGTCGTGGTCGTGACGATCTGGCTGTTCTTCGGCCACTGGCGGCCGACCCTCATCCCGAGCACCGCCATCCCCATCGCGCTGGTCGGGGTCGTCTCGGGCATCTGGCTGCTGGGATTCTCGATCAACCTGCTCACCCTTCTCGCCATCGTGCTCGCCACCGGGCTCATCGTCGACGATGCCATCGTCGTGCTGGAGAACGCGCAGCGCCTGCAGAAGGAGAAGGGGCTGGGGCGCAAGGCATCGGCGGTGCTGGGAACGCGGCAGGTCTATTTCGCGGTGATCGCGACGACGGCGGTGCTGGTTTCGGTGTTCGTGCCGATCAGTTTCCTGCCGTCCGAAACGGGCCGCCTGTTCCGCGAATTCGGCTTCGTCCTCGCCATTGCGGTGATCCTGTCGACCTTCGTCGCGGTCAGCCTCGTGCCCGCGCTCGCCGCCAAGATCGACCTTGCCGGCGAAGGTGCGGAGCCGAACCCCCGGCTCCATCGCATCGCGAGCCGTTTTGCGGACCGCTATCGCACCGGGGTCGCGCGTGCCATCGAGCGGCCATGGGTGACGGTGGGCCTTTCGGTCCTCGCGGTCATCGGCGCAGGGCTCCTCTACACCCAGCTCGACGAGGAACTGGTGCCGGACGAGGACCGCGCGACCTTCTATATCTGGGCGAGCGGGCCGGACGGCGTCGGCCTTGCCTTCATGGACCGCGAGATGGACGAGATCGAGCAAGTGCTCGAACCCTATGTCGAAAGCGGTGAGATCGAGAGCACGCTTTCCATCGTCGGGCGCTACGATCCCAACCGGGTGCAGGTGACGGCCAATCTCGCCGATTGGGATGAACGGACACGCAGCCAGACCGAAATCGTGGACGAGATCAGCGAACCGCTCGACCGCCTGCCCGGCTCGCGCGCTTCGGCCCGGGGACGAGGCACCCTGTCGGGCGGTTTCGGCGGGGGAGGAGGGCTCGAGGTCGCGCTCACGGGCAACAATTACGAGGGCATCTACGCCTCTGCCCGCGCGCTGTCGGATGCCATCGCGACGCAGTCCGATATCCTGTCCGATCCCGAGATTTCCTACCAGCCGACCCAGCCGCAGCTTTCCATCGCGATCGACCGCCAGCGCGCCGCCGATCTCGGCGTGGAACTGTCGGATCTCGCGACGACCCTGCAGGCGATGGTCGACGGGCTCGAAGTGGTCGACCTCAATGTCGACGACCAGGCGATCCCGATCTTCCTCACCGCCGAAACGGTCGCGATCACCAATCCGGCCGATCTCGGCAATCTCTATGTCCGTTCGGGCAGCGGCGCGCTGGTTCCCGTCTCCGCGCTCACCCGCTTCACCGAGGAAGGGGTGGCGGCCGAACTCGACCGGACCGAACAACGCCGCGCGATCGAGGTGGAGGCGGCGATTGCCCCCGGCACCCCGCTCGCCGATGCGGTCGCCGAAATCGAGCGGCTCGCCGGCGAGGCGGTGGCCGAGGACATCGACATGATCCTGCAGGGAGAGGCCGAGCAATTGGAGGAAAGCTCCAACGAATTGCTGCTGACCTATGCCTTTGCGCTGTTGATCGTGTTCCTCGTCCTCGTCGCCCAGTTCGAAAGCCTGGCGAGCCCGCTGGTCATCCTCGCCTCGATCCCCTTCGCGCTGGCCGCGGCGATCTATGCGCTGTTCCTGTCGGGCACCTCGCTCAACATCTATTCGCAGATCGGGCTCGTCATGCTGATCGGGCTGATGGCTAAGAACGGCATCCTGATGGTCGAATTCGCCGACCAGAAGCGCGAGGCGGGGGCCGAGGTGCGCGATGCGATTGCCGAGGCCGCCGCGATCCGCCTGCGCCCCATCGCGATGACGCTGATCTCGACCGTGCTGGGCGCGGTGCCGCTGATCCTTGCGAGCGGGGCGGGGGCCGAGGCGCGGCAGGCGATCGGCTGGGTGATCTTCGGCGGGCTCGGCATCGCGGCGGTGTTCACCCTGTTCCTCGTGCCGGCGCTCTATACGCTGATCGCCCCGCTCACGGCGCCGCGCAGCGTTGATCTTGCGCGCTATCGCCGCGAGATGGACGAGGAGGAAAAGGAGCCGGAGGGGCTTCCGGCATGAGGTTCGCCCTGTCCTGCGCGGCGCTCGGCCTGCTTGCTGCCTGCGCGTCACCGCAAATTCCCGAGGTCGAGCCCGCTGCGGCGATCGCGCTGCCCGAGGATTACTTCGCCGATGCCCGCCCCCCGGCGGGGCTGGAGGAGGCGTGGTGGCGCGGTTTCGACGAGGCGGAGCTCGATGCGCTGGTGGCCGAGGCGCTGGCGCGCAACCAGACGCTCGAGGCGGCGCGCGCGCGGCTTGCGGCGGCGCGCGCGGTTCTGCGCGCGGAGGAAGCCGATTTCCTGCCCACGATCGATGGCGATGCCAGCCTGGGCGGCTCGATCGACAGCGAAGCGGGCGGGGGAGGTGCCTTCCTCGACGAAGCGAGCGCGGGGCTGGGAGGCGTCTGGACGATCGACCTCAACGGGCGGCTTTCGGCCGAGCGGGCCGAGGCCCTGGCCGGGGTCGAGGCGTCGGAATATTTCCTCGCCGACCGCCGCCGCCTGCTCGCCTCGGCCGTCGCCAACCGCTTCGTCGAACTGCGCCGCACCGGGGCGCGGCTGCGGCTGCTCGAACAATCCGCCGATCTCCAGCGGCAGACCCTGAGGATAGTGCAATTGCGCGAGGAAGCGGGCCTGTCCTCCAATTTCGACGTCCGCCGCGCCGCCGCCGACCTTTCGCGCACGCTCGCCCAGCGCGGACCGCTGCTGCTCGCCCGCGCGCGCGCGGCCAATGCGCTGTCGGTGCTGACCGGGGAGCCGCCCGCCGAAGTGCCCGAGGCCGATGGCAGCGAGCAGATCCCCGATTACGCGCGCGGGCCCGCAGTGGGCGTCCCCGCCGATCTCCTGCGAGCGCGGCCCGACCTGCTGCTTGCCGAAGCGGACATCGCCGCCGCCGCCGCGCGGGTCGGGATCGAACGCGCCGATCTCCTTCCCGCGCTCAGCCTCCCGGGCTTCGTCACATTGGGCGACGGCAGCGTGGACGGGCTGTTCTCGCAGGCGGTCGCCGGCCTTGCCGCCGTTCTCGGCGTGCCGATCCTCGATGGCGGGCGACGCCGTGCGGAGGTCGCCGCCGCCGAGGCCGATTTGGAAGCCGCGCTCGCCGATTATCGCCAGGTCCTGCTCGAAAACCTCGCCGAGGTCGAAAGCGCGCTGGTCGCGATCCGCAGCGCCGAGGACCGCCGCGACGAACTCGCCACCGCCGTCGCCGAGAGCGAGGCGGCGTTCGAACAGTCCAACGCGCTCTACCGCGAAGGGCTCGCCTCGCTGTTCGACGTGCTCGACGTGCAGCGCCAGCTGATCGGCAGCCGCGAGGCGCTGATCGATGCAGAGGCGAGCCTCGCCCAGGCCTATATCGACCTCTTCACCGCAATCGGCGCGCCCGCCGAGGCGGGCTGAACGCCTTTCTCCTTTCCAGGACTCTCTTTACCTCAAGGGTCTGCCTGTGCTTACCTGCGCCAGGGAGTTTCATGTCGGGAGGGATTTGGGACATGATTGCGGGTCAAACACCTGTCTGCATCATCACGGGGGCCTCTTCGGGCATCGGGCTGTGGGCCACCAGGGCGCTGATGGCGCGCGGATGGCATGTCGTCATGGCCTGCCGCGACACGGCGAAGGCCGAAGCGGCCGCGCGCGAGATCGGCCTTGCCCCCGAAGGCCGCACGATCATGCAGCTCGATCTCGGCACGCTTTCGGGGGTGCGCGGCTTCGTCAGCGAATTCCGCATGCTCGGCCGTCCGCTCGACGCGCTGGTCTGCAATGCGGCGACCTACATGCCGCGCCTGACTGCGCCGCTGCGCTCGCCCGAGGGGTATGAGCTTTCCGTCGCGATCAATTATTTCGGTCATTTCCTGCTCGCGAACCTGCTGCTCGAAGATCTCGGGCGGGCGCGCGATCCCCGGCTCGTGACGCTCGGCACGGTGACTGCCAATTCCGAGGAGTTCGGCGGCAGGATCCCCATACCCGCGCCCGCCGATCTCGGCGATTTCGAGGGGCTGAAGGCAGGCTTCAAGGATCCGGTTGCGATGATCGACGGCAATCCGTTCAAGCCGGGCAAGGCATACAAGGATTCAAAGCTCGCCTGCATGATGATGAGCCGCGAACTGCACGCGCGATTCCATGACCGCACCGGCATCGTCTTCACCACGCTCTATCCCGGCTGCGTGGCCGACACGCCGCTGTTCCGCCACGCGCCGCGCGCCTTCCAGCGCATCTTCCCGTGGTTCCAGAAGAACGTCACCGGAGGCTATGTCTCGCAGCCGCTTGCGGGCGAACGGGTCGCGGATGTGGTCGCCGACCCGGCCTTTGCGCGCTCGGGCGTTCACTGGAGCTGGGGCAACCGCCAGCGCGAAGGGCGCGAGGCGTTCGCCCAGAGCCTGTCGCCAAAGGCCACCGATGCCGCGCGGGCACGCGAATTGTGGGACCTTACCGCGCGGCTCGTCGGGCTGGAGCAGCGCGTCCGCGAACCGGCGTGAAATTCCGCTCGCCCGCCGCTCTTTTCCCGCCGCCGCCAAGTCGCTGAAAAAAATACCGCATTGAAGGCCATGTGACCGGCGTGTTGCGCTGGTCACCGAACAGACGCGGAAGGGTCACCGGACGGTCGCCCGCGGGTCAAATTCCCTCTCTATCGCGCCCTCTCGAACGGGACTGTCCGATCGAAGGGGGAATATCTGATGATGCGTTTCAGCCTGCTTTCCGGCGCTGCCGGCATTGCCTTTGCCGCCATTGCAGCAGCACCTGCCATCGCCGGCGAGGTGCGCGGCACCGTGGTCGATGCGTCCGAAACGATCGCCCTGCGCGCCGCGCAGATCGAGATCGAGGAAATCGGAAGGCAGGTCAATTCGGAGCGCGGCGGCACGTTCGATTTCGGCGAAGTGCCCGCCGGCACCTACACGATCACCGCGCGCTATGTCGGGGCGGACCCGGTGTCCCAGCGGGTGACGGTGCCCGAAACCGGCGCGGTCACGGTGAATTTCGCGCTCGGCCAGTCGGGCAGCCAGATCCTCGTCGTCGGACAGGGCGCGAGCCAGGCCAGCGCCCTTTCGAGAAAGCGCGCCGCGGACGGCGTTTCCGACGTCCTCACCCGCGACGCGATCGGTCAGTTTCCCGACCAGAACGTCGCCGAAAGCCTGCGCCGCCTGCCGGGCATCAACGTGTTGAACGACCAGGGCGAAGGCCGCTTCGTCGCGGTGCGCGGGCTCGACCCCAATCTCAACGCCACCTCGGTCAACGGGGTGCGCATCCCCTCGCCCGAAGGTGACATTCGCGGGGTCGCGCTCGACGTGATCTCGTCCGAGATCATCGAATCGATCGAGGTCAAGAAATCCCTCACTCCCGACATGGACGCCGACACGATCGGCGCCTCGATCGAAATCAACACGACCAGCGCCTTCGACCGCAAGGAGGACCTCTATGTCGTGAAGCTCGGCGGCAGCTACAACGAATTGCGCGACACCCTGACCCCCGATCTCGGGGCCGATTTCGCCGCCAAGCTGACCGACAATTTCGGCGTTTCGGGCGGGATCAGCTATTACAACCGCGAATTCCAGACCGACAATGTCGAGGCCGATGACTGGACCGAGGATGACGGTCTGATCTACGCCGAGGAAGTCCAGTACCGCGACTATCTCGTCGAACGCGAACGGATCAGCGCGACGCTCGGTTTCGATGCGCGCGTCGGCTCCTCGACGGAACTTTACCTGCGCGGCGTGTTCAGCCAGTTCGACGATCAGGAATTCCGCCGCCGCCTGACCTTCGATCTCGGCGATGCCAATGTCTCTGGCAGCGGCCTCAATCCCGTATTCGACGACATCCGCGATCCGGCCGACCCGGATGACGAAGCCGCGATCGCGGTCGAGCGCGACGTCAAGGACCGCTTCGAACGCCAGCGCATTCGCACCGTCACCTTCGGCGGTGAGAGCCAGTGGGGCGGGCTCAAGGCGGAATATGCGCTCGCCTGGGCGAAATCGTCCGAGCGCGAGAACGGATCGGTCGACCCGACCATCTTCGTCGGAGAATTCGAGGATTCGGGCCTTGGCGTCGGGTTCGACTATGCCGACGAACGCCGCCCGCGCTTCAACGTGACCGGCAACACCGCCGATTTCTTCGATCCCTCCTTCTACGAACTCGACGAGATCGAATTCACCGCGCTGTCAGATGCCGAAGACGAGGAATTTTCCGGCAGGCTCGACCTGGGCTATGAATGGTTCACCGATGCCGGAACGCTCACCGTCCAGGGCGGGGCCAAGGCGCGGCTGAGGGAAAAGCGCTTCAACGGCGAGATCGAATTCTACGAACGCGACGACTACACGCTTGCCGACGTGCTCGGCGAAGGGCCGTCGAACACGCTTGAAAACCTCGCGCCGCTGCCGGGCCTCACGCAGGCGACCGATTTCTTCCGCGACAATTTCGCGAGTTTCGAACTCAATGCCGTAGACACCGCGCTCGACAGTGCGAACGGGGATTATTCGGTCGAAGAGGACATCCTCGCGGGCTACCTCTTGGGCCGGTTCGAGAACGATCAATGGCTCGTCATCGGCGGGGTGCGCTACGAACGCACCGACAACCGCCTTTCGGGCTTCGAGACCGCGCTGTTCGAGGAAGGGCAGGACCTGCCCGGCGGCGGGGTCGCGGACGACGACACGGTGATCGTCACGCCGGTCGAATTCGAGCGCGACTATGACCACTGGTTGCCCAGCCTCAACATCCGCTACACGCCGATGCCCGAATTCGTGATGCGCTTTGCCGGGTATCGCAGCATCGTGCGCCCCAATCTCGAACAGCTCGCACCGCGTTTCGAACTGGACGAGAACCGCGAGGCGGTGATCGGCAACCCCACGCTGGAGCCGTTCGAGGCGTGGAACCTCGATGCGAGCTTCGAATATTACATGACCGGCAATGGCGCGATCACGGCGGCGTTCTTCTACAAGGACATCGACAATTACGTCACCACGCTGGTGCTCGATCAGCCCGGCAGCATCTTCGGGGTCGATTACGAACAGGGCGAAACCTTCGTCAACGGGCCTGCGGCGGAGATTTTCGGGATCGAACTCGGATTCTACCAGCGGCTCGATTTCCTCCCCGGCTTCCTCGACGGGCTGCTGGTGCAGGCGAACTACACATACACCGATGCGAGCGGCCTCGTCGCCGACGGCGAGGTCGGCGACATCACCGCCGCGCCGACATTCCGCGAAATCCCGCTGCCGGCCACCAGCGAGAACACCTTCAACGTCGCGCTCGGCTATGACAAGGGACCGGTCAGCCTGCGCCTTGCCGGGACCTATCGCGACGGCTTTCTCGACGAGGTGAACGCCGACGGGCCGGAATTCGATCGCTTCACCGACAGCCTGTTCCAGCTCGATTTCACGGCCCGATATCGCGTCACCGACAAGGTCCAGGTCTATTTCGATTGGATCAACATCAACGATGCCGAATTCTACGCCTTCAACCGGCTGGGCGGGCGGCAGAACATCCTCCAGTTCGAACGCTACAACTGGACGATGAAGGGCGGCGTGAGGCTGAATTTCTGATAGGGAGCGCACGATGTTGAAACCCTTTCACGGCTTTGCGCTGATTTCGCTCGGGATCGCGGCGGCCTGCGCCTCGATCCACGTCACCGGCGATCCGGCGGTCACCGTCACGGCTGTGGCCGAAACCGAGCCGGTCGGCACCGCGAACGAGGACGCGGCCGACGACCCGGCGATCTGGCGCAACCCGGCGGATCCGGCGAAAAGCCTGATCGTCGGGACCGACAAGAAGGCGGGTCTGCATGTCTATGACCTTGCCGGGCGAGAGCTGTCGTTCATGCCCGCGCCGGGCCTCAACAATGTCGATCTCGTCGAATTGCCCGATGGCCGAGTCCTGGCCCTGTCGAGCGATCGCAGCGACCTTGAAACCGCGCATGTCTCGGTCGCGCGGCTCGATCCGGATACGGCTGCGCTGACCCCGATCGCGCGGATCGAGGTCGGGCCGGGCGAAGGCTACGGCATCTGCATGGGCGAAGTGGACGGGGACGGCTCCTTCACCGTCTTCAGCGCGCCCAAGAAGGGCATTGTCTACCGCACCGCCCTTCAGTTCGAGGGCGAGGAGCTGATCGACAAGACCGAAACGCTGACAAGCGTTCCCAGCCAGCCGGAAGGCTGCATTGCCGATCCGCGAACGGGAACGCTCTATATCGGCGAAGAAGCCGCCGGGATCTGGGCGATCGACATGCAGACCGGCGACAAGCGGCTCGTGGCGGAAGTCGACAACCGCCTCCTCGTCGCCGATGTCGAAGGGCTGGCGATCGCTCCTGAAGGCCGGGACGGCGGATACCTCGTCGCGTCCTCGCAGGGGGACAACGCCTATGCCGTCTTCCGCCTGCCGGGGATGGAGCCGGTCGGCCGGTTCCGCATCGGCGCGGGCGCATTCGGCAGCACCGAGGAAACCGACGGGATCGAACTCGACCCGCGCGCCTTCGGTCCGGCCTTTCCGGGCGGACTCTTCGTCGCGCAGGACGGCATGAACGGCGCTTCCGCCCAGAATTTCAAGCTGGTGCGCTGGGACGCGGTGCTCGAAGCGCTCGAGGCCGTTCCGCCCGCGCCCTGACCCCCACCCTTCAGAGCGGCTTTGACAAGCGCGCCGCGCATTGTCCATGACGGCTCCTCGCAAGGGACACGAGGGGTCGGACGGGGATGGAAGAGCATGGCGGGCGCAGGGTCCTTGTCGCCGGGGCGAGCGGCACGATCGGCCGCGCCGCGGCGCGCGCGCTGAAGGAGGCAGGGCACGATGTCACCTGCGTGCTGAGGGACAGCGCGTCCGGCCGCGAATCCGCCGCCGCGCTCGTAGGCGAGGGGTGCGCGGTGCATTTCGCCGACCTGACCGATAGCGCCGCGCTCGCAGCTGTCTTTGCCGAGGCCGAACCGCAGGCGGTGATGAGTTGCATCGCGTCGCGTTCAGGCTCGCCGAGCGATGCGCGCCGTGTCGACTATGCGGCCAATCTCGCCCTTCTCGAAGCGGCGGAACACGCGGGCGCTGACCATTTCATCCTGCTGTCCGCGATCTGCGTTCAGCGCCCGAAACTGGCTTTCCAGCACGAAAAGCTGCGGTTCGAGGCGCGGCTGACCGATAGCCCGCTCGCCCACACGATCGTGCGCCCGACGGCCTTCTTCAAGTCGCTGTCGGGGCAGGTGAAGCGGGTGCGCGAGGGCAAGCCGTTCCTGATCTTCGGCGACGGCGAACTGACGCGCTGCAAGCCGATCAGCGACGCCGATCTCGGCCGCTACCTCACGCTGTGCGTGACGGATCCGGCAAAGCGGGACGCGATCCTGCCGATCGGCGGCCCCGGCCCTGCGATCAGCCTCAGGCAGCAGGGCACGATGCTGTGCGAACTGGCCGGGCGCGAGCCTGCCTTCAAATCGGTCCCGCCGGGCATGTTCACGCTCGCCTCACGCGTGCTCGGCCTTGCCGCGCCCTTTTCCGAATGGTTTGCCGAGAAATCGGAATATGCCCGCATCGCGCATTATTATGCGACCGAGAGCATGCTGCTGCTCGATCCCGCAACCGGTGAATATTCGGCCGAGGCGACGCCCGAATTCGGCACGGACACGCTGCGGACGCATTACGAAAGGCTGCTTTCCGAAACCGGGTGAGGCCCTGCGCCGCGCCGCCGTGCGGAAAATTGCGGCTCCAGCGGATTTACACATATAAAAATATCTTTATATGGTTCGTCCTGATGCAGATGGACGCGCTCTTCAAGGCTCTTGCCGATCCGACCCGCTTGCGCATCGCCCGGCTGCTCTCCGAAATGGAGCTGGCCGTGGGCGAGCTGGCGCAGGTGCTCGGGCAGAGCCAGCCGCGCGTCTCGCGCCATGTCGGGATCCTGTGCGATGCCGGCCTTGCCGAACGCCGCCGCGAGGGAAGCTGGGTGTTCCTGCGCAGCAGGGCCGGGGCAGGCGTGGATGCGCCGGTCATCGATGCGCTCGACGCGCTGCTTGCCGTGGCCGAGGCCGAGGACGCCGACTTCGCCGCCCAGTGCGATGCCGACCGCCGCAAGCTCGCCGCGATCCGATCCTCGCGCGAGGAGATCGCCCATTCCTATTTCGCCAGACATGCCAGCGAATGGGATGAATTGCGCGCGCTTCACAGTCCCGATGAAAAGGTCGAACAGGCGCTGCTCGGCGCGCTCGGCGAGGCACCGCTCGGCACGCTGCTCGACATCGGCACGGGCACGGGCCGCATCGCCGAGGTTTTCGGCGAACACGCCGAACGGATCGTCGCGCTCGACAAGAATCTCGAAATGCTGCGCGTGGCACGGGCCAAGCTGCAGCACCTGCCCGCGGCCCGCGTCGATCTCGTCCAGGGCGATTTCGCCGACCTTCCCTTCGAGGAGGCGAGCTTCGATACGGTGGTGCTCCACCAGGTGCTCCATTTCGCGACCGAACCCGCTCTCCCGCTGGCCGAGGCGGCGCGGGTGACGCGCGCGGGCGGACGAATCGCGATCGTCGATTTCGCCAGCCACGACCGCGAGGAACTTCGCACCCGCCACCAGCATGCCCGCCTCGGCTTCACCGATGCGCAGATGGCGAGCCTGCTGCGCTCCGCCGGGTTCGCGCCGACGGATCCCGTCGCGCTCGAGGGCGGCGAGCTCGTCGTGAAGGTCTGGATCGGCACCCGCCGCGGCGCCGGTCAGGGCAAGGCGGCGCGGGGCGAGGCGCCCAAGCCCCCCGGCATCGCCGCCAAAGTCGCCGCTTCATCCTGAAACCAGCCCCCGAAAAGGCGAAATTCATGACTCCCACTCTCGACCAGCTGCACGAACACCGCACCGCGCTCGACACGCCGCTTTTTTCCGGCCTGCCCGGAGACGTGGACGTTAGCTTCGAATTCTTCCCGCCCAAGACCGAGAAGATGGAAGCGCAATTGTGGGACGCGGTGCAACAATTGAAGGTGCTTGCGCCCGAATTCGTGTCGGTCACCTACGGCGCGGGCGGCTCCACGCGAGAGCGGACCCATGCGACGGTCTCGCGCATCATCAAGGAAGCGCACCTTCCGGCGGCGGCGCACCTGACCTGTGTCGGCGCGACCAAGGCGGAAATCCGCGAAGTCGCCGAGCAGTACTGGGAAGCGGGCGTGCGTCACATCGTCGCCCTGCGCGGCGATGCGGGCGAACCGGGCGCGCCCTTCACCCCGCATCCCGAAGGTTATGCGGGCGCTGCCG
Source organism: Erythrobacter litoralis (assembly GCF_001719165.1). Taxonomy (NCBI): domain Bacteria; kingdom Pseudomonadati; phylum Pseudomonadota; class Alphaproteobacteria; order Sphingomonadales; family Erythrobacteraceae; genus Erythrobacter; species Erythrobacter litoralis. The sequence continues at coordinate 707,144 of NZ_CP017057.1, forward strand.
AACTGGTGAAGGGGCTCAAGGAAATCGCCGATTTCGACATTTCGGTCGCGGCCTATCCCGAAACGCATCCCGATGCCGATTGCCCGCAAGCCTGCATCGACCACCTGAAGCGCAAGCTCGATGCGGGCGCGAGCCGGGCGATCACGCAGTTCTTCTTCTCGCCCGAAACGTTCTTCGAATATCGCGACAAGCTCGCCGCGAGCGGGATCGACAAGCTGGTGATCCCGGGCATCCTGCCGGTCACCAATGTCGCCACGGCGAGGAAATTCGCAGGCGCCTGCGGGGCGATCATACCCGACTGGATGGACGGCCTGTTCGAAGGGCTCGACGAAAAGCCCGCCGCGCGCCAGCTCGTCGCAGCGACCGTCGCCGCCGAACTGTGCCGCCGTCTTTACGCGGGCGGGGTGCGTAACCTGCATTTCTACACGCTCAACCGGCCCGATCTCGCCTATGCGATCTGCCACATGCTGGGCAAGCGGCCGGTCGGCGAAAAAGCGGCCGAAGCCGCCGTCACGGGAGAAGCCGCATGAGCCTCCAGCCAAGCAAGGCCCGCCAGTCCTTCCTCGCCGAAGCGGCGAAGCGCGTCCTTATATCGGACGGCGCGTTCGGGACGCAGATCCAGAACCGCAAGCTTGCCGAAGAGGATTATGCCGGCGATCTCGGCCTTTCCGCCGACCAGAAGGGCAATAACGACATCCTCGCCCTGACCCGGCCAGACGTGATCGCGGACATCACGCGCAATTACCTCGACGCGGGATCGGACGTGGTTTCGACCAACACCTTCTCCGCCAATCGCATCAGCCAGGCCGATTACAAGGCCGAAGACAAGGTGCGCGACATCAATGTCGCCTCTGGCAGGATCGCGCGCGAATTGTGCGACGAATATGAGGGCCGGGATGGCCGCCCCCGCTTTGTGGCAGGCGCGATCGGGCCGACCAACAAGACGCTCTCGCTCAGCCCCGATGTCGAGGACCCCGGTTTTCGCGAGATCGATTTCGACGAACTGGTCGATGTCTATCACGAACAGGCTGCCGCGCTGATGGAAGGGGGCTGCGATTTCATCCTGATCGAAACCGTGTTCGACACGCTCAACGCCAAGGCGGGCGTGATGGCCGTGAAAAAGCTCGAGCGCGAACTGGGCCGCGAAGTCCCCGTGATGATCTCGATGACCCTGACCGACCTTTCTGGCCGCAACCTTTCGGGCCACACGGTCGATGCCTTCTGGAATGCGGTCCGGCACGCGAAACCTGTGACGATCGGGCTGAACTGTTCGTTCGGCGCGGAGCAATTGCGCCCGCATGTGAAGGTGCTTTCGGGCCTCGCCGACACGCTGCTCATGGTCTATCCCAATGCGGGCCTGCCCAACGAGCTGGGCGAATATGACGAGGCGCCCGAGACGACCGCGGGGCTGGTCGCTGACTGGGCGGAGAACGGCCAGGTCAACGTGCTGGGCGGATGCTGCGGGTCGACCCCCGAACATATCGCCGCGATCGCGAAGGCGGTCGACGGCGTCTCCCCCCGCTCCATTCCCAGCCCTGCGGTCGCGATGCGGCTGGCGGGGCTCGAATCCTTCGTGGTTGCTGCCTGACAATGAACGAACAAAGCTCGATCGCGCGCTTCATCAATATCGGTGAGCGCACCAATGTGACCGGCTCGGCCCGGTTCAAGAAGCTCATCATGGCGGGCGATTACGCGACCGCCGTCGAGGTCGCGCGCCAGCAGGTCGAAAACGGCGCGCAGGTGATCGACGTCAACATGGACGAAGGGCTCCTTGACGCGGTCGAGGCAATGACGACCTTCCTCAAGCTGATCGCCGCCGAACCCGACATCGCGCGCGTTCCGGTGATGATCGACAGCTCGAAATTCCACGTGATCGAGGCCGGGCTGAAATGCGTGTCCGGCAAGCCGATCGTCAATTCGATCAGCATGAAGGAGGGTGAGGAAGCCTTTCTCGAACATGCCCGCATCTGCATGGCCTATGGCGCGGCGGTGGTGGTCATGGCCTTCGACGAGGTCGGACAGGCGGACACTAAACAGCGCAAGGTCGAGATCTGCAAGCGCGCCTACGACCTGCTGGTGGCGGAAGGGTTCCCGCCAGAGGACATCATCTTCGACCCCAACATCTTCGCCGTCGCGACCGGCATCGAGGAGCACGACCGCTACGGATTGGACTTCATCGAGGCGGTGAAGGAAATCAAGGAACAGTGCCCCCACGCCAAGACCTCGGGCGGCCTCTCCAACCTCTCCTTCAGCTTTCGCGGCAACGAGACCGTGCGCCGGGCGATGCATTCGGTCTTCCTCTACCACGCGATTCCCGCCGGGCTCGACATGGCGATCGTCAATGCGGGGCAACTGGACGTCTACGACCAGATCGACGCCACCTTGCGCGATGCGTGCGAGGACGTGATCCTCGCCCGCCGTCCGGACGCGACCGAACGGCTGATCGACCTTGCCGAAAGCTACAAGGGCAAGAGCGTCGCGGATGAAAAGGCCGCCGAGGAATGGCGCGGCTGGGCGGTCGAAAAACGCCTCGAACACGCGCTGGTCAAGGGGATCGACGCGCATATCGTCGACGATACCGAGGAAATGCGCGCGGCGACCGAACAGCGCGGCGGACGCCCGATCGAGGTGATCGAAGGCCCGCTGATGGACGGCATGAACGTCGTCGGCGACCTGTTCGGCAGCGGCAAGATGTTCCTGCCGCAGGTGGTGAAATCCGCGCGCGTCATGAAGAAGGCGGTCGCCCATCTCATTCCCTATATCGAGGCGGAAAAGGACCTCCTTCCCGAATCCGAGCGCAAGGCCAAGGGCAAGGTCATCATGGCCACGGTCAAGGGCGACGTGCACGATATCGGCAAGAACATCGTCGGCGTCGTCCTGCAGTGCAACGGATATGACGTGATCGACCTTGGCGTCATGGTGCCGTGGTCCGACATCCTCAAATCCGCCAACGACAACAAGGCCGACATGATCGGCCTGTCGGGCCTCATCACGCCGTCGCTGGACGAGATGGTGACCGTCGCCGAGGAAATGCAGCGCGCCGGCATGACGATGCCGCTCCTGATCGGCGGGGCGACCACCAGCAAGGTCCACACCGCCCTGAAGATCGACCCGGCCTATGAAGGCCCCGTCATTCACGTGCTCGACGCGAGCCGCGCGGTCGGCGTCGCCTCGCGGCTGCTGTCGGACACGCAGCGCGACGGCTTCGTCGAGGACACGGCGAACGATTACGAGAAGGTGCGCGACGCGCGCGCGAACAAGGGTCAGAGCGACCTGCTTTCGCTGGACGAGGCGCGCGCCAACGCCTTCGCCTCGCCCGCGCCGGAAAAGCCGATCGCACCGCAAAAGCCCGGCCTTCACGTATTCGACGAATGGGACCTCGCCGAGCTTGCCGAATACATCGATTGGACGCCCTTCTTCCGCGCCTGGGAACTGCACGGCAATTATCCCGCGATCCTCGACGACGATGTGGTCGGCGAGACCGCGCGCAGCCTGAAAGCCGATGCCGACGCCATGCTGGAGAAAATCATCTCCGAAAAATGGCTAACCGCGCGCGGCGTCGCGGGCCTGTGGCCGTGCGTTCGTGAAGGCGACGACGTCACGATCCACGATCCGGCGCGCGCCAATGGCTCCAGCGGCGAGGTGCGCCTGCCCTTCCTGCGCCAGCAGGTGAAGAAAAGCCGCGAGCGGCCGAACATGTGCCTTGCCGATTTCGTCTCTTCCGAAGGCGACTGGATCGGCGGCTTCGCGGTCGGCATCCACGGCATCGACCCCCACATCGCCCGCTTCCAGAAGGACAAGGACGATTATTCCGACATCCTTCTAAAAGCGCTCGCGGACCGGTTCGCCGAGGCCTTCGCCGAACGGCTCCACCAGCATGTCCGCACCGATCTGTGGGGCTATGCCCCGGGCGAGCAGTTGACGAACGAGGCTCTCATCAAGGAGCAATATCGCGGCATTCGCCCTGCGCCCGGCTATCCCGCCTGCCCGGATCATTCGCTCAAACCCATCCTGTTCGACCTGCTCAAGGCAGAGGAGAACGTGGGCCTCGAACTCACCGAAAGTTTCGCCATGTATCCGACCGCGGCGGTTTCGGGCTTCTACTTCGCCCATCCGGAAAGCGCCTATTTCGGCGTGGCGCGAATCGGCAAGGACCAGCTCGAGGATTACGCCGCGCGGCGCGGGGTCGATCTGGCCACTGCGGAGCGCTGGCTGAGGCCCAATCTCGACTGAGAATGGCGTTTATCCGCATCAATGTTTCGCATGGTCGAAAATGGAGCGTGAAATGATGCGTGGGCGATTGACCAAACTCTTCGCATGCGCAACATGACATCTGCCTGCCGGGAGCGATTCCGGCGTCTTTCGCGGGAGAGACTGGCCCCTGACGCCGCAAGGCGAAGGGGCATGGCGCCGAAGGAGCAACCGCCCCGGAAACTCTCAGGCCAAAGGACCGCGGACAGGCATGGGCACTCTGGAAAGCGTGTCGGCGCATTCGTGTCGGCACCACCGAAGGGGAATGCGGCGCGCCTGTCCGGGCTTATCGGGGCGGGCGCATCGCTAAGCTCTCAGGTTTCCCGACAGAGGGGGCAGGAACATGGGCGCGCCTTGAGGCGTTCGCCGACCTGCCACTGACGGGGACGTGATTTGAGCGACGACGACACTCCTGAAGAACAGCCTCTCGGCACTCTGCCGCTCGATGCGTGGCACCGCGGCCATGGTGCGCGCATGGTCCCCTTTGCGGGCTATGAAATGCCGATCCAGTATGAAGGGATCGTCGCCGAGCACGAATGGACCCGGCAGAGCGCGAGCCTGTTCGACGTCTCGCACATGGGCCAGCTGTCCATCTCCGGCGAGAACGCGGCGGCCGAACTGGAAAAGCTGGTGCCGGGTGCGGTCACCTCGCTCGGCGAAGGGCGGATGCGCTATTCGCTGTTGCTGACCGAGGCGGGCGGCATCATCGACGACCTCATGATCACCAATGCCGGGCCGCATATCGCGCTGGTCGTCAACGGCGCGGTGAAGTGGGACGACATCGCCCATCTGCGCGAACACCTGCCCGACGAGATCACGCTCACCCATTACGAGGACCAGGCGCTGCTTGCGCTGCAGGGACCGAAGGCGGCCGAGGTGCTCGATGCGCTCGTCCCCGGCGCGGGTGAGCTCACCTTCATGCGCGCGCGCTCGTTCGACTGGGACGGCACGCCGCTATGGATCGCCCGCGCGGGCTATACCGGCGAGGACGGGTTCGAGATCTCGGTCCATGCCGACCATGCCGAAAAGCTCGCCGATGCGCTCACTGCCGATGACCGGGTCAAGCCCGCCGGACTGGGCGCGCGCGATTCCCTCCGCCTCGAAGCGGGACTGCCGCTCTACGGCCACGACCTCACCACCGAGATCGATCCGGTCAGCGCGGGCCTTGGCTTTGCCCTGTCGAAGAAGCGCCGCGAGACGGGCGGCTGGATGGGCCACCAGGCCTGCGCGGTGAAGCTGGGCGATGGTTGCGCCAGCACCCGCGTCGGCCTGTTGGTCGAAGGCCGGATGCCCGCCCGCGAAGGCGCCCCGGTCTATGCAGGCGACGAACTCGTCGGGAAAGTCACCAGCGGCGGATTTTCGCCCACGCTTCAGCGCCCCATCGCCATGGCCTATGTCGGCGCGGAATACGCCGCCGAGGGAACGGCGCTCGAAATCGAGGTCAGGAACAAGCGCCTGCCCGCGAAAGTCTCACCCATGCCCTTTGTCCCGCATCGCTATTACCGAGGGAGCTGATCGATGCCGCGTTACTTCACCGATGAACATGAATGGATCGATGTCGAAGGCGACAGCGCCACGATCGGCATCACCGAATATGCCCAGGATCAGCTGGGCGACATCGTCTTTGTCGAACTGCCGACTGTCGGCGACGAGGTCGAGAAGGGCAAGGAAGCCGCCGTCGTCGAATCCGTCAAGGCGGCGAGCGATGTCTACGCGCCGATCAGCGGCGAGGTGACCGAGATCAACTCCACGCTCGAGGACGAACCCGGCCTCGTCAATTCCAGCCCCGAGGACGACGGCTGGTTCTTCCGCGTCAACGTCGCCGACGAAGGCGAGCTCGAAGGGCTGATGGACGAGGACGCCTACAAGGAATTTCTCGCCAACCTTTGAGGAGCCGATTGCGTAGCTTCTCCACCCGCCCACCTCTCCATTCAACAGGGCCGAACGATCATGCGTTACCTTCCTCTCACCGACACTGACCGCAGCGAAATGCTGGCCAAGATCGGCGCGAAATCGATCGACGACCTGTTCGTCGACGTGCCTGCCGTGGCGCAGCTCGACGGGCCGATCCGCGACCTGCCGATGCATGCGAGCGAGATGGCGGTCGAACGCCACATGAAGGCCCGCGCGGCGAAGAACCTGGCGGCAGGCGATGCGCCGTTCTTCCTGGGGGCAGGGGCCTATCGACACCATGTCCCGGCCAGCGTCGACACGGTGATCCAGCGCGGCGAATTCCTCACCGCCTACACGCCCTACCAGCCGGAAATCGCGCAGGGCACGCTGCAGATGCTGTTCGAATTCCAGACGCAGGTCGCGCGGCTTTATGGCTGCGCGGTTGCGAACGCCTCTCTCTATGACGGATCGACCGCGTGCTGGGAGGCGGTCGCCATGGCAACCCGCGTGACCAAGCGCAATCGCGCGGTCCTGTCGGGCGCGCTCCACCCGCATTATGCGCAGGTCGTCAAGACCATGGCCCAGTTCACCGGCGACGAGATCGCCGACAGCGCGCCCGCGATCGCGCCCGAGGCCGATCTCGACGGCCTGATCGCGCGCATCGACGAGGACACCGCCTGCGTCGTCGTGCAATATCCCGACATTCTGGGGCGGATTTCTGACCTCTCGAAAGTGGCCGAGGCCGCGCATGAAAAGGGCGCGCTGCTGGTCGCGGTCAACACCGAGCCGGTGGCGCTGGGGGCGATCCGTTCGCCCGGCGAAATGGGCGCGGACATCGTGGTCGGCGAAGGCCAGTCGATCGGCGTCGGCCTGCAGTTCGGCGGGCCCTATCTCGGCCTCTTCGCCGTGCGCGATCCGAAACATGTCCGCCAGATGCCGGGGCGGCTGTGCGGCGAGACCACCGATGCCGAAGGCAGGCGCGGTTTCGTCCTCACGCTTTCGACCCGCGAACAGCATATCCGCCGCGAAAAGGCGACGAGCAACATCTGCACCAATTCCGGGCTGTGCGCGCTCGCCTTCAACGTCCACATGACGCTGCTCGGGGAAAAGGGCCTGCGTGAACTGGCGGCGGAAAACCACCGCCTCGCCTGCCTTGCCGCCGACAGGCTGGCGCAGGTGCCCGGCGTCGAGGTGCTCAACAGCAGCTTCTTCAACGAATTCACCCTGATGCTCGGCGGCAAGCCCGCCCGCGAGATCGTGCGCGACCTCGCGGACCGCGGCGTGCTCGGCGGGGTCTCGCTCGGGCGGCTCTATCCCGGCGTCGAGGCGCTCGAACACGCGCTGCTCGTCGCGGTGACGGAGATGACGACCGAAGAGGATATCGAGACCCTCGCCACCGAACTCGAAGCTCTCGTCAAGGAGACCGTGTGATGAACGCCCCCAACAAGTCCGGCTGGAAGCCCGTGATGGAAGTCGCCGAAGACGGGATGCACAACGGCCCCTCGACCACGACCGGCAACCGCGCGCTGATGCTCGAGGAACCGCTGCTGTTCGAGATCGGCCATGCCGAGGTGACCGGCGTCGACCTGCCCGAAGCGGACCCCGATGCAAAGACCCGACTCGGCGGGTTCGAGCGCAGCGAGCCGATCGGCCTCGTCGGCCTGACCGAACCGGAAACGGTGCGCCATTACACGCGCCTCAGCCGCCAGAACTACGGCATCGACCTCGGCTTCTTCCCGCTGGGTTCGTGCACGATGAAGCACAATCCGCGCCTCAATGAAAAGGTCGCGCGCCTGCCCGGTTTCGCCGACATCCACCCGCTCGCCCCGCAATCCACCGTACAGGGCGCGCTGCAGGTCATCCACGAACTGGGCGAATGGTTGTGCAAGCTCACCGGAATGCCCGGCGTCGCGATGAGCCCCAAAGCGGGCGCGCATGGCGAATTGTGCGGCATCCTCGCGATCCGCGCGGCGCATGAGGCGCGAGGCGACGCGCGCGAGGTCGTGCTCGTCCCCGAAAGCGCGCACGGCACCAATCCTGCCACCGCCGCCTTTGCCGGTTACCGGGTCGAGGACATTCCCGCGACCGCCGAAGGCCGTGTCGACCTCGCCAAGATCAAGGAGCGGCTCGGCAAGGGCGGGGAAGGGGGCAGTGACGTCGCCGCGGTGATGATCACCAATCCGAACACCTGCGGCCTGTTCGAAAAGGACTTCCGCGAAATCGCCGATGCGGTCCACGCTGCGGGCGGATATGTCTATTGCGACGGGGCGAACTTCAACGCCATCGTCGGCAGGGTGCGCCCGGGCGACCTCGGCGTCGATGCGATGCACATCAACCTGCACAAGACCTTCTCGACCCCGCATGGCGGCGGCGGGCCGGGCTCTGGTCCGGTCGTCTTTTCCGAAGCGCTCGCGCCCTATGCGCCGCTCCCCTTCGTCAAGAAGGACGGCGAGAACTATTACCTCGTCGAGGAAGAAAACCGCGAGGAACGCGGCCCCAGCTTCGGCCGGATGACGGCGTTCCATGGCCAGATGGGCATGTTCACCCGCGCGCTCACCTACATGCTCAGCCATGGCGCGGACGGGCTGAAACAGGTGGCCGAAGATGCGGTGCTGAATGCCAATTACATCCTGCGTTCGATGGAGGACATCCTCCACGCACCCTTTGCGGGCAGCGGCCCGTGCATGCACGAGGCGCTGTTCGGGGACCGCGATTTCGGCGGCGACCTGTCGACGCTCGATCTTGCCAAGGGGCTGATCGACGAGGGCTTCCACCCGATGACGGTCTATTTCCCGCTGGTGGTCCACGGCGCGATGCTGGTCGAGCCGACCGAGACCGAGAGCAAGGCGAACATCGACCAGTTCATCGCCGCGCTGCGCAGCCTCGTCGAGCGCGCCAAGGCGGGCGACGAGACGCTGAAGCACGCGCCCTATTACGCGCCCCGCCGCAGGCTCGATGAAACGGCGGCGGCAAGAAAGCCCAAGCTCGCCTGGAGCGAAGACGAAGCGTGACCCGTCAGGGGCGGGGCCGCGCGTCGTCCGGTTCCGCCCCCGACCCCGATCCTCGGGCAGCCGCATCCCCGGGTCCGTCGCTGCCTTCATCCGCCGTTTCGCCGACAAGGATGCGGATTTCGCGCAGGTTGAGGATCGCGACGTAGAAGCCGATCACGGCAAGGCTGCTCGCCCCCAGCACGGCGAAAGCCGCGCCCTTGGCCCCGTTCCAGTCTATCGCGACATCGAGCAGGACAAGCGACAGCACGGTCGGGACCGCGCGCACGAGAAAGGCCGTGCCCGCGCGCCCGGCCGAGACCAGCAGCGATTCAAGGCTCGCCCCGACCAGTTCGACCGCGCCCGCGATGCTCAGGATCACCATCGCCCAGTAGAACGCGCTGAAATCCTCCTCCGCGATCGTCGCAAGCGCCCAGCGCCCGCCGAGCAGCGCGGTCACGACCGCGATAACCCCCGCGATCACCGCGATGTTCGCCATGCGCCGGGCTATTTCCAGCGCGTTCTCCTCGTCATGGACGAGTTCGGGCAGGATCGCCTTGGAAATCGTCTGGGCGAGCGTCACCAGCGCCTGTCCCAATTGCGCCGCGACCCTGAAACCGCCCGCCAGCGCCGCCCCGCCGAAGGTCCCGACCAACAGGATGATCACCTGCTTGCCCGCGATATTCAGCGTGCCCGACATGTTGGTCGACCACACGAACCGCCACGCATCGGGATGGCGCGCCGGGATGCGGGTGAGGCTGAGCGCCGAAAGATCGATCGGTTCATCGCGCGCGGCGACGATCCACAGCGCGACGGCGACAGCGACTTCGGCCGCCGCCCAGGCGAGGATGAAACCCAGGACGTCGGGCATCAGGAACCATGCCAGCACCGCGCCGCCCGCCCGGATGGCCGGCTGCACCGCCTCGGCCGCAGTCGCGCTCGCATAGCGGAATCGCAGCCGCAAAAGGCCCGTCGGCGTGGTGCGGATCGCGGCCAGCGAGACGACGCAGTAACCGAAAGCGACCCACAAGAGGTCCTCCGGCAGCGGCAGCCAGAGCGGCGCGGTGTAGACGAGGATCGCAGCGACCACGGTTCCCATCACCACCGAAAGCAGGTCGAGCGCGATCGCGAAGCCGGTCGCCTCGACCGCCTTGGCGGGGTCCATCACCGGCTCGCCATCGCCATTGCGTCCGTTCGCCCCCCAGCGCACGATGAACTGCCAGGTCTGGAAATTGGCGAGGCCCGTCACCGTCTGGCCCAGCGCGACGATGATCGCGAAATGGCCGAAGCTTTCGATCCCCAGTGCATTGGTGGCGAGATAGATGTAGACGAGGCTCATCGCGGCGTTGAAACCGCGCCCGCCCAGAAGCCAGCCGATATTGGCGAAGAGGCGCTTCATCGCATCCTGATCACGGGGCGCGCACGGCTCACGCCGCGGGTTTGCCCCCGCTCCGATCACCCTCGCGGCGCTTCAGGATCTTCTCGGTCACGTTGAGCGTGCGTTCGTTGTCGACGTCGATCGCGTAATGGCCGTCCGACAGCACGACCGGCACCAGCTTGAACCCGAACCGGCGCGAGATCTGGGCGAACAGCTTTTCCTTGGACCCCCAGCCGAGCCGGAACCGGATGAGGTTCATCAGCCCGAACGCCTTGATGATGCGGCCGGGATATTTCACGAACTGCCCGCCTTCGCGCATGATCTCGGCGGCGGCGAGCGCCTGGCGGCTGCCGATCCAGTACATGTTGCAGTTGGAATAGCCGCCGTCGGAAAATTCGTAGAACCGCTTCTGCCCGATCGGGTCGGCTTCCTGCACCGCCTCGCGCGTGGCGAGCCCCGCGGCGCCCTGTGCGTCCTCGGCGAGGCATTTCCCGATGAATTCCGAATAGCCCTCCGGCGTGACGAGGCAATTGTCGGCAGTGGTGATGAGGAGCGGGAAATCGACGCCTTCCGCGCCCGAAAGCACGCTGTCGACGATGTTGAACCGGCCTTCGGCGAAGGCGAGCCGGCCTTCCTCCATCAGCCCGGCGATGAGCGGGATCGACGCGATCTCGTCCCTGTCGTGCGCGACGATGCAGATCGCGGCCACCTGCGGGCAGGCGGCGACCTGCGCCACGACGCGTTCGATCATCGGCACGCCGTTGACCGGCACGACCGCCTTTTGCGCAACGCCCGCCGCTTCGGCCAGCGGGTCGAGCGCGCCCGAACGCTTGCCCGCCATGACGAGCGCAGTGACGGACTGGGTGACTTCAGGGTTAGCTGCCATTTCGTCGCGCGCCTTAGACCGGGTGCGCGCGCAAGCCAAGCAAGACAGGTGCATCCTTGTGCAACTTCGTGTCGCGGTGCAGGCTGGGCCGATGAAGATCGTCCTTTCCCGCAAGGGCTTCGACACGAGCGCTGGCGGCGGGCCGTCGCCGATCGTGGAGGGGCGGCCCGTCAGCCTGCCGATCCCGGCGGGGGACCGGGAACGCCGGACGAGCGCGACGACCTATGGCGACCTTGGCCTGGGCGACCACGCCGCACGGGCGAGCCGGGGGAGGATCGGGGCGGAGGACCTGTGCCACCACGACCCGATGTTCACCGATGAGGGGGAGTGCCTGTTCGGCCAGTGCGGCGCGGCGCAGACCCATCTCGAACGGCAGGGCGTGGGAGTGGGCGACGTGTTCGTGTTCTTCGGCCTGTTCGCGGAATCTGGGGGAGAGCCGCATCACCGCATCTTCGGCTATCTGAAAGTGGGCGAAGTGATCCCGCTGTCAGGCGGCGCTCCGGCGGAATTCGTCGATCGCGGCCACCCCCATGCGCTCGCCATGCATGCTAGGAACGATTGCATCTGGCGCGGCGAGGGGTACGTGGCGGCGCGGGCGAGCGAGGCTCTGCGCCTGACCGTGCCGGGCGGCCCGCCGAGCCTGTGGCGCCGCCCGGACTGGCTGCGGCGGGGCGAGGTCACCTATCACGACCGGGCCGACCGCTGGATCAGGGGCGGGCGGCTGCGCTCCGTGTCGCGCGGGCAGGAATTCGTTGCCGATGCGGGCCGACGCAAGGCCCCGCGCGAATGGCTCGAAGCCGTGATCGCCGAGATCAGAGCGTCCTGATTATCCCTGAGAAATCGAGCCCGCCATGCTCGTCGGCGAAGGCTTCGTAGATCGCCTTGGCGTGGGAGCCGAGCTCGGTTTTCGCGCCCGCTTTCTCCGCCGCCTCGATCGCGAGGCGCAGGTCCTTGACCATCAGCGCGGCGGCGAAGCCGGGGGCATAGTCGCGGTCCGCCGGGCTTTCCGGGCCGACGCCGGGGACGGGGCAATAGCTCGTCATCGACCAGCACTGGCCCGACGAGACGCTGGAAATGTCGTAGAAGGTCTGCGCATCGAGCCCGAGCTTTTCGGCCATGGCGAAGGCTTCGGCCGTGCCGATCATCTGGATCGCGAGCAGCATGTTGTTGCAGATCTTCGCCGCCTGCCCGTTGCCCGCGTCGCCCGCGTGGATCACTGCCTTGCCCATGGCCTCGAGGATCGGCTTCGCGCGCTCGAAGGCCTTTTCGCTCCCGCCGACCATGAAGGTGAGCGTGCCCGCATTGGCCGCGGCGATCCCGCCGGAAACCGGCGCATCGACCATGTCGTAATTATGCGCCTCGGTCACCTCGATCACCTCGCGCGCGGTTTCGACATCGATGGTCGAACAATCGAGCATCACCGCGCCTTCGGGCGCGTGGCCGATCACGTCGTCCCAATAGACCTGTTTCACGATTTGCCCATTGGGCAGCATGGTGACCACCGCCTCGGCGGAGGCGCAGGCTTCCCGCGCGGTATCGAAGGTTTCGCACCCGGCCTCTTTCGCGGCGGCGAGCGCCGCTTCGCTGAGGTCGAAAGCGCGCACCTCGTGGCCCGCCTTGACGAGGTTCGCGGCCATCCCGCCGCCCATGTTGCCGAGGCCGATGAAGGCGATTTTCATGTGTTCTCTCTCCCTGAGCCGGTTTTCACCGCCCCTTCCATTGCCCTTCACGCTTTTCGATGAAGGCGGCCATTCCCTCGGCCTTGTCCTCGCTCGCGGTGAGGATCTGGAAGATGCGCCGTTCGACGATGAGCCCCTGGTCGAGCGTCATCTCGAAGGCGGAGTTCACCATCTCCTTGTTCGCGATCACGGCCATGGGCGGCATCGAGGCGATGGTCGCGGCGGTTTTGAGCGTCTCGGCCAGAAGATCGTCATGCGGCACGACCTTGGCGACGAGGTTCGCGCGCTCGGCCTCCTCCGCACCCATCATCCGGCCCGTCAGGCACATTTCCATGCTCTTGGACTTGCCGATCGCGCGCGTGAGCCGCTGCGATCCGCCCATGCCCGGCGCGACGCCCAGCTTGATTTCGGGCTGACCGAATTTCGCGTTTTCGGAAGCGATGATGAAATCCGCCATCATCGCCAGTTCGCACCCGCCGCCCAGCGCAAAGCCGTTGACCGCCGCGATCCACGGCTTGCGGGTCTTCTTCACGATCTCGGATGTCCACGGCGAGAAGAAATCGTCGAGGTAGAAATCGGCCGCCGCCTTGTCGTGCATTTCCTTGATGTCGGCGCCGGCGGCAAAGGCCTTGTCGCCCGAGCCCGTCAGCACCGCGCACAGCTGTGTGTCGTCGGCCTGGTAGTCCGCAAAGGCCTCGATCAGTTCGGCCAGCACCTGCGTGTTGAGTGCATTCAACGCCTTGGGCCGGTTGAGCGTCATCAGGGTGACGCCGGCATTGCCGGCAGCGTTCTTCTCGACGGTGATCGTCTCGTAGCTCATAGCGGTTTCCATTCCTCTTCAGGCGGGAGGGGGGCGAAGATCGCGTCGAGCAATTCCTCGCTCACGCCCTCGGGGGTTGCGGGGTCCCATTTGGGATCGTTGGTCTTGTCCACGATCACCGCGCGCACGCCTTCGGCGAAATCGGGGCGCAGCAGGACGCGGCTCGCGATGCGGTATTCCATCGCCATGTTGTCCGCGAAATCGGTGAGTTCATTGGAATGGGCGATCTGGCGCAGCGCGACCTTGCAGGTCTGCGGGCTTTTCGTGCCGAGCGTGTCGCGCTCCTTCGCCGCCCAGTCATCGCCCGCTTCCGCCGCCTTGTCGAGGCTGGCGAGAATGTCCTCGTAAGCATCCGAGGCGAAATGCTTGGCGATCTTGTCGGCATTCGCCTTGATCCGTGCTTCGGGCGGGGTTCCGGTCGGTTCGGACAGGATGCCTGCGATCCGGTCGGGATGCTGGGCGATGCGCGCCTTGATATCCTCCAGCATGGAATGTTCGACGTAATGTGTCGCGATGCCGGTCCACAGGCATTCCGACCCGTCGAGCCGCGCGCCGGTCAGCGCGAGGAACTGGCCGATCCGCCCGCCGATCCGCGCAAGATACCAGCCGCCGCCGACATCGGGGAACAGGCCGATGCCTGATTCGGGCATGGCGAAGCGCGTGTTCTCGGTCGCGACGCGGAATTTCGCGGGCTGCGAGATGCCGACCCCGCCGCCCATCGTGATGCCGTCCATGAAGGCGACGATGGGCTTTTCGTAGGTGAACATCTGGTGGTTCAACTGGTATTCGTCGTGGAAGAACTTGCGCCCCGACACGCCGCCATCATTCAGCGCGGAATTGCGCAGCATGGCGATGTCCCCGCCCGCACAGAACCCGCGCCCCTCATGGTGGTCGAGGATCACCGCCTCGACTTCGTCGTCTTTCTCCCATTCCGAAAGCGCCGCGCTCATCGCGTGGCACATCTCCAGCGTCAGCGCGTGGATCGCCTTGGGCCGATTGAGCGAGATGTGGCCGATGCGGCCGTGTTTGCGGGTGAGAACGTCGGTGGTCATTCGGTTATCCTGCCGAAGATTGAAGAGGGAGCCGTGGTGGAAGCAGTTTCCACGCGACGAGCCAATAGGTCATTGCGCCAGTCAGCGACGATGCGATCATCGTGCCAGCCAGTTCGAAATTGATGCTGCGATAGGGGATTTCGGTGAAGGCCGCTGTCAGCAAAAGGCCGAGCACCAGTCCGGCTGCGGCGAAAACGGTCCAGCTGCCAACGCGCTTCCATTCGGTGAGGCCGATCGTCGGCACCGCCACGGGCAGAGCATAGATCGCCGCGATCGAGCCGAAGAACGCGAGCATGATCAGGAATTCGGAAGTCTGCGCTCCATCCGAAACGCCCTGCGTGATGGTGAACAGGCCGATCAACACCAGCACCGCGCCAATCACGGCGCAGCCATAGGCCGTAACGACGGCAAGCAGTCTCCCCGGCCAATTCACTGCCGCAGCAGGTCCCGCCCGACGACCATCCGCATGATCTGGTTCGTCCCTTCGAGGATCGAATGCACGCGCAGATCGCGCCAGAACCGCTCCACCGGATAGTCCTGCAGGTAGCCGTAGCCGCCGTGGAGTTGCAGCGCGCGGTCGACGATCGCCGAGCCGCTGTCGGTCGCAAGCCGCTTCGCCATGGCGGAGAAGCGCGTCTTGTCGGGGGCGTTGTCGGTCACCTTGGCCGCCGCGAGATACAGGAGCGCGCGCGCCGCCTCGAGGTCGGTCGCCATGTCGGCGAGGGTGAACTGGGTGTTCTGGAACTCGGCGACCGGCTGGCCGAACTGGCTGCGCTCCTTGGTGTAGCGGATCGCCTCGTCAAGGCACCTCTGCGCGCCCCCTAGCGAACACGCGCCGATGTTGAGGCGCCCGCCGTCGAGCCCCTGCATCGCGATGCGGAAACCCTCGCCTTCGCCGCCGACGACGTTTTCGGCCGGAACGCGCACGTCCTCGAGGATCAGCTGCGCGGTCGGCTGCGAATGCCAGCCGAGCTTCTTTTCAGGAGCGCCGAAGCTGACGCCCGGCATGTCCTTTTCGATCACCATGCAGGTGATGCCCTTCGGCCCGTCCTCGCCGGTGCGGACCATGGCGACATAGATCTCGTTCTCGCCCGCGCCGGATATGAACTGCTTGGTCCCGTTCAGGATGTAATCGTCGCCGTCGCGCTTCGCCGTGGTCCTGAGCGCGGCGGCGTCGGAGCCCGAGCTCGGCTCGGTCAGGCAGTAGCTCGCGATATGCTCCATCGTGATGAGCTGCGCGAGATACGTGTCCTTCACGCCCTGCGATCCGAAGCGGTCGATCATCCACGCGGCCATGTTGTGGATCGAGATGAAGGCGGATGTGGAGGGGCAGCCATAGGCCATCGCCTCCATGATCAGCGCCGCCTCCAATCGCCCGAGGCCGATCCCGCCCGATTCTTCGGAAACGTAGATCGCGCCGAAACCGAGTTCGGCGCTTTGGGTGATCACATCGCGCGGGAAAATGTGCTTTTCATCCCATTCCGCGGCGTTCGGCGTGATGTTGTCGGCGGTGAAGCGGCGCGCGACGTCCTGAATCGCGAGCTGGTCTTCGGTGAGCTGGAACTGTCCTGTCATGGCTTAGGCCATTAGCCAGAAGGCCGGGGCAGGGGAAGGGGCTGGGGCGACATCGACGACCCGCAGATTTTGCTAGTCCGCGCGCGGGGTTCGCGCGTAACTGCAGCATGGCCCGATACGTTAGCGCCGAAGAAAGCGCCCGCCTCATCCTGATCTACAACGCCGATGGAGGCGTGCTGAACGCTCTGAAGGATGCGGTGCACAAGGTCGCCCGACCGGGGAGCTATCCGTGTTCGCTCTGCGCGCTGACCTATGGCTGGGTCGCGATGCACAGCGACTGGCGGCGCTTCGTGTTCCGCCTGCCGATGGGCAAGATGTTCCTCTATCGCGATCAGGTGGCGAAGGTGTTCCCGGGGCTGAGCGTGGACCTGCCCGCGATCCTGTTTCACCACGGCTATGGCGAACCCGACGTGCTGGTTTCGAGTGCGGAGTTGAACGCCCTGCAACACCGCCGCCAGCTGATGGCGCTGCTTGCCGACCGGTTGGGCGAAGCGGACCGGCCTGGCTCGTAGGATTGCCGCCGGGCCGATCCAACGCCGGAACTTTCGGGAATTGCAAGGGGTATGACTTTCGTCAACTTGCACGCGGCGCATGCCGGCAGGTTCAATCGATGATCGCCTCGGCCTCGATCTCGACCTTCCAATCGGGGCCGCACAGCCAGGCCACCCCCGCCATGGTCGCCGCCGGAGGGTTCTTGCCGAAAAAGCGCTCGTGGACCGATCCGACCGCGTCCTGGTCCGCCGGGTCGGTCAGCAGCATCCGGGTGCGCACCACGTGCCTTGCCGAACCGCCGAGGTCCTCGATCGCCTTGACGATGAGGGTGAGGCAGCGTTCGGCCTGCGCCGCCGCATCGCCCGGTGTCGTGCTTCCGTCAGGCTCGATCGGCCCGGTCCCGGCGACGACGATCCGCTCGCCCGTCCGCACCGCGCGGCAGAAGCCGAAGGCGCTTTCGTAGGGCGAGCCGGAGCTGGCCCTGGAGCGGCCCATGTCCTTGGCGCTCATCCGCAGGTTATCGCCTCGATGACCATGTCGTCGTCATAGCGCACGTTCACCCGGTCCGGGCGATAATCCATCGTCCACGCGCTGCGCGGAGGGCCCCAGCGCAGGGTGTGCGCGCCGCTTTCGGCGAGGATCGCCTCGCCGAGTTCGGCGGTGACTTTCTGTCCGACGTGGCGCTGCGCCGGGGCAGCCTCGCAGGTCCGTTCGGCTGGCGCTGCCGGAGCCTCGGCAGCTGGGGGCGGGGTGTCCGTCGCTGCACACCCCGCAAGCGCCAGCGCCGCCAGCGCGCTTCCTTCGGTCTTCGGCCGCATCCTCCACCTCCTCGTCGGTCTCGTCCACCGCCGCCGTGCATAGCGCAGCCGCGAGCCGGACGAAACGTGTCCGTGATCCCGTCAGGCCGGGCAGCGAAAGCGGGGCATCGGCATCACGCCGATCTCGCTGTCCGGCCCCGGAAGGATCAGCAGCGCCTCGCGGCCTTCGACTTCGTTGAGCCGCAGGCGGCGAGCGCCAGCAGCGCCGGGGTGAGAACCGCAAACCGGAAGCGCATCACCCCATGGTCGGGATGACGAAGGCGTTCGAACCGTCCCCGCCGCCGTCGGGCCAGCGCTGGGTGACCTTCTTCTTCTTGGTCCAGAAAGCGAGGCCTTCGGTGCCGTACTGGTCGATGTCGCCAAAGCCCGAACGCTTCCACCCGCCGAAGCTGTGATAGGCGACCGGCACTGGGATCGGCACGTTGATGCCGACCATCCCGACATTGACCCTTTGCGTGAATTCGCGCGCGACGTGGCCATTGCGGGTGAACAGGGCGACGCCGTTTCCGTATTGATGTTCCGAAGGCAGACGCAGCGCTTCCTCGAAATCCTTGGCCCGCACGATCTGCAGGACGGGTCCGAAGATCTCCTCCTGGTAGCTCTTCATCTGCGGGGTCACGCGGTCGATAAGGGTCGGGCCGACGAAGAAGCCGTCCTCGTGCCCCTGAAGCGAGAAGCCGCGCCCGTCGATGACGATTTCGGCGCCTTCCTCCTCCGCCACATCGACCCATTGCTCGATCCGGGCCTTGTGTTCGGGCGTGACGACGGGGCCGTAATTGGCATCGGGGTCGCTTGAGACGCCGATCCTGAGGGCATGGATCGCGGGGATCAGCTTTTCCCGCAATCGCTCGGCGGTTTCCTCGCCCACCGGGACCACGACCGGCAGCGCCATGCAGCGTTCGCCCGCCGAACCGAAGGCCGCCCCCGCAAGGTCGTTCACCACCTGGTCGAGATCCGCGTCGGGCATGACGATGCCGTGGTTCTTCGCGCCCCCGAAGGCCTGCACCCGTTTGCTGCGGGCATTGCCGTTCGAATAGATGTAATGCGCGATGTCGGACGAACCGACGAAGCTGATCGCGGGAATGTCGGGATGCTCGATGATCGCATCGACCATTTCCTTGTCGCCGTGGACGACCTGCAACAGGCCCTCTGGCGCGCCCGCTTCGAGGAACAGTTCGGCAAGCCGCACCGGCACGCTCGGATCGCGCTCGGAGGGCTTCAGGATGAAGGCATTCCCGGCCGCGATCGCCATGCCGAACATCCACATCGGGATCATCGCGGGGAAATTGAACGGGGTGATGCCAGCGCCGATGCCCAATGGCTGGCGCATCGAATAGACATCGATCCCGGGGCCCGCCCCTTGCGTGTATTCGCCTTTCAGGATCTGCGGAATGCCGCAGGCATATTCGATCACCTCGAGCCCGCGCTGCACGTCGCCCTTGGCATCGTCCACGACCTTGCCGTGCTCGCTCGACAGCAGTTCGGCGAGGCTCTGCATGTTCGCCTCGACCAGTTCCTTGAACTTGAACATCACGCGGGCACGTTTCTGCGGGTTGGTCGCCGCCCAGCCGGGCTGGACCTTCTTCGCGGCCTCGACCGCACGGTCCAGCAGCGCCGCATCGCCCAGCGCGACTTCAGCCTGGACCTCGCCGGTCGAAGGGTTCCAAACCTTGTGCTTGCGTGCCGGGGCGGGGCTGTCGCCGACAATGAAATGGTCGATCTGGCGCATGGGCTATCGTCTCTCTCTTGTGTGCGTCTGTTGTTGGCTGCGCAAATGCAACCGCGCCGCCGCGCTGGCAAGGGCCAGAGGCCTTCTCAAAAGTGGGGAGGGGCCGTGCGCGCGACGGGGGGTGAGACTAGGCCCGCGTGTTGCATTGTAACAATTGTTCATTAAGAAGAGGTGCGAGAACCGATTTGCTCGAAATGGAGCGCGCAGGGTAACGTCTACTTGCGTGCAAGATCTCTTCGGTGGGGGATAAGGGATGGGGATTTCAGGTTCCGTCAGGGCCTTGGGGGCTGCTCTTGCTCTGCTTCTTGCCGCCTGCGGCGCCGCGGTTCCGGGCGAACCGCCGCCGGTCCCGGTCCGGGTCCAGCAGGCCGCCGCGCAGGACAAGCCGCTCTTCACCGAATACATCGCCGAAATCCGCGCCGGTAGCGAGGTCGCGGTCTATCCCCGCATCGGCGGGACCATCATCGCGCGCCATTTCCGCGAAGGCTCGATGGTGCGCGCGGGCCAGGTCCTGTTCGAAATCGACGCGCAGGAATTCGCCTCTTCGCGCGATGCCGCCCGCGCGCAGCTCGCCGCTTCGCAGGCGCAGGCAGCCCGCGCCAACGAGGATGTCGCGCGCTACGAGCCGCTCGTCGCCGAGGACGCGATCGCGCGGCAGGTCTTCGACAACGCCGTGGCAACCGCCAAGGCGAGCGCGGCGCAGGTCAGGGCTGCCGAGGCGAGCCTCGCCAATGCCGAGCTGACCCTGTCCTACGGCAAGGTCCGCGCGCCGATTTCGGGCCGGATCGGCAAGGCCGGGGCCAGCGTCGGCCAGCTGATCTCGCCCGGACAGATCGAACTCGCGCGGATTTCCGATGCATCCTCGCTCGACGTCTATTTCAGCCCGAGCGAGGAGGAGGTCCTGCGCTATGCCCGGATCGGCGAGGAGGAGCGCGGCAACGGGGCTTCCGAGATTCGCCTGATCCTCGCCGACGGGACCGAATTGCCGCAGACCGGCGCGATCGATTTCGCCGATCGCGCGGTCGATCCGACCACCGGCAGCTATAGCCTGCGGGCGGTCTTTCCCAATCCGGGCAGCATGGTGCGCCCCGGCCAGTTCGGGCGGGTTCGTATCCAGATCCAGACACGAAGGGATGCAGTGATCGTCCCCGACCGCGCCGTGACCGAGCAGTTCGGGACCTATTTCGTGATGGTCGTCGGCAAGGACAACACGGTCGAACAGCGCCGTGTCGAAGTCGGTGCGCAGGCAAGCGGCGACTGGATCATAGAGAAGGGCCTCGAGCCCGGCGAAACGGTGATCGTCGAGGGCCTCGCCAAGGTCCGTCCCGGGGCGAAGGTCCAGCCCGTTCCCATGGGCGCGGAAATCCCGCTGCCCGGAGCGGGCGATGCCGGCCAGGCGGCAGCGAAGAAGTAGCCGCGCGATGGCGAAGCTCTTCATCGACCGCCCGGTCTTCGCGATCGTCATCGCGCTGATCCTGTCTCTCGGCGGCTATCTGTCGCTGACCGGCCTTCCGGTGGCGCAGTTCCCCGACATCGCCCCGCCGACGGTCAGGATCACCTCGGTCTATCCCGGCGCGAGCGCGCCGACGGTCGAGGAGGGCGTGACGGTCCCGATCGATTCGCAGGTCAATGGCGTGACGGGCATGAAGTCGATCCGGGCCGTATCGGGCGCGGACGGGACGTCTGTCGTAACGGTCCAGTTCACGCTCGAGACCGATCCCGACATCGCCGCGGTCGAGACGCAGAACCGGGTTTCGCAGGTGACCCCCCAGCTCCCGGCGGAGGTCAACAATATCGGCGTGTCGGTGAAGAAGGCCTCGTCGGACACGCTGATGTATGCCGCCTTCTATTCGCCCGGCAACAGCTATGACCGGACCTTCATATCGAACTATCTCGACAACATCGTCGTCGACGAGCTGAAGCGGGTCGAAGGAGTCGGCGATGTGGCGGTCTATGGTTCGCCTTTCGCGATGCGCATCTGGCTGCGGCCCGACCGGCTCGCCGCTCTCGGACTGACGCCGATGGACGTGGTCGCCGCGGTGCGCGAACAGAATGCGCAGGCCGCGCCCGGTTCGGTCGGCCAGCCGCCGAACCGGACGCGCAGCGGGTTCCAGTATTCGCTCGAACTGCAGGGCCGCATCAACGAGGCGAGCCAGTTCGAGAACATCGTGTTGAGAAGTGGCGATGACGGCTCTCAGGTGCGGCTGCGCGATGTCGCGCGGGTCGAACTGGGGGCCAAGGGCTATGCCCAGGAAGCCGCGCTTAACGGCCGCCCCGCCGCGGCCGTCGCGGTCGCGCTTTCGCCCGGCGCCAATGCGATGGCGACGGCGGAGGAACTCAAGGCCAGGCTAGAGACGATGCAGGCGAGTTTCCCGCCCGATTTCGGCTATGAGATCGTCTATGACGGCAGCCTGTTCGTCGAGGAATCGATCGCCGAGGTCGCGAACACCCTGCGCGACGCGCTGATCCTCGTGCTGCTTGTTGTCTTCCTGTTCCTGCAGAGCTGGCGCGCGACGTTGATCCCGATGCTCGCCGTGCCGGTTTCGCTGCTGGCGACGCTGATCGCGTATCAGGGGCTCGGCTTTTCCATCAACACGCTCTCCTTGTTCGGCATGGTGCTGGCGATCGGGATCGTGGTCGACGACGCGATCGTGGTGGTCGAGATGGTCGAACTGAAGATGGAGAAGCTCGGCCTTTCCCCGCGCGAGGCGACGCGGCAGGCGATGGACGAGGTTTCCGCCCCGATCGTCGCGACGACGCTGGTGGTGGCGGCGGTGTTCGTGCCGATGGCCTTCATCCCGGGCGTGAGCGGGCAGCTCTATCAGCAATTCGCGCTCACCATCGCGGTCTCGACCCTGTTCTCCTCGGTCGTCGCGCTGACATTGACGCCGGCGCTGTGCGGGCTGCTGCTCAAGCCCCGGTCTGAGCATGGCGGGAGCGACACTATCCTCACCCGCTTCTTCGCCCGCTTCAACGCGTGGTTCGACCGCCTGACGGCACGCTATGACGGCTTCATCGGCATGACCACAAGCAGCCTCAGGCGGGTCGCGATCTTCCTGCTGCTCGTCATCGGCGGTGTCGCGCTGTTGTTCCGGGCCACGCCGACCGGCTTCGTGCCGGACGAGGACGTGGGAGCTTTCTTCGTCCAGGCGATGCTGCCCGATGCGTCGAACACGCAGCGCACCGGCGAGGTGCTTGACGATTTCTCGAACAAGCTGCGCGGGCTCGAAGGGGTCGAGGCGGTGATGACGATCTCGGGCTTCGACGTCCTGTCAGGCACCGCCGCGCCCAATGCCGGCCTTATGATCGCCAAGCTCGCCCCCTGGCACGAGCGCGGCCCGGCTTCTTCCGCTTCGGTCCTGATCCGCAAGGCCAACATGCTCGGCTACGCGACGCCAGAGGCGCTGCTGTTCGGATTCGGTCCGCCGGCCCTTCCGGGCTTCGGCGCGTCGTCGGGGTTTTCGATGATGCTGCAGGCACGCGCCGGCCAGACCCCGAGGGAACTCGCCGACGTGACGCAGGCCTTCCTTGCCGAGGCGAGCCGACAGAAAGAGATCGGGCGCATTTCGACGACCTTCAGCGCGGGCACGCCCAATTACCAGCTCTCCATCGACCGCGAGCGGGCCAAGGCGCTGGGGCTTCAGCTGACCGATGTCTACCAGACGCTCGGGGTGCTGCTCGGCGGGTCGCAGGTCAACGACTTCACCCGCTACGGCAAGAACTACAAGGTGATGGTCCAGGCGGACGGCAATTATCGCGAGGAGATCGACGGGCTCGGGCTCATCAACGTGCGCAGCCGCACGACCGGGCAGATGGTCCCGCTTTCCGCAGTGGTGAGCATCGAGAAAGGCGCCTCGCCGCGCTTCATCGCGCGCTACAATCTCTATCGCTCGGCCGATCTCAGCGGCGCGCCAGCGCCGGGTTATTCCTCGGGCGATGCGGTCGCCGCGCTCGAACGGGTCGCGGCGGACGTGCTTCCCCCGGGCTATGGCTACGAATGGTCCGGGGTGACCGCAGAGGAGGTCGAGACCGGCAATTCCGCGACCATCGTCATGGCGCTATCGGTGCTGGTCGTGTTCCTGTTCCTGGCCGCGCTCTATGAAAGCTGGTCGATCCCGGTCGCGGTGCTGCTCGCGGTGCCCTTCGGTATTCTGGGCGCGCTTGTCGCGCTGCAATTGCGCGGGTTCGACTTCAACGTATACGGCCAGATCGGTGTGGTCACCCTGGTCGGCCTGTCGGCGAAGAACGCGATCCTGATCGTCGAATTCGCCAAGCAGTTCCGCGAGGAGGGCAAGCCGATCGCCGAGGCCGCGCGGCTCGCCGCGACGCAGCGCCTGCGCCCGATCCTGATGACCTCCTTCGCCTTCATCATGGGCGTGATCCCGCTGCTGCTCGCGAGCGGGGCGGGCGCGGCCTCGAAGCAGTCGGTCGGCACCGTGGTGTTCGGAGGGATGCTGGCGGCCACCATTCTCGGCGTGCTTGTGGTCCCGGCGCTCTATGTCATCGTCCAGACCCTGACCGAACGTTTCTTCGCCAAGAAGGACGCCGAGATCGGCCCGCTCCCCGCCCGGCCGTTGCCGGAAGGCGCAGCGGCATGACGCGGCGCCTGGGGACGATGGCCGCGCTCTGCGCGTTCGGAGCGGCTCTGGGCGGCTGCGCGATCGTGGGCAAGGATTACGAACGGCCCGCGCTCGTCCTGCCCGAAACCCATGCGGTCGAGCTCGCGAGCGGGGACGCGCGCTCGGCGGCGAACACGGCCTGGTTCGAGCTTTATGACGACCCCGAACTGCGACCGCTGATCGAGGAAGCGCTCGACGACAATCTCGATCTCCAGCAGGCCTTCGCGCGGATCGAGGAAGTCCGCGCCCGCCTGCTG
Organism: Erythrobacter litoralis; assembly: GCF_001719165.1. Lineage (NCBI taxonomy): Bacteria > Pseudomonadati > Pseudomonadota > Alphaproteobacteria > Sphingomonadales > Erythrobacteraceae > Erythrobacter > Erythrobacter litoralis. Next base: position 731,580 of record NZ_CP017057.1, read on the forward strand.
GTCGCGCGCAGCGGCTTCTTCCCGCGTGTGGACGGTTCGCTTTCCACCGGCGCGCAGCCGCAGGCGAATTCGAATGACGCGGTGTTCACGCTCGGCCTCGTGCTCGGCTGGGAGATCGACCTGTTCGGCAGGATCCGCCGCCAGAACGAGGCCGCCCGCGCGCAATTGCTCGCAACCGAGGCGAGCCGCGCGGCGATCGTGACGACGGTGGTGCAGCAGGTTGCCGCGACCTTCCTGACGATCCGCGAGATCCAGGCGGAAGAGGCGATCCTCGCGCGCAACATCGCGCTTCAGGAGCGGGCGCTCGATCTCGTCGAACTGCTTCACCGGCAGGGCGTGGTCTCCGACAGCGAGGTCCAGCAGGCCACCGCCCAGCTCGCCGGCACGCGTTCGCTGCTGCCGCAGGTCGTGCAGGCGCGGCTGGTGTCGGAAAACCTGCTGACCGTGCTGCTCGGTCGCTATCCTTCCGAGATCGGACTTTCACCCTTCGATGCCGAACGGCAGGCGCGGGGGATCGGCGCCTACGACCTGCCGCTCGGCGTCCCGAGCGCGTTGCTTGCCCGCAGGCCCGACGTGATCGCCGCCGAACAGCAGCTGGCCGCCGCGACCGCCATCGAAGGCGTGGCGATCGCCAATCGCTTTCCCTTTCCGACCATCGGCCTCGGCAGTCTGCTCGGAAGGACCTCGACCGAGCTCGGCTCGCTGTTCGACGACGGGGCGTCGTCTTCGCTCAATTCATGGGGCCCCGAAGTGCGCCTGCCAATTCTCAATTTCGGGCGCGATCTCGGCAATGTGCGGGCCGCGCGGGCGCAGGTCGACCAGGCGCTGATCGGCTATCGCCGCGCGGTGCAGGGTGCGCTGTTCGACGTCAATGCGGCGGTCTATGCCTACCGTGCGGGCGAAGCGCAGATCGAGCCGCTCGCCGATCAGCTCGCCGCCGCCGAGCGCACGCTGTTCCTGCAGAACCTGCGTTTTCGCGGGGGCGTGGTGAATTATCTCTCGGTCCTCGATGCGCAGCGCCTGGTTCTCTCGAGCGAGCTCGCGCTGGCACGCGCCCGGCTCCAGCGCGACCTTGCCTTCGTCGATCTCTACCGCGCGCTGGGCGGCGGCTGGTCGCCCGAGGACACGCCCGACATCGCGGTCGCCGCCGGCACCGGGACCCGCTGAGGGATTTGCACGCGGCCGCGCTCGCGGCTACTCCGCATGGCTCTGGCGTCAGCCGCTGTCGGCGAAATCCATGTTGTCCAACCTGCCTCTTCCCCCTGAATCCTCGCTTCCCGACGTGCTCGCGTCGATCGCGCTGCTCGCCGTCCTGCTCAGCGCCTGGCTGATCACCGGGCGAGCGTTCAGGGCACGGGACAACCTGCCGCGGCTGGTCGCGCGGCGCTGGACCGCGAATGTCAGGAACGCGCTGCTGCTGATCGCGGTCGTCGGGCTGCTGATGATCTGGGCTCCGCAGCTGCGGACCTTCGCGCTTTCGCTGACTGCGGTCGCGGTCGCGATCGTGGTGGCGACCAAGGAGCTCATCCTGTGCCTTTCGGGCTCGGCCTTCCGCACCTTCACCCGCGCCTATTCGATCGGGGACATCATCGAGATCGGGAGCCATCGCGGCGAGGTGATCGACATCAACCTGCTTTCGACCCGACTGCGCGAAATGGACCGGCGCGACGGCTCGATCCGTGCGCTTGACCAAGGCGTGGTGGTTCCGCACAGCCTGCTTTTCACCCAGCCCGCCCGGGTGCTGGCGCGCGAGGGGCGGCGCCCGGTCCATGCCTTTGCCATCGTCTTCGAAACCCGGACGGACCTGTTCGCGCGGCTCGGGGAGATAGAAAGCCGCGCGAACGACGCGCTGCGGCAGGCCGGCGGGGACGAGGAGCGGGTCACCCTGGCCATATCGACGAGCGATCTCGGGCGGTTGAGACTGGAATTCGAAGTCGCAGCCACGCCCGATGAGGCTGCGGGACTGGAAAAGGCGATCACCGTGGCGGTCGGCTCCTTCGTGCTCTCTCTCGCGCCGCCGCCGGGCGAGTGAAACCCTGCGCGGCGCACGGTGCGGGCGCTGCGCAAAGCGATATTGACCGGGCGGGAATTATCGTGTCATGGCGCGCTGCGCGTAGCGCCGCGCGGGTGTAGCTCAATGGTAGAGCAGAAGCTTCCCAAGCTTAAGACGAGGGTTCGATTCCCTTCACCCGCTCCAGTAAAAAGCAATGAAATCAAATATTTAGTGTGCCCTTTTTCGCCTCGCTCCTTGGCACGATTCTAATCCTTGTTTGATCACGATTTTGGCATGGTTTGGCGCACTGGTGTTCCCTTTTTGTCTCGCCATACTCCGCAGACTTTGGCACACCGAGTGGCTGCGGCGGAGATAATTAGTTTCGAGGTTCTCAATATGACTTTCTTGCCGTAGCCGCTCTGGCCACGCGGACATTAATAAGACTTAGTCAGATCAAGACCGCCTCGTAGATTATCCCACAATTACTGAGGGGGCATGACTCCACCGAGCTGCTCCAGGCTGGTATGGTAAGGGCATGTCAAAAGCATCTGAATTCTTTGATAGGTGGGTCTCTCGTATCGCGAACGGCCTGGCGATTTGGCCGATAATTCCTGCAGGCGTTCTAGCAGCGGTCGCAGCCTGGCTTTCTTCAAGTGCCGATTCTTTGGGCCAATACGGTGCTTTCGGGTGGTTCTGCGTTGCTCTTTTCACCTTCTTCATTTCAGCGGCTGCATTGGCGCTCCTGAGTCGCACGCGACTGTGGCGAGTGGAGGCTAAGGTCAGGGAGAAACTCAGCGGAGAAAGTTCGCCCTTCGATCCGATGGCTAAGGAGTATCACAACAAGAGATTGTTCATTAGCGATCTCGCCCCTGCTGGCCGGAAGTTCGTGATCGGCAAGACCTTCCATAATTGCGAGATCATCGGCCCGGGGACCATCAAGCTTCTAACACGCTCCGATGCGAATAAGCCTTGGCCAGTGGTCACAAACAATGTGATGTTCTTCACTGATTGTATCGAGACGGACCCGACAGCTAATTCGGAAAGCGCAATCTTTTTTCCTGACTGCAGCTTTCACGGCTGCCATTTCTTCAATCTCACGCTGATGTTCGACGAGCGAACCGACGGAGTTGGCTGGAACTGGATCACGAGAGATTACCGACAGCTTTCGCTCCCGCAGATCGATCATAGTGAAGACGAAACCGAAACGTGAGTGATTTTCTGCAGATTGTGGGCGCGAGACGAAATTTCCTCAAGCTGCGGGGGCCCGGGCTCTCCGGTTTAACGGAGGGGACGGTGCCAAGAAAATGTGAGGTCGCATCCTTGCTCGCGATCTAGGATGCAGATTCAAGGTTGCTCGAAATTCAATTTGAGTCCAGTCGCGGCGCGATGAGATAGTCAAGGTTTCGTCTCATTCATTCAACACTGAATTAAGGGCCGCACCGTGACCGACATACCCGTGAGCCGCTTGCGCGACTTCGCTGTCCCTCTTATCCGAGCTGCAGAGCTAGCGCCAGATCGGCTCACGCTCGGCCAATTGGCTTTCTTCATCTATGCGGGGATGGCAGATTTATCTGGGCACCCAGCCACATTCACAGAAATACGCGACATCGCTGGAGAGCGAATAAACAAGTCGCTTCATACAACATATAAGGTTCTTCTCGAGGGCTCTAGACGGTCGGATAGAGCCAATACGCCAGGCGTAGGTTGGTTATATCGAGAAATGGACCCCACTGACAATCGTCGCAAGTTGCTGCGACTTACCCGAACGGGCGACGAGATACTGAGAGCACTGACGGCTAGTTACAAAGATTGACTGGCTCCTTTCCCCTGGAGAAGAGTATACTTCAGCACGCCTCGATTCCCTCTTAATGAGGGACCGTTGATCTTCGATTTGGTGGAAGGGACTGTGCCATTCATGGCACAAGGCCCTCGATTTAAGTGTCTGAATTTTATAGGAAGTGGTGGTATCACCCGCTCCAGCGATCTTCCCGTTTCGCGGTTCCATGGACCAGCACCTTCCTCGTGATGGGCCGTCAGGGCCTGCTTCGCGAACGGGTTCGCCGGACATGGCGCAGCCCGCGTCCCGCGACTAAGGGGCGGCGGCATCTGGCTTGCCCGCGCGCGCAGCTTGCCTAAGACGGGAGCATGACCGCCCCTGATCCAATGCCCACGATGCGCGCGTTCGTGCTTTCAGACGGCAGCCCGCGCGAGCTCGCCCCCTCGGAAATCGCCGAATACAGGGGCAGCGACTTCGTATGGCTGCATGTCGATGGCGCGGGCAATGCCGGCAGGAACGATCTTCCGCCCTTCGTTCCCGACCTCGCCGCCGGAGCCCTGCTGGCGAGCGAAACCCGGCCCCGCTGCGAGGGGATGGAGGGCGGTGCGCTGATCAACCTGCGCGGTACGGGCGTGCGGGTGACGACCGACAGCGACCGGCTGGTATCGGTCCGCGTCTGGGTCGAGGCGAAGCGGGTCACGTCGGTCACGCGCCACCCGCTTGCCGCGCTGGACCAGGTCGAGACGCAGATGCGAGCGGGCAGGTTTACCGATGGCGGCGATTTCGTCGCGGCGCTGGCGCAGGCGATCAGCGCCGAGCTCGACCCGGAAGTGGCTGATCTCGGCGATGCGCTCGACCTTTGCGAAAGTGAGATCGACGATGCCGACCTCTACGAGCTGCGCCGCCGCATCACCGAACTGCGCTCGCAGGCGATCGCGCTGCGCCGGTTCGTCGCACCCGACCGCGATGCGATGCAGGCGATGGCGCGGCTCGAATATGACTGGATCAGCGAAGAGGACCGCCTGCACCTTCGCGATGCGGCGGACCGCTTCGCCCGCATGGCCGAGGAACTCGAGGCCGTGCGAGAGCGGGCGGCGCTGCTACATGAACAGCTTACCGATCTGCGCGCCGAACTGGTCGATCGCCGCTCGCTCGCCATTGCCGTCGTCGCGTTCATCTTCCTGCCGCTGACCTTCGTCACCGGCCTGCTCGGGATGAATGTCGAGGGCATCCCTTTTGCCGGCCGCGGGTGGGCATTCTGGGGGGTTGTCGCCTTCTGCGGCGCGATTGCGCTCGCAGTGGCCGGGTGGTTTGCGATCCGCCATTGGCTCGACGACTGAACGGCAGCCCGCGCCCGCCCGGCCTTCCGGGGGCGGGTTGGGGGCGAAGGTTACCTGAGAGTCGCATCCTTCGCCGGGTCGCCCGCGCGGAAGATCAGGGTCTCGACCTCGGTTCCGCTGCCGATATTCACCCGGTTTTCCTGCCGCGCCCAGACATCGGTCAGGATCAGCGAACGGACCGCAAGGCGCGCGCCGGGGCCGGGCGAGGGGGCCTCCTCGTAGATGACGAGGCTGCCCCCGTCGATCTCGCTGCCGAGAAGGGTGAAGGCGATCGGCTCACCTTCGTGGGTGACGGTGAAGCGTTCGGCGATATAGCGCACGAAGGCGCGCCGATCGGGGATGTCGCCGATGATGTCGGGCGCGGCGATCCCCCGTCTTTTCAGCGCATGTTCGGCATCGTGCAGCGGCACGCGGTGGACCACTTCGAGCAGCCCCGTGCGTTCGTTGTGCGACAGGATCGAGATCGCGGTCTTCTGCTGGTGCGCCGCTGCCGGCAGCGCGACCAGCAGCGCCGCGCACAGCGCAAGCAGCCAGCGCATCAGTTCGAACCCTGGCTTTCGGCCATCAGGTCGCGGCCCGTGCGCGATGTCGCTTCGGGCGACTTGAACGCTTCGATGCGGCTTTCGATGATCCGGCGCGGATAGTGATTGTTTTCGATATCCGCGTCGGCCGTCTCCCAGTTCGGATCGACGACGACGCTGGCGAGGCGCTTGCCCTTGGGGAAAACGAGCAGCTTGCTCACCTCCTTCGGATTGCGCCGCCAGATTTCCGCCGGGATCTGCATGCGCTGCGTGCTGCCGTCCTCGAAAGTGAGGCCGAGAATGATCGGCATGACGAGACCCCCGCGGTTCGAGAAGCTGAGGACATAATAGTTCGCATCCTCCTTGAGTGCACGATCGAGGGTCTGCCGCTCCCACGGCTCGAGTTCCTCGAGGAAACTCTCGTAGCTCTCGCGGTCCTTGGGGGTGACGGTGAACTGGTCATTCTCGTCGTAGAAATCCGTCACTCCCGGGTTTTCGAGCACCCAGATCGGCACGCCCTGTTCGCGGTTGAGGCGCACGCCCACTTTCTCGGGCTCGCCCAGCAATTCGTCGCGGCGGCGCTTGAGGTCGATGTCGGGGTTCTCGGTGTCGAGCCGCAGGCGGTGGATCGCGTCCAATGAGATATCGACATGGTCGGTGGTGTAGAACCAGCCGCGCCAGAACCAGTCGAGATCGGTGCCCGAGGCTTCTTCCATCGTGCGGAAGAAATCGGCCGGGGTCGGCCGCTTGAACTTCCAGCGGCGGGCGTATTCCTTGAGCGCGAAATCGAACCGCTCGCGCCCGATCACCGTGTCGCGCAGGATGTGATAGGCCGCCGACGGCTTGCCATAGGCATTCGGGCCTAGGTTCAGCACGCTGTCCGACTGGGTCATGATCGGGACCTGGTCGCTCGAGGTCATGTAGGGGATGAGGTCGCGCGGCAGGCTCCGGGTCCAGGGCAGGTCCGGGTCCCATTCATAGCCCGCGACGCTGTCGAGGAAGGAATTGATGCCTTCGTCCATCCAGGTCCATTGCCGTTCATCGGAATTGACCGTCATCGGGAAATAGATGTGCCCGATCTCGTGGATGACGACGCCGATCAGATAGACCTTTTCCGACAGCGAATAGGTCCGCGTCCCGTCCTCGTTCAGCGTCGTGCGCGGCCCGTTGAAGGTGATCATGGGATATTCCATCCCGCCGACAGGGCCATTCACGCTCTGCGCGAACGGGTAGGGATAATCGAAGCTGAAGCGCGAATAGACCTTCATCGTGTGGACCACGGCGGCGGTCGAATATTTGCGCCACAATTCGCCGCCTTCCTTGGGCCAGAAGCTCATCGCCATGACGAGTTCGTTCTCGGCCCCCGGCTGGCGGTGGCCCTGCGCGTCCCAGATGAACTTGCGGCTCGATCCCCAGGCGAAATCGCGGACGTTTTCAGCCGTGAAACGCCAGGTTTTCGTCCCCGTAGGCCCGGTCCGCTCGTTCGCGGCGGCCTCTTCGGGCGTGACGATGAACACCGGGGCATCGGCATCGCGGGCGCTTTCGAGCCGCTGTCGCTGGGCGGCGGTGAGCACTTCGCCGGGGTTCGCAAGCACGCCCGTCGCCGAGACGACGTGGTCGTCCGGCACCGTCATGGTGACATCGTAATCGCCGAATTCGAGCGTGAATTCACCGCGCCCGAGGAATTCCTTGTTGTGCCAGCCTTCATAGTCCGAATAGGCGACGAGGCGCGGAAACCACTGGGCGAACAGGAAGATGTCGTTCCCGCCCTTGCGCGGATCGTCCGGAAAATGTTCGTAGCCCGAGCGCGCGAAGATCGTGTTTTCCTCGACGATGTTGAACGCCCATTCGATCTGGAATTCGACCGTCTCGCCGGACGCGAGCGGGGCGGGCAGGTCGATCCGCATCAGCGTGCCGACGATCGTGTGCGAAAGCGGCGTCCCGTCGGCGAGGGTCACGCGCTTGATGTCGTAACCGTATTCGTTGTCGGCCATCGCCTGCTGGCGGCGCAGTTCCTCGAGGCTGAGGCGCGCGGGTTCCCCGCCGCTTGCCGCATCGATGCGCGGTCCGCGGCGGCCCGGCCCGCCGAAAGTCGTGGTCATCTCCGCCATGGAATCGGTGCGGAAGATGTTCTGGTCGAGCTGCATCCAGATCCACGGCAGCGTGTCGGGCGAATTGTTGACGTAGCGCACGGTCCCTTCCGCCTCGAGCCGGCGCTTATCCTCGTCCAGTTCGGCGCGGATCACGTAGTCGGCCTGCTGCTGCCAGTACTGGTGCCCGGGCGCCCCGCTCGCATTGCGGTAGACATTGGGATCGGGCAGGACCTCGTCCAACTGGCGGAACTTGTCCTCGAAATCGCCCTTGGTCTGCTGGATGCCCTGTCCAAAAGCGGGTGCGGCGGCGGGGGCGGCGAGGAGGAAGGCGAGCAAAAGGGCAATCAGGCGCAAGTCGAGGTCCTTCGTTCGAATCGGGTCCGGTAGGGCGGACCGCAGGTCCCGCTAGGGAATCGTCCGCCGTCCGCGCGGGGCGGGGGCGCGAACCTCGCGCCCTGCGCTCAAATGTCAATCTCCTGTCGCAGCAGGCCATCGCGCGCGCCGGAAACAAGGGCGCCCGGCGGTCCCTTGGGAAGACCGCCGGGCGCACCGCGCTTGCCTTGGGAGAGGTCAGGCGGCAGCGCGGAAAATGGCCTCGATCTCCTGCTGGTTGGCAGGGCGGGGATTGGTGAAGCCGCAGGCATCGTTCATCGCGTTCGCGGCGAGCGTCGCGATGTCGGCCTCCTTCATGCCGAGCTGGGCGAGCCCTGCGGGTATCCCGATATCGGCCGAAAGCTGGCGGATCGCCGCGATCGCCGCCTCGGCGCCCTGGCGTTCGTCCATGTTCGAGACATTGACCCCCATCGCCGCCGCGACATCGCGCAGGCGTCCAGCGGAAACCGCCGCATTGAAAGTCTCGACATGCGGCAGCAGCACCGCGTTGCAGACGCCGTGCGGCAGGTCGTAGAAGCCGCCCAATTGGTGCGCCATCGCGTGGACATAGCCCAGCGATGCGTTGTTGAACGCCATCCCGGCGAGGAACTGGGCATAGGCCATCGCCTCGCGCGCTTCGAGATTGGTCCCGTCGGCGACCGCATCGCGCAGGTTTTCGGCGATGAGCGACATCGCCTTCAGCGCGCAGCCATCGGTGATCGGCGTCGCCGCGGTCGAGACATATGCCTCGATCGCATGGGTCAGCGCGTCCATGCCCGTGGCGGCGGTGAGCGCAGCGGGCTTGCCGACCATCATCGCCGGGTCGTTGACCGACAGGAAGGGCGTCACGTGCCTGTCGACGATCGCCATCTTCACGTGCCTCTCGACATCGGTGATGATGCAGAAGCGCGTCATTTCGGCGGCGGTGCCGGCGGTGGTGTTGATCGCCATCAGCGGCACCTGCGGCAGCGGCGAGCGGTCGATGCCTTCATAGTCGGCGATTTCCCCGCCATTGGCCGCGACGAGCGCGATCCCCTTGGCGCAGTCATGGCTTGATCCGCCGCCCAGCGAGACGACGAGATCGCATTCATGGTCGCGCAGGAGGGCAAGCCCGTCCTCGACATTGCCGGTGGTCGGGTTTGGCTGCGCGCCGTCGAAGATCGCGGCCTTGATGCCCGCATCCTCGAGCACTTTCGCAACGTCATCTGCGACACCGAGCCGGGCGAGCCCTTCGTCGGTCACGATCAGGGCGCTGGCGAAGCCGCGTCCGGTGAGCGTTGCGGCGGCATCGGCGAGAGCGTTCTCGCCCATGATGTTCATGCTCGGCATAATGAAACTGGTAGACATGGTAATCCTCCTCCCGATTGCGGGTTGGCTGTTGTTGATGCCATGACCGGGCGTCGGTGCGACCCTCGAGAGGCGCCCGGTCATGACCGTTTCTTCTTCCTCAGAAGAAACCGAGCTTCTTCGGCTCGTAGGAAACCAGCATGTTCTTGGTCTGCTGGTAGTGGTCGAGCATCATGCGGTGCGTTTCGCGCCCGATGCCCGATTGCTTGTACCCGCCGAACGCGGCGTGGGCGGGATAGGCGTGGTAGCAATTGGTCCACACCCGCCCCGCTTCGATGGCGCGGCCCATCCGGTAGCAACGATTGACGTCGCGGCTCCATACGCCCGCACCAAGGCCGAACAGCGTGTCGTTGGCGATCGACAGCGCCTCCTCCTCGTCGCGGAACGTGGCGACGGAGACGACGGGGCCGAAGATCTCCTCCTGAAAGACGCGCATCTTGTTGTGGCCTTTCAGAACGGTCGGCTGGACGTAGAAGCCGCCCTCGCATTCGCCGCCCAGCTGCGCCGCGCCGCCGCCTGCGAGCACCTCGGCGCCCTCGGCCCGGCCGATGTCGAGATAGGACAGGATCTTGGCCTGCTGTTCGGCCGAAGCCTGAGCGCCCACCATCGTCGCCGGGTCGAGCGGGTTATCCTGTTTCAGCGCCGCGACGCGGGCGAGGACGCGCTCCATGAAGCGGTCATAGATCGATTCCTGAACCAGCGCCCGCGAAGGGCAGGTGCACACCTCGCCCTGGTTCAGCGCGAACATAACGAAGCCCTCGATCGCCTTGTCGAGATAGTCGTCGTCCTCGGCCATAACGTCGTCGAAGAAGATATTGGGCGACTTGCCGCCGAGTTCGAGCGTGACGGGGATCAGGTTCTCGCTCGCATATTGCATGATCTGCCGGCCGGTCGACGTCTCGCCGGTGAAGGCGATCTTCGCGATCCGCTTCGACGAGGCGAGCGGCTTGCCCGCTTCGAGGCCGAAGCCGTTGACGACATTGACCACGCCGTCGGGCAGCAGGTCGCCGACCAGGTCCATCAGCATCATGATGGAGGCCGGGGTCTGTTCGGCGGGTTTGAGCACCACGCAATTGCCCGCCGCGAGCGCCGGGGCGAGCTTCCACGTCGCCATCAGCAGCGGGAAATTCCACGGGATGATCTGGCCGACCACGCCCAGGGGTTCGTGAAAGTGGTAGGCGATGGTGTTCGCGTCGATTTCCGAAATGCTGCCTTCCTGCGCACGAATGCAGCCGGCGAAATAGCGGAAATGGTCGATCGCGAGCGGGAGGTCTGCGGCCATCGTCTCGCGGATCGGCTTGCCGTTGTCCCAGGTTTCCGCTTCGGCGAGCTGGCCGAGGTTTTCCTCCATCCGGTCGGCGATGCGTGTGAGGATCAGCGCGCGTTCAGCGACGGGCGTGGCGCCCCAGGCGGCGCGGGCGGCATGGGCGGCGTCCAGCGCAGCCTCGATGTCCTCGGCGCCCGAGCGCGCGACCGTGCCGATCACCTTGCCGGTGATGGGCGAGACGTTGTCGAAAGTCGCGCCGCTTTTCGCGGGCACCCAGCGCCCGCCGATGAAATTGTCGTAATGCTCTTTCAGCGAAGGCCGCATCAGGATCGCGGCCTTGGTCTGCATGTCCATGGGGTCTTCTCCTCCCGGTATGCGCCCCGGTTCGCCCGGAGCGTCGTTGGTGACGAGGAGGAGAATGACGCAATTGGAGGCGCCCGGAAGGGGAGCGGCGCCCTTGGCGGCGCCCATGTGTCTCACCGCTGAGACAGGTCTGTATGAAAAAGCGCGCGCGGCAGCCGCGCGACGGGTCATTCGAGCCCGGCGCGCCCCATCCGGCGATAGAAGGTCGCCCGCCCGATGCCGAGATCGCGCGCAGCGGCGGCCACATTCCCGCGCGAGCGGGCGAGAGCCTGGCGCAGCACCCGGCGTTCGGCCGCGGCGAGCGGATTGTCTTCGGGAGCGCCGAGAATGTCTGCGATCGGGACCGGGTCCTTCGCGCTCACTCCGGCAAGCAGTCCGCGCCGCCGTGCGCTGCGATTGGCCCCGATGACGAGATCGTCGCGATCGACCGCGACCAGCGCGCCGCCATTCGCCGCCGCGCCGCCTTCTGCGTCGAGGTGGACGATCCGGCAATCGCGATAGGCCGCGCCGAACAGCAGCCGTTCCAGTTCCGAGGCCGCTCCTGCCAGCACGCTCATGATGAGCGCCGCGGTGTCGCGGTCGTGGTCATAGCGATTGGTCGAAACGTCAAGCGCGCCGACAAGGCTCCCGCCGGCATCGTATATCGGCACGCCGTGACAGCTGACCTGCACGTTGGCGGAAAGGAAATGCTGGTCGCGGTGGATGATGACGGGTTTTTCGTCGGCAAGGCAGGTGCCGATCCCGTTGGTCCCCTCGGCCGCTTCGGACCAGCATTCGCCCGGCACCAGGCGCGCGCGGTCGAACATGTCGCGGTCGCCTTCGGCCATGCGCTCCTCGAGGATCACGCTTTCGGCATCGGTCAGAAGGATGCATCGTCCCCCGCGCACCAGCGTTCCGGCGATCCTGTCGAGCACGGGGCCGGCATGGCGGATAAGTTCCTCGCGTGCGCCGCGGGCAAGCGCGAGACGGCTCGCATCGAGCCGGTCGGCGGCGGGGCCTTTGGCGGGGTCGAGCCCGTGATGCAGGGCCGACCGACACCACGAAGCGGCGAGCGTTGAGCGTCCTGCACTGTTCGATGATATCGCTTCGCGCACGAGCTGCGCGTGCTCGTCCTCCACCCGTTTCTCCTCTCCCCGCAGGCGGAAGGTATCAGAGCGAGCGGCCGCCCACAAGCGAGCGGAGCGCGCTAGCGGGCCAGCACCACGTCGCGCCCGATGTCGAGGTCCTTCTCCACCGCGTCGACCAGATAGGCCGCGACATCGGCGCGGCTGACGATGCCGTTGGACCAGTTCGCCGGATCGCGCTTGACCTTCGCCCTTCCGGATCGCGGGCCGCCGGTCAGGATCACGGGCCGCACGATCGTGTATTGCAGCGCGCTGTGGAGGATGATCTGTTCCTGCCGGTCCTTGTCGGCATAGACCCGGCCAAGAAATGCGCGGTGGCCGAGCCTCTCGACGGTGCTCATCGCATCCTTCGACCGGCCCGCGCCATATCCCGTCACCGCGACCAGCCGGCGCACGCGCGCATCGCTCATCGCTTCGACGAGGATTTCGGTGGTGGTCGAGAACAGCGTCTCCTTCTCCCACAGCATGGACACGCTTTCCGATATGCCGAGCGCATAGATCACCGCGCGCGCGCCCTTCAGCGCATGGGCGACATCCTCGCGGTCGGTCGCGTCGCCGGGGAATGGCTCGACGAGGCGCGTCCGTTCAAGGCTGTCGGCGCTGCGGGCGAAGGCGCGCACCGGGATTTCGCGCCGCGTGGCTTCTTTCAACGCCAGCTTGCCGATGCCCGAGGTCGCACCCATCACGAGGATCGGGGCGGTCATGGGCGGGCTCCTTCGGTTGCGGAGAACGCGGTTGCGGAAGAGGGGCGGCGGGTCTCATTCGATCCGATCATGCCTTCCCAACGTGCGAGCCCGCGCGAAGTGCCGAAAAGGCGGCGGGCGGGCGATTTGACACTGGCGGCCTTGGTTGAGAGACTCGCGCGCGAAACGGAATGCCCCTGCGTGTGCGCGCGAACCCACCCGGCTTCGGGCTGCCGGACAACACGAAATTTCTCGAAAGGAATTGAATACAATGGCAACCGCAAAGAACGGCGATACCGTCGCGATCGATTATGTCGTCAAGACCAAGGAAGGCCGAGTCGTCGGCGGGACCGAGGGGCAGGGTCCGCAGACGCTCACGCTCGGCAATGACGAGATCTTCCCGCAGATCGAAAGCGCGCTGACGCAGATGGAAGTCGGCGCCGAGGACACGGTTACGATCGATGCCGAACACGCTTTCGGCCCGCGCCGCGAGGAACTGATCGTCGAGATCCCGCGCGCGAACCTGCCGCCCGACGCCCAGCCGCAGCCGGGCATGACGCTTTCGGCGCAGCAGAACGACGGCCAGCCGATCCAGCTCGTCATCACCGACGTGAAGGAAGAATCGGTCACCGCCGACGGCAACCACCCGCTTGCGGGCGAGGACCTCATTTTCGGCCTGACGCTGGTCGAGATCAAGCAGGCGGCCTGATCTGCGCAATTGATGCGCGATCGATGTCGCACGGTGCCGGGAGGCGCGATTCTGCCTCCCGGCCCAATCACCGACGCGAAAGGGGTGCTTTCTGGCCTCCGCCAATTCCGATATCCACGCCGACCCCGCGGTCCGCGCCGAGATCCTCGATCGGGCCGGCATTGAACTCATCCCCCTGGGCGCGATCGGGTCCGCCGTGCGCGGCCTCGCTCTCGATACCGAACGGCCACCGAGCGAACCGGTGCGCGCCGCGCTCGAGCATGAAATGGCGGTGCGCGGCTTTCTCGTCTTCAGGAGCGAGCGCGAAATCGATCCCGAGGCGTTCCTTGCCGCGAGCTGCTGGTGGGGCGGGCGGCGGCTCCATTCGACCCACGGGGTCCATCCCGCGACGCCCGGCGGCAATCGCCACATCTTCCGCCTGTCGAACGACCGGCGCCACGGCATTCCCGGCGTCGGGCCGCAATGGCACAATGACGGCAGCTTCCTGCCCGAGACATTCTCCCATTCCGGCTACCACATCGTCCGCCCGGCCGAGCGCGGCGGCGGAACCCATTTCGCGCACCAGGGCGATGCGCATGACGCGCTCGATCCGGCCGAGCAGGAGCGCTGGGCGCGGCTGGTTTCGGTCAATTCCAATTCGGGCGTCCTCCACCCTCTCGTCCACACCCACCCGGTGACCGGGCGGCGCTGCGTCTGGCTCCATCTCGGCATGACGGGCGCCGTGATCGAGCGGCGCGCCGATGGCGAAGGGCTGCGGCTGTTGGACGAGCGCGAACTGGGCGATCTGTGCCGGCGTTACAACGCGCTGCTGAATGACGGGTTCGATCGCGGCTATGCGCTTGCCTTTGAATACGAGGCGAATGACTGCGTCTTCATCGACAATCTCGCGGTCGCCCATCGCGCCGCGCCCCAGGCCCATGCCTCGGTTGAGGAACAAGGGCTGAGGATCATGCATCGCTCCACCGTGCAGGGCATCCACCCGCTGAGCGTTTCGGGGCTTCCCTCGCATCTCGACATGCACGCACCAAGCCCGCTTGGCGAAGGCGTGTGGCAGGGCGGGGGGATCGGCTTTCGCTGGGACGCCCATGCGCCCATGCAGAACTAGGGCGCGATCCACAGCCGCAGCAGCCACGCGACCGCGCCCAGGACCGCGACGCTTGCGCCCCAGATGAGAACCAGCCAGCCCAGCCGCTGCCAAAGCGGCCTGTCATCGGCCTCTATGTCCTCGGGCCGTTCACCCATCAGTGGTATCCTTCATCCCCGACCTTGCCGCGAAACACCCAATAGGCCCAGGCGGTGTAGCCGATGATGAGCGGCATGGTGATGACCGTGCCGACCAGCATGAAGAGCTGGCTCGAATAGGGCGCGGCTGCGTCCCAGATGGTGAGCGATGGCGGGGCGACGTTGGGCCACAGCGTGACCCCGACGCCCGCCATGCCGAACAGGAACAGCGCGAGCGACAGCCAGAACGGCTTGGAATGGCGATCGGCCGACAGCGCCCGCCACAGCATCACCGCCACCGCCCCGGTCATCAGCGGGACCGGCCAGACGTAATAGATTTCCGGCGCGGTCAGCCAGCGGGTCGCATATTCCTCGTTCAGGAAGACGTTGGCGATGCTGACCGCGCCCATCAGCACGATCGTCGCCGCCGCCGCCCATTTGGCGAGCCTGCGCGCATGGTCCTGTCCCGCGTCGTCCAGTTTCCACACCAGCCAGGTCGCGCCCAGCAGGGCATAGCCCGCCAGCGTGCCGAGCCCGGTCAGGATCGTGTAGGGCGTGAGCCAGTCGAACGGCCCGCCGGCATAGGCACGGCCCTCGATCTCGATCCCCTGCAACAACGCGCCCAGCGTCATGCCCTGCGCCAGAGCCGCGACGATGCTGCCGCCGGTGAAGGCCGCGTCCCAGTAACGCCGGTGTCCGGGATCGCGCCAGCGATATTCGAACGCGACCCCGCGAAAGACGAGGCCCAGCAGCATCGCGATGATGAGCGGATAGGTCGCGGGCAATATCACCGCATAGGCCAGCGGAAACGCAGCGAACAGGCCGCCGCCGCCCAGCACCAGCCAGGTCTCGTTTCCGTCCCAGACCGGCGCGATCGAATTCATCGCCCGGTCGCGCTCGCGCCCGGCCTCGAAGAACTTGAACAGGATGCCGATGCCCAGGTCGAACCCGTCCATCACGACATAGGCGAACACGGCGAAGGCGATGATGAACGCCCAGACGGTGGTGAGATCGACGCTGTAGGTCATTCGGCCGGCTCCGCCAGCACGCCGACCTGCCCGTTATCGCCCTGATTGTGCGACAGGCCAGGCGCGATACCCGCGGTGCGGATCGGGCCGCGGTCGCCGCGCTTGACCCCGGTTTCGCCGCTATGGGGCGGCTTGCCCATCAGTTTGAGGATGTACCACACGCCCGCGCCGAACACGGTGAAATAGATCACGACGAAGGCGACGAGCGAGGCGCCGACCGCGCTCGCCGAAAGCGGGCTTGCCGCATCGGCGGTGCGCAGCGCGCCGTAGACGACATAGGGCTGGCGCCCGACCTCGGTCGTGATCCACCCGGCCAGCACGGCAGCAAGACCCGAAGGCGACATGACGACGGCGGCGCGGTGCAGCCACGCCCAGTCGTAGAGCTTGCCGCGCCAGCGCGCGACGAGGCTCCAGAGCCCCACGCCCAGCATCGCAAAGCCGAGTGCGACCATGATCCGGAACGACCAGAACACGATGGCGGTGGGCGGCTGTTCGTCATCGGGGATCGTGTCGAGCCCGGCCATGGGCGCATCGAGATCGTGCTTGAGGATCAGGCTCGAAAGCTTGGGGATGCCGACCGCGTAATCGAGCCGCTGCTCCTCGTCATTGGGAATGCCGAACAGGTAGAGCGGCGCGCCGTCGGGATAGGAATTGTAATGCCCCTCCATCGCCATGACCTTCTGCGGCTGGTGTTCGAGCGTGTTGAGCCCGTGATAATCGCCCGCGACGATCTGCACCGGCACGACGAGCGCGGCCATCCACATCGCCATCGAGAACATCTTGCGCGCATGCATGTTGGGCTCGCCGGCGATGCCCCTGCGCCGGTCGGCCCGCTCGCGCAGCAGGTGGAACGCGCCGACCCCGCCGACGATGAAGGCGGTCGTGAGATAGGCCGCGAGCACGGTGTGGACGAGGCGATAGGGAAAGGAGGGGTTGAAGATGATGTCGATCCAGCTTCCGGCGGGCAGCATCTGCCCGTTCGCGCCGATCTCGAACCCGGTGGGCGTCTGCATCCAGCTGTTGACCGAGAGGATCCAGAAGGCCGAAAGGAACGTGCCGCCAGCGACCATGCAGGTCGCGGCGAAATGGAGCTTTTTCCCGACGCGGTTCATCCCGAACAGCATGACGCCGAGGAACCCCGCCTCGAGGAAGAAGGCGGTCAGCACCTCGTAGGCCATCAGCGGGCCGATCACGGGTCCTGCGATGTCGGAATAGACCGACCAGTTGGTGCCGAACTGGTAGCTCATCACGATGCCCGAGACGACGCCCATGGCAAAGCTGATCGCGAAGATCTTCAGCCAGAACTTGTAGAGGTCCATGTAGAGCGCCTTGCCTGTCTTGAGCCACAGCCCTTCGAGCACGGCGAGGTAGCTCGCCAGCCCGATCGTGAAGGCGGGGAAGAAGAAGTGGAAGCTCACCGTGAAGGCGAACTGGATGCGGGCGAGCAGAAGCGCGTCGGCTTGTTCAAACATTCTCGGTCCTCGTTGACGGCAGACGAATGGCGAAAGCCGTTTTCAATCCCGTGACGTTCACAGTCCGGTGCAGGCACGATCGTGGGCGCCATGCGGTTTCACGCGGGGAACGGCCTTTCGGGTCGGTCCGTTCCCCGCGCCGGTCCGGCATCCGGGTCAATTCACGTGGGTCGTTCTGAGATAGGGCTTGATGGTGGTGAAGCCCTGCGGGAAAAGCCTGCGCGCTTCCTCGTCGCCGATCGAGGGCGGGATGATGACCTCGCCGCCCGGCGTCCAGTTGGCCGGAGTCGCGATCCGCGCCCGGTCGCCGAGCTGAAGGCTGTCGATCACGCGCAAGATCTCGTCGAAATTGCGCCCCACGCTCATCGGATAGGTCATTGTCAGGCGGATCTTCATGTCGGGATCGATGATGAAGACCGAGCGCACCGCAGCCGTTTCGCTCTGGCCAGGATGGATCATGTCATAGCTGCGCGCGATGGTCAGATCCGGGTCGGCGACGATCGGGAATTGCAGGCTGACCCCTTGCGTCTCGTCGACATCGCAGATCCAGGCGCGGTGCTCTTCGACCGTGTCGGTGGACAGGCCGAGCGGTTTGACATTGCGCCTTTCGAATTCCCCGGCGAGCCGGGCGGTCATGCCCATCTCGGTGGTGCACACAGGGGTGAAATCCGCCGGGTGGCTGAAGAAGAAGACCCAGCTGCCCTTTGCCCATTCGTGCAGCGTGATCGGGCCGGCAGTGGTGTCGACCGTGAAATCGGGGGCGGTATCGCCGATATGCAAACTCATGGTGATTGGCTCCTTTTCGTGGAGGCTCTTTCGTAGCGCGGCTGCCGTGCAGACGCCAATTCGATTACACAATTAGCATAATCGATTTTATTCGCCATGGAATTTTGGGCAATAGCCGATGCGAATCGCGCAAATCGTCCCTATCGATTGCAGGAGGTTGCAAGTCAGATGGCTGGACTGCATCGCTCCCTCGATGCAAGAGGCGCCGCCCGCATTCATGCGAGCGGCGCCTCAAGGTGCCTCACGGCCCGGTGCGCCAATGGCTGGAAGGCGCGCCGGACCGCAGGGAGATCAGAACGAGAAGCCGGCGGTCAGCTTGTAGAAGTCGCCGTCATTGCCGTCCTCGATATCCGCGCCCGCGGTGAAGCGAGCGAAGAAGCCGTTGCTGGTCGAGAATTGCACATACGGTCCAAGCCACTGATACGCGACCGCGGTCGACCCGCCGGGGAAGGTGTTCCGGGTGTTGCTAAGGAGCTCGTAATGCGCGCCGGCCGAGAAATTGTCGCTGAACTTGTACCCGGCATTGATCCAGGTGTGCAGGAAGTCGAGCGCGGCATCATCGTTGCGATTGCGCAGGGCCGCGTAATAGCCGCCGTAGAATTCCGCTTCGAACGTGTCGTCGGAATAGTTCATGGTCAGGCTGGGGACGATACCGTCGGCGAAATTGCCGCCGGTCCCGGTCGGGACGTCGTTCGCATCCAGCACGCCGCCCGAGAGAAGGGCGCCGTTGGTGAGGCCGATCTGCGGCTTGATCACGAGGTTGCCGGTGTAGATCGCCGCGCCCACGCCGAATTCGGTCCACAGGTCGCTGCCGAGGCCGGTGCCGAAGGCGTCAGTGGTCCAGATGATGCCGTAAAAGCTGAAATCGACATTGTCGCTGACCGGGATCAGGCCGTTGAAGGCCGGGTAGAAGCCGAAGAAGGCATCTTGGTTCAGCGTGACGGTGAAGCTTTCCGAACGGCCGCCCGTCTCGCCCTGCGCAGCAGCGGCAGCAGCAGCGGTCACGGCGATCTCGCTCGAGGCGGGAGCGGCCGCCGATGCGGAGGTCAGTGCGAAATCGGCGACGCTGAGCGTGCCGGCAGCAGTGTTGGGAGCCGAGATCGTCTCGCTGCCCGCATCGGCGCTGGGCGCGATCGCTTCGAGTGTTTCGGCAAGCTCGAGCGTGGATTCGTCGATCGCAATGGCTGAGGCCGCCGAGCTGACGGCGAGCGAATCTTCCTGGGCGATTGCCGGCGCGGACGCCGCCGCGATCGCGAGGACGAGCGGCGCGTGGATATACCTGGTCTTCATGTGGAACGCTCCTTCTAGAGAGGTTTGGTGCGTTCCGCCTGCGATTCCTGAATGCCGGGCCTCTGTTCGAGGCGGGCCCGTGCATGTCGTCCAACATGTCTAATTCTTGACACCGGACTCGCAAGCGCCTTGTGCGAGTGACTATCAGAAATCATATGTTGCGTTGCACAAAGGCAACACGCAGTTTTACTGCGCAAATTGTCCGGACGGCTCCAAGAAAATGGCGCGTTCGCGTTCGGTCAGGCGGCGCGCAGGCTCTCCATGTCGATCACGAAGCGATATTTCACGTCGCTCGCCTCCATCCGGTCATAGGCCTCGGCGATGTCCTGCATCGCGATCACCTCGATATCGGGCAGGATGTTCTTCTCGGCGCAGAAATCGAGCATCTCCTGCGTCTCGGCGAGCCCGCCGATCCCGCTTCCCGTCAGCACCTTGCGGCCCAGCAGCAGGGCGCTGTGCAATTCGGGCATCATGTCGATCATCCCGACCAGCACCTGCACCCCGTCCACCCGCAGCAAATGAAGATAGGGCGTGACGTCATGGCGCACGGGAATCGTGTTGAGCACGAGGTCGAAATAGCCCGATTTCGCCTTCATCGCGGTCTTGTCCGTGGTGTTGAGAAACGCGTGCGCGCCCAGCTTCTCGGCATCGTCCCGCTTGCTCTCGCTGCGGGAAAGCACGGTGACTTCGGCGCCCATCGCCGCGGCAAGCTTCACGCCCATGTGGCCGAGCCCGCCGAGCCCCGCGACCGCGACACGGCTCCCCGGGCCGACTTTCCAGGTGCGCAAGGGACTGTAGCTCGTGATCCCGGCGCACAGCAGCGGCGCGGCTTCGGCCATGGGCAGCGCGTCGGGAACCTTGAGCACGAATTCCTCGCGCGCGACGATGCGTTCGGAATAGCCGCCATAGGTGGGCGTTCCGTCGCGCCGGTCGATGCCGTTATAGGTCCCGGTCATCCCTCCATCGAGGCAGTATTGCTCGAGATCGGCCTCGCAATGGCGGCATTCCATGCACGAATCGACCATGCATCCGATCGCGACCCGGTCGCCGACTCCGTGCCTCGTGACCGCCTCGCCGATGGCTGCGACCGTGCCGACGATCTCGTGGCCCGGCACGATCGGATAGGTCGTGCGGCCCCAGTCGTTGCGCGCCGAATGGAGATCGGAATGGCAGATGCCGCAATGGCTGATGTCTATCAGCACGTCGTCTGCGCGCAGGCCCCTGCGGGTGATCTCCATCGGTCCCACCCCGCTGTCGGGTGCGCTCGCGCCATAGGCCTTCGTCGGATATTCGTTCGTCTGCGTTGCCATTTGTTTTCCCTCGCGGCTTGTTCGCTTCGCTTGCGCCTCCGGGGGCGGCCTACCGGCCGGCGCGCGGTCGCGCTTGCAAAGCCTTACGGCTTCGGTTCGCTCTTCCTATTTCGGCGGCATACGGATCGCCCCGTCGAGCCGGAACTGGTGCCCGTTGATATAGGAATTGCGTGCGATCTCGAGGATCAGCGAGGCGAATTCCTCCGGCTCGCCCAGCCGTTTCGGGAACGGGACCGAAGCGTTCAACTGCTCCCACATCGCCGGGTTGCGGTCCTTCATGCCGAGCATCAGCGGGGTCGCGAAGATCCCGGGCATGACCGAGTTCACCCGGATGCCGAGATCCATCAGGTCGCGCGCCATTGGCAGGACGAGGCCGTTCACCCCCGACTTGCACGAACCGTAGATGACCTGCCCGATCTGTCCGTCCTGCGCCGCGACGCTGGCGGTCAGCACGATCGCGCCGCGCTCGCCATCCTCGTTGAGCGGATCGGCATTCGCCATGCCGAGCGCGGAAATGCTGGCGACGCGGTAACTCGCGACCAGGATGCCCTCGGCCCCGAAGGCGTAATCCTCGGTCGAAAGCCGCTCGTAGCCGCCGGTTTCCTTGTCCCAGCCGATCGTCTTGCCGCGCTTCGAGGCCATGGCGCAGTGGACGGTCACGCGTTCCTGCCCGTTCGCGGCACGCGCCGCGGCGAAGCCTTCCTCGACGCTCGCCTCGTCCATGATGTCGACATGGTGGAAGGTCCCGCCGATGCTGGCGGCGTGTTCCTCACCAGCCTCGTCGTTGATGTCGAAGATCGCGACCTTCAGCCCGGCCTCAGACAGCGCCGCCGCGCTCGCCCGGCCGAGCCCCGAGGCGCCGCCAGTCACCACCGCCGCCATGCCCTTTTCAAGCTTCATACATTCTCCCCTTGCTCCCCTGTTCGCCTTGTCGGTCGGCGCGAGCCTAGGCGCGAAGCGAGGCACGCGCCACCTGTCGATTTGTGCGGGGAAAGGCCTGTCGCGCGCGCGCGCGAGTGATAAGGCCGGATGCGCCATGGACAGCTTTCTCTTCACCCTGCTGCTGGTCTTCGCCATCGCGCTCGGCGGGCGAGACCAGCTGACCGTGGCGCATTTTTCCGATGCGCTCGGGCGGTCGGGGTCATTGCTCGCTCTTGGAATTGCCGCGTCCGCCGCAAGCGCGGCGTTGATGGCATGGGCGGGCGCCAGCCTCGCCGCGATCCTGCCGAGCCGCGCGGCCGAAATGCTGGTCGCCTTCGCGCTCGCGATTGCCGCGGCCGAACTGGCATGGCCCGCGCGGGTGAAGCGCCCGGCCGAACCGACCCGTTCATTGGGGGCGATCGCGATCGTGGTCCTTGCAAGACAGGTCGGCGATGCGGCCCGGTTCGCGGTCTTCGCCTTCGCCGCCGAGGCGGTCTATCCGGTTGTGACGGTGATCGGCGGAGCCATCGGGGGCGGCGCGGCGATCGCGCTCGGCTGGTATGCGGGGGGCGCCCGCCTCGCGCGGTTTCCCCTGCGCGCCATGCGGCTGGCGCTTGCCGCCTTGCTGTTCGTTGCGGCGCTCTTCATCGGATTGAACGCTCGTTACATGGTCTGGTGATCGAATTAAACGATCGCTGCGACCTATCTTTTTGGCGAAACGATCTGCGCTTTCGCCCGTTGGTCCCATGAAACATAATGATGCAGCTCTTTGCAATTCATTCGCAAAGACGAACGCCCGGTCCGCGGGTCGCATCGCAGGAAAAGGAGAAACGCTCATGGCTGACCAATCGAATTCGAAGGCCGCTCTCATCGCCGAACTCAACGGGCTTCTCGCCGATCACTTCGCGCTGTTCACCAAGACCAAGAATTTCCACTGGCACGTCAAGGGCCCGCGGTTCCGCGACCTTCACCTGCTGTTCGACGAACAGGCGATCGAAATTCGCGACCAGATCGACGATATCGGCGAACGGGTGCGCAAGCAGGGCGGCGAAACACTGACCTCGATCGGCTCGATCGCCAAGCACACCCAGATCAAGGACCAGGACGGAACCTCGCTTTCGCCCGACGAGATGATTTCCGAACTGCGCGACGACAATCAGAAGATGGTCTACCGGCTGAAGAAGATGAAGCCCCTCGCCGAAGATGCGGGCGACAACGCGACCGACGGCCTGCTCGACGACTGGACCGACATGGCGGAGGAACGCGTGTGGTTCCTCTCCTCGATCCTCGGCTGATCGCGGCCGATCATTCACGAAACGGGCCGCTGCCGCATCGCCGGCAGCGGCCTTTTTTGCGGATGCCGGCCTTATCCGCTGGCGCGCGCTCTGATAGGGAGACTGCGTGAGCGTTTTCATCCACCATGCCGCCGAGGCCGCGATCGCCGACTGGATCGAGCGGCACCTGCGCGATGCGCTGGCCAGGGGAAATGACCCGGTCGCGATCACGGTTCCGGGCGGCTCGACCCCGTTTCCCATCTTCGAGCGTCTTGCCCGGCGCGATCTCGACTGGAGCCGGATCGAGATATGGCCCGGAGACGACCGGGTCGTGCCCGAAGATCACGCCGCCTCGAATACCGGCAGGATCCGCGCGATCTTCGAGCCTGCGGGGGCGCGGGTCGAAACGCTTGGCGAGGACGCTGACCTCCCGCCTTTCGCGCTGACCTGGCTCGGCATGGGCGCGGACGGACACATCGCCTCGCTCTTCGCGAACACCGATCCCGATCCCGATGACCCGCGTCGCGTGCGCCGCCTGACGCCCGACCCGCTCCCTGCCGAGGCGCCGTTCGACCGGATCACGCTCACCATCCCCTCGCTCATCGCAACGCGCGCGCTGATGTTCGTCATTCGCGGAGAGGAAAAGCTGGCCGTGTTCGAAAAGGCGGCGCGGGGCGAGGGCGACCTTCCGATCGCCCGTCTGCTCGCCCGCGCGCGCGCGCATGGCATCGCGGTCACATGCTTCACCTGATCGAGCGGCTGCTTCCCGCGCCGCTGCACCGCGCGCTGCTGCCCATTGCCTTCCGTCTGCGCCAATACTGGCGGCGCTGGCGCGGCGCGCCGATCGCAGGCTGCGCGGTGGTGATCGACAACGGTTCGGGCGAAATCCTGCTGCTGCGCCATTCCTATGGCCCGCGCCTGTGGATGCTGCCGAGTGGCGGGATCGGCTCGCATGAGGAGCCCGAGGTCGCCGCCCGCCGCGAAATCGCCGAGGAGCTCGGGATCAGGCTTGCCCGGATTGTGCCGGTCGCAGTCCTCGCCGAACAGGTTTCGGGCTTGCCCCACAGCACACATCTCTTCGCCGCGACCAGCAATGCCCGCCCGCGTCCCGACCAGCGCGAGGTGATCGAGGCGCGCTTCTTTCCGACCCATTCGCTGCCCGAACCGCTGGGGCAGGTCACCGCCGCACGGATCGCGGCATGGAAGGCGAGGGGGACCCGGGCGGGCTAGAGCAGGGAAAGCTGGGCGGTGTCCCGCGGCGACTCCCTGTCCCCCTCCTGTCCTGATCCCCCACGGTCGAGATTGGAGAGCGTAAGCCCCATCAGCCGGATCGGCATGGGCAGCGGCAGCGCCTCCTCCAGCAATTCGCGCGACATGGTCGCGAAGCGTGCCTTGTCCTCGATCCAGTCTCCTCCTTGAGGGGAATGGGCGCGAGGCGGGATGGACTTGGCGCGCGTATTGATCCGGAAATCGGTGTATTTGAGCTTCAGCGTCACCGTGCGTCCGCGCGCTTCGGCCCGCTCGATCCGCTCCCACACGATGTCGATGATCTCCTCCAGCGTGTCGCGCAGCGCGCCTGCCGCGTCGATATCCTGCGAAAAGGTACGTTCCCCGCCGACCGATTTGCGGATCCGGTGCGGTCGCACGGGGCGAAGGTCGATGCCGCGTGCGGCGCGGAACAGGTAATCGGCAAAGGACCCGAAATTCGCGCGCAGGAACGCGATGTCCTTGCCCGCGAGGTCCGCGCCCGTCTCGATCCCCAGCCGCTTCATCTTTTCCTCGGCCTTCGGACCCACGCCGTGAAAGCGCCGGATCGGCAGCGTCGCGACGAACGCCGCCCCTTCGCCCGGACGGATGACGCACAGGCCATCGGGCTTGTTCTGGTCGCTCGCGAGCTTGGCGAGGAACTTGTTGTAGCTGACCCCGGCGCTCGCGGTGAGCTGCGTCTTGGCCCGGATTTCCTGGCGGATCAGTTCTGCGATGCGGGTGGCGCTGCCGATACCCAATCGGTCCTCGGTCACGTCGAGATAGGCCTCGTCGAGCGAGAGCGGTTCGACCAGCGGCGTGTGGTGCTCGAACACGGCGCGGATCTGGCGGCTCGCCTCGCGATAGGCATCGAAGCGGCTCTTGACGAAGATGAGGTCGGGGCACAGGCGCTTTGCCGTGACCGATGGCATCGCGCTTTTCACCCCGAACTTTCGCGCCTCGTAGCTTGCGGCCGCGACCACGCCGCGCCCGCTCGACCCGCCGACCGCGACGGGTTTTCCGCGCAATTGCGGATTGTCGCGCTGTTCCACGCTGGCGAAGAAGGCATCCATGTCGACATGGATGATCTTGCGCAGCCCGCCGGATTCCTCGTCCGGGCTGCCATCGTCATTTGTTGCGGGCGGGTCGTGCGGCACGCAGGGAGAATAGGCTGCTCGCCGTGCGGGGAAAAGTTTTCGCTTGCTACCCATTGGAACTTTCCTGCCCGATCATGATTTTGTGCATATGCGAAAAGAAGAGTGGTCATCGGGCGAGCCGGCGGGCAAAGGGCCGGGCATGGCGACGACTGCCCGACCTTCTTCCGCGCCTGCCCGCCTGGGCGAAAGAGAGCTGATCTGGCTGATGGCGCTGCTGATGGCCCTGCAGGCCTTCGGCATCGACGCCATCCTGCCCGCGCTCGACGAACTCGCGCTCGATCTCGGCGTGCCGGGGAATGAGCGTCAGTTCATCATCGGGGTCTACCTGCTGACCGCCGGTATCGGCGCGCTCGTTCCGGGTGCGCTGGCCGACCGGTTCGGAAGGCGGCCCGTCCTGCTCGGGTCGATCGGCATCTATATCGTGCTGTCGCTGGCGAGCGCGCTGGCGCCCACCTATGACGTCCTCGTCGCGATCCGCGCCGCGCAGGGCTTCTTCGCTGCGGGGATCGTCGCCCTGCCGCCCGCGATCATCCGCGACAAGGTCGGAGGTGACCGGATGGCCCGGATGATGAGCCTCATCTTCGTGATCTTCATGCTTGTCCCGGCCATCGCGCCGAGCATTGGCGAACTTATCCTGCTGGTCGCCGACTGGCGCACCGTGTTCCTCGCTATGGCGGTGCAGGGCATGTTGATGGGCACATGGGCGTGGCTGCGCCTGCCGGAAACGCTGGCGCCGGAACACCGCCAGCCGATCCATGTCCGCACCATCGCGCGCAATATGGGCCGCGCGCTCAGCATGCCGAGCGTGGTGGGATATGTCTTCGGCTCCTCGCTGGTATTCGGCGCGCTGTTCGGCTTCATCAATTCATCGCAGCAATTGATCACGGAGACATTCGGCGCGGGCGACATTTTCCCGATCGTCTTCGGCATCTGTGCGGGCGCGATGGCGATTGCGAGCTGGTCCAATTCGCGCATCGTCGAACGCTTCGGCGCGCGCCGGGTCAGCCACACCGCGCTGTTCGCCTTCATCGCCGTGTCGAGCGTGCAGGTCGTCGTCGCGTTCCAGAGCGAACAGAGCCTGTGGGTCTTCGTGCCGCTGATGGCGGTGAACATGGCGCTGTTGGGCTTTATCGGCAGCAATTTCGGATCGATCGCGATGAATCCGTTCTTCGCCATCGCGGGCGCGGCGAGTTCGGTTCACGGCTTCGTGCGGATGACGGTCGCCGCGGTGCTGGGCGCAGCGATCGGTTATGCCTATGACGGGACCGCTCAGCCGCTGGCGCTGTCCCTGCTCGCATCGGGCCTCGTCTGTCTTGCGCTGGTCCTGTTCAGCGAGAAAGGCCGCCTGTTCGGCCCGCCCGAGCCGGAAATGGGCTTCGGCCAGGACGCGGCTAAGGCGTTCGACTAGCCTTCAGCGCCCGCTTTCGAGCCTGCGCCACGCCAGCTGCGCGAATTCGCACAGCAGCGGGCGGGTGTCGCGCGGGTCGATGATATCCTCGACATTGAAGCGTTCGGCGCTGCGAAACGGGCTGGTGACTTTCGCCAGCCGCTCCCTGATCGCCGCCAGTTCTGCCGCCGGGTCGTCGGCCGCTTCGAGTTCGGCCTTGTAGGCTACCTCGAGCCCGCCCGCGATCGGCAGGCTCCCCCAGTCGCCCGACGGCCAGCAGAAGCGGTATTGATAGCGTTCCGCATTGCTCATCGCGCTGCCCGCAATGCCATAGGCGCGGCGCATCACCACGCTCGCTAGCGGGACGGTGGCCTTGTAGATCGCGTTCATCGCCTGCGCGCCATAGCGGATCGTCCCGGCCATTTCCGCCTCGCGCCCGATCATGAAGCCGGGATTGTCGACAAGGTGGACGATCGGCAGGCGGAACTGGTCGGCGAGGCGGACGAAACGCTCGACCTTTTCGGATGTCTTCGCCTCCCAAGACCCGCCGAGATAGCTCGGATCGCTCGCCACGACCGCGACTGGCCAGCCGTCGAGCCGGGCAAGCGCGGTGATCGCAGCGCGGCCCCAGTTCCGGCCGATCTCGAACACCGTGCCGGAATCGAGGATCATCTCGAGCGCGCGGCGCATCGAATAGACCTGTTTCGGGTCGTGCGGGACGAGGGAGAGCAGCGCCTCCTCGCGCCTGTCTGCCGGATCGGAGCATTCCGCGCGGCGGGCGAGCTGGCCGACATGTTCGGGCATGAAGCTTAGGAAATGCCGCGCCCGGGCGAAGGCCTCTGCCTCGCTTGCCACCTCGTCATCGACCACGCCGTTGCGGGTGTGGATCGCGCTGCCGCCGAGCGCTTCCTTCGCGTCCTCACGATTGCCCGAGCCGTCGCGATAGGCCTCGCCCATCGCCTCGACCACGGCGGGTCCGGCGGCGAAGATCTGCGAAAGGCCCTTCACCATGATCGAATAGTGGCTGGCGACCGTGCGCGCCGCGCCGAGCCCCGCCGTGGGGCCAAGTGCCAGCGCCACGACCGGCACGGTGTCGAGGTTCGTCACCACATCGCCCCAGCCGGGCACGGCGGGGATATAGGTCGCGCCGATCTGCTCCAGCGTCTTGACCGAGCCGCCGCCGCCCGTCCCGTCGATCATGCGGATGATCGGCAGGCGCAGCTCGTGCGCCATCTGTTCGGCCTGCACCATCTTGCGTGCGATCCCCGCATCCGCCGCGCCGCCGCGGATGGTGAAGTCGTCCGCCGTCGCGACGACCGGGCGGCCATTGATGAGAGCCTTGCCGAACAGGAAGGGGGCGGGGGTCACGCTCTCGAGGTCACCGTTCGCGTCGTAATGGCCCTTGCCCGCAATCTTGCCGATCTCGCGGAAGGAGCCTTCGTCGACGAGCGCCGCGAGCCGCGCGCGGGCGTCCATCTTGCCGCGCGAATGCTGCCGCGCGACCTTGTCCGGCCCGCCCATTTCCTCCGCGAGAGCCTCGCGGCGCCGCAGTTCCTCAAGTTCCTTCGCCCAGGTCATGAGTCTGTTTTTCCGCACGCCATCCGGCGTGCGAAATCCTCGCGCCTGACGGCGCTGCGGGCGGGCGCCAACGAATATGGGCGCCCTTGCGGTTGCTGCGCAACCGTTTGGTGCGGAGCAGCTACCCTCACGCTTCAGGCTCCACCACGCACAACACCGCCTCGACCTGCACCTGCCCGCCGACGCTCGCTTCGAGGGCCGTGACGGTCCCGTCGAAGGGCGCGGTGAGGGCGTGTTCCATCTTCATCGCCTCGAGCACCATCAGCCGCTGCCCGGCGGTGACGGCCTCGCCCTCGGCGACATCGAGCGCGATGACCTTGCCCGGCATCGGCGCAATGATCGCCCCGTCGGCGGCGGAGGCTGCGCCGCTGCCCCGGCTGGCAAAGGGCGCAAGGGCGAAGGTTTCGCCGAGCAGGTTGACCCAGACCGTCTCGCCATCGTCGAACTGGAGGACACCGTCGAAGGGGCGCGAGGCGTCGCCCTTGGCGACCGCATCGCCCAGCATCATCGCGACCTCCATCTGGGGTGCCGCGTTGAGGCGGTAGCCGGTCAACGCAGGTCCGCGCTGCCCGGCGTTGCGGGCAAGGAACGGAATCGCTGCCTGATCGAGCGCGGCTTGCGACAATTCCACCGCTTCGCTCCATTCCGGATTGCGAGCGATGAGGCCGGTATCGAGCGCCGCGCTCTCGAACTCGTCCGAAGTAAGCGCGCGCAGCAGGAAGGGCGCATTGGTCTTGACCGGATAGACCAGCAATTCCTCGATGCAATCCTCGAGCCGCCAGATGGCCGCCTCGCGGTCCTCGCCGTGCACGACAAGCTTCGCGATCATCGGGTCGTAGAAGGGCGAGATCTCGTCATCCTGTTCGACGCCCGTCTCGATCCGGGTGTAGCCGTCATCGATGGAGAACATTTCGAGCCGCCCCGTACTCGGCAAAAATCCCTTCGCCGGATCTTCCGCATAGAGCCGCGCTTCAATCGCGTGGCCGTTGATCGACAGCTCGTCCTGCGCCAGCGGCAGCGGCTCGCCGCTTGCGACGCGCAGCTGCCATTCGACCAGATCGACCCCCGTGATCTCCTCGGTGACGGGATGTTCGACCTGAAGCCGCGTGTTCATCTCCATGAAGAAGATGCGGTCCGCCCTCAGCCCCTCGCTGGCATCGGCGATGAATTCGATCGTGCCTGCGCCCTCGTAATCGACCGCCTTGGCGGCGCGCACGGCGGCGGCGCAGATCGCTTCGCGGGTGCTCTCGTCCATGCCGGGGGCGGGGGCTTCCTCGATCACTTTCTGGTGGCGGCGCTGCAAGCTACAGTCGCGCTCGAACATGTGGACGACGTTGCCGTGGGCATCGCCGAACACCTGCACCTCGATATGGCGGGGCGAGGTGATCCACTTCTCCAGCAGCACTTCATCATTGCCGAAGCTGGCCTTGGCCTCGCGGCGGCAGGATTCGAGCGCGGCGGCGAAGTCAGCCGGGGCATCGACCTTGCGCATCCCCTTGCCGCCGCCGCCCGCGACCGCCTTGATTAGCACCGGATAGCCGATGGCCTCCGCCTCTTTCGACAACCGCTCGACCGACTGGTCCTCTCCCTCGTAGCCGGGAGTGACCGGCACGCCCGCCTCTCGCATCAGCTTCTTGGCGGCGTCCTTAAGCCCCATCGCCTCGATGCTTGAGGGCTTCGGCCCGACCCAGATCAGGCCTGCGTCGATCACCGCCTGCGCAAACGCGGCGTTCTCCGAAAGAAAACCGTAGCCGGGATGCACCGCCTCTGCGCCTGTCTCCTTCGCAGCGGCGATGATCTTGTCGCCGACGAGATAGCTCTCGGCCGCGGGCGATGGGCCGATATGCACGGCCTCGTCGGCAGAGCGCACGTGCAGCGCCTTCGCATCTGCGTCGGAATAGACCGCGACCGTCGCCACGCCCATGGCGCGCGCGGTGCGGATGATGCGGCAGGCGATCTCGCCTCGGTTCGCGATGAGGAGCTTGGTTATCATTTCGCCGGCACCTCGGGTGCGCCGAGCGCCTCGCACTCGTCGAGCGCGCTCATGGTGAAGGTCGTGTTGGTCACGCGCCAGCCCTCGGCGAGCCGTGCGAGGCTCATCGAATTGATCCCGCAATGGGTCGGCTGGCCGTCGACGAGGAAGACATAGGGACCCCAGACCTGAGCCATGTCCCCGTCGACCAGCACGGTGTCGTAACGCATGTATTCGTCGGTGCCGGGCGGGCTCTTTTCCCATCCCGCGAGATGATCGGCGGCGGCGCGCGTGACGATGCGTGGGGCGGCCGGATCGCGGCGGTCGTGGATGAAGATCGTGCCGCGCGGGTCCATCCTCCGGGCGAGCGCGGTCTTGTCGGGATTGCGTAGCGCCTCGAAGAACGCGTCGACGGCGCCAATGACCTTGGCAGTGATTTCGGCAGTGACCTCTGCGGTGACTGCGGCCCGCGCGTCTCCAGCGGGCTGGGCGGCGAGCGGCGCGGCGGCGAACGCGATCAGCGTGGCGGCCAGTAAGCGGGTTCCTCTCATGGCGACAGCGCTACGCCACCGCCCCCCGCGCTTCAAGCCGGATCGGGCCGGAAATCCGCGATCCCCCACGTGATCGGCCCGTCCGGGTGTTTCTCGCGGTTGATCGCTGCCGACAGGAACGCGCGCGCGCCGTAAACCGCCTTTTCCCAGCGCGGCACGTAGGTGCGGCTGTTCCACGCGTCCTTCCCGCGCTTCCTCACCTTGCGCCCGATCGCACCATAGATGCGCGCGGCGGACAGCACCGCCCAGCGGCTGCGGAAGGGCAGGCGTTCCGCCCCGACGCGCGCTGCGGCCTCGTGCTTTTCGACCAGCGCGACGAGCCGCGCGGCCATGGCGGCGAGTTCTTTCCTGTGATGCGGCTTGGTGTGCTGGCCGGGTTCGATATCCTGCTCGACCAGCCATTCGACGGGCAGGTAACACCGCCCCGCCGCGTCGTCCTCGACGATGTCGCGCGCGATGTTGGAAAGCTGGAAGGCAAGGCCGAGATCGTTCGCCCGGTCGAGCGTGTCGGTGTCCGCAGGGTCCACGCCCATGACGACCGCCATCATCACGCCGACCGCGCCCGCCACGTGGTAGCAATAGCGCATCATGTCCGCCTCGCTCCGGGGGCGCCAGTCCTCGGCATCGAGCTGGAATCCGGCGATCACGTCCTCGGCCATGGCCGGCGTCAGCCCGCATTCCTTCGCCACCACGCCCAGCGCATCGAAGGCAGGGTCGCCAGTCGGTTGCCCGGCGAAGGCTTTCGCGGTCAGGCGGCGGATATGGGCGAGCCGCGTGGCGAGATCCGACTGGTCGCCCAGCTCGCCGCCCATCACCTGGTTGTCGGCGATGTCGTCGCAGCGCCGGCACCAGGCATAGAGCAGCCACGCCCGTTCGCGCGTGTCACGATCGAACAGGCGCGAGGCGGCGGAAAAGCTGTGCGATCCGTGCTTGATCGTCAGGCGCGCGTGTTCGACCAGCCGTTCCCGGCGCGTCGGTTCGAAGGATGGTTCGACCCCCATCGCGCGCCCGCTCCCCCTAGAGGTCCTCGGCCTTCATGCGGAAGATCGGGGTGTGCGGTTCATAGGCCTGCATCTTCTCGAGGAGGTCGGGCAGGCGCGTCGCATGGATGAGGATGTTCTGGTGCGCACTCCGCACGAAGCCGACCTTGGCCATGTGCGTGTTGAAGGCGATGAGGTGGTCGTAGAAGCCGTAGGCATTGAGCAGGCCGACCGGGTCGGAGTGATAGCCCAATTGTGCCCAGCTCATCGCTTCCCACAATTCGTCCATCGTGCCGACGCCTCCCGGCAGCGTCACGAAACCGTCGGAGAGGTCGGTGAATTTCTGCTTGCGCTCGTGCATGCCGGAGACCGCGATCAACTCGTCGCAATCGTGGTTCGCGACCTCGGCCTTGACGAGGCTTTCCGGGATGATGCCGATGACCTCGCCTCCGGCCGCCTTGGCGCCTTTCGCCACCGCGCCCATCAGGCCGAGCCGACCGCCGCCATAGACGACACCGATTCCGCGCTGGGCAAGGGCGGCGCCGACATCCTCGGCAAGTTCGACATAGCGCGGATCGGCCGGGCTGGCGGAGCCGCAATAGACCGCGAGCCTTCGCATGGACCGTTTCATTCCATTCATGCGGTCGCTTTAGCGGCCAAATCCTCCAGCACAATGCCCGCGGTCGCCTTGGCGCTGCCGACCACGCCGGGGATGCCAGCGCCCGGATGCGTGCCCGCGCCGACGAGGTAGAAGTTCTCGATCACGTCGTCGCGGTTGTGGCCGCGCAGATAGGCGCTCTGCCACAGGACCGGCTCGAGGCTGAAGGCGCTGCCCATGTGGGCGGACAGGTCCTGCTTGAAATCCTTGGGCGCGTAGCTGAACTTGGTGACAATCCGGCTGTGGATGTCGGGGATCAGGCGGCGTTCGAGTTCGTCGAGGATCATCTTCTCCAGCTTCGGGCCGACCTCGTCCCAATCGACCGGCATCTTGCCCATGTGGGCGACGGGGACGAGCGCGTAGAACGTGCTCATGCCTTCCGGCGCCATGGACGGATCGGTGACGGTCGGGTGGTGGAGGTAGATCGCGAAATCCTCCGGCAGTACGCCGTTCGAATAGATGTCGTCGAGCAGGCCCTTGTAGCGGTTGGCGAACAGGATCATGTGGTGCGCGATGCCGGGCCACGTTCCCTCGAGCCCGAAATGGACCACGAAGAGGCTGGGCGAGAAGCTCTTGCGGCCGAGCGATTTCGCGATCTTCTGCCCGCGCTGCGAACCCGACAGCAGGTCCTTGTAGGAATGCATGATGTCCGCATTGGAAGCGACCGCGTCGAAGCGTTCCTTCCAGCCCGACTTCGTTTCGACCTCGGACGCGCGGGTGCCGATCGTGTGGACCTGCACCACCGGATCGCCGACCCGCATCGTGCCGCCGAGCCGTTCGAAATGGCGCACCATGCCCGCGATCAGGCGATTGGTCCCGCCGCGCGCCCACCAAACGCCGCCATCCTTCTCGAGCTTGTGGATGAGCGCGTAGATGCTCGATGTCTTCATCGGGTTGCCGCCGACGAGGAGCGAGTGAAAGCTGAACGCCTCGCGCAGTTTCTCGTTCTTGATGTAGCTCGACACCATCGAATAGACGCTGCGCCAGGCCTGTTCGCGGACAAGCGCGGGCGCGGCTTTCAGCATGGTCTTGAAATCGAGGAACGGCTTGGTCCCGAGTTTCAGATAGCCTTCCTCGTAGACCCGCTGGGAATATTCGAGGAACCGCTGGTAGCCGACGACATCGTCGGGTTCGAGCTTGGCGATCTCGGCGTTGAGCTGTTCCTCGTCGTTCGAATATTCGAAATTGGTCCCGTCGGGCCAGTTGAGGCGGTAGAACGGCATCACCTTCATCAGCTCGACATCCTCGGAGATGTCATGGCCGGTCAGCTGCCACAATTCCTCGAGGCAGGGCGGGTCGGTGATGACGGTCGGCCCGGCATCGAAGGTGAAGCCGTCCTTTTCCCAGAAATAGGCGCGCCCGCCCGGCTTGTCGCGGGCTTCGACCACGGTGGTCTCGATGCCGTGCGACTGCAGGCGGATGGCGAGCGCCATGCCGCCGAAACCGGCCCCGATCACGCAGGCTTTCTTGCCCGCATAACGTTCGGCCATGGCAGGGTCGATCCCGGTGCCGGCGGGGGATTTCGGTGCGATCGGGGCTTCGGCGTTCATGCCGTTTTCTCCATCTTGAAAGGCTTTCCGCGGGAAACCATCGCAGCGATGGCGCGGCTTATAGCTACGGGCGGCTTGCCGCTGAGGATGCGCAGCCGGTCGGGCCAGGTTGATTGCCCGGCATAGAAGCGTTCGACGAGATCGCCCGACAGGCCGTAGAAATGTTCGAACACCTGCACGCGCCGTTCGGGATCGGCGGCTTCGAACAGCATGCGCGAGAGCATCCGGTAGAAGCTCGTCTCGCGCCAGTGGCGGCGCGCCCGCTCCTCGCAGAAGAAGGCGAGATCCTCGGCGCTGGTGTCCGGACTTTCGGCGAGCAGCAGCGCGATGTCGCGCGCATTGGCGGCGGCGAAGGGGAGGGTGTAGCTCGTCAGCGGGTGCGAAAACCCGCCGCGCGATCCGGCGATGGCGACGCCCGGAATGCGCAGATCCTCGATCACGCGCTCGAAATCGCCGCCCGATATGACCGGCAGGATGCCGGTCTCGCTGCCGATGACCTCGCCCCGCCAGCCCTTTTCGCGGGCATAGGCGCGGGTGCGCCCGGCAAGCTGTTCGCGGTCCATGCGCGGGTGGTCGGCGTAATAGGTGTCCTCGACGAAAACCTCGTCCTCGCTCAATGGCAGGACATAGACGAAGCGATAGGCCGCCCCGTTGCCATGCGGCGCGCACTGGTCGACGGTCGCGTCCATGATGACGGGCCGGGTCAGCCCGTGCGGTTCGTGGCAGCGGATATGATGGCCGAGAAAGACCTGCCAGCCGCCCGCGAGCTTGTCCGAAGGCTTGAAGGTGCGACAGTCGATCACGCGCCTCGCCGCAATGCGCGTGCCGTCGCCGAGCGTCACGCCGCCCGCGTCGAGCTGCGCGACCCGCTTGCCCAGCATCACGCTGCCTTCGGGCAGGACTTCGGCGAGATGGGCGTGGAAATCCTCCGAGCCGAGCGAACGGTAGGATGTGCCGAGCGTCCGGCCATAGCCCGGAAAGGCGATGTCATAGCCCTCGTCCCAGCTTTTCAACGGGAATTCGTTCAGTAATCCCGCGCTTTGCGGGGCGAGATCGGTCTCGAACCAGCTCCAGCGGTGATTGCCGCCCAGCACCTTGCCCGCCTCGACCAGGGTGAAGCTCGTGGCAGGCGCCATGCGCGTGAGCGCAAGGGCGATGAGGCCCCCGGCAAGCCCGCCGCCGACGATGACGACATCGCGCGGCACGACATCGCGCGGGGCGGTGCCCGAAGGCTGCATCGGATCGGGGGAGGGGGAAGGGGATGAGTCGCTCATGCCTCTTGAGCCCTAGGGCACGGCGGCGAGGGGAGCAATGCGCACGCACGCGCCGCGCGCGGCGAGGGCGGCGGGTGCGATGCGGCGGAACGGGTCGTCGCGATACGGATTGATTGCGGGAATTGCATGACTTAGGCGGGGGTTTGCGAACTCACGATATACCATTGCCAAGAACCGCCCCGCTTGAACAGGGTCTTGCAGCACGGCAGGGCCGAACCGACAGGATCTTTTTGAAAGTCCCGCCTTGCAAGGCGGGCACCGGCCCATGCGCCCCGCCCCCTTTTTCCCCGATTTCCCACGAGGAGTCCTATCCGTGAAGTCCCCCAGATCCGTATTCCCGCCGCTTTCCAGCACGCTCGCGCTCGTCGCCGCCCTCGCCGTGCCGGCCGGGGCGAAGACCTCCACCGCTGCCGAAACGCGCGAGGCCCCGGCGCTTGCCGCAGAGCCCGTCGCGGCGAGCCCCGTGCTGATTTCGGCGAGCGCACATGACGCCTTCGACCTCGCGGAGGGCCGCGAAGGGAGCGCGAAGGAACCGCAGGGGTCCCAGGATCAGGGCCAGCAGCAGGGTCAACCGCAGGGTCAGCAGCAGGGCCCCGGGCAGGACCGGATGCCCACCGGGATGCAGGGCATGAAACCGGTCTTCGACAACAATTGGGTGACGCTGGGCGTGGGCGTCGGGATGGTGCCGAGCTATGCCGGTTCGGACGATTACATCGCCTTTCCGCTGCCGCTGGTCGTCGGTCGGCTGGGCGGGATCGGTCTTACGCCCAACGGGCCGGGCATCACGCTCAATTTGCTTTCGCAGCGCACGGTCCCGGGCCAGCCGGGCGGGACCACCTTCCAGTTCGGGCCGGCCTTCCGCATCCGCAACGATCGCAATGCGCGGATTTCGGACGAGGTCGTCGAAGCGGCGGGCAAGCTCGATGTCGCGGCCGAAGTCGGCGCCAATGCGGGGGTGAACTTTCCGCGCGTTCTCAACCGTTTCGACAACCTGACCCTTTCGACGCAGGTGCGCTGGGACATTCTCGGCGCGCATGACGGGATGCTGATCGAGCCGAATATCGGCTACACCACGCCGCTCGGCCGGGCGACCGTCATCAACCTGCAGGCGGGCCTGCAATTCGTCGACGACAGTTTCGCCGACTATTACTATTCCGTCAGCCCCGATCAGGCCGCCGCCAGCGGCCTGCCGCAATTCCGCGCCGATGGCGGGCTCAACAGTGCCGGGCTGACCGCGATCGTGAATTACGATCTCAGCGGCAATTCGCTTGACGGGGGATTCAGCATTTACGGCGTGTTCGGCTATTCGCGCCTGTTCGGCGATGGCGAGGACACGCCCTACACCTCGCTGCGGGGCGATCCGAACCAGTTCCTCGGCGGGATCGGCGTGGGTTATACCTTCTGAACCGTGCCTTCGCGGGGACCGTGATCCTGCCGCTCTGGGGATCGGGCGAACGTCCGGCCCCGTGGCGTCACCGGGGCCGGGGCTGCCCTATTCCTGTCCGGAGACAGGGTCGGCCGCGTCGCAGCGCGTGAAATGCGCCTCGGCGATCTCAGCCGTCAGGCGATCGATCTCGGCGTATTCTTCCGGCGTGTAGTCGAGGTTCGCCAGTTCGAGATTGAGCGCGCTCATGCGCGGCTGCAGCGCTTCGAAGGCGGGGAACCAGCCGGCAAGCGCCAGTTCGGAAATGATGGCATCCATCTCTTCCTTGCCGATCGCCTCCTGCACGCGCTGGACGGTGTCGGCCCGGTCCTTGTCCATCGATTGTGGCGAGATGGTCATGTCGTCATCGGCCATGATGTCGCGCAGGGCATTCGTGCCCGATTGCTGCGTGGCTATGGTGAGCAGGAGGCGCTGACCGGTCTCGCCCGAGAAGAAGTCCGCCGCGTCCGCAGCTTCGTCCTCGCTCATGCCGCTTTCGAACAGGGCGGTCAGGCGGTCCCTGAACCAGTCGTAATCGACATCGTGGCTGCGGCGCAGGGTCGGGGTAAGCCCCGCAACCAGCGCGTCGGCGAAGCCGGGGCATTCCATCTCGATTTCGGCAAGCTCGGGGTCCTGTTCGAGCGGGCCCCGGAACCCGATTTCGAGCTGCCTTTCGAACAACCGGTCGCGCATGGTGTCCGACGCGATCGTCGCGACCAGCCGGGAATGGGCACCCGTTTCCTGTGCCGCATGAAGTGCGGCCGGGCCGACGAACGCGCTTCCCGCAAGAAGCAGGGCTGCGGCCAGCAGGGCAAGCGGGGTGCGGGCAGGAATCATCGCGGGAAGGCTCCGGGGTTATCGGGTGAGGGGGCCCGGCCGTGCTGCGCACGGGCCGGGTCCCGTCAGCCCGGGATAGCGGGCCTTTTTCCTATTCGGAAGTCACCTAGGCCCCGGCAGCTCCTTCGGCCAGCTGCGGGCGCGGATCGGGCAGCGGCGCGCGGCGGTCGCCGGTCTTCAGATAGGTGTCGAACCAGCGCATCATCCGCAGATTGTAGTCGTACCGCGCCGCAGCGCCCTGATTGCCGTGGCCTTCGCCCGGGTAGAAGACGAGGCGCACGGGAACCTCGGGTTTCCTCACCTTGAGGCTGCGATAAAGCTCAAGGCTCTGGCCCGGATTGACCCGCGTGTCCTCTTCGCCGTGCATGATGAGGATCGGCGTGTTCGCCTTGTCGACATGATAGACCGGCGAGACTTCGAGCATGCCGAGCCAGTCGTCCCACGGCCAGGCGCGCGAGTGGACGTTGTACATCTCGTAAGGGATGTCGCCCGTGCCGAACTTCGACACCTGGTTGGAGATGCCGACGAACATCACGCTCGCGGCGAATTCGTCGGAATAATAGGTCGCGCCCCAGCCTGACGCATAGCCGCCATAGGAACCGCCGGTGATCCCGGTGCGGTCGGGATCAGCGATGCCTTCGGCGACCAGTGCGCGTTTCGCATCGACGATGTCGCGGAATTCGGGGTCGGTGTAATTACCCTGGTGCTGCTTGGCAAAGGCGACGCCGTATCCGGTCGAGCCGCGATAATTGGGCAGGAACACGGCATAGCCCTGTCCCGCCGCGACCTGTCCAGGCTTGGAATAGGCGGTCTGCCAGCCATTGCTTTCATGCGCCTCGGGCCCGCCGTGAATGTTCATGATCGTCGGCGCGCCGCCCGCCGGCGCCCCGCCGACCGGCTCGATCAGCACGCCTTCGATTTCCTGCCCGTCGGCTGCGGTGTAGGTGTAGGTGCGCTGCGTGCCGAAGTCGATTTCGGCAAGCCACGGATTGTGCGTCGTCCAGCGTTCGAAGGCGCCGTCCTTCCACACGAACAGCTCGCTGGGGTGGCGTGGCGTGTCGGCGGCGACCGCCAATGTGCCGCCCGCCGCCTCGATCCGGGTGAGGATGAGTTCGCCCGGATCGTATTCCTGCGCGACGCTGCCATCGGCATCGTAAAGCCTCAATCGCGCCTCGGTCCCGACATGGATGACCGCGGCGAGCCGCCCGCTTTCGAGCCATTCGGCATCCACCGCCGCTTCGGCCGCGCCCGCATTGAGCGCGCGGTAGGTCCCGGAGGAAGCATCGACGAGATGCAGCGTCGTCGCCGCCGGATCGTTCATGTCGACGCCGGCGATGAGCGACAATTGCGAACCGTCTCCCGCCCATTCGACATCGCCGATCTTGCCCGGCGTTTCGACGATTGCAGTCACATCGCCGCTGGCGAGGTCGATGAGATTGACGCGCATCTTGGTGTAGCTGTCGTCGACCAGCGGCGTCGGCGCGGTCTGGACGAGAGCGCGCGTGCCGTCGGGCGACACGTCGAAAGCGCTGACAAAGCCGGGCAGGGCGATCTCGCGCGGGGCCTCGTCGAGGCCTCCGCCCAGCTGGGCTGCGAACATGCGTGCGGGCCGGAATTCCTCCTCGTAGACCTTCGCGTCGAAGCCGCCCTCGGCCTCGGCGGTGCGCTGTTCGTCCTCGCCGGGGCCTGCCAGCATGTAGATCGTCGAACCATCGGGCGCGATCTCGTAGGAGCGCACGCCCGTCCCCGGCACCGCGGCAAGCTTTTCATAGGTCCCGCCCGCTACCGGCACGCCCCACACGGCGGTGTCGTCATCGCCCTTTGCCCAGAGGAAGGTCACCATCGAACCGTCGGGAGTGAAGGCGACCTGTCCGGGGCTGATATCGGCGGGCAGATAGGCGCGCGCCTCTCCCGGGCCGGTCGCGATCTTCAATTCGCCGCGATAGCCGCCATCGTCCTCGCCCTCGGTGACGTCGGGACGCGATCCGGTGGTGTAGGCGATGCGCTTGCCGTCGGGCGAGACCGCGAACGCGCCAAGCGCTTCGATCTTTGCCACGTCCTCCGGCGTCATCGGCCGGGCATGGGCTGCCGTGGCGGCGAGCGAGACGGACGCGGTGAGCGCGGCGGCGAAAAGGGTGATGCGGGTGATGCGGGTCATGCGGGCTTGAGCTCCTCTCATTGCGGTGTTCTCTTGCTGCGCCTCTCCATAACGTTCATGCCTCGAAGCGCAATGTGGCGGGGGAGACGATGATGCGGGCGAGGTTGGGCGTATCGGCGGCGCTGGCGCTGGCGCTGGCGATGGTGATGGCGCTGGCGCTGTCCGGGCCGACGCACGGCGCGGCGGCGGAGGAACCCGGCGCGAGCGGGCAGGCGGCCTGCCTGCGCGAACTCGTCGTGCTCGGGACGGGACAGGACGCGGGCGCGCCGCAGATCGGCCATGCGAACGATGCCGGCGAGCCCCTGCTGCCGACCTCGCTCGCCCTAGTCGACCGCGAGGCAGGGGCACGCTACCTGTTCGATGCGACCCCGGCGATCACCCGGCAGCTTGCCGCGCTCGATTCTCTCGAACCGCCGGCGCAGGGGCTGGGGATCGACGGGATCTTCCTTACCCACGCGCATATCGGGCATTATTTCGGCCTTGCATGGCTCGGCACCGAAGCCGCGGGCGCGCGCGGCGTGCCGGTCTTCGCGATGCCGCGCATGGCGGGTTTCCTGCGCGCCAACGGGCCGTGGAGCCAGCTGGTCGATAACGGCAACATCACGCTCGTCGAAATGGCGGAGGGGGCCTTCACCGTGCTGACCGACGATTTCGGCGTGCTGCCGATCCGCGTGCCCCATCGCGACGAGTTTTCGGAAACCGTCGGCTTCGTCATCATGACGCCGGACCTGCGCGCGCTCTACCTGCCCGACATCGACAGCTGGGAGACGTTCGAGGCGCAGTCCCCGACCAGCCTCCAGCAGCTCGTCGCGGGGGTGGACTACGCCTTCATCGACGCGACCTTCTGGGATGACGGTGAACTGGGCGAGCGCGACATGAGCGCGGTGCCGCATCCGCGGGCGAAGGCTGTCATGGAGCGGCTGTCATCCCTGCCCGATGCCGAACGGGCCAAGGTCCGCTTCATCCACATGAACCACACCAATCCGCTGCGCGATCCCGCCAGCGCCCAGAGCCGTGCGGTCGATGCTGCGGGCTTTGCTGTGGCGCGACGGGGGATGCGGGTCTGCCTTTCGTCCTAGCCGGGCCTGCCGAGGCCGCTCAGCGCGCCTTCATCGCGGCAAGATCATCCCGGCGCTCGATCTCCCCGGCGGTGAAACGGCGCGCGGCCTCGGCGACCTCGCGCCCCAGATGCCAGTCGAGGATCTGCATGGTCTGCGGTATCGGCGGGACGACCAGCGCATCGGCCTTTGCAAGCGCGGCTTCGACCGCACCCTGCGAAGACACCACCATGGAACGCGACATGATCTCGATCAGGCTTGGAAAGGCGCGCTCGGGCCTGCGCCTGAGGAGAAGGTCGCGAGCAAGCCGGGCAGGGGTGCGCACGTCGCCATAGCGCGCCTCGATCCGCCACGCCGCCCCGGCATCGGCGCGCAGCGCGACCACCACGTTCGGCCCGGCCTTGGCCGCGCGCATGATCTCCACCGGCAGATTGTCGAGCACGCCGCCATCGACGAGCACGTCGCCTTCCCCGGTGATGAAGGGCGGCAGGATCGTCGGCAGCGAACCGGACGCGCGCACTGCCTCCCACAAGGGGCCGCGGCGATGGACATGGACCCTGTTGGTCGAAAGGTTGGTCGAGACGGCGAGGAAGTTGAACGGCAGGTCGGCAATGTCCTTTTCCGAATAGCGCGCCCGCAATTCCGCATCGAAGACGCGCGGATCGAGCAGCGAATGGACGGGAATCGTCATCCGCTTCATCGCGCGGCGCGAAATGAACATCGCCTCCATCTGGTCGAGCGTCTCGCTCGGTGTGAGCCCCTGTGCGAGCGCGCCGCCCATCGCCGCCCCGGCGCTGGTCCCGCCGTAGAAATCGATCGGCACGCCGTTTTCGATGAGGGCCTGCATTACGCCGATATGCGCGCAGCCCAGCGCCCCGCCGCCCGCCAGGACGATGCCGTTGGCGCGGCCCGCCATGAAGCGCGCGACGCGCGCGATGTCGCCAGGATCGTCGAGCGCGACATGATGGTGCAGCTTGACCGCGCGCGGATCGAGCCAGCGCGCCGAACCCGCGATCTCCT
Source organism: Erythrobacter litoralis (assembly GCF_001719165.1). Classification (NCBI taxonomy): domain Bacteria; kingdom Pseudomonadati; phylum Pseudomonadota; class Alphaproteobacteria; order Sphingomonadales; family Erythrobacteraceae; genus Erythrobacter; species Erythrobacter litoralis. The sequence continues at coordinate 773,319 of NZ_CP017057.1, forward strand.
GCGCCGAACGCTCACGCCAGAGCAGCAGCATCCGGTCGTGTTCAAGGAACAGCGGCAGGACGTATTCCTCGAACGGGGACAGCGCCCCGCCGCCTTCGGCCAGCGGGGCGACCAGCATCAGGTCGTCGGCATTGCGCGCGACGGCGCGGTTCCAGTCCTCCGCCTCGCCCGCCCTTAGCAGGATGCGCGCGGCGCTGCCCTCCAGCTCGGCGATCCAGTCGCCGAAGCGCTCGCTCCCGGGATCGAGCCCTGCGGGGCAGTCGGATTCGCGCACGAGGCGCACGCTGTCATGGCGCCCGAGCGCTTCGGCGAGCCGTTCGGCGAGGCCTTCGGGCAGGCGCGTGGCCCCGGCGGGAAGCAGGGCGACGACCCGGCCAGGGCGCGCGGGCATGGCGGCGGAACTGGCGGTGGTGCGCGCCAGGCGGCGGGCGATCTCGGCGAGAATCGTGTCGGCGATCTCGCGGTGCTGCCCGGAGACCTTGCGGTAGGCCTCGCGGGTGAGGGCATAGACCGTGCTGTCGCGGCTCGCCCGGACATCGGCGGTGCGCGTGCCGCCGGCGAAGAAGGCGAGTTCGCCGATCGGCTCGCCCGCCTCGATCTCGGCCACGACGCGGCCATCGGGAAGCTGGACGTGAAACCGCCCGGAGGCGACGAGATAAAGCGTCTCCGCCGCATCGCCGTGACGGACGAGCAATTCGCCGCCTTTCACGCTTTCAAGATGCGCCGCATCGCGCAGCGCGGCGAGCGCGGTCTCGCTCAGCGCGGCGAAAGCCTCGATCTGCGCAAGATCGCCTGCCTTCGGTCCCGTCGAAAACCGCTTTTCCGTCACCGGCGCATTCCCCTTCGGCCCGCCTTTCCTGCCTAGCGCAGCCGCGTGCGGGTGCAAAGCTGTCGTGAGCGGCCCGTGCATCTCGGGCTAGGTCCTCACAGTGGCCGCTGCACACTGGCTCTCGACACTGGCCAGCAAAGGCTCTACCTTTCGCATCACCCCGGGGAGGCAGCTCCACCATCATCGCCTTGAGTGCTGATGGGCGAACGGAAAGCCTGAGAGGTGTGGGTATGCTCCACACGACCCGTCGAACCTGAACCGATTAGCATCGGCGGAGGGAGTGGTCTGGTCGGCATCCAGAAACCGCTCTCTTCGCGCATGAGGAGAGCTTCGCATGGCCGACATCAATTCACCCGTCGAAATCGGCGTCACCACCGGCCCGATCCGCGGCAGCCGCAAGATCCATGTCGGCGCGCGCACCGGCAGCGGCGTGCGCGTCGCCATGCGAGAGATCATGCTCGAAGGGGGCGAGGATCCGGTGCGGGTCTATGACACGTCCGGCCCGTATACCGATCCCAAAGCGAATATCGACATCCACGCGGGCCTGCCTTCGCTGCGGCGCGACTGGATCATGGGCCGCGGCGATGTCGAGGAATATGACGGCCGCGAGGTCAAGCCCGAGGATAACGGCCAGCTTGGTCCCGACCGTTCGGGCGGCGTCGCGCAATTCCCCAATGTCGTCAAACGCCCGCTGCGCGCGAAAGCGGGCGGCAATGTCTCGCAGATGCATTATGCAAGGCAGGGCATCATCACGCCCGAGATGGAATATGTCGCCGAGCGCGAGAATCTCGGCCGCGAAATCGCCAAGGACCTGATCCGCGACGGCGAAAGCTGGGGCGCGGAAATCCCGGATTACATCACCCCCGAATTCGTTCGCAGCGAAGTCGCCCGGGGCCGCGCGATCATCCCGTCCAACATCAACCACCCCGAATCCGAACCGATGGCGATCGGGCGCAATTTCCTCGTCAAGATCAACGCCAATATCGGCAATTCCGCCGTGGCCTCGGACGTGGCGCAGGAAGTGGAAAAGATGGTCTGGGCGACCCGCTGGGGCGCGGACACGATCATGGATCTGTCGACGGGCCGGAACATCCACGACACCCGCGAATGGATCATCAGGAACTCGCCCGTGCCGATCGGGACCGTGCCGATCTACCAGGCGCTGGAGAAAGTCGGCGGCGTCGCCGAGGACCTGACCTGGGAAATCTTCCGCGACACGCTGATCGAACAGGCCGAACAGGGCGTCGACTATTTCACCATCCATGCGGGCGTGCGCCTGCCCTTCGTGCCGATGGCGGCGAAGCGCGTGACCGGGATCGTGTCGCGCGGCGGCTCGATCATGGCGAAATGGTGCCTTGCCCATCACAAGGAAAGCTTCCTCTACGAGCATTTCGACGAGATCACCGAGATCATGAAGGCGTACGACATCGCCTATTCGCTCGGCGACGGGCTGCGCCCCGGATCGATCGCGGATGCCAATGACGAAGCCCAGTTCGCCGAACTCTACACTCTGGGCGAACTGACCAAGCGCGCCTGGGAACAGGACGTGCAGGTGATGATCGAAGGGCCGGGCCATGTTCCCATGCACAAGATCAAGGAGAACATGGAAAAGCAGCTCGCCGCCTGCGGCGAGGCGCCGTTCTACACGTTGGGTCCGCTCGTCACCGATATTGCGCCGGGATACGATCACATCACCTCCGGCATCGGCGCGGCGCAGATCGGCTGGTACGGCACCGCGATGCTCTGTTACGTCACGCCCAAGGAGCATCTGGGCCTGCCCGATCGCGACGACGTAAAGGTGGGGGTCGTGACCTACAAGCTCGCCGCCCACGCGGCGGATCTTGCCAAGGGCCACCCGGCGGCGCAGGTTCGCGACGATGCGCTTTCCAAGGCGCGGTTCGAGTTCCGCTGGCGCGACCAGTTCAACCTCAGCCTCGACCCCGACACGGCCGAGCAATATCACGACCAGACCCTGCCCGCCGAAGGCGCCAAGACCGCGCATTTCTGCTCGATGTGCGGGCCGAAATTCTGCTCGATGAAGATCAGCCAGGAAGTGCGCGATTTCGCCGCGAAGCAGAATTCGGACCCCGACAGCTTCCTTGCCGCGACCTCGCCCGAGGCTGTCGAGGAGGCGGAGAAGGGCATGGAGGAGATGAGCAGGCTCTACGACGAAAAGGGCCGCCGCCTCTATCTGCCCGAAGACGCGGCCGAATAGGGATGAGAGGACCCGGCGGGGTTTCGCCCCCGCCGGGTCCGGCCTCGCCCCGGAAAGGCAAGCGCGCATGATCCGCATCACCTATTGCCTCCACCGCCTGCCCGCGCTCACCCGCGAGGAATTCCAGCGCTACTGGCGCGGCACCCACGCCCCGCTGGTCGCGGCGGCGAGCGAGGCGCTCGGCATCCGGCGCTATGTCCAGCAGCACACGCTGACGAGCGACATGGCCCGCCGCTTCGCCAGCGCCCAGGGCATCCCCTGCGGCGAGGGCGAAGACTATGACGGCGTCGCGGAAATCTGGTTCGACAGCGAAGAGGCGCTCGCCCGCGTGGGCGAAAGCGAGGAAGGGCGCCGCCACGCCGCCATCCTTGCCGCGGACGAGGCGCGGTTCATCCATTTCGAGCGCAGTCGCTATTTCTTCAGCGCGGCCAGCGAAGTGATCGTGTAGGCTCGCGGCAGGCGGGAGATATCATGAAAGCGTTTCGGAACATCAGACGTGGTTTGCTTCTCGCGGGGGCGGCCCTTGGGCTCGCGGCCTGTGCGGATGAGAGCGAGCAGGAGCCCGCACCGCTCGACGAAGCCGCCGTGGCCGCGCGATCCGCGCCCATCGCGCAGCGTTTCGCCGCCGATCTCAGGATGCAATTGCAAAGCGCGCTCGAAGCGGGCGGGCCGAAAAACGCGGTGAGCGTGTGCCGCGACGTCGCGCCCGCCTTGGCCGAGGCCGCGTCGCAGGAAAGCGGGGCCGAAATCCGCCGTATCGCCGCGCGCAACCGCAATCCCGAGGGCAGCGTGCCCGGCGAAATGCAGGGACGATATGACGCGCTCGCCGAAGCGCCGATGGCAGGCGGCGCGCCGGCCAGGCGCATCTGGCGCGCCGAGGACGGCAAGGTCCATTTCATGAGCGCGATCCCGATGGCCGAACAACCCTGTTCGACCTGCCATGGCCGCGACATCGACCCCGATCTAGCCGCCCATATCGTGAGCCTCTATCCCGAGGATGCCGCGACCGGCTTCGCGCCCGGAACCTTGCGCGGCGCGCTGCTCATATCGTGGCCCGCCGGGAGCTTAGGCGCATGAGTTGGCGCACAGGCATTGCCGCCGTGATGGCCCCGCTCGCGCTGATCGGCTGCGCCTCGACGCCGCAGGAAGGCTTCGATCCCATCGCGCGCGCCGAGGCGCCCTATTTCGACCCGATGGTGTTCTTCCTCGGCGAAAGCGTGGGACGAGGCGAGCTTTCCAAGCTGCTGTCCGGCACGGTCCCGGTGCGGGTCGAGAGCGCCGGACGGATGCTGCGCCCCGGCGTGCTCGAACTGGTGCAGGTGGTGACCGAGGGCGACAAGGCCCCGCGCACGCGCCGCTGGGAGATCAGGAAGGCGGGCGAGGGGCGCTGGGAGGGCACGCTGACCGACGCCGACGGGCTGGTCGAGCTTTATGCCAAGGGGAACCTGCTGACGATCCAGTACCGCATGGACGGCAATTACGACGTGACCCAGCGGCTGACCTTGGCCCCGGACGGGCGGAGCGCCTACAACGAGCTGAAGGTGGAATTGCTCGGCGCGACTGTCGCGGTGCTGGCTGAGGAGATCGTGAAGACGTCGTGAGGCGCGCTCCTGCGCAAGGCAGGCGCAGCTTTATCGGCGACGGCGCGCGCCCCGCGGAGGGCGCGCAGGCCGCCATTCTAGCTGTTCTTCATGTTTTCCAGCCCCTTGATCATCCCGGGCTTGAGACTGGGCTGGCTGGCATTGGTTTTCGGCGCACCCTTGTTCGCCTTGGGTTTGCGCGATTCGCGGCTCTTCTTCGCCTGGCCCTTGGCCATGATCTTTTCCAATCGGGCGGAATGCCCGGCGGCACCTTGCGCGCTTGCGACAGGTGCGTCAATGACTTTAAAATAAAGATGAAATACTCATAGGGCAGTCATTGAAATGGATGGCAGAATAGCCATATCAATAGGGCTACCGGTCCATCAATGAAATCCTGAAGACCGTATTTTGGGTCCATTTATTTCAAATTGACTTTTGGCGCCGTGCACAAGCGGCCAGATTCGGCTGCCCGTGCGGACAATAAAGGAAGCATCATCATGACCCATTATGGCAAGATCAAGTCCTACGAAACCGGCAAGGGCTCCGGGATGATCACCCCGGACAAGGGCGGCGATGCCCTGCCGTTCAACAAGTCCGACCTGCAGCAGCAGGCCCAGGAACCGCGTGCCGATCAGCGTTACGGATACGATACGCGCCAGATCGATGGCGGCAAGGCCCACGCGACCAACCTGCAGATGGAACAGGGCGCCGGCGACAGCGGCGCGAAACAGCAGGGCTGATTTGCGAAGCGAACCAGCGAGCGAAAGGGGCCTCCGGAGCGATCCGGGGGCCCTCTTTGCGACCTGCGACACGATCCGATTAGGTAAAACGCGCGGGCCGTGCTATGGAGAGTGTGCTGACGTCGGAATTTGCGACGGACTTCGCGCTTGACTCGCCGCCTGGCCTACTGCGCATGCGCAACTGGCCCCCGGCGTAAACCAGACGACGACTTCCTTTCCCCTGAACGATTTGACGCACAACCGGCCCCGCGCGTTGCGGGGCGGGCAACACCAACGTTCTTCGAAAGGAACGACTTATGGCCAAGACTGGCACCGTGAAATTCTTCAACACCGACAAGGGCTATGGCTTCATCCAGCCCGACGACGGTTCGGGCGACAGCTTCGTCCACATCACCGCCGTTCATGCCGCCGGCATGCAGACGCTCGATCGCGAACAGCGCCTCAATTACGAGGTCGAAGTCGGCCGCAACGGCAAGGAAAGCGCGATCAACCTCGTCGCGGCGGACTAAGGCGAAGGGCCGGCGCGCGCGGTCTCGCATTGCGAGGCTGCGCGCGCCCCCTCTCTATCGCCCTTTCCCTTCGGACGCGCTGCCGTCCCGCCAACCGACAGGAGGCCCCTCGATGGCCCAGACCTACGAATTCTACACCGAACGCGCCGATGCCGCGGCCGATGCCGCGAAGAAGGCGGAGCTCGAAAACGTCCGCCAGCGCGAACTGCGCTCGGAAAAGACCTGGCGCGGCCTTGCCGAACAGGCCCGCAAGACGGCTCTCGAACGCGAGAAGGCCGATGCCGAACGCACCGCCCGGCGCGAAGCCGAAGCAGCCGAAGCAGCCGAGGCGGCCTCCCAGGACTGAGCCTGCCGAAAGGCTCGCTTCGCATGCGCCGATCGCGCGGCGCGCGCGTCCGCATCCCGATCTTTCTCACTCTCTCCTCTGGCAATCCCGGGTTCATTTCCCAGCTTGCAGGTCAGGGCAGTCGTCCGATAGGCTGACCGACAAGAGAAAAGAGAGGAGAAAGCCGCGATGCAGTTCCAGTTCAATTCCAACAGTTCCGTCATGGGGACCGAAAATGTCGCCGAGCGGATCGAGGAGATGGTCCGCCAGAAGCTCGCCCGCTACGAGGAACGTCTGACGCGCGTCGAGGTCCATGTAGCCGACGAGAACGGCTCCAAGCATGGCGCGGACGACAAGCATTGCACGATCGAGGCCCGCCCGCGCGGCGGCAAGCCGATTGGCGTGACCGAAAAGGCGGCCAAGGTCGACGACGCCGCGCGCAAGGCCGCGAACACGCTCGCCCAGCGGCTCGAACGGCATTTCGGCAAGGGTGAGAAGCACAGGCACGAACCGCGCCCGGACAAGGTGCTGTAAGCGCGCCGGAACGGGCCCGGGCGGCCTATCCGTGCCGCAGACATGGCGAGCTGCCGGAGCGCCGCCCTGCGGCCATGCTAGAATGCACCGCATGCAAATCATGCGCGATTCCAGCCTTCCCCGTCTCGCCTTTCGCGCTCTCGCCGCTGCCTGCTGCGCCGCTGTCATCGCCGCCTTCGCGCCGTTGGAAGAACGCGGATCGAGCGCGATCGCAGCGGACGCGGAGGGCGGGCGCGACTGTTTCTTTCCGCGCAATGTCACCGGTTTCCGCAACGCGCCCGAAGGCCCGGACGGCGCGAGCCGGATCTATGTCGACGTCCGCGCAAGCGACACCTTCCTGTTCGAACTGTTCAGCCGCTGCGGCGAGCTTGCCTTCGCCCGCTCGATCGCGTTCGACACCAGCGCTGGCGTCGGCCGGGTGTGCCGCGGGCTGGAAGTCGACCTGATCGTGCCCGACCCCAATCTCGGCCCGCAACGCTGCCAGGTGAAGATGATCCGCAGGCTCGCACCCGGCTAGGAAGGGACCCGCGCCGGGGCGAAGGAGTGATCTCAGCCCGGCAGGCCTTCGGGCGGATTGGCGCCGGTGATGCCGAGTTCGCCGAGGATCGGTTCGATCTCCTTCTTGACCCGGAAGAACCCGGCCCGCGCATGCAGCCATGTCGCCCGCGCGAGGTCGCCGAGCAGCCAGATCACCCGCTCGTCCCGCGCCAGCGGGCCGAGCTGCTCCATCAGCGCATCGCGCGTCCAGCCGGCCGGCAGATAGGGACAGGCGACCCGGTCCATTCCCGCTTCGGCCAGGATCGCGCCAAGATCGCCCCCTTCCTCCCACGAAATGCCCTCGCACTCGAAGGCGCGGCGCGCATCCTCCATCCCGCCGGCCACCGCCCCGCGCGCGAATTGCGCTGCGGGGCCGCCGACGCCGCGCGGCGAACGGGATTCGGGCCGGGCCGCGCCGATCACCAGCGAAGGCGCGGCGGGCAGGGCGAGCGGGACATGGCTCGCCGCCTCGTCATGGAGGAGAAGCGCATAAGGCTCGGCCAGCGCCTCGGGCGCGACGGGACCGGGCAGATCGAGCGGCTGGCGACCATGTTCGCGCGCCTCGGTCAGCGGCTCGGCCTCGTCGGCGAGGTCTTGCGCGGCAAGCGGCCCGCCCGGCCGGTTGGCGGTGTAGCGGGCGATGTTGTCGGCCCGCGCCGCATAGGTCTTGCCCTGCGTGTGCAGTCCCGCGACCCAGCGCCATGACAGCGTGTTCGAGGCCGCATCGCCGTCGCGCAGGTGCCGCAGGAAGAAATCCGCGCCCAGTTCCCAATCGAGCTTCAGCGTGAAGATCCAGATGCTCGCGAACCACATGCGCGCATGGTTGTGGAGATATCCGTGTTTGACCAGTTCGTGCGCCCATGTATCGAAAGCGGAGATGCCGGTGCGCCCTTCGATCGCTTCTTCGTAGGCGGTGCGCAGGCCCGCATTCGCATCGATCTTGTCGAAAGCCGCCTCGCGCGTGCTCCGGAAGCTGTCCCACACGCCCGGCCGCTGTTCGAGCCAGCCCTTGAAATAGACCCGCCAGAATATCTCGGAGACGAAGCTCGCAGCTTCTCGCGGGCTGTGCTGGCGCAGCACCGCCTCGATCACCTCGGCCTCGCAGATCAGGCCGGCATGGAGCCAGGGCGACAATTGCGAGACATTGGCGCGGCCACGCTCGCCCGGCGCCTCGCCCACGGGGCCGTCGTCGAAGCCGCGGGTCTCGGCGTAATCGATCCCCGCGCTCGGCAGGAAACGGGCGAGGCGGTCGAGCGCACGGGCGCGGGTCGGGGTCCAGTCCATGCCGCTTGTAACCGCGCGCCCCCGTTCGGGTTCCGGCGTGCGGGCCGTTTCCGGCGCGAACCGCAGCGATTCACCGCGCGTGGCGGGTAAATTGTGGCAAAAAGATGGAACGCCTGTGCGACCTTATGCATTGGCGCGGTGAGGGGGGCTGGATGACGCGCCGGCCCGTCCACTAGCCGCGCGCCGATGAGCGCGCATCCACGAATGCAATTCAAGGAGCTACCCCGATGAAAATGCTCAAGATCACGCTCGCTTCCGCCATTGCGCTGGGCCTTGCCGCCTGCGCCGAGGAAGCCGCCGAAACCGATGACATGATGGCCGATGAAACCGCCATGGCCGAAGACGCGACTGCGCCGGGCACGATCCCCGAAGTGGCCGAAGGCGATGGCAACTTCACCACGCTCGTCGCCGCCGTGGGCGCGGCGGAACTGGGCGAGACGCTGTCGGGCGAAGGGCCCTTCACCGTCTTCGCGCCGACCGACGAAGCCTTCGCCAAGCTGCCCGAGGGCACGGTCGAGGCCCTCACCACCGAGGAAACCGACAAGCTGAAGTCGATCCTCACCTATCACGTCGTTGAAGGCGCGATGGATGCCGCGGCCGTGACCAGCGCGATCGAGGACGCGGGCGAGGAAGGCCTCGTGGTCGAGACGGTCGGTGGCGGCACCTTCACCGCGACTCTGGTCGACGGGCAGGTGATGATCACCGATGCCGCGGGCAACACCGCGACCGTGACCGCGACCGATGTCGAGGCCTCGAACGGCGTGATCCACGTCATCGACACGGTGCTGATGCCCGAATAAGCTTCGGTTCATCCGGAATATTGTGGAAAGGCGGGCCCTCGCGGGTCCGCCTTTTGCATATGGGCGGCTGACCCATTAGACCGGTGTCCGCGCCAAGGAGAGAGAACACGATGTCGCACGCCCCCCGAGCCGGCCTGGTCGGGATCGCCGCTGGCCTCACGCTCGCCGCCTGCGGGGGTGGGGACGGGGACGCGATCGACCGCGATACCGAACCCTTTTCCGGGATCGGCGAAGGCGAAGTGATCGAAGTCACCGGGACCGAACCGTTCTGGGGCATGACGATCGACCAGGCCGAAGGCGCGGCCGCCTATTCCACGCCCGAGAACATCGATGGGCAGCGCTTCGCGGTCGAACGGTTCGCCGGGAATAACGGGCTTGGCTTTACCGGCACGCTCGATAGCGGCGATGGCGTCACCGTCACCATCACGCCGGGCGAATGCAGCGACGGGATGAGCGATCGCACCTATCCCTTCACCGCCATCGCCGAGGTGGGAGAGCGCGACCTTGCGGGCTGCGCCTTCACCGATACGCAGGGCTTTACCGGGCCCGCCGCGCCATGAACGAAGGCCGTCTCGGAGCGCCGATCGGGCGCCGCCCGGTGGGGCAGGGCTGGCGGCTCTTCCTGTGGCTTGCCGCCGCGTTCAATTTCGTGGTCGGCCTGCTCGGCATGCTATCTCCCGCCGCCAGCTTCGATGCGCGGCTGATCGGGCTGTTCGTCTTCGCTTTCGGGATCGTCTACCTCCAGGCCGCGCGCGATCCCGAACGGCTCGCCCCGGTGCTGTGGGCGGGCGTCATCGCCAAGGTCGGGACCGCAGCCCTGTTCGCGCCGCAGGGTTTCGGCGCGGACGGATCGCTGCTGGTGGCGAGCGCGGTGGTGATCGACGCTCTGTTCGCGGTCGGTTTCCTCGCTTTCCTGCTTTCACGCGGGGGCGATCTCTGACGCCGGCTGTGCTTGATGCGAATGCGTCGCAGGAAAAACGTATCCCGATCAATGACTTGATCCCTATCGGAACCGAGCACCCGAATCTGCCGTTGTAGAAAAGCAACCTATGTTCGGGTCACAGCGCCGACATTCGCTCCGGCGCCAAGACCGTGGGATGGAAGATACGTGAGCACTGACGACCAAAGCGAACCCAGGCTGAGCCAGCAGGCGCTCATGCGCTTCGACGACGCGCCCGACCGGTTTCGTGCCGGCGAGACGGGGGATCGTTTCTCGGGCGCATCGGGGGTCCTGTTCGAACAGGCCATGGCCCAGACCCGCATGGCGATCTGCCTGTCAGATCCGCATGCACCCGACCATCCAATCGTCTTCGCCAACCGCGCCTTTCGCCAGCTGACGGGCTATTCGGAAGAGGAGGTCCTCGGCCGGAACTGCCGCTTCCTGCAGGGACCAAAGACAGATCCCGAACCCGTCGCCCGCATCCGCGAGGCGATCGCGAACGAGGACGTGGTCGTGGTCGAACTGCTCAATTATCGCAAGAACGGCACGACCTTCTGGAACGCGCTCCATCTCGGCCCGATCTACAACGATGCGGGCGAACTCGTCTATTTTTTCGGCAGCCAGTGGGACGTGTCCGACGTGCGCGCCGCGCGGGCGGAGGAACAGCACGCGCGCGAAATGGCGCGCGAGCTTTCGCACCGGATGAAGAACATGTTCGCGGTGATTTCCGGTATCGTCAACGTTACCGGACGGATGCGAGGCATCCAGTCCGAGGCGGCGGAGATCAATGCCCGCATCCAGGCGCTGGGCCGCGCCTACGAAACCACGCTCGACGATGCATCGTCGGGCAGCATCGATATCGGCGGAGCGATCCGTGCCGTGCTCACTCCCTACGACCAGGGATCGGGGCGGCTGACGCTCGAGGGCGAGAACGCCCGCATGCCCTTTGCGATCATCTCCATCGTCGGCATGATCCTCCATGAAATGGCCGCCAATGCGATGAAGCATGGCGCCTGGACCGATCCCGATGGCCGGGTCCGCGTCGCATGGGAATCCGGCGAGGGCGACACGACGCTCGTCATCCGCTGGGAGGAAAGCGGCGGCCCGGCAGTCGATGCGAGGCGGATAGAGGCCGGGACCGGCACCGCGATCGTCGACCGCATGCTCGCCACGGCGCGCGGGCGGATCGAGCGCGAATGGAAGGAGAGCGGACTGACCGCGACGATCACGGTCCCGGCGCGCGCGATCTGATGGCCGGTGTCTGCAAGATCCTCCTCCTCGAAGACGAACCGATCATCCTCATGGATCTCGAATTCGCGGCCGAGGATCTTGGCTGCGATGCCGTGCCCGCGTCGAACTGCGCGGGGGCGCTCGAACGGCTGGCGACGCTTGGCGGGGTCGATGTGGCGGTGCTCGATGTCAGCCTCGCGGGCGGCGAGACCTGCCTGCCGGTGGCCGAGGAACTGGGCCGGCTCGGCATTCCCTATTTGCTCCATTCGGGCGATCTCGATCGCCATGACGAACGCATCCGCCGGCTCGATGCCGATCTCATCGCCAAGCCCGCGAGCGCCGACGACGTGATCGCCGCCGCGATTACCCGCTGCGACCGCTGCAATGGCGGGCGCGACCGAGGCGAACCGATCGATTAAGGCGTCCTAGAAAAGACCCGGAATCTCGAACTGCGCAGGATTGGGCCTGCGCGGCTGGAGCATGCGCCGCGTATCGCCGAGCGGCACCATCGCGCGCTGGCTTTCCGCGCTAGCCCCGGCAATGCCCTTGTCGGACTGTGCGGCAATCGGGTTGCAGCTGCGCCCGGCCAGGAAATCGAGCGCGGCTGCGACCGAATCCTCGGCCGGATCGCCGAGCGGCTCGAAGATGTCGTCCGGCGCCGCGCAGGTGTTTGGCACGGTCGATGCGAGGCCCGAGAAATAGTCGCCTTCATCGTCGGCATTGACGGTCTTGAACGTCACCGCGCGTACGCGCAGGTCGCACCGCTCGAGATCGAAGCCGAACTGGCCGACCGGCTTGCCGAAGGTGTTGGTGCCGACCAGCGCGACATTATTGCCGAGATAGGGGACCATGGAATTGATGACGAGCTCGCTCGCCGAGGCGGTCCCGCCGCGCCCGATGAAGGCGATCTTGGTTGGCTGGATCGCTTCGTCCTCGAAATCGAAGAACTCGGTTTCGTTGTCGGCGGATTTCGACGGGCGCAACACGGTGCGGCTCCACACGTCGCCCACGCGGCCCCGGCCGAGCAGGTCGCCGAGCGTATCGGCGACATCCACCAGCCCGCCGCCATTATAGCGGAAATCGATGATGAGCTCGGTGACGCCCTCACCGCGGAAGAGGTCGAAGGCGTCCTCGAGCTGGGCCGAGGCATCGCGCACGATGAAGGTGCGAAGGTTGAGATAGCCGACCTTCTTCGCCCCGTCCTGGATGATCTGCACCCCGTAGCGGTCCGAAATCGGGTCGAGCGAGAACTCGCTCTTGGCCACGCTCTGCTCGATCACCGTGCCGTCCGCGGTGCGGAAGCGCAGGACGCGCGTCACGCCCGGATCGGACGGGCCGAGCGCGTTGATCACGGCCTGCGGCCCGCCGCTCGCCATCAGGTTGCTGACGAGCTGGAGATTGGTCGTCGTCGTGCCGATCGCCAGCAGTTCGGTTCCGCGGTCGATCCCGGCGGCGAAACCGTTGCCGTTCTCAAAGGCTTCGAGCGCGAGGACGCGGTTGTTCGCCGTGTCATAGGCAAGCCGCACGCCGAAGCCCGCGCTCGAGCCGGAATTGATGAGCTCGTTCTCTTCCTCGATCGAGGTGGCGAAGGTGAAGCCGCGGTCGATGTCCTGCGCACGCGCCGGGGCGACGCGTGCGTCGAGGAAGTCCTGCACGTCGTTGAAGGCCGCCGGGTCGACCGTGTCGTCGAGCAGGTCGGGGAAGAGATACCACTCGTTCAGGACCGCATTGGCGTAGTCGATTTCCTCCGCCGCGGTGCAGGCCGCGGTCGTCGGGGTCGGTGTCGGCGTGGGGCTCGGCCCGCCGGAGGTCGGCGGCGGGTTCGATCCGCCGCCGCCGCAAGCGGCGAGGGCGAGCGCGAGCGTGGCGGTAAGCGCGGTGCGACCGATCTTCATGGGATGTGCGACTCCGGAAAAAAGGACTGCATGAACGATAGCTTGGACGGATCCGCGGGGGTGCGAATCCGCTTTCTTCATGCAATGAAGGGGGCGCTTGGGCAAGGCGGCGCGGGCGTTTCGGCGGCGATCGGGACGCATCCCGTGCGCTCTTGGCCCCTTTTCGAGCCCCGGTCCGGCGGGTTTTCCGCAGAAACCGGGGCAAAAAGGCCTGGCCCTCTCTACTATCGGGGGGGCAACCGCACTAGCAGGAAGGAATGAGAGCGACCGAGTCATGACCGAATTGCCCCAATGGATCGCATCGAAACTGCCTTCGGGCGCGCGCCACGGCGGCCTTGCCATCGCGCGGCTGGGGGACGAGCGCACGCTCGCGAAGGGCGGCTTTGCGCTGTCGAGCCCGGCCTTCGCCGCCGGGGACCAGCTCGACCCGTGCTTCACCGCCAAGGAGGAGGACGCGGTCGCCCCGCCGCTCGAATGGACCGCGCCGCCGCCGGGCAGCCAAGAAATCGTGATCGTCGCCGAGGACGCCTCGAGTGACGCGGTCGAGCCGCAATGCCACTGGCTCGTCTGGGGCCTGCCCGGGCAGAAGGGCAAGCTGCTTGAAGGCGAAACCCCGCCGCGCACGGGCAAGAATGCTCTTGGCAATTCGGAATGGCTGTTGCCCAACCCGCCGCTGGGCGAGACGCGGCATTACGTGTTCCAGGCCTTTGCCACGGACCTGCCATTGACCACCATGCCCGGCGCCACGCGCGAGGACATCATCAAGGCGCTCGCAGGATCGGTGACGGCCTGTGCCGTCCTCAACGCGCCTTTCACCGGGACACCCGCCGACGACTACGCCCCGGCGGATGACGACTTTTGACTTACCTGCCATGATAAAAGGAGAAGGATGATGGCTGGCAATAACGCGCTACAGAAACCGGTGCAGCTTTCGGGGGACCTCGAAGCGGTGGTCGGCAAGGGTCCGATGACCCGCGCCCAGGTCACCTCGAAGGTCTGGGAATACATCAAGGCGAACAACCTTCAGGATCAGAAGGACAAGCGCCAGATTAATCCCGACGCCAAGCTTGGCGCGGTGATCGGGAAGGACCAGATCTCGATGTTCAAGATGACGGCGGCGGTGTCCAAGCACCTCAGCTGAAGCCCTGACCGGTCAGCGGCGCGCGATGCGATAGGCTCCGCGCCGCTGGCCGAGCGGCTCCCCTTTCCACGACAGCGCGATTTCGCCCGCTTCGAGCAGGGTATCTACGCCTATGTGGACCTCGTTCATCCGGGCGCGCCAGTCGCCGCCCGCCCCGGCGAGCGCTTTCGCGGCCTCGGTCGGGCAGATCGTCCTGCCGGGGGCGCGCTCTTCCAGCAGCGCTAGAATGGCCGCTTCGGCGGTCATGCGCGCGCGGTCACTGCGCTGTCGGCGCGCCCTCGCCCGGTTCCCAGCCCAGCGGGGCCAGTTCGAAGCCCGCGAAATCGAATCCCGGCACCACCACGCAGGAAATGAGCGAGAAGCCCTGCGCGCCGCTTTCGGGCGTGAGCGGGCGGGCCCGTTGCCAGTGCCCGGTCGGCACCACGCCCTGCGGCGCCTCTCCATTCGCGACATCGGCACCCAGCCGCACGCTCGTCGGCTGCGCGAAGTCCCCCTCGGCGAGGCCCAGTTCGAGCGGATCACCCGCCTGCCAGATCCACAGTTCCTCGGCATCGACCCGGTGCCAGTGCGAGGCCTCGCCCGCTTTCAGCAGGAACAGGATCGCCGTCCCGGCCGCGCGCGCGCCATCCGTACCCGGCTGCGCTCCGCTGCGCCATGTCTCGCGGTACCAGCCGCCTTCGGGATGCGGCTGAAGCTGCAATTGTTCGATTATCGCCTCGGCGCTATTGATCGGGGCGGACCCGGCTTGCGTCATGGAAATTCCTTTCGGCGCAGCCTCTAGAGAAAGAGCCCGCCATGATGCAACTCGCCGCCCGCCCGCTCCTTGCCTTTCTGCTTGCAGGGGCCGCCTTGCCGGCCATCGCGCAGGATACGCGCCCCGCAGATCCGGGGCCGCGGACCACCGGGCCCGAGGCGAAGCGCGCCGAGACAGTGTTCGATCCCGCGGTCGAGACCGCCAACGCCGCGCTGGAAATGGCGCCGGTCTTCGACGGGCACAACGACGTGCCGATCCAGCTGCGGGCGCGATTCGACAACCAATTGTCCAATTTCGACTTTACCGACACCAGCGCGACCGGGGAAACCCATCCGCAGGGCCGCACCATGCAGACCGACCTCGCCCGGCTGGCAGAGGGCAGGGTCGGCGCGCAGTTCTGGTCGGTCTATGTCCCCACCTCCCTCAGCGAGGCGGAAGCGGTGCAGATGACGCTCGAACAGATCGACGTCACGCGCCGCCTGATCGACCGGTATGACGAACTCGTCTTCGCCCGCAGCGCCGACGATGTCGAAAACGCCTTTCGTGCCGGGCGCATCGCCTCGCTCATGGGTATGGAGGGCGGTCATTCGATCGGGTCGAGCCTTGCCGTGCTGAGGCAGATGCACGATCTCGGCGTACGTTACATGACGCTCACCCATAACAAGAACACGCCGTGGGCCGACAGCGCGACCGACACGCCCGAACATGGCGGCCTCACCAAATTCGGCATGGACGTGGTGCGCGAGATGAACCGGCTGGGCATGCTTGTCGACCTCTCCCATGTCAGCGAGGAGGCGATGGTCGACGCGCTCGAGGTGGCGAAGGCTCCGGTGATCTTCAGCCATTCGGGCGCGCGCGCCGTCAACGGCCATCCACGGAACGTGCCCGACAGCGTTCTGCGCCGGCTGCCGTACAATGGCGGGATAGTCATGGTGGTCGCGCTGCCCGGCTATCTCAACGAGGAACGCCGCCAGTGGTTCGCGACCCGCGCGGCCGAACAGGCGCGGCAGGAATCGCTGTTCCAGGGCCAGCCGTTCAGGATCGAGACCGCGATGGAGGAATGGGACGCGGCCAATCCCGAACCCGCCACCGGGATCGAGCACATGGCCGACCATATCGACCATGTCCGCGAGGTCGCAGGGATCGAATCGATCGGGATCGGCGGCGATTTCGACGGCATGCCGACGGGACCGGAGGGTTTCGAGGACGTGACCGGATATCCCGCGCTCTTCGCCGAGCTTGCCCGTCGGGGTTATTCGCAGGCCGAGCTGGAGATGATCGCGAGCCGCAACGCGGTGCGAGTCCTGCGCCAGGCGCAGCGTTACGCCGCGAGCGTGCGGGACGAGCCGCCGATCGAAACGCTCATCCCGAAAGCCGAGTGAGCAAGGTCCGGTAGACCTCATCGCGTCGGCCCGCATCCATCAGGAGCGGTCTCAGTCCTCGAGTTCGCTGCCGCGCTTCAGCACGCGGTCGCCGTCCTCCTGCTTGACGAGGTAGGCCGGGTTGTCGGCATCGCCGTTCCTGGTGATTTCCGAGCCCTTGAGGGTGCGGGTCACCTCGCGTTCGAAGCGGTCCTCGACCTGTCCCTGGCCTTCGCCATCGCCCCAGTTCCACTTGACGTACTGGCCGGTTTGGAAGCTGTTGCTCATCTCTCTCTCCGCTCGTGCGTCATTCGCCCGTGACCGGTTCCTCGACCGTCGATTCGGGCGCGCTCGGCTGCGTCGTCGGGACCGCCGGGATGTTCTGCTCCTCGACCCCGTCCTCGCGCAATTCCTCGGCGCGCTCGGTGGCGAGTTCGGCGCTTTCGACATCGCCTTCCTGCAAAGCGGGGATGATCCACGCGATGCTCATCGCGACGATCGCGATCAGGGTCGAGATGATGAGGATCCAGCGCGCCCGCCCGGACGTCTCGCCTGCGCGTGCGGCGTCATCCTCGATACGGACGCCTTGGTTGTTGTTGTTGTCGGTATCGGCCATGAGCCTGCCCTCCCTTGGGTGAATGTCTCATCGAACCAACGGAAGCGCGGCTGGCCCGTTCCGAAAAGAGGACACGCAACAGCGGCGTAAGGGGCTGGCGGGGCGGCGGAGGAGCCCCCGGGAAAAAGGCCCTCAGTCGCGCAGGAGCTCGTTGATCCCGGTCTTGGAGCGGGTCTGCGCGTCCACCGTCTTGACGATCACCGCGCAATAGAGCGACGGGCCGGGGCTGCCGTCGGGCAGGGGCTTGCCGGGGAGCGAGCCGGGAACGACGACGGCATAGGGCGGCACTTCGCCGCGATGGATTTCGCCGGTTTCGCGGTTCACGATCTTGGTCGATGCGCCGAGATAGACGCCCATCGAAAGCACCGCGCCTTCGCCCACGCGCACGCCTTCGGCGACTTCGGAGCGCGCACCGATGAAGGCGCCGTCGCCGATGATGACGGGGTCGGCCTGCAGCGGTTCGAGCACCCCGCCGATCCCCGCGCCGCCCGAGATGTGCACGTTCTTGCCGATCTGTGCGCAGGACCCGACCGTCGCCCAGGTGTCGACCATCGTGCCTTCGTCGACATAGGCGCCGATATTGACGAAGCTCGGCATCAGGACGACGCCCTTGGCAATATGGCTGCCGCGCCGCGCGACCGCGCCGGGGACGACGCGAAAACCGCATTCGCGAAAGCGCCGCTCGCCCCAGCCGGCGAACTTGCTCGGCACCTTGTCGAAGGCTGCCGCCCCGCCCGAACCGTGCTCGATCAGGCGGTTGTCCTGGAGGCGGAAGGACAGCAGCACCGCCTTCTTGAGCCACTGGTTGACTTTCCAGCCGCCGCTGCCGTCGGACTCGGCGACGCGCGCCTCCCCGCTGTCGAGCAGTTCGAGCGCATCGCTCACCGCGCCGCGGATTTCGCTGCCGGGGGTGATGTCGGCGCGGTGTTCCCACGCTTCCTCGATCTGGGTGATGAGAGTGTCGGTCATGGAGCCTCCGCTTCGCGCTGTCGGCTGGGCTGCTAGCCGGGCGGGCGGGGCTGGGCAAGCGCCTTGGATCGCTAAGGGCGACGCGCGCCGGGAGAGGGCTGTGCGGGAGACACAACCGGTTTGGCGGCAAAGGCGAGCGACGGGCGCGCGCGAGGCTGCTACCGTCGCGCGAGACTGTTCATCGAAAATCCACCCCGCAACCGTAAGAGGGGACTCCATGACCGCCCGTCCTGACACCGCCCGTCCTGGCACCGCCCGTCCTGACGTCGGCCATCCTGACATCGGTCGCAGCCCGGTCGCCCCCACTCCCGACCCGCGCGCCCCGGTGCGCTGGCGCTGCACCCCGACGGGCAAGGCGGGCCGCGGCGCGCTGGCCGCGCTCGCCTGCGCCGCGCTTGCGGCCTGCGGCGGCGGAGGGGGCGGGGGCGGGGGCGGCGGTGTCGTGTCCACTCCCCCGCCGCCCCCGCCCCCTCCGCCGCCGCCTCCCCCTCCCCCGCCACCACCGCCGCCGCCGACCAATTTCGACACAGCCGAATTCCGCCGTTCCGACGGGCCGGCTTTCCACGGCGCGGACAGCGCGTGGCGCGATGGCTTCACCGGGGAGGGGCAGGTGATCGCGGTTGTGGATTCGGGGCTCGATTCCGACAGCCCGGAATTCGCCGGCCGCGTCCATCCCGCCTCGCAGGACGTCGCCGGAAGCCGCGGGATCGATCCCGAAGACGACCACGGCACGAATGTCAGCCTCGTCGCCGCCGCCGCGCGCAATGGCGACGGCGTGCTCGGCATCGCGTTCGAGGCGCAGGTGCTCGCGCTTCGGGCCGATCTGCCGGGCTCCTGCGCTGGCGACACGCTCGCCGACCCGACGCTCTCGTGCCGCTTCGCTGACAACGACATCGCGCGCGGGATCGACGTCGCGGTGGCGAACGGGGCGAAGGCGGTGAACCTTTCGCTCGGCGGGGGCGGGATCTCGCGCGAGCTGTTTGACGCGGTCCGCCGCGCATCGGATGCGGGGCTCGTCATCGTGGTAGCGGCGGGAAACGGGGGCGACGGGTCCGACCCCGACATCGATCCGTTCGAACCCGATCCCTTCGCTCAGGCGCTGGCCGACGCGGGCGGGGCGAACGTCATCATCGTCGGGTCGGTCGACGATGCGGGCACGATCTCCGCCTTCAGCAACCGCGCCGGGTCCTTCGCCGCCTCCTACCTCGCCGCGCGGGGGGAGGCGATCTGCTGTGTCTATGACAATGGCGATCTCTTCATCGAGACGATCGACGGGCAGCAATTCGTCACGCTCTTTTCCGGCACCAGCTTCGCCGCACCGCAGGTGTCGGGGGCGGTGGCGCTGCTGGCCGAGGCCTTTCCCAACCTCTCGGGCGCGGACATTGCCGAGATCCTGCTGACCTCGGCGCGCGACGCCGGGACGGGCGGGGTGGATGCGATCTACGGACGCGGCATCCTCGACATCGCGGCGGCCTTCGCGCCGCAGGGGACGACTACGCTTGCCGGGAGCGGGGTCGCGCTCGCCGCGGGGGAGGATATCGCGGTTGGCTCGGCGGCGATGGGTGATGCGCTGGGCGCGATGCGCCTGACGAGCGTGGTGCTCGACCGTTACGAGCGCGCCTATCGCCGCGACCTCGGCGGGCGCGCCCGCGCCGCGGCGCAGGTCCGGCGGCTCGCGGGCGCGGTCGAGCGGCCCGGCTTCACCCGCGCCGCGGTGGGCGAGGCAATGTCCTTCGCGCTGACGCTGGGCGAGACGGAGCGTGCGGCGGGCCTGCAATGGTCGCGCGAACTCCGCCTCGCGCCCGAAGAGGCCGACGGCCCGCGGGTCCTCGCCGCGCGCGTGACGGGGCGGCTCGGCGACGATCTCGAGGCGGGCTTCGCGCTCGGGCAGGGCGCGCTCGGGCTCGCGCGGGGGCTTGGCGGAGGCGCGCGCGGCGGGGCCGGGAAGCCCCCGGCGCGCCCCGCTTTCCAGATCGCGCCCGAGGCCGGGCTCGACGAAGGCTTCACCGTCAGCAGCGACCTCGCCGTCGCTGCGCGGCAGGGCCTGGGCGCATGGGGCATCACGCTCTCGGCCGAGCGCGGGCGCGCATGGCTGGGCGAAAACCGCCGCGCCGAGGAGGTGATCTACGGCCTTCCCGAAACCCGCGCGACGACGAGCATCGCGCTCGCCGCCGACCGCCGATTCGGGAGTGCCGAGGCGCGGCTATCCGCGACCTGGCTGGCTGAGGAGGAGACGCTGCTCGGCGCGCATTTTCACCGCGCTCTCGGCATATCGGGCGCGGACACGGTCTTCATCGACGGCGCGCTGGCGGGCGAGGTCGCCCCCGGCTGGAGCCTGTCGGGCGCCGTGCGCGGCGGGATCACGCGCCCGCGCGCCGGAGCGCTGCTCGGCGAGGGCTCGGCGCTCGTGACGCAGGGATGGTCGCTCGACCTTGCGAAGACGGGCGCGCTCGGCGCTGCCGACCGGATCGGCTTCAGGCTCAGCCAGCCCCTGCGGGTCGAGGGCGGGGGGCTCGATTTCGACCTTGCGACCGGGTGGGACTATGCCAGCCGGAGCCCGGTGGTCGCGCGGCAGGCGGTCTCGCTCGAACCGGCGGGGCGCGAGGTGATGGGCGAGATGGCCTGGGCGACGCCCTTCGCCTTGGGGCAGGGCCCGTGGGGCGCGCGCGCTTTCGGCAATGCGACGGTCAGCCTGTTCTACCGCATCCAGCCGGGCCATTTCGCCGATGCCCCGGCCGATGCCGGCGCGGTGGTGAGCGTCAGCGCGGGGTTCTGAGAGAGAGCCTCTGCCTTTGGCCCCAATGCGAGTCCTTGGCGCAGGAAGGGACCTCATGCGGGTTCGGACCAAGGCGCGAAAACGTGCGGAAAGGAATACGCCCGGCGGGCCCGCGAGGGACTCCGCGCGTCGGAGCGCCATCCGGCCCGAGGTCCATGCCTGCGCAGGGTATCGCGAGATGAGCCGTGGCAGGGACCCGCGCCATGAAGGATCGCGGCAGAAGTGCGAGCGGCTGCCCAGGGGCCCCCGCGCCCTTTCTTGCCCCTATTCAGGCATCCCGGCCTTCAGCGCGAATTCGTGCGCGCGCTCGACCAGCGGCGCGACGCGGTCGCTCATCGCCTTGGCGTGGGCGGAGGAAGCGGTTCCGTCGATCACCCGCTTCTTGATCCCCTGCATGATGCCGGCGAGGCGGAACAGGTTGTAGGCGAAATACCAGTCCATCGGCGGCACGGGATAGCCCGTGCGCGCGACGTAGCGGTCCACCGCCTCCTCTTTGCTCGGAATGCCGAGTTCCTCGAGATCGAGCCCCAGCAGACCCGCGCGTCCGTCCGCGGGATTGTGCCAGTTGAGCATGAGATAGCTGAAATCCGCGATCGGATCGCCCAGCGTCGACAACTCCCAGTCGAGCACGGCGATGATCTTCGGCTCGGTCTTGTCAAAGATCACGTTGTCGAGCCGGTAATCGCCGTGCACGACGGATGAATTGTGCTGCGCCGGGATCGTCTCGGGCAGCCATTCGATCAGCCGCTCCATTTGCTCCATGTGCTCGGTTTCGGACAGCTTGTACTGCTTCGACCAGCGCGCGATCTGGCGCGCGCAGTAATCGGTCGGCTTGCCGTAATCGCTGAGGCCGATCGCGGCGGGATCGTTCATGTGCAGGTCCGCCATCGTGTCGATCAGCGCGTGGTAGATCGCGCGGCGCTCCTCCGGCGACATGCCCGGCAGCGCCCCGTTCCACAGGCTGCGCCCGTCGGCCATGCTCATCACGAAGAACTTCGAGCCGATCACGTCGGTGTCCTCGCACAGGCCATAGGTGCGCGGGACCGGAAAACCGGTCGGGTAAAGCCCGGTCATCGCGGTGTATTCGCGGTCCACCGCGTGGGCGGAGGGCAGCAGCTTGCCGAAGGGCTGGCGCCTGAGGACGTATTTCGCCCCGGGCGTCTCGATTTTGTAGGTCGGGTTCGACTGGCCGCCCTTGAACTTGGTGTAGCTGATAGGTCCTTCGAACCCCTCGACATTCGCCTCGAACCAGGCGGTCAGCGCCTCGAGGTCGAGCCGGTCGGCCTCGGGCACTTCGACCGTGCCCACCATTTCCTTGTCGAAATCGATCTGCGGTGCATCTGTCATCGTGTCAGCCTCAATCGAACACCACCACGCTGCGCGCAGAATGGCCATCGCGCAACTTGTCGAAGCCTGCATTCACGTCATCGAGCGAAATCCGCTCGGCGATGATCGTGTCGAGGTCCAGAAGCCCGCGCATGTAGAAATCGACGAGGCGCGGCAGGTCCACCGGAAAATGGTTCATTCCCATGATCGCGCCCATCAATTTCTTGCCGCCTAGGAGGTCCATCGCGCCGAGCCCGACCTTGCAGTCGAGCGGCATCATGCCGAGGATCACCGCTGTCCCGCCGCGGCGCAGCGACTTGACCGCGAGATCGGCGCTGGACTGCCGCCCGACCGCCTCGATCCCGTAATGGACCCCGCCGCCACTGATTGCGATGATCTGCATCGCCGCGTCCTCGGCCAGGGCGTCGACCGTGTGGGTCGCGCCGAGCACTTCGGCGAGCTTGCGCTTTTCGGGCAGCGGGTCGGCGGCGATGATCTTCGCGGCTCCCGCGATCTTCGCGGCGTTGATCGCGGCAAGGCCGACGCCGCCGCAGCCGATCACCGCCACGCTCTCGCCCGGCGTCAGCTTGACCGCGTTGAAGATCGTCCCCGCGCCGGTCGTCACCGCGCAGCCGATCACCGCGGCGCGGTCGAACGGCATGTCCTTGTCGATAGAAACGCAGGCGTGTTCGTGAATCAGCATCTGCTCCGATAAGGCGGAGAGGTTGAGCATCTGGTTGACCGGGTCGCCGCCCTTTCGCGTCATGCGCGGTGCAGCCCCCTTCGCCCGGCGCGTATCGGCGCCGAGGCATAGCGCCATGCGGCCCGTCACGCAGAATTCGCAATGGCCGCAGAAGGCGGACAGGCACGAGACGACGTGGTCGCCCGGCTTCACTGTCTTCACTTCGCTGCCGACCGCGCGGACCACGCCCGCCGCCTCGTGCCCGGGAATGCAGGGGAGCGGGTGGGGATAGGCGCCGTCGATGAAATGGAGGTCCGAATGGCAAAGGCCACAGGCCTTGGTGTCGATCAGGACTTCGTGCGGGGCGGGATCGGCATAGTCTACCTCGCCGATGACGAGGCCTTCGCCCGGTTTTTCAAGGATGGCGGCCTTGGCCATGGATTTTCCTCTCCGTCTGAAATTGATTGCCCGAGCGCCTTTCCAACACGGGGTGAGGCGCTGCAGAAGAGCAGGGGACCCCTCTAAAGGCGGCCCCCCGCATGTACGACGTGAACCAGTACGCCTACAGGCGAACGCGTGTCAGCGCGCGACCCCCATGTCGCCCGAACTCATCGTGTCGCTGTCATTGGCCGGGGCAGGGCCGGAACGCAGCGCATTTGCGCTCGGCCCTTCCTGCGGCGCGTGCTTGCCGAATTCCATCCGCGCGATCGATCGGGCGTGGACCTCGTCCGGCCCGTCGGCGAGGCGCAGGGTGCGCTGGTTGGCGTAGGAGCGGGCGAGGCCGTAATCCTCCGACACGCCGCCGCCGCCATGGGCCTGGATCGCGTCGTCGATGATGCGCAGCGCCATGTTGGGGGCCTGCACCTTGATCATCGCGATTTCCTGCTTCGCCGCCTTGTTGCCGACCTTGTCCATCATGTCGGCCGCTTTCAGGCAGAGCAGGCGGGTCATGTCGATGTCGATGCGGGCGCGTGCGACGCGTTCCTCCCACACCGAATGCTTGTAGATCGGCTTGCCGAAGGCTTCGCGTTCCTGCAGGCGCTTGCACATCTTCTCCAGCGCTTCCTCAGCGACGCCGATCGTGCGCATGCAGTGGTGGATGCGGCCCGGGCCAAGGCGGCCCTGCGCGATCTCGAAACCGCGCCCTTCGCCCAGCAGGATGTTCGAGGCGGGAACGCGCACGTCCTTCATCTCGACTTCCATGTGGCCGTGCGGGGCATCGTCATAGCCGAAGACGGGCAGGTGGCGCAGGATGTTCACGCCGGGCGTGTCGATCGGCATCAGGATCATGGACTGCTGGGCGTGGCGCTGCGCCTCGAAATCGGTCTTGCCCATTACGATCGCGACCTTGCAGCGCGGATCGCCGAGGCCCGAAGACCACCACTTGCGCCCGTTGATGACGTATTCGTCGCCGTCCCGTTCGATCCGGGTCTCGATGTTCGTCGCGTCCGAGGATGCGGTGTAGGGCTCGGTCATCAGGAAGGCGGAACGGATTTCGCCGTTCATCAGCGGGCGGAGCCATTCCTCCTTCTGTTCGCGCGTGCCGTAGCGGTGAAACACTTCCATGTTGCCGGTGTCGGGTGCGGAACAGTTGAACACTTCCGATGCCCAGCCGATGCGGCCCATTTCCTCGGCGCACAGGGCGTATTCGAGATTGGTAAGGCCCGGACCTTCGAATTCGAAGCTGTCGTCGACATGGTGATGGCTGTCATTGCGCGGCGGCATGAACAGGTTCCAGATTCCCTGCTCCTTGGCCTTGGCCTTCATCTCCTCGGCGATGGGCAGGACCTTCCAGCGATCGCCTTCGCGGTCCTGTTCGTCATAGACCGGGACATTGGGGCGAACGTGCTGCTCGATGAAACCGCGCACGCGGTCGCGCCAATAGACCTGGCGTTCGGTGGGTTCGAAATCCATGGGGGAGTTCCTCTCTCGTCCTGATTTGCAATCGAATCTCTCGTCCAACCGTGGCAGAGGCAAATGCCAGCGCCAAGCTCCTATTTGCGATGGGCGCCTTGCCTTATCCGGTCTGGGGGCGTTCCTTGGGCGGTCTTGCACCGGCGCGCAGGCCGGGGCGGAGCTCTCCGGCGAGCGCTTCGGTATCCGGTTCCCCGCCATCCTCCTCGGCGCGGGCATGGCGTGCCGCAACGCGCGCCTCGTGCTGTTCGCGGGTGATAGGGAAACGGGCGAGCCAGAAGGCGGAAACCACGGTCAGCAGGGCAAGCGCGCCGAGATAGAGCAGGGCGAGTTCGGCGGTCACGCCCGCTTCGACCTCGGCCTGCGGGGTGCCGGGTTCGAGGCCGATGAGCGAGATGACGAGCCCGGTCAGCATGATGCCGCCCCCGGTCGCGCATTTCTGGACCAGCCAGTTGCCCGAATAGAAGGTCGCCTCCGCGCGCTTGCCGGTGCGTTCCTCGAACGCCTCGACGATTTCGGCCACCATCGAGGTCGCCGAGATGATCGAGACGATGCCCGCCGTGTTTGCGAACAGGAAGAACGCCATGACCATGACCGTCGAAGGCGTCCCGCCGACTTCGGGCCACGCGCCGAGCAGGAACAGCGAATAGGGTACCGCGATGATGGCGAGCGCCGCGATCGCGCCGCCGGCAGCGCTCGCCGGCTTGCCGAAACGCTTGTGCAGCGGACCGACCAGCAGGAACATCAGCACCACCGACGCGCCGAGCACCAGCGGGTATGCCTGGAAGGCCGTTTCGCTGAACTGCCAGACATAGAGGTTGAGATATTGCGTCATCGAAAAGGTCATGCCCTGGCTGACATAGGCCGCGAGCCCGCCGAGCGCGAAGATGAGAAAGGCCCGCTCGCGGAAGGCATCGAAGATCTCTGCAAAGGCGCCGGTGAGCGAGAAGGGCGGGGGACGCTTTTCGGGCCGCTTCGCCACGATCCGGTGCTGCCCCGCCGCCGAACCGATCACCGACACCGCCATGATGCAGGCCCCGGCGATGCCGTAGGCGGCATAGCCTTCGGGCTGCAATTGCGCCTCGGGTGTCGGCAGGAACACGCTGAAGGTGAGGATCATCATCAGCAGCCCGCCAAACCAGCCCGACAGGAAACGGAAGCGGAACAGCGTGGTGCGCTCGACATAATCCTCGGTGATTTCCGGCACGAGGCTGACCGAGGGCACTTCGCAGGCCGACAGCAGCAGCCGCACCCCCACCGCCAGCATGACGATCTCGATGAAGGACGGCGCGCCCGTGAAGGGCGGCGACCACAGCAGGGTCCACATCAGCGCGAGCGGGATCGGCGCGATGTAGAGCCACGGCAGGCGGCGGCCCCAGCGGGTATAGGTGCGGTCGGAAAGATGCCCGATCAGCGGATCGACCAGAGCATCGACCACCAGCGCCGTCGCCAGCGCGGCGGAGACGATCCAGGCCTCGACCCCCAGCACGAGGTTGTAGAAGGGCAGGAGAAAGAAGGAGAACCCGCCGTCCTTCACTCCAAAGGCGATCGCGCCCGAACCGTGCACGATCTTGAGCCGGAGCGGCAGCCTGCCCTTCACGAAGCTCATGCGGGCCTGCCCCCATCAAGGCGCACGCGCTTGCTTCCGGCGAATCCGGATACAGCGATCATCCCTCGGTTTCCTCTCGTCTCTCGCCCGGCAGAGTGGCCCGGCGGGGGCGCTTCGTCAATCGAATGGGGCGCGCGCGCCCTGACGCTACGGCATCGCGTCTTGGCCGATCCGCGGGCCAAGAGCGCTTGCAGGCCCCGCGAAAATCACGCTAACGTAAAGGTCAAGTGGGAGCTTACGAACAGCTGAGGAGAGTCGGATCATGAGCGATCTGGAACAATTCCGCATGGAAACGCGCAAGTGGCTCGAGGCGAACTGCCCGGCCGAAATGCGCGAACCCGTGCGCGATGAAGAAGACGTCTATTGGGGCGGGCGCAATGCCAGCTTCAAGAACGATGCGCAGAAAGCCTGGTTCGAGGCCTGCGTCGAAAAGGGCTACACCGTTCCCGCATGGCCCAAGGAATATGGCGGCGCGGGCCTTTCGGCTCCCGAGGCCAAGGTCCTGCGCGAGGAAATGGCCCGCATCGATGCGCGCCCGCCGCTTTCCTCCTTCGGCATCTGGATGCTCGGCCCGGCGCTGCTCCATTTCGGCACCGAAGGACAGAAGCAGCGCTTTCTCAACGAAATCGCGCACGGCGAAATCCGCTGGTGCCAGGGCTATTCGGAGCCGGGTTCGGGCAGCGACCTCGTGTCCTTGCAGACCTATGGTGAGGACAAGGGCGATCACTGGGTGGTCAACGGCCAGAAGGTGTGGACGTCCTATGCCGACCAGGCCGACTGGATCTTCTGTCTCGTTCGTACGGACAAGGCGAACAAGTACCAGGGCATCACCTTCATGCTGATCGACATGGCGACCAAGGGTGTTTCGACCAAGCCGATCAAGCTCATCAGCGGCAATTCGCCCTTCTGCGAGACCTTCCTAGAGGATGTCGCCGTGCCCAAGTCCTATGGCGAGGACATCCCCGCGCAGGTGGGCGAGGTCAATCGCGGCTGGGACGTGGCCAAGTATCTCCTCGGCCATGAGCGCGAAATGATCTCGGGCGCGGGCGGCGGCGATCGCACTGCGGCGATCGGCGCGGCGATGAAGCGCCACGCGGCGAAGACCGGCGATGATCTCGACCCCGTCCTGCGCGCAGAGCTCGCCATGTTCGACGTCGACGCGCTCGCCTATTCCGCGATGGGCGAGAAATTCCTCGACGAGGCCAAGGCTGGAAGGGCCCATCCCGCCCAGCCGAACATGATGAAATATGCCGGGACCGAGCTCAACAAGCGCCGCCACGAGCTGATGATGGCAGCGGGCGGCTCGCGCAGCCTCGAATGGGAGAGCGAGGACACCGGCGGCGGCAAGCCGGCGAGGAGCTGGCTGCGGACCAAGGCGAACTCGATCGAGGGCGGCACTTCGGAAGTCATGCTCAACGTGGTTTCCAAGCGCATTCTCGAACTGCCGGGCGGCTGATCCGGCCAGCCATGAATGACGAGCGGGCCGCTTCCGGCGATACGGGAGCGGCCCGCTGACCATCGGATAACCAGACGAGACACAGAACACAGAGAGGAACCCGTCCGCCATGCCCCTTTACCACGACGAAGATCAGGCAATGCTGGCCGACACCGCCAGCAGCTTCATGGCCGAGGAAGGCAACATCCAGAAGCAGTTGCGCCACTGGCGCGACCGCGATTGCAAGGACGGCTTCGGTCACGGATTGTGGAAGCAGATGGCCGAGCTCGGCTTTACCGGCATCCTCGTCGAGGAGGATCAGGGGGGGCTCGGCATGGGCTATGTCGAGGCGGGCATCGTGCTCGAGGAAATCGGGCGCAATCTCACCCCTTCGCCGTTCCTCACCTCCTCCGTGCTTGCCGCGACCGCGCTTAGCCACGGTTCGCACGACATGAAGGCGCGTTACCTGCCCGGCCTCGTCGCGGGCGACAGCGTCTTTGCCGTCGCGGTGGACGAGACGGCCAAGCACCGGCCCGAGCGCATCACCACCCGGGCGGAAAAATCGGGCAATGGTTTCCTCCTGACCGGTTCCAAGAGCTTCGTCGTATACGGCGGCAGCGCCGACATGATCGTGGTCGCCGCGCGCACCTCGGGCTCTGACAACGAGGCGGAGGGGATCACCCTCTTCGCCGTGCCGAAGGATGCCAAGGGCATGAGCCATGACGCGGTGCGCCTCGTCGACAGCTCGATGGCGACTTACACCAAATTCGACGGCGTCGAACTCGATGGCGATGCGGTGATCGGCGAGGTCGATGGCGGGCGCGAAGTGCTCGATGCCATGCTGCGCGCCGGGCGCATCGGCGCGGCGGCCGAAGGCGTCGGCGTCGCGCGCGGGGCGATGGACCGGACGGTCGACTATCTCAAGCAGCGCAAGCAGTTCGGCAAGCTGATCGGCGAATTCCAGGCGCTTCAGCACCGCGCAGCGCATCTTTATTCCGAAGTCGAGATCGCCCGTGCGGTCACGATCAAGACCCAGCAATTGCTCGATGCGGGCGCCGAAAGCGCGGACATGATGACCTCGGTCGCCAAGGCCAAGGTCGCGAAGACCGCGCGCCTCGCGGTGCAGGAAGGCGTCCAGATGCATGGCGGCATCGGCATGACCGACGAATACGACATCGGCCTGTTCATGAAGCGCGACCGGGCGCTCGCCGAATTCCTCGGCGATTCCTATTACCACGCGAACCGCGTCGCCGAAATGTCGGGCTATTGAGGGGATAACACAATGAACGTGCAGGAACTTTTCAGCCTCGATGGGCGCATCGCGCTCGTCACCGGGGGCAGCCGCGGGATCGGCAAGATGTTCGTCGAGGGCCTGCTCTCGGCGGGTGCGGCGCGCGTCTACATCTCGGCGCGCAAGGTCGAGCAGATGGAAGCGACCATCGCCGAATTCGACGAGACCTTCGGCGAGGGCAAGGTGATCGGCATCCCCGCAGACCTGTCGCAGATGGACGGGATCGAATCCCTCGCCGCCGAAATGGCCAAGCGCGAGGACAGGCTCGACATTCTCATCAACAATGCGGGCGCTGCATGGGGCCAGCCCTATCTCGAATTCTCCGAGGCCGGCTGGCACCGCACGATGGACCTCAACGTCAAGACGCCGTTCTTCCTGACGCAGAAGCTTCACGAACTGCTCGTAGCGGGTGGCAAGGGTGATCATCCGGCCAAGGTGATCCACGTGTCCTCGATCGACGGGCAGCGGATCAATCCGTGGGAGACCTATGCCTACCAAGCCTCGAAGGCGGGCGTCATCCAGCTCACCCGGCGCATGGCGGCGCGGCTGATCCAGGACAATATCATCGTCACCTCGATCGCGCCGGGCGCCTTCGCCAGCGAGATGAACAAGGCCGCCAAGAACGCGCCCGACGCGTCGGCCAGCGTCATCCCGGCTAAGCGGATCGGCAGCCCCGAGGACATGGCGGCCGCGGCGATCTACCTTTGCAGCCGGGCGGGCGATTATGTCGTGGGCGAGACGCTGACCGTCGATGGCGGGGTCGTGAACGCGGCGCTGCCCGGAAGCTTCAGCGACCCGGCGGGCTGAGCAACGGCTTTGGCACTTCGGCGCAAGGAGTGCCACGCGCCACGCATTCCCCGGGCAAGGAAATGTCGGGGGAAAACCGGGGCTTGAAACAATTGACCGCGCACTCCTTTCGCGGCAGCATCCCTCATGAGAGAGGAAGCTGACGCGAAGGAGCGCGCATGGCGGACAGGGATTTCGAAAGACAGCTTCGGGGCGAGGGCCTGCTCACGGCCGAGATCTTCTATTTCTTCCCCGACTACCCCTCGCTCATCCAGCAATTCGTCTGGCAGGATTACGACGAGGCGCCGGATTATCCGATCCTGTTCCGCTTCCTCGACCACTGGCGACGCGAGATCGAGGCGGCGATCCATTCGGTCCGGATCGCCCACCAGCATACCCTCGGCCCGCGCGAATTCCGCCATGTCGACGGGGAATTCCTGCTTGGATGAGATGCGCAGGCGCGGCGGTCAGCCGGCCATCAGTTCGCGCACGAACGGGATGAGCCCGGTCTGGCGCTGGCGCTTCATCCGTTCGGCATCGAGGACTTCGCGCACCTTGCCGAAGCATTGCTGCACGTCATCGTTGATGACGACGTAGTCATAGCCGTCCCAGTGGCTGATTTCGGCCCGGGCGCGTTCCATCCGGCTCTGGATCACCTCTTCGCTGTCGGTGGCACGGCTGCGCAGGCGGCGGTGCAGTTCCTCGATCGAGGGCGGCAGGATGAACACCCGGACCACGTCCTGCTGGTCCTTCTGGTAAAGCTGCTGCGTGCCCTGCCAGTCGATGTCGAACAGGAAATCCTGCCCTTCCTTCAAGGCGGCGCGGATGATCCCCTTGGGCGTGCCGTAGCGATAGCCGAAGACGTGGGCCCATTCGTAGAAATCGTCCTCCTCGACCATGGCATCGAATTCGGCATCGCTTCTGAAATGGTAATGCACCCCGTCGACCTCGCCCGGACGCGGCGGGCGGGTGGTGACCGAGACCGAGAGCTTGATTTCGGGGTCCTGTTCCAGAAGCATGCGCGACAGCGTCGTCTTGCCCGCGCCCGATGGCGAGGAAAGGATGAACATCAGGCCGCGGCGCCTCAACGCGGGCGACTGGATCGGGGAAACTGGGGAAGGGCTGTCCATGCGCCCCGTTGCCGCAAAGCGGCCACGTAAATCAAGGGGGAGCGATCAGGAGCCGCGCGACGCGCTTTCCTTGCGCGCCCGCCGTCGGCGGAGCTGGCGCGCCTTCCCGCGGTCGTAGATCGTCTTCGCTGCGAGCCCTCCGGCGACCAGGGCGAGGCCCGGCATGGATCCCGTGGCGAGCCGGCTCGCGCCGAAAAGGCCGAGCGTGCGCAGCAATCCCCTGCCGTCCTTGAATTTCGCGACCTGTTCTGGATCGTATTCCTCCAGCAGCATCCGGTCCTTGAGCTTGCGCCTCAGGAACAGGCTGCCGCCGCGAACGACGATGTCGGCGATCATCAGGTTGGTGTTGGGGTCGGGGCTCGGCATGGCCCGGCTTGCACGGCGGACT
Source organism: Erythrobacter litoralis (assembly GCF_001719165.1). Taxonomy (NCBI): domain Bacteria; kingdom Pseudomonadati; phylum Pseudomonadota; class Alphaproteobacteria; order Sphingomonadales; family Erythrobacteraceae; genus Erythrobacter; species Erythrobacter litoralis. The sequence continues at coordinate 804,915 of NZ_CP017057.1, forward strand.
TTCGGGCCGTCGGCGGGGGGGAGCCGGTCCGGGTCTTCGGGATCCTGCCGATCGGCGTCTTGCGGGGATGGGGTCAAAGCCATCGCGGCGTTATTTCTTCCTTCCGAAATCCACCGTCACGACGTTCGATCCGTCGCCGTCCTCGCCCCCATCGGTTACGACCGTCTCACCGTCATTTTCGGCATCATCGTGTTCCTCGTGCGGAAGTTCCTCCACCGAGGTCTGGAATTGCAAGCCGAAATCGACCGCCGGGTCTACGAATGCGGTGATCGCCGCAAAGGGGATCTGAAGCTTGGCCGGGATCTGGTTGAAAGAAAGCCCGACCGTGAAATCCTCCTCGCGCACTTCGAGGTCCCAGAACTTGTTCTGGAGCACGATCGTCATCTCGTCGGGAAAGCGTTCGCGCAGGTGTTGGGGGATCGAAACGCCGTGCGCGGCCGTCTTGAAGGTGATGTAGAAATGGTGGTTGCCCGGCAGGCTCCCGCCGCCGCGCTCGATCTCGCCCAGCACGCGACCGACGACGGCGCGCAGCGCTTCCTGCACGATTTCGTCGTAGGGGATCAGGCTGTCGGGCGTTTCTTCGCTCATATCGTGGTGAATCGTGGCGAGCCTTGCCAGCGCGGTCAAGCGTTTCGTGCGCGCCCGCCCGCTTTTGCCCCCGGCCGGCACGGGCCACTTGCGGCGAGCCCCACTTGCGTGCGGCGGCGACATGCCTATAGCGCGGCCATGACCAGCGTTTCCGACAGCTCCAGGCCAAGGCGCACCGGCTCGGTATCGCGCGAGACCGCCGAGACGAAAATCGCCATCACCGTCGATCTCGACGGGACGGGTGCCTATGACGTGTCGACCGGGATCGGCTTTCTCGATCACATGGTCGAACAGTTCAGCCGTCATTCGCTGATCGACGTGACCATGAAGGTCGAAGGCGACCTCCACGTCGACCAGCACCACACGACCGAGGATTCGGCGATTGCGCTCGGCCAGGCGCTTTCCGAGGCATTGGGCGACAAGGCAGGGATCGGCCGCTACGGCCATGCCTATTCGCCGATGGACGAGACGCTCAGCCGCGTCGCTCTCGACATTTCGGGGCGGCCCTTCCTTGTGTGGAAGGCGGGCTTCACGCAGGAAAAGCTCGGTGAATGGGACACTGAACTGATCGAACACTGGTTCCATTCGATCGCCCAGAGCGCGGGGATCACGCTGCACATGGAACTCATCTACGGCAGCAACAATCACCACATCTGCGAAAGCCTCTACAAGGGTTTCGCCCGGGCCATGCGAACCGCCGTCGAACGCGACCCTCGAAAGGGCGAGGCGATCCCGAGCACGAAGGGGCAGCTCGGTGGGTGAGGTGGTGGCCCTCGTGGATTACGGCGCGGGCAACCTCCATTCGGTCCACAACGCGCTGAAACGGGTCGGAGCCAACGTTACGGTCACCGACGATCCCAATGTCGTGCGCGCGGCCGACCGGATCGTGCTGCCCGGGGTCGGATCGTTCAGGGCCTGCGCCAAGGGGCTGACGGCGGTCCCGCACATGATCGAGGCGATGACCGAGCGGGTTCATGTTGGCGGTGCGCCCTTCCTCGGCATCTGCGTCGGCATGCAATTGCTCGCGACCCGCGGCCTGGAACACGGCACGACCAGGGGGCTGGGCTGGATCCCGGGCGAGGTCCGGCTGATCGAACCCGCCGACCCGGCGATCAAGGTGCCGCACATGGGCTGGAACGATGTCGGCCTCCTGCCCCATGCCCGCGATCATCAGGTGTTCGAAGGCGGCGAGGCGTATTTCCTCCATTCCTACCATTTCGTCGCCGAGCGCGCCGCAGACGTCGCCGCGCTGACCGATCACGGCGAGGGTCTTGTCGCCGCAATCGCGCGGGACAACATGGTGGGCGTGCAGTTCCATCCCGAGAAGAGCCAGGCCTATGGCCTTGCGACACTGAGCCGTTTTCTGGAGTGGTATCCGTGATCGTCTTTCCCGCCATCGATCTGAAGGGCGGCGCGGTCGTGCGCCTTGCCGAAGGCGACATGGATCGCGCCACGACCTATGGCGATGATCCGGCCGCGCAGGCGATGATGTTTGCCGAAGCCGGGGCCGAGCATCTCCACGTCGTCGATCTTGACGGCAGCTTTGCCGGGCGCCCTGAAAACCGCGCCGCAGTCGAGGCGATCGTCGAACGCTTTCCGGGCTACGTCCAGCTCGGCGGAGGCATCCGCGATGCCAAGACGGTCGAGGGCTGGTTCAACCTCGGCGTGGCGCGGGTCGTGATGGGTTCCGCCGCCTTGAAGGACCCCGATTTCGTCAAGGACATGGCGCGCGAATGGGAAGGCGGCATCGTCGTCGCGGTGGATGCGCGCGATGGCATGGTGGCGACCGAAGGCTGGGCCGAGGTTTCGGACGTGCCCGTGGTCGATCTCGCCCGGCGGTTCGAGGATGCGGGCGTCGCCTCGCTGCTTTTCACCGATATCGGGCGTGACGGTCTGCTGAAGGGCGTCAACATCGACGCGACCGTGGACCTCGCGCGCAGCGTCGACATTCCCGTCATCGCGAGCGGCGGGGTCCGCGGGCTCGACGACATCCACATCCTGTCGGTCCACGCGCATGAGGGTATCGAGGGCGTGATCACGGGCCGCGCGCTCTACGAGGGCAAGCTCGATCTTGCCGCGGCGATCGCGATGGGGGCGCGCGCCTGAGCCATGCGGCTGATGGGTTTCCTTTTCCTCGGGCTCACCTTTCTTGCCGGGATCACCGTCGGCACGGTCGAATATGCGCTGATCAATGTGGTCGTTTTCCTGCTCCTCGCGCTTGCCGTAGCCAAATTCCTGGCCCCGCGTTTCGGGTCGAACGGACTTGCATTCGGCATGGCGGGGGCATTCTTCGCAAGCTTCCTTTGGCCCTACCTGCTCATCTTCGGGCTCGACGGGACGTGCGAGGGCGATGAATGCCTTGCGAACGGCGTCTTTGTCGCAGCCTCGCCGCAGGAGTCTCCATGACCGTCCGCATCCGTGTCATTCCCTGTCTCGACGTGGCCGAGGGTCGCGTGGTCAAGGGCGTCAATTTCGTCGATCTCAAGGATGCCGGCGATCCGGTCGAACAGGCGCGCGCTTATGATGCCGCGGGCGCGGACGAGCTGTGCTTCCTCGACATTTCCGCCAGCCACGAAGGGCGCGGGACGCTGCTCGATATCGTGCGCCGCACCGCCGAGGTGTGCTTCATGCCGCTGACCGTGGGCGGCGGGGTGCGCACGCCCGAGGATGCGCGCGCGCTGCTGCTCGCAGGTGCTGACAAGGTCGCGGTCAATTCGGCAGCGGTCGCCCGGCCCGAACTGGTGCGCGACATCGCCGCGAAATTCGGCAGCCAGTGCGTCGTCGCCAGCGTCGATGCGCGCCGCGTCGTGCCGACGACGGGCGAGGAGCCGCCGAAATGGGAGATCTTCACCCATGGCGGCCGCAATCCCACCGGCATCGACGCGCTCGACCACGCCCGGCGCCTTGCCGATCTGGGCGCGGGCGAACTCCTCGTCACCAGCATGGACGGCGACGGGACGAAGAAGGGCTACGATCTCGAACTCACCCGCTCCATCGCCGATGCCGTGAGCGTCCCCGTCATCGCGAGCGGCGGGGTCGGCAATCTCGATCATCTAGTCGAAGGCGTGCGCGAGGGCCATGCGAGCGCGGTCCTTGCCGCCTCGATCTTCCATTTCGGCCAGCATTCCATCGCCGAGGCGCACAAGGCCCTCCGCGACGCCGGCCTCCCGGCTCGCGGCGACTGAAATGCGCGATGCGGGCTTGCCCGCGCGGGGCGATTGAGGGCATTGGGGCGGCCATGGAAACGCTGCACCGCCTCGAGGAAACCATCGCCGCCCGCCGGGCCGCTTCGCCGGACGAAAGTTACGTCGCGAAACTCAACGCCAAGGGCCTGCCCAAGATCGCGCAGAAGCTGGGCGAGGAAGCGACCGAGACGGTGATCGCAGGCGTGGCGGGCAGCAACGAGGAACTGGTCGGCGAAAGCGCGGACCTCATTTTCCACCTCCTCGTCCTGCTCTCAGCGCGCGGCGTGTCGCTCGACCATGTCCTCGCCGAACTGGAACGGCGCGAGGGGCTGTCGGGCATCGAGGAAAAGGCCAGCAGGAGCGCCAAGGAGTAGGAGACCCCATGCCGATCGACGCGACGAAGCCCTATGACGACGACAACATCTTCGCGAAAATCCTGCGCGAAGAAATCCCGTCGACCAAGGTCTACGAGGATGAATGGGCCTACGCCTTCGAGGATATCAACCCGCAGGCGGAGAACCACACGCTGGTGATTCCCAAGGGGCGCTATGTCAGCTGGGACGATTTCAGCGCCAGCGCCTCTGCGGAAGAGATCGCGGGCTTCGTTCGGGCGGTGGGCCATGTCGCGCGCGAAAAGGGGCTTGTTGAACCCGGCTACCGCGCGCTCGCCAATGTCGGCCCCCATGCCGGGCAGGAAGTGCCGCATCTCCATGTCCACATCTTCGGCGGCGAACCGCTCGGCCCGATGATCTGGAAGCGATGATCCGGACGCGCGACTGAAGCGGCCGGACGCGAACCGAGGGCGTTCCGCCGCTGTTCAGGCACGGCCTGCAAATGGTTCTGGCCAGCGAATCCCGTTAACGCTAATCGCGAGGCCGATGACCCAACCGACACCTCCCGGCGGCATGATCGACGGCGCGCGGCACCTTTATGCCGTGCGGGTCTATTACGAGGACACCGACCTGTCGGGCATCACCTACCACGCCAATTACCTGCGCTGGTTCGAACGCGCGCGTTCCGATCTTTTGCGCCTGCTCGAAATCGACCAGCGCGCCGCGATCGAGGCGGGCGAGGGGGCATATGCGGTCTCCGAAGTGAACCTCAAGTATCTGCGCCCGGCAAAGCTGGACGATGACGTGGTGATCGAGACGATCTGCACCGAACTCGGCGCGGCAAGCTGCCGGATGCACCAAGTCGCGCGCCGCGATGGAGAGGACCTGTGCGAAGCCACCCTTCGCGTGGGTTTCATCAGCCCCGAAGGCCGCCCGCGACGCCAGCCCGCGCAGTGGCGCGGCGCCTTCCGCGAATTCATGGACCAAGGAGAGAACTGAGCCGTGCCGATCACCCTGCTTGCTGCCGCCACCCCGGCGGCCGGGCCCACCCGGCTCGACCCGCTCGAGCTGTTCCTGCAGGCCGACATCGTCGTGCAGGCGGTGATGATCGGCCTGATCCTCGCTAGCATCTGGACCTGGACGATCATCGTCTCCTTCACCCTGCGCACCGGCAATCTTGAAAAGAAGTCGCGCGATTACGAGACGGAATTCTGGGAAACGCGCGACCGCGAGGCGACGCTTACCAAGCAGCAGCGGCGCGAGATCCCCTCGGCGCGGATCGCGGCGGCCGGGCTCGAGGAATGGAAGAAGTCGACCAGCGCGGGCAAGCTTGACGCCGATGCCGCGCGCCAACGGATTGCGGCGGCGATGGAAAGCCAGGTCGCGTTCGAGGCGGATGAACTCGCCGGGCGGCTCGGTTTCCTCGCGAGCACGGGCTCGGTCGCGCCCTTTGTCGGCCTGTTCGGGACGGTGTGGGGCATCATGAACAGTTTCTTCCAGATCGGCGCGCAGCAGAGCGCTTCGCTCGCCGTGGTCGCCCCCGGCATTGCCGAGGCGCTGTTCGCGACCGCGATCGGCCTGTTCGCTGCGATCCCTGCCGTCATCGCCTACAACCGTTTCTCGAACCGCGTGAACCAGTACGAGGCGCGGCTGCAGCGCTTTGCCGACCGGGTCCATGCCGGGCTCAGCCGCGAGCTGGACAAGGCCTGATGGGCGTCTCGCTCTCCCCCTCCTCGCGCGGCAAGGGCCGCCGCCGCTCGCGCCGGGCGGCGATGGCTGAGATCAATGTCACGCCGCTGGTCGATGTCATGCTGGTGCTGCTGATCATCTTCATGGTGACGGTGACGCTGCCGGCCGTCGGCGTGCCGATCGAACTGCCCGAAAGCCGCGCCAACCCGGTCGAGGAAGTGCCCGACACCGTGACGGTCAGCATCGATGGCGAAGGGCGCATCTACCTCGAGAACGAGGCCGTGCCCGTTGGCGGCTTTCCCGATGCGCTGACGGCGATAGGCCGGGGTGGGGACGGGAAGCTTCCCACGCTCGTGCTTCGCGGCGACCGCGGGCTCGATTATGGCCGGGTGATGGCGGTGATGGGCGAGATGAACCGCGCGGGCTTCACCCGCATCGAATTGGTCACCGACGGTTCAGTTTCACCGCCATAGCGATTGGGTGAGCATGGGAGAGACCGCCACATTCCGCAGCGAGGACCGCACCGGCCTTCTGGCCGCGCTGGTTCTGCATGCGCTGCTTGTCGCGGTGCTGGCGCTGCAATGGAGCATGTCGCCGCCGCCTCCCGTCAGTCAACGCATGACGGTGAGCCTCGCAAGCGAAGTCGGGCTTGAGGCGACCGCTCCCGATCCCGTTCCCGAAAGCCGCGCCGCAATCGCGCCGACATTGGCCGAAAGTCCCGCGCCTGAGGCCGAGGCCGTGCCTGCCGAAACCCGCGCGCAAATTCCTGCGCCGCAAACCCCGACCCGCACCGCTGCCCGCGAGTCCGCACCAAGCCGCGAGCGCAGCCGCCCCGACCGCCAGCCTGCCCGCGGAACGCCGAGCCGCCCTGCGCGCGAGGAGCCGGCAGGCGGCAGCCGGATCGGCGAGAATTTCCTCGAAGGCGCGGGCTCGTCGACCACGACCGACGAAACCCGCATCCCCGCTTCGCAGATCGGGGCGAGCGCGAAGGCCTCGATCATTCAGGCGATTGTCCGCCAGATCCGCCCCCACTGGACTGCGCCGAGCGGGGCCGATGCGGAATTGCTGGTCACCGAACTCGCCTTCGACCTCAACGAGGACGGCAGCCTCAAGGGCCGTCCGCGCGTCCTGCGGCAAGGGGGCGTCAACGACGCTAATCGCGCCCAGCAGGCGCTCCACGCCGAACGCGCCATCCGCGCCGTGCAACTCGCCGCGCCCTTCGATCTTCCGGACGAATATTACGAAGCCTGGAAGTCGATCCGGGGCGCGCGTTTCGATAGGAACCTTTCCCGATGACCCGAACTTTCACGCTTCTAGCCTCTGTCGCCGCGCTCGCCTGCGCGCCGTCTCCCCTCGTCGCCCAGACCACCGATCTCGGAGAACCGCTTGCCGAAGGCGGCGAGGTCGAAACCACCGGTACGCAGGCCTCGGGCGAGGATGCCGAGGGCGGGCTCACCTTCACCGTCACCGACGAAAGCGACTGGTCCGATATCGGTGTCGCGATCCCCGCCTTTGCGACCGATCGCAACCGGCCGACCCCTGCCAGCACCGATGGGACCGAGGCGCTCGGCCGCGAGATCGCGCGGGTCATCACCGCGAACCTCAGGAATAACGGCCTGTTCAAGCCGGTCGGCCCGGACAGCCTGCCGCAGCCCGATTTTTCCCAGATCACCTCGCCCGCCTGGGGCAGCTGGTCGGGGCGGGGCGCGGAAATGCTCGTCCACGGCTATGTCCGCGCTCGCGACGACGAAAAGCTCGTGGTTGGCTGCTATCTCTACGATGTCGCGCTGAAGGACGAATTGATCCGCGAAGGCTGGGTGGTGCGCCCGGCCGACTGGCGGCGCGCGGCGCACAAATGCTCGGACCTCATTTATGCCCGGTTGACGGGCGAGGACCCGTTCTTCGACAGCCGCATCGCCTATATCGCCGAGACCGGCCCCAAGGATAACCGGGTCAAGCGCCTTGCGGTGATGGATTCGGACGGGGCCAATCATCGCTTCATCACGCTGGGCAGCGCGACCGCGCTCACCCCGCGCTATTCGCCCGATTATTCGAAGATCCTCTATCTTTCCTATGTCGATGGAAACCCGCGGATCTATGTCTACGACATCGGTTCTGGGCGGCAGCAGCTCGTCACCGAGAACGCCAATCCGACGCTCGCCCCGCGCTGGTCGCCCGACGGGCGCCACATCCTCTATTCGATGGCGGTCGCGGGCAACACCGACATCTACCGCGTGCCGGTGACGGGCGGCACTCCCGAGCGGCTCACCAGCGCGCCGGGCATCGACATCGCCGGGTCCTATTCGCCCGACGGCAGCAAGATCGTGTTCGAAAGCGACCGGTCGGGCGCGCAGCAATGCTATGTCATGGACGCTGACGGTACGAACCAGCGCCGCATCAGCTTCTTCGGCGGTCGCTGCGCGACGCCTGAATGGAGTCCGCGCGGCGACCAGATCGCCTTCACGCGGATCGCCGGCGATTTCAACGTCGCCGTCATGACGCCATCGGGCGGCAGCATGCGCGTCCTGACGCGCGGCTGGCAGGACGAAGCCCCGACCTGGGCGCCAAATGGCCGCATCATCCAGTTCTTCCGGACGGCCCGCAATTCCGGCCGTTCGTCCCTGTGGCAAGTCGACCTTACGGGTCGCAACGAGAGGAGATTGCCGACGCCGGTGGACGCGTCGGATCCGGCATGGGGACCGATTCGTCCCTGACAGCGTTTTTCGTGTTAGACTGCCCGGGCCAGCCAACGATGCCCGGCCAAACAAGGAGAGCAGACCAATGAACATCTCCCTTTCGCGCTGCGCTGCCGCTGCGCTTGTCACGTCTTCCCTCGCGCTTGCCGCCTGTTCCAAGGAGGCGCCCGAGGAATTGCCACCTGCTCCTGCCGAAACCTCGGCCCCGACCGATACCCGGCCGGCTCCGACCCCGACCGGCCCGACGGTCGGCACGCAGGAACATTTCGCCGATGCGGTGGGGTCCTCGACCACGGTCTATTTCGACACCGATCGCTACAATATCGACAGCCAGGATGCCGCCGCGCTGCAGGCGCAGGCGCAGTATTTCGCGCGCTATCCGCAGGTGAACTTCACGATCGAGGGGCATGCCGACGAGCGAGGCACACGCGAATACAACCTCGCGCTGGGCGAACGGCGCGCCAATGCGGCGAAGAACTACCTCGTCAGCCTCGGCGTTTCGCCCGATCGCATCCGCACTGTCAGCTACGGCAAGGAACGCCCGGTGGCGCTCGCTTCCACGCCCGAGGCATGGGCGCGCAATCGCCGCGCGGCGAGCGTTGTGATCAATTGATCGAAAATCGGACCCGTCCCGCCTTCATGGCGGGGCGGGCCGCACGCCTCGGACCGTCAGGCCTTCAGGCTATCTCTTCGAGCGAAGACACTGCGAGCGTCTCGAGGGTCGGCGCATCGGCGCGTTCGAGCGACCCCGCCGCAAGGCACAGGCACGCCATGGCGAGCACCGATGCGATGCTGGAAAAGGCGAGTTGCTGACTCATCACTTGCGTCCTTCCTGCGGCCCTTTGCGGGTCCTTCAATGTCATTGCAGCCGAATGGGCTTTCGCAATGCAACATTTCATATAGAAACTGGTTCCCCGCTTACCATGCTTTGCTTTCGCGCCCAGCTTCCCTAGACTGACGCCCCTATGCCATCGATCAACGTCATGACCGCCCGCAGTCCGGACGCGCGCGCATGAGCCGCGTGCGCCGCTCGAACGACTGGGGCTTTCCGCGCTGGCGCGGCTACGACGCCTCGCGCGAGGCGACGACGGTGCGCCTGTGCGATCGGCACGGCTGTGAGGAAAAGGGCGACTGCCCCGCACCCAAGGCGCCGAACAGCCCGGAACGCTGGTATTTCTGCCAGCGCCACGCGGCCGAATACAATTCGAAATGGGATTATTTCGAGGGCCTCGAGAAGGCGGAGAAGGAAGCCCGCGCCAAGGCCGAGCGGGCCGAGAGCGCAGGCTATGCCGAAAGCGCGCATTACGGCTGGGCCGGGTCGGGCGACGGATCGCGCAGCGCCGACGAAATGCGCGCGCTCGAACTGCTCGGACTCGAGGCGGATGCCGAATTCGAGACGATCAAGAAGGCCTATCGCCAGCGCGCCAAGCAGGTCCACCCCGACGTCAAGCCGGGCGATGAAGAGGCCGCACGCGAATTCCAGGCGCTGCAGGTCGCCTACGAGGTACTGCGCGCCGGCGAGGAAAGGCGCACGTGGCGGGGATAGGGGCGCGCGGCTAGGCGCGCTACCGATCAATCCGCTTCCGGACCCGCGAAGCCCTTGCCTTTCGAATCGATCTCCGGGTTCGGATTGTCGTTCCACCATGGAACATCGGTCCACGGCCGCACGTCGATTTCGTGGCTCCAGCAATTGCGCGGCTGCTGTGCGAGATGCCAGTAGGTCTCGGCCAGCACGGCGGGATCGATCACGCCTTCTGGACCTTTTTTCGCCTTGAACGCCTCGTACTTGTCGCCAAGCAGCTTTCCGAGCGTATCGGGGCTGTCCACCGCGCCATCGACGAGGACATGGGCGACGTGGATGCCCTTGGGCGCGAATTCGGCGTTGAGGGTCTGGCACAGCATCCGCCGCCCCCCCATCGCGGCGGCATGGCTGTGCTGCCCGGCATTGCCGCGCATCGCGGCCGTGGCCGATGTGACGAGCAAGGTGCCGTGTCGCCCGCCGCGCCTTGCCCGCTCCACCATCGAGGGAAAGGCCGCATGGGCAAGCCGGAACAGCCCGAAACAGGCGAGCCGCCAGCCCAGTTCGAAGATTCGGTGCGGCGTATCGGCAAGGCTGCGGTTCCCGATCTGCGCGCCGAGATTGTAGATCATCGTCTCGATCGGACCGATGTCGCGCTCGACATGCTCGACGAGGTCCTCGATCGCCCCGTCCTCGGCCGCGTTCATCAGCATGGGCGTGGCGCTGCCGCCGGCTTCCTCGATCTCCGCGACAAGCCGGGCCAGCCCCTCTTCATCCGAGCGGCGGGCGAGCACCGCGTGATACCCGCCCGCTGCAAAGCGTTTTGCCGCCTGCCCGCCGATCCCTGCGCCCGCCCCGATCACGAGGAAGACGGGCTTTCGCGGGTCAGACATGTTCGAGAGCCTGCTCGAAATCGGCGATGAGGTCGTCCGCGTCCTCGATCCCGATGCTGATCCGCACGAGGCTGTCGGTGATGCCGAGCTGCTGCCTGCGCGCATGCGGAACCGAAAGGTGAGTCATCGACGCCGGATGGCTCGCCAGCGTTTCGGTCCCACCGAGGCTGACGGCGAGCTTGGCGATGGTGAGGTTGTCGAGGAAGCGGAAGCATTCCTCCTCACCCCCTTCAAGGAACAGCGAGAAGGTCGAACCCGCGCCGAGGCAATGGCGGTCGTAGATGTCCTGCTGGCGCGCGTCCTCGATCATGCCGAGATAGCCGAGCCCTGCGACCTTGGGATGGCTTTTGAGGAAGGCGCAGACCCTCGCCGCGTTCTCGCCCGCGCGCTGCATGCGCAGTTCGACCGTCTCGAGGCTGCGCAGGAGCATCCAGGCGGTGTTCGGATCGACGATCCCGCCCATCGTGTTCCTCAGCGCGCGGACCGGGTCCATCCATTTCTTCGCCCCCGCGATCGAACCCGCGACGAGGTCCGAATGGCCGCCGACATACTTGGTCAGCGAATAAGCGACGATGTCCGCGCCGTGATCGAGCGGGCGCTGCCACAGGGGGCCAAGGAACGTGTTGTCGATCGCGATCGGGGTCTCCTGCCCGTCGAGAGCGGCATCGCGCGCCTCTTTCACCGCTTCGATGTCGACCAGCACATTGGTCGGGTTGCCGGGGCTTTCGAGATAGACCAGCGCGACCTTGCCGCCCTGCTCGTCGGCCTGGCGCTTCGCTTTCGCCATGACCTCATCGAGCGTCTCCCGGCTGGCGCCTGCGGGAAAGTCGACATAGGTGACGCCGAAGCGGCTCAGCACCTTGGCGACGAAGCCTTCCGACGCAGCGTAGAGCGGCCCGGAATGGACGATCACATCATTCTGGTTCGCATAGGCCATCATCAGGATGCAGATCGCGGTCATCCCCGATGAAAAGGTCAGCGCGTCTTCCGCCCCGTCCCAAACGGCGAGGCGATCCTCGAGGATTTCCTGGTTCGGCCCGTTGAAGCGCGAGTAGACGAGGCCTTCGGCACCGCCTTCGCGCATCCCTGTAATGCCTTCGAAATGTCGCTTGCCCGCGGCCGCGCTTTCGAAAGCGAAGGTCGAGGTGAGGAAGATCGGGGCCTTCAATGAGCCTTCGGAAAGCACCGGATCGTAGCCCAGCCCCATCATCAGGGTCGAGGGTTTCAATTCGCGTCCGGCGATGGTGGTGTTCTCGGGCTTCGGCTTGCGGCGCGGAGTCGGAGTATCGGTAGCGTCGATGGCGTCCGTCATGTGCGGATTCCCTTCCTTGTCTCACGCTCCCAGGAAGGCAGGAGCTCTCTCTCTTTCGTGCGAGGCCCGGGGCGCCCGTTCCTAACCTCCGCAGGAACGCATCTCCCTTGCACGGGACTCGCCACAACGAACTATCGCGCGCGGCTTGGACGCGCAAGGCGCGGGCTAGACCAGCGCGGCCACTGCCCAGACGCCCGCGACGATCAGAACCACGCCGACCAGATCGAGCACGAGGCCGGCTCCGACCATACGTTCGATCCGGATGCGCCCGGTGCTCCACGCGATCGCATTGGGGCCGGTCCCGGCGGGCAGCATGAAACCCCAGCTCGAAGCGAGCGCGGCCGGCATCGCGAGCAGGATCGGGTCCACGCCAAGGGCAATGGTGAGCGCGGCCACGACCGGGATGATCGCGCTGGCGGTTGCGACATTGCTCGCGAATTCGGTGACGACGATGATCATCGCCACGATCGCCAGCGCGACCAGCGGAAGCGGCCAGGTCTCGAGCGGGAGCAGCGCCTGGCCGAGCCATTGGGCAAGGCCCGATTGCTGCATCCCCGCAGCGAGCGCGAGGCCCCCGCCGAACATCAAGATGATCCCCCAGGGCGCTCGGTCGGCCTCGCGCCAGACCAGCAGCGGCCGCCCGGTCCCATCGGGCAAAAGGAACAGCGCAAAGCTCGCGATGACCGCGATGGTCCCGTCACCCCACGATCCCTCGGGCAGGAAGGGCGTGACGAGTGGACGCGTCATCCAGGCAAGGAAGGTCAGCGCGACGATCACCGTGAGCCGCAGCTCGGGCGCGCTCCAGCCGGGCTTGCAGGCAATCGCCTCGCGCGCGGCGGCCACGTCGAAGTCATGGTCCGCCACGTGCTGGAACCGGGCGATGATGAAGGCCGCGATCGGCACGCCGAGGATCACGATGGGCAGGCCATAGAGCGTCCATTGCGCGAAACTGATCCGCATCCCGATGCCGGAATCGAGCAGCCCGATCGCGATGGCATTGGTGGGCGAGCCGACGATCGTGCCCAGCCCGCCGATCGAGGAGGCGAAGGCGATGCCCATCGGCAGCGCTCCCGAAAGGCCTTCCTTATCGGGCGCGCCGTTCGCGCCTGTGGTCGGGGCCGGGCCGCTTCCCTTGGGCAGCGCCTCTCCTCCGGCAAGCACCGCGAGCGCCATCGGCATCATGATGAGGCTCGTCGAGGTGTTCGAGATCAGCATCGAAAGCAGGGCTGCCGCGATCATGAAGGCGAGCAGAAGCTGCGTCTTGCCTCCGCCGGCCCCGACCATGCGCAGGATCGCGAGGCTGAGGCGCTTGTGGAGCCCGGTGCGTTCTATGCAAAGCGCGATGAAGGCGCCGCCCAGCAGCAGGAAAAGGATTGGCGAATAATAGGTGCTGGCGGTCTCGGCCGCGGTCGCAACGCCGCCGAAGGGCAGCACGAGGAACGGGAGCAGCGCGGTCATGGTGAGCGGCACCGCCTCGGTCATCCACCAGCTTGCCATCCAGACGACGAGCCCGGCGACCAGCCATGCTTCGGCCTGCATGGCGGCAGGGGGCGGGGCGAAGACCGTCAGCGCGAAGGCGAGCGGGCCGACGACGAGACCGATCCGGCGCGCATCCATTCGCATGAAGCTCCCCCTCCTTGCCGCGGCGCGGGTCGCTTTGGTCAGGCGCGCCGGCCCGCGGCGGACCATTCATCGCGGAGCCGGAAGGCAAGGGCAAGCCCGCCGTGCGATCGAGGCGAAGGGGTCGCGAGCGGTCAGCGGACCTCCTTGGGCTCCCCGTACTCGCCATCCGTCCCGTCGCCGAAGATCACCATACCGGTGCGGATGCCGCGCTTCCACGCGCGATAGAGTTTCTGCGCGCGCTCTTCCATCAGCCGCATCGCCGCCGCATCGGGGATCGCGCCCGCCAAGGTGCAGGCGGCTCCGATCGAAGTTTCGTCGACTGTGCACAGGACGTTGAGGTCGGGATCGCCCTTGCCGAACATCAGGTCGGCGATGTCCTCGTCATAGATGGTGTAGGAAACGCGGGCGTTTTTCTCGATCAGTTCCTGCACGTCCTCGCGCGCGTACTGCCGCAGGTGATCGCGCAGGACGTCCTCGTCGGCGAAATAGAAGGGCTTTGCCTCGTCGTAGATCCGGCTGACGCGCAGGCGCCCGCCCCAGGCATCGACCCCGCGCAGCGAATTGGCGAATTCCTCCGCCCCGAAATCGAGCAGGGTGTCGACATTCGCCCCGCTATAGGCGAGCCGCTGGATCGACGGCCCGCCGATCTCGCCGCGCCAGAAGCCGTAGATGACCTTGGGATCGCGCCAGTTGGGATATACGATCCTCTCGCGGATGTCGCGCGGGGACAGCGCGACGCCCTTCACCGTCACGAGCGTGGCGTCCTGCAAACTCTCGTCGTTCGTTCCGAAGCGACCTTCCGCCGGGGTGCGCAGCGGATATTCGTGGGCGAGCGCCTCGATCACCGCGACATTGTGCAGGTTGAGCCAATAGGCGAGCTGTTCATTGCGCGGGAGACGGGCGAGGTCGAGCTCGGTCCCGACCCGCTCCAGGTCCTGACGATACTCCGTCAGAGCCGCGCGGACTTCGTCGGTCAGCATCGAGAAGGCGATGCGATTGCCCTCGAGCCGGAAGCGCGAGGTGTGACCATAGGTGATGCGCGTGCCGAGCCGCGGTTCGGCCTTCGGGGGCGGGGTGATGCGAAGCGGCGGGCCCATCGGGATGACGAACCAGGCCAGCGCCTCGTCCCAATGGCGGTAGTCGATCGTGTGATCGGTCCGGTCTGCGGCTGGGACGAAGCGGGCAAGGGGGTCCGGCGCTGCGACGCCCTGGTCCGCCGTGAAAGCGGCGGCGGTCATGGCGTTTTCGGCCAGCGCGGGGGATAGCCCGGTCGCCAGCAGAGCAGCGACAGCAAGGGAGGAGGTGGCAAGGGCAGATTTCTTCATCATCGCGACTCCTTCGATCGGCAGGCCCAACGAGCCTGTCTTTTGGTTCGCCCCGTCATGGCTCGCGCCATGACATGATGTTACATGGAAACGCCCTCGAATATCAATTCCTGTTGGCGCGGCGCCTATTCGACTTCGCTCTTGTTATCGGGATCACCCGGGAGGTCGATATTGCTGAAGAAGATCCGCCCTTCCGGCGGCATCTTGCGGCGCACGTAGCGGAGCTTTTGCGCCCGCTGCTCAAGCAGAGCCGCGGCTCCCGGATCGAGCCGCCCTTTGGCGAAGAAGGCGCCGTTGCGCCTTCCTCCGGCAAGATCGGCGATGTCGTGCTCGTAGAGGCTCGGCTCGATCCGCTCGCTCCGCGCGAGCATGTCGGCAACCTCGCCCTCGACATATTCGGCCAGATGCGCGCGCAGGTCGGGTTCGAAATCGGGGAAGAAGTAACGCGCGATCTCGGCGTAGTATTCGGAGACGTGAAGCGTGCGCCCGCGCTTTTCCGTGCCGCGCCGCGAATTGACGAATTCCCCGGCCGCGTCGGCTAGCTGCTGGCCGACAGTGCGCCCGTCGAACGCCGTGCGCTGCATCGCCGGGCCGCCGATCTCGCCGCGCCAAAAGCCGTAGAATACCTCCGGGCTTTTCCAGTTGGCGAAGACGATCCTCTCGCGGATGTCGCGCGGCGAAAGCGCGACGCCCTCGACCGTGATGAAGCGCGCTTCATCGAGCGGAACGCCGTCCAGTTCGATCTCGCGCGGTTGGCGCTCGGGCCAGTTCGCGCCGACCTGTTCGATCATCGCGACATTGTGGAGGTTGAGCCAATAGGCGAGCTGTTCGTTGCGAGGGAGCGACTGGATGTCGAGTTCGTCGGCGACCTTCTCGAGATCGCGGCGATATTGGCCGATATTCACCATGACCTCGACGTCCATCAGCGAAAATCCGACCATCGCCCCGTCGAGGCGGTAAATCGAATTGTGCCCGACCCTGATGTTAGTGCCAAGCGTTCCGGCGCCCGCAAAGGGCATCTTCCTGAGCGGCGGCCCCATGTCGATCACGAAGGCCCGGAGCGCCTCGGTCCAGACCGAATAATCGATGCGGTGTTCGCGCCGTTCGGCTTTCGGATCGAAGGTGTCGAAGCGGTCCTCTCCCTCGCTCGCCGGGGCGGAGCGTGCCTCCTGGGGCGGTGCAAGGGCGGGCTGGGCGAGGGCGGGCTGGGCGAGGGCGGGGGGCGCGCCTAACGCGGCGGCGGCCAGTGCGAGCATCGGAACGATCATGCGTAACATCGCCGCGCAGGATAGAAGTGTGCCGCGCAAAATCCATAGTAAGACGTCGGAAACGACAAAGGCCGCCGGCAGGGGGACCGGCGGCCTTCGGCCTTGGCGGACCAGCCCGTGCCGTGCAGGTCACCGGGGCCGCTTCGTTGCTGCGCGGAGCGTGCCCCGCGCACGCTCATTTCACCTCGCCGTCGGTCTCTTCGCCTTCCTCTCCGGGCAGCTTGAGATTGCTGAAGGTCACCGTTCCGGTGCGGCCTTCGCGAATGATCTTCTGGAACTTCTGTTCACGCTGGGCGAGCAGGCGCGCCATGCTCTGCGGGATGCGGGTCGTCACCGCGACTCCGTTGGACGTGATGTTCTGGTAGGTCGGCTCGCGGACGCCTCCGGCGAGATCGGCGATGTCCCATTCGCGGATCGTCGCGCGCGATTGCGTCGTGCCATCGAGGATCGCGATCACCTCGGGCTTGGCGTATTGGCGCAGGTGCGCACGGACGTCCTTCTCGAAATCGGGAAAATAGAAGGGTGCTGCCTCGCGGTAGAGTTCGGAGACTTCGAGCGTGTCGCCCGCCTTTTCGGTCCCGCGCAGCGAATTGACGAATTCGCTCGCGCCCTTTTCGAGCAGGCGCGCGACGTTTTCGGCGTTGAAGGCCTCGCGCTGGATCGACGGCCCGCCGATCTCGCCGCGCCAGAAGCCGTAGATGACCTTGGGATCGCGCCAGTTGGGATAGACGATCTTCTCACGTATGTCGCGCGGACTGAGGGCAACACCTTCGACCGTGATGAACCCGGCCTCGTCGAGCGGCACGCCGTCGACCTTGATCTCGCGCGGCTGGCGCACCGGCCAGCTTCTTGCGATCTGTTCGACCACGGCGACATTGTGGAGATTGATCCAGTAGGCGAGCTGTTCGTTGCGCGACAGTTTCTGGATGTCGATCTTGTCGGCGGTCGCCTCGAGATCGCGGCGATATTCGGTGAAGCTGTCGATCACCGCGTCGTCGAGAAAGCTGAACATGAGCCTGTTGCCTTCGAGCCGATAGCGCGAGACATGGCCGTACTGGCGGCGCGATCCGAAGCTGGGGTCGGGCCGGCCCGCGCCCTGGCGCAGCGAGGGGCCCATCGAGACGACAAGGTTCTTCATCGCCTCGGTCCAGATCGAATAGTCTATCCCGTCCTCGTTCGGGTTTTCCTGGGGCACGAAGGTGCGGTATTCGGGTTCGACAGCGAGGCTTGCCTGCGCTGCAAGCGGCGAGCCGAGGGCGGCTGCGGCAAGGGCCGCGAGCGCGGTGAGAGAGCGCGGGGCGGGGCGGGGATGTCTCGTCACGTCTACCTGTCTTTCGTTTCTCGTGGCCTTGTCAGGCCCTTGTCTGCATGCCGACATCCCCGCGCAGGGACATCGCAACGTTTGTCCGGGGCGCGCCTGATAGCGGGGACTGACAGGCGCGCCGGGCGATCGGCGGGAATGGAGTTTTCCGCCTTCGCCCTTGTCAGTCCTTATAGCGCGAAAAATCTTACGGATGTGCGCCGCAATCGGGTGCATTTTGTGCTTTGTCGAAGGCGTGAAGCCGTTCGTCGACGACGAACGGAGTTCCTTCCGTCTGGCGGCGACCCGGCCCTTCGAATGCCACGATCCCACGCACGCCTGCAGACGCGCGCGTGCCGGCTGTGAAGCCCGCTTGCGCGCGGCCGCAGGTGCGTGGACGAATGTTCCGGAAGCCGGGCGGCCCCGCGCCTATTTGGGCGCGAGCACCATCAGCATCTGGCGCCCCTCGAGGCGCGGGAAGGCTTCGACCTTGGCGATCTCCTCGACGTCTTCCTGGACCCGCCTGAGCAGGTCCATGCCGAGATGCTGGTGCGCCATTTCGCGCCCGCGGAAGCGGAGCGTGACCTTCACCTTGTCGCCATTGCCGATGAACTTGTTCACGTTCTTCATCTTCACGTCGTAGTCGTGCGTGTCGATGTTCGGACGCATCTTAACTTCCTTGATGTCCTGAGTCTTCTGCGTCTTGCGCGCCGCATTGGCCTTTTTCTGGGCTTCGTAGCGGTATTTGCCGACATCGAGGAACTTGCACACGGGCGGGTCCGCATTGGGGGACACTTCGACGAGGTTCAGCCCCTTCTCCTGGGCCTGCTCGACAGCTTCGCGGGTGTACATGACTCCGAGATTCTCGCCCTCGTCGTCGATGACGCGGACCTTTGGAACCTGGATGAATTGATCGTAGCGAGGGCCGCTTTTGACGGGCGGGGCCATCGAACGCCGGGGTGGACGGGCTATGTGTGTTCTCCTGTTACTGCCTTGGGTTGAGTCTTCAATGTAATCGGAAACGCGCGATTGCGCCAGATGGAGTCTTAGGCTGCCGCGCGAAACAGCGGGAAGCGCACCAGCCTGTCCTTCGCCGCCATCACCGCGTCGACTTCGTGCGCCGGGCTTAGCGCGGCGAGGATTTCCGGCGCGCCCGCATCCATCCCGCCGGTATAGGCGCCAAAGGCGGGGAGGATCATGCGTTCGGATGCGCCCGACCGGCTAACCACCCCGCAGGGTCGCGCGATGTGCCGCTCGCGCACTTTCATGCGCAGCTTGGGGTGGAAGTGGCCGGACAGTTCCGCCTTCGTCTCGCCCGGCTTCGCTTCGTGCCTGAGGACGATTCCGGAAATCTCCATCTCCTCGGCGAGCTCGGCCCCGAAGGATCGGTGCTGCCCCGCATCGTGATTGCCCGTGATCCACACCCAGTCGAGCGCGCGGGTGAGCGCCTCCAGCATGCCAGCGGCGTAAGGGTCGAGCCGCTCGGTCCCCGCGTCATCGTGGAAATTATCGCCCAGCGTGATGACGCGCCGCGCGCCCGTCGCCTTGACCGCGTCGGCCAGCCGCTCGAGAGTTTCGCGGCTGTCATAGGGCGGCAGCAGCGCGCCGTGCCTCGCATACCAGCTGCCCTTTTCGAGATGCAGGTCCGCGACCAGCAGCGCGCGCTCGCGAGGCCAGTAGAGCGCGCCGCTTTTCGTGAGGGCGAATTCCTTTCCGGCGAGTTCGAGGGGGGCGAACGAAACGGGAACCATGCGCGCTCCTGTGCCCCGCCTGCCGCATGAAGGCAAGTGCCCGATCGTACGGCCCATCATCCGTCCACCGAATTGCCCTCCATCCCTGTCAAAGCCAATTGACACGCCGGGCGCCTGTGTCGATGCTCGATGTCAAACACGGTTACAGGACGGGGATCACGAATGAGCGATTGGGCAGCCCACACCGCGCGGGCGAAGGAATGGTTCGAGCAGCTGCGCGACAATATCTGCGCCGAATTCGAGGCGATCGAGCGCGAGGCCGGGTCCGATGCCGCCTTCCAGTACACGCCCTGGGACCGCGAGGAAGAAGGCAACGAGGACCCCGGCGGGGGCGTTCAGGGCCTGATGAAGGGCGAGGTGTTCGAGAAGGTCGGGGTCAACGTTTCGACCGTGCGCGGCAATTTCTCCAAGGAATTCGCAGGCCAGGTCAACGGTGCGAGCGCCGAGGCTCCCGGCTTCACCGCGACCGGCATCAGCCTCGTCGCGCACATGGCGAACCCGCATGTCCCTGCGGTCCACATGAACACGCGCTTCCTCACCACGGAAAAGGCATGGTTCGGCGGCGGCGCTGATCTCAATCCGCCGATCCCCTATGAAGACGACACCGAGGAATTCCACGCCTCGATGCGCGCGGCCTGCATGGCCCACAACCCGACCTATTACGAACGCTACAAGAAATGGGCGGACGATTATTTCTATATCCCACACCGCGAATGCCATCGCGGCGTGGGCGGGATCTTCTACGACCACCTCGAATGCACCGATGACGCTAGCTTCGAGCGCAATTTCGCCTTCACGCAGGATGTTGGAAAAGCGTTCCTCGACATTTTCCCCAAGCTCGTGCGCAAGCGCATGAGACAGGATTTCGACGCCTCCGACGAAGCGCGCCAGCTCGAATACCGGGGCCGTTATGCCGAATTCAACCTGGTCTACGATCGCGGCACGATCTTCGGCCTGAAGACCGGCGGAAATATCGATGCGATTCTGATGAGCCTGCCGCCAAGGGCGACGTGGAGCTGATGCGCCCTTAACGCTTGCCGTGCGCGCAGGCGCGGCACATATTCGCAAGCGATGCTGCGCCAATACGAACTCGTCGAGAAGGTCAAGACCTACGACCCGGACGCCGATGAGGCGGCGCTCAACCGTGCCTATGTCTACACCGTGCAGAAACACGGCACCCAGAAGCGCGCGAGCGGCGATCCCTATTTCAGCCATCCGATCGAGGTCGCCGGCCTGATGACCGATCTCCAGCTCGACCAGGAGACGATCATAACCGCGCTGCTTCACGACACGGTCGAGGACACGCTCGCGACGATCGACGATATCGAGCAGCATTTCGGACCGGAGGTCGCGCGGCTGGTCGACGGCGTGACCAAGCTGTCCAAGATCGAGGCCATGCCCGAAAACGAGCGGGCGGCGGAAAACCTGCGCAAGTTCCTGCTCGCCATGTCCGAGGACATCCGCGTCCTGCTGGTCAAGCTGGCCGACCGCCTGCACAACATGCGCACGCTCCATTTCATCAAGAAGCCTGAGAAACGCCAGCGCATCGCGCGCGAGACGATGGATATCTACGCCCCGCTCGCCGAGCGCGTCGGGATGTACGAATACATGCGCGAGATGCAGGCGCTCGCCTTCCGCGAGCTGGAGCCCGAAGCCTATACGACGATCACCAAACGGCTCGAACAGCTGCGCAGCCAGGACGGCGGACAGGTCGATGCGATCGCGCTCAGGATAAAGCAATGCCTCGCCGAGGCCGGGCTCAAGGTCGAGGTGATGGGGCGCGAGAAGCATCCCTATTCGATCTGGCTCAAGATGAGCGAGCGCCACGTCTCCTTCGAGCAGGTGACGGACATCATGGCGTTCCGCGTCATCACCGACAGCGAAACGGATTGCTACCGCGCGCTGGGCGTCCTTCACACGACATGGCAATTTTTGCCCGGGCGGTTCAAGGACTACATCTCAACACCCAAGACCAATGGCTACCGCAGCTTGCACACCTCGCTGATGTACGAGAATTCGATGCGGGTCGAAGTCCAGATCCGCACCCGGGAGATGCACCGGCGCAACGAATTCGGCCTCGCCGCGCACTGGGCCTACAAACAGCACGACAAGGCCGACGGGCAGGTTGGCTGGCTGCGCGACCTGATCGAGATCGTCGATGCGAGCCACGATGCCGAGGAACTGCTCGAGCATACGCGCATGGCGATCTACCAGGACCGCATCTTCGCCTTCACGCCCAAGGGGGCGCTGTTCCAGCTGCCCAAGGGCGCGACCTCGGTCGATTTCGCCTTTGCCGTGCATACCGATCTCGGCCTCGCCACGGTCGGCGCGAAGATCAACGGGAGGCACATGCCGCTGCGCACCCCGCTCGATAATGGCGACGTGGTCGAGATCATCAAGGGCACGAATGCCGAGCCGCAATTGTCCTGGCTGGGTTTCGTCGTCACCGGCAAGGCGCGCGCCGCGATCCGCCGTTCGGTGCGGATGAAGGAACGCGCCGAAGTCGCCTCGATCGGCGAAAAGCTGTTCGACGAGATCGCCGCGCGTGTCCCGGCACGGATCGGCAAGAAGGCGATCAAGGTCGCGCTGGAACGGCTCGAGATGGAGGAGCCGGAGGATCTCATGTTCGCGATCGGCGCGGCCAAGCTGAGCGACCGCGAGGTGATGGAGGCGCTCGTGCCCGGCTGCACCGCCGATCTGGAGGAGGACGAGGAATGGCCGAGCCGCGAGCGGGTCATCTCGATCCGCGGCCTGACGCCCGGCGTCGCGTTCGAGCTTGCGACCTGCTGTCACCCGGTCCCGGGAGACCGCATCGTAGGCATCAGGCGCAAGGGCGAGACGGTGCTGGTCCACGCAATCGACTGCCTCGAGCTTGCCAATGGCGTCGATACCGACTGGCTCGACCTGTCATGGGGCAAGCGTTCGCAGGGCGCGGTCGGCAGGCTCGGCGTCACGCTTTACGACCGGCCCGGCACGCTCGCGGAAATGGCGGGGATCTTCGCTCAGAACAAGGCCAACGTCACCAGCCTGCTGCAGACCCAGCTCGACCATCCCTTCACCAGCTATGAAATTGCCGCCGAAGTGCAGGATCTCGCCCACCTGACCCGCATCCTTTCCGCCCTCCGCGCGAGCGATGCGGTCGCGCAGGCCGAACGGATGTAAGCCGGTTCTCCTAGCCGATGAAGGCGACCACGATCAGCACCACCAGCACCGCATAGACCAACCCGCCAAAGACGATCATCAGCGGGTTGAACGCAGGCGTCAGCGTTGCCTGCGCCATCTGCGAGAACTGGGTGAGGAGCTGCGGCCAGGTATAGCTCACGAAATCGCCCTGGCTCATCACCGCGACGAGGCGGTTGTCCTCGTCCACCACCGGCAGGCGGCGAAAGCGTTCGTTCGACATGACCTGCAGCCAGTCGAGCACGTTGTCGTCCTTGTGCGCCATGCGCACTTCGGTCGTCATCACCTCGCTCACCGGGGTCGTCTTGGGGTCACGGCTTGCGCCGATCACCCGGCGGAAGATGTCGCGTTCGGTCATCACGCCGAGCACGCGCCGATCGCCGTCGGTGACGATCACCGAACCGAAATTCTTCTCCGCCATCTGGGTGACGGCGTCATAGACCATCGTCTCGGGCGGGACGGTAAGCGGCGGCGCCTTGCTGGCGAATTCCTTGCGGTCGGCGATTTTCATGTCAGCATATCCTCATGCAGCCAGGCATAGCGGCGGTGGCCGGAAGCATCGCGGGTCAGGTCGAGCGCGCCGCGACGGCGGAAGAAGCGCGCGAAGGGACCGGCCGAAGCGGCCCGCGGATTGCGCGCGCGAAAATGGTCGGGGCGGGGTTGCGGGGACGTTCCCGCGCTAGGTGCTTGGTCCGTCATACATAGGTTAATGAGGGACTTGGGCCTGCGTTCCCTCAAAAGGTCAGGATGACGTGCGCGGGGTCGCCGGGCGCGAGGTCTTCGGCGCGGATGACTGTGCGCGAGACCAGCAGTATCCACTCGGCCTTGCCCTTCTGCGGAAAGATAGAGGTGCGCCATTCGCTCGCCCCGATCCGCGCCGTCACCTTGAGCGATCCGAAGCCGCGCGCCCGGCCTGTTTCGAGCCGTTGCATCATCGCCCGCGCGGCCAGTTCCTCGGCTTGGGCGCCGGTGAATGTGACGAGGTGATAGGTGCCCCGCTCGCCCTCCCAGCGCGTCAGGGGAAGAGTCGCGGCAAGGCTATCGCTCACTCGTCGTCCGCGTATTCGAACGCGCGCACCGGCACGGGAATGTTGCAGATATCCGCGCCGCCTGCCGGCACGATGAAGAAGGGATCGCGCCGGTTGGCGCGGGCCGCGACATAGCGCTCGAAACTCTCGCTCTCGGTCGAGAGATATTCGTAGAGCGGCCGTTCCTCCTCGGGCAGGTCGCTGGCGATCCGGACCGAAAGGATCGGCGTGCGCTTGTCCCGCTCGTCGGCGCTGTAGAAGCCGAGCGCGCCCGAGCCGCGCGGCAGGCTGGAGAGGTGCTCCATCCCCCCGATCACCCGCCCGACGAGCGCGATGTTGCGATCGAGATGGCGCGGCGCGTGGCCGATCACGGTGTAGAGCTCCGCGCCCGAGCCGGTGTCGGGCGAATAGTTCCGGCCGACGCCGACCATGCCGTAGCAGTGGACGGGCCACCACGGCGCATCCGCGCTTTCACCTTCCGTACCGACAGGCCACCCTTGGAAGAATTCGACCCATTCCGCATAAGCGTCGCGTTGATGCCACCCAGCAAATGTCGCGGCTGTTTGGGTCGCGCGCACATCAGTAGCTTGATTGTGAAATTCCGGGTCTCTCGAATTTGACCAATCCCAATCATCCCAAGTCGCACGGTTTTCATCGGTGAGCTCTTCGCCATTGGTAGCAAGCGTCACGTCTATGGTGGATGAAGGGTATTCATCCTCCCCCATCACGTTCAGCCCCTCGGGCAGCGGCTTTTCGGCCCCCTCCGCCTCGGGGTTGTCGTAATTGGGATCGCCCCACTGGACGACGTAATTGTCCTGCACCCGGTTGACGCTCGTCCCGTCGTACCAGCGCTCGCGCGCGAGCCGTCGGATGTTCTCGACCCAGCCTTGCGAAAAAGGCGGCGGCATCAGCTGGATCACGACCTTGCGCGCGTTCCCCTCGGCGTCGGCCGCGAGCGTCATCACCAGCAGGTCCTCGGGCGGAATTACCACCCAGTCCTCCTGCGGCGCGGCGTTGACGATGTCGGCGGGCGATGGTGCTCCCTCGGGAGCGTCCTGAGCGGCGACCGGCATGGCAAGGGCGAATGCCGCTACGGCGGGGAGGAGCACGTTTCTCATGGGCAAGGATGTGCCACAGCCCACGCCCAATCAAAAACCCCTTTCCAAGCATTTTCGGGGGCGGAAAGGGGTTTTCGAGGCGGCGTTCGCAGGGAATGCCATTCCGCGCAGCGCCGTCCTGAGCGACTCGTTTACCACAAACCCGGTGCGCTTCCCATCGCCCGCGCACTCAGAGCGCCTTGCGAACCGCGCGGTTCATGGCTAGGAGCCGCGCCTTGCCCCATGGCAAGCGCGGAGCAGTGGCCGAGTGGTCGAAGGCGCACGCCTGGAAAGTGTGTATACGGCAACCCCGTATCGAGGGTTCGAATCCCTCCTGCTCCGCCAACCATTTTATATCACAGAAACAATCGCCTGATTGGTTAACCGAGTGCGCCGTTCTCACTTGCCTTGCCGGCCGTTCAGGCGGCAAACTTGCGTATGGCAGCACTCAGGATATCGCCAAATCCCCTCCTTTAGCGCTGCCGAAGATAAAACTCCCGGTCCGCTTTGGGGCGAGTGCCAAGCCTTGCGGAATGACGGAATTGGGTGGGACGCGGACTTGCTCGATCGGCGACCAGAGCGGTTCGCTTTTCGCTGGCTTGATCCGAGATATCGCGCGCGCTACGCAGCGCGCAGTTTTTCGTAGAGCATGCGCGTCTCCAGCAAATTCGATATCCGCAGACCGACCTCGATCACGTCGAACGGCTTCGAAACGAAATCCTTCGCTCCCAGGGCCAGCGCCCTGCGCCGCGCCTGAATCGTTGTGTCGGCGGTCAGGACGAGCACAGGGCGGAATTCATCCTCGCAATCGTGGCGGGAAAAGGCCTCGAGCAGCTGGAACCCGTCGACTTCCGGCATCATGAGATCGAGCAGGACGAGGTCGGGCGCAAGCGCGATGTAGGTCTCCAGCGCCTTCGTCGGCTCAGTCAGGCAATGCACGTCGCGGTAACCCTCGCGCTCGAGGAGATTTGCCAGCAGGCGCACATTCGCTTCCTCATCGTCGATCGCGAGGATCCGGCAGGAAAGAAGTTCTTCGCTGTCGATCAGTTTCATGTCCGCTCCTTCAACGCTCCTGCATTTCTTCCACTTCCCGAAGCCCGGCCGCCTCGCCGCCGAGCCGGAACCAGAAGCGGGCTCCCGGTTCGAGCGCCGTATAGCCGATCTCGCCGCCCATCGACTGAATGAGCGTCTTGGAAAGGGCCAGACCCAGCCCGGTCCCCTCGGTCTTGGTCCGCTGGTTCTGCCCGAGACGGTCGAACGCGGTGAAGAGGCGCGCGACATTGCCGGGAGCTATGCCCGGACCGTCATCCTCGACGAAGAAGGTCACCGCGCCATTCCCTTGCGCTTGTGCGCCCATCCGGACGAAAGACCCTTGTGTGTTGTATTTGGCCGCGTTGGCGACGAGGTTCAGGATGACTTGCGTGAGCCGACGCCGGTCGGCCGTCAGCGAGAGCGGCTTCGCGGGCAGAACGAGGTCGAAGCGCAGCCCGGCACTCAGCACGATGGGCTCGGCAAGGTCGCGCGCTTCCCCGAGCACTTTCGCCGCATCGATCGTTTCGGGTTCGAGCTCGGCGCCGCCTGCCTCGATGCTCGAGATATCCAGCAGATCGTTGATGAGCGAGAGCAGGTGACGGCCGGCCCGCGTGATCCGCTCGACCGCTTCCTGATGCGGCGGGCTGAAGCTTTCGAGATCAATCTCGAGCAACTGACCGAACCCGAGAATGGCGTTGAGCGGCGTGCGCAATTCGTGGCTGGTGCGCGAGAGGAACTCGCTCTTGGCGAGGTTTGCCGCGATCGCTTCTTCGCGCGCGAGCTTCAGGGCTTCCTCGCTGCGGCGGCGTTCGGACATGTCGCGCGTCACCTTGGCAAAGCCTTGCAATTGCCCGGCCTCGTCGCGCAGCGCGGTGATGATGACATTGGCCCAGAAGCGCGATCCGTCCTTGCGCACGCGCCAGCCCTCGTCCTCGGCCGAGCCATTTGCCCGCGCGCGTTCGAGCATCTGTGCGGGCAGGTAATCGCGGGTCTCTTCGGGGTAGAAGCGGCTGAAATGCTCGCCGAGTATCTCCTCGGCCTGCCATCCCTTGATGCGTTCCGCGCCAAGGTTCCAGCTCGTCACGGTCCCGCGCGGGTCGAGCGTGAAGATGCCGTAGTCGCGCACCCGTTCGATCACGAGTCGGAAGCGCTCCTCGCTCGCGCGCAAGTCTTCCTCGCGCTTGCGCAACAGCGCGCTTGCCTTGATCAGCCGCACGGTCAGCCGCCCGATCTCGTCCGCTTCCTCGGGCAGTTCAACGAGCCGCTCGCCGCGCGCGAGCAGCTCGGCGTTTCCTTCGAGCTTGCTAACCCGCCTCACGATCCCGGTCGAAAAGAGGTAGACCGCTGCAAGACTGCCAAGCAGGCCGACCAGCCCGCTTACCGCGGTCAGCACGAGGAACCGGTCGCGGACATCATCGACCAGCGCGCGCCGCTCGTCGAGGACCACCGCCTCGCGCCGCTGAATCTTCTCGATCTCGCGCCGCACCGTGTCGAGCGTCAGCTTGTTGGCGATCAGCGCCTGCTCGATCTCTTCGGGCGAAGCCGTCTCGTCGGCCTTTGCGAGGGCAACCGTGGCCCTGAGGCTGGCGCGCTTTTCCTCCGTTACGCGCAGCAGGTCGACGAAATGGCGGCTCACCACCGGGTCCTCGATCGCGCCATCGAGCCGCTCCAGCGTGGCAGGAAGCTCGACCTCGGCGGTGCGGTATGGTTCGAGGAAGCGGTCCTCGCGGGTCAGCGCATAGCCGCGCACCCCGGTCGCCGCCTCGGCCAGCAGGGCGTGGACCTGATAGATGTCGCGCTGGATCGCGAAGGCGCGGCGCACGTCATCCTCGGCGCGGGTTTCGGCGCTGCTGGCAAGATAGAGCGAGACCAGCGAACCGAGCAGGATCGCGAGCGGCAGCGCGACAACCACCAGCCCCTTGAAGGCGAGCGGACGATCGGTCCAGATGCGGGTGAACGAGACGGAACGTCCTTCGCTCATTTCGCTCCCGCCCGCTCCGCCTTCAAGCGCACCGCCAGCACCGCCGCCTGCGTCCGGTCGGCAACGCCGAGCTTGCCGATCAGGCGCTCGACATGGACCTTGACCGTCGCCGGGCTGATGCCGAGCTGGCGCGCGATTTCCTTGTTGGTGAGACCTTCGGCCACCAGCTCCACGACTTCCCGCTCGCGCTTCGTCAGAATCTGTTCGAGATCGTTAGACAAGCTCTGGCGGGTCGCAGGCGCAACGCGAAGCGCCGCGTTGACAAGCTCCAGCGGTAGCGCCGACTGGCCAGCGAGCACCTGTTCGATCGCGGCGCACAGGTCGTCGATCGCGGTATCCTTGAGCACATAGCCTGCCGCGCCCGCGCCGAGCGCCTCGCGGACATAGCCCGGCATGTCGTGAAGCGACAGCATCAGCACCCTGACCGGCAGGTCGAGCGCGGCGATTTGCCGGGTTGCCTCGAGCCCGTCGATGCCTTCGCCAAGGCGCACGTCCATCAGCACCACTTCGGGCGCGAGATCGCGCGCGAGTTCGACCGCCTGCTCGCCGGTTCCGGCGAGGCCGACCACTTCGTAGCCTTTGCCGGCCAGCAAGGCGCCGAGGCCTTCGCGGGCGAGCTGGTGGTCGTCCACGATCAGGACCCGCGCGCCGCTCATCCGGGGGCTCCGCGAGGCAGGCGGGCTTCTACCGATACCCCGTGCCCCGCCTCGCCGCGCCAGTCGACCGTGCCGCCGAGCGCCGCCATCCTCTCGCGCATCACATCGATGCCGACATTGTGCCCGGAAAAGGCGCCGTGATCGCGCGTTGCGCTAGAAGGCCCGCGCCCTTGGTCCGCGATCCTGAGGACCACCGGATCATCGCCCAGCCGTGCCTCGATCGTCACCCGGCACGGCCCGCCGGCGTGCTTGTGGATGTTGGAAACGGCCTCCTGCGCGACCCGGAACAAGGCCGTTTCGGTGAGGGGGCCAAGCCGCGCGTCCGCGTCGCCGAGGGCCAGGCGGACCTCGAACCCCTCCTGCTCCAGCCCGTCGCCCAGCGATTGCAGCGCGGCGGCAAGGCCGAGATCGTCGAGCAGCGTCGGGCGCAGGCCCGCGATCACCCGGCGCAGCTCGGCCACAAGGCTTCGCGCGATCTCCTTGGGGGCAGGACCGGCGGCGAGGCCTGCGCTCTCGGCCCGCTCGAGCAGGCGCACCAGCGCGGTTGCGGTCTGGGCGACGCCGTCGTGCAGTTCATGGCTCACCCGGCGGCGTTCCTCCTCCTGCGCGGTGAAAACCTTCTCGAGCAGCAGGGCGAGGCGCCGCTCGCGTTCCTGCAAAGCGCGGAGCAATTCGGCCCTTTCGCGCTCGCGCTCGATCCGGTCGATGGTCGAGCCCATCATTTCGAGCTGCATCCGAAAGGCCTCGCGGTCCTCTGGATCGGGTATCGCCTCAAGCCCGTCGAGGCCGGGTATCGCCAGCTTCGCGATCACCGCGCCGCCCGGTCCCGGAGCCCTGATCGCGATGCCCTCGGCATTGTCGGCGGACATTACGAAGGCGGACCCGCTGCCGGTAAACCAGGCCAAGCGCTCGGCGCAGCGCTGGATGACCGCTTCGAGCGAAGCGGTGTCCGCCTCGGCCAGTTCGCGGCCGGATGCGGAAAGCAGTCGCAGCCGAGCGGCGCGCGCCTCGGCAGCGCGATAGAGTTCCCGCAGTTCGGCGATCGTCTCGCCATCGGATGCAAGCGCGAAGGGGCGGTTGGACATGGCCGCTAGATTAGAGCCTTCCCGGCAAAGCGCATAGGCCATTCGGCCTAGGCTGGAAGGCTCGCCGCATGGCCGATTTGCGGGCGTCCGACAGTCCATATCTCTCCACCGCGCGCTGCGACGCAAGACCCCGCTCTAACCGGGTGGCCCCGCTGCCGGGCGCAAATGAACACACGTGCAGATGGAGAAACTGCCATGAAGACGACATCCCTTGTCATCGCCGCCGCCAGCGCCGCGCTGGTCGCCTGCACGCCGGGCTATGCCCAGGCGGCGACCGCTCCCATCGGTGCGGGCACCAACATGCAGCCGACCGAGGAACAGCTCGAATGCATCACCGAGAAAGAGGTCATCGCCCGCCAGGAACAGTGGGGCGCCGGCATCGTGAAGATCGGCAAGGTCTTTCAGGATGGCGGCGACTACCGCGCCGCTGCGGCCGATCACATCGATGAATTCTACGCCTATGATCTCAGCCTCGTCCTGTTCAAGCCAACGCTGGCGGCAGTCGAGCAGTTCCGCCCCAGCTTCGACGGCGCGCTTTCCTATTTCGTGGGCGGCAACGAATCCTTCCCCGAGGACAAGGGCTTCGCGATCAAGCCGTGGAGCAAGGTCCGCTGGCAGAACACCGGGATCATGAACAATGTCTGTCACATGGCGGTCGCGATGGGGAACTACTACTTCACCCCGGCTGCCGGCGGTGCGGAAACCAAGGTCGAATACACGATCGGCTACATCCGCGACGAAGAGGGCAAGCTGAAGATGGCGGTCCACAGCTCGACCATTCCCTACAGCGGCGGCTGAGCCCGCATCCGGCCCGCCGGTCCTGCGCGCATGGCCTGGACCGGCGGAGCCACTTCAGCCCCCTCCCGCCCTCTATATGTCGGAGCAGCCGCCCCATGGCCCGCCCCTCGTTCCTCCCCCCGGCCATCGCGCTTTGCGCAGCCACTCTCGCCGCCTCGCCCGCCGCCGCGACCGAGGACGACTTCAACATCTGGACTGGCCAGTTCATCGTGATCGACGTGGACGAGGACGGCGACTGGTTCGTGCGCGGCGAGGCGCAGGAGCGTTTCACCAACGATGCGGACCGCCTGGGCCAGCTGCTGTTGCGCATGCTGGTGGGCTACCGCCTCAATGAGGACGTCAGCATCGGCGGGGGTTACGCCTACATCCTGACCGACCCTGTCGGCCCGGTCGAAGTCAACGAGCACCGCTACTACCAGGAATTGAACATGAGGCTGATCGATCGCGACGGCATCACCCTCGACAGTCGCACCCGACTAGAACAGCGCACCTTCGAAGAAGGCGAGGGAACCTCGTGGCGGCTTCGCAATTTCGTCCAGCTGCGCGTGCCGATCAGCGAGAACACCAAGTTCGTTGCCTATACCGAGCCATTCATCGAGCTGAACGACACCGACTTTCAACGCGGCGGGTTGAGCATTTGGCGAAACTTTGCCGGGGTCTCGATCCCGCTTGCCAAGGGGATCGAGGTGGTGCCGGGCTATCTCAACCAGACCGTGTTTCGCGAAGGCGAAAACCGGATGGACCACGTCGCGAACGTGAACGTGTTCATGTCGTTCTGATCGGTGCTCACCTCATCGCAAGACCACCTTTTCGTCATCGCAGCTCCACGCCCTGACCGCGCCCCTGATTTTCGCGACCTTGAACACCTTCGTCGCAAGGCTCAGTCCGAGGTTTTGCCAGGAGTCGATCGGAGAAGGGCGGCTGGTGGCGCTATCATGACAGAAGCTGCGGTGCTTTTTTCGCGGACAAGCATGGAGGCGCTTCTGAGGTCGATAGAAATTCGTGCCGATTTCGGGGGTAGGGGGCGGGGTAAAGTTCCCTGATTGGCTAAAACTTCATGTTGGATATCAGATCGGTGTGGGGCTATTCGCATTCCCTCCTGCTCCGCCACCTAGTCTGAGTTTTTCTGCAGATCTGCGGCGGGTCCGCCTCAGGCCCGCAATTCCGCGGCGTTTCGCGACGCTCCGCGGTGTCAGAGATTTCGCAACTCGCCCATACGTAGCCGGATTGGGCGGAATTCTCTGGAGGCTATTTTCGCCACACCGGACTTGGCGCCTAGCCGCAACGAGAAAGGTCAACGCGTCGCGCTGCGCTCTTGGGATCGCTGAACTTAGCCGATCAAGTGAGGCCCAAGAGCCTCGCTTGTTCGTTCCAAGACCCCGGGAGGAGATTGGCCGTTGTCAGGGCCGTGCCGTTCAGGGCGGTTGGCTGCGTTCCAGCGATAACGCGATCGACAATCTCCGGCGACAAGAAGGCGAGCCTGACGACCCTGCTGATCCAAGAGTCGTTGATGACTTGCTCGCGGGCGAGGGCGGCGATCGTTGTTTCCCGTCAGAAAGGCGTTCCCACCACTTGCGTGCTTGCACGAGCAATTCGACCAGCGATCGATCGATCTCGTCGTGAACGCTTGTACCGCCGGGTTCCACGAGCCGCATGGCCATGCCCGTTCGCTTCAGACGAACCTTGCAGTCGAGCGTAAGCTGTGCCTCGTTATGTTCGCTCAGAGGGTCAGAGAGAACTCGGCGCAGTTGGTCGGCCGCGACCGTCAGTGCAATCCCCTCGGTACTAGGTTCTGAACTCATAGATCTTGCGTATTTTGGGAGAGGCTGATTCAAGGTTTGCGGAAGGAGCCTTGGAGATGGCGCGTTTTGATTTGTCGGATGCCGAATGGGCGATCATCGAGCCTTTGTTGCCGAACCGTCCGCGCGGTGTGGCGCGAGTGGATGACCGGCGAGTGCTCAATGGGATCTTCTATGTGCTGCGAACCGGATCGCCGTGGCGCGATCTGCCCGAGCGCTACGGTCCGCACACCACGGTCTACAATCGTTTCAACCGGTGGGCGAAAGCGGGCGTGTGGCTGCGTGTATTCGAGGCGCTTGCGGCGCGAAGTCCGCGTTCGATGGCTTTGATCGACAGTTCGATCATCCACGCGCATCAACACGCCGCGGGGGCAAAAAAGGGGGTCCGGATAACGCCATCGGTCGCTCTCGTGGCGGATTGAGCACCAAGATCAATGCGGTCGTCGACGAGCGCGGACTGCCCGTTCGCCTGATCCTCTCTCCCGGTCAGCAGCATGACAGTCGTGCAGCAGGTGCCTTGCTCGCCGATCTTAGCCCAGGTGCCGTTGTGATCGGGGATCGCGCGTACGACAGCAATGCCCTGCTCACGCTGGTCGCAGATGCCGGAGGGCAAACTTGCACTCCGACGCCCCGCTATCGCAAACAGCAGCGCGTGATCGACGTCGAGCTCTATCGTCAGCGCAATCCAGTCGAGCGCTTCTTCAATAAGCTCAAGCACTTCCGCCGCATCGCCGCTCGATACGACAAACTCGCTAGCAACTTCCTCGCAGCCGTGGCTCTCGCAGCCATCCGGCTCTGGACCAGAAATTATGAGTCCACGACCTAACCGTTGCAGACTCCAGTATGTCGCGAACGAGTTCCCTGTCTCGTGACCGCAACCGCTTTGCTAGAGCACTTGCTTGAGCGCGCGCTCCTTCGATGGTGGATCGGTCGAGATCTGCTCCGAGCAAGGTTAGCAACGATAGCGGATCGTCGAGCGCGTCAGTCAGGCGCCCGACCACCGCCGCCTCGAGCTCTCGGGCTGGGATGCGGATGCGATCTGTTGCGGTGTCAGCCGACTCCCGCTCGCGAGCGACGTAGTAGCGATAGCGAACCTTGCTCTTGCAGGCGTTGCTGGCTACCGGGGGTTCGCTGTGTTCGTCGAACACCTCGCCGGCGAGCAGGCTTTGCGCCTTGATCGTGGGTGTCCGCTGCCCACCCTGCCGGTTGGCGGCGAGCTGCTCCTGCACCTTCGCCCAGAGGTCAGGCTCGATGATTGCTTAGGTGGCCATCATACGTCTGCCCCTCGTGATGGATCACGCCGATGTAAATCGGGTTGGAGAGGATCTTGTAGATCTGTCCGCGGGTGAACGGGACGCCGCCCATCTTGCGCCCGGTCGCGGTAAAAAACGCTCCGGGACCTTCACTCCATCATCGTTCAGCTGCTCTTTGAGCAGCCGGACGTTGCCGATCCTGCAATAGACCCGGAAGAGATCGCGTATGAGCGCGGCGTGCTCCTCCACTATGGTGAGCGTCCGGCCGAAGGCCTCGTAGCCGAGCGGGACGATGCCGCCCATCCACATGCCCTTGGCCTTGGAGGCGGCGATCTTATCGCGGATCCGTTCGGCGGTGACCTCTCGCTCGAACTGCGCGAAGCTCAGCAGCATGTTGAGCGTGAGGCGCCCCATCGAGTTGGCGGTGTTGAAGACGTTGCTGGCTGTCGTGAAAGGCGCCTGCATCGGCCGAGAACCGGGCCGGGTCGAAACCGACATCGTAGCGCGAAATCCAGCGCCCGCAGCGGTAGAACGCGATGTTCTCGACGGCCTTGGCCTCGATCGGTGCGGATACCTGATGGAAGAGCATTGATGAACGAAAAGGCGGCCACACCCGCCTGCGCCATCACACCGTCATCGAAGTCCCCCGATAGATGCGCGCACGATAGCGCGAATCCTGCGCATCGGGCAGCGGCGCGCCGACCAACAGGACCGCGCGGGTGAAGCGCTTCAACTCCTCGGCGTGCTCCTCCTCGTCGCGCGGTTCCTCGCTGCGGACCCTGCGGGTGAGGTTGATCTGGTTGACGGGCACGTCGTGGACCAGCCGCTCGTTCTCGACCGCGACCGTGGCGGTAAAGGCGTGGAGGCTGGTCTTGACGAAATTGGCGAGCGCGAAGCCGGCCCCGTCGCTGCCATAGGGTACGTCGGGCGAGACCAGCACGAGCTGGCAGTGATCGTAGAGCGAGGCCTTGCGCGCGACCCGGTAATGCCGGGTGACCTGGTCCTCGACCATCTTGGCGAATTGCTTTGTCGGCAGGACCTTCCCGCCATCGAGCAGCGTTTCGGGCAGCGGTTCGGGCGGCATGGAGACGATCGTGGTCGGCCGGCCCCAGCGGCCGAGCGCCTCGTCCATCGCCTGTTCGATCGCATCGCCCGCAACGAGCACGTGAAGCGCGTCGTCACCGATCCCCCCGGGAAGCAGTTCGCGCACCGCTTTCTCGCGCGCAGCATTGCCGGTGATCAGGACGACATGGGCGACCTTGCAATCCTCGACCATGACCCGGATCGTCTCCGCGACATAATCGGCAAGATGTCCACCCATGATCCACACGGTCTTGCCCGCCATCTTCTCGATCCGGTCGGGCTTGGGGCTGCCGAACATTTCGCGCTCGGTGTTGGAACGTTCGACGCGCAGGCCGCCCGATGGCATGAAGGTTTCTCCCGACACCGCGCGGTCGGCGAGGAAGAAGACGGTCGCCTGGGCGACTTCCGCTTCGGTCGGCATGGCGCCGAGATGCAGCTGTGAAATCACCCCCTTGCCGACGCCATCGGCGACCTTGTCGACCTGAGCGGCGGGCAGGAATGGTTTGTCCTCTGGCGGGACCAGCTTCAGCCAGGTCGCACCGCCCGGCTCGCAATATTGCGTCCATTCGTTCGAACCGATCAGCAGACCGCCCAGTTGCAGGCGCACCAGCAGGCGCTGCGCCATGCCTTCGGTCAGAAGATACTGGTCCCAGGTGCACACCCCGTCGCCCTGCGCGGCGAAATCGAGCGCGAGCTTGCGCAGCGTTTCGGGCGCCTCGGCATCGTGGGAAAGCGTGGCCGTTGAATTGCGCGACAGCCGCGTGAGGATCTTCTCCGCCTCGGCGCCGCCGCGGATCGCCTCGATCACCGCTTCATAGACCGCGTTCAACCGCTTGTTCTCGAGGATCAGCTTCGCCCGCCGCTGGAACAGCCCGGGCTTGCCGCCCGTGCCCGACAGGCGATCGCCATCGACCGGGCCGGGGGCGATGGCGTTGAATTGCACCTCGGGGCCGAGATAGGCCGAGAAATTCTCGACCATGGCGCGCTGTCCCGCTTTCGACAGGCCATAATCGGCGCGGTTGGGATAGGCGACCGCGAGGAATTTCTCGCCGCCGAAATAGGAGGAGACATTGAGGACGTAGCCCGATCCCTGCTCCTTCATCAGTGGGACGACCCGGCTCATGAGATGGTAGTTCGAGATGAGGTTGGCATCGAGCGTGAAGCGCCACGCCTCGGGCTCCATGTCGACGACCATGTCCTCCGCGCCCGCAACGCCGGCATTGTTGATGAGGTAGTCGATCCGCCCGAATTCCTCGAGCGTAGCATCGATCGCCTTGTCGAGGCTGGCAAAGTCGCTGACGTCGACATCGGCCATGATCTTCACGCGCCGCTCGACTCCGGCAAAACCGATGTCCTGCAATTCGCCCACGATCCGCTCGCGCGCGGCGACGAGCTCGCTTTCGCGCCTTGCGACCATCATCACCTTCGCGCCCGCCAGTGCCAGCAGGCGCGCGACCTGCCCGCCGATCCCGGCGGAGCCCCCGGTGATGAAGGCAACCTTGCCGAGATGCAGCCCGGTGATGTTCTCGGCAAAGCCGACCATCGCCTTCCTTGCACCCGTTTCCTCGGCGATAGAGGCGGGCAGTTTCAGGTCGATCTCGGCAATGCGCTGTTCGCGGAACAGGACGCGGGTGGCGTGGCCTGCGGCAAAGCGGATGTTCTCGCCTTCCGCATTGGTGTGGCGCACGATCTGGTTCGACCACACTGCGTGGCCCGTTTCTGCGTTGTCGGCCTGCACGCGCTCCTCGTTGCGCCAGATGCGGATCAGCTGGGTGATCCCGGCCGAAAGCACGTTGGCGAAGCAATTGCCCGCCCCGTCGCCCGGATTGGTCATGAAGACGCAGCGCGGCGGGGAAGGCAGGTCATCGTGCGCGCGCCAGTAACGTGCAAGGCTGCGCGCAGTCGCAATGGCGCCGACCAGCTCGGTCTCCATGAAGTTGTCGACCGTTCTGTCTTCCGCGCCGAGCAGCGGGCCGGAGAAATGGCCTGCGGGCTTCACCGGCAGCACGATCGCACCGGTGATCGGCCCGCCCGCATCGCGTTCGAATTCGGCGAGCGCTTCTTCCATCGCTTGCGGTTCGGATCGCGCGAAACGGGTGACGGTAAGCTCTTCGCCTATAGCCTGAGCTTTCAGCCGCGCTTTCGCCTGCGCGACATCGGCATTGCGCGCCAGGCCCAGCCTAACCCTCGCGCCTGCGCCGATCAGCACCTTGGCGCTTTCGAGCGCTTCGCCCCAATCCTCGCCCGCGACCACGAAAATCGCGAGCCCCGCGCCGTCGAGCGACCGCATCGAGGGACGGGTCATGTAGGTCGATGAGGAATTGCGGGTGGCCGAAAGGCCGTGGGTCACGTCGATTTCCTCGCCGGTGATGCCGCCCGCTTCCTCGCTGGCGAGGAACAGGCAGGCGCCCGCGATGTCGGCGGGGGCGGGCAGCGGCTTGCCGTCGAGCTTGCCGTTCACCGGCCGGGTCAGCGCCATGCGTCCGGTGAAATAGTCGGCGGTCGTGTTCTCCGGCTGGTTCTGTACCTTGTCCATCGCCGCGAAAACGGTGCGGATGCGATCGCTTTCGATCGGCCCCGGAAAGACCGTGTTCACCCGGATCCCGCGCGGCCCCAGTTCCTGCGACAACTGGCGCGACAGCGCGTTCAGCGCCGCCTTGGGCACGACATAGGCGGTGCGCCCGTAATAGCGGGTGTGGCTGAAGATGGTGGAGATGTTCACTATCGCGCCGCCGGTCGGCATCATCGGGGCGGCAATGCGGGCGAGGTTCCAGGTCACGCCAAGCAGGTTGCGCATCGCGTCGCTGGCTGTCTCGCTTTCACCCGCTGCCTCCATCTCCTCTTTCGAGAAGGGCACGTTGTAAAGCGGCTGCTTCGGCCCCGCCGACCCCGCATTGTTGATGAGAATGTCGATGCGGCCATAGTCCGCCTTGATCTTCTTGAAGGCGGCGCGGATCGAATCCGGATCGCCCCCGTCGAGTACTGCCACGTCGACCCGTTCGGGCGAAACGCCGGTGTCGGCGATCAGCTTCTCGCGCGCTTCCTTGATCCGGCCCTCGGTCCGCCCGGTCATGATGACGAAGGCCCCTTCGCGGGCGAAGGCGCGGCAGATCTCGCTTCCCAGATTGCCCGCGGCCCCCGTGACTAGCGCGATGCGGTTCGCGAGCCTCCCCCTTCTTGCCTCTCCCTCGGTCTTGCTCACGCATTTTCTCCGTTATTGGGGCCGGCGCAATGCGCGGCGGCCCAGTATTCGAGCAGTTCGTTCTTCGTCCGCAGGCCGGCCGCTGGCAGCGCGTGGTTGACCACGTAGGTCGCGCCCGAATGGCGGTTGTCCCACATCGACTGGTGCGCCTCTGGCAGGCCTTCCCATTCGACCAGCGTCGGCTCGGTCACGTCGAGCAGGCCGGCTGCGACCATCTCGTTCATGACAGTCACTTCGTAGGCGTTGCACAGGTGCGTGCCGAAGATTTCCGCGGTCGGCATGTAGATCCGCCGCTGCCGGGTCCACACCTGCGGGGCGTAGAAGGTGTAGCGCCGGCCCTCCATGCTTTCCGCATAGACCACCCGTCCGCCGAACGGCTTCACCAGCGAGGTCGAGACGCCGAGCGTGTCCTGGCAGGCACGCTCGATCACGAGATCGGGCACGCCGCGCGGATTGCCGGGCGAACGCAGGAGCTTGCCGATCGCCGTGCCGAAGGGTTTCAATGTGTTCTGCTGGTAGGCCCTGACGCCCGCCTTGAAGCTCTCGATATCCTCGCGCGCGTCGGGCAGGCGGGGAAGCGTGTCGGGCCAGTCGAAATCGGCATCGCGGCGTTTGAGCCCCTCGATGCTGACGATCCCCTCGACCGCATCCTCGAGGCCCAGCGATTGCAGGAATTCGCGCTGGCCGTCGGTGGTGGTGACGATCACCATGCGCACCTTGAACAGGCGCGCGGCCTCGATCATTTCGAGGCCCTTCTCGTCTGCGAGCGAGCGGCTCTTCGGCCCGTAATAGAGCAGCACCGATTCCCCGCCCCGAAGCCCGGCGCGCTCCATGATTTCCTCCGGGCGAACCTCGCCCGGCTTGCCCATGAAGCTGAAATGATAGCCCGATGACGCGCCGTAGAAGGCAAGGCGGCCCCCTTCGGCCAAGAGCTGGAAACTGCGCGGGAAAGCGCGTTCGCCCGCATGGCTGACGACGAAATCGGCAAGCTTTCCGTCATTGATCGCGCGGTACTGGTCGAGCAGCGCCTCGCCCTGTGTCTCCCATTCCTTCGCGGCTTCCGGGTCGTCGGGGACGGGGGTGAAGCAGTCGGCGATGGCCGGGTCCTTGCGGTTGATCGCCCCGACCGCGCCCTGGCTTTTCACGAATTCCACCCGCTCCTCGCTCGAGACGAGGCCGGTCGCGGCGAGGCCGGTGCGGATCGAGGATTTGAGCGCGTCGAGCCCGGTGCCCGTAGCCGATCCTTCAACGAAGATCGTCTTGCCCGGCGTGATCTGCAAAGTCGTGAACAGGCAGCGTGTCACCGTGCCGAGATTGAGCGTGTAGGCGCCTGCCTGTTCGAGC
This sequence comes from Erythrobacter litoralis, assembly GCF_001719165.1. Classification (NCBI taxonomy): domain Bacteria; kingdom Pseudomonadati; phylum Pseudomonadota; class Alphaproteobacteria; order Sphingomonadales; family Erythrobacteraceae; genus Erythrobacter; species Erythrobacter litoralis. The sequence continues at coordinate 843,934 of NZ_CP017057.1, forward strand.
GTGAGATCGGCCGGCGGCTTGTGCAATTGCGGGCCCTGCACGGTCAGGAACTGCGCGTGGCTGCCGGTCTTCGTCTCGTACCCCTGGATCGAAAAGCCCGCATACATCGGGTCCTCGCCCGCAATCGGCGAGAGCAGGTCGCTCGTCCCCGAATAGACCGCGACCATGTCGCCGATCTGCAGCCGGCCCTCTTCCTTCAACTCGCTCCCCAACCCGACGACCAGCGCAAGCCCGCCCGATCCTGTGACCTGCACGTCCTCGTCATGCCCGTCGAAGGGCGAGACGGGGATGCCGGTCAGCGCCCAGATGTCGTTGAAATTGACCTCGGAGGTGAGGAGGTAGATCAGCGCCTCGTTCGCGCGCGGCCTGGGCGTCTTCACCACCAGTTCGCGCTCGTTCTGCGCAGGCGGGCCGAAGCGCGGTGCACCCGTGTCGGGATCGCGCGCAATGCCGAAGGCAAGCTGATAGGGCGGAACCGCGGTCACGCCCGGATAGAACGGCGCACCCATCGGCAGAAGATCACCGCTTTCGATCAGGCGGGCCTTCCTCGCATCGTGTTCGTCATAGACCCACACCCCGTCGCGGCGGACGGGGAGCGGCGGGCTCTGCTTGTCCATGAATTGCTGGATGCCGCGCTTGCCGCCTTCGGGGTCCATGATCGCCTCGGCGAAGCGTTCGGCCTCGCGCCGGAGACCTGCATCCATGCCCTTGGTCCAGCCCTCGCGCACGGCATCGAGCGCGCGTGTCCCCGCCTGATCGCGGCCGGCCCATTCGAGCTGGCGCATTATCCGCTGGAGGAAATCGTCGGCGAGCACCGCGTCGAGGTCGATCGCGGCCGGCTCGCGCCAGGTCTCGGTCGCTTTCCGGCGCGCGGCGAAGGCCTGGCCGAGCACGCTGTCCTCTGGCGACGCGACATACTCGCGCACCATCGCATGGGCGCGCGAAAGCGCATCGTCGGAGCCTTCGACCAGAGCGTCGATCGCGCCCAATGCCAGCGCCTTGTCCGCCTCGATCGCCCGCCCGCCGAGGATCATTTCGAGCGCGTCGCGCAAGCCTTCCTCGCCCCGCCGGTCGGCAAGGAGGCGCGGCAGGCGCTGCGTCCCGCCATAGCCGGGCAGCAGGCGCAGATTGATTTCTGGCTGACCGAAACGCGCGCGCGGCTCTGCGACGCGGTAATGGCAGGCAAGCGCGAATTCCATGCCCCCGCCAAGCGCCACGCCCTGGATCGCGGCGACGCACGGCTTGCCCATGGTCTCGATCGTGTGGAAGGCGAGCTGCGCGTTGTCGGGCAGGGCTTTCGCTTCCTCGGCGCTGTTCACCTCCTCGAGCATCTGGCGGATATCCGCGCCCGCGACGAAGCTCGCGGTGCCGCTGCCCGTGAAGACGCAGGCGACGACGTCGTCCTTGCGCGCGAGGTGCTCGGCGATGATGACGAGTTCGTCCAATGCGCGTTCGTTGAGCGCGTTGACCGGCGGATTGGCGACGGTGACGGTCGCGACCCGCTTGCCCGGCGCAACCGTGTTGTACTGGACGGTGAAGAAGCGATAGCGCTCGAACAGCGACTGGCTGTCCGAAAGGTCCTGCCGCCGCTTCCACGCTTCGACCGCGCGCCGCAATTCGTCGAGGCTTTCGGGGTTGCGCAGGGTCGAGACGTCGCCGACATCGCCGCCTTCGACGACGGCGCGGACCATGCGGCGGACATATTTGCCTGAGCGGGTTTCGGGAAATTCTGCAAGCTCGATGAAGTCCGAAGGCACCGCGACCGCACCTTTCTCGGTGCGGACGAGATCGGTCAGGCGGCGGCGGTCGTCCTGCGTCAGGCGGCGGCCTTCGACCGGCGTAACGAAGGCGACCGGGGTCACGCCCTTCTGGCTGTGCGGTGCGCCGATGACGATGACATTGCCTACGGGGGAGGCGGCATCCAAGGACTTGTCGCGCAGGATCGCGCCCTCGATTTCCTCGGTCCCGATGCGGTGACCGGAGACGTTGATGACATCGTCCGAGCGCCCGTGGAGCGAGAAGGAGCCGTCCGGGTGGCGCATGGCGAAATCGCCCTGGGTATAGGCCCAGGTGCCGCGCCAGCGCTTCCAGTAGGTCTCGCCATAGCGCGCCGTGTCGCCGCGCCATTGGGGGTTCACGCGGGCCGCGCCGTCCGTGACTTCGACATCGAAATGGCCCACGTCGCCCCAGATCGTGCGGGTGAGATAGGGGTAGGGGAGCGCAATGACGATCTCGCCCTTCTCCCCTTCCTCCGCCGGGCGCCACGGCGCTCCGCCATCGTCCTTGCGGTCATAACCGCTCGTCTCGGCGGAGCAGGTGCCGTCCGCATCCTCGACCCAGACATCGCCCATGATCCACGGCAGGGGGTAGGTGTGCGCGTTCGCCTCCAGCGGGAAGCCCTCGGACCCGGCGAAATGGGTCCAGGCAATGCCGCCATGCTCGGTCGCCCAGTAGGAATTGATGTAGCGCTGCGTGACATGCTCCATCGCGAAGGCCTGCACCGCGGGCGAAACCGGCTCGGCGCAGAAGGTCGCGCATTTCAGGGACGACAGGTCGTAGCGCTGGATGTCCTTCAAATTCTCCGGGTTCTGCATCACCGATTTCAGGAAGGTGACGCCCGCCTTGAAGATGGTGACGCCATACCGCTCGATCGTCGCGGCGAAGCGGCCCGCATGAGGGAAGACCGGCGAACCCTCGGTGACGATCGTGGTGACGCGCGTCAGCAGCGCGGCGGCGATGAGATAGCTCTGCCCTGTGATCCAGCCCGGATCGGCGACGACATAAAGGACGTCCCCCGGCTCCGCGCCAAAAGCGGCGGGCATGGTTTCCGCGACGCCGCTCGCATAGCCGCCATGGACATGGACGACGCCCTTGGGCTTTCCGGTCGAGCCCGAAGTGTAGATGATGAAATTGGGATATTCGGCATCGACCGGCAGGACCGGCGATCCCGCCCAGATCGCGCGCACCAAATCGGCATCGGGAAGGGCGAGCAGTGCCTCTTCGTCCGCGACATCGAAGCCTGCTTCGCGCGCGGCGGCGAGGATCTCCTCGCCCGCCTTGTCCGTGAGATCGTGGCTCCAGTGGTCGCGGTCCGCGTTCCACGGCAGGTCGGGCTGGGCGGTGTGCTTGACGACGACCACTGCGTCGACCCGCTCGGGCGAGGCGACCAGCGCCTCGGCAATGGCGATGCGAAGCTGCGCCGCCTGTTTCGGCGTCAGGGCATCGCCGCCCAGTTCGCCCGAGCCGATGGCGGTGAGCGCCTTGCCCACGCCGCGCATTACGTCGGACCGTTCGACCGTCACCTCGCCGTCCAGCACGTCTTCGACCGTGCGTCGGATGAGGTCGGCCTGCGCGCCCGAAACGGCCAGGTTCTCGTCCGCCAGCGCCTTGTCGAGCAGGTCGAGCGCAACCGGCACGGCGATGAAATTGTCGAGCGCGGGGTCGGTGTAGCTCGGCTTGAACGGGACCATCTGCGCGTTGCGGAAAGATCCGTCTGCGGTGACGATGACCCGCGCCCCGGCATCGGCGATGCGGTCGGACAGGGTCTTGTCGCTGAAGCCGCCGAAGACGGGCGTGTAGACCACGCCCATGCGCTTGGCGCCTTCGGTCCAGTAGATCTGTTCGGGAATGCTCGGCATGTTGAGCGCGATCCGGTCGCCCGGCTTGACGCCCAGCGCCTTAAGCGCAAGCGCGCATTTCGCGCTTTCGAGCAGCAGCTTGCGGCGCGACACGGTTTCCGAATCGACCGGGCCGCCGCGCCCGCCATCGCTCGCCATGTTCCAGCGATCGCCTTCGTAGATCAGCGCCGCTTCCCCGCCGTGCCCCGCAAGCACGTGGCGGTCGACCTCGTTGAAGGCGGTGCTGGTCAGCCCGCCCTCGAACCAGCGCCAATTGGGCGGATCGTCGTCGTTGAAGGCCCGGTCCCAGGGCTCGAAGCTTTCGGGCCAGTCGAAGGCCATGGCCTCACCGGTTCTGCCGTCCCAGCCGCTCCAGCTTGCAGCTTCCTCGTCATAGAAAGCCCATGCTCCGTTCGCCCCCGCATCGCGCACGAACCAGCAGATGCGTCGTCTTGCGATGGCGCCATGAAACGCGCCCGGATCGGCGCGGCAGTCGGATTGCATGCGAGCGAATGCACCGCGATCCGCGATGCGGCCCGCGCCCGGCGATGCGGCAGGCTGCGCCTGCGCCTTTGACGATGCCTCGGTCGAAGCCCCCTCCCCTGTTCGTAACCCCGTTGTCCTTAACCCCGTCGGGTTCTTGCTTTCGTTACACTACGCGAAAGATTCGCGAAAGTTCCTTGCACGGCCTGGGCGCAGCCGTTTTGTTTATGTCTTTCGGGGCTTTAAAGGGGGGCGCGCAAACCGTCCCGGCGCGTCGATGCGCGACAGGGCGTGGCGTGGCCGGGTCCGGTCGATCCCTGATGGGCGGTCCTTGGCCGTGAAATGTCGCCCTTGTCCAATAGGCCGCTCCTGTCGAAAGCTAATCAAAGGAGGTCGCAAACGTGCAGTTCGCGCAAGCTTTGTCGCTTGGCGCTCCGTTGAGGAAAGACTGCCAAGAGATCCTGCGGGATCAGAAGAAGAACCTATGAACCCTCTGGTTTCCGCCATTGAACGCCATGTCGAGCTTTCCCCGAAGGAGCGCGAGGCTGTCGAATCCCTGCGCGAGGCCCCGCTGGTGCGCGTGCCCGCGCGCCAGACGACTCTCAGCGAAGGGGACAATCCCAGGGTCGTTCGCCTCCTGTCGCAGGGCTGGGCCTATCGTTTCAAGGACCTGCCCGACGGGCGTCGCCAGATCGTCGGCCTGCTGCTGCCCGGAGATTTCTTCGATCTCGGCGTTCGGCTGGTGGATGAGATGGACCATTCGATCGCCGCGCTAACCCCGATCGCCTATCACGCGATCCCGCCCGAAACGATCGACCGGCTCGCCCGCGAATATCCCCGGATCGCCGATGCATTCGCGCGGCACGAACATGTCAGCACCTCGATCCACCGCGAATGGCTGCTCAACCTGGGGCGACGCAACGCGTTCGAGCGGCTCGCCCATCTCTTCCTCGAAATCTTCATGCGCCTGCGCGCGAGCGGCTCCGCGCGTGAGCGGGAATGCGATTGCCCGCTGACCCAGAACGATCTCGCCGATGCGACGGGCGTTACCTCGGTCCACCTCAATCGCACCATGCAGGAGCTGCGGCGCGAGGGGCTGGTCGAACTGAAATCGAAACGGCTCTTCATTCGCGACTATGACCGGCTTACACAGGTCGCGATGTTCAATCCGAATTACCTCCAGATCGGGCGCGAGACCAGGCACCTGGCGCAATGAAGGCTCCATCCGCGTGGCCTCCCGGGCCGTCGACGATGGCCCGGCGCGTTCGCGAATTCGACTGGAGTTCGACCCCGCTCGGCCCGCTCGCCGACTGGGATGCCGAAGTGCGCACCGTGTTGATGATGGTGCTGGGCGCGCCGATGCCGATGAACATGTATCTCGGCCCCGACCTGCGGCTGCTCTACAACGATCCGTCCTGCGAACTGTTCGGCGACAAGCATCCCATGGCGCTCGGCAAGCCCGCGCGCGAAGTCTTTCCCGAAGTGTGGGAGGCGATGGGCGGGCGGCTCCAGAGGGTGATGGACGAAGGCGTCCCACTGACGCTCGAGGACATGCCCGTCGCGCTCGATCGCGACGGGCTCATGCGCGATGCGGTGTTCAACCTCCATTCGACCCCGATCCTGCGCAATGGCGAGGGCGAACCGATCGGGGTCGTCACCGTGTACGAGGAGATCACCGAACCGGTCGTCACCCAGCGCGCGCTGCGCAAGAGCGAGGAGCGCTTTCGCCAGTTCGGCGACGCTTCGACCGACGTCATCTGGCTGATCGATGTAGAGACGGGCAGGATCGAATACATCTCCCCCGCTTTCGAGGCGATATGGGGCACTCCTCGCCGCGCGGTGCTCGAGGACCGCACCAGCTGGGCCCAGTTCCTGCACCCCGCCGATCGCAAGCGGGTAATGAGCGCGATGCCGCGCTGCTCGAAGGGCGAGACGGTCACGACTGATTACCGCATCGTGCGGCCCGACGGCGAGGTTCGCCATGTCCGCGATACCGGTTTCCCGATACTCGGCCCGGACGGATCGCTCGTGCGGATCGGCGGGATCGCGCAGGACCTGACCGAGAGAAAGCGCCAGCAGAAGGCGGTCGAGGACAGCGAGCGGCGCTTTCGCACCCTGGTCGAGGGCATTCCTCAACTGGTCTGGAGCGCGACGCCCGGCGGGCAATGCGAGTGGGTCAGCCCGCAATGGACCGAATATACCGGCCTCTCGGTCGAGCAGAGCCGTGGCCATGGCTGGCTCGAGGCGGTGCATCCCGACGACCGCGAGGAAGCGCGCAACGATTGGAGCAGGGCGCAGGCCGGCGGAGAATTGAAAGGCGAATGGCGCTTTCGCCGTGCGAGCGACGGGATCTACCGCTGGTTCCAGACCCGCGCGACGCCGGTGATCGAAAAAGGCGAGATCGTCGAATGGCTCGGCACCTCGACCGATGTCGAGGACATGATCGACCTTCAGGAGCGACAGAATCTGCTGCTGGCCGAACTGCAGCATCGGGTCCGCAACCTGCTCGCCATGGTGCGATCGATTATCCGCCAGTCGGCCGACGGCTATGACGAAGTCGAGGATTACGTCGCGCATCTCACCGGGCGGATCGACGCCATGGCGCGCACGCAGGTGATGCTGACACGCAAGGCCGGGGCGGCAGTCGATCTCGAAAGCCTGATCCGCGACGAACTCGCCCGGGTCGCCGAGGAAGACCGGCTCGTCATGGAGGGGCCGGCAGTCGAACTGTCGGCCAAGGCCGCCGAAGTGCTGACGCTGGCGATCCACGAGCTTGCGACCAATTCGATCAAGTACGGCGCGCTCGGCTGCGAGGGCCGGCTGGCGATCCGCTGGTTCGTGACCCGGCGCGAGAATGGCGAATGGCTCGAGGTGATGTGGAAGGAAAATTGCCCGAGCGAGCTTGCCGACGCATCGCGGCGGGGCTTCGGGACCGAACTGATCGAGGGCCGGGTGCCCTATGAACTCAAGGGCGAGGGAACGATGCAGGTGCGTCCCGATGGGCTCCTGGCGGAAATCGCGTTCCCGCTCGATGCCGGGGCAAGCATTCTCGAACCCGGTCCGGGCCGTCCACAGGGAGCGAACGAATGACCACTCAATCCGGCGTTGCCCTTCCGCTCGAGGGGCGACGGATCCTGATCGTCGAGGACGAATATTTCCAGGCGCGTGAAATCGCGCTGGCGCTGACGCGGGCGGGAGCCGAGGTGATCGGCCCGACCGGGCGTGCCGAGGATGTGCCGGACCTGATCGCATCGGGCGGGGTCGATGCCGCGATGCTCGACATCAATCTCGGCCAGGGCGCCAGCTTCGAGGTGGCGCGTTCGCTGCGCCAGCGTGAGACACCCTTCCTGTTCCTGACCGGCTATGATGTCTCGATCATCCCCGATGACCTGTCGGAGCCACCGCGGCTCGAAAAGCCGGTCGACCAGGCGCGCCTCGTCGACCAGCTCGCCGGACTCGTCAGGGCGCAGATCTCATAGTGCCGAACCGTTCCGCTTGGGCGCTGCGAGGGCGACCGCGTCGCTGCCAGCGCCGTAGCACGGACGGATTTCCCAGAAGCTTCCGGCGAGTTCGCTGATCGTGCACAGCTTCTTGCCATCGCGCCACAATCCGGCCGAACGCCCGCCGCCCTCGCGGTGGGCGATGACCAGTGCCTGGTAGGCGTTGTCGGCGTAAAAATCGATATCGGGAAGCGGGCTGTCTCCCCCGGTGTCGAATTTGAGCGAATAGATCTGGTCGGACGCAGCGACCTGCTGCGAGCGGCTTGCGGCCCGTTTGTCTTCGTGACTTGCCATGTTGGTCTCCCTTTCCAACAGGCGACTAGGCCGCCCGGGGCGCAGCGCCTCTCACCTTTGTCAGTCTGCTCAGGCGTTTGCGGCAGGCCGATGCGCCGCCCGGTCCGGCCGTTCGCACAGCCGAGCCGCGCAGCGGGAGTCCTGCGCCTCGGCCGCGCAACCTAGGTCGATGATACTGCAAGATGGCGGTGCATCTTCGCCAGCATCTCGTCGGGCAGCACGCCCGCGAAGACATGCTGCAGCTTGTTCATGAGCCCGCTCACCTTCTGCGTCTCGCCCTTGAGCAGCGCTTCGTAGCCGTGGCGCGCAACCTGCGCCGGGTCGACTCCGGCCAGGCTCGATCCCGCGCTCTCGGCCAGTCGGGTGTCCTCCATATCCGCACGCTCGAAGAAGTGGGTGTCGGTCGCACCCGGCAACAGGCACGAGATGACCACGCCCGTATCCTTCAGTTCCTCCGCCAGCCCGACGCAGAAATCGTCGATGAAGGCCTTGGTCGCGTTATAGGTGAGGTTGAGCGGCCCGGGAATTTCGCCCGCGATCGATCCGGTGACGAGTATCCGCCCCGATCCGCGCGCGCGCATTTCCCTGCCTGTGCGATGGAGCAGCGAGACGGTGCCCTTGATATTCGTGTCGATCGTGCTTGCGACGCTATCCCAGTCCTGGTCGAGGAAAGCTCCGCCCTGACCTTCACCGGCATTGGCGAAGAGCACGTCGACCGCGCGGGTCCCGATCGCCGCCGCGAGTGCATCGACACCCGCTTCGGTGCCAAGATCGGCCTCTAGCGTCTCGACCCGCGCGGCGCCCGCATCGCGCGCCGCGGCCTCTGCCCGGTCCATCGGTTCATCGGCGACCAGCAGGAGCGAGCAGCCGTCGCGCGCGGCGAGCCGGGCGAGTTCGAAACCGATCCCGGTCGACGCGCCGGTGACGACGGCGAATCCGGAAAGCTTGTCCACCGGGTTCTTGCTCATGCCGCCTCCTTCATTTCGGGCTTGAGGATCACCTTGGTCCAGCTGTCCTGTTCGTCGTGGAAGCACTTGTATCCCCGCGCCGCTTCCTCGAGCGGCAATCGGTGCGAGATGAGGAAGGTGGTGTCGATCGTGCCGTCCTCGATCTTGTCCAGCAGGTCTTTGGTGTAGCGCTGGACATGGGTCTGCCCGGTCTTCACCTGCAGGCCCTTTTCCATCAGCGCGCCCAGCGGGAACTTGTCGGTCATCCCGCCATACACGCCGGGGATCGAGACGCGCCCGCCGGGCCGCACGGCGAGGATCGCCTGTTTGAGCGCGGAGGCGCGATCGGCGCCGATACCGACCTTCTGCTTGACCATGTCGACCATGTTGTCGGCGGCAAAGCCGTGCGCTTCCATGCCGACCGCATCGATCACGGCATCGACCCCGATCCCGCCCGACATCTCCATCAGCGCCTCGCGCACATTCGTCTTGGTGAAATCGATCACGTCCGCGCCGAGTTTCTTGGCGAGTTCCAGCCTGTGCGGATGATGGTCGATCGCGATCACCCGCGCCGCGCCCATGACGAGCGCGGATTGCACCGCGAACAGGCCTACGGGCCCGCAGCCCCACACCGCGACGGTGTCGTCGGGCCCGATCTCGGCATTTTCCGCGCCCATCCAGCCGGTCGGCAGGATATCGGACAGGAACAGCACCTGGTCGTCCTCGAGATGGTCGGGGACGACGATCGGGCCGACATCGGAAAAGGGCACGCGCACATATTCCGCCTGCCCGCCCGAATAGCCGCCGGTGAGGTGCGAATAGCCGAACAGCGCGGACATCGGATGGCCGTAGAGCGTCGCCGACATGTCCTGCTTGTCGGCCGGATTCGAATTTTCGCAGGCGGAATATTGCTGCACTTCGCAGTGGAAGCACTTGCCGCAGCTGATCGTGAAGGGGACGACGACGCGCTGGCCCTTCTCGAGCGTCGTATCCGAGCCGGTCTCGACGACCTCGCCCATGAATTCGTGGCCCAGCACGTCGCCCGGACGCACGCCGGGAATGACCCCATCATAAAGGTGCAGGTCGGAGCCGCATATCGCGGTCGATGTGACCTTGATCACGGCGTCGCGCGGATTGATGATTTCGGGATCGGGCACGTCCTCGACGCGAACGTCGTGAGTTCCCTGCCAAGTAAGGGCTCGCATCAGGCAATCTCCTGCTGGTGAGCGACGTTCTTCGCCGCCTGTTTCGTGTGGGCGGAGGTCGCGACCTCGCCGGCTTCCATGAGCATCTTGAAACGCTTGAGGTCGTGGCGCGCCTGCACTTCGGGTTCACGCAGGAAGAGCTTGGCCAGCCCCTTGCCGATCGCGCCGCCCGGCGGCGCATATTCGATCCTCAGCGATACGCGCGTGCCCCGGTCGCCCGGAGCATCGGAAAATTCGACATGACCCTTGGTCCAGATGTCGGAATGCTGGACCGATTCCCACGCGATCCGGCGATTTTCTATCTCTTCGGTCACGCGGGTGTGGAGTTCGACGGTCCGCCCGCCGGGAGCCTTCACCACCCATGCCTCGTGATCGCCGTGCGGCCTTACTTCCTCGACGTTTTCCATGAATTGCGGCAGGTTCTGGAAATCGCGCCAGAACCGGTAGAGTTCGGCCGCAGGCCTGCGGATCGTCACCGTCCGGCCGCCGACCGCATTGTCGCTGTCGGTCCGCTTGCGGGTCACGCCGGGGGCATCGTCGTCTCCGCCCTTGTGGCGGCGGGCAAGAAAGGCTCCGAAGGCAACGGTCCCGGCAAGCAGCGCGATGCCCGTCAGAGCGCCCGCTATACCGGCCGGGTTTTCCCGCACCTTCTCACCGGCCTTGCGGGCATGCTCTCCCGGCCGTGTTTCTCCGGAAAGGGCGCGCTTGCCGCGTCCGATGGCCTTGCGCCCTTCGGCGGCCAATTTGCTGCTGCTGCCCTGCGCGAGATCGCGCAGTCCCTCGCGGTCGAGCCTGGTCCCACCGGGTAGCCGGTCAAGGACGCTTGCTGCCTTTGTCATGTGTCTCTCCTCTCGTCTTCTGTTTTTTCGAATGCCTCTGATCCAACGCCGGGAGGGGCTGCGTGTTTCAGGTTCGGAAAATAAAAACCGGAACTCAATTTCTAACTTTTGTAATTGTTGTGTCGAGGTGTGCCGAAAATACGATAGATGACTTCAGTTGACTCTATAATGCGCGCCAATAATGCGACGAAAAGAATGTTATGTGAGAGAACTTTTTCGACAACCGGGCATTTTGTCTTGTGGGCGATGGGTCCGCTCTACGGGAATGCCGGTTTCTGGCGGTCCTTGCGAAAAAGGAAGATTTTCATGCACGCACCGCTGCACCGTGTCCCGGCTCCGCGCACCAGCGGCTCCTTCATTCCCTCGCGCATCCCCGAGCCGGTGCCCGCCGCGCTGCGCCACCTGCTCGCGGCAGAGCCGTTCGCGGGCCGCGTGCGATTGACCTGCTCCGACTGGCCCGCGCGTGCAGGCGCTTCGCATGCCGTGGCGATGCCCGTCAGGAACGAGATCGCGCTTCTGCCTCGCGCCCTTGCGGCGATCGAAGCGGCCATGATCGAAGCGAGGAGCGAAACGGGAGGCGCCGGTATCGCGGTCTTCGTCGTCAATGACACGCGCGATGCATCGGCCGACTGCATCCGCGACTGGGCGCGCGATGCGCCGTGCGGTGTCGCCCTGATCGAAGCCGAATTCGACGATACGATCCGCGGCGCGGTCCACAGCCGCAGGCTCGCGCTCGATTGCGCGGCGGCGCTGGTCCGTCCGGGCGGAGCCCTGCTGACCAGCGATGCCGACAGCCATGTCGCGCCCGGCTGGATCGTGCGCTGCCTCGCCGAACTGGCGGCCGGGGCCGACCTGGTATGCGAGGACGTGCGTCTCGACGAGCGCGAACTTGCCCGGCTTCCTGACAGCGTGCGCCGCACCGGAGAGGCGGAGCGCACCTATTTTGAAGCCAGCGAGCGGCTCTGGCAGGTCTGGACCGCTGGCCGCATCGGACGCTTCGCCTATCGAGCATCGGGCGCGAGCATGGCCGTCAGCGCGCGCGCCTATCGCGCCATTGGCGGCCTCCCGCTTCCCGCGATCGGCGAGGATGCCGCGCTTTGCGCCGAAATCCTGCGAAGCGGCCGCCGCGCCGTGCAGTTGGGGGACGCGGGCACGCGCACATCGGCGCGGATCGAAGGGCGCGCCGCGGGCGGTTGCGGGGGCGAGCTCGCCCGGCGGGCACGTTCGGACGATCCGGCCTGCGATGCCCGCCTCCTACCGGTCTACGAATTGCGCAAGAGCGCCGAGCGACGCATGCATTGCGGCCTCGCGACGAGAGAGCGAACGCCGCCGATGCGCCTGTCCGAAATCGAGCGCGAACTGGGCAAGGCACGGCGCCTGCTGGCGGAACACGAAGCGCGCGATGCTTGATCCCGAGCGCGGCAAGGCCCTCGAGGCGCATATCGCCGACCGCGCCGCGGCCACGGACCGGCATGGCGGGGACCTTTCGGCGGAGATCGCCGCTCTCGCATCCTCCGGCTGGCTCGCCGCCTGCCTGCCGCGCGCGCTCGATGGCGAAGGCTGGGGGAGCGAAGCCGAGGGGACCGCGGAAGCTTTCGATGCGCTGCGCACGCTCGGCCGGGCAAATCTTTCGGTCGCGCGCCTGTTCGAGGGACACATGAACGCGGTCAAGCTGGTCGCGCTCCATGCCGGCCACGATCTGAGCGAGGCGCTGGCCGCCCGCATCCATGACGGCTTGCTGCTTGGCGTCTGGGGCGCGGACGATCCGTCGGACCCGCTCGGCCTTGAGCGCGCAGAGGGAGAAATTCGCCTCTCGGGATCCAAGCGCTTCGCATCGGGTCTTGGGCTCGTCGGCGCGGCGGTGGTGACGGTGGCGGGCGAGGACGGGCCGCAGATGCTGCTCGTCGAGACGGGAGACGCGCAGCGCATCGACCTTGAACCCTGGCGCATGGGCGGCATGAGGGCGAGCAATTCGGGGCGTTATGATTTCTCCGGCGTGAGGCTGCAGGAAGACCGCCTGCTGGGCGGGCCCGGCGCCTTCCTGAAAGAGCCGCATTTCGAGGGCGGGGTGTGGCGCTATGCCGCCACCCATTGCGGCGCGGCGGAATCGCTTTACGAGGACATGCGCGAAGGGCTCATCGCTCGCGAGCGCGCCGATGACCCCAACCAGCAGCGCCGGATCGCCCGCGCCGCCATGGCCATCGAGACTGCGCGGCTGTGGCTCGCGCGCGCCGCCGATGAAGTCGAGATGGCCCATGCGCGGCCCGGCAAGGCGGTGCTTTCGCTGATGGCGCGCGAGGTTACCGACGAGGCCTGCCGGACGGTGATGGAGCTTGCGGCCCGCGCCCTTGGCATGGCGGCATACGAGGAGGGCACCCGGACCGAACGGATGCTTCGCGACCTGTCGGTTTTCCTGTGCCAGGCCGGCCCCGACGCGAAGCGCGCCCGTGTCGCGGAGCGGCTGGTCGAGACCGGCGCGAGGCCCGAGTTTCTATGAGCGTGCCCGATCTTCCCGAAGGCGCGCTGCTCGATGCGGCGAGGGACGCTGCACCCGTCGGGATCGCAACCCTCGCTCCGCCCGGCGGGTTGCTGATCGTCGTGCCTCATCCCGATGACGAAACGCTTGGCTGCGGCATGGCGATCGCCGCGGCGGCCGATGCGGGGCGGCGGATTGCGATCCTGCTGCTGACCGACGGCGAGGCATCGCATCCCGGCTCGCGCCGGTTTCCCGAGGACAGGCGCAGGGCGCTGCGCCGCAACGAATTCGACCGCGCACTCACCATGCTCGCTCCGGGCTGCCGGGTGCGGATATGGGCGGCGCATTGTCCAGACGGCGCGAGTGGTCCCTTTGCCGCGGACGAGCGCCTTTTCCTGGCCGCTCTCGGTGCGGCTCGCAGCCACGGCACGCGGGCGGTGTGGAGCACATGGGAAGGCGATCCGCATTGCGACCACGAGGCTGCCGCGAAGCTCGCGGCGCGGCTCGCGCGGGAACTGGGCGCGGCGCATTGGAGCTTTTCGGTCTGGGGCAGCTTCGGCGAACGGCCCGTGCCGCACCATCTGCGCCTTTTCGCAAAGCGCCGCTTCGCCTCGGCGAAGCGCGCCGCCATGGCTGCCCATGCCTCGCAGATGACCGACCTGATCGGCGACGATCCGCACGGCTTCGTCATGCCGCCCGCGCTCGCCGCGCATTTCCAGACACATCCGGAGATCTTCATCCATGAACGCCCCGGCAAGTGATCGCGGCGCGCGCTTCGATGCGCTGTATCGGGCCGATCCGGATCCCTGGGATTGCGCCACGAGCCGGTATGAACGCGCCAAGCGCGCGGCGACGCTCGCGATACTGCGCGAGCGTGAATATGATCGCGCGCTCGAAATCGGGTGCGGGGCAGGGGTGCTGACCCGCGAGCTTTCGCGGCGCTGCCGGACGCTGGTCGCGCTCGATGTGTCCGAAGTGGCGCTGGCAGAGGCGCGCTCGCGCTGCGCCGGGGCGCGCGGCGTCACATTCGCGTGCTGCGAAGTGCCGGAGCGCTGGCCGCACGGCCGCTTCGATCTCGTGATCCTATCCGAAGTGCTCTATTTCCTCGGCCGCCGGGAGATCGAACAGGTCTCTCGGCTTGCCCATGAGGCGCTGGAAACGGATGGCGATTGCGTGCTCGTCAACTGGACCGGCGAGAACGACCTGCCCATTTGCGGCCAGCAGGCGGCCCAGCTGTTCGAGCGGGCGGCCGGCTGGCATTCGCGGCGCTGCCGGGAAGCGGAACTCTACCGGATCGACCTGCTGCGCCCGGAACTGTGAATTGGACCTAGAGGTCGGGCAGGCGCTGCTCGGCGAAGCCCCATCCGGCGAGCGTCTTGCCGCGGGCGCGTTTGAGCAGCCTGTCCGCATCGCCGATCGTGAAGGCCTGCGCCGTCTCGGCCTCCTGCAATTCGTTCCAGCCGAGCGGGACTGCGACCGGCGCGCCCTCGCGCGCGCGGGCCGAATAGGGCAGGACCGCGGTGCTGCCGCGCTGGTTGCGCAGCCAGTCGATGAAGATCTTTCCCTTGCGCTTCGCCTTGCTCATCGTCGCGGTGAAGCGGTCGGGCTGGGCGAGGCTCAGCGCTTCGGCAAAGCGGCGCGAGAAATCCTTGTGCGCTTCCCATGAATGGCCTGGCAGGAGCGGGACGACGACATGGACGCCCTTGCCGCCCGAAAGCATGGCGAAGCTGGTGAGGCCGAGATCGGCGAGCCGGTAGCGGATGTCGCGCGCGGCGCCTTTCACGTCGCCGAAATCGAGGCCCTCGTCCGGGTCGAGGTCGAACACCATCCGGTCGGGCGCCTCGACATTGTCGGTGCGCGCGCCCCAGCCGTGGAATTCGATCGTGCCCATCTGGACGCATTGCAGGATCCCGCGCGCGCCCTCGATGAAGAGATAGTCCTCGTGCCCGCCGTCCTTTTCGCGGATCGCGACACGGCGCACTGCGTCGCCGAAGCCGCCATTGTCGTGTTTCTGGAAGAAGCATTTCTTCGCCCGCCCCTGCGGGCAGCGCACGAGGCTGACCGGGCGATTGGCGGCGAAGGGCAGCATGATCGGCGCCACCGCCTCGTAGTAATCGGCAAGGTTGCCCTTGGTCGCACCCGAGCCGGGAAAGATGACCCTTTCACGGCTGGAGATCGTGACCTCCTGCTCGGGCGGAGGGGAGGCAGAAGGTCGCTCCGGGGTCACGTCCTTTGCGTCCTTGTCTTCGCGCAGCCCCAGATAGCTGCCGTGGCGAATGTTTCCATCGCCGGTAAACTCGGCGAAGGCGACTTCGGCTACCAGTTTCGGCGTCACCCAGCGCACCGAGCGTGCCTTGGCCTTTTCGACTTCGGCGGGGGGAGTCTTCCTTTCGAGCCGTTTGAGCCTGGCCGACAGCGCGTCGAAATCGCCTGTGTCGAAGCCTGTCCCGACATTGCCCTTGTAGACCAGCGACTCGCCTTCGTACTGGGCCATCAGCAAAGAGGAAAAGGGGCGGCCCTTTGCCTTTGACGGTTTCCAGCCGATGATGACGAATTCCTGCCGCCTCGTGCACTTGACCTTGACCCAGGCCTTGCTGCGCGAATGTCGGTAGGGCGCGTCGATCTTCTTGGAAATGATCCCTTCCTGCCCGGCATCGCACATCGTTTTCAGAAGCCGCTCGCCCGCACCGATGACGTGATCGGCGACGTGGATCGGCGGCTCTGCGCGCTTCAGCAGCGCCTCCAGTCGCTCCTTGCGTTCGATATTGGGTTCGCGTGCGAAATCCTCGCCCTCCGCCCCGAGAAGGTCGAAGGCGTGGAATGACAGCGCATCACCTGCCCCCTGCGCCCCGTGACCGCGCTTGAGCACGGCCTGCAGGGTCGAGAAGTCCGGATTGCCGTTGTCGTCGGTGGCGACGATTTCGCCGTCGATCAGCGCGCAAGGCAGGTCGAGCCCGGCGAAGGCGCGAGCGAGCGGGGCGAACTTGTCGGTCCAGTCTTTGCCCGAACGAGTGTAGATGCGCACTTCCTCGCCCCTGGCGGCAACGAGGGCGCGGTAGCCGTCGAACTTTATCTCGTGCATCCAGCCGTTGCCCGCCGGGACATCGTCGACGAGCGTGGCGAGTTGCGGCTTGCGGAAGGAGGGCATCGGAGCGGGTTTGCGCGGCTTTCGCGTTCTGCCCGATTTGGGCTTCATCCGCGCGACGAGGCTGCCGTCCTGCTGCTTTGCCGTCTCCTTGCCCGCGGCGATCTCGGCCATGGAGCGGCCCGTCGAAATGCTGGTGAGTTCGCGCTCGACGAGATCATCCGTGCCGCCTGCATATTCGTCGTCGAGCTTGCGCAGCAGCCAGTTCTCGCGCTTCTCATTGCCTTTGGGCTTCAGCCGGATGAGCAGCCATTCGCCCTTCATCCGCTCGCCCTCGAGACAGAAATGGAGATGCCCCTGCTCGATATCGGAGGCCTTCGTGCCTTCCACCGGAGCCCAGGTGCCGCGGTCCCACAGCATCACCGTGCCGCCACCATACTGGTCTTTGGGGATCGTGCCCTCGAAGGTCGCATAGGACAGCGGGTGATCCTCGGTCCTGACCGCCAGCCGCTTGGTCGCCGGGTCGAGCGAGGGGCCTTTCGTCACCGCCCAGCTTTTCAGCACCCCGTCCATTTCGAGCCTGAGGTCCCAGTGCAGCCGGGTCGCGTCGTGCTTTTGCACCATGAAGCTGTTGCCCGTCCCGCTGCCGGCATCTCCGGCGGGTTCGGGCGTGGCGTCGAAATCGCGCTTGGCGTTGTATTCGGCGAGCGCGTCTTTTTCCCTCGCGCGCGCCATGTCAGGCCGATTTCTTGGTGCGGCTGCGCTTCTTCGGGCTCTCGTCAGAGCCCTTGTCGCTGCCGACCGATTTCTTGAGCGCGGCCATCAGGTCGACGACATTGCCGCCGCGCCCTTCGCCGGGCTCGTCCACGTCCTCGATCACGGATTCGCCCTTCTTCGCCTTGCGCTTTTTCTCGATCAGGCCGCGCAGCGCCTCGGAGTATCGGTCCTCGAATTCGCCCGCATCGAAGGGGGCGGATTTCTGGTCGATCAGCGTGGTCGCAAGGTCGAGCAGTTCCTTCTTGGGCTTGGCATCCGCGATGTCGTCGAAGAAGGCCTGCCCCTCTCGCACCTCGTCGGCATAGCGCAAGGTTTCCAACAACAGCCCCTTTCCGCAGGGCTTGATCGCGACGAGCTTTTCGGACCCGCGCACCGAAAGCTGGCCAAGCGCGACCTTTTTCGCCTTTCGCAGCGCCTCGCGCAGCACGACGAATGCTTCCTCCGCCAACTCGTCCTGCGGAGCGACGTAATAGGGCCGATCGAAATAGAGCGGGTCGATCTCGCTCGCATCGACGAACTGGACGAGCTCCAGCGTGCGGCGGCTTTCGATCTTTACCGCGTCGATCTCCTTGTCCTCGAGCAGGACATAGCTGCCCTTCGACACCTCGAAGCCGCGAATGATTTCGTCCCTGTCGACCGGGCCGATGCCGGGGACGACCTTTTCATAGGAGATGCGCTTGCCGCTCGGCTCGTGGATCTGGTTGAAGCGGATTTTCGAACCGCTTTTCGTCGCCGAAAAGAGTTCGACGGGTATCGAGACCAGCGCGAGCCGGATCTGTCCCTGCCAATATGCGCGTGCTGCCATTGTCGTGCCTCCATCCGTTTCGACGAACGGCGCGGCGATTGGTTTCCTCAGCGCACCTTGAGGATGCGGGGAAGGGCAAGGGCGCTGCTTCCCGCCGACAGCGCCACGAGGCCGAGGAAAACCGCCCCGGGACCGAGCGCGTCATAGGCATGGCCCGCGATCGCAGGGCCGATGACGCTTCCGGCGGCGAGGAAGATCAGCGCGGCGGTGAAGCCGAGCAGGCTGTTTCCGGGAAAGACCCGCTCCGACCAGAAGGAGAGGACCGCGCTCATCATCATGATGAAGACGCCCTGCAGCGCCGATGACGCCATGACGGCAGGCCACGTCGCGGGGGACAGGGCGATCAGGCCGGCTGAAAGCGCCGAGGCGAGCATGAGCGCGGCGACGAGCGCGGGCAGCCCGACCAAGGCCCGCAGCCGGGCCGTTCCCATCCCGGCGAGCCCGGCCAGCCCCACAGCGATGAAGATTGCCGCCGCCGAACCGTTCGCGGGCAATCCGCCGAGGTCGCCTGCATCCTCGACCGCGCGCGCCGCGAACGTGATCCAGACCGAGGTCGTCAGCCCGAAGGAAAAGGCGATGGCATAGAGCGGGGCGGCGAGATTGCGCATCACGCTGCTCCACAATTCGCGTTCCCGGCGCCTTGGTTCGGGCGCGACCGCATTGAGCAGGCGCGCATTGACCGCGAGCGCGGCGAGGCCGACCAGCGCGAAGAACACCCATGCCCAGCGCCACGACACACCCAGCCCGGACGCGACCAGCGCCGCTCCGCCCGCCAGCGCCACGCCGAGGCTCGTGCCGGTGCTGATGATCGAGAGCGCGCCGGGCCGCCTAAACTCGCGCAATCCATCGTGGACGAGCGTGTTGAAGGGCGACCAGGTCAGGCCCGGCCCGAGCATGGCGAGCGCGACTCCGCCGGCGAGCATGAATACGTTGCCCGCAAAAGCGACCGCGGCGACGCCCAACGTGGCGCAGATCAGCCCGATGAGGACGGGCCGCGCGCCGCCGAGCCGCTCGCCCAGTTCGCCGGCTCCGACCAACCCGATGAGGAATCCCGCAAAGCCGATGCTCGCGATCGTCCCCGACGCACCGCCCTCGATCCCGAAAGCGGGCCTAAGCTGTGGCAGGAACAGGCCGAAACCGACCCGCGCCGGCCCGTAGGTCAGCAGGGTCGCGGCAAAACCCGCCAGCGAAAGGCCGCGCGCGGTGCTGATGTGCGAGTGCGCCTCCATGCGCGTGAGCCTAGTCAGGCCGCGCCCAGTCCAGCAAGGCGGTCGGAGTGCGGTTCACCGCAGCCCACGGTAGCCCCGCCGACGCTTCCGGAACGCAGCCGCGGGCGAGCGATTGGTCCGGTATCCCGCAGGTGAACAGCGAAGGAGCGTAAAGCATCGCACAATCGCCGAAGAGAGTGTTTGTCCTGGGTCTCGAACCGTTCAACCTCGCTTTGCTTGAAAAGCTCGAGGACGAGCGCGATGTCGAATTCCACGAAGCGCTCTCGGCGGAGGAATCGGTCAACATTACCGAGCCCTTTGGACTGATGGACCTTGTGACGACGGCGGAAGAGCGGATGGACCGGTACGGCCCGGCCGACGCGGTGCTCAATTACTGGGACTTTCCCGGCAGCGTCATCGGCCCGCTGCTATGCCAGCGGAACGGGCTTCCCGGTCCCTCGCTCGAAAGCGTCGCCGCTCTCGAACACAAATACTGGGCGCGCCAGGCGATGGCCGAGGCGACCCCGCACGCCAATGCCGATTTCTGCGCGGTCGATCCCTTCGCCGAACGCCCGCGCGAGCAGATAGAAATCGACTATCCCTTCTGGGTCAAGCCGTTCGTCTCGCATTCGTCCTATCTCAGCTTCAAGGTCGAGACCGAGGAGCAGCTCGACAAGGCGATGACGGTTATGCGGGACGGCATCGAACTGTTCGGCAATTCCTTCAACGAATTCCTTGAAAAGGTCGACCTGCCCGAGAGCATCAGGGGGATCGGGGGCAATCACTGCATCGCGGAAAAGAGCGTCGCGGCCGACCAGCAGATCACGCTCGAAGGCTATGTCCATGACGGCGAGACGAACGTCTATGGCGTCGTCGATTCGGTGCGCGAGGGCGGTGTCGGCTCGTCCTTCTCGCGCTATCAGTATCCCAGCGACGCCCCGCGTCCGGTGGTCGAACGGATGTGCGATGCAACGGCAAGGCTGCTCGATCATGTCGGCTACGACAATGCGGCGTTCAACGCGGAATTCTTCTACGACGGGGAAACAGACCGGATCAGCCTGCTCGAGGTCAACACGCGCCTGTCGAAGAGCCACGCGCCCCTGTTCGAGGATGTCGACGGGATGAGCCATCACAAGGTCGGGCTCGACCTCGCATTGGGCCTGCGCCCGCAAATGCCCAGGGCCAGGGGCGACTGGCCCAAGGCGGCGAAGTTCATGCTGCGCTTCTTCCAGGACGGCCAGATCGAACGCGTGCCTTCGCAGACCGAGATCCATCACATGCAGACCCGCTATCCCGAGGCGCTGGTGCAGGTGCTGGTCGACAAGGGACAGCGGCTTTCGCACCTCGCCTTCCAGGACAGCTACAGTTTCGAGATCGCGGACATCTTCATCGGCGGGGAGAGCAATGAGGAACTGCTCGCGAAATATGCCGACCTGATGGAAAACCTGCCCTTCACCATCAACCTCACCGCGCCCGTGCCGCAATAGGCCGATTACGCGGGCGAACGACCTGCCCACGACCAAAGGCGGACCTTTCATGATCTTTGTCGACGATTTCCCGGAAGCGGTGACGATCCACGACCATGTCGTCATCCCGATGAAGGACGGCGTGGAACTGTCCGCGCGCATCTGGTTGCCCGATTGCGCGCGCGACGCGCCGGTTCCGGCCGTTCTCGAATACATCCCCTATCGCAAGCGCTTCGGCAGCGCGGCGCGGGACGAGCTGACCCACGGCTATCTCGCCGGCCACGGCTATGCCTGCGTCCGCGTCGACATTCGCGGCAGCGGCGAGAGCGAGGGCGTGCTGACCGACGAATATCTGCCGCGCGAACTCGAGGACGGGCTCGCCATCATCCACTGGCTGGCGGCGCAAGACTGGTGCGATGGCAGTGTGGGCATGATGGGCATCAGCTGGGGCGGCTTCAACGCGCTCCAGATCGCCGCGCTTCAGCCGGAACCATTGAAGGCGATCATGGCGGCCAGCGCGAGCGATGATCGCTTCGCCGACGACGTCCATCACATGGGCGGCTGCGTGCTGGGCGACAATCTTTCCTGGGCCTCGGTGATGTTCGCCTACAATTCGATGCCGCCCGATCCCGATCTCGTCGGTCCGAAATGGCGCGACATGTGGTTCGAACGGCTCGAGGGTTCGGGCTTCTGGCTCGACAAATGGCTGCGCCACCAGCGCCGCGACGATTACTGGAAGCACGGTTCGGTGTGCGAGGATTACTCCGCGGTTCGGATACCCGTCATGGCGGTAAGCGGATGGGCGGACGGCTACACCAATGCGGTCTTCCGCCTGCTGCGCAATCTGGGCGGGCCGCGGCGCGGCCTGGTCGGGCCTTGGGCGCACACCTATCCCCATCTCGGAAAGCCGGGCCCCGCGATCCATTTCCTGAAGGAGCTGGTGCGCTGGTGGGACCATTGGCTGAAGGGCAAGTCCAATGGCGTGATGGACGAGCCCATGCTGCTGACATGGATGCAGGATAGCGAGCCGCCCAAGTCGAGCTATGCCGAGCGCGACGGCCACTGGGTCGCGGAGGAGACATGGCCCTCACCGGGGGTGAAGCCGCGCAGCTTCGCGCTCGGGCGCGGGCTTTTGCTCGATCCCCAGGACCGGAGCGGGGAATGCGCGCCGGCCAGTCTTTCGATCCAGTCGCCGCTGTCGACCGGGCTGTTCGCGGGCAAATGGTGCGCCTATGCCTCCGGCCCCGATCTAGCCCATGACCAGCGCCAGGAGGACGGCGGCGCGCTGGTGTTCGAAACCGAACCGCTTGCCGAGGCGATTCAGGTGCTCGGCGCGGCCGAACTCACGCTCGAGCTGAGCGTGGACCGGCCTGTCGCAATGGTCGCCGCGCGGCTTTCCGATGTCCGGCCCGACGGATCGGCGACGCGCTTTACCTATGGCCTGCTCAATCTCTCGCATCGCAAGAGCCGAGAGCACCCCGAGCCGATGGTGCCGGGTGAGCGGCAGACCATCACGTTTCGATTGAACCACATCGGCCAGATGATCCCGGCAGGCCACCGCCTGCGCCTGTCGCTGTCGACCTCATACTGGCCGCTCGCCTGGCCTTCGCCCGAACCGGTGTGCCTGACCGTGCATCTCGCGGGAAGCCGGCTCGACCTGCCGGTGCGCCATGCGCCTCATGTCGGCCACGAGCGGCCCAAGTTTGGCGACCCGCAGATCGCCAAGCCGGAACCCAAGCTGATGCTCGAACCCGAGGAGCACGACTGGATCGTCCACCGCCATCTGGCGCGCGATTCATCGGTGCTCGAGGTGATCAACGACGAGGGCCTTTACGCGCACGAATATACCGGGCTCAGGGTGGGGACGCATGCGCGCGAATGGTATCGCTCGCTCGGCAACGATCACGGCTCGGTCGAGGGCGAGACCCGCTGGACCCGCACGCTCGCGCGAGAGGGGTGGAACATCCGCACCGAAACCCGAACGCTGATGCGATCCGACGCCGAAAACTTCTATCTCGAAGGCGATCTTGACGCCTTCGAGGACGAGGACCGGGTGTTCTGCCGCACATGGAGCCGCACGATCCCGCGCGACCTCGCTTGACAATGGGCAGCGAGTCGTTCGCCGGAATCCGGGAACGGCCGTGCCCCACCTTACGCCCCCGCCCCCGCGCGAGCGAGGCGCAATTGTTTGTTCAAACACGACGATCTGTCCACCGATCGGTCGAAAACGGGTCTAACGGGTTGTATTCAACCGGCCACCCTGTAGGACTCCGGCCCGTGAACGGGTCGCCCGAGAAAGGACCTGCGTCGCGGTCGGGGCCGCGATCTCTCTTCCTTTTGCTTCGCGTGGGGTCGCAGGCGGTCCGGTAAAGCGGGCATGCTGCCCTGTGCAGCAATTTTTGGGGGCGAAATTGTTGGATCGATCCGAATTGGCGCAAGGCGCTCGGAAACTGCCGCTCGCGGCATCCGCATCGGCGCTGGCCTTCATGTTCTCAGCCGGCCTGCCGCTGCCCGGCACCTCGGCCAGTGCGCAGGTAACGCCGCCCAACCGCAGCGAGCTCATCCCGCCCGAGCGGCGTGAGCGGCGCGATGGGCCCACTCTCACGATCGACGGCGATCTCGAACGGGCGCCCTGCGCGCTCGACCGGGCGGAATATGCCGATATCACGCTGACTCTCAAAGGCGCCGAATTCGGCGGGCTCGAACGCGTTCCCGGAGCATCGCTCGAGGATGCCTACGACCAGTATGTCGGGCGCGAATTGCCGCTTTCGGTGCTGTGCGACATCCGCGCGGCGGCCAATTCGATCCTGCGCTCGCAGGGCTATCTCGCCTCGGTCGAAATCCCCGAGCAGAATCTTTCGGACGGAGTGGCGGATTTCCGCGTCATCTTCGGCAAGCTCACCGCGGTCCGGGTGCGCGGCGATGCTGGACCTTCGGAACGGGTGGTCGCGGGCTATCTCGAAAAGCTCACCGGCGGCGAGGTATTCAATTCGAACGAGGCCGAGCGGTACCTGCTGCTGGCCGACGACCTGCCTGGGATCGACGTGCGTCTTTCCCTGCGCCCGGCGGCGGGCGGTGAACCGGGCGATCTCGTCGGCGAGATCGCAGTGGTGCGCCAGCGCGCGGTGATCGACGTCAATGTCCAGAATTTCGGCTCGAATGCGATCGGGCGCTTCGGGGGGCTCATCCGCGGCGAAATCTACGACCTGACCGGTCTCGGCGACCGCACCACAGTCACCTTTTTCAGCACGGCCGAATTCGAGGAGCAGCAGACGCTCCAGCTCGGCCATGATTTCGC
Organism: Erythrobacter litoralis; assembly: GCF_001719165.1. Classification (NCBI taxonomy): domain Bacteria; kingdom Pseudomonadati; phylum Pseudomonadota; class Alphaproteobacteria; order Sphingomonadales; family Erythrobacteraceae; genus Erythrobacter; species Erythrobacter litoralis. Next base: position 867,934 of record NZ_CP017057.1, read on the forward strand.
GGTTGGCAGCGAAGGGCTGCGGCTGGGCGCGGGGCTGACGCTGAGCCAGACCAGTCCCGAACTCGGTCTTGCCGGGCTCGACATCGATTCCCAGACGCTGCTGGCCTCGGTCTTCGCGAGCTATCCGGTGATGCGCACGCGCCGTTCGAGCGCATATCTCGAGGCGGGGTTCGATTTCGTCAATCAGAACGTCGATGCGAACGACATTCGCCTGACCGAGGACCGGGTGCGGATGATCTATGCGCGGGTTTCGGGCGACTGGATCGATGGCGACAGCATCCGGCGGATCAGCGGCTACACCCCGTTCGAGCCGCGCCTGCGCGTCTATTACGCGGCAGAACTGAGACAGGGTCTTGAGGTCTTTTCCTCAAGCCCGGACTGCCGGCCCAACCTGCTCGCCTGCCTTGTCGGCGGGAATGTCCCGCCGAGCCGGGTCGAAGCCGATCCGACCCCGTTCCTGATCCGCTATCAGGCCGGCGCCGAATATCGGCCCAACCCGCTTCTCACCTTCTCCCTCGAAGCGCGCGCGCAGGCTACCGACGACCCGCTTCCCGCCTTCGAGGAATTCGCCGGCGGCAGTTTCTCGCTCGGTCGCGGCTACGATCCGGGCGCCATTCTCGGCGACAGCGGCGTCGGGGCCGCTCTGGAATTTCGCTACGGCTCGCTTGCCCCCGAAGGCCCGCAGGCGTTCGCCTGGCAGCCCTATGTCTTCACCGATTTTGCCTATGTCTGGAATGAGGACCCGAGCCGCCGCCCGCTCAATCCCGATCGGCTCTGGTCGGCCGGCGGCGGGGTCCGGGCTGCGTTCGGTTCGATGATACAGGGGGATTTTCTCGTCGCGGTGCCGCTCGAGCGTCCCGACCTCGCTCCGGAGCGAGGTGACGTGCGCTTCATGTTCTCGCTGACCGCCCGCCTTTTCCCGTGGAGATTTTGACATGGCTTCGATGACGAATAAGCGCGTGCGGCTGATGCTCGGATGCGGTGGGGCGGCGCTGGCGCTGTCGCTCGCGATATCGGCCGAAAAGGCACAGGCGCAGGCATTTCAAGGCAACGAATCCGTCGCCCAGGGGAACGCATTTCGGACCGTGACGGGCACGAATTCGGAAACGATCACGGTCGACACCCCGACGGCAGTCATCGACTGGCAGCCGATCGACGGGGTCGATTTCCTGCCCACCGGCGCGGTGGTGACGTTTCAGAACAATGGCAGCGACAGTCCGGGTGCCGATTTCGCGGTCCTCAACCGCATCCTGCCGACCGCCCTCGGCGGTGTCGTGGTGCTGGACGGAACTGTCGTCTCGCGCATCGTCGATTTCCAGACCGGCTCCGAGGTCGCGGGAGGGACCGTCGCGTTCTATTCGCCGACAGGCATCCTTGTAGGCGGCAATGCGAGCTTCGATGTCGGCAATCTCATCTTGACCACTCTTGAGCCCGATCTCGCCAGTTTCGACGCTTTCACGACCGCCGGCGGGACGCTTCAGCTGAACGGGGGCGCTAGCCCGACCGCGCGCATCCAGATCGATGCCGGCGCGCAGATCACCGCCAGTGCTGAAAATTCCTATTTCGCTGCGATCGCTGCCGACCTGCAGATGCTCGGCACATCCACTGTCAACGGCAGCCAGGCCTATGTTGCGGGCGAAGTGGTCAATCTCACCTTCTCGAACGGCCTGTTCGATATCGAGGTGCCCATCGGAGCCGCGCTTGGCGGGCAGGTGATGGAGCTGAACGGCAACGTCGGCGGCCCTTCGAGCACGGGGGTGGGCGACAACCACCTGATCTATGCCGTCGCAAAGGCTTCGGGCAATCCGATCAGCATGCTGTTCAGCGGCAATCTCGGTTTCGCTCCCGCGGCTACTGCCGGCGTGGTCAACGGTGAGATCATCCTGTCGGCCAATAACGACGTGTTCGGGCGGACGGTGCAGAACGGGTCGATTTCCGACGGCATAAACGCTGTGTTCGACGAACTGCCCGATCCTTTCGCATCGCCGATCGCACGGGCCGACATCCTCGTCGAGGATTTCGCCGCGACCAGCAGCCTGCTCGCGATCGGCAGCGATCTTGTCCGGGTAAGCGCACTGAATTCGGCGAGCTCGGTCGAGGGCAATCTCCTCGTCGTTGGGCGCGAGGGGGCCGAAGTCACCTCGAGCAATGGGCAGGTGTTCGACATATCGGGCGACTTGCTGGCTTCTTCGCGCGCATTCGGCGTGGTCGGATCGAGCCTGCAGGATCCGACGCTCATCAATGCCGCGGGCGGCACGGCCTTGATCGATGTCTTGAATGGCGGCAACATGACCATTTCGGGCAATGCGCTAGTCACGGCGGACGCCGTGGGGGGTGCCGACGAATCCTCGTTCGAGGCCGGCAGCGCGACCGGGGGCAGCGCGCAGATCGGCGCCGCGGGCGGCATTATCTCCATTCTCGGCGATACCACGGTCAGCGCCAGGGCGCGCGGAACCACGCGGGTCAGCCTGATTTCGACCGGCGCGATCTCCACCGGCGGCTTGGCCCAGATCCTCTTGAGCGAGGGTGGATCGCTGACCGCGGACTCGATCGACCTCATCGCCTCGGCCAATGCCGCAGCAACCATTACAGGGACCAATGGCGGCGATGCCTTTGCCGGCTTGAGCCAGGCGATCATAGAGGGGGGCTCTACGCTCACGCTGGCCGATTTCTCCTTCGATGCAACAGCGAGCACGACCGCAGGCGGCGAGACCAGCGCCGGCGAGGCGCTGTTGATGGTGGGCACCAGTGGGGGCGGCGGCCAGGTGGCAGTCACTGACCGGGTCACCATGGCCGCCGATGCCACCGGCGGCGATCTCAACATAGCCGGGCGGTTCGAGGTCTCGGCCACGAGCGGCCAGGTGAGCACGGCCAACCTGATCGGCACGGCGCTGGGCGAAGCGACCGGCGATTTCGCCGAATCGCGCCTCGGCGCGGTGGGCGGCGATATCCTCGTCAGCAACGCACTTTCGATCGACGTGTTCGACAGTTTCATCGTGGAGGCGGGGCAGGGCAATCTCATCGGGGGGCCGGACCTCATCGATCCGACGGTCGCGGTCGACATCACGTCGCAGGGGACGATCGTTTTCCTCGGAGACAATGACGACGCGATCGATTTCGGCGGCTTGTCGATGACGCTCACGTCGCGTGATATCGCGATCGAGAACGGGGCGCGGATCGGCGCAGTGACAATGGATCTCGTCTCGCTCGATGAGACCGCACCCGCGATCCTCGGCGGCGAGGGTACGCCCTCGGGCGAGGTAACGGGCGAGGGCTACACCCTGATCGCGGAGGAGATCTCGCGGCTCGAAGTGGGCAGTTTCACCTTCACCCAGCCCGTCCTCCCCGGCGCCGGGACGGACGATCCCGACATCATCCTGCGCGAAGCGACCGCCTTCGGTTCGGCGGATCCCAATGGAGGGGTGTCGGATATCCTCATCCAGACCGGAGATTTCGGCGGCATCATTCGGGTCGATGGGCTGATCGAACTGGGCAATGCGGCGCCGACCGACACCTTCACGCTCTTGGCGGACAACCGGATCGAAGTCGTGACGCCGGGCGGCATCGCAATCTCCGATTTCGACGGCTTGCCGACCGGACAGATGCTGCTCGATGCGTCGAACATCTGGGTCGCCGATGCCGACCTCATCACCGCGCTTCAGGCCGATCGCAGCTTTGCCGGACGCAATGACGAACTTGCCGTCGCTATTGCCGTAAGCGCCGATCCGCTTGGTTATCTGCGTGCGGGCCGGGTCGATCTCCAGCCCGGCCAGTCGCTACTGGTCCGCAACACCGGCAGCGAAACCGAACAGGGCGGCATCACGGTCGGCGATGGCGGCTTGTTCATCCGCGCGAACGAGAATTCGGAATCGACCCTCGACGTCTTCGCCTATGGCCGCCGCCAGCAGGCGGACGGCAGTTTCGTGACCGGTTCGGATTTCTTCTCCGAGGTCAATTTCAACATCAATGTCGGCAACACGGCCTATACCGGGGAGAGCGAGTTAAACGACTGCGTCATCAACACCGCCGAATGCCCGACTGCGGTCACACCGCCGCCCGAGCCTCCGGTCCAACCGCCCGGGTTCGAGGAAGACATCACCGAAGTGATCGCGGTCCTCAACAACCCGACGACCTTTGAGGAGGTGACCGAGGTCCCGCCCGAGGATCTGACGCTGACGGAACGGGAGAGCAACGACGAGTTCGGGGTCGATTTTCCGGGCCTGATCGAGGCCCCGCTTCTGTCGGAAGACCCGCTGCTCAACGATCCGGTGGCGAGCGGCGGCGACAGCTCGGCCTATGGGGCGGGTGGTCCGGAAGGAGGTAGCCATGACGAGTAAGCGGATGAAAAGGCTCACCTCCCTGATGGTGGCGGGCGCAGTTGGCGCGGCCGCGATCTGGACCGCTCCCAATGCCGCCCAGACCACGAAGGACACGCCGATCAGTCTGCGCGACACCTTTCAAGTCGGCAACAACGGATTGTGCGAGGCGCAGATCGTCGAGCCCGAAGCGGGCGCAGGCCTGTTCGACCGGCGCTATTCGATCATATGCCGCGACGCCGCTGCGCCGATCGGTACCATGTGGGTGGTCCGGGGAAGCCATGCCGACAAGCCCGAAAGCCGTTTTGGAGTGCCCGGCGCGACTTGTCGCCGGGCCGAGGAAGCGGCCCCGCTCGAGGGTCTTGCGGGTGCAATCGAACTCGTCTGCGATGCGGCTGACAGTCCGCTGCGCAGCCGGCTGATCGTGGGCGAGATCGGCAATCGCACCTATGCCGCAAGCGGTTTCAACGCCTATGCATCGGCGCTGCGGCTTGGGCTTTCCTCGCTCGCGACCGACCGCGTGGCGCAGGGCAGTGTCGACATTCCGCTCACCCAGGCGACCGATGCGCTCGCTTTCGCGCGCCAGCAGGCCGAGGCAATTTCGGCCGATCAGGCGCTGCTCGAGGCCTATCGCCGGTCGAACCAGGGCGAATTCGCCGAAGCCGCGGAATTCTTCGCCGCGTCGGCGGAGGTCCTGTCCGGCAAGGGCGCCATCGATGCGCGGCTCAACGAAGGTCTGCTGCAATCCAATCTCGGCAATTACGCCGAAGCCGAGCGGCTTTTCGGCCTTACCCGGGCGGAGGCGAACAACGATCCGGTACTCTCCCGGTTGCAGCGCAATTACGAAACGATTCATGCGCTCAACCAGGGCCGTGCCCAGACTGCGCTCGCGCGGGTGAACGAGCCGCTGGCCAATGAATTCGGCGATCCCGATGCACTGCGCAAGCTCACGATCGGCCCGGCCATAGCGAACCGGCTCGAGGCCGAAAGCCAGAGCGCGGGCGGGACCTATTCGGTGACGCTCACTCCGCTCGAACGGGCGCAATTGCTCGACGGGCAGGCCAATTACCTGCGCGCGACCGCGCTGCGGCTGGTCGGCCGGACAGGCGAGGCGACCCAGTTTCTGCGCGCCGCCGACACCGCGATGGCCGAGGTGCGCGACGGGCGGGTCGAATCCATAATCTGGCTGCGCGCGCAGGTGCTGGGCGAACTCGCCGAAGTGGCCGAGATCGAGAGTCGCCCGGCAGAGGCCGAGGGCTTCCACCTTGCAGGTATCGAATTGCTGCAGGGCCGCTATCCCGAAAGCCCGGCGCTGCAGAGCGCGCGCGCCCAGCTTGCCGGGTTCTATGCCCGTTCGGGCCGGCGCGGCGATGCGCTTGCGCTCTATCGCGGGGTCGTCGAGGACGCAGAAGGCCGCCCGCTGCCCGCGCTGCGCAGCCTGATGACGCCCTATTTCAACCTCCTTCTCGGCAGCGAGCAGGGCATTGCGAGCGACGCATCGGCGGCGGCCGACATCTTCGCAGCGAGCCAACTGCTCCAGCGTCCGGGCCTCGCCCAGACGCAGGCGGTCCTCGCGCGGGAGCTTTCGGTCGGCAGCGACGAGGCGGCGCAATTGTTCCGCAAGACGATCAATATCGGCCGGGCTATCGAACGCCTCAGGAGCGGCATCGCCGAAATGGAGCCGGTGGCCGAGATGTCGCGCGAAACCGCCCAGTTGCTGGCCGAGCGGCAGGCCCAGCTCGAACAGCTCCAGGCCGAACAGGCCCAAGTGCTCGAAAGCCTCGCCCAATATCCCCGTTATCGTGCGGTCACCGGCTCGGCGATCGACCTCGACCAGCTGCGGGGCATCCTCGAGGCGGGCGAAGTCTATGTGAAGCTCGTCACGCTCGAGGAGCGCAGCTTCGTCATCTACGCGACCAAGGACGATGCGCTCGCCTATGAGGCGGCGATTGCGCCCGAAGAGCTCGAGGAGGCAGTCGACCGGCTGCGCGAGAGCATCGCCATTGCCGAAGGCGGGCAGGTGCTGACCTTTCCGTTCGACATAGAACGTTCGCGCAAGCTCTACCTCTCGCTGTTCGAACCCGTCGCCGACCGGCTTTCCGCGCAGCGCCATATCGTGTTCGAGCCCGACGGGGCGATGCTGCGCCTGCCGATCAACCTGCTGGTGACCGACGATGAAAGCGTGGAGCGCTACAAGGAGCGGCTCGCCGAGAACGGAGACGACTACGACTTCACGGGCACGAAATGGCTCGGGCGCGGAACGCAGATCAGCACTTCGGTCGCCGCGACCGCGTTCCGTGACGTGCGTGCGGCGGCGCCTTCGGACGGGGCCAAGAGCTATCTCGGGCTCGGCGAGAACACGCCGATCGGGGAGGGCGCCGGTGCGTCACGCACCCGCGCGGCGCTGGCCGGGGGCGAGGACTGCGTGTGGTCGCCCAATATCTGGGCCAATCCGATCGCTGCCGACGAACTTTACACCGCCGCCGAAAGGTTCGGCGCGGGCGCTGCGGTCGTGACGCGCGACGAATTCACCGACAGCAAGATCCGCTCGCGCGAGGACCTTGCCGATTATCGCATCCTCCATTTTGCGACGCACGGCCTCGTCACCGCCCCGCAGCCCGAATGCCCGCCGCGCCCGGCGCTGCTGACGAGCTTCGGCGGCGAGGAGGATTCCGATGGCCTGCTCAGCTTCGCCGAGATCTTCGGCCTCAGGATCGATGCCGACCTCGTGATCCTGTCGGCCTGCGACACCGCGGGCGGGGCGACGGTAGGGGCGACCCGCGAGGCGGGCGTTACCTCGGGCGGCGATTTCGCGCTCGATGGACTGGTGCGAGCCTTCGTCGGAGCGGGCGGACGCACCATCCTTGCAAGCCATTGGCCGGTCCCTGACGATTACGATGCGACCAAACGGCTGATCTCGGGCCTGTTCGAAACCGACGGGGCCAGCACTGCCGGGGCGCTGCGGACCTCGCAGCTCGAACTGATGGATAGCGCAGAGACCTCGCACCCGTTCTACTGGGCGGCTTTCGCGGTCGTCGGCGACGGCACGATACCGGTGCGGCGCTGACCGCACGGCGCGGCCGGTCGGGGGCAGGGATGGGCAATGGCCGATAGCGGCGATAGCAGGGGCAGCGGCACGACCAGCGCCAGGCGCGGCAACCTGCTGACGCGCGGCTGGCGCTCCATCCGTGAGGCGGGAACGCTCCAGCTGGCGGGCACTTTCGTCATGCTCCTGCTCGCGCTGACGATCGCGCGGTTCAGCTGGACGCTGCCCTTTACCGATGTCGCGACCCCGCTCACCAATGCGGCCGAGCGCGCCTTCTACGATTTGCGCAATTACTACGCTGCCGACCTGGTCGAACAGGACGACCGCATCCTGATGGTGGTCTACAACGACCAGACGCTGATCAACGCCCAGAAGCGCTCGCCGCTCGATCGCGGCATGCTGGCCGAGGCGCTGCGCAATCTCGACGAACTCGAGCCCAAGGCGATCGGGATCGATATCCTGTTCGACCAGCCCCAGGCCGAAGATGACGAGCTGATCGAAACGCTCAGGAACATGAAGACCCCGGTCGCGGTCGGCTATGCCAATGTCGCCACCAACGAGGACGACATCGTCTACGAGCAACAGGTCTTCCTCGATGAATTCATGAGCCGCCTCGAAGGCAGCAATGCGCGTCCAGCCAGCATCCGGCTCGACAATTCCTTCGGCGCGACGCGGGTCTGGCCGAGCATCGAGCCCGACCTGCCGCCGCTGCTGGGCCGCGCGATGCTGCGCGATGCCGGAGTCGATCTGGGGCGGTTCGAAACCTATCGCGGGGCGATCGAATATCGCCGCTCCAAGTTCGAGCAGCAGGCGGGCCTCGACGAGGCGGAGGTGTCCGAAGACCTGTTCGAATCCGCTGCGATAGACCTGTTCGTCGATCTCGACCCCTCGATCCTGCCTTTCCTGAAAGAGCAATATGGCGGTCGTTATGTCCTGATCGGGGGCGATATCGTCGACTACGACCGGGTCGAGACTACGTTCAGTTCGATCGACGGAAACGTGCCTCCGGGTCTTGCGGTCCATGCCGAGATCATCGCCCAGATGCTTGACGGCAAGGCGATGAACCCGGTGCCGAACTGGGCGAAATGGGCGATCGCGGTGCTGGTCGTGGCGATCGCCGCGCTTGTCGCGCTGCTCGAATGGCCGACCCGCAAGCGGGCTCCGCTTCTGGCGCTCATCTTCGCCATCCTGATCGGTATCCCGCCTTTGCTCGAAGTGCGAGATGTCGACACCTACGGCCTGCCGGCGGTCGGCTGGCTGCTTGGCTGGGTGCTCGCCTTCACCGCGGTCACCACGACGGCCCGCGCGGCAGGGGCGAAACAGCGCAGCTTCGCGCAGGGGGCGCTTGGCAAGTATATCCCGCGCGACATCGCGCAGGCGATCATCGACCGGCCCGAACTGCTCTCGCTCGGCGGCGAGAAGCGCGCGATCTACGTGCTGTTCTCCGATCTCGAGGGCTTCACCAAGATGAGCCACGCGATCCCGCCGGAAATGGTCGCGAAGCTGCTCAACCGCTATCTCGAGATGCTGAGCAAGGTGGTGCTCGATCATGGCGGGGTGATCGACAAGTTCGTCGGCGACGCGGTGGTCGCCTTCTGGGGCGCGCCGATCGCGCGGGCCGACGATGCCGAACGGGCCGCAAGGGCCGGCTATGCGATCTGGCAGGCGGGCGAGGAATTCCGCCGCGAGGTCGCGGAAATGGACCCCTCGCTCCCGCCGATCGGAAAGACTCGCGTCGGGCTCCATTATGGCGAGGCCGTCATCGGCAATTTCGGCGGCGACACGCGCATCCAGTACACCGCGCTCGGAGACAGCATGAACACCGCCGCGCGTCTGGAGGCTGCGAACAAGCCGCTCCAGTCGAGCGTCATGGCGAGCCGCGAATTTGCCGAACAGAGCGGGCTCGACTGGTGGCGCGCGATGGGCCGGGTGCAGCTGCGCGGCCGGGCGAAGCCGGTCGACATCTACGAGCCCGCGCCCGATTTCCCGCCCGAGGACCGCGCACGGCTGGAGGAAGCGTCGCGGATCGCGGCCGAGGACGCGGCGCAGGCAGCCGCGCTGGTGGCCGACGTCCTCGCTAGGCATTCGGACGACACCGCGCTACAAAACCTCCAGCACAGAATGAAGAACCTCGATGAAGGGGGAGCCTATGTTCTCGGATAAGATGAAACGACGCATTTCCAGGGCCGCGCTGATCGGTGCGGCGCTTGCCATGCCGGTCGCGGCGGCAGCGGGCGTGGTGGTGAAGTCCTCGGGGCCGTCCGCCGGCACCTACAAGGTCGGAACCAAGGTCGAAGACGGAGCCAGCATCACGCTTAAGGCGGGCGACAGCGTTACCGTGCTCACCAGCAAGGGCACCCAGGTGCTCAGGGGCGCGGGTACCTATACGGTGGGCGAAAAGCCCAAGGAGCCGCGTCTGCGCTTTGCCAATTTCACCCGTCAGGGCGCTGCGGGCCGGGTCCGCACCGGGGCCGTGCGCACGGGCGAGACGGGCGAGCTGGAGCGGCCGAACATGTGGTATGTCGACCTCACCCAGCCCGGCACCACCTGCCTCTACGATTTCGAGACCGTCCGCCTGTGGCGCCCCGATGCGAGCGAGGCGGCGACCTATACCATGGTCGAACCTGAACTGGCGGACGCGGTCGAGGTCCATTTCGAAGCGAGGGAAGCTGCCCGTGTCCTCAATTCCGAACGGCTAATGCTGGCGGAAGGCCGCAGCTATGCGATCCGCGGACCGCTGATTGAGCTTTCCGGCGTCGCCGACGAGGAAGCCGAGAGGGAGACCGCGAGCGACATGCCCGCGGCCGAGCCCGCGCCCGAAGCGGAACCGGTGCGCATGACGTTCGCCCTCGTGGATGCTTACGAAACGCCCGAACAGCTTGCGGAAATGCTCATCGCGAACGGGTGCACTTCACAGCTCGCGATGATGGCCGACCGGCTCGAGGCCGACGCAGAATAGTTTCCTGCACGCGCGGAACAGTCGATGGGCGCCGCGGCCGGGCCGCGGCGCCCATCGCGTTTCTTCAGTCCGAGGGTATCAGCGTCAGCCGCGTCTGCCGCCCGTCGAGGAAGCGGACGCGTTCCCCGTCGAAGAAGGCATCCTCTTCCGATCGGAAATCGACCCGCTGGCCGCCCCATTCGGGCACGCTTGCATAGCTGGTGAGTTCGATCGACCACGCCGTGTCCGCCCGCAGGCGATATTCCCCGCGCGGATCGGGGTCCTGATTGTCCCAGAAACCGATCGCGCTCCCCGCGCCGTGGCCATGTAGACCGATCGGGTGCGAATAGATCGACGGGTCGAGGCCTTCCGCGACCGCCCGGGCGCGGGCGGCGGCAAGGATCTGGTTGCCGCTTAGCCCGGCTTCGAATTCCTCCATCAGGATGTCCTGCACGCGGTTGGTGTTCGCAAGGCCCTTTTGCAGTCCCTCGGGGGCCTCGCTCTCGCCGGGTTTCAGCACATAGGCGAGATGCTGGGTGTCGGTGTTGAGCCTGAGATAGGTGATGCCGAAATCGGTCCACAACAAATCGCCCGGCTCGATCACGACATCGCCGCGCAGCATGCCCTCCTCGCCTTCGCGCTGGATGCCGATCGAGGGGTGAAACCATGGCGCGATGCCGAGCCGGGCGAGCCGATCTCGATACCACCATTCGACATCTGCTGCGGTGGTCGCGCCCGGGGTGATGACTGCACGCGACAGGGCCTCGGCGATGAAGGCGCGGGCGAGCGCGACGATCGCGGGATAGAGTTCCATCTCGTCCGGTATGCGCGTCTCGAGCCAGCGCAGGGCGAGCGTTTCGCCCGGCACGATCCGTTCGCGATAGGTCTCGGGCAGGCGGGCGGTCATGGCGCGATACTGGCTCAGCGTCATGCCGTCCGCGAAGGCGGTGAGATCGGAGGTGTTGATCGCGATTCGATCCGGGTCGCGCGCGGCGATGATATCGGCGACCGCCTGCCACTGGTCGGGCTGTTCGTCCGGGTTCCAGGCGGGTTCGAACAGGCCGGCAAGCCCATAGCGGCTGACCGTAAGCCGTTCGATCGGCTTTCCTTCGCCCGGATCGAACAGGACGAGGATGGTGCGCCTTCGCGCGTGCATGCTCCTTGCATCGAGCATCGAGGCGACCACCGGCTCCTCGAAATATTCGCGCGCCATCATCACCCACATGTCCACGCCTTCTTCGCGCATGACCTGTGGCAGGACGGTCTCGAGCCGTTCGGCAAGGATGCCGTCGATGATTGCAGCCCGTTCGCGCATCGGCAGGGTGGTGAGGGTGCCTGCGTCAAGCGCTATGGCTGGCCCTGTGTCCTGCGCCCCATCGCGCGCCGCCAGCGATGCCGGCGCGAACAGCAGGCCCGCCGCCAGGGCGAGCGAGGCCGCCGCCTTTCCCAATTCCCGTATCGTCGCACCCATGGCGCTGCCCCTCCGATCGCTCGACCCTTGCCCCTCTTGTGGGCGGGGACCATGGAGTTCGCCTGCCCGGCCTGTCAAACGCTCGCTTTGCGCGTTGCGGGGGAGCCGGAATTCCCGCGCCTTGGCGGGACCTTACAAGCCGCGGGGATAGAGCGCTGATAGCTTGCGTTTGATGCTGCGGGTGATAGGCTCGCCGCCCGTCGCCGGGACCGGGTCGCCATTGGGATGGACGGCCCGTTCCGCAACGGAAATGGCGGGCCTTGGACATCTCGCGGGGGGATGGGATGACGACATTGCTGGGCAGGAATTTCGCCCGGATTCGCGCGGCGCTGCGGCAGGGGGCCGGCCATCATGGTGCCGGGCTGATGCGTGTCGCCGCCCTGTGCGCGCTTGCCATCCTCTATCCCGCCACCTTCGCCAGCGGCAACGCGACCTATGAAGGCGTTGCAAGCTGCGCCGGATCGACCTGCCACGGCCGCGCCGAAGGAAACGGTGCGGTGGTCCGGCAGGACGAGATCGCGACCTGGCAGAACCCGGCTTCGCAGAGCGGCGCGCATTCCCGCGCCTATGCCGCCCTCGCGACGCTGCGCGGGCAGCAGATCGCCGACAGCCTCGGCCTTGGCCGCGCGACCGAGGCACCGGCCTGTCTCGGCTGCCACGCGACCTTCGCTCCAGCCTCGCAGCGGGGTGACCGTTTCATCCTGTCCGAAGGTGTGGGCTGCGAATCGTGCCACGGTCCTTCGGGCAAGTGGCTCGCCGAACATTACGCCCGGCCCGCGACCCATGCCTCGAACGTGGCGGCCGGCCTCGTCCCGCTGGAAAACCCGCAGTCGCGCGCCAATGTCTGTCTCGACTGCCATTACGGCTCTGCGAACCGGGGGCAGTTCGTCACGCATTCGATGATGGCGGCGGGCCATCCGCGCGTTTCGTTCGAACTCGACCTGTTCAGCGCGCTCCAGCAGCATCACGACGTCGACGGCGACTACATCGATCGCAAGGACCGGCCCGATGCGGTGCGGTTCTGGGCGGTCGGCCAGGCCGAGGCGGTGCGGCGGGCGACCGGCCTGTTCGCGCAGCCGCGCTTCGCGATGGAGGGCGCGTTTCCGCAATTCTATTTCTACGACTGCCATTCCTGCCACCGCACGATCACCGATGCGGCCCAGAGGAAGCTCACTTTCGAAACCAATCCGGGCCGGCCGATCCCCTTTGGCAACCCGCCCTTCAATGACGAGAACATCATCATGCTGTCCGCGGTCGCGGGCGCGCTGGTGCCTGCGCAGGCGGAGGAATTCCGCACTGCAAGCCGCGGCTTTCACAAGGCGATGGGCGAAGGGCCCGAGGCCGCGCGCGAGGCGGCGAAGCTCCTTTCGGCCCGCGCGGGGGCGCTCTCGAGCGCGCTGAATTCGCGAGCCTATGGCAATGAGGATGCGTTCCGGGTGATCCGCGTGATCGCGGACGAGGCGACGTCGGCGCGCTTCACCGATTATGCGGGGTCGGTGCAGGCGGTGATGGCGATCGACACGCTTCTGAATGCGCTGGTCAAGGACGGGCGCGTGACCATGGCGGCCGCCGCCGGCATCCGCGCCGACATCAACCGCGCCTACCGGGCCGTGGCCGAGCCCAATTCCTACCGCCCGGCACAGTTCCGCAGCGCGCTGCGCACCGCAGCGGGCGCGATCGGCAGGCTCGGCTGATGCGATTTCGGGGGGGGACAGCTCTCTTCGCGGCGAGCGCGCTGGTGCTCGCCTCCTGCGGGGGCGGGGACAGCAATGCGCCAACGGGCGGCGGAACGGGCGGCGCGCCTGCGAACCCGCCGCCACCGCCGCCACCGCCGACGGGCGCGCTGTATTCGGTCCCCGCGGCCGAAAGCCTTTCCGCCGCCGATGTTGGACGCGTCGTCGCGCAGGCCGCTGCTCAGGCCGATGCCCAGGGCGCGTCCGCGGTGATCGCGGTGACCGACCGGGTAGGCAATGTCCTTGCGGTATTCAGGATGCCCGGCGCACCCGCGCTCGCCAGCATTCCCGATGCGCCCAACGGGCAGAACATCGACGCGCAGGGGCTCGACGTGCCCGCCGAGGCCGCGGCCATCGCCAAGGCGATCACCGGGGCCTATCTCTCGAGCGGCGGCAATGCCTTTTCATCCCGCACCGCCAGCATGATCGTGCAGGAGCATTTCCCGCCCGCACCCACGACCGTCGGCCTCGAAAGCGGGCCGCTGTTCGGGGTGCAGTTCAGCCAGCTTCCCTGTTCCGACCTCGTGCGCCGCGCGAGCGACGGGCCGATCGGGCCGAAGCGCTCTCCGCTCGGCCTGTCGGCGGACCCGGGCGGTTTCCCGCTCTACAAGAACGGTGTCGTCGTCGGCGGAGTCGGCGTCATGGCGGACGGGGTCTATGGCTCCGATCCCAACGTTCTCGACATGGACGTGGACACGGACGAGGCGATCGCACTGGCAGGCACGATCGGGTTCGAGGCACCCGTCAGCATCCGCGCGGACCGGATCTTCGCCGACGGGACGAGCCTGCGGTTCTCGGACACGAGCTACACCATGCTCGCCAATGTCGCGGGCGCCAGTTTCGCGGGAACGGCAGGAACGCTCGTTCCGGTGACGGGCTATTACCCGGGCGGCGCGCTGCGGGCAGGTTCGACATACGGCACCGAAAGCTCCGGGATCAGGCCTTCGACCGCGGCGGAATTCTCGATTCCCGACGCCTTCGTGTTGACCGACGGGGCGGGCAACAACCGCTATCCCGTGCGCGGCGGGACGGACGGGGCGGAAATCGCCGCGCCGATCAGCGAGGGTGAGGCGCGTGCGATCCTCGAGGAAGCCTTCACGGTCATGAGCCGCGCGCGCGCGCAGATCCGGCAACCGCTGGACAGCCGCGCGCAGGTGACGATCAGCCTCGTCGATACGCGCGGCCGCGTGCTCGGCATCGTGCGGTCTCCCGATGCGCCGATCTTCGGCACGGATGTGAGCCTGCAGAAGGCTCGCACCGCCAATTTCTTCTCCGCACCCTTTGCCGCCAGCGAATTGCTCGCCGCGCAGGGCGAGGTTCCCGACTTCGTCCAGCGGGTGAGGAGTTTCCTCGGCGATCCGAATGCGCTGACGGGCAGCTTCGCTTTCGCCGACCGGTCCGGCGGGAACCTGTCGCGGCCCTATTTCCCCGATGGCGAGGTGGGCCAGCCGCACGGGCCGCTGTCGCGCCCGATCGAACAGTTCAATCCGTTCTCCACGGGGCTTCAGTCGGCGCTGATCGTCGACAATCTAGCGCAGCATCTCGGCTTCGTCACCGGAGCGGCCGCAAGCGACACGCCCAACAATTGCACGACCCTGCCCGAGGTGACGCCCGGCGCAACGCGGCTCGACAACGGCATCCAGATCTTTCCCGGTTCGGTCCCCGTCTATCGCGGCAACGTGCTTATCGGTGGAATCGGCGTGTCGGGCGACGGGATCGACCAGGACGACATGATCAGCTTTTTGGGCCTCCACAATGCCGGGCAGAGGGTCGGCAGCATGGGCAATGCGCCGAAGGAAATCCGAGCCGACCGCATCGTGGCGCAGGTGGGCGGCCGGCAGGTGCGGCTGCGCTATGTGAACTGCCCGTTTGCGCCGTTCCTCGATACGGCCGAGCAGAATGTCTGCGAGGGGCTCTAGGCCATGTCGCTGCTTCTCCTGCCCGCGGCCCTGTTCGCCCAGAGCGCCCCTCCGCCGGAAGAGCCGGACAAGCCTGCCGACCAGCAGCAGCCCGAATGGGAAAAGGACGCCCCGCCGGTCGATCCGGAGATCATCGAGGGGCGCGAACGGCCGGGCTTCAACGACGAGCTGCCGGAGGAAATCGAACAAGACAATCCAGGCGCGGTGCGCGCCCCGCCGCCGCAGGCTTTCCCCAAGGACCAGCTGCCCATCCCCGACCGCTGGCGGCTGATCGAGAGCCTTGGCCTCGTGCGCGAAAGCCTCATCGATCCCTACAACCAGAACACCTACAAGGGCGACCGCCCGATCAACCCGGACAAGGTGCCGTGGCTGCCGATCACGGGGGACGACTGGTTCTTCGTCGCGAACCTCATTTCCGACACGGTCTACGAACCGCGCACCTTTCCCATTCCGGTGGGCATCCAGACGACCGAGGACCCGGACCGGCTCGACGTGTTCGGCGACGATTTCTCGACCGTTCTGTCGCAGACCTTCATCGCGGGTTTCGCGCTTCTCAAGGGCTCGACCGCGTACAAGCCTCCCAGCGTCGAATACCGCGTCACGCTCGCCTACAACGTCAACTATGTCGACGTGCCCGAACGGCGCGTGCTGTTCGTCGAGCCATCACTGGAAAGCGACCGGCTCGACCATTTCCTGGGCGTGCAGGAAGCCTTCGTCGATTACCACTTCACTCAGTTCGACACCTCGCGCTTCGACTTCATCTCGATCCGGGCAGGCATCCAGCCGTTCCAGTCCGATTTCCGCGGCTTCCTGTTCAACGACCAGCAATTGGGCGTGCGGCTGTTCGGGTCGCGCGACAACAACCGGGTGCAGTTCAATCTCGGCGCGTTCTGGCGGCTGGAGAAGGACACCAATTCGGGCCTCAACTCGATCGTGCAATCCCCCCGCGACGACCTCGTTTTCGTTGCCAATCTCTACCGGCAGGATTTCCTGATCCCGGCGCTCACGAGCCAGTTCACCGTCGTCTACAACCGCAATCGCGAAGCCGACGATATCGAGATCGACGACAACGGTTTCCCGGTGCGCCCGGCATTGCTCGGCAATCTGCGCGGGCGGGATTACGACGTCGTCTATCTCGGCTACAATGCCGACGGGCGGATCGGGCGGGTCAACATCACCGCAAGCGCATATTGGGCGCTGGGCGAGAACCGGGACAATTTCTTCACAGGCCGCCCGTCCGACATCAACGCGCAGTTCTATGCCGCCGAACTCAGCTACGACAAGGACTGGATGCGCTTCCGCCTGTCGGGCGCCTATCAGAGCGGCGACAGCGACCCGTTCGACGATGACGAGACGGGGTTCGATGCAATCTTCGAGAACCCGGTCTTTGCCGGCGCGGACACGTCCTACTGGATCAGGCAGACCATCCCCTTTGCCGGCGGCGGGCGCGCGGTGTCGGTGAACGGGCGCAATGGGCTTTTGAACAACCTGCGCTCCAGCAAGGAGCAGGGGCAGTCCAATTTCAACAATCCGGGCCTCATCCTCGCCGGGGTGGGCGCGGACTTCGACCTCACGCCCGAATTCCGCCTGTCGGCCAATGCCAACCACCTCTGGTTCGAGGACACGGCGGTGGTCGAGACGCTGCGCAACGAAGGGTCGATCCCGCGCGAAATCGGCTTCGACCTGTCGGCGGCGGCGATCTGGCGGCCCAAGGCGACGCAGAACATCGTCGTGCGCCTGTCGGCGGCGACGCTGCTGGCGGGCGACGGCTTTCGCGACCTGTTCGATAATCTCGGAGGGCAGAACGAATTCTATTCCGTCCTCGCAAACGTGGTGCTGACCTACTGATGGCTCCTTTCCGCTCCCTTTGCCTCCGCCACATCGCGCTGCTGGTCGCGGCGCTGACGCTCGGCCTCGCGATGCTTGGGGGCGAGGTGATGGCGGCGGACAAGGAAAAGCCGGTCAAGCGGGACTATTCCCGAGTCATCGCGCCGCCCGCGCCGGCCCGGCAATCGGTCGTCGAGATGATGGCGAAGTCGGAAGGCTGCAACACCTGCCACGTTAAGGCGGACGCGCCGACCATGCACGCAACGCCCGCCGTGCGCCTCGGCTGCACCGATTGCCATGGCGGCGATGCGAGCGTGCGCGGCAATAGCGAGCTTCCGCACGACCATCCCGACTATGTCGCCGCGCGCGACCGGGCGCATGTCCTGCCCAAATATCCCGATAGCTGGCACTGGCCGTCCTCCGCCAATCCCAAGCGGTCCTATGCCCTGCTTAACAAGGAATCGCCCGAATACGTCAAGTTCATCAACCCGTCCGATTACCGCGTCGCGCGCGAGGCCTGCGGGGCGTGCCACATGCAGGCGATCGAGGCGTCCGAACGATCGATCATGGCGACGGGCGCGATGCTGTGGGGCGGGGCGAGCTACAATAACGGGATCCTGCCGTTCAAGAACTACCTCCTGGGCGAAGCCTATACGAGGAATGGCGAAGCGGCGAAGATCGTGACCCCGACCGGGCCGAGCGGCGAGTTGACCGAAGCGCAGAAGAAGCGCGGCGTGCTCGCAGAGATGTATCCGCTGCCGACATGGCACGTGATCCCGCCGGGCGACATCTTCCGCGTGTTCGAGCGCGGCGGGCGCACCATCAACTCGCAATTTCCCGAAATCGCCATTCCGAACCCGACCGGACAGATCCAGCGGCTGGAGGAACCGGGCCGGCCCGATCTCAAGCAGTCGAACCGCGGCCCGGGCACCGGTCTGCGGGTGGCGATCCCGGTGCTCAACATCCACAAGACGCGCCTCAACGATCCCTTCACCTGGTTCATGGGGACGAACGACCAGCCGGGCGATTATCGCCATTCGGGCTGTGCGAGCTGCCATGTCGTCTATGCGAACGACCGCGAGCCGCGCCATTCGCTGATCTACGCCAAATATGGCCGCGACGGGCAGTCGATCACCGTCGATCCGACCATCGCGGGCAAAGCCGAGGAAGGTCATAACGACAAGGACGCGAAGGCGAGCGGCCATGGCGGGCTGAAGCAGCCGGGCGTGACCTACGACGAGGAGCCCGCGCTCGGCGCAGCGGCAGGCATGAAGAACGAGGAGGACGGCCTCCTCACCCCGGACGGCAGGCCGAAGGAAAAGGGCCACCCTCTCCAGCACGTCTTCACCCGTTCGATTCCGACCGCGCAGTGCATGAACTGCCACATGCACCAGCCCAACATCTTCCTGAATTCCTATCTCGGTTACACGATGTGGGATTACGAGAGCGACGCGCCGCATATGTGGCCGGCGAAACAGAAATACCCCACTGCCAAGGAAATGCGCGAAGTGCTCGACCGCAATCCCGAAGGCGCTGCGCCGCGGGGCAAGTGGGCCGATCTCGATTTCCTGCGCAATGTCTACGATCTCAACCCCGAGCTCAGCGACACGCAGTTCGCCGACTATCACGGCCACGGCTGGAATTTCCGCGCGATCTTCAAGCGCGACCGCGATGGCAACCTGCTCGATGCGGACGGGAACGTCGTCGACAATGACGATCCCGAGAAATGGCGCCGCGAAGGCGAGGGCAAGTTCGTCGAACCGGGCACCAATCCGGGCAAGGCGGTCCACCTCATGAGCATCCATGCCGAAAAGGGCATGCAATGCGCCGACTGCCATTTCGAACAGGACAGCCACGGCAACGGCCTGATCTACGGAGAAGTCGCGAACGCGATCGAGATCGGGTGCAAGGATTGCCACGGCACCGCCGATGCCTATCCGACGCTGCGCACCAGCGGGCCTGCGGCTCCGCCCAAGGGCCACGACCTCTCGCTCCTGCGCAATCCCGACGGCAAGCGCCGGTTCGAATGGGTGGAGGGCGATGGCGGTACGCGCCGCCTGATCCAGCGCTCGATCGTCGATCCCAAGCTCGAATGGGACGTCAGCCTCGTCAAGAACAGCGTCGATCCCGCGACGCCCGAATTCAACGCCAAGGCCGCGCGCGCCAAGCTGATGAGCAAATACGGCGCGGAGACCGGCAATTACGAATTCGGCACCGGCATCGCCGCCGAGGACCGCGCCCACCGCGACGGGGAGATGGCGTGCTTCACCTGCCACCTGTCATGGACGACGAGCTGCGGCGGGTGCCACCTGCCGATCGAGGCCAACTGGAAGACCAAGTCGCACCGCTATGAAGGCGGCGAAACGCGCAATTTCGCGACCTACAACCCGCAGGTCGCGCGCGACCAGATGTTCCAGCTGGGCAAGCACCAGACCACCAAGGGCAGCCAGATCGCGCCCGTGCGCTCGTCCAGCGCGCTGGTCCTGTCCTCGACCAACATCAACCGCGAGCGGATCTACGTCCAGCAGCCGCCGATCAGCGCGATCGGCTTCTCTTCACAAGCCTTCGCGCCGCATTTCCCGCACACCGTGCGCACGACCGAGACCAAGACCTGTTCGGACTGCCACCTGTCTGAAAAGGACGACAACAACGCGATCATGGCGCAGCTGCTGCTGCTCGGCACGAATTACGTGAACTTCGTCGGGATGCACGCCTGGACCGGCCTCGAAGGAGGCTTCACCGCGATCCGCGTCACCGAATATGACGAGCCGCAGGCCGTGCTCGGCTCCTATCTGCACAAATACGCCTATCCCGATTACTGGAAGCTCCACGTCGAGGACAATGACCGCGAGCTGAAGGACTGGGTGCGTGGGCGTACCTTCGATGAAGACCTGTCGGGCGAGACCAAGCCGTTCGAGGAATTCGTCAACGCGCATGAAGGCACGAGCGACCGCGTGGGATGCCTGCAATTGCGCGGCGAATACATGTTCGTCGCCGAAGGAAAGGGCGGCTTCCGCGCCTATGACGTCGCCTCGATCGCGAACAAGGGCGTGTCCGAACGGATCCTGACCGCGCCGTTCTCGGCACTGGGCCATGACACCCATGTCGACACCGAGAATGCGACCTGCATGGCGCTCGCCACCAACCAGCCGATCGCGCCGGATCGCAACACGCCGGAAATGCGCGAGATGAACGAGGAACAGCCGTTCCTGCCGGTCTACGACTATGCAGTCGTCACCGATGCGGTGGAGGGGCTGGTGCTGGTGAACGTCAACACGCTTGCCGACGGGGAATTCCGCAACAACAAGTTCGAGCGGATGACCTTCGCCGACGGGTCGGATGCGTGGAACCCGGGCGGGGTGCTGAACGGCGCGCGGCACATCCACCTTGCGGGCGAAGTCGCCTATGTCACGGCCGAGCGCGGCCTCGTCGTCGTCGATCTCGCCGATCCGTCTCGCCCGAAAGTCGCCGCCTTGCGCGAGCTTACCGACGCGCGGGCGAGCGCGATCCAGTTCCGTTATCTCTGGGTATCGGATGCCGAAGGCGTCAAGCTGTTCGACGTGACGAGCCTGCGCAATCCGGTGGCCGTTCCCGAAGCCACGGTGCCGCTGGCCGATGCGCGGCGGATCTATGTCGCGCGCACCTATGCCTATGTCGCGGCGAAAGGCGACGGCCTCGTCATTCTCGACGTCGAGAAACCGCGCGCGCCGAAGGTCTTCCGCAAGTTGACGCTCGGCGGGACTTTGAACGATGCCGAGGACGTGATCGTCGCTTCCACCAACGCCTCGCTCTTCGCCTATGTCGCGGACGGGCGGAACGGGGTGAAGGTGCTCCAGCTCACAAGCCCCGACAGCCAGCGCAATTTCTACGGCTTCAGCCCGGCGCCCGTGCCGGAAATGATCGCCTGGGCTAAGACCTCCTCACCCGCCATCGCGCTGTCCAAAGGGCTCGACCGCGACCGCGCCGTCGACGAGACGGGCGGGCAGATCGCGGTGTTCGGCCGCCTCGGCTCGCGGCCGTTTACAAGGGACGAGATGGAGCGGCTGTTCATGACAAGCTCGGGCGTGCCGTGGAAGGTATCGGACGCGGTCGACATGAACCGCTGGGTCGGCCGAGAAGTCGCCGCGCCCCGGCGCGCGCAGGCACCTGCGTGGGCCATGATCGGCGGGAAATAGGGCAAGGGGAGGCTCGGCCCGCGGCCAGCGCCCCGGGAAAGGCCCGCGCCTATTCGCGCTCGGCGTTGAGCCCCTGCATCATCGGTACGAGCTTGTCCTCGTAGCGGGCGAGCGTCGGCCAGTCGCCGACTGGCTGGAAATGCGTCACCAGCGCGCCTTCGTGCCAGCGATGCAGGCTGAAGAAGGGCGGCTCGGCGGTCACGATAGCGCGAGCATCCGCATGGTCGAAATCGAGCGGGCTGAGATCGAGCGCCACGGCCGGAGCCACCGCGGGCGTCACCGAAACCGGGATGTGCCCGACCATCGCGTGCAGCGGGCGGTGGAGGTGGCCGCAGCGGATGCCGACGATCTGGCGGTGCGCCGCGACCGTTTCATGGAAGCGCCGGAACCAGTCCTCGTGCGGGCGCGGGTCCATCCAGTCGATCCCGGCGACGACCGGCGGGTGATGGATGAAAAGCACGGTGGGCGTTTCGGGATGCGCTTCGAGTTCGGCGGTGAGCCAGGCTGCGCGGGTTTCGCAGAAGGCCCCGCCGTGGCGGCCTTCCTCGAGACTGTCGAGGCAGATGACGCGCAGGCCCCGGCATGCGGCGGTGAACTGCACGAAGCCGTTCGGGTCGGCATATTCGGGAAAGGCACGCAGCAATTCGCCGCGGGCATCGTGGTTTCCCGCCATCGGATAGACCGGGAACGGGCAGCGTTCGACGGCGGACTTTAGCCGCGCGTAGCAATCGGGATCGCCGTTGTCGGCAAGGTCGCCGGAAAGCACCAGCATGTCCGGCTGGCTCGGCAAGGCGAGGATGGCGTCGAGCACGGCGAGGCAGCGTAGATAGTTGAACTCCGCCTCGCCCGCACCCGGATCGTATCCGATATGCGTGTCGGTCACCTGCGCGATGATCACGCCGGCCTTGCTGTCATCCCCCCTCGCCATGCTCATTTCCTTACCACACCAAGCCTTGCCGCAATGTTATCTTTCGGCATTTCGGGGAGGTCGGGGTGGTCTTCCGGTTTCCACGGCATGGTCGGCGTGTGATAGCCGTGGCACATCGCGCAGGAGGAGGGGACGATTTCGCTGGTCTTCACCGCGCTCGCCCCCTTGTGGCAGTCCTGGCAGCTTTCGAGGTCGGGGATGAGAAGATCGGTCGCCGCCTTCGAAGTCGCCGCCTCGTGGCAGTCGGTGCATTTCTCGTCCTCATGCGCCTTGTGGCTGAAGAACCCGTGCATGAGGAAGCGGTCGGGCAGGTTGACAGGGACGAGGTCGGGCCTGCCGCCGGTCGTCGTGCGGATGTGGCATTCGGCGCAGACGCCGCCTTCCTGCAGCGCGTTGTTGACACTGATGAGCGAGCGCACGGGCCGTCCGAAATCGCTGTAATAGGCCCCGCCGCGGGCGAACTCGCCGGGCCGTTGCCGCCTGCCGCCGAGCTGCGGGCGGGGCGAGCGCGAAAGGCTTGCCATGTCCTCGCGGAAATCATCGAGGTCGCCGTGGCGCAGCGAGCGGAAACCGCTGGCGGTGCGGGCGAAGACGAGGCTGTGGCAGCTTTCGCAGGCGTCTTCCATCTCGACCTCCTGAAATCCGATCCCCTCGGGTCCTTCCTCGTGGCAGTCCGCGCATTCGAGCGGTGCGCCGTATTCGGGCAGGCTCAGCGCCATGCGCGCCGCGCCGCCCTGTCTGTCCATGTGGACGTCGTGCGGGAACTTGAGCCCGCTGCGTTCGACGGGCTCCCGCTCGAGCGAGACCCTCATCGGCTTTTCTGCGCCCAATCGGGTGTAGAAGGTCGGACGGAATTGCGGGTGCTTCTTTCCGAAATCATGCGCATTGCCGAGCCGCGTATCGGTCAGGCGCGTGTCGAGATCCCCGTGGCAATCCGCACAGAACTGCTCGCTCGCCGCCTCGAGCCTGACCGGGCCTTCGTGTTCGGAATGGCACGATACGCAGCCCAGCGGCCCTTCCTTGCCTAGCGTTTCGGCGATCCGCCACTGGATCGCATCGCCCTGACTGAGCGGCGGCATCCCGGCGGCAAGGCGCGGCATTTTCGCGTGGTCGCCCAGCTCCTCGTGACAGGTGAGGCAGGTTGCGTCCTGCACGCTGACGAAGGGGGTCGCGTGGCAGGCCTCGCAATTGTTCTCGAGATCGTGATGGGCCATCGACAATTCGCCCGAGGACCACGCGTCATCGAACACCACCTGCCCGGGCATGTCGCTTTCGGGATCGTTCTCGACCGGCGTTCGGGTGAGATGGGTGACGATCGGCACCGACAGCAGCAGGACGAGGATCGCGCCGGCAAACGTCCAGCTCATCGCTCGCTTGCTCGGCAGGGCGCTTGCGAGCTGGAAGCCGGCCAACGCGTCGCCCTTGCCCTCCCGGCTTTCCGCCTGGCGGATTGTGATGCTGACCGTGCCGTCCGGTTCGCGCGCGATGGCGAGCAGGGCGGAGCCCAGCTCGATCTCCGCCCCTTCGCGCGGATCGATCGTTTCGGCCTGAGTCGTCCTGCCATTGAGGCCGAATCCGAGCGTTCCGACCGCTTCGACCTTGAGCGCATCGGGGCCGATCGCGGTAATCGTCACGTGGTTCTGTTCGACCGCGAGATCGGGCAGGTGGATCGCGTTCTCGGCCGCGCGCCCGACCCCGATCCGGTCCTCGGCGACGGTTCGTTCGCGCACGATCTCGCGCCCGGCGGCGGTGTAATCGATGGTGCGGATCAGGAACGCCATCGCCTCCGCCTCACCAATAGTAGAACACGCTCACGACATGCGCGAGCAGGGCGGCGAGCAGTGCGATCGTCGCCGGGATGTGAATGAAGAGCCAGATTTCGAGAGCCGCGCGAATCCGCAGGTGGCGCCGGATCTGGGCGAGCTGTTCGGACCGGCGGGCAAGGAGCGCATTGACCCTTTCGAGCGCCTGCCCTGCATCGCCGCTCGCATTATCGGGCATCCGGCGGATCGCCCTCGCTGTGGCGCAGCGGGGATAGGACCCGGTCAGCCTGCCCCACGCCCCGCCATGAAACACGTCCTGTTCGAGCGCGGCGATGACGAGATCGGATTCGCTGCGCCCCAGCGGCTGCGCGGCGGCTTCGAGCTGGCGGTCGATCGCGGTCAGGCTTTCGAGCATCTGCGCGCGCGTCATCTCGCCGCGGTTGGAGGACAGGCTTTTCGGCAGGGTCGCATATGCATAGACGCCGTAAATGCCGGTGAAGATAACCAGCAGCATCAGCGCATAGGCGAGCGTGTGGACATTCCAGCCGACCTGGAAACCGGTGTGCAGCGTGCCGATCACGATGAGCGACAGGCCGAGCCAGACATGCGCGCTGGTCCAGGCCTTGAGCGACCAGTTGCCGGTCGTGATGTAGCGCTTGCGCACTCCCAGCAAAGACAGCCACACGATCAGGACGAGGCCGACGGTGCCCAGCGTATAACCGTACCACGACCCGCCATTGGGCCGGGGCTGCTGGTCGATCAGCGCATAGCCCAGTCCCGCGACCACGCTCAGCAGGAGCGCGAGTTTGAGCCACCGCCAGTTCCTGTGCTTGAGGAAGCTGACATGGTCGGCATCGCGCCGCTTTTCGTCGAGGTGGTAGCGATTGGTGGCCTTGGTAGCCATCACTCCACGTCCTCGGTCAGCTTGGTATAGGTCAGGAACTTGTCGGGCGAGACGCGGATAGCCGCGCCCGTCGGGCACGCGCGCACGCAGGCGGGGCCGCCTTCAATGCCTGAACACATGTCGCACTTGATCGCCTGTTTCGGCTCTTCGGGATCGCCGTGCTTCTTGCGCCACGCATAGGACGCCTCGCCCGGTCCCGGGCCTTTGCCGAACAGCAGCCATTGCAGGAAGGATGGCTTCTTCGGCGGCTTGGGATCCATCCGGATCACGTCATAGGGGCAGTTGCGCTGGCAATTGCCGCAGCCGATGCAGGTCTCGTCGATGAACACCTCGCCGTCCGGCCCGCGATGGATCGCATTGGGCGGGCAGTCGGCCATGCAATGCGGGTGCTCGCAGTGGCGGCACGATGTCGGCACGTGGAGATGGGCGTAGGTCCGCCCCGCCTCGCGGTCCAGTCGAGAGAGGCCCTCATGCGCGTCGGCACAGGCCTTTTCGCAATTGTCGCAGCCGATGCACAGCGTCTCGTCGATCAGCAGCACGTCGGTCGCTTCGCCGAGCCCCTGGTCGACGAGGAATTGCGCGGTTTCCGAATACATGTCGACCGCGCCTTCGAAATCGTCCTTGCGGCTTTCGATGAAGGCGTTGATCTCGCGCCGCTTGGCCATTTCCTTCAACGCCGTGTCGCGCAGCGTGGGATGTTCGTCGAGCAGCTTGACGAAGCCTTCGCCCGGCAGGCGGATCACCTCGGCCTTGATCGCCGCCTTGACCGTCGCGGTGCGTTTCGACCCGTCGATCGCGGCCATTTCCCCGACATAACTGCCCGCCGGGAGATAGGAGAGGAAGACCTGCCGCCCGCCGATGTTCTTTTCGACGATCATCGATCCGCGCCGGATGATGAAGATGTCCTTGTCCTCGGCCCCTTCCTCGATGATGACCTGTCCCGCGCGCACATCGACGACCTTGGCGCTGTCGACCAGCGGGGCGACGTCCTGCTTGGTCAGGCCCGATCCGAACATCTGGAGCAATTGGCGTTCGATCGAGATGCGGGTGACCGCGCGCGCTGCGCCGGGCGATGTGGCGATCAGCTTCAATGCGGCGGTGCGCGACAGTTCGAGCGCGACGACCGGCTCCGCCGCGCGGATCGTCGCGCCGCGCCGTCGGCCGGAGATGAGGCCGACCTCGCCGAAGATCTCGCCCTCGCCGATCGGCACCGTGACAGAGGGGTCATTCGGGTTCACCTCGACCGCGACCGAACCCTGCGCGATCGCGAACATCGAGGAGCCCGGCTCGTTGCGGCGGAAGATCACCTCGCCCGGCTCGTAGGCGTGGCAGCGCGAATCCAGCATCAGTTCGCGCAATTGCAGCGGGGAGAGGTCGGCGAGGATCGAGACATTGTCGCCATAGACGCCGAGCCAGTGATCGACATCGTGATTGCCGGGCAGGTTTGCAAATTTTTCGGCGAGGATCGGCTCGTCGGCGGGCTTGAGATCGAGATTTCCGCCCAGGAACTCGATCACGTCATAACCCTGGTTCATGCAATGCTTGATCAGCGGGTAGCCCGCCAGCGCGCCGATCACGTGGATGCCGGGCTTGGTCGTCTCGAACACGGGGGAGAGCTTGGGAAAGGCACCGCGATCCTCGCCGGTGAACTCGATCCCCATCGCCTCGACGAAGCCGCGCGGCGGCTGCGATCCGGTGCGCGCGATGATGCGGTCGCAGCGGATCGTCTCCTGCCCGTCGCGCGTGTCGAGGACGAGCTCGCCCTCCTTCACCTCGGCCGGCTGGGTTTCGCGCCGGACGATGATCCGCCCGTCGCGCTCGGCCTCTTCGAGCAGGGCGACATTGTCCTTCTTCGCGCGGGCGAAGCTGTCGCCGCGATTGAGGATCGTCACCACGTTGCGCTGCGCATCGTCGGCGGCGAGGCCCAGGGCGTTCTCGATCCCCGCATCGCCCGATCCGACGACGGTGATGTGCTCGTCGTAATATTCGCCGGGATCGTCGAGCTGGTATTGGATCATGGGTGAATCCGCGCCGGGGCAGCGCAGCTTGTTGGGATTGCCCTGCGTCCCGATGGCGAGCACGATCGCCTCCGCCCGCACCGTCTCGCCGCTTTTAAGCTTGAGCTGGAAATCGCCCTTGTCGCCGGTCACCTCGGCGACTTCGGCGTTCATCTTCACGTTCACGCCCTGTCCGGCGGCCTGTTCGTCCCAGACGCCGAGGATCGTCTCGCGCTTGCCGGCGGCGAAATCGAAATCGCTGCGCAGCACGAGGTTCGAGGGCGTCGCCATGACGTGCTTGCCCTTCTGGTACTTGAAGATGGTGTCGGAGAGGTGGTCGGTTTTCTCCAGCAGCACATGGCTCATGCCGAGCGCAGCCGCCCGCGCCGCCGCGCTCAATCCCGCGGGGCCCGATCCAACAATGGCGACTTTATACAAATCCGACAATCTATCCCCCCCCTTACGGATAGATTTTTTCCCGCTCCACCATAGGGAAATCGCGGGTGGATGCCAGAGAGAATTGCCCGTTTCTCCCAGCGCTGCTAGCGCCTCGATCCATGGCTGGAGACACCGACAAGACTGCGGGCGGGACGAATTCGAAGGCGGGCTGGGTCCTGCTGGGCGCGGCGGCGCTGCTGGCGGCGGGTTCGATCGGGTACAATGTGCTCGGCACCGGCGATAGCGGGACCGCGACACAGGGGGCGGAGGCTGGCGAACCGACGCTAGACGAATTGCGCGCCGCCGCTGCGGCTTCGCCCGACAATGCCGAACCGTGGGCTGCGCTCGGCTTTGCGCTGTTCGCGCGCGACGATTACGAGGGCGCGGCAGAGGCCTATGGCCGCGCAACCGAGATCGACGGCGAGGCGGCGGTGCTGTTCTCGGCGCTCGGTGAGGCGCTGCTCTATGCCGAGGATGCGAACGCGCCCGATGCCGACCCGATGCCCGCGCCCGCTCTCACCGCGTTCCGGCGCGCGGTCGAACTCGACCCGACCGATCCGCGCGCGCGCTATTTCCTCGGCGTGAAGAAGGATCTCGACGGTGATCACGAAGGCGCGATTGCCGACTGGCTCGACCTGCTTTCCGACACGCCGCCCGGTGCGCCGTGGGAAGCCAATCTCGTCCAGACCATCCGCCAGATCGGCCAGATCAACGAAATCGAAGTCGACCAGCGCATCGCCGCGGCGATGGACGGACGCCTGCCGCCGATGATGGCAGGCGGGGGAGGGGGCGCTGCCGCCCCCAACGGCCCGACCCCGGCCCAGATCGCCGCCGCGCAGGATATGTCGCAGGACGATCGGGACGCGATGATCGAAGGCATGGTCACCCAGCTCGAAGCGCGGCTCGAAAACGTGCCCGGCGATCTCAACGGGTGGGTGATGCTGATGAGGAGCCGCGTCAATCTGGGCGAGGCGGACAAGGCGCGCGCCGCGCTGGAGCGGGCGATAGCGGCCAATCCGGGCGAAGAGCAGGAATTGCGGCGGCAGGCGCAGATGCTCGGGATCCGCTAGCGTCTGCGTTCGGCGCGGGACCTCTTGCGCGCAAGGGTCAGCCCGGTTCGCCGAGCGCGGCGACGAGCGCCGCGATATGAGCCGGCCCGACTTCGCAGCACCCGCCGATCACGCTCGCGCCGGCATCCCGCCACTCCTTCGCGAATGCCGCATAGGCCGCCGGGTCGAGATCCTCGCGCGCTTCGAGCCGGTCGACATGGGCGCCTTCGCGCAGCGCCTCGACCGATACGAAACCGTTGGCGTAGACGCCGAATTCCCGCGCCTGCCCTGATAGGATTTCGGTTGATTTCGAGATCGCCTCGGGCGGCGAGCAATTGGCTAGCACCACGCTCGCTCCTTCCTGCGCCGCGGCCTCGGCAGCGGCGGCGAGGTCCTCTCCCGAACGAAGGCGGCCCCCGTCTTGTTCGTCTACCGTCACCGAGGTCCAGACCGGCAGCCCGCTCGCGGCAGCGGCGCGGGTCGCGATCCTGGCTTCATCGATCGACGGCAGGGTTTCGCACAGGAAAAGGTCGACGCCATCTGCCTGCGCTTCGACGATCCGGTCATACTCCGACCTTGCCGCCTGCGGTTCGAGACGCTCTTCCGGGCGATAGTCGCGCGCCAGCGGGGGCAGGGTCCCGGCGATCTGGCCTCGTCCTGCCTTGTCGCGCGCGCGGCGTGCCGCAGATAGTGCAGCGGACTGGTAGGTCCCGAACTGCGCCGCATGGCCCAGCCGGTCGAGCCGGGTCGGGGTCGCGGCATAGCTCGCGAGCGTGATCACGTCGCAGCCCGAAGCGAGAAAATCGCGGTGGACTTCCTCAACGAGCCGGGGCCTTTGCGCCAGCACCTTGACCGACCACAGGGGCGAGGCTGTCTCGCCCGCTCGTTTGACCAGTTCCTGCCCGGTGCCGCCATCAAGTATCGTTGCCGCCATGCGTCTTCAACGCAGAGCGGCGGTCGATCGTTTCCAGCCCCACCGGTCGCGCCGCCCCGGGATTTGCCCGCATGCGCCGCGTGAGGACCAGCCCGCTCAGACCACGCCGAAGGCGAGCATGGCGTCGGCGACCTTCTTGAAGCCCGCGATATTCGCGCCCTTCACGTAGTCGACATAGGCGCCGCCGCCCTTCGAACCTTCGCTGCCATATTCGACGCATTTCTCGTGAATGCCGTCCATCAGTTCGGTCAGCATGTCGCCGAGCCGTTCCTGGTTCCAGCTGATCCGCTCGGCGTTCTGGCTCATCTCGAGTCCGGAGACCGCGACCCCGCCGGCATTGGCCGCCTTGCCGGGGCCGTACATGATCTTCGCATCGTGGAAGACCTTAACCCCGTCGAGCGTGGTCGGCATGTTCGCGCCCTCGGACACGGCGATGCAGCCATTGTCGACCAGCGCCTTCGCCTCTTCCTCGTTGAGCTCGTTCTGCGTCGCGCAGGGCAGGGCGAGGTCGGCCTTGACCTGCCACGGCCGCGCGCCTTCGTGGAAGCTCGCATTGGGGAAGTGGTCGGCATATTCGGAAATGCGCCCGCGCGTGTGGGTCTTGTGATGCTTGACCCAGTCGATCTTCTCCTGGTCGATGCCGTCGGGATCGTAGATGAAACCGCCCGAATCCGACAGGGTCAGCACCTTCCCGCCGAGCTGCACGATCTTTTCCGCCGCGTGCGTCGCGACATTGCCCGAACCGGAAATCACCGCGCTCTTGCCCTCGATGTCCTGGCCCGAATGCTTGAGCATGTTGCGCAGGAAATAGACCGCGCCATATCCGGTCGCCTCCGGGCGCATCTGCGAACCGCCATATTCCAGTGCCTTGCCCGTCAGCACGCCTTCCCAGCGGTTGGTGATCCGCTTGTACTGCCCGAACATGTAGCCGATCTCGCGCCCGCCCACGCCGATATCGCCTGCCGGCACGTCGATTTCGGGGCCGATATGGCGATAGAGTTCGGTCATGAAGCTCTGGCAGAACCGCATCACCTCGCTGTCCGACTTGCCCTTGGGATTGAAGTTCGAACCGCCCTTGCCGCCACCCATGGGAAGGCTGGTGAGCGAATTCTTGAAAGTCTGCTCGAAGGCGAGGAATTTCAGAACGCTTTCATTCACGCTCGGATGGAAGCGAATGCCGCCCTTGTAGGGGCCGATCGCATTGTTGTTCTGGACCCGCCAGCCGCGCTGGACGCGGATGTTGTGGTTGTCGTCCTCCCAGCACACGCGGAACGAGACGACGCGGTCGGGTTCGGCGATGCGGCGCAGGATCTGTGCCTCGTGATAGCGAACCTTGTCGTCGATGAATTCGTAGATGTCCTGCGCGACCTCCTGCACCGCCTGGATGAATTCGGTCTGCCCGGGATTGCGCTTCTTCACTCCCGCCATGAACTGGTCGAGGTCGACGTGATCGGATACGGCCATGGATTTCCCCCCTTTGCTGCGCGTCGGCCCGAGGACGACGGCGGCGCGCGTTCCCGCGGCATGTATCCTCCCAAGACCCGTCCTATGCAAGCGCGGTTTCGCAAATTGGCGCATGGTTACATGAGCGCCTCGTGTCGGCTCAGCATGGGCATTGCCGGAACCGACAGGCCCTGCGGAGGGTTGCAAATGTTAGTGGTCGCTTTAGGAAGGCGGCCACAGACTTCCGCACGCGCAGGGTTGCGGGACCGGGCCGTTTCGGGCCTGTCCCCTTGTGCCGATGCCCTCGTCGAAGGGTGCACCCCCTGCCTCACACGAGCAGCGGACACGACCAATGGGCCGGGCATCACCGCCTGCCGGCAGCGTGGTTACAGCGTCGCCCAAAGCCCCAGCGGTCCGTCCGGGACGGGAACGCGATGAGCAGCAGGGCCGGCGAAGCAACGCCGCAGATCAGTGAGCGAGCCATCGAAGACGCCGACTGGCCGATCGATCCGCCGCTGGTCGACCTCGACATCGACACCCACGATCGCGGTTTCTACGAAGGTTTCAGCCGCGAAGTGACGATCCCCGGCAAGGTGATCGTCTCGCTGCTGATCATGTGGGCGATCTTTTTCCCGGTCAGCGCGAACGAGACGCTGACCGCCGCCAATTCGACGATCATCGCGACGTTCGGCGGCTGGTATGTCTATCTCGTCGCTTTCCTGATCGTCACCAGCCTCGTCCTCGCGCTCCTGCCCAAGGTCGGGTCGCTGCGCATCGGACCGCCCGACGAAGCCCCCGAATTCAGCCGGTTCTCATGGTTCTCTATGCTGTTTGGGGCAGGAATCGGGATCGGGATGCTGACCTATTCGACCGGCGAGCCGCTGGCCCATTTCGTCAACAATCCGGACATCATCCGCGGCAGTGTCGACGCGCAGAGCGCCGAGGCGGTGCGCCCTGCCTACATGTACACCTTCCTTCACTGGGGCCTCGGCGCGTGGTGCACCTATGCGCTGGTCGGGCTCGCGATCGGATATGTCGCGCATCGCCGCGGCCTGCCGCTGACGATCCGATCCGCCCTTGCGCCGCTGTTCGGGCGGGTGATGGAAGGGCCGGTCGGCCACGTGGTCGACATCGTCGCGGTGGTAGCGACGATTCTCGGCGTGGCGGTGACCATGGGGCTGGGCGTCGAACAATTCGTCGCCG
Organism: Erythrobacter litoralis; assembly: GCF_001719165.1. Taxonomy (NCBI): domain Bacteria; kingdom Pseudomonadati; phylum Pseudomonadota; class Alphaproteobacteria; order Sphingomonadales; family Erythrobacteraceae; genus Erythrobacter; species Erythrobacter litoralis. The sequence goes on from NZ_CP017057.1 coordinate 900,018, forward strand.
GGCTTGCGCGGCTGGGGCTGGGAGACTGGCTGCTGTCCGCCGACGGGTCGGCCTCGCCGCTCGCGATCGTGGTCTCGCTGGTGGCGCTGGTTGGTGCATCGACGATCAGCGCGCTGTCCGGTGTCGGGCGCGGGATCAAGTGGCTTTCCAATCTCAACATGGGCCTGTCGGTCGGCCTGCTCGCGCTGTTCGGCGCGCTGGGCGCGGGGCTTTACGGGCTGCAATTGCTGGGCATCGGCCTGTGGGATTATGTCCGGACGCTGCCGCAGCAATCGCTCAGCCTGCTCGGCGGCGACGGAACCGAAACGGGCGCGGCGCTGCGCCAGTGGCAGCTCGACTGGACGGTGTTCTACTGGGCGTGGTGGATCGCCTTTGCGCCGTTCGTCGGCATGTTCATCGCGCGCATTTCGCGCGGGCGCACGATCCGCGAATATATCCTCGGCGTGACGATCGTGCCCTCGCTGATGTGTTTCGTGTGGATGGCCCTGGTCGGCGGGACCGCGATCGAGCTGGAACTGTCGGGCGTCGCCGGTGGCCGGATCGTCGGTGCGGCCATGTCGGACCAGCTCTATGCGACGCTCGCCGTCCTGTTCGAGCCGGGCTTCGCCCTGATCGTCTCGAGCCTCGTGGTGCTGCTCTTGATGACCTATCTCGTGACTTCGGCCGACAGCGCGATCCTGATCGTCAACACGATCAACGGTGCAGGCGACGATGAAGGCAGCCGCCGCTACCACATCTTGTTCTGGGGCGCGGCGATCGCCTTCGTGGTCGGTTCGATGCTGATCCTGGGCGGGATCGACGCCATTCGCATCACGATGATCATCGGCGCGCTGCCGTTTTCCTTCGTGGTGGCGGTGATGTGCGTGTCGATCCTCAAGGCGGTGGCATACGACCTGATCCGCAAGAAGCACGGCGTGCCGACCACGGCGCAGGGCTGCGAGGAATGGGCCGGGAAAGTATCCCCCGCCGAATAACTTGAGCCGCGAGGGGCTCTTTTGCAGGACATAAGAAAAATATTCTTCGCTTCGCAGCGCCCATGGCGCGCGCGTAGATAATTTTTCTAAGACTAATCCTATTAATTGAAGATCGGCCAAAAATAGGCTGAATGAAATTTTAAGAAAAATACTACAATTCGCCCATGTTGTCATTTTGCAACATCAATCGGCGTGATTGTGAAAATTGTGGGAAACCCTGTGGCATATCCGCGTTTGGCTTGATACCGGGCCGCTCACATATGCTGTGCTTTTTATGCACGCGCTGTTTATTGGGACGCGATTTTGCAGACCTGCATCGCGCTCCTCCTCTCAACTCTCAAAGGGGTTACACATGAAAAAGATCATCGGCGGCGCGTCTGTCAGCGCGCTTGCGATTGCCGTTGCCGCACCGGCCATGGCGCAGGACGCACCGGCCACCCAGAGCGCACCGGCCACCCAGAGCGCGCAGAAGCGCCAGGGCGGCGTCCGCACCATCGTCGTCACCGCGCAGAAGAAGACCGAGGATCTGCAGGATGTGCCGATTTCGGTCTCGGCGATCGGTCAGGAAGAGCTTCAGGAGCTCAACATCTCGACCTTCGACGACTATCTCGAGCAGCTTCCCTCGGTTACCGCGGGCGGAACCGGGCCGGGGCAGAACCAGATCTACATCCGCGGTCTTGCCTCGACCACGCCCAACCTGACCACGGCCGGCGTCGCGGGTCTTGCGCCCAACGTCGCCTTCTATCTCGATGAACAGCCGCTCGCCCAGCCGGGCCGCAACCTCGACGTCTATGCCGCCGACATCCAGCGGATCGAAGTCCTTTCGGGTCCGCAGGGCACGCTGTTCGGCGCGAGCTCGCAGGCGGGCGTCGTCCGTCTCATCACCAACAAGCCCGACCTTGCGGCTTTCGACGCGTCCTTCTCGGCCAGCACCTCCTTCACCAAGGGTGGCGAGGAAAGCTATTCCGCCGAAGTCATGCTCAACGTCCCCGTGACGAGCAATTTCGGCCTGCGCGGCGTCTTTTATCTCGATGACCAGGGCGGCTATATCGACAACGTGCAGGGCACCCGCGATCTTTCCGAAAGCGCGCGCTTCCGGCCCGAAGGCACGGTCCGTGCGAACGGCGTGCCGGTCAACGCCAACCGCGCCGGCTTCCAGTCGACGTCGGACCTTTCGGACGTGACCTTCCTCGAGACCGACAATTCCGGCCTCGTCGAGAACGATTTCAACGACACGCAATACACCGGTTTCCGCGCGACCGCGCTGTGGGAAGTGACGCCCGACTGGACCATCACCGTCGCCCACACCCGCCAGAGCCTCGAGACCGACGGCGTGTTCTTCGCCGATCCGGAACTGGGCGGTCTCGACGATCTTGAAATCCAGCGCTTCGAGGACGACCGTCTGGAAGACGATTTCTCGAACACCAGCTGGACGGTCGAAGGGCGCATCGCGATGCTCGATGTCGTCTATACCGGCGCCTATACCGACCGCCGTACCGACCAGCGGATCGACTACACCGACTATCTCTTCGTCGGCCAGTACCTGCCCTATTACATCTGCGATGGTTCGGTGAGCTATCCGGGCGCAGCCGATCCGTCGGGCACCTGCCAGGAACCGAACCTCTACGTCACCTCGGACAGCGAGCTTGAGGTGTTCACGCAGGAGTTGCGCTTCTCGACGCCGGAAGAATGGCCGGTGCGCGTGACGGCGGGCGGGTTCTATTCGGACCTCGAACTGCGTGAGCGCAATGACTTCAACTATCCGGGCAATGTCGATGCGGCGCCGTTCGGCGGCTTCGCACCGAACTTCCCGTTCCCGGGTTCGTTCAACACCGATGCCGGGCCGTTCCCGCGCGACACGATCTTCCGCAACGACATCCGCCGCACCGACGAACAGTTCGGCATCTTCGGCGAAGCATCGGTTGACGTCGTGCCGGACCTTCTCACCGTGACGCTGGGCGCGCGCTATTACGACGTCGAAGTCGATCTCGAAGGCGGCGCCAATGCCAGCTTCTGCAACACCAGCGGCAATGACGAGGACGCCTTCGGCACCAATATCGGCGATCTTTACGACGGCGACGGGGAATTCTTCTTCAACCTGTCGTGTTCGGAAGCGCTGCGTCAGAACTTCACACTGGACGACAGCCTTGCCGATATCGAGGCCGCCGGGCTTTCGCCGACACAGGCCCAGCGGGTGTTCAACTCGGTCCGTGCGCCCGACGTGGCGGCGACCAGCGGGACCATCCTGAAGGGCACGATCACGCTGACGCCGAGCGATGACACGCTGTTCTATGCGACCTATTCGGAAGGCTTCCGTCCCGGCCTGCTCAACCGTCCGGGCGGTGCGCCGGGGCCCAACAACTTCACGGTGCCCTTCGAACTGGCCACCGACGAGGTGAAGAACTACGAACTGGGCTGGAAACTCGACCTCATCGACGGTCAGCTGCGCTTCAACGGCAGCGCCTTCTATGTCGATATCTCGGACCTCCAGACCACGATCTTCGATCCCTCGATCACCAACCTCTTCTTCTCGGCCAATGCCGCTGATGCGGAGATCTACGGGGTCGAGGCGGACTTCACCTTCGCGCCCTATGCGGTGCCGGGGCTGACGGTCGCGGGGGCGTTCTCGATCCTCGATACCGAGATCACCGACGTGCTGATCCCGACCGATGACGTGGTCGAAGGTGCGGAACTGGCCTTCGCGCCGTCCTTCCAGGGCAATCTGCGCGTGCGCTACGAATTCGACCTCACCAACACGCTGGGCGCCTATGTCATGCCGCAGGTGACCCATTCGGCGTCGAAGTTCACCGACATCATCGAGATCAACCGGCTCGAACTCGACAGCTACACGGTCGTCGACCTCGCCTTCGGGATCGAAAAGGACCAGTGGAACGTCGAGATCTTCGGTGAGAACATGTTCGACGAGCGCGCCCAGATCTCGGGCAATTTCGTCAACGACCGCGCGCGGATCGTGACCAACCGTCCGCTGACGGTCGGCCTCAGGGTCGGTTACGACTACTGATCGGTCCCTATCGACACGCAGCGGCGGGGGTGGACGGATGTTCACTCCCGCCGTTTTGCGTGTAGGACCTGATGTCATGACGTCAGAAACGATACCGGACACCGATCCCCGCGAGGCGCAGCTGAGGGCGGCGCAGGGGGAGATGCAGGCGGGCCGCTTTGCCGAGGGGCTGGCGCTGGCGCGCGCGCTGCTCGATCGCGATGCGCTCGATGCCGAGGCGCTCTATCTCGCCGCGGTCGCGGCGCGTTATCTGAAGGATTACGAAGCGGCTGCGGGCTGGCTCGACAGGCTGCACGCGGCGAGCCCGGAATATGGCCGCGCGTGGCAGGAAGCGGGGCATCTCGCGCTCGCTCGCGGGCGCGAGGCGGAGGCGCTTGCGGCCTTTGCGCGCGCGACGCGCTTCAACCCCGCGCTCGAGGCGAGCTGGCGCGAACAGGCAAGGCTCTTGGCGGCTTCGGGCCGCAAGGCGCAGGCCGAGCTTGCCGCCCGCCAGCAACAGCGCCTCGCCCGCCTGCCGCGCGAACTGGTCGCGGTCACCAACCACCTTGCCGAGGGGCGGCTGCTGAGGGCCGAGGAACTCTGCCGCCATTACCTGCGCACGCATCCGCAGCGTGATGCGAACCATATCGAGGGGATGCGCCTGCTGGCGAAGATCGGGATCGAATTCGGCGTGTTGGAAGAGGCGGAATTCCTCCTCGAAAGCGCGCTCGCCTTCGCGCCCGACGACGTGCAATTGAGGCTTGATTACATCGACGCGCTGAGGCGGCGGCAGAATTTCGCGAAGGCGCGCGAAGAGGCGGAAAGGCTTTACGAACACGATCCTGAAAGCCCGGTCTTCCAGTCGCGGCTAGCGATCGAGAGCATGGCGGTGGGCGATTACGAGCGCGGGCTCGACCTGTTCGACAAGGTGCTCGAAAAGCTGCCCGGGGACCCCGCCAACCTCACCAGCAAGGGCCACGCGCTCAAGACCACCGGCGCGCGCGAGGAAGCGATCGAAAGCTACCGCGCCGCGATCGCTGCGAAACCCGACCACGGCGATGCGTGGTATGCGCTGGCGAATCTCAAGACCTACAGCTTCACCGATGCGGAACTCGACGCGATGAAGGAACAGGCCGCGCGCGCCGACCTTTCCTTCATGGACCGGGTCCATATCGCCTTCGCTCTCGGCAAGGCGCATGAGGATAGCGGCGAATATGCCATGAGTTTCGCGGCTTACGAGGAAGGCAATGCCCTCAAGCGCGCGCAGACCCGCTACAGCGCGGATGCGATGAGCGAGGAACTGGCCCGCCAGCGCGAGATGGTGACGCGCGAGCTGCTGGAGAGCAGGGCGGGGGCCGGGCATGACGCCCCAGATCCGATCTTCATCCTCGGCCTGCCGCGCGCAGGCTCCACGCTGCTCGAACAGATCCTTGCCAGCCACAGCCAGGTTGATGGAACGTTGGAACTTCCCAACATCCTCGCGCTTGCCCACAGGCTTCGCGGAAGGCGCGTCGGCGAAAACCGCTACCCGCGCGTATTACGCGAACTAAGCGACGAGCAGTTGGAGAAATTCGGGCGGGATTTCATCGAGAACACCCGCATCCACCGCGCCGGCGCGCCGTTCTTCATCGACAAGATGCCGAACAATTTCCGCCACATCGGCCTCATCCACCTGATCCTGCCCAATGCGAAGATCATCGACGCGCGGCGCGCGTCCATGGATTGCTGCTTTTCGGGATTCAAGCAGCTCTTCGCCGAGGGCCAGGAATTCACCTACGGCCTGACCGAGGTCGGCCGCTATTACGCCGATTACGTCGCACTGATGGACCATTGGGACGCGGTCCTGCCGGGCAAGGTCCTGCGCGTGAGCCACGAGGACGTGCTCGACGACCTGGAAGGGCAGACGCGGCGGATGCTCGATCATCTGGGGCTGCCGTTCGAGCAGGCCTGCCTCGACTTTCACCGGACCGAGCGCGCCGTGCGCACCGCTTCGAGCGAGCAGGTGCGCCAGCCCATCAATCGCAAGGGGCAGGGCGCATGGAAGCCGTTCGAGCCGTGGCTGGACGAATTGAAGGAGGCGCTCGGCGAACTCGCGCCCGAGTGATCCTCAGGCGAGCCGAGCGCCGTCGGGAACCTCGCCCCTGGGCGCGGCGAGCACGATCGCGCCGTCCGCATCGGGAAAGCCCAGCACCAGCACTTCCGACATGAACGGGCCGATCTGGCGCGGCGGGAAATTCACCACCGCCATGACCTTGCGCCCGACAAGGCTTTCGGGCGTGTAATGGTCGGTGATCTGGGCGCTGCTTTTCCTGCGGCCGATTTCGGGGCCGAAATCGACCATCAGCTTGATCGCGGGCTTTCTCGCTTCGGGAAAGGGCTGCGCGTCCACCACGGTCCCGGCGCGGATGTCGACCGCAAGGAAATCGTCGATCGTGATCGTGTCCATGGCCGCGAACCTAGCCGCCATGGCGGGCTGCGCAACCCGGCGCTTCAGATGGCCGAACTGAACCTGTGCTGGGTCGCCTCGCGGTAGGAGTCGAACAGCGATGCGATCACGCGGGCATAGGGCAGGCCTTCCTGCGTGATCGCAAGCTCGAGCCCGTCGAGGCGCGCAAGGCCGCGCTCGATGAAGGGATGAAGCCGCGACTGGGCCTGCGCGAAAAGGCACGGCGAAAGCTCGACCTTCCCGCGGCACAGCAATTGCTCGATCAGGCGCGCGCGCATCCGGTCCTCAGGTGAGCGGGCGATGCCGACAGCGGCCGAAAGGTCTCCTTGCGAAGAGATCATCCTGTAGCGGCCATTGTTCTTCTCGTTCTGCGCGATGAGGCCGGGAAAGCCGCTGATCGCGCTCGACCCGAAGCCGATGAGGACTTCGCCAGAATCGCAGGTGAAGCCCTGGAAATTGCGCCTGAGCGTACCTTCGCGGGTCGCCGTCGCCATCGGGTCGGAAGGCAGCGCGAAATGGTCGAAGCCGACTGCTTCGTAACCGTGGCCCGTCAGGAAGGCATAACCCTGCTCGGCCATCTCGAAGCGTTCCTCCGCTCCCGGAAGATCGCTCGCGTCGATCATCGTCTGGCGCGGCACCATGTGGGGGACATGGGCATAGCCGAACACCGCGACCCGGTCCGCGCCCATGCGGCGGGTCTTCTCGAGACTGTCGGCAAGGTCCCCGCGCGTCTGGCCGGGCAGGCCGTACATGAGGTCGAAATTCATCGAGGTCACGCCGGCGGCCCGCAGCCAGTCGACGCTGCGCGCGATCAGCGCATCGTCCTGTTCGCGCCCGATCGCCTTTTGCAGATGGGGCGAGAAGGTTTGCACTCCCATGCTCGCCCGCGTTACCCCGACTTCGCCGAGAGTGCGGCCCCATTCGGTGGTCATCGTGCGCGGGTCGAGTTCGATCGACCAGTCCGGATTCGCAAGCGGGAGCTGGCGGTGGAGGCAGTCCACCATTTCGAGAAATTCGTGCGGCTCGATCGCGTTGGGGCTGCCTCCGCCGAAGGCGACGCGCCTTACCCGCGTGTCCGAGGGTAACAGGCGGGCGACCACCGCGATCTCTTCATGCAATGCCGCGAGGTAGCTTTCGACCCGGCTGCGCCGCCCGGAAGCGCCGGTATTGCAGCCGCAGTAATAGCAGATCTTCTCGCAAAAAGGGATGTGAAGGTAGAGCGAGATGTCGCCCGATGCCCCCTCGATCGCGCGCTCGATCGCGCCCTGGGGGAGGGGGCCGAAATCGGCGGCGGTGGGATAGCTCGTATAGCGCGGGACGGGCTTGGCGAGCAGGTCTGGGTGATAGGTCCACATGCCAGCCGTTAGAGCGGTCCCGGGGGACGGGGTCTTTGCGCGAAATCAAATGCGCGTACGCGGCGGCCTTTCCTTGGTCTTTTCGCGGCAGTTCGCGGCATGGCAGGCCTTGGGATCGCAGGTGCGCTCGGGCGTGTCACCGTCGCCGAGCGGAATCGTGATCCTGCCGCCCCCGCACAGGCCGATCGTGAGGGCCTTCTCCTCCTGCGGCGCAGGGCCGGTCGCAAGCGGGATGAGCGCGGCGACAGCGAGGGCCGCCCCGTTCATTCGTCCTCCTCCCCATCCTCGTCGATCAGGATGCGGTTCGCCGCCCCGTCGAGATCGTCATACTGGCCGCTCTTCATGCTCCAGAAGAACGCGGCGAGCCCAAGGATGCCCATGCCGAGCGCGATCGGGATGAGGAAGGTGAGCCCTGTCATGCCGCGTCCTTCGCCGAGCCCGCCAGACGGAGAGAATTGGCGACCACGACGAGGGAGGAGAGCGACATCGCGATGGCGGCGATCAGCGGGGTGACATAGCCGAACAGCGCCAGCGGGATCGCGAGCAGGTTGTAGCCGATTGCAAAGACGAAATTCTGCCGCACGATCCGCATGGTCGAACGCGCCACCCTGATCGCGAGCGCGACCGGCATCAGCTTCTCGCCGATGAAGACCGCGTCGGCCGCCTGCTGGCTCGCGTCCGAAGCCGTGCCCGGCGCGATCGAGGCATGAGCGGCAGCAAGCGCCGGGCCGTCATTCAATCCGTCGCCCACCATCAGCGGGCGGCGGCCTTCCTCGCGCAGGGCTTCGAGTACGGCGAGCTTGTCCTGCGGGCTGGCGGCCGCCCGGGCTTCGAGGCCGAGCTGGCCGGCGACCTCCGCCACGGCCTGTTCGCGGTCGCCCGAAAGGATCCTCGCCGAAAGGCCCGCTTCGCCAAGCGCGGCCAGAGTTTCGGCGCTGTCGGTACGAAGCGGATCGGTGAAGGCGAGCGTCACAGCGCGCTCGCCCATGCGAAGGCGGGCGGCAAGCGCGACGCCTGCATCATCGGGCCGCTCGAGCGCAACGGGAACGCCGTTCCATTTGCCCGAAAGGCCAGTCCCGGTTTCCTCGTGCACATCGGCGATCGCGGCCGCCTCCACTCCCTCGGCCCGCAGCGCATCGGCAAGGCCCCGGCTGAGCGGGTGGCGGCTGTTCTGTGCAAGGCCCAGCGCCACGGCGCGGTCCTCTGCCGAAAGCCCGGAAATGTCGGGGCGGGGTTCGCCGAGCGTCAGCGTCCCGGTCTTGTCGAACAGGGCGACATCGCATTCGGCGAGGCGTTCCAGAGCGCTGCCGTCCTTGACTAGGAGGCCGCGCTTCAGCAGGGCTCCGGATGCGACCACCTGCGCGGCCGGGACGGCGAGGCCCATGGCGCAGGGGCATGTGATGATGAGCACCGCAATCGCGATGACCGCCGACTGATACCAGCCGGCACCCGCGATCATCCAGCCCACGAAGGCAAGCGCTGCGAGGCTGTGGACCACCGGCGCATAGGCGCGGCTGGCGCGGTCGGCGATGCGCACGTAATGGCTGCGCGACTGGCCTGCCTCGTCCATCAGCCGGGCGATCTCGGCGATGGCGGTGTCCTCTGCCGTGCGGGTCAGGCGCACGCGGATCGGCGCGCCGAGATTGATAGCGCCTGCATGGACCTCGCTGCCCTTGCCGACGGGTTCCGGCGTGCTTTCCCCGGTCAGCATGGAATTGTCGATACTGGAGGAGCCTTCCTCCACCTCGCCATCGGCGGCGAGCGCTTCGCCTGCGGCCACCAGGACCAGCATGCCGGGTTCGAGATCCTGCGCAACGACGCGCCGGGTCGCCCCGTCGGGGCCGATCACGCTCGCAGCTTTTCCCATCCGGCCGAGCAGCGCGCCGATCCCGGCGCGGGTGCGGGTGCGCATTTCCGCATCGAGCGCGCGGCCTGCAAGCAGGAAGAAGAGCAGCATGACCGCGCTCTCGAAAAAGGCATGCTCGCCCCCGGTGATCGTTTCGTAGAGGCTGAGCGCGGTGGCGAGGATCACCCCGATCGCGATCGGCACGTCCATGTTCGTGCGGCGATACCTGAGCGCCATCAGCGCGCTCGAGAAGAAGGGGCGGCCCGAATAGGCGATGACGGGCAGGGCGATCAGCGCGGAAAGCCAGTGAAACAATTCGCGCGTGGCGCCCTCCGCCCCGGCCCAGACGCTGACCGAAAGCAGCATCACGTTCATCATGCCGAAGCCCGCGACGCCCAGCGCGCGGGTCAGCTGCTTTTTCTCCGCCTCCTCCTGGCCGAGCGGGTTTTCGGCGACCGGCTGCGCCTCGAAACCGAGTTCGCGCAGCGCTTCGGAAATGCGTTCCTCATCGAGACCGGGCAGATGGTGCACCGCGACCCGCTTGGAGGAGAAATTCACGCGCGCCGCCTCGATCCCTTCGACCTTGGGCAATTCGCGCTCGATCTTGGCGATGCAGCCCGCGCAGCGCATTCCAGGCACGGTGAAGCGGGTGCCGACGAGCTTCGCCGCTCCGCTTTCATCGAGGGCAACCGGGGCGTTCACCTAGAGCTCGCTTTCGCCGGTCCACACGTCGTCTCCGGCGGTGATGGTAAGGCGCATGAGCCAGCGCCCCGCATCGAGCGGCGCGCGCGAGCGGTAGCGCCCGTCGCGGCCCGGATCAAAGACGAGGCTATCGAATTGTTTCTCACCCAGCGGGCGGCGCAATTCCGCCTCGACCCGCGCGCCGGCGGGCACATTGGCGGTCTCGATGATCACGTGGCCGTCCTCGCCGCGACCGGGGCGGACTTCCCAGCCCAGCGCGCGGGCTTTTTCCGCCTCGGCCAGCCAGGTGTTGAACTTCTGGCTCGCGACATAGGAATTCTCGACCACCACGCCGTGGAAACCGCCGACGGCAAGGCTCGCCATGTAGAAATTGACCGCGGCGACGATGGCGAAGCCGCCCACCAGCACCAGCGCCATGTGCCGGCCGGTGAATTCGCCCGTGCGGCGCGGTTTGCCGGCCATCATTCGCCTCCCGGCCCGGTGAAGGTCGTCGGCTGGATGTCGGTTTCGCCCTGCTCGTCGAGTGAGGTCAGGACGAAATCGAACGCCTCGGGGTTCGCGCCAGCGGGGACGGTGACATAGGCGCGCACGATCCGGGTCTCGTTCGCCGGAACGGTGAAGACCTGCTCGGGCGCGGCGTCCTCTGCGTTGATCGCATCGGTCCACATCACGGCGCCCGCCGGAAGGCCAGACAAGGCCACTTCCATCTCGCGCGGGCGCGCTTCCATGTTGCGCAGGCGCAGCGTGTACGAATTCCTGACCGATCCGTCCTTCATCAGCATGAAGGGCGGATTGCGGTCGGGCGAGACGGTGAGATCGGTGTGGCTGCGCGTGCCGAGAGCGAAGAGCATGGCAAGGCCGATCGCGGCCCAGACGCCGAAATAGATGAAGATGCGCGGGCGCACGAGCGCCTTCCAGGCGGGCGATGCGGGTTCGCCCGCGGCCTCTTTTTCGCATTGTTCGAGCGTCGCGTAATCGATTAGACCGCGCGGGCGGCCGACCTCGGCCATGACCTGGTCGCAGGCATCGATGCACAGCGCGCAGGTGATGCAGCCGATCTGCTGGCCTTCGCGGATGTCGATGCCGGTCGGGCAGACGGCGACGCACATGTTGCAGTCGATGCAGTCGCCGTATTCGTCCGGGTTCTTCGCCGCCTTCTTGAGGCTGCCGCGCTTTTCCCCGCGCCAGTCCTTGTAGGTGACGATGAGCGATTTTTCATCGAGCATCGCGGTCTGGATGCGCGGCCAGGGGCACATGTAGATGCACACCTGTTCGCGCATGAACCCGCCGAGCCAGAAGGTCGTGCCGGCGAGGATCCCGACCGTCGCATAGGCGACGAAGGCCGCCTCTCCGGTGAAGAAGTCCACGAACAGCGTGGGCGCATCGGCGAAATAGAGGATCCATGCCCCGCCCGTCGCCACGCTGATGAGAAGATAGACCGACCATTTCGACAGGCGGCGGGTTATCTTGCCCACGGTCCACGGCGCCTTGTCGAGGCGCATGCGGGCATTGCGGTCGCCGTCGAAGAAGCGGTCGACGTGCTGGAACAGGTCGGTCCAGACGGTCTGCGGGCAGGCATAGCCGCACCACGCCCGGCCGACCGCGCTGGTGACGAGGAACAGGCCGATCCCTGCCATGATCAGCATGCCGGCGACGAAATAGAATTCGTGCGGCCAGATCTCGATGTCGAACATGTAGAAACGGCGATTGGCGAGGTCGATCAGCACCGCCTGGTCCGGGGCGTAGGGCCCGCGGTCCCAGCGGATCCAGGGCGTGCCCCAGTAGATCGTCAGCGTGACGAACATGACAAACCACTTGAACCGCCGGAAAGGTCCGTCGATCCGCTTGTTGTGGACCGCCTTGCGCTTTTCGTAGAGGCTGCCGGTGCTCGCGGCAGGCTGGCTCGGAGCGTGGCGCTGGGTCGTCGCCGCAGGATCGGCCTCGGCCGGGCCAAGGGCGCCGCCCCAGTCCCGGCCTTCAGGCTTTGCCTGCGGTTTCTCGAGTTCCTCAGAGCTTGGCATCGTTCCTTGCCTTTTCGGCCTCAGCGACCTCTTCCGAGGTCTCCATGGTTTCCTCGATCACGTCCTCGGTCGCCTCGGTCGTCTGGCCGCCGCCACGCGAGTGGACATAGGCCGCCAGCATCTTGATCGTCACCGGATCGAGCCTGCCCGACCAGCCCGGCATCACGCCGTGACGGGGGGCGAGGATCTGGCGGCGGATGTCGTCCTTCTCGCCGCCATAGAGCCAGATCGCATCGTTCAGCGCCGGCGCGCCCTGCTGCGGATCGCCGCCGCCATTCGCGCCGTGGCAGACCGAGCAGTTCTGCTCGAAAAGCTGCGCGCCCTGGGCATTGCCTTCCGCCTTGCCGGAAAGCGAGAGGACGTGGCTGGTCACCGCGTCGATCTGGGCATTGTCGAGAATGCCTTCGAAGGCTGGCATATAGGCAAGCCGCGTCTGGTTTGAACCCTCCCAGCGGATGCCGTGATTGAGCGTGTACTCGATTTCCTCGAGCGTGCCGCCCCAGATCCAGTCGTCGTCGTTGAGGTTGGGATATCCGTATTCCTCATAACCCGCCGCGCCCGCGCCATGGCACTGGACGCAGTTGACCTTGAACGCGGCCGCGCCCCCGGCGATCGCCTGGCCCAGCAGTTCGGGCGAGGCGGCGAGCTTGTCGAGATCGGTTGCGGCGATCCGCTCGAAGGTGTCGCGCCGGGCGAGTTCGGCGGTGCTCATTTCCTTGGCGAGCTGGCCGCGGCTCGACCAGTCGAGCACGCCCTCGGTCGCCTGGTTCACCATCGGCCAGGCGGGATAGAGCACGACATAGACCGCCGCCCAGGCGCAGGTCGCGTAGAAGGTCCACAGCCACCAGCGCGGCAGCGGAGTGTTCAGCTCCTCGATGCCGTCCCATTCGTGACCGACGGTTTCGGTGCCGGTCGGCTCGTCGATGCGCTTATCAGTTGCCATCGTGGTCGTCCTTGAAAATCGAATGCTTGGCCGCGTCCACGTGGCGGCCAGCGCCCGGGCGGAAATGCCACAGGCACAAAATCAGGTAGAGCGAGAAGATCGCCACGAGGCCGTAGCTGTCGGCGAGGTGGCGCAGGGTTTCGTAGAAGCTCACCGGCCCTTCTCCTCGGCCAGTTCCTCCTGCGCCGCGACACTGTCGACATCGACCAGCGTGCCGAGCATCTGGAGATAGGCGATGAGCGCGTCCATCTCGGTCACGACGTCGGGATTGCCGTCGAAATCACGGATCTGCGTCTTGGGATAGCGTTCTTCCAGATCGCCCGCGTCAAGATCGGGATCGGCCTGCGCGAAAAGGTCGGTCTTCGCCATTTCGATGTCGATGTCGGAATAGGGCACGCCCACCCGGCGCAGCGCGGTGAGCGTGGCCGAGGCGTCGGGTACTTCGAGTGGGGTTTCCGCGAGGAAGGAATAGGGCGGCATGATGCTTTCGGGCACCACGCTCCTCGGGTCGATCAGGTGCTGGACGTGCCAGGCATCCGAATAGCGCCCGCCGACGCGAGCGAGGTCCGGCCCGGTGCGCTTCGAGCCCCATTGGAACGGATGATCGTACATCGATTCCGCGGCAAGGCTGTAATGGCCGTAACGTTCAACCTCGTCCCTGAAGGGCCGGATCATCTGGCTGTGGCAGACATAGCACCCTTCGCGGATGTAGATGTCGCGCCCGGCCTGTTCGAGCGGGGTGTAGGGGCGCATGCCTTCCACCTCCTCGATCGTGTTGTCGATCCAGAACAGCGGTGCGATCTCGACGATCCCCCCGATCGCCACCGTCACGAAAGTCGCGGCGGCGAGCAGGGTGATGTTCTTCTCGAGCTTCTTGTGGCCCTCGAAGGGTTCTTTCTTCGGCTTGTCGTTGCTCATTGTGCTTGTCCTGAGAGCTTATTCTGCGGGCTCGGCCTGCGGGCGGGCGCCCTGCGGCTGCGGGACGACCGGGCGGTCGGCCGCCTCGTCGTGCGGCGTGTCGCCCATCGGGGCTTCCTCGCGCTGGTAGCCGGCGATCGTCATCCAGATGTTGTAGGCCATGATGATCGCACCGGAGAGGTAGAGGAGGCCGCCGAAAGCGCGCATCCAGTACATCGGGTTCAATGCCGCGACCGTGTCGACGAAGCTGTTCACGAGGAACCCGTCGGAGCCGTATTCGCGCCACATCAGGCCCTGCGTGATCCCGGCGACCCACATCGAGGAGGCGTAGAAGACGATCCCCAAAGTCGCGAGCCAGAAGTGCCAGTTGATCATCCGCAGCGAATAGAGCCGCTCCTTCTGCCACAGCCGCGGCACGAGGAAGTAGACGCAGGCGAAGGTGATCATCCCGTTCCAGCCCAGCGCGCCGGAATGGACGTGGCCGATGGTCCAGTCGGTGTAGTGCGACAGCGAATTCACCGCCTTGATCGACAGCATCGGGCCTTCGAAGGTGCTCATCCCGTAGAAGGCCAGCGCGAGGACCATCATGCGGATGATCGGGTCGGTGCGGACCTTGTCCCAGGCGCCGTTCAGCGTCATCAGCCCGTTGATCATCCCGCCCCAGGACGGCATCCACAGCATGATCGAGAACACCATGCCCAGCGTCTGCGCCCAGTCCGGGAGCGCCGTGTAATGGAGGTGGTGCGGACCCGCCCAGATGTAGAGGAAGATCAGCGACCAGAAGTGGATGATCGAAAGGCGGTAGGAATAGACCGGCCGGTTCGCCTGCTTCGGCACGAAGTAGTACATCATCGCGAGGAATCCCGCGGTGAGGAAGAAGCCGACCGCATTGTGGCCGTACCACCACTGGGTGAGCGCATCCTGCACGCCTGCAAAGGCCGAATAGCTGCGCGTGCCCAGCAGGCTCACCGGCATTGCGAGATTGTTGACCACGTGCAGCATCGCGATTGTCACGATGAAGGCGAGGTAGAACCAGTTCGCGACGTAGATGTGCGGTTCGTGCCGGCGCAGCAGCGTGCCGACGAAGACCGCGAGATAGGCGAGCCAGACCACGGTCAGCCACAGGTCGACATACCATTCGGGCTCGGCATATTCCTTCGACTGGGTGATGCCGAGGAGATAGCCGGTCGCGGCCAGCACGATGAAGAGCTGGTAACCCCAGAACACGAAGCGGGCCATGCCGGGGAAGGCGAGCGTAGTGCGGCAGGTGCGCTGGACCACGTAGAAACTCGTCGCGATCAGCGCATTGCCGCCGAAGGCAAAGATGACCGCGCTGGTGTGGAGCGGGCGGAGGCGGCCGAAATTGAACCAGGGTTCGAAATTGATCCACGGATAGGCGAGCTGGACCGCGATCACCACGCCCGCGAGCAGGCCGGCAAGGCCCCAGAACATCGTCGCGATGACGCCCCAGCGCACGATGTCGTCATCGTAGCGTGATGGTCCGGGCGGCATCTTGAAGATGCTCTGCGCCTTAGCCATCGGGTCGTAGCTGTTGAGCGTGACCACGATCAGGATCAGCGCAACCGCTGCGACGATCCCCATGTGGATGGCAAAGCCCGCATCCTGCGCGCCCGCAATGGCCGCGATGGCCGCCAAAAGGACAAGGGCCCAGATACCGAGCCGGCTGAGTACTGCTTCCATTTCTTACGATCCCTTCCGTCAGCGCGGCCTTACGCGCCCCCGTGTCTTCCTTAATTGATCTGGATCAATTTTTGAACGTCCCGTTCCTCGCCTGACCCGTCCCGGCTTCTTCGGCCAGTTTTTCGAGATCGGTCAATCGCACGATCGAACGGCCCTCCGTCTCGACCAGCCCCGCCTCGCGCAATTCGGAGAACTGACGGCTGACGGTCTCGATCGTGAGGCCCAGGCTGTCGCCTATGTCCCTCCTGCTCATCGGTAGCAATACCTCGCATTTCCCGCAGGTTGACCCTGCCAGCCGCTCCGCCATCGAGACCAGGAAATCCGCGATCCGCTGGCGCGCGGACCGGTGGCCCAATTGCATCATCTTGGTCCGGCTGCGGTGCAGCGCCTGCAGCGAACGGGCAAGAACCGAGCGCAAGATGACCGGGTCGTCCTGCGCGACATCGAGAAATTCGTCCGATGCAAAGATCACAAGTTCCAGATCATTGAGCGCAACGAGCCGGAAATCGCCATCCGACTGGCGCAGGACGGAAACGATATCGCCTGCGAAATGGAATGCGAGGACGTGGTTGTGCGAGCGCACCGATTCGCTGTCGATGCCGTTCGCTTCGCTCGCATTGCGGGCGGCGGCCGACTGGCCGACCAGCTTGGCCGCGCCCGAGGCGACGAACACCAGCCGGTCGCCGACCGGATCGGCGGCGAGTTCCTCACCCTTGGGGATGAAGCGATATTCGCCTGCACAGCACAGCCGATCAGCCGTCCGCGAGGCACCATGGCAACCGGGCATGGCATCGCGAAACGCGGCCATGCTCAGTTTTTCGGCGGGTTGGACAAGCGTCGCCATAACGAGAGGCTGTCTGCCGCTGCGCCTGCCCTTCGTCTTTGATCCCGATCAAGCGCGGCGTTTGCGGGTTTTGATCGGGATCAATGAGGCGCCGGCGATGCTGCGGCAATCGACCACCACGGGCAGCAAGCATCCTGGGTCGCGGAGGGCGACCACTGCTGCCTTCGCAGGAAAGGGAAAATGAAAACACTCCTGATGATCACGGGCGCCGCTCTCGCGCTCGCAGCCAACCCCGCCACCGCCCAGGACCGTTCGAATGACCGCGCGGGCGATATCCAGTTCAAGGTGCTCGGCACCGCGGTCCTGCCCGATGGCGAGATCGAGCAAGTCAATGTGGACATCGTCGGCCTGCCCGCGAACACGCAGACCGCGGCAAGCGACAATTACGTGCCGACCATCGCAGTCGAATATTTCGTCACGCACAATTTTTCGGTCGAGACGATCGCAGGGATAACCCAGCACGATGTCGACGCGGTCTCGGGCCTTCCCGGCGCCGAACTGGTTTCCGACGCGCAGCTGATCCCGGCAACGGTAACCGCCAAGCTCCACTTCGATCTCGGCGACAGCATCAAGCCTTATGTCGGCGCGGGTCCGACCTATTTCCTGTGGGTCAGCGACAAGCCCGGTGCGGCGACCATACCGCTCGGCGTGACCGATACCGACCTTTCCGACGAGTTCGGTGTCGCGCTGCAGGCGGGCGTCGACGTGGCGCTCGGCGATGACGGGTTCGGACTTACACTCGATGCCAAGCGCTATTTCATCGGCACGACAGCGCGCTGGTTCGCAGGCGACGTTCTCGCGATCGAGACCGAGCACAATATCGACCCCTGGGTCCTCTCGGCGGGCGTAAGCTACCGCTTCTGATCTGCAGCGGGTATTCGCTCGGACACGAAATCGGCCCCGCCCGGCGATGCGTCGGCGGGGCCGAACCACGTCCGGAATCCCGCTGAGCGAAGCCCTGCGCAAGGGCATTGTCAGCGAACGCGCTGCGTGTAGGGTTCGCCCTTGAGAGAAGAGGGAGACTCGAAATGCTGCACGCCGTCGCACGGCCGCAATCCGACGCGCCCACCCATTGCGTGGCCGAGCAATATGCCGACATGTATCGCCGCTCGATCGAGGATCCTGACGGCTTCTGGCTCGAACAGGCTCAGCGGCTCGACTGGTACCGGGTGCCGACCAGGGGCGGCGAGTGGTCATGGGACCCGGTCGACATTAAGTGGTTTGCCGACGGCTCGCTCAACCTGTGCCACAATGCGGTCGACCGCCACCTGGAGGTGCGCGGCGATGATACGGCGATCATTTTCGAACCCGACGATCCATCCGGCGATGGCCGTACACTCAGCTATCGTGAACTCCACCGCGAAGTGGTGCGGATGGCGAACGCGCTCAAGGCGATGGGCGTCGCGAAGGGCGACCGGGTCACGATCTACATGCCCATGATCGTCGAGGGCGTCACCGCCATGCTCGCCTGCGCGCGGATCGGGGCGGTTCACTCGGTCGTCTTCGGCGGCTTCTCGCCCGAGGCGCTCGCCGGCCGGATCGAGGATTGCGAGAGCCGCTTCGTCGTCACCGCCGATGAAGGCCTGCGCGGCTCGAAACGGGTGCCCTTGAAGGCCAATGTCGATGCCGCTCTCGCCGAGCCCGATCACGACACGCCGATCGACGGGATGCTCGTCATTCGCCACACGGGGGCCGACATAGCCATGACCGAGGGGCGCGACCACTGGTTCCACGAGGTCGCCTCGGACGCCGACTGCCCCTGCGAGGAAATGGCGGCGGAGGATCCGTTGTTTATCCTCTACACCTCCGGATCGACCGGCAAGCCCAAGGGCGTGCTGCACACGACCGGCGGTTATGGCGTGTGGACCGCGACGACGTTCCACTACGTCTTCGACTACCGGCCGGGCGAGATCTACTGGTGCACCGCCGATATCGGCTGGGTCACCGGGCACAGCTATATCGTCTACGGCCCGCTGATGAACGGGGCTACCAGCCTCGTGTTCGAAGGCGTGCCGAACTATCCCGATCATGGCCGATTCTGGGAAGTGGTGGACCGGCACAAGGTCAATATCCTCTACACCGCGCCCACCGCGATCCGGGCGCTGATGCGCGAAGGGGACGATCACGTGCGGCAACGCGATCGCTCCTCGCTCCGCCTGCTCGGCAGCGTGGGCGAGCCGATCAATCCCGAGGCATGGCGCTGGTATTTCGACGTCGTGGGCGAGGGTCGCGCACCCATAGTCGACACCTGGTGGCAGACCGAGACGGGAGGGGTGATGATCACCACGCTTCCTGCCGCTCACGACATGAAACCGGGCAGCGCGGGGCTCCCCTTCTTCGGGATCGAGCCGCAATTGGTGGACAACGAGGGCGCGGTTCTTGAGGGCGAGGCTGAGGGCAATCTGTGCATCACCGCCAGCTGGCCCGGACAGGCGCGCACGGTCTACGGCGACCATGAACGCTTCGTGCAGACCTATTTCACCGCCTACAAAGCGAAGTATTTCACCGGCGACGGCTGCAAGCGCGACGCGGACGGCTATTACTGGATCACCGGGCGGGTCGACGATGTCATCAACGTCTCCGGCCACCGCATGGGGACCGCCGAGGTCGAGAGCGCGCTGGTGCTCCATCCCAAGGTCGCGGAAGCGGCGGTGGTGGGCTATCCGCACGACATCAAGGGGCAGGGCATCTACTGCTACGTCACCCTCAATGCGGGCGAGGAAGGCTCGGACGAGCTCTACGCGGAGCTGCGCAACTGGGTCAGGCAGGAGATCGGCCCGATCGCGACGCCCGATCACATGCAGTTCACCGACGGGCTGCCCAAGACACGCTCAGGCAAGATCATGCGCCGCATCCTCAGGAAAGTGGCGGAGAACGATTACGGCGCGCTGGGCGACACGTCGACGCTCGCCGATCCATCGCTGGTCGACCGCCTTATCGACGGTCGCAGGAACCGCTGACCTCTATTCGAGGCCGAGTTCGTCGAGGTTCATCGTCGCCGCATTGTAGCTTGCGGTTGCAAGGCGCCCGATCAGGTCGGCGCGGATCGCGCGGATCTGGGCATCGGCAGCGCGCTCCTCGCGCAGGTTGACGAGGAAGAAATCCCCCGCTCCGAGGCGGAAACGCTTGCGCTCGGCTTCGACCATCGTGGTCGCCTGTTCCACCTCGTCGTCGGCGAGGTCGGCGAGCCGCAGCGCGGCGTCGAGATTGGTGAGGATATTGTCGAGTTCGACCGAGATCTCGTCGGCGATCCTTTGCTGTTCGAGCTGGCGTGCGCGCAATTCCGCCTCGGCCCGGCGCAGGCGGCCTCGTGCCTCGCGCCGCTGGAGCGGAACGGTGAAGGTAAGGCCGACGACGGTGTCGGTCGAATCGAAGCTCGGCCCGCCATCGCCCACCGGGCCGAAATCGCGCGACAGTTCGACTTCGAAATCGAGCCGCGGCTTGAGATCGTTGCGCCTCAATTCGACCCGGTTTTCGGCGCGTTCGATTGCAAGGCGCAGGGTTTCGAGTTCGGGCCGCTCTTCGAGTACGAACCGGCGGCGATCGGCCAACAGGGCGTTCATGTCCGGCAGATTGCTGAGCAGTTCCGCGCTCGGCAATTGCTCGCGGGTCGGCACGAACAGATTGCCGTCGCCGTCGCGCAGATAGAAGGACAGGCTGTTCGCCGCGGTCTGGAAATCGCGCTGCGCCTCGGCCAGCAGGCTGCGGCGGCGGATCAAGTTCTGTTCGTTTTCGGTCAGTGCGATTGCCGGCAGCGCCCCTTCGCGTACCTGGCGTGCGAGACCGATCGCCCGGGCCTCGGCGATTTCGAGCAATTCCTCATAGACCCGTATCTCATTTCCCGCCGCGACCCAGGACCAGTAGGCCTGCAGCGCCTCGTACTGCACATTGAGCTGGACCAGCAGCACGTCGAGGCGCGCCTGGCTCGCCGCGAGCCGCGTATCCTGAAGGGCGAAGCGGCGATCGTCGATCGTGCTGTCGCGCAGCAGCGAAAGCAGCGCGCCGACCTTGAATTCGCCGAGCTCGTTGGTGTTGAAGATATTCTCGTAGATCGGGAAATCGCCATCCGAAAGCTTGTAGCTGCCGAACACCTTGGCCCCGAACGGACGCAGCGGCTGGGTCGCCTTGAACTCGGCAAAGCCACCCGAATAGAACCCGCTCACGCGGTCATAGGCCTGGGCATCGAGCATCAGATCGAACGCTCCGTCGGCGGCGAGCTGGTCGCCGCGCGCGGCCGCCTCGCGCTCGAAGCTTTCAAGGATCGCGGGGAAGGTTAGCGCGGACGACCGCAGCACCTCGTCTGGCAGCAGCGGCCCGTTTTTGAGTACGACCTCGATTGGATCGGCAACGGGTTCGATGTCCTGCGCGGCAAGCGGAAGGGTGGACCCGAGCGACAGCGGCAGGCACAGCACCGCCGCCGAGCGGCGCAACCTGCGGCGCAAGGACTCCGGACCGGACCGCCCAGCCTTCCTGTCCGACGCTCGGCGCATGATCAGGCCGACGTCCCCGCAGGTTCGGCCCCGGCGGGAAGCTCGGGTGGGAAATTGTTGAGCTGGCGCCAGATTTCATAGCCCACCGGCACGGTCTCGAGCAGGATCCAGGCGCGGACCGAAGCGCCGAAGCGGGCATAGCGCTCCTTTGGCCAGGCATGCGGATCGGACTTGTCTTCGGAGATGAGAACGCGGAACCGTCCGTCGGCCTGCGCCGACTGGTCGACCGCGGTTACGATGCCACCGAAAGTGCCGACCGCGACCGAAGGCCAGCCGCTGAACTGAACGACGGGCCAGCCTTCGAACTGCACGCGTGCCTTGTCGCCGACCTGGACGAGACCGACATCGCGCCCGTCGACGAAGATCTCGATCACCCGCTCGGCCGATTGGGGAACGAAGGTGACCAGCACGTCACCGGCGTTGACGATCGTTGCGACGTCGCCCGCATTGACGCTCTGGATGAAACCGTCGCGCGGCGCGGTGACGAGCTGGGAGGACTGGCGGGAGAGGCTTGTCTGGGTGCGGGTCAGATTGGCCTGCGCTTCGGCCACGCTGCCGCGCAGCTGTTCTACCCGTATCTGCGCCTGTTCGTAATCGCGCCGCGCGGCCAGCCCTTCACGGAACAGTTCGGCCATCCGCCGTTCGTCGATTTCAGCGGTGGCGAGCGCGTTGCGCGCGGCCTGTAGCTGGATCTCGACCTGCTGACGTTCGGCTTCGAGCCGCTCCACGAGCTGCGGATCGATGTCCGCGATGCGCGCGATCGGGTCGCCTTTTTTCACCTGGCTCCCGTCGCGAACGTAGAATTCCTCGATCCGGCCTGACACCAGCGCGTTGAGTTCCTGCTGGCGTTCATTTGGATTGAGCGTGGTCACGACGCCCTGCCCGCTCGTGGTCTGGACCCAGGGTACGTAGATAAGGAAGCCGACCGTGGCGATGAAGCCGAACAGCAGGATCAGGAACACCGTGCGCATGACGCGCGGCGTCTTGACGCTGTCGAGCGCAGTGAATTGCGGGATATCTTGGGCGAGCACGGCCATTTTCTATTCTCCCACCACGTTCGCCTTGCCGGGCGCATCTTCGGCCTTGAGCAGGCGCGGGCCGCCCGGCCGGCGCGGCGGCTTCTGGTTCACGGCGAGGCAGAAATCCTCGAAATCGCCGAAATAGCGTTGCTGCTTAGCCTCGAGGAAGAGGAAGCGGTCGAAGCCGAGATCGATCCGGCGGTTCGAGAAGCAGATCACGGTGGTGTAGGCCTGTTCGCGCAGTTCGGTGACCGCACGGGCGAGGTTTTCCTCGTCGAGCAGGTCGAACAGGCGTGAAAGCACCAGCACACGCGGCTGTTCAAGCAGGGCATTGGCGAGCTTCAATTGCTGCAATTCGACCGATGAGAGCGGATAGCCGGTCGAGGCGATCGGCGTGTCGAGCCCTTTTTCGAAAGTCGATATCGTATCGACGAGGCCGACCGTCTCGAGCGCGGCAATCATCCGCCTGGTCGCGCTTTCGGGGCAGGACAGGCTGAGATATTCGCGGATCGTCATGCCGACGAAAGTCGGCCGATCGAGCACGTGGATGTTCTTGCGCAGATTGTGCGCTTCGATGTTCATGAGGTCGATGCCGCCCATCGTCGCGAAACCGCTTTCGGGCAGTTCGTGCATCTTGAGCAGGTTGGTGAAGAGCCGCTGCACGCCGTGATGGCTGGCCGCAGCCATCACGATCGCGCCGCTCGGTATCTCGAGATTGAATTCCGCGTCTTCGTGCCGGGCGCGCCCGCGGACTCCTTCGAAAACGAGCGTGTGATCGTCGCCGTGCATCGGATCCGCCCCGGAGGGTTCCTCCTGCTGTACGTCGTAGAACAGCGACAGCTCTTCGATCGCGGCGCACAGATCGTAGAAATAGGTGAGATAGGTGCCGAGCTGGGCGACGCCGAAAAACGCGACCGACAGGACCAGCTCCGCCGCCACCAACTGGCCGAGCGTAAGCTGCCCCTGGATCACCAGCCACCCGCCAAGTCCCAGCAGCACCGCGCTTGCCAGCGCGTAAAGCACGAGGAAAGAGATCGTCTGCGAGAAATGCTGCCGGAAATGGCGCTTGCGCTCTGTCAGGTAATTGGCGGTGAAATCATTGGTCCGATCGAAGGCATATTCGATCCGGCGCTGCGACTTGAAGAAGCCGTTCGAGCCGCCGATCGTCTCGACCCAGGCGGCTGTCGCGTGCTTGGCGTGCGAAAGATCGATGCCGGTTCGGATCGCCTTGTTGCCCCAGACCGCCCAGATGATCCAGATCAGCGCCGCCATGACCAGCGTGAAAAGCAGGAACAGCGGGTGGTAGAGCGATACGAGGATGAAACCGACCACGATCTGCAGCACCACGGTAAAGCCGTTGATGAAAAGGACCGGGGTCGCGATCTGCACGTTGATCACGTCGAAATAGCGGTTGAAGAGCGAGCCGCGATTGGTGTCGTTGAAGAACGGGTTCTGCGCATGCACCGAAATCAGCGCGATCTCGGCCACCATTCGGGCGTAGAAACGTCGCGCGAACAGTTCCATCAGGTGAACCCGCAAGGCATAAAGCAGGCCGGACAGCATCAGCAGCCCGAACAGGGTCAGCGAAAGCATCACAAGCGGCGCGGTGAGCGCGGTGTTCGCGACCGTGTTGATCAGCATCTGGACCGAGATCGGTGTCGCCAGCGAGAGCAGGCTGATGCCGATGCCGTACACGATCGCCAGCCAGTAGAAATTGCCTTCGGGCTTCAGGATCTCGAAGAATCGCCGAAAGAACTTCACCAGCGAGATGCGGTCGCCATAGGAGGGGTTATGGGCTGCCATTGCCGTTAGTGTTCCGTTCGCTCCGAAGCCTGGGCACGACCATGCCCTAATCCTTTCGCCCGCGACACCCCGAACCGCGGATCCTTGAACCCGTCAGGCCGCCCCGCTGTTACGAGATATTGTCTGGTCCGAATGCCGCGAAACCGGATTCGAGGAGGAACGGTTTCCTCCTTCCGGGTTCCGGTGGCACTCGGGCGGCGCGGCCAGCGTGTCTTGTGCAGGTGCGAAGTGTCGCGATTCATGTCGTTTATCAAGCCCGGATTGTAAAAACCTATCCACTTTGCACACGATTTCGGCACCGACAGGGCGGTGAAATCGGGCACGATCGATGCTAGGGTTCAGATTGATCCTAGCTGAACCGGATATCGTTGCGCCGGGGGGCTGGCCTTGCTGACAAGTGGAGCACCGATGAGCCAAGCCGACAGCATCAGTGCGGCACTTGCCGCCGCCCCGGTCGTCCCGCTCGTCGACAGCGGGGATCCTGATCAAGCCGTCGCCACGGCCCGCGCTCTGCTCGAAGGCGGCCTTGCCGTGCAGGAAGTCGTGCTGCGCCGGCCCGGCGCGCTCGATGCGATGCGCTCGATGGCGCAAAGGCGCGCGGACATCGGCGAGGGCCTGATCGTCGGGGCAGGGACCGTCCTCACTCTCGAGCAGGCCAAAGCCGTGCACAAGGCTGGAGCTGAATTCATCGTCTCGCCCGGCCTGCTCGATGAGATCGTGCACTATTGCATGGACGAGGGCCTGCCGGTCTTTCCCGGCACCGCCACCGCCAGCGAGGTCCAGCGCGCCCATGCCCTCGGCCTTCGCGCGGTGAAGTTCTTTCCCGCGTCACTTGCCGGGGGCGTGCCGATGCTGAAGGCGCTGTCCTCGGTCTTTTCCGCAATGCGCTTCATGCCGACCGGCGGTATATCGGCAGCGAACCTGCACGAATATCTCGCTCTTCCAGGCGTGATCGCCTGCGGGGGAAGCTGGCTGACCCCGCGCGAGGTGATCGCGGCAGGGGATTATGACGCGGTCACGGGACTGGCGCGCGAGGCAGTTGCGATCGCCCGGGCGGCCCGGGATTAGGCGGCACCGCCGCGTGAGGCCCCCATCGAAGCACCTCCTGCTGGTGGGCGGCGGCCATGCCCATGTCGCGGTGCTGGCCGACTGGATCGAGAACGGCCCGCCTCCAGGAGCGCGCGCCACTCTCCTCACCCCACACCCGGCGCTGCGTTATTCGGGCATGGTGCCCGGCTGGATGGTTGGCGATCATGAGCGGCTGCGCGGGATCGTCGATTGCGCCGGGCTGGCCGGCCGGGCAGGAGTCGAACTGGTTCTCGCGCGCGCGAGCGCGATCGACCCGGACGCTCGGGCGATCACGACCGATGCCGGTGAGCGGATCGGCTTCGACCTGGCCTCGCTCGATGTCGGCGGGACCGGCCATGCCGCAGCCACGCTGGGCGAGGATCCGCGCCTGATCGAAATTCGCCCGATCGAACGGTTCGTCGAACGGCTCGCGCAGTGGCGAGCGGAATTGCTTGCGGCTGACCCGGCGCCCTTTGTGCGAGCCGCGGTGATCGGTGGAGGAGCGGGGGGTGTGGAACTTGCCTTTGCGATGCGCAATCTCGCCGGGCTGGAGACGCGCCCCGAGGTGACGCTGGTGGCAGGGAGCGCAGGGCTGGTGCCGACGATGTCGCGCGCCGTCCGCCGCAAGGTAGCCAGCGAACTCGCGCGGCAGGAGATCGCGGTGGTCGCGCAGGATGCGCGGTTCGGCGAGGGAACCCTGCGCGCCGGGAAGATCGCGCTCGAGCCGTTCGACATCGTTCTGGCCGCGCTAGGCAGCGCGGCTCCCGATTGGCCGAGCGAGGGCGGGCTCGCAACGGACCCGGCGGGCTTCATAGCGGTGGACGCGTTCCAGCGCTCAATCTCTCACCCGCATGTCTTCGCGGTCGGAGACGTCGCTGCGCGGCAGGACCGCGAGGTTCCTCATTCCGGGGTCCACGCGGTCTTCGCCGGCCCGAAGCTTGCTGCGAACCTTCGCGCCGCGCTCGCCGATCGGGCCGTATCCGAACGCTATCGCCCGCGGTTCAACAGTCTCTATCTCCTGTCGACCGGAAATGGCGCCGCGATTGCGAGCTACGGGCCGCTCGCGGCAAGGGGGCGCTGGGTCGCCATGCTCAAGCGATGGATAGACTTGCGCTGGATCGACACCTACGCAGGGCTCGCGGGGTCGGCCTGAGCCGTCTCAAGCCCGCGCATCCGCCAGCAAAGCTTCGGGGTCGAAAGATGAAGAAAATCCTTGTCGTCGCCCTGATCGCCGCTCTCATCGCGGCCTATTTCGCGTTCGACCTCGGCGATTACCTGACATTGGACGGAATAAAGGCGGTCGCGGGCCGCATCGATGCCTTCTACGCCGATAATCCCGCATTGGTGATCGGCGGCTTTTTCCTCGCCTATGTCGCGGTGACCGCCGCTTCGCTGCCGGGGGCTGCGATCATGACGCTCGCCGCGGGGGCGCTGTTCGGGCTGGTGCTCGGAACGGTGATTGTGTCCTTCGCCTCGACCATCGGGGCAACGCTTGCCTTTCTCGCCTCGCGCTATGTCCTGCGCGACTGGGTCGAGGCGCGCTTCGGCAAAAGGCTCAAGGGTGTGAACGAGGGGCTTGAGCGCGATGGGGCGTTCTATCTCTTCACCATCCGCATGATCCCGCTGTTCCCGTTCTTCGTGGTCAATCTCGTCATGGGGCTGACCCGCATCCGCACCTGGACTTTCGCCTGGGTAAGCCAGGTGGGCATGCTGCTGGGCACGATCGCCTACGTCAACGCGGGGACGCAGCTCGGCCGGATCGAAAGCACGAGCGGGCTGCTTTCGCCCGGGCTGATCGGCTCCTTCGTCGTGCTCGGCTTCGTGCCGTGGATCGGCAAGGGCGTGGTCGGCGTGATCCGACGCCGGCGGGTCTATCGCGGCTTTTCCAGGCCAAAGAGGTTCGACCGCAATCTCGTGGTCATCGGCGCGGGTTCGGCGGGGCTGGTTGCGGCCTATATCGCGGCGCAGGTGAAAGCGAAGGTCACGCTTGTCGAGGCGGAGAAGATGGGCGGCGATTGCCTCAACACCGGCTGCGTGCCGTCGAAGGCGCTGATCAAGAGCGCGAAGGCGGCCGCGACCATGCGCCATGCCGACCGGTACGGTCTTCGCCCGGTCGAACCGCAAGTCGCTTTCGGCGAGACCATGGCGCGCGTGCGGCGCGTGATCGAGACAATCGAGCCGCATGACAGCATCGAGCGCTACGAGGGGCTGGGCGTCGACGTGGTCAAGGGCCGCGCGCGGATCGTCGATCCCTGGACCGTCGAGATCGCGCGCGACGACGGCCAAACGCAGCGCCTGACCACGCGCGGAATCGTCATCGCAACCGGGGCCGAGCCGGTCGTCCCGCCGATACCCGGGATCGAAGCGTCGGATTATCTCACCAGCGAGACCTTGTGGGAGGCCTTTGAAAAGAGGGAGGAAGTGCCGCGCCGCATCGCTGTCCTCGGCGGCGGCCCGATCGGGTGCGAATTGTCGCAGGCACTCGCACGCCTGGGGGCCGATGTGACGCAGGTCGAGCAGGGCGAGCGAGTGCTCGCGCGGGAGGACGAGGAAGTCTCTGACCTTGCCCGCGAACTGCTGGAAGAAGCCGGGGTCACGGTGTTGACCGGCCACGAGGCGGTGCGTTTCGAGGACGGAGCGCTCATTGCCGAAAGCGCTGCTGGCATGGCCCGGATCGAATATGACGCAGCCATAGTCGCGGTCGGACGCAAGGCGCGGCTGTCCGGTTTCGGGTTGGAGGAAATTGGCATCGACACGGACAGGACGGTCAGCACGGACGAATTTCTCGCCACGAAATTTCCCAACATCTATGCCGCCGGCGATGTCGCGGGGCCGTTCCAGTACACCCACGCCGCAAGTCATCAGGCCTGGTATGCCAGCGTCAACGCCTTGTTCGGACAGTTCTGGCGCTTCAAGGCCGATTACCGCGTGATGCCCGCCGTCACCTTCCTCGATCCCGAATTCGCCCGCGTCGGTCTGAACGAGCGGGAAGCAAGGGATGCCGACACCGAATACGAGGTAACGACCTACCGGATCGACGATCTCGATCGCGCGATCGCGGAAAGCGAGACACGGGGCTTCGTCAAGGTGCTGACCGTGCCTGGCAAGGACACCATCCTCGGCGTGACCATCATCGCCGCCCATGCGGGCGAGCTGCTTGCCGAATACGTGCTGGCGATGAAGCACGGGATCGGGCTCAACAAGATCCTCGGCACGATCCATTCCTATCCCACCATGGCCGAGGCGAACAAATACGCCGCCGGCGACTGGAAGCGCGCGCACAAGCCCGAGGGACTGCTTGGCATCGTCGAGCGCTATCATGGCTGGCGGCGCGGGTGAGCGTGGAACTGGTCGACCAATTGCGCGGGGCTCTGGGCATCGCGGTGCTGCTCGCGATAGCGTGGGTGCTGAGCGAGGATCGCGCGGCAAACCCCGGTTGGCGCTGGATAGCGGGCGCGCTGGCGCTGCAGGGTGCGCTCGCTCTGCTGATTGTGCGCGTGCCCTTCGTCTGGGCGGCGATGGGCTATGCCAATGCGGCCGTCTCCGCGATCGAGCGGGCAACGCTCGATGGGTCCTCCTACATGTTCGGCTATCTCGGCGGTGCGCCGCTGCCCTTCGAATTGAAGGAGGGAGTCACACCGCCCGTCATCATCGCCTTCCAGATCCTTCCGCTTGTCATCGTCTTCTCCGCACTTGCCGCGCTGCTGTGGCACTGGGGCGTGCTGCGATGGCTGGTGAACGGCCTTTCCTTCCTTTTGCGCCGGACATTGGGCGTGAGCGGTGTCGTCGGTCTTTCGGGCGGCGCGAACCTTTTCCTCGGGGTGGTCGAGAGTCCCCTCGTCGTGCGCGCCTATTTCGCAAGGATGAGCCGCGCCGAGCTGTTTCAGGTCATGGTGCTTGCCATGGCGACCATTTCGGGCGCGATCCTCATCCTGTATGCCACCACCTTGTCCGCGACCGTGCCCGATGCGGTCGGCCACATGATCTCCGCCTCGCTTGTTTCACTGCCCGCAGCCTTGCTGATCGCGAAGTTGATGGTACCCGGAAGCGGGCAGGATCCGGGAACGGAGGTCGAGAAGGAGGAGCCGGGGCTTCGCTACGAATCGAGCATCGACGCGATCGTGAAAGGCACGATGGACGGCATGCAGCTCTTCCTCGCGGTGGTCGCGGTGATCATCGTCGTCTTCGCTCTGGTCTCGCTCGCCGACCAGGCGCTCGCGCTGCTGCCCGCCGTCGCCGATGAACCGCTTACCCTCAAGCGTCTGCTGGGCTGGCTGTTCGCGCCGCTGATGTGGCTGATCGGAGTGCCATGGGCCGAAGCCGAGGCTGCCGGCGCATTGATGGGCACCAAGGCGATCCTCAACGAATATGTCGCCTATCTCGAACTCGCCGCTCTGCCCGAGGGCACGCTGGGCGTGCGCGGGCTTCTTATCGTTACATATGCCCTTTGCGGCGTGGCCAACCTCGCGAGCGTCGGCCTGCTCGTCTCGACCATCGGCACCCTGTGCCCGGAACAGCGGGCGGAGGCGGCGGGGCTTGGTATCAGGAGCTGGATCGCCGGGAACATGGCAAGCGCGATGACCGGAGCATGGATCGGGCTCGTGACAGTGGGCGGATAGGGACGGACATGTTCGACGCGAAGCTGCGCCCGCTGATCGATCCGCCGCTCAACCGGGCGGGAAAGGTGCTTGCCGCGTGGGGCGTCACGGCAAATGCGCTGACATTGGCGGGCCTTGCGCTTGGCCTCGCGGGGGCTGCCGCCATCGCTTTCGGGGAGATCGGCGCGGGGCTCGCCCTGATCCTCGCCAATCGGCTTCTTGACGGGCTCGACGGGGCGGTGGCGCGCGCGAACGGTCCGACTTCTTTCGGCGGCTATCTCGACATCGTCGCGGACTTTGCCTTCTACGTGGCCGTCCCGCTCGGCTTCGGCGTGCTGGCGGAGGCGAACACGCTTCCCGCGCTGGTGCTGGTGGCGAGTTTCGTGCTGACCGGGGTGAGCTTCCTCGCATTCGCCGCGATCGCCGCGACGCGCGGCGAGGAAACCGAGGCGCACGGGAAGAAGAGCTTCTTCTATTCGACCGGGCTCGCCGAAGGAGGCGAGACGATCGCGATATTCATCGCCATGTGCCTGTTTCCCGGCTGGTTCGGGCCGATTGTGTATGGCTATGCCGCGTTGTGCATCCTCACCGTCTTCCAGCGCAGCGCGCTCGCGCTGGCGCGGTTCGGGTAACCCTTAAAGGCGCTCAGCAATTGCGGCACGCAGGGCTCGCAGTCGTTCTGCGTTGGCGCCGAGATCGCTCTGCCCGACTCGGCTGACCGAACGCAGGTCGATCTCGCCATCAGCGACACGCGCAACTACGTCGTCTCTGAAGCCGAACCAGAAGGTCTGTGCGACGCCCTCGACCCGGCCCGCTTCGATATCCGCTTCGACACCTGAAAGTCCGATGTCCACCATCGCTGCACGCACCGCTTCCACCGCTTCGTCCGAAGGACCGGTAAAGGCGATCGGTTCGAGATCGGGGTAGCGTTCGGCGATGACCTCGGCATGGCTCTGCGCGGCCAGCGTCTGATCGGCTTCGCGCCACATGTCGAGTTCGCCCAGTGGGATCGAATAGTCGTTGAGCGGATTGGCTCCCGTCTCCTGTCGCGCAGTGAGAGTTTCAGCCGAGAATTGCGGCGGGTCAGCGGTATCGGTCGCCACATCATGGATGGGGTTCGCGCTTCCCTTGGCGGCTGCCGATAGGCCAAGCCCGACGAAGCCCAGCGGGATGACGAGTGCTACAAGCGCCAGCGGCCAGCCGGTGCGCGGGGACTTGCGCACGATCAGCACCAGGGAAACGATCGCGAGCAGCGCCGTCACCGCGATCAGCAGCAACCCGCCGCCGAAAGTGAGCGCGAGCAGACCGGTCTGCCAGTCCCACGCTCCGTATTTCGTTCCGAGCGCCGAGATGGCGAGATAGAGGGGGATGAACAGCGCAAGACCAAGCGCGATTCGAGCGTGAAGCGGGGATTTTTTCTCCATAGAGGCTGTTTAGCGCCTCGCCGTGCGGGGGCAATGGCGGGTTGCGACTTGCAATCAATAACGTCTCCGGGCAATCCTTCGGAAACGCATCGGATTTCATGCGTTGTCGGGTCTGAGGTTCGCGGGGGCGCGAGGTCGAATTGACATCACGCTCCCGCTTTCAATGGCCTTCAATGTGGTTTAATGCCCGCAGCTTCCGCGGGGAATGTTTGTCCAAAGAGGGAAATCTATGATGAAGCGTACCACTTTCCTGAGCGCCGTGGCGCTCGCCAGCCTCGTGACGCTGTCGGCTTGCGGCGGCGGCAACCAGGAAACTCCGGCCGCTCCGGCCGGCGAAGAAACCGAAGCCGCTCCTGCCGCCGAAGAAACGGCTGCTGCGGAGGAAGAGGCCGCTCCGGTTCCTGAAGTCGAAGCCAACGGCACGGTGCACGAAATCCAGATGCTGACCCGCGATCCCGACGGCAGCGGCCTGCAGGTCTTCAAGCCGCGCCTGATCACCGCCGAAGTCGGCGACACGATCAAGTTCGTCCCGACCGACCCGACGCACCAGTCCTCGTCGATTCCCGAAATGCTGCCCGCCGGCGTCACCGGCTGGGAAGGTGAGATCAACAAGGAAGTCAGCTACGTCGTGCCGACTCCGGGTATCTACGGCTACAAGTGCGTGCCGCACTATGCCGCGGGCATGATCGGCATGGTCGTCGTCAAGGGCGATGGAATGACCGACAATCTCGAAGAAGCGAAGGCTGTGAGCCACCCGGGTCTCGCCGGACGCGAATTCAACGAGATCTTCGAGACTGCCGAAGCGAGGGAATGCTTTCTTCGTAAGCTTCTCGAACTCAGCTGAGGCTCGAAAGGAGGGGCCGGTGTGGGATGCCACGCCGGCCCCTTGCTTTTGCGCCTTAAGGGTAATCCCCGGTTTCACGGACTCTGCGCAAAGGGCATTCCGAAAGCACGGGGCGACATCTTCCGCCCGGGAGCTTTCCGGCATGCCCATGAAAGGAAAAACCGCGATGGCAAGTTCCCTTCCTCCTCACATCGTTGCTGTGATTGCGCTAACCGCCCTTTCGGCCTGCGGCGACGAGGGGGAGCGCGAAACAGCACCGCGCGAGACGCCCGCGCCGATCACGGCGACGCCGGCCCTAGCGCCGGGGACGCCAACAGGCGAAGCCGGGCCCGATTTCGCCGACGTTGCTCTCGTCGATCTGACCGGCGATGCTGCGGCAGGAAAAACAGTCTTCACCAAATGCATGGCGTGCCATTCGATCGAGCAGGGCAGGAACCGCGTCGGACCTCATCTGCACGACGTGGTCGGCCGCGATGCAGGCTCGGTCGAGTACTTCAATTACTCCGATGCGAACCGGAACAGCGGCATCACGTGGAGCCGCGAGATCCTGTTCGATTATCTCGTCGCGCCGCAGCAATACGTTCCCGGCACGCGCATGGCCTTCCCCGGTCTCAAGGACCCGCAGGACCGCGCCGATCTGATCGCTTATCTCGAAGCGAACGGGGAAGTCTGATCTTTGCTGCGCTGCCCGGATGCGCGCGCTATCCCGCAAGAACGAACAGGGGACGGCGCAAACACCTGCGCCGTCCCCTGTTCGTTATCGGCAAAATCCGGTTGCGGTTAGGACCTCAGGCGGCCGTGGCCATCCGCGCCAGTTCACATTGCGACCAGATTTCGGAAAGCGCGTTGATGAGGCGGTCGATATCGCCGTCGTCATGGACGGGCGACGGCGTGAGCCGCAGCCGCTCGGTCCCTACCGGAACGGTCGGATAGTTGATCGGCTGCACGTAGATCCCGTGATTGTCCATCAGCCAGTCGCTGATCCGTTTGCACTTGTGCGCATCGCCCACCATCACCGGAATGATGTGGCTCGGATTGGCGAGGTGCGGGATGCCCATCATGTCGAGCTTGCGCCGCACTTGCGCGACCCGATCCTGATGGCATTCGCGTTCCTCGCTGCTCTCCTTGAGATGCCGGATGCTTGCCGCCGCGCCTGCGGCTACTGCCGGGGGCAGGGCGGTCGAGAAGATGAAGCCGCTGGCAAAGCTGCGCACGAAATCGACGAGATTGGACGAGGCCGCGATATAGCCGCCCATCACGCCGAAAGCCTTGCCGAGCGTGCCCTCGATCACGGTGATCCGGTCCATCAGCCCCTCGCGCTCGGCGATACCGCCGCCGCGCGGGCCGTAAAGGCCGACCGCGTGGACCTCGTCGATATAGCTCATCGCGCCGTGCTTTTCGCAGACGTCGAGGATCTCGGCGATCGGCCCGATGTCGCCGTCCATCGAATAGACGCTTTCGAAGGCGACCAGCTTGGGAACGTCGGGGCCGTAATCCGACAGCAATTCATCGAGATGCTCGATATCGTTGTGGCGGAAGATCTTGTAGGGCGCGCGCGAATAGCGAATGCCCTCGATCATCGAGGCGTGGTTGAGCGCGTCTGAGAAGACGACGCAGCCCGGAATGCGAGCGGCGAGCGTGCCGATGCCTGCCCAGTTTGAGACATACCCGCTCGTGAACAGCAGCGCGGCTTCCTTGCCGTGCAGGTCGGCGAGTTCGGCCTCGAGTTCGACATGGTAATGGTTGGTGCCCGAAATGTTGCGCGTGCCCCCTGCGCCGGCGCCGCATTCATCGAGCGTTGCATGCATGGCGTCGAGCACCTTGGGATGCTGGCCCATGCCGAGATAATCGTTCGAGCACCAAACGGTGACCGCCTGGGTTTCCTCCTCGCCCAGAAAGCGCGTCGCATGCGGGAAACGCCCACGGTGCCGCTTGATATCGGTGAACACGCGATAGCGCCCTTCCTCGCGCACGCCGTCAAGCTCGTTGGCGAAATAGGCTTCGTAGTCCATGGGTCGTCCCTCTTGATGCATTCTTATGTTCTGTCGTTCCGGATGGATGGGGCAGGTGCCGGGGCCGGAGCGGCCAGGCCCCCCTCGCGGCGGCGCGCAGGCAGCGCCCAACCCCACAGCATGCCGTCGCGAAACGGCAGAGCGAGAAAGACATGTTCGAGCGCGCCAAGTACGCACAGGGTGAAAAGCAGGCTTGCCCCGACCATTTCCGCGCTGCCCACCGAAGCCGAGATCGCGAGCTGGGCAAACCAGCCAGCAAGCGCAAGGATCGCGAGGATCGAGAACGCGAGCAGGGCCGTCATCCGATTGGTGCCGAAATAGGTCTTGAGATAGTCGAGATGGGGCGGAAGCATCTCGGTCGTCGTATTCGGCACGCCGACGAAAAGGTTGATCTTAGACGAGAGCCGCAGGCCGAGCATCAGAACGAAGACAGTGGCCCCGATCTGGTTCGGCGCGTCCCACGACAAGGAGATCAGGAGCAGCGCCGTGAGAGCGAGAGCAACCTCGTGATGCATCACTGTCGCGCTCGCCTGGCGGAACCGCTCAAGCCCGCGCACGCCCGGTGCGATCGGGACGCGCCGCGGACCCGCAGAAGCCCCGGTAAGAAAGCCGATTTCGTGCCAGCCCCAGACCATCAGCGCGCCGATGAACGCGACATACACCGCCAGGACCGAAACCGATTGAGAGGCGACGAGGATCACGATTAGTCCCAGAATCCCGCCGACACCGCCGATCGCGAGGCTGCGCGTGAAGGTTGCGCGCTCGCGATTGTCGGCCCACGCGACGAGCCCCGTCGCGACGAACCAGACCGCCACCGTCACGATGAACGGGACGACATGTCCGCTCCAGCTTACCATGCGGGCTGAAGCCTGACCGATTGCGGCAGCGCATTGGGCTTGGTGCGGTGGAAATACATCCGCGCAAAGGCCCAGCCCGCGCCCGCGACACCGCTCAAACGCTTGGCGAGCCCGCCGATGCCGCCCTGTTCCTTGCCGTCTTCGATCCGGCAGGCGGCGAGGCGCAGGTTCTCCATCCTGCGGCGGAAGACGGGATCGTCGATATCGAGCTCAACCGGGAAGACCTGGCGGCTGATCTGGTTGCAGATCGAGAACACCTCGTAGTCATATTCGGTAGGATCGACGCCGAGCGCCTTGTGGAAGGCGGGCCGGGCGTGGTCGCGCACGTACATGGTCGCATAGACCGACAGCAGGAAGAAGCGCACCCACAGCTTGTTCGCGCCCTGAAGGAGCTTGGGATCCGAGCGCAGCAGCATGGCGAAGGCCTCGCCGTGGCGGAACTCGTCATTGCACCATTCGAGGAACCAGTTGAAGATCGGGTGGAACTTGTGCTGCGGATTGCGCGCGAGGTGGCGATAGATCGTGATGTAGCGCGCATAGCCGATCTTCTCCGACAGATAGACCGCGTAGAAGATGAATTTCGGTTTGAAATAGGTGTATTTCTTGGTCTTCGTCAGATAGCCGAGATCGACACCGATGCCTGCGTCCTTGAGGCTTTCGTTGATGAAGCCGGCATGGCGGCTTTCATCGCGCGCGAGCAACTTGAAGAGCTGCTTCACATCCGGATTCTTGGTGCGCTTGGCGATTTCGGCGTAGAGCACGCAGCCGGAAAATTCCGAAGTCATCGAGCTGACGAGGAAATCGGTGAATTCCTTGCGAAGCTCGGGTTCCAGCCCCTCGATCACGCCTTTGAAGCTGTCATCGTGCCTGAAATGCTTCTTGTTGGGATCGCCGATCATCTCGTCGATCAGCGCATCCCATTCCTCGCGCACCGGCGAGACGTCGATCGCGTCGAGCGCGTCGAAGTCGGTGGTGTAGAAACGCGGGGTCAGCATCGTTTCCTGCGTGGCGAGTTCCATCGCCTCTTCGCTGGTCATCGGCTTGTAGGCGTTCATTTGATCCTCCCGGGATTGAAGCTGACCTCATAGAGTTCCCTGAGGTCGAAATAGGCTGCGAGCCGGGTCAACAGGCGGCCGAAGGGTCCGGCACGGGTAACCGTTGCGGCGCGTTCGAACACGGCGCTCTGTCCGAAGGGAATGGTGATCGGATCGCCGTGTACCCGCACCTTGTCGCCCGGCTCGAGCTCGACATCGCCGGCGAGTTCGACATGGGCGTGGAAATGCTCCGAGCTCTGCTCGACCGTGATCGTGCAGGGAATGTCGAATTGCTTTGCGGTCGGCATGCTGCGGATCGCGGCATGCTCATCGATCGGACGCGACGCCATCACTTCACCCCTTCGAGCATATCGGCGAATACCCGGCGATTATCCTTGCCGAAATAATCGAGTTCGAGCGCGCTGCCGGTGGTCTCGTCGCGCAGGGTGAGATTGCCGTTGTCCCATTCGACCAGTTCGAAAGGGACGTCTGAGCCGATCCCCCGGATCCGCCGCTGATGGACGAGGCTTCGCACGGTTGATCGCACGAAGCCGCCCTCGCCGACACCAAAGCGCCCGACTTCGATGCCGCTCGCCGCATCCTCGACCCGGACCGAGCCGTCGGCCTCGTCGAAGAAGAACAGCTGGCGGGTTGCCGTCGCTTCGGTCCCTGCCTCGGCGCGGTTTACAACCGGATCCGATGTGCGCTCGAAGAAGCCGAGCGTCACCGATGCAGTCATCGCGAGGCTGATGGCGACGAGGCCGCCCATCAACATCAGGGGAACGCGGTGGACGGTGATTTCGTCCTCTTCATAGGTGCGAACGATCATGCAGGGGCTCCTTCCAGGCCGTTGTCCGACAGCTCTTTCGTTTCGGAGAGCGGGGCGCCGGATTTCGCATGCGCGGCAGGGCCGTTCACCTGCCTAGCGCCCGGGGTGGCCGCTTCCTTGATCTCGGTCAAATTCCGTTCGATCGAGATATGCTCCGCGCAGGCATCGGCGAGCATCCGTGCGACCTTCTCCGGCTCGGCGATCCCACGCAGCATCGGCTCCGGCCGGCTAAGCCGGAACGGGCGCACATGCGGCCACATCAGGAGATAACCGAGCAGCCTTTCGCCCTTCAGTTCGACCGCGATGTCGCCATGATCCTTGCCGCGCATCTTGAGGTTAGCGGCGCTGATCTGCTTGAGCGGCACATTGATGCGCGTCTCGATCGCCATGCCTATGCGCATGATGAGCCGCGTATCGGTGAGGATATAGAGCGTGCTGCGGACGCTGAGCCACGCGAGCAGGTTGAGCACGCCCAATCCCGCCACACATAGCGCAGCGATGATCGCCGCGCTCTGGTAATTGCCCATGGCGACCGAAACCGCGACGAGGATCGCGAAATAGATTGCCACGCTGCGGGTGTGGAAGGCGGTCCTGGCGAGCACGCTCCTGTCGGGCCGGCCCTTCCACAGGATCTTCTCGTCGGCAGCCGGCGTGCCCATGGGATCGCCATGAGCGGTGGGGCCGGCATTCTCGAGCTCAGGCGGATCGAAGCGCGGCTTGGCGTGCAGCTCAGGGTCCGCTGCGGGCATTGTCTTGGTCTTCAGATCCACGGTTCAGCCCTTTCCGGCGTCGCGTACATGAAGCCGCCGCCATAATAGGCCATGATCTTGTCCTCTTCGTAGCGAGTGACCTGGCCGGGTGTGTCAAGCCGCGGGACGTCCGCGAACTGTTCGGAAGTGATCGCCGGGATCTGGACCTGTTCGGGAAGGTCGTCGAAGAAGCCCTTCTTCTGAACCGTGCAAACGAACATCGGCGCAAGCACCTTGTCGCCGGCATTGGTCTCGATCTCCAGATAGCGGATGATGTGTTCGGACTGGTCGACCCAGATGTCGCTGACCTTGCCGGCGACCTTCTTGTCGGCGGCGATGACGGGCCAGCCGATCAGGGCCGGATCGTTCGGCGAGACCGACAATTCATGGCTGTTGCCGATCGGCACGATACGCGGACGACCGTCGAACGTGAGGTCGGGATAATCGGCGCGCTTGGCATAGGCCGCCGGGCCGAGGCCGTCCTTCATCGGATTGCCGGTCGGGACCCAAGGGGCACCAGCGGCGTTGAAGGCCTGCACGGCGGGAATGTTGACGTCGTCGCGCGGCACATCTTCCGGGACATAGACCCCGCGGCCATGCGGCAGGTTGAAGACCTTTTTCTCGCCCTGGGTCAGCGGCCAGGTGTCGACCCGGCCGGTCTGTTCGTCCTCGACCGGATAGCCTTCACGACGGCTTTCCCGGTTGAGATAGACCACAAGGGCGATGAAGAAGACGAAGAAGAGCAGGAAGGCCAGCTCGGCTACGTCGAGTGTCCCGACGATATATGTGTTGTTCATTTCACATTCCTCTCAAGCAGAGTGCGACCGAGATGGGGTCCCTCGGATTCCTTTCCGGTCATGTCGGGAATTCGCGCAGGCCGAACGGCTGGCCCGCGCGCTCCCTAGAATCGAGGGTGTTTGTGCGACCCCGGCCGACAAGCGGCCCGATCGCGGCGAGGCCTGCCAGAAGCAGCAGGATTTCGAGGAGGTAGACCGATGTGTACCCGGTCGCCCTCGTGGCGATGGCCTCTCCTGCATCGCCGGTCATGACGAGCGCCGAAACGCCGTCGCGAAGTGCGCCGCCAACCGCGATACCCGCGCCTGCGGCAGTTGCCTGAACCGCGCCCCACGCGCCGAGAGCGAGGCCTGCGGTCGCGCTCTCGGCGAGGTTCATCGCCTCCATCAGCGTGCCGACCGAAAACAGGCCAAGCCCGACGCCGATCGCGAAAGCGCCGAGGAAGAGCATCATCGGAGATCCGAAGGGCGCGGCGAAGACCACGAAAAGGAAAGCGATCACCCCGGTCACGAGGCCGACCCCTGCCAGCCGCAGCGGATCGGTGCCGAGCGCGAGCGAGCGGCCCGACAGCATGAAGCCGATAAGACTGCCGAACGCCCACGCGCCGGTGAGGGAGGTGGTCGAGCCGACCGAGAGGCCGAGTATCTCGCCGCCATAAGGTTCAAGCAGGGCGTCCTGCATGGCAAAGCCCGCCGCGCCGATGCCGATCGCGGTCAGCAGCCGGGCATTGCGTCCATCGCGTACGAAGGAATTCCAAAGCTCACGGAAATCCGGGGTCTCGCGGTCATGCGCGGTCGCCTTCGGATTGCGCGCTTCCTGTTTCCACAGCGCGACGAGATTAAGGATGATCGTCAGCACCGCGCAGCCCTGGATCACCTGGACGAGCTTGGTTGCGCTGAAATCCATCAGCACGCCGCCGATCACGAAAGCGGCGAACATCATCCCGACGAGCAGCATGACATAGAGCAGCGCGACCGCGCGCGGCCGCTTGTCCTCGGGCGCGAGATCGGTCGCCAGCGCGAGGCCGGCCGTCTGCGTGATGTGGAAGCCCGCGCCCGTCATCAGGAAGGCTATTGCAGCTGCGACCATGCCGAGATTGAACGCCTCGGGCTTGCCCAGCAGCAGCAACGCGAAGGGCATGATGGCAAGGCCGCCGAACTGTGCCAGCGTCCCCGCCCAGATATAGGGCACGCGCCGCCAGCCCAGGAAGGAGCGGTGCGTGTCCGACTTGTGCCCGATCAGAGCGCGAAACGGCGCGACCAGCAGCGGCACCGCGATCAGCAGCGCGACCAGCCAGGTCGGCGTGCCGATCTCGACGATCATCACCCGGTTGAGCGTGCCGTTCAGCAGCACCATCGCCATGCCCACGCTCACCTGGAACAGCGACAGCCTCAGCAGGCGGCCGAGCGGCAGGTCCTCGCTCGCCGCATCCGCGAAAGGCAGATAACGGACCGCGACCTGCGTCCAGGTGTCGGCAAGGCGAGGACGCTGACTCATCCGTGCCTCATCAGTTCGAGCGCCTGCGAGGTGTAGAACCCGCTCTGCACGCGCTTTGTGCGACCGATCGACCAGCCCGAAAGCCGTTCGAGCCGGGCGCGCACTTCGGTTTCCCGGACCGGCACGATCGCCGGCGAGCGATCGCTCTTGGGAAAGACCTTGCCGATTTCGTGCATCGCGCCGAGCAGCTTGGTGCGCGGGGCGAAAGTGAACAGGATCGATCCCGTGCAACGCTCAGCCAGCTGCGCGAGTGCATCGACGAGGTCCTCGGGCGAATAGTGGATCAGCGAATCCATCGCGACGACATGCGCGAAGGTGCCGAGACCGGGATCGAGCATATCGCCCGCCATCCAACGGATCCGGCCATGGCCGATGAAGGAAGGCGTGCGCTCACGTGCGACTTCGACGAGGCCGGCTGCGACATCGATGCCGGTCACTTCCGCACCGCGGCAGGCCGCCTCGATCGATAGCGCTCCGGTCCCGCAGCCCGCATCGAGAACGCGTGTACGCCTGAGATCGTCGGGCAGCCAGGACAGCAGGGTGTTGCGCATCTCGTCGCGGCCCGCGCGCACGGTCGCGCGGATACCGCTCACCTTCACATCGGAAGTGAGATCGATCCACGCCTGCCGCGCGGTGCTGTCGAAATAGTTCGCAAGCGCCTCACGTCGCTCTGCATAGGGGCTTGCCTCGAAGGGAAGGGGGGAGCGTGTAGCCATCATTCAAATCCCAGGAAGTCGAAGATTTCACGGTCCTTCATCGGGTTCGCCAGCTGCGGTTCGACACCGTCCCACAACTGCTGGGCGAGCCTGAGATATTCGTTCTGGGCCTCGATCACCTCGGGATCGTCGCCCATCTCGAAAAGCGTGCATTTCTTGAGGCGCGAGCGGCGGATCGCATCGACATCGCGGAAATGGGCAAGGCGCTCCATCCCGATCTTGTCACAGAAGCGATCGATCTCGTCGGTTTCGCGGCTGCGATTGGCGACGACGCCAGCAAGTCGGACTTCGTAGTTCTTGGACTTGGCGCCGATCGCGGCAACGATCCGGTTCATCGCGAAGATGCTGTCGAAATCGTTCGCGGCGACGACCAGCGCGCGCTCGGCATGCTGGAGCGGGGCGGCAAAGCCGCCGCAAACGACGTCGCCCAGAACGTCGAAGATGACGACATCGGTGTCCTCGAGCAGGTGGTGCTGTTTCAGCAGCTTGACCGTCTGGCCGACGACATAGCCGCCGCAGCCCGTGCCTGCAGGCGGGCCGCCCGCCTCGACGCACATGACGCCGTTATAGCCTTCGAACATGTAGTCTTCGGGCCTGAGT
This sequence comes from Erythrobacter litoralis, assembly GCF_001719165.1. Lineage (NCBI taxonomy): Bacteria > Pseudomonadati > Pseudomonadota > Alphaproteobacteria > Sphingomonadales > Erythrobacteraceae > Erythrobacter > Erythrobacter litoralis. The sequence continues at coordinate 941,104 of NZ_CP017057.1, forward strand.
TCCTCGGAATGGAACTCGACCGTCTCGAGTACGTCGATGACCGTCGGCATCAGTTTCTTGGTCAGCGTGAAGGTGCTGTCATGCTTCGGATCGCAACCGATCTGCAGCACGCGGTGGCCGAGCTTGGAAAACGCCGCCGACAGGTTCGACGAGGTCGTCGACTTGCCGATCCCGCCCTTGCCATAGACGGCGAAGACCTTCGCGCCCTTGATTTCGTCGCGCGGGTCCATCTGGACCTGGACCGAGCCTTCCCCGTCGGGCGGGGTGAAGCTGGATTTGGGGTTGTGAAGGTTCATATCGACAATATCCCTATGTCTCTCATTCGGCCACGAAGACGCCTTCGAGGCGGTCTTCCAGCTCGTCACTCGCCTCACGCAGGGCGGCGAGCGTTTCTTCATCCGGCTCCCACAGGTTGCGGTCGCATGCTTCAAGCAGGCGTCCCGCGACCCGGGCGGAGCTTTTCGGATTGAGTTCCGACAACCGCCGGCGCATGTCCTCGTCGAGGACGAAGGTTTCACTGATCTTCTGGTAGACCCAGGGCGCGACCTGGCCGGTCGTGGCAGACCAGCCGAAAGTCGCGTTCACATGGCCCTCGATCGCGCGCACGCCTTCGTATCCATGATCGAGCAGGCCTTCGAACCATTTGGGGTTCAAGGTGCGGGTGCGGGCCTCGAAATCGATCTGCTCGGCGAGCGTCCTGACCTTGGTGTTCCCGCGCGTCGCATCGAGGATGTAGACCGGTGCCTCGGCGCCCTTGGCCTTGGCGACCGAGCGGGTGACCCCGCCCAGGCCATCGACATACTGGTCGACATCGTTGATCCCGACCTCGACGCTTTCGAGGTTCTGGTAGGTGAAATCGACATCGGCCAGAACGCTCTGAAGCAGTTCGCGGCGCTGGACGGGCGAGCCCTTCACGCCATAGGCGAAGCCCTTGTTCACCTCGAAGGCGTTGGCGAGTTCGTCCGGATCGGTCCACGCCCCGCCGTCGATCATCTGGTTGACGTTCGCGCCATAGGCGCCCTCGGCATTCGAAAAGACGCGAAGCGCCGCGGTCTCGAGATCGCAGCCGAGCTTTTCCATCTGGGCGAGCGTGTGCTTGCGCACGAAGTTCTGCTCGAGCGGCTCGTCCGCCTGGCTCGCCAGCAGCGCGGCTTCGGCGAGCATGCGGGTCTGCATCGGCAGGAGGTCGCGGAAGATGCCCGAAAGCGTCGCCACGACGTCGATCCGCGGACGGCCGAGTTCCTCGATCGGGATCAGTTCGGCGCCTGCAAGGCGGCCATAGCTGTCGCGCCGCGGCCGCGCGCCCATCAGGGTCAGTGCCTGCGCGATCTGGGTGCCCTCGCTCTTGAGGTTGTCGGTTCCCCACAGCACCATCGCGATGCTTTCGGGGAAGGGCTGGCCACTTTCGACATGGCGCGCGATCAGCCGCTCGGCCTGCTCGGCGCCCTGCATGCAGGCGTAGCGGGTCGGCATGAGGAAGGGATCGAAGCCGTGGATGTTGCGGCCCGTCGGCAGGACTTCGGGATTGGCGACGATATCGCCGCCGGGCGCGGGCGGGACATAGCCGCCGTCGAGCGCGTGGATCAGCGCGCCCAGTTCGTCCGAAGAATCGAGCTGCTTGCCAAGCTCGCCGCGATCGATTCCCGCCTCAGCCATGAGCGCGGCTTCGACCATGGCATCGAGCATTTCCTCGCGCTCGGATCCTTGCGGGTTCTGCCCGAAGACGTGAAGGCCATGAGGAATAAGCGCTTCTTCGAGCTCGTAGAGCCGTTCGGTAAGTGTCCCGATCTCACCGCATTCGATGTCGAGAGCGTCGCATTGTTCGGCGATGATCGCGGCAAGCTCCTGGCGCTCCTGCGCATCTTCGGCGCTGCTGCCTGTCGCGCGCCAGCGATCCACGCTCGCCTTCAGTTCAGCGAGACCCTTGTAAAGCCCGGCCTGCGCGAGCGGCGGTGTCATGTAGCTCACCAGGGTCGCGGCGGAGCGGCGCTTTGCCAGCATCCCCTCCGACGGATTGTTGGCGGCGTAGAGGTAGAAATTGGGCAGGTCGCCGATCAGGCGTTCCGGCCAGCACGAACTCGACATGCCGGTCTGCTTGCCGGGCATGAATTCAAGCGCGCCATGGGTCCCGAAATGCAGCACCGAATGGGCTCGGAAATCCTCGCGGATCCAACGGTAGAAGGCGCTGAAGGCATGAGTCGGGGCAAAGCCGCCTTCGAACAGCAAGCGCATCGGGTCGCCTTCGTAACCGAAGGCGGGCTGGATGCCGACGAAGACGTTGCCGAACATGGCACCTAGCACCTGGATGTGGCTGCCGTCGCTCTGCTGCTTGCCGGGAGCTGGGCCCCAGGCGGCTTCGATTTCGGCGAGGTATTTCTCGCGCCGGACATGGTCGTCCGCCGGGATGCGCGCGGCGAGGTTGGCATCGGCGCCGTAGAGATCGGCATTGCCCTCGAGGATTGCAGTCCGAAGGTCATCGACGGTCTGCGGGACCTCGACCGAATAACCCTCGGCCTTCATCCGGGTGAGGGTTGCATGGAGCGATTCGTAAACCGACAGGAACGCCGCCGTGCCGGTTGCCCCGGCATTGGGAGGGAAGTTGAACAGCACCACCGCGACCTTGCGCTCTGCGCGCTGCGAGCGGCGGTTGCGGATCAGCTTGACGGTGCGCTCGGCCAGCGCTTCGGCGCGTTCGGGGCAGCCCTGCATCGGGCGCAGCTTCTCGGAAGCCGGGCGCGGACATTGCCGTTCGCAGCCCATGCAGCAATCGCCGCCTTCGCCCGCGCGGCCGCCGAAGACGCTCGGCACGATGGCGCCGTCGAGTTCGGGCAGCGCCACCATCAACGTCGCTTCGAGCGGCATCAGGCCCTGTTCGCCCTTGCGCCATTCCTCGATCGACTGGAATTCGATCGCGTGCGCGGCAAGATAGGGCATGTCGAGATTGCCCAGAACCTTGCGCGCCGCATCGGCATCGGCATAGGCCGGGCCGCCGACCAGCGAGAACCCGGTCAGGTTGACGATCGCATCGACTGCCGGCTTGCCATCGCGATCCATGAAGAACTTCTCGATCGCAGGCCGCGCGTCGAGGCCGCTGGCGAAGACCGGGATTACCTTGAGACCGGCATCCTCGAATGCCTTGATCGCGCCGTCGTAATGGTGGCTGTCGCGTCCCAGCAGGTAGGAACGCAGCAGGATGAGCCCGACCGTGCCGTTCTCGCCGCCGCCGGGCGGCAGCAGGCGAAGGCTTTCGGAAATGCGCTGTTTCGTGCGCGGGTGATAGACCCCGATTTCGGGATATTCGAGCGGAGCTTCGGCCTTGGTCTTGCCGCGCCGCGCCATGCGGTCGCCCGCGGCATAGCGGTCGATCAGCGCGCGGACCATGGCCACGACGTTTTCGTCCGAGCCCGAGAGCCAGTATTGCAGGGTCAGGAAATAGGCGCGCACGTCCTGCGCGGTGCCGGGAATGAACTTGAGGATCTTGGGCAGGCGGCGCAGCACCTTCATCTGCCCTTCGCCCGAACTGCCACCCTTCTTGCCCGAGCCGCGCAGCTTCTTGAGCAGCGCCATAGGGCCTTTCGCGGGCGCATCCATGCGGTAGGCGCCCATGCGGGTCAGCCGCACGATCTCACCCGCCGACATGAGGCAGACCATCGCATCGCAGCTCTCGCGCCGCGCTTCGAGATCGGGGAGGATCGCGCGGACCTGATCGTCAATGAAGAGCATCGTCACGATGACGATGTCGGCTTCCACGATCGCCTGCTTGCAGCGCGCGAGATGTTCACCGTCGCGTTCCCAATCGGCTGCGGCGTGGAGCGAGAGGTGAATGTTGTCCTTGCACAAAGTCTGGCCGGCCCGGTCCACTGCGCCCTTTAGATGATTGTCGAGCGTCACGATGGTGACGCGCACCGGGGAATTCATCCGCAGTTTGGTAGGGGCCTTAGCCAGGGGGGTGGGTGCCTTACCGTGCATAATGCGCCTTCGCCTCGTAAAGAGTTTCGACGTCGATCGGCCAGCGATCGTGATCCTGTGCGAATGCCTCGGTATTGCGGCGGGCCTTGCCGCGCACGAAGAACGGGATTTTCTTGAGTTCGCGTTCGGCCTCGTCGGTCCAGCGGTGGCTGTCGTCCCCGTCCGCATCGAGCGCTGACGGTGCGGCTTCGGCTTCTTCGAGCGACGCCAGTTCGTCATGAACAGGGATGCGGGCGGCCGCCGGGCTGTGAGCTGCATGGTGGCTGGGTCCGGCATCGTCCGAAAATTCGAAATCCTCGCGGAACATGGTGAGCAGATGCTCCTCCAGCCCCATGACGAGCGGATGGACCCAAGTGTCGAAGATCACGTTCGCGCCTTCGAAGCCCATTTGCGGGCTGTGGCGGGCGGGGAAGTCCTGGACATGGACTGGCGCCGAAATCACCGCGCAGGGCATGCCCAGGCGCTTCGCGATATGCCGCTCCATCTGCGTGCCGAGCACCAGTTCGGGGGCCGCCTCGGCGATCGCGTCCTCGACCTCGAGGTGGTCGTCGGTGATGAGCGGCTCAAGCCCGTGTTCGCGCGCGGCGGCGCGGATGTCGCGGGCGAATTCGCGGTTGTAGCAGCCAAGGCCGCAGACCTCGAAGCCGAGTTCATCGCGGGCGATGCGCGCGGCGGCGACGGCATGGGTAGCATCGCCGAAGATGAAGACACGCTTTCCGGTCAGGTAGGTCGAATCGACCGAGCGGCTCCACCACGGCATGCGGGATCGGGTGTCGCCGAGGGCAGGCGTGGGATCTGCACCTGCCAACTCGGCGACTTCGGCGATGAAGGCGCGTGTGGCGCCTACGCCGATAGGGACGCTGCGAACAGCGGGCTGGTCGAACGTGCGTTCGAGCCAGCGGGCCGCTTCGTCAGCGATCTCGGGATAGAGGACGATGTTGAAATCCGCCTCGCCGATCCGGGTAATGTCGGCGGGGGACGCGTCCAGCGGCGCGACGAGGTTCACCTCGACGCCCAGCTGGGCGAGCATTTTCCTGACCTCGACGAGGTCGTCGCGGTGGCGGAAGCCAAGCGCGCAGGGGCCGAGGATATTGGCCCGAGCCGCCCGGCCTTCACGGGGCGCGCGTTCTACATCGCGCCGGGCGAGGCCGCGCACGACCTGGTAGAAGGTTTCGGCCGCGCCCCAATTTTCCTTGCGCTGGTAGCTCGGCAATTCGAGCGCGATCGCGGGGCAGGGCAGGTCCATCGCTTCGGCGAGGCCGGCCGGATCGTCCTGGATCAGCTCGGCCGTGCAGGACGCGCCGACGATCATCGCCTGCGGCTTGAACCGCTCGGCCGCTTCGCGCGCGGCCTGCTGGAACAGTTCGGCCGTATCCTTGCCCAGATCGCGCGCCTCGAACGTGGTGTAGGTCACCGGCGGACGATGATTGCGCCGCTCGATCATGGTGAAGAGCAGGTCGGCATAGGTGTCGCCCTGCGGCGCGTGCAGGACGTAATGCAGCCCCTTCATCGCGGTCGCGATCCGCATCGCGCCGACATGGGGCGGGCCTTCATATGTCCAGACCGAAAGCTGCATCGCCTACACCTCCAGCCTGTCGCGGCGGCGCAGCGGCCGGGCGAAGAGTTCGGCGAGGTCGCCCGCCTGGTCGAAGCCGTGGATCGGCGAGAAGACGAGTTCGATCGCCCACTTGGTCGACAGGCCCTCAGCCTCGAGCGGATTGGCAAGGCCGAGGCCGCAGACCGTAAGATCGGGCCGGTCCTCGCGCACGCGGTCAAGCTGGCGGTCGACGTGCTGACCTTCGCTGATCCGTGCGCTTTGCGGAATACGGGCGAGATCGCGGGCGCAATGCGCGCGGTGAAGATAGGGCGTGCCGACTTCGACCGGGATCATCCCGAGTTCGGTCGTCAGGAACCGGGCGAGCGGGACCTCAAGCTGCGAATCGGGCAGGAAGCTGATCCGCTTGCCCTCGAGTTGACCGCGCAGATGCGACATCGCCTTGCGCGCCCGTTCGCGGCCCGGCGCCGTGACCTTTTCGAACAGCGCGTCATCCACAAGGAATTCGCGCGCGGCGGCAGCGAGCCAGTCGGTCGTGCCTTCGGCGCCGAAGGGGAACATCGCGTCAAGTCGCACCGCGCCGCGATCTTCCAGGGCCATGGCCGTGTCCGACAGGAATGGCTGGGCGAGCAAATAGCGCGTGTTCGGGCCGACCGCAGGCAGATCGCGCGAGTCGCGCGGCGGCAGCACGCGGACATTGTCGATGCCCATCTGGTCGAACAGGCGCAGGAACTGGTCCTCGACGATGTCGGGAAGCGAGCCGACGATCAGCAATTGCTTGGCCGCATCGCTCTTCGCACGGGGCATTTCCGGGACCAGCGCGGCAAGGCATGCGTCCTCGCCCTGGGTGAAGGTCGTCTCGATCCCGCTGCCCGAATAATTGAGGATCCGAACGCGGGGCATGTATTGCTTGCCCAGGCGCTCCGCGGCCTTGGAGAGATCGAGCTTGATGACCTCGGACGGGCAGGACCCGACGAGGAACAGAGTCCTGATGTCGGGTCGGCGCGCCAGCAGTCGATCGACGACCCGGTCGAGTTCGTCCTGCGCATCGACCATCCCGGCAAGGTCGCGCTCCTCCATGATCGCGGTGGCGAAGCGCGGCTCTGCGAAGATCATGACGCCCGCAGCCGATTGCAGCAGGTGCGCGCAGGTGCGCGATCCGACCACGAGGAAGAAGGCGTCCTGCATCTTGCGGTGCAGCCAGACGATGCCGGTGAGCCCGCAGAATACCTCGCGCTGGCCGCGTTCCCGCAGGATCGGGCGAGCCGAGGCCTTCTCGGAGGCGGGAGCCGAGTCGCAGCCTGAAAGGATGGTGGTATCGCTCATGCCGCCACCGCCTTTCCGACAGCCGCCTCGGCAGCGTCTTCCGCTTCCGCCTGGAGCCGCGCTGCGCGAAGCTTGAGCAGGAATTGGACCGCGTTCACGACATAGGTCGCATAAGCGGCAAGGGCGACGAACATGCGCTGTTCGAGCGTTCCGTATTCGCCCAGCAGCATCACGAGATAGGCCGTGTGCAGGGCGATGACGAGCATCGAGAAAACGTCTTCCCAGAAGAAGGCGTCGGCGAAAAGGTATTTGCCGAACACGACCTTCTCCCAAATCGCGCCGGTGACCATGATGGTGTAGAGCACCAGCGTCTTTACGACGACCGAGACGTCCGCCGCGAAGGCGCCTTCGCCGGTCATCAGGGTACGGATGACGAGGCCGAGACTCACGAGGAAGACGAGGAACTGCAGCGGGGCGAGCACGCCCTGGACAATCGTCCAGACCGACTCGTCCCGGCGCTGGCGCTCTTCTGGAGTGTAGAGCCCACGCCTGATCCCCTTGTGCTCGTTAACCTGCGGCTCGAGGGCCGCGGGCCCGACCGGGGAGGGTTGATCCTTCCGAGTCATCGTATGTGATAGCCTCTGCTTTCGAGTGTGGAGACTATGCGCATTGCAATGGGGGTGTCAACAAGATTGGACGTTCATTTCTGTTGACATTGGACAGGTCCTGTCAGAGCCTGTTTGCGGAAATGCCGAAAAGGGCGTAGACCTCAGAGTCGCTGGTGCAGGGGGTCTGGGAGAGTTGTCCTCACGCATCGGCGGCGACGCGATCCGCGCCGTTCCCGGCAGGGGTCGGACCCGCACTTGGGTCCGGGTCGGGAGTTTGGGAGGGTCAGAATATGGCACAAATGAAAAGCGCCGGCGTCTTTGGCGCAAGCTCTGCCGCCTTACGCAAGGTTATCACCAACCCTCTGTATCGCGATCGGCGCAAGGAAAAATCTGACGCCGCAGCGGCGGGATCCAGATCCGGGGATGCAATCAACACGATCATCGAGGGGGAGATCATCCCGCGCCTCATGATGGCCCATTCGGGCGGCGGCGAAGGCTCGCCTTCCGAAGATCGCCCGCGTGAGATCGAACCTGCCGATGCCGCCCGCTTCGCGATTCTGCCGCTCGAACTCGAGGCGGATGCTTTGCTCGAGGAGATCGACCGCTTTCTCGGCAAGGGAGTCAGTGTCGATGCGATTTATCTCGACCTGCTCGCCCCCTCTGCCCGGACGCTCGGAGACATGTGGGACCGCGACGAATGCGATTTCATCGACGTGACGATGGGTCTGTGGCGGCTGCAGGAAGTCATGCGCGAAGTCGCGATGCGCGTTCCGGGCGATCCGACCCCCGGCCTCGGCCGCAAGGTCGCTTTGTTTTCGGCGATGCCGGGCGATGTGCATTCGTTCGGCACATTGATGATCGAGGAAGTCTTCGCCCGTGCGGGCTGGGAAAGCGAGGCGCTGGTCAAGCCGGAGCGACGCGAACTTCTCGACCGCCTGTCGCGCCGGCGTTACGATCTTGTCGGCCTCACGATCGCGCGCGATTGCCCGAGTTCGGCGCTCGCCAATCTGATCAAGGCGATGCGCAGCGTGTCCGCCAATCCGCAGATCGCGGTCCTCGTCGGCGGGCGTGTCATCAATGAAAACCCCGCCATGGTCGCCGAGGTCGGCGCAGATGGAACGGGGATCGATGCCCGCGCGGCACTTGCAACTGCGGAGAAGCTTGTCCATTCGGCGCACGCCGACACGCAAGAGATCTCCTAGGCTTGATTGTCCATGCTGACCCGCAAGCATTCGATCGAGGGTAAAAACCCTTTCGGCCACGCTGCCGAACTGTTCGACACTCTCGATGCCGATGCAGCGATGAAGCTTGCCATGGTGGCGGGCGACGTCACCCTCGTTCTCGATGATACCGGCACGATCCTCGATGCTGCCTTCGATCCCAAGGATTTCCCCTCTTTCGAAGGGTTTGTCGGGACCAATTGGATCGAGACGGTAACCGAGGAGTCCCGCCCCAAGATCATGGAAATGCTGGCCGCCGCCCGGCGCGGTGAGGTCCAGCACTGGCGGCAGGTCAACCATCCCTCGCGCGATGGCGAGCTGCCGATCCGCTATGCCGTGCTCAGCGTCAACAAGGGCGAACATCGCATCGCCTTCGGGCGCGATCTGCGCGAGGCGGGAAAGCTGCAGGCGCGATTGCTGCAGGTCCAGCAATCGCTCGAGCGCGACTATCTGCGCATGCGCCAGCTCGAATCGCGCTATCGCATGCTGTTCGAGCGCTCGCATGAAGCGGTGCTTATCGTGGAGGCCTCGAGCCTTCGGATCCGGGAAGCGAATCCGGCAGCGCATACGCTGCTCGGGGCGCGGGCGGGAAGCCTGCCGGGCAAGAAACTGCCCGGGATGGTCGACAAGTCGGCTCGCGACACGCTCCAGACTCTCGTCGGCGCGGCGCTCGTTTCCGATTCGGTCAGCCCGATCCCGATCAAGTTGACGCGCAACGGGCGCGAGGTGAATGCCTCGGTCGCCGGCTTCACTCAGGATCGCGGCCAGTTCCTGCTGGTTCGCCTGGTTCCCGCAGGCGAACAGGATGGCGGCGAAGCCTCCCCCGTCCTCGACCTCGTCGACCAGATGCCCGACGCCTTCCTCGTTGCCGATGCCAATCTCGAAGTCGTGAGCGCAAACAATGCCTTCGTCGAGATGGTCCAGGCCGCCAGTCTCGACCAGCTGCGCGGGCGGCATCTGTCGGAGTGGGTCGGACGCCCCGGGATCGACCTCGATCTCATCGAAGGCCAGATCGACCAGCACGGGGCAGCCCGCAATGTCGGAACGGTGCTGCGCGCAAGCGGAGAGACCGAGGGCGAGCCGGTGGAGCTTTCGGCGGTGCGCAGTTCCGGCGACAATCCGCTTTACGGCTTCGTGATACGCCCGATCGGACGCCGCCTGCGCGATCTGCCGCCTGGGGCGCAGGACCTGCCGCGTTCGGTTGAGCAGCTGACCGACCTCGTCGGGCGCATGTCGCTCAAGGATATCGTGCGCGAGAGTACCGACCTCATCGAGCGGCTCTGCATCGAAGCTGCGCTGTCCTACACGTCCGACAATCGGGCTTCGGCGGCTGAGATTCTCGGCCTGTCGCGTCAGAGCCTTTATTCCAAACTGCATCGCTACGGTCTCGGCAACCTGCCGAGCGACCCCGAGTCGTAAGCGTTTTTGACACAGCCCGACTGACGCGCCTGACACTATTTGTCGGGCGAAATGCGCTTATTCCACGACGGCGATAACTCGAGTGTCAAAATAATTTGACGCCTGCGACTGTCAGGCATAGCCTGCGCCCATGGAAACGACCGTAGCCTCGACTCGCCACGCGCCGATTCCCGCGCCGCGCGACGTCCTGCAATTGCTCAAACCGATCACGTGGTTCCCCCCGATGTGGGCCTTCATGTGCGGCGCCGTCTCTTCCGGGGCGGGGCTCGAGGGTCGCTGGTGGTTCGTCGCTGGCGGCGTGCTCTTGGCAGGGCCGCTGGTCTGCGGGACGAGCCAGGCGGTCAACGACTGGTTCGACCGCCACGTCGATGCGATCAACGAACCCGACCGGCCCATCCCTTCGGGAAGGATCGCGGGCCGCTGGGGTCTCTATATCGCGCTTATCGGCACGCTGATCTCGGCCGCGGTCGCGCTGGCGCTGGGCGAACTGGTCTTCGTCGCCGCGCTGGTGGGCCTCGCGCTCGCCTGGGGTTATTCGATGCCGCCTTTCCGCTTCAAGACGAGCGGATGGACAGGGCCGCTGGTGGTCGGGCTGACCTATGAGGGGCTGAGCTGGTTCACCGGCGCGACCGTCATGCTGGGCGCTTTGCCTTCGAGCGAGGTGCTCGTCGTGCTCGTGCTCTACAGCCTGGGCGCGCACGGCATCATGACATTGAACGATTTCAAGGCGGTCGAAGGCGACCGCGCGACCGGCCTCAAGTCGCTACCCGTCGTCATGGGCGTGGAAGGCGCAGCGATCGTTGCGTGCGCGGTTATGGCCGCGGCGCAAGTGGTCGTTGTCGCGCTGCTGATGGGCTGGGGTTATTCGGTCTCGGCGAGCGTGGTCGGCATAGCGCTCGTCGCGCAATTCCTCGCGATGCCACGTCTGGTCAGCGATCCGGCCAAATATGCGCCTTGGTACAACGGGGTAGGGGTCACGCTCTACGTTCTCGGGATGCTCGCGGCGGCGCTGGGGCTTGGAGGATATATCTGATGTCGCCAGGCGCGGTTTCGAAGGGTGGCCTTGGCTGGTTCGGCATCGTCCGGATCGGTCTCGTCCAGGCTTCGATCGGCGCTCTTGTGATGCTGGCGACGACCGTGCTCAACCGGCTGATGGTGGTCGAATACGCGCTGGCTGCCGCGATTCCCGCAGGGCTAGTCGCCTGGCATTACGCGGTGCAGCTTGCGCGGCCTTTGTGGGGCCATGGCTCTGATAAGGGGCGGAGGCGCGCGCCGTGGATCCTCGGCGGCATGGCGGTGCTGGCGCTTGCTTCACTGCTGGCCACCCAGGCGACGTTGATGATGACCTCCGAGCCCTTGATAGGATTCAGCCTCGCGATCATCGCCTACACGCTGATCGGCGCGGGCGTCGGCGCGAGCGGCACTTCCGCGCTGGCCCTGCTGGCCTCCGCCGTTGCCCCGGCGCGGCGTTCTGCAGCGGCGGCGGTGACCTGGATCATGATGGTCGCCGGTATCGTCGTATCAGCTATAAGCGTGGGCGCGCTGCTCCAGCCTTATTCGCCGCAGCGGCTTCTGATCGTAGCCGGCGGGCTCGCGCTCACCGTCACCCTCATCACCGCGCTTGCTACCTTCCGGCTCGAGGGCCGACACGAAGTGTTCGAGGAAACTGCCAAGGACGAGCCCGCACCCGACTTCATGGCTGCCCTGCGCGAGATCATGAACGAACAGGCGGCTCGCCGCTTCACCATCTTCATCTTCGTCTCGATGATCGCCTTCAGCATGCAGGACCTCATCCTCGAGCCTTTCGCGGGTCTCGTCTTCGGAATGGAGCCGGGCGAATCGACCCAGCTCGGTGGTCAGCACCAGGGTGGCATCCTTCTCGGCATGATCGTTGCCGGGATCGGCGGCAGCGCCTTTGCCGGCCGGCTGCCAGGCGAATTGCGGCTCTGGGTCGTTGCAGGCTGCATCGGTTCGGCGTTCGCCCTTGCGACGCTCGGCGCGGCGGCGATGCACGGCCCGGGCTGGCCGATCGGTATCAATGTCTTCGTGCTCGGCTTTTCGAACGGCGTCTTCGCCGTCTCGGCGATCGGCGCGATGATGGGCCTTGCAGGATCCGGCCGGACCACCCGCGAGGGTGTCCGGATGGGCGTGTGGGGCGCGAGCCAGGCGATCGCCTTTGGGCTCGGTGGCCTTCTCGGAGCGCTGGGCGTGGACATTGCCCGGCAGATCATGGCGCATGATGGCAGCGCCTTCCGGTTCATTTTTGCCATCGAGGCGATCCTGTTCGTGATCGCGGCAGGGCTCGCCCTGCGCACGACAGGCCCCAGCGCGGCTCCGCGAGTGGAACCCGCGCGCGATTCGGAGGTGTTCGCATGAGAGAGAAAATCTACGATGCCGTCGTCGTGGGCGGTGGCCCGTCCGGCGCAACTGCCGCGACCGACCTTGCCCTTGCCGGGCATTCGGTACTGCTGCTCGAACGCGGAGGCCGGATCAAGCCCTGCGGTGGGGCGGTGCCCCCGCGGCTGATGGAGGATTTCGACGTCCCGCAAAGCCTGCTCGTCGCCCGCGCGCGCTCGGCCCGGATGATCGCGCCGTCGGGCCGGGCCGTGGACATGCCGGTCGGCGAAATCGGCTATGTCGGCATGGTCGACCGCGAGGAATTCGACGAATGGCTTCGCGAACGCGCGCGCTATTCGGGTGCGGAACGGCTCGAAGGCACATTCGAGAAGGTCGAGCGCGACGATGAAGCGCATCCGATCGTCACTTTCCGCCGCCAGCGCGGTGGCCCGATCGAACGGGTCCGCGCGCGTTGCGTGATCGGCGCGGACGGTGCGCGCTCTGCCGTGGCCAAGCAATGCCTGCCGGGTGCCGAACGTGTCCCGTGCGTCTTTGCCTACCACGAGATCATCAAGTCGCCCGAAGAGGATTCGGACGCCTATGATCACTCGCGCTGCGATGTATTCTACCAGGGTAAGCTCTCGCCCGATTTCTATGCCTGGGTATTCCCGCATGGCGAGACCGCGAGTGTCGGAGTGGGCAGCGCGAACAAGGGCTTCAGCCTGCGCGGCGCGATTTCGACCATGCGCGCCGATCTTGGCCTGACGCGCTGCGAGACGGTCCGCCGCGAAGGCGCGCCGATCCCACTTAAGCCGCTCAAGCGTTGGGACAATGGGGCCGACGTGATCGTCGCGGGCGATGCCGCCGGCGTCGTGGCACCCGCTTCTGGCGAGGGGATCTACTACGCCATGACCGGCGGCCGGATGGTCGCCGAGGCAGCGTCCGAATTCCTCAAGACCGGCGAGGCCAAGGCCCTGAAGAAAGCGCGCAGCCGCTTCATGCGGGAGCATGGTAAGGTTTTCTGGGTCCTCGGGATGATGCAGTATTTCTGGTATTCGAGCGACAAGCGCCGCGAGCGCTTCGTGACGATGTGTGACGACAAGGACGTGCAGCAGCTCACCTGGCAGGCCTACATGAACAAGAAGCTCGTGCGGGCGAAGCCGATGGCGCATGTAAAGATTTTCCTCAAGGATACTGCGCATCTGCTGGGCTTGAGGGAGGCAACACGTTAAAACCCTCAGCATGAAAGCAACCTGGATCATTCCGGTCGTCGTCGCCACGCTGGCCGCCGTTTGCGTGGCCGCGCTTGGGGCGACGATCACGGATCTGGGGCCGTGGTATCAGGGGCTCGAAAAACCCGACTGGACCCCGCCCGATCCCATGTTCCCGATGGCATGGACGCTGATGTATGCCCTCATCGTCGTGTCGGGCGTGACCGCGTGGCGAGCGGCGCCCGACAGCGCTGTCTCCGAAAGGATCGTCAGCCTGTTTGCGCTGAACGGCTTTCTCAACATCACCTGGAGCCTGCTCTTCTTCCGCCTTCAGCGGCCCGACTGGGCGTTCTACGAGCTCATCTTGCTGTGGCTCTCGATCATCGCGCTCATCATCTATTGCGGGCGCTATTCGCGCGGGGCGAGCCTCCTGCTTGTCCCTTATCTGGGTTGGGTCAGCATGGCCGGTGCTCTGAACTGGGCAGTGGTAGAGCTGAACCCACCCTTCGGCTGAGTAGGGCCGAGGCACGGCAGGCGCTTTTCGCGCCCGTGTGAATGTTCCCCGTTCCAGAACGCCTGGGGCCCCTTGCGCTCGGCCCCTCGAATTCAGTGCGCCAGGCGGTCCCCGAGTCCCCGATACCGCATCGCTGCTTGGCCCCATCGGATCTTCGCTTGAAATCACCCGCGGGTCTGGCGCGAGCTCATGGGCCTGTGGCAAGGCGAGTCCAACGCTTTTGCAGGATGGGGAGCCAATTCGAATGTCCTGGCTGTTCGAGACCGGCCATGCCGCCGACATCATCCTTGCGGTGCTCTTGATCGAAGCCGGCTGGCTCCGCCGCAGAGGATGGAGGTGGCTCGACCTTGCCGGGCTGCTTGGCCCTGCCGCGCTGATCGTACTCGGCCTGAGGGGTGCGATGACCGGGGCCGAATGGCCGTTCATCGCGGTGCCGCTGGCGCTTTCGCTTCCGCTTCACCTGCTGGATGTCAGGCTGAGGGAAAAGGACGCGGCGTGAAGAGCCGCCTGCCGGGGCGCAGGGTTCACGAGAGCTGATCCGGCCGACAGCACAGCCATAGGGAAGGCAAGCTTTCCGGCTAAACCTCGCCTTGCAGATCGTCCTTGGTCTATCCCAATCATCCAAAGAAGAAGCCCGGCCGCGCCATTGGCGGGCCGGGCTTCTTCATCGGGCCGACTGGCGGGGATCCGGCTGCGCAAGCAGGGGATCCTCCGCCGTTCGGGCGCGTCACTTCGGAGCGTAATAGTGCTCCTGCGCCCAGACATACCAGTTGTCCACCACCGTGCCGGAGAGCAGGATGCCGATCCCGCCGGTCAGCGTGGTGAGGACCGCGAACCACCAGGCCCAGCGGTGGATCGATTCCATCGAGGCGTTGAAGCCCATGGTCCACCTCCAGAACAGCGCCGCGCGTTCCGAAGCGGTGCCGCGATCGGTGATCTGCTCGATCTCGCGCTCACCGCCATAGCGGCCCACGGCAAGGATCGTCGCCCCGTGCATCGCGAACAGGACCGCGGAACCGTAAAGGAACACGATCGAAAGCGCGTGGAAGGGGTTGTAGAACAGGTTGCCGTGGATGAGCGAGAAGTTGTTCGTCCAGTCGAGGTGGCTGAAGATACCGTAAGGAACCGCCTCCGACCACTGGCCGAGCAGGAGCGGGCGGATGAAGCCCAGCACCAGGAACAGCCAGATGGCGCTCGCGAAAGCCCATGGAATGTGCATCCCCATGCCGAGCGCCTTGGCCCTCGAATAGGTTCGCGCCCACCACAGGAGCACCGCTGCCGACAGGAAGCCGCCCGTGAGAATGAACCAGCCCCCCTCATTGAGCGGAACGAACAGGCTGAACCCGTATTGGGGGCCCGGAGGATCGAGCGAGAGCCAGAAGAGCTCGCGCACGAAGGCCTGCGGGCTCCAGTTGACCTGGGCCCAGAAATTGAACCCGATGATCAGGATCGCGATTGTCCCGAAAGCCAGCGAGGCAGTGCCGAGCCAACCGAGATAGATCGGGCCGAACTGAGCCTGGCCGATCTTGCCCAGCCAGTAATTGTTGCCCGTCGCCGGGATGCGGATGTCCTCCTCGGGAGAGAGGGGGATGCCCATTTCCGGCGGCCCGGTAACCTGGACCTGCGTAAAGATGTTTTGATAAGTCGCCATGGTTCAGGTGCTCCTCACGACCAGATTGGGATCTTCTTCCAGAAATCCCAGAATTCCGGCCAGCTGCCGACATAAAGGGTTCCTGAAATCACGATGCAGATGGCGCTCCAGAACCCCGCGTTGAGAGCGAGGAAGAGCCCCACACGGTGGATGCCCAGCGTGCCGACCGAATAACCGATGAAGTCACGGAAATAGGTGTCTTCGTATTCGGGCGTCTTCACGTTGGTCCCGTTCGACGGGTTGACCGCCGAGAGCACCAGGCCGCCATGGAGCGCAAGCGCAAGGCAGTTCGTGAAGAAGAAGGTGATCGCCAACATGTGGACCGGATTGTAGTGGAAGTTCACGTACATGTACCCGGTGTTGGAAACCCAATCGAGGTGGCTCCAAATGCCGTAAGGGAATGCGTGCCCCCAGGCACCCATCCATACCGGCCGGATCACGTTCAGGGTCACATAGGCGAAGACGGCGAAGCTGAAGGCGACCGGAACGTGGTAGCCCATGCCCAGCTTGCGCGAGATCTCTGCCTGGCGGAACACCCATGAATAGAAGGCGACGACTGCGCAGGCCGTGATGATCTGCCAGTATCCGCCCTCGCTCAGAGGGGCGAGAGCAAGCCCGGCTTCGATCGGCGGCGGTTGAATGTCGATCAGCCAGGGATTGAGGGTAGGCCCTTCGATGGCAGCGGCGAAGATGAGCGCGGTGCCAAGCAGCGCGCTGATTGCCGTCGTTACCCCAAAGAAGCCGACATAAAACGGCCCGACCCAGAAGTCGAAAAGGTCGCCGCCGATCAAGGTGCCGCCGCGCACGCGGTATTTCCGCTCGAAACTAAGGAGCGCCATAGGTCCATCCTTCCCGCCTGACGGCGGGTTTTGAAGGTTTCGTAAGAAGTGTCAGGAGGCAGGCAGGCGAACCTGCCCCCTCACATTTCGGCTTGCGTCAGCTAGCGGTCGGGGCTTCCGACAGCTCGATGGCAGCCTGAGCCGGCGCCGTGGTGCCGGGGGCGTTTTCAAGCCAGTTGTAGCGATCCGTGCTGAGCAGGATGAAGTGGATGGTGAAAGCGAGCACGGCGAGAACGACGTGCAGGCCCACCAGAGCCCGACGGATGTCAAAGTAGAACCAGATTCTCCACATGAGAATTTCCTTTCAATAGGACTTCGTGATTGCTGTCTGTCCGGCCATTGAGCCGGTCAGGCATGCGATCAGAGGCCGAAGCCGCCGCCGATCCAGGGCTTGTAGGCCCACATCAGCGCATGCGCGACGAGCGCAATCACGACATAGAGGGTGAAGGTCGACATGAAGCCCTTGTGGATTTCCTGGGCTTCTTCGGGCGTGAGGTAGGTTCCCACCCGCTCACCGCCGGGGTTCGGATCTGTCATTGGTATGTCTCCGTTCAGTTGGGTTTGAGTGGGAGCCCGAAGGCCCCCGTCGGCATCCCCGCGTGATCCCCCACGTGGATTGGTTCGCCCGCAAGCGGGCATTCGGTTGAGCCATCGCCGGCGCCTCTCGGGCAGGGCAGAAGGCGGATGCGTGCATCACGCACTCTCCCCCTGCAGGCGCGCTTCGGCGAGGCAATCGATGGTCACGATCCGCTCACCATTGCGGCGGGCGGTCCGTTCGGCCGCATCGCGCAGGCGCTTGGCGGCGGAAATGCGGATCAGGACCGGCTGTTCTTCGACCAGCCTATCGAGTTCCGCCTTGGCGTCCTTGTCCCAGGTCAATTCGGTTTCGTTCTTCGCCGGCGTTGCATCGACCTTGTCGAGATCCGTCCCGAGCGGGAGGATGTAGAACAAGGCGTCGAACAGCGCGTTGCAGACTTCCTGGACGAGATAGGTCGCCCCGGCATAGCCCATGAAGGGGGTGCCGGTATGGCGGCGGATCGCGGCGCCCGGGAAGCTCGCCGGAATGAACATCCCGCGCGCTCCGCATTCGGCCATGTACATGCGCTCGTTGTAGCTGCCGAACATCACCAGCGGCGGGTTCGTGGCGATCTGCTCGCGCACGTCCTCGTTCTTGGGCTTGACCCCGGCACAGCGCGACACCGCCATGGTGCAGGGCAGGCCCATGTCATCCTCGAGGAAATGGCGGATGCCGCGGGCATAGGTTTCGTTGGCGACGATGCCGAAGCTCGCCGTGCCGAAGAAATCCTGCGTGACCGAACGCCACAGGTCCCAGAGCGGCTTGATCGTGGTGTGCTTCTCACGCTCGATGAAAGGTTCCGGATCTAGCCCGAGCTCCTCGCCAAGCGCGCGCAGGAACTTGGTGGTCGAGGACAGCCCGACCGGTGCCTGGAAGTACGGGATCTCGAGCGTTTCGCACAGGTTGCGCCCGAACTCGCGGTACATGCAGATGTTCGCATCGGCCGTGCCGAGCTGGCGGATATCGGCAAGGTGGCTGCCCAATGGGAAGACCATGCCGACTTCGCAGCCGATGCCTTCGACCAGCCGCCGGATCTCGGCGAGGTCGGATGGCATATTGAACATGCCGTAGCTGGGGCCGATGATATTTACGACCGGCTTTTGGCCTTCCTTGCGCGGCTTCTTCGCCGGGACCTTCTTCGGCCCGAATTCGGTCCACAGCCAGGTCAGCGCGCGGTCGGCGCTCTGCCACTGGTCCTCGTCGATGGTGCGAGGCAGGAAGCGCTTGATGTTCGTGCCCTGCGGCGTGACGCCGCCGCCGATCATCTCGGCGATGGAGCCGGTCACGACGACGGCGGGCAATTCGGGGTCAAGCGTCTGCCAGGCGCGCTTCATCGCGCCTTCGGTCCCGGTCTTGCCGAGCTCTTCCTCGGCGAGGCCGGTCACGACGATCGGCAGTTCATGCGGGGGCAGGGCGTCGGTGTAATGCAGCACCGAGGTCACCGGCAGGTTTTCGCAGCCTACGGGACCGTCGATGATGACCTGCAGGCCCTTCACGGCGGTGAAGACATAGGTCGCACCCCAATATCCGCCAGCACGATCGTGGTCGAGTACGAGTGTCATGTGCCGATCGCCTCCGATGCCTTGCGCGCCGCTTCGTTGAGGGCTGCGTATTTCTTCCGGAATTTGGGCCGGTCTACGGGCGTGTCTTCCCAGACGCCCGCGGCGTGCTCGGTCCCGACGCCCTCGAAGAAGTCGCGCATCGTGTCGAAGCGTTCCTTGTTGCCGAGCGCGCCGTTGATCACCGTCGCAAGGCTGCCTGCGCCCGCCGGTCCCATCAGCGGACGGGCCGAGATGAGATTGGTGAAATAGAGCGAGGGGATCGCCTTGGTCTTGGCGTGCTGCACGACCGGGGTGGTGCCGATCGCGAGATCGGGGCGGAATTCCTCGATCGCGGCGATGTCCTGTTCGAGGCTCGCACGGTAATTGACCCGGCACCCGCGCGCCTCGAGCCATTCGCGGTCGGGATCCGACCACTTCGTCCTCGGGCAGGCGCTGCCGACATAGGGCACTTCCGCGCCGCTTTCGATCAGCAGGCGGGCGACCAGCAGTTCCGAACCCTCATAGCCCGAGACGGTGATCCGGCCCTTGATCTGGGAGCCCGCAAGCGCGCCCTTGATCGCGCCGATCATGGCGTTCTTCACTCCGTCGACCTTTTCGCGGGGGAGACCCATGGTCTCGCCGATCGCTTCGAGCCAGGCGGCGGTGCCGTCCGCGCCGACCGGGGCGGAGCCGATGATCGGGCGCCCCGCCGCTTCGAATTCGCGGATTGCGGCGGTGTAGAAAGGGTGGATCGCGGCGACGACCGAACCGTCGAGCGCGGAATAAAGCTCACGCCATTCGCGGGTCGGGACGACTGGCCCTGCGGCAAGGCCAAGCGGTTCGAGCATCTGCCCGATCACCACCGGATCGGCCGGGAACATCTCGCCCAGGAGCGTGACGGTCGGCTTGTCGGTGCGTTCGCGCGGGGCGGCGACGGGGCCCTGTTCGGCCTCTTCGCGGGCATATTTGAGCATCGCGCCGGCAAGGATGTCCTTCGCCTCGGCATGGGTCGGCACGCCGAAGCCCGGCACGTCGATCCCGATGATGCGAACGCCGTTGATCTGCTTTTTCAGCAGGCGCAGCGGCACGCCGCTCGCGGTGGGAACGCACAGGTTCGTCACCACGATCGCGTCGTATTTCTCAGGGTCGGCGAGATCCTCGACCGCTTCCTTGATGTCCTCGAACAGCTTGCCGGTGACGAGCGTTTCCGAGTTGAAGGGCACGTAGCCCACGGTCCGGCGCGCGCCGTAGAAGTGCGAGGTGAAGGTCAGGCCATAGACGCAGCAGGCCGAGCCCGAGAGGACCGTTGCCGTGCGGCGCATGCGAAGACCGACGCGCAGGGATCCGAAGGCAGGGCACATGCTCTGGGGCTGATCGTGCGGCCCGGCATTGGGGTCGACCGGATAGTCCTTGGCATATTGTTCGAGGATGTCGCTCTTGCCCGCGGCCTTGGCGGCTTCGAGCATGCGGTCCTTGCCGCCGTGGCAGCCGCTTCCCTCGGCGGCGGGCGGCGCTTCAGGCGACGCTTCGGTCGCGGGTGCGAGGTCGATCCGGTCGGGAGCGCGCACCTCGTCGGTCGCGTCACCGCGGGTTTCGGGGGTGGGGTTGAAATCGCTCATGGTTTCATACCTCGTCGTAGATCACTTCAAGGCTTTCGCGGGTTTCGAAGACGCCGCCGCGCATGTCGGCCTGCGTCGCGGGGACCAGTTCGACATTTCCGCCCGTTTCATCGGCGCTGAACAGGCCGAGCAGGCCGTCCTGATCGAGCGGCTTGGGGCGCACCGGCGGCGCGACTGCGACATTTTCCGCAAGATCCTCGAACAGGCTGCCCCATTCGCCGCCGGGAAAGCCGATGATCTGGTAATTCGCGCTTTTGCGACGGATGTCCTCGTGCGCGGGGATCGCGGTGAGGACGGGGATGCCGACCGCCTCGGCGAAGGCATGGGCTTCGCCGGTGCCGTCGTCCTTGTTCACGATCATGCCGGCGACGCCGACATTGCCGCCCATCTTGCGGAAATATTCGACCGCTTGGCAGACATTGTTCGCAACATAGAGCGATTGCAGGTCGTTCGATCCGACCACGATCACCTTCTGGCACATGTCGCGCGCGATCGGCAGGCCGAACCCGCCGCATACCACGTCGCCGAGGAAGTCCAGGAGGACATAGTCGAAGCCCCAGTCGTGGAAGCCCAGCTTTTCCAGGGTTTCGAAGCCGTGGATGATGCCGCGCCCGCCGCAGCCGCGGCCGACTTCGGGACCGCCCAGTTCCATCGCGAACACGCCGTCACGCTGGAAGCAGACATCCTCGATGCGCACTTCCTCACCGGCGAGCTTCTTCTTGGAAGACGTCTCGATGATCGAAGGCGTGGCCTTGCCGCCGAACAGCAGGCTGGTGGTGTCGGACTTGGGATCGCAGCCGATCAGCAGGACGCGCTTGCCCTGCTGGGCCATCATATAGCTGAGATTGGCGAGGGCGAAGCTCTTGCCCGAGCCACCCTTGCCGTAGATCGCGATGATCTGCGTTTCCTTGGTCACCTCGCCGGTGTGCACCGGGTCGGGTTCCTGCGCGGCCTCCTCGCGAAGTGCTGCGTCTTGGCTTTCAAGCATGGTCATCTGCAATCCCTCCAGTCCAGAACCATTTTCAGGCAAGCGGGATCGCTGAAGGCCTGCGGATAGGCCTCTGTCGCATCCCGCGCCGGACGGCGATTGGTGACCAGTCCGGCAAGATCGAGACGACCCGTTTCGATGAGGTCGTGCGTTTGGGTGATGTCGTCCGCCTGCCATTCGGCTGCGATGCGCAGCCGCGCCTCCTTCATGAAGGCGGCGGGGAAGGCGAAGCTGACGCGGTCGGAATAGAAGCCGGCGAGCACGATTTCGCCGCCCTTCGCCATCCGGCCGACCAAGGTGTCGACGATGTTGGAATCCCCGCTCGCGTCGTAGATTGCGCGGTAATCCTTGCGCTCGTCCGCTTCGGGATGGATCGCGTCGTAGCCTGCAGCGCCGTGGCAGCGATCGGGATTGGTTTCCCACACGGTCGGCGCGTCGCCGCCCAGCGCCAGCGTGAGCCGCGCGAGCAGCCGGCCGAGCACGCCGTGGCCGATGATGAGATCGGGTAGGCCGCCGCCATTGATGGCGTGCAGCGCGGTCGCGGTGAGCGCGCAGAGCACACCCGCTTCGCCGAGATGTTCGGGAACCGGCAGGACCCGCGCAGAAGGCACGATGACCTGGCTCGCAGTGCCGCCGAACAGGCCGCGCGCGTCGGAATAGCAATTTGCGCCGGGCACGAAGACCCAGTCGCCGATCCGGCCCTTCGCCTCTGCGCCCGCATCGATGATCCGGCCGACCGATTCGTAACCGGGAACGAGCGGATAACCCATTCCGGGGAAGGGCGGCATGCTGCCGGTCCAAAGAAGCTTTTCGGTTCCGGTGCTGACCCCGCTCCAGGCGATTTCAACGAGAACGTCGCCGGGCTGCATCGGCGTCAGTTCGAGCGAGCGGAGCGCCAGACGCTCGGGCCCTTCGAGTATGACTGCCAATGTGTCCATTCGGCTCGCTCCTGCTTGCCTCGTATCGAGAGCGGCATGGGTGCCGACTCGATTGGGTCGAGGACCACCTACTCCGTACTGTCTGTTAAGCCTTACGTAGACGACTGTCAAATTTTTTGGACAACGCCGGATCAGGCGGTCGCGACGACAATGCTCGCGATCACGGGCTGGGGTGTTGGGACGGTTTTCGAGGCGGAAAATCCGGCCTCGGCCAGCATTGCCCGGATCTCTTCGGCCGAGCGCGCGCGGCCCGATCCCATCGCCCACAGATAGAGTCCGAAAAACGCCTCACCCATCGCCTCCGCGCCGGGCACGCGGGCCATGGGCTCGGCGATCATAAGGCGTTTGCCGGGATCGAGCGCGCGGCGGATATTGCGCAGCAGATCGAGCGCCGGGCCGTCGTCGTGATCGTGCAGGATGCGGACCAGCGAGACGAGGTCGAAGCCCGCCGGAATCGAATCGCGGAAGAAGTTGCCGGGATGGAAGGACAGCCGCTCCGTTCCGAATTCGCTCGCCAGCGGTTCGCGCGCGTTTTCCACAACTTCGGGGAGGTCGAACAGGCCGAGTTCGATTCCGGGATAGGCCCGGCCCACATGGCCGAGAAAGGCGCCGTGCCCGCCGCCCACGTCGAGCAGCCTTGCGCGCGCGGGGAATCGGAACGCGGCGAGCACCTGGTCGGCCACGAATTGCTGCGACGTCGCCATGAGGCGCGAATATTCGGTCGTCTCGCGGCCGGCCTCGGCAGCGCCATGCAGCGCACCGGCATAAGACCAGAAGCGCGACAGCTCGGTCGCCTCGCTGCGGTCCTTGCGCAGGAGTTCGAGCGGAGCTTCGAGATCGCGATAGAGAAGCCGGTGGTGGCGGATCATCGCCTGCGTCCCCTCGTCCGCCTGCAGCACCGCCCCCTGCTGGCCGAGCATCCAGCCGTCCTCGAGCACTTCCTCGGCCAGATCGAGAGCGCGCGCCGCACGCAGTAGGCACAGCGTGGCGTCGTCGGACAAGTCGATGCGCCCGGCTATCTCGCTGGCGCCGAGTGGGCCATGCTTCAGCACGTCGAGCAGGCCGCTATCGACGACCGCACGCAATATCTGCGAGTAGGAAAAGCCGACCACGAGATCGAACATGGTGCCTGCGCGGCTTCGCGCGATTCGCCGGATCAGGGGCAGTTTCGCTGCCCAGTACTGGAACTTGGGATTCGCGAAGACGGCGTTGCGCCGGGCGGTCCAGCGGACCTTGAGCGGCGTGCCCGCCATCAGGAAATCGCGATTTCATGTGTCATATGTCCAAACAATTGGACAGATGGTGTGACAAGGTCAATAATATTGTCCCGGGATTGGATGGCCGGGGAAATCCGGGGAGAACGGGTGAGCGCGCGCATCGTCATTATCGGGGCAGGCATTGGCGGGCTGACCAGCGCCGCCATGCTTGCCGCACGCGGCCATGATGTGACTCTCGTCGAAAAGGAACGCTGGATCGGCGGCAAGGCGCGCCATGTCGAGGTCGACGGCCAGCCGGTTGCCGCAGGACCGACCGTTTTCACGATGCGCGACGTGTTCGAAGGTCTCTTTCATGCCTGCGACGCGCGGCTCGAGGATTTCATCACCGCACGCCAGGCCGGGATCATCGCCCGCCATGCCTGGGAGGATGGCGGCCATCTCGACCTTTTCGCCGATCCCTTGCGCAGCGAGGAGGCGATCGGCGATTTCGCCGGAGCCGAGGCGGCAGCGGGTTTCCGCTCTTTCCGGCAGGAGGCGCGGCGCATCTACGAAGTGCTAGACGAGCCTTTCCTGCGCGGTGAAAGCGCTTCGACGCCGCTGCCGATGATGTGGCGCATCGGCCTGCTCAACATGGGCGATATGCTCGCGATGCGCCCCTTCGACAATCTGTGGAAGGCGCTGGGCGAACATTTCGCCGATCCCCGCCTGCAGCAGCTCTATGGCCGTTATGCGACCTATTGCGGCTCCGACCCGTTCCGGGCGCCCGCGACCCTCATGCTGATCGCCCATACAGAGGCGCGCGGCGTCTGGCTGATCGATGGCGGCATTGCGGCGCTCGCTCAGGGAATCGGCATGCTGGCCGAGCGCAAGGGGGCGAAGATCCGCACCGGCGAGGGGGTCTCGCACATATTGGCGCAGAATGGCCGGGTGAACGGGGTCCGCCTCGCGAGCGGGGAAATGCTCCACGCTGAGATCGTGATCTGCAATGGCGATCCCGCCGCCCTTGCCGAAGGGCGATTCGGCCACGAAGCCGCGCGCGCCGTGCGTTCCATGCCGACCACCAAGCGCTCGCTTTCGGCGCTCGTATGGTTCGCCCACGCGAAGACGAGCGGTTTCGACCTTACCCATCACAATGTCTTCTTCTCACGCGATTACGCTCGCGAGTTCGAGCAGATCCGCTCCGGTCGTCCGCCCAGCGAGCCGACCGTCTATCTGTGCGCCCAGGATCGCGGAGCCAACGACAAGGGCGAAAACCACGACGGCGCCCGCGAGCGCATCCAGATCATCGTCAACGCCCCCGCCAACGGGGACACCCATGCCTATTCACCCGAGGAGACCGAGCAATGCACACGGCAGATGAGGGCGACGCTCGAGCGGTGCGGCCTCGAACTCGAGGACCCTATGCCCCACGAACTCGCCAGCCCGGCGACATGGGAGAAACTGTTCCCGCAAACCGGTGGAGCCCTTTATGGCAGGGCGTCGCACGGCTGGGCGGCCTCCTTCCAGAGGCAGGGTCCGAGGACCCGGATGAAGGGGCTGTACTGCGCGGGCGGGGCGACGCATCCGGCAGCCGGCGTCCCCATGGCAGCCTTGTCCGGACTGCTGGCGGCAAGGACGATCGCATCGGACCTCGCTTCGACGCGGAGGTTCCACCCGGTGGCTACACCTGGTGGTACGTCGATGCGATCAGTGACGACGGGCAGCACGCCCTGACGATCATAGCCTTCGTCGGCAGCGTCTTTTCACCCTATTACAAGCGCAGCGGCCGTCACGACCCGCTCGACCATTGTTCGCTCAACGTCGCGCTCTACGGACCCGAGGCGCGCTGGGTCATGACCGAGCGCCCGAGCGGGTCCGTCACGCGCGAGCCCACCACGCTCGCGATCGGGCCAAGCAGGGTCGAATGGAAGGGCGATGCGCTCCACATCCATATCGAGGAGCGCGACACGCGCCTCTTCAACCCGGTGCACCGCCGGGTGCGCGGCGTCGTAAAGGTCCATCCCGAGGCACTCAATCCCACGAGCTTCGCACTCGACCACGGCGAGAAGCACATCTGGCACTGCCTTGCCCCGCGCGCGCGGATCGAGGTCGACATGGAAAACCCCGGGCTTTCGTGGAAGGGCAAGGGCTATTTTGACCACAATCGAGGGTCCGAATCGCTCGAAGACGGCTTCCGCATCTGGCACTGGTCGCGGGCCCATACGAAGCACGGAGCTCTGGTCTGCTATGAAGGCGAACGTCGCGACGGCTCGCTTTTCGCCAGCGCGATCCGGTTCGACCGTAACGGCGTGGCCGAGGATGCCGAACTTCCCCCGATTGCCCGGCTGCCGCACAGCAAGTGGCGGGTGGAACGCCGGGCGCGCTCGGAAATCTCGGTCGCGCGGGTACGGCGGACCTGGGAGGACACGCCCTTTTACGCGCGCAGCGAACTGTCCTCGCATCTTGACGGGGAGGAAGTCGTGGCGGTGCAGGAAAGCCTCGACATGCGGCGCTTCGCTTCGCCCATCGTCCAGTTCATGCTGCCCTACCGGATGCCGCGCAAGCGGGCTTAGGAGACCTTCCTAGCCGGCGTCCTTCTCCCGTTCCGCCGCCTCGCGCGCTTCGCGTTCGGCGCGGGTGCGCTTGAGCTCGCGGTCGGTCCTCATGACCTGCCAAACGCCGAAACCGATCGCGACGCCGTAGAAGAACACCAGCTCGATCCAGCCGAAATTCATTGCGTCTGCTCCTGTCGGATGCGGGCGAAATCGCGGATCAGCTCGGCGGCGCGTTCCGGATCTTCCTCATGGGCAAGATGGCCGAGCCCTTGCATCACCTCGAGCTTCGCATCGGGCAGCCACGAGCTCGCCTCGCGGGTCCAGTCGAGCGGGATCGCGGTATCCTTGTCCGAATGGACCAGCAGCACCGGATTCGCCACCTCGCCGAGCCGGGCCTTGAGGCGCGGCAGGTCCCAATTGGCCATCATCGCGAGCGCCCCCTTCGCATGGCGCGGATTGCGGAGCAGCGCCGAATAGCAGGCGAGCCCCGTCTCATCGATCCGCGAGCCCGTCGAGCGGTTGAGGAAACGCTTCGCCTCGCCCGGCAGCCTCGTCGTCGCCGAAAAGATGCGCGGCACCAGCGGGTTGACGAACAGCGCCTTGGCGAGCGCGGGAAAGACCTGCGCGGCGGGGCCGGGGAAGGGGCGCAGCGCCGAATTGAGCCCGACGATCGGCCCGGAATAGCCATGATCGAGCGCAAGCTGGATCGCCAGCGCCGTGCCCGCCGAATGGCCGACGACGATCGCCGGATCAAGCCCGAGATCGGCGATGAGACCTGCGACCTTTTCGGCCATGCGGGGAAGGGCAGTGTGCTCGACCGAATGGCCACTGGTGAAGGCATGGCGCGGCAGGTCGATCGCAATGCAGTCGTGGTCGGCGGCCAGCAGCGGCATGACATCGCGCCAGGAATGGACCGAAGCGCCGGTGCCGTGCAGCAGCAACACCTGCGGCGCGCCGGAAGGCCCCATGCGCTGGACATGCCATGTCGCCCCGCCCGAGGGCACGAAAGAACTCGCCTCGCGGTGTGGCCAGATCCGGCCCTCGCGGTTCCAGTCTAGCGCACTGCTCATGCTGCCCTCCTGCCGCCGCCGGGCTGGGCGGCGTTGATGGCGCTCTGGAGCGTCTTCGCATCGGCGCGGGGAAGTGCGAGGAAGCGCCCTCGCATCGCATCGGCCAGCGCCTGTCCCTCGCGCGCCGGGCGGGGCGAGATGTCGACCACCAGCGCCTCGATACCGCGCGCGGCGATCGCCCTGGCCGCGGCCTCGGCATCCTCGCCCGCCTGCTTGCGCCCAGGCTGTCCGTTGGCGTCGATATTGGCGCGACCGTCGGTCAGGATCACGAGGCTGGCCGTGCGTCCTTTCCCGATCACGCTTTCGGCGCATTCGCGCGCCGCGTTGAGGCCCAGCGCAAGCGGGGTTCCCCCGCCGCCCGGCAGGCCCGAAAGCGCGCGCTTGGCGCGGGTGAGCGAACGGGTCGGGGGAAGCAGCAATTCGGCATTGTCCCCGCGAAACGCGACCAGCGCGACCTCGCTGCGGGTAACATAGGCCTGAGCCAGCATCAGTTCGACCGCGCCCTTGGCTTCGGCGAGGCGCGCGGCGGCAGCGGAGCCGGAGGCGTCGACGGCGAAGATCGTGACGCGCGGCGCCTTTTCCTCGTAGCGGCGGATGCGCAGGTCCTCCTTGCGCATGAGGATCGGGGCCTCGTCGGTCCGGCCTTCGAGAGCACGCTCGCGGCGGCGCACCTGCTGCCACGGCACCGCGGCGCGCAGCGTGTCGATCAGCGCGAGCCGGTTGCCCCCGCGCGGCATTCCCGGCCGCGCGCCGAGCGGCTTGCCGCGCGTGCCCGCCTTCTTCTTCTGCCCGGTACCGCTCGCGCCACCGGTGCGGCGCGGGGCATTGCCCTTGGCGAGCTGTTCGAGCAGGTCCTTCGGGATCGCGGCCTCGGCTGCCTCGACCAGCATTTCCTCGAGTTCGTCCTGCTGTTTCTGCCGTTCATCCTCGCTGCGTTCATCCTCGCCGCCTTCGGGAGGGTCGCTGGAATCGTCCTGCGGCTGCTCGGGCGGGGGCTGGTCGGGTTCGGGCTGATCCTGTTCCTGCTGTTCGACGGGCGGCAGGCGCGTCGCCCGCGGTGCGAGGACGAGGCGCACGGCGGCGCTCAGATCCGCTTCGGTCGCCTCGCTCCGCCCGGCAAGCGCGGCATGAGCGCGCGCCGTCTCGCTTGCGAAGAGGAGCGGCCGAACGGAATAGACCCCGAGCGCCTCGGCCGTGGCGGCGAGCGCTCCCAGCGCCTTGTCCGTTAGTGGGGTGACCCCGCCAGGATCGAGCGTGTCTTCGCCGGGCAGAGCGAGATCCTGCCACATGCGCGAAGCCGCGAGATCGCAGGAAAAGGCGAGGCGTTCGATCAGGCTGACCGGCGGGCTTTCGTCTGGATCGGTGCTGTCGTCGAGCAGGACCAGCGCAGGCGCGGCGCCGGTTTGCCCCGCGCCTTCGTCGAGGGCCTGCGCAAGGCGCCCTGCGACCCCGTCTTCGATCCGTTCGGCCATGGGCGCAACCAGCGCGCCGCCCGCCGCTTCTTCGACAAGCCCCGATTGCGCCACCGGCCGGCCTGCGGCGAGGCTTGCCGCGATATCGATCCCGCCGAGCAGGCGTTCATCGTCGACATGGCCGGGCATACGCCGCCATGGCCGCCCCTCCGCCGCCATCCGCTCTCCCAGTGCCGCGACAAGCGCATCGCGCGCCGGGCCGCTGCCGCGCAGCACCATGCCGCCGAAGCGCGACGGCGCCGCAAGGAACAGCCGCGCGGCGATCAGCGCGTCCTCCATCGGGTCGGGCGGTTCGGGAACGGCGCCCGCAAGACCTCGCGGATCGGCGTCGTTCATCCGAACAATTCGTCGATCGCGCGGGTGATCCGCGCGCCGGAGCCGGTTTCGTCGAGCACGTCGCGCCGCAACCGGTGGCGCAGGGCCGAGGGCGCGATTTCGACGAGATGCTCGCGCTTCACCTCCTTCGCGCCCTTGAGCGCGGCGAGCGCACGGGCGGCGCGCATCAGGGTGAGTTCGCCGCGCAGCCCGTCAGCGCCTACCGCGAGGCACAGCTCCGCCGCATCGCGCAGCAGGTTCTCGCCCGGGACCAGCTTGGGCAGTCTGGCCTTGCCGCGCGCGATCTGCCTGAGGATCTTCTCGTCTTCGCCCGCCCACTTGTCCGAAAAGGCCTGGGGATCGCTCTCGCGCTCGGCGACGAGGCGCATGATCTGGATCCGGGTCTCGATTTCGCTTGGCGTTCGCACCTCGACCGACAGGCCGAAGCGGTCAAGCAGCTGCGGGCGCAGTTCGCCTTCTTCCGGGTTGCCCGAACCGATCAACACGAATTTCGCCGGATGGCGGACCGAAAGACCCTCGCGTTCGACCACGTTTTCGCCCGAGGCCGCGACATCGAGCAAAAGGTCGACGAGATGATCTTCGAGCAGATTGATCTCGTCGATATACAGAAAGCCGCGATGCGCCCTTGCGAGCAGGCCCGGTTCGAACCCCTTTTCGCCCGAGCGAAGCGCGCGTTCGAGGTCGAGGCTCCCGACCACCCGGTCCTCCGTCGCGCCCAGCGGCAGGTCGACGAAGGGCACCGCGCGCTTTCTTAACGGGCCGCTGCCGCAGACATCGGGATACCGTTCGGATTCCTCCTTGGAGCAGCCATAGGGGCAATTCTCGATCGCGGTGATCGGCGGGAGCAGCGCCGCCAGGGCGCGCGCCGCAGTGGACTTGCCGGTGCCGCGGTCGCCGAAGACCATGACCCCGCCTACGCTGGGATCGACCGCTGCGATCAGCAGGGCCTGTTTCATCTCGTCCTGACCGACGATCGCGGAGAAGGGAAAGCGTGCCATAGGCCGCCACTTTTAGCCTAAGGGCGCGTCCCCGCAAGGCCCGATGGACGCTTCGCGGCGACAATATCCCCTTACAAAACGGCGCCAATCGCGAGCGCTCAACGGCGCGCGGTGCGATGCAGCAGGATCACTGGCAGGATGCCCGCAGCCAGCAGGATAAGGGCGGGGATCGAGGCCTCCGCGAGCCGCTCGTCGCTGGCGAGGCGGTAGGTGCGCGTGGCGAGCGTTTCGAGATTGAACGGACGCAGGATCAGCGTTGCGGGAAGTTCGCGCAGGGTGTCGATGAACACCAGCGCCGCCGCCGCGCCGAGGCTGGGGGCGAGCAGCGGGGCGTGGATGCGCGCCAGCACCCGCGCCGGCCCCGCGCCCAGGGATCGCGCGGCGGCATCGAGATTGGCCGGGATCGTCGCCATGCCGCTTTCGACGCTGTTGTAGGCGACCGTCAGGAACCGCACCGAAAGCGCGTAGATCAGGAAAAGGCTCGTCCCCGTCAGCAGCAGGCCGCCGGGCGCATAGCCGAGCGTGTCGCGGGCGAACCGGGTAAGCTCGACATCGAACGCCCCGAGCGGGGCGAGCAGGCCGACCGCGAGCAAGGCGCCAGGCAGCGCGTAGCCCAATGTCGCAAGCCGGATCGCGCCGCCGACCAGCGGGCTCGCCGAACGGCTCCGCGCAAACGCAAGCAGAAGCGCGGCGGCAAGACAGGCAAACGCTGTCGCAAGGCCGAGCCACAGGCTGTCCGAGGCATAGGCTGCAAGATCGCGGGTCGCCCCCAGCGCCGCCTCGCTCGTCGCCAGCCTGGCGAGGTGAAGCGCGGGAAGAACGAAGCCGAGCAGGACCGGCAGGGCGCAGGCAAGGCTCGCCAGGATGCGCCGGCCGGGTGACAGCTCGATCAGCGGCGCTGCGCCCCGCGCGCGGCCATCGCGGCTTTCGCTCCGCCCGGAGCGGGTCGATGCCTCGAGCGCGACGAGTGCGATGACGAAAAGGAGCATGATCGCGGCCAGCTTGAGCGCTGCCTGCTTGTCCCCCATCGCTAGCCAGCTCCTGAAGATGCCGGTCGAAAAGGTCGGGATCGCGAAATATTCGGCGACCCCGAAATCGGCGAGCGTCTCCATCAGCACGAGCGCGAGTCCGCCTGCGATCGCGGGTCGGGCGGCGGGCAGGGCGATCCGCCAGAAGGCCCGCGAAGGCGCTGCCCCGAGGCTCCTGGCGGCGCGGAACTGCGCGAGGCTCTGTGCGGCGAAGGCGGCGCGCGCGAGGAGGTAGACGTAAGGATAGAGCACGATGGCGAGGATGAAGGCCCCGCCCGGCAGCGAACGGATCGGCGGGACAAGCGCGCCCGTCCCTTCGCCGAACGCGCCGCGCAGGGCGCCCTGCACCGGGCCAGCATAATCGAGAAGGTCGGCATAGATATAGGCCGCGATATAGGCCGGAACGGCGAGCGGCAGGACCAGCGCCCAGCCGAGCACGCGCCGCCCGGGAAATTCCGCCGCGGTGACAAGCCACGCGCAGCCCACGCCGATGAAGCCCGCCAGCATCCCCGTCAGCGCCATCAGCGCCGCCGTGTTGACGACGTAGCGCGGCAGCACCGAGCCTGCCATGTGCACGATCGCATCCATCCCGCCCGATGGCGCGGCCAGAAGGATCGCGAGGATCGGCAAAGCGGCGAGCGCGGCAAGAGCAAGTGCGGGCCAGTCCCAGCCGCGCGGGCGGGCAAGCGCACGCCGCGCGACCGTCGGGCGTTCCGCCGCGCTTGCCTGCGGACCGCCTGTCCGCCTAATGCGGCTCACTTGCACAGCCATTCACGACCGGTCGGGACTGCGGCCATGGGAACAGCGTATTGAGCCTCGAATTTCGACATATCGCCCATGCATATGGTGAGGTGCAGGCGCTGCGCGATATCAGTCTCGTCGCGCCTGCCGGTGAAATCACCTGCCTGCTTGGCTCTTCGGGATGCGGCAAGTCAACCTTGCTCGGCCTCGCCGCCGGGCTGCTCCCCGTGCAGCGCGGCGCGATCCTGCTCGACGGCGATGTTCTGGCCGACGAGACGAACGCGCCGCCGCCCGAAAAACGCCCGGTGGGGCTGGTGTTTCAGGAAGGCGCGCTGTTCCCGCACATGGATATGCGCCGCAACATCGCCTTCGGCCTGCCCAAGGTACGGCATGGCGAGATCGAGGGCTGGCTGGAACAGGTCGGGCTTGCCGGCCTCGGCTCGCGCTATCCGCACGAACTTTCCGGCGGGCAGCAGCAGCGCGCGGCGCTTGCCCGGGCGATGGCGCCGGGCCCGGCCGTGCTGCTGATGGACGAGCCTTTCGCCAGCGTCGACATAGTGCTGCGCCGCCGCCTGAGGCGCGATTGCCGGATGCTGCTTAAGGAGCGCGGGGCGACCACCATCCTCGTCACGCACGACCCTGCCGAAGCGCTCGATATCGGGGACCGGATCGCGGTCATGGAAGCGGGCCGGATCGTCCAGTTCGGAAGCCCGGAGGAATTGCACGAGGCCCCGCGCGCCGCCTCTATCGGGGCGATGTTTTCAGGCGCGCAGGTGGTTCCGGCCGAGCGGCGCGGCGAATTGCTCGCGACCCCGTTCGGCGATTGGCCTGCCGACTGCGTGCCCGGCGTGATGCCCGATGTAGTGCGGCTAGACCTTCTGGTGCATGCGCGCGCGATCGATCTCGTGCCCGATCCCGAGGGGCTGCCGGTGCGCGACGTACACGGGCTGGGCGACGGGACGGTGCGGGTGCTGCTGCGCGAGGGGGGAGGGCGCGACCTCGCGATCGAGACGCCGCAGGCTCCCGCACCAGGCGAGCGCTTCGGCGTCGTTCCCCATACGGGAAGCGTCCGCGCCTTCGCGGCGGAATAGCTTCGCCGCGTGAGCGACAATTCGCTTGCAAGCGCGCCTTTCATATTGCAACGCATTCGCAAATAGCGGCGCGTGCCTTGTCGGGCGCGCCGCAAGCGAAAGGACGTTTCCCATGCTGCGCACCCTTCTTGCCGGCGCTCTCGCCGTCACGCTCGCCGCCTGCTCCGAAAACCCCGAAGGTCCTGCGCCGGGCGACAATGGTGAGGTCAACATCTATTCCTCGCGCCATTACGACACCGACCTGCGCCTCTACGAGGATTTTACCGAGGAGACCGGGATCAAGGTCAACCGGATCGAGGCCGGGGCCGACGCGCTGATCGAGAAGATCGTGAGCGAGGGCGAATTCTCGCCCGCCGACCTTCTCATCACGGTCGATGCCGGGCGGCTGTGGCGGGCGGAGGAAGCGGGCATTCTCGATTCCGTGCAATCCGACGTCCTTGCCGAGCGCCTGCCCGCGAACCTGCGTCACCCCGACGGACAGTGGTTCGGCCTCTCCACCCGCGCGCGGATAATTATCTACGACAAGTCGCAGGGAAAGCCCGAGGGCCTCGACACCTATGCCGATCTCGCCGATCCGAAATTCCGCGGAGATATCTGCGTGCGCTCGTCGACGAACATCTACAACATCTCGCTCCTTTCGAGCATCATCGCGCATGAGGGCGAAGAGGCGGCGGAGAACTGGGCGCAGGGCGTCGTCGCCAACTTTGCCCGCGATCCGCAGGGCAACGACACCACCCAGATCGAGGCGGTCGCGGCAGGCGAATGCCGCCTCTCGATCGTCAACACCTATTACCTCGCGCGCTATGCCAGCGGAGACGACAATGAACGCGCCATCTTCGACAAGGTGGGCGTGATCTTTCCCAATCAGGACACCACCGGCACCCATGTCAATGTCAGCGGCGCAGGGGTGGTGAAGGGCGCGCCCAACCGGGAAAACGCGATCCGTTTCCTCGAATATCTGACCTCGCAAAGCGCCCAGCGCTATTTCGCCGATGGCAACAACGAATATCCGGCGGTCTCCGGGCTCGATGCGGCCTCGGCGGTTGAGCGGCTGGGCGATTTCCGCGCGGACGAACTCGATGTCGCCGAGATCGGGCGGGGCCAGCGCGCAGCGGTGGAAATCTTCGACCGCGCCGGGTGGAACTGAGGCTCTTGGGATGAGGCGCCCTGTTGTTCACGATCAAGGCGCGCTATCGGCCATGCGCGCAAAACTACCTTGCGGCGCGCGGCCTAACAGGCCATGTCGCCGCCCGAGATAACCGGCGCCGCGCCTGCGCCGCCCGCCATCAACCAACGCATTTCCGCGAGGCAGCCCACAGTGAACCAGCCCCTCATCGACCGTGACCAGTTCACCGAAAGCTCGGCGCTCACCATCGAGACGATCACGCATGTCCACCACTGGAACGAAAGCCTGTTCAGCCTCAAGATGACCCGCCCGGCGAGCTTCCGTTTCCGGTCGGGCGAATTCATCATGATCGGCCTGCCGCAGGAAAACGGCAAGCCGCTGCTGCGCGCCTATTCGATGGCGAGCCCGTCCTATGCCGACGAGCTCGAATTCCTGTCGATCAAGGTGCAGGACGGCCCGCTGACCTCGCGCCTCCAGCATATCAAGGAAGGCGACCCGATCTATCTCGGCAAGAAGCCGACAGGCACGCTCGTCACCGACGCGCTGCTGCCGGGCAAGCGCCTTTTCATGCTGTCCACCGGCACCGGCCTTGCCCCGTTCATGAGCCTCGTGCGGGACCCCGAAGTCTACGGCATGTACGACGAGATAATCGTCGTCCATTCGGTCCGCCAGGTCGCCGATCTCGCCTATCGCGAGCTGCTCGAATCGAAGCTCGAGGGCGACCCCCTGCTCGAGGACGAGGACCGCGAGCGGATGATCTACGTCCCCACGGTCACGCGCGAACCGTTCCGCACCCAGGGCCGCATCCAGGCACTTATCGACGATGGCCGCCTGTTCGAACAGTCGAAGGGGCCGCAGCGTTTCATACCCGACGACGATCGGGTGATGTTGTGCGGCTCGATGGCGATGATCAAGGACCACGCCGCCGACCTCGAACGCCGCGGCTTCACCGAAGGCAGCAACGCCCAGCCCGGCCAGTTCGTGATCGAGCGCGCGTTCGTGGGGTGATCGGTAGGGCGGCGACTTCGACCGCCTTCATCCGATATTCAGCTTCGCCCGCGCAGCCTGCAGGCGAAGGAGAAGACCATGCCCCGCCGCCTTTTCCCGGTTCTGGCCGCTGCGACCGCCGCGATCGTCCCTGCTGGCGCCTCAGCCCAGCAGGAGCGCGCATCGACCCTTCCCAGCTACAGTCTCGTGCAGCTTTCGGTCTTGTCCGCGCAGGTTGCACCCAGTGACTTCAGCTCCACGACCAAGACTATACGGTCCTGCAGCGAGGCAATGAAAATCGCCAAGGCGAACGGCTGGCAGGCGGAGCGCAAGCGGTTCGTGCACCCGTCCGAGCTGCCTCCCCAGCTGCGCCCGATCATGCGGGACGTGCCGAATGGCGAGGCGACCCCAGTGCTCAGCGAGGACGGATCCGCGCTGCACGTTCTGGTGATCTGCAGCCGCTAGGCACGTTCCCGGCCGGAGCGCGCGCCGCTCTCACCTTCGCGCTTTACAAAGCGGCTTGCCTCCGGTTCAGTTGCGCCCTGCAACGCGAAACCGGAGAGAGAAACCGCAATGCTCGAGACTGCCAACCGCACCGCCTATAACGAGGACCACGAAGCCTTCCGCGACACCGTGCGCAAGGTTTTTGCCCAGCACCTCACCCCCCACCTCGATAAACACGAGGAAGAAGGCATCGTCGGGCGCGACGTGTGGAAGGCGGTGGGCGAAGCGGGCCTCCTGTGCCCCACGGTCAAGGAGGAGAATGGCGGGCTCGGCCTCGATTTCGGGTTCAATTGCGTGCTGACCGAGGAAATCAGCTATCTCGGCTCCTCGGCGGGCTTCACCCTCCAGAACGACATCACCGCCAATTATTTCGAGCGGCTCGGCACGCCGGAACAGCGCGAGAAATACCTGCCCGGCATGGTCTCGGGCGATGTCATCACGGCGATCGCGATGACCGAACCGGGCGCGGGCAGCGACCTTCAGGGTATCCGCACCACCGCGAAGAAGGACGGCAACCACCTCGTCATCAACGGGTCCAAGACGTACATCACCAACGGCCAGAACGCCGACGTTGTTATCGTGGTCGCCAAGACCGATCCCGAAAAGGGCGCCAAGGGCACGTCGCTGGTGCTGGTCGATGCCAACACGCCGGGCTTCGAGCGAGGGCGCAATCTCGACAAGATCGGGCAGCATTCCGCCGACACGTCCGAGCTGTTCTTCAACGATTGCCGCGTGCCGATGACCAATATCCTCGGCGCGGAAAACATGGGCTTCGTCCACTTGATGGAGGAATTGCCGCAGGAACGCCTCGGCATCGCGGTCGGCGCGCAGGCCGCCGCGCAGCGCGCCTTCGACGAGGCGGTCAAGTTCACCAAGGACCGCAAGGCCTTCGGCAAGACCGTGTTCGAATTCCAGAACACCAAGTTTACCCTCGCCGACCTCAAGGCGAAGATCCAGGTCGGATGGGCGCATCTCGACTGGGCGATCAGGAAACACCTCGCAGGCGAGCTCACCACCGACGAGGCTTCGGCGGCCAAGCTGTGGCACACCGACCTGCAGTGGGAAGCGGTCGACACCGCGCTGCAGCTGCATGGCGGGGCGGGTTACATGAACGAATACGCCATCGCGAGGCTGTGGCGCGACGCGCGCGTCACCCGGATTTTCGGCGGCACGAACGAGATCATGAAGGAAGTGATCTCGCGGTCGATCTGAGGTGGCAGGCAACTCCAGCAATCCGCTCGATTTCGAGGGCCGCAAGGTCCTCGTCATCGGCGGGTCGAGCGGGATCGGCAACGGCATAGCGCAAGGCTTTCGCGCCGCCGGGGCGGAGGTGATCGTCACCGGCACGCGACCCGATTCCGGAGACTATCTCGAGGCCGAGGATTCGGACTTCACCGGCCTTGAATACGAACGTCTCGATGTGACCGACCGCTCCGCTGCGGATGCCTTGGCGCAGAAGGTCGGGGCAGTCGATGTCCTCGTCCAGTCGCAGGGCGTGGTCCGCTACAAGCGGGCTGAGTTCACCCGCGAGGGCTGGAACGCGGTGGTCGACGTCAACCTCAATTCGGTGATGGATGTCGCCCGCGCCTTTCATCCGGGCCTTGCCGAGAGGGGCGGCACGATGATCGTCGTCTCCTCGGTCGCGGCGTTCAAGGCGACCATCGGCACGCCCGCCTATGCCGCCTCCAAGGCGGGTGCGGCGAGCCTCGTCAAGACGCTGGGCGAGGCGTGGGCGAGGGACGGCGTGCGGGTCAACGGCATCGCGCCGGGGCTCGTGCCGACCAAGCTTACCTCGGTCACCACCGACCATCCCGAACGGCGCGAGGCGAGCCTGCGCGCCATACCCCTCAATCGCATGGGCACGCCCGAGGACATGGCCGGCGTCGCGCTGTTCCTCGCCTCGCCCCTGTCGGCCTACATGACCGGGCAGACGCTGGTCGTCGATGGGGGGCTGACCCTCTCGTGAAGGGGTCATAGTTCGCGCCGATCATACGCCGGGGGGCTTGTTCGCGCCCATTTTTCCAACTTTTCCTACACCCTCGCGCGCGCCCGTGTAGGAAACGCAGCGAAGGAGAAAGCCCCATGCAATACACCCGCCTCGGCCCCTCCGGCCTCACCGTTTCCCGCCTGTGCCTCGGCTGCATGAGCTATGGCGACACGACGAAAGGCTGGCACGGCGACTGGCTGCTGGGCGAGGAGGAATCGCGCCCCTTCTTCCGCGCGGCACTGGAAGCGGGCATCAATTTCTTCGACACCGCCAACGGCTATTCGGGCGGCACGTCGGAGGAAATCACCGGCAAACTCCTTCGCGAAATGGCCAGCCGCGACGAGATCGTGGTCGCGACCAAGGCCTTCATCCCGTGGCGCAATGCTCCCAACACTGGCGGCCTCTCGCGCAAGAGCCTGATGCAGGCGGTCGATGACAGCCTGACGCGGCTCGGCATGGATTACATCGACCTCTACCAGATCCACCGCTGGGACCCCGACACGCCGATCGAGGAGACGATGGAGGCGCTCCACGACATCAGGCAGGCGGGCAAGGTGCGCTATGTGGGCGCGTCCTCGATGTATGCCTGGCAGTTCGCCAAGGCACAGGAGACCGCGCGCGCCAACGGCTGGACCCCGTTCATTTCGATGCAGAACCAGCTCAATCTGCTCTACCGCGAGGAGGAGCGCGAGATGCTCCCCCTGTGCGAGGACGAGGGCGTCGGTATCATCCCTTGGTCGCCGCTCGCGCGGGGGCGGCTGGCCCGGCCGCGGGGCGAGGAGACGGTGCGCAGCAAGACCGACGGGGTGGGAAAGCAGCTCTATGGCGAGGACGAGGCCGACGGCGCGGTGATCGACGCGCTCGCCAGGCTTGCGGAGGAACGCGGCGAGGCGATGGCGAGCCTCGCACTCGCCTGGCATTTCACCAAGGAGGCGGTCGCGGCCCCCATCATCGGCGCGACGAAGCCGCATCATGTCGAGGACGCCGCGCGCGCGCTCGAGATCGAGCTGTCGCAGGACGAGATCGCCGCGCTCGAGGCGCCCTATCGCCCCAAATGGCCCACCGGCATGGGCATGCCGATGCCCGCGATGGACCAGGTGAGCGTGCTGGATTCGTGACTTCCGGGACGAGGCTGCGCGAAGCCGCGCCTCGAATGTGACAGGCCTTTCGCGCCCATCGCACGCCCGTCACGAACGCGTCACAAGGCTCGGCCAAGCCTGCCTCGCAACAGGGCGGGGCGCTCCATGGACGTCGTCAACATCTTCCTCACCAGCGACCTCGCGGACCGCCTCGAGGATTTCGTCCATGACCAGCGCCGCTTCACCTTCGACCGGCTCGGCCCGGCGGGGCCTGAACGCCTGGTCGAAGGGCCGATGTGGGCCTTCGTCGACTGGGTGATGAACGATCTTGCGGGGCTCGAGATGTGCCGCCGCCTGCGCGCCGATCCGCGCACCGCCGAAGCGCATGTGACCATGGTGCTGGAAGAGGACGACGCCGAGGATCGCCGCCGCGCGCTGCGGGCCGGAGCGGACGATTACATGGTCGGGCCGCTCGACCGGACCGCCGTGCTCGACCGGGTGCTCGCGCTGCAGACCCGCTCTCCCGAACGCCATTCGGCGCGCCGCTACGAGATCGGCCCGCTTTCGATCGACATGGCCGCGCTGCAGGCGCGCTGGGACGGCGAGCCGATCCAGCTTCGCCCCAACGAATTCCGCCTGCTGCGCTTCTTTGCCGAGAACCCGAACCGGGTGCTTTCGCGCGAGGACCTCATCAACGGCCTCGGCAAGCGGGAGCCCCCGATCGACGAGCGCACGGTCGACGTATGGGTCGGCCGCCTGCGCCGCGCGATCAAGGGCGCGCGCGGCGGCAATCCGCTGCGCACCGTGCGTTCGATGGGCTATGTCTTCGATCTGAACTGACCGGGGCGCGGCGGGACGCCGGCGCGGACAGGCGAGGAAGGGGCGGGCGAAGCCGGAAGCGGACGGTCGGGTAGCGACCCCTTTGCGGAAATTGCGCGACACCACCTATACAGGTAGGCCTGCATGGTTTGAAGAGGGAGTGACGGGGTGATCAAAGGCAGGTCGGCGTTTGGCGCATTGCTACTGCTCGGGATGATTGTCCCGGCTTTCGGGCTCATGGCGGAAACGGACTCGCCACCCGTTCATTCGGTCCGGGCACGAGACCTCGGAGTTCCTTTTGGTGGCACTCCGGGGCCACTCAACGCCATCACCGATGTCGCTGGCGTGGAGGTCGGGCACACGACGCTTATATCGGGCGAGGGCGAGCTGCTCATTGGCAAGGGTCCGGTGCGCACGGGCGTGACGGCGGTTCTTCCGCGGGGGAAGACCTTCGATCCGGTCTACGCCGGGTGGTTCTCGCTCAATGGCAATGGCGAGATGACCGGCACGACTTGGATCGAGGAGTCCGGTTGGCTCGAAGGGCCGGTGATGCTCACTAACACCCATAGTGTCGGCACCGTGCGCGATGCGACGATCGATTGGGCGCGCAGGAACGGTTACTATCGCGCACTGACCGGAGAGCCTGACGTGTTCTGGATGCTGCCGGTCGTGGCGGAAACCTATGATGGCGACCTCAACGACATCAACGGGTTCCATGTGACTAGGGAACACGTATTTGCCGCACTTGATCAGGCAAGGTCGGGTCCGGTGACCGAGGGGAACGTCGGCGGCGGGACCGGCATGATCACCCACGGCTTCAAGGGCGGCATCGGCACATCGTCGCGCATCGTCACATTGCAAGAGGGCCGCTACTCCATAGGCGTGCTGGTCCAGTCCAACTACGGCGTTCGCGAGACATTCACGGTTGCCGGTGTCCCGGTCGGCCGCGAGATCGCCGATCTCGGAATCGAATATGCAGTTCGCAGCGAAGACACCGGATCGATCATCATTGTGATCGCCACGGATGCCCCCTTACTGCCGCATCAATTAAAGCGCCTCGCACGCCGCGCGAGCA
Organism: Erythrobacter litoralis; assembly: GCF_001719165.1. Taxonomy (NCBI): domain Bacteria; kingdom Pseudomonadati; phylum Pseudomonadota; class Alphaproteobacteria; order Sphingomonadales; family Erythrobacteraceae; genus Erythrobacter; species Erythrobacter litoralis. The sequence goes on from NZ_CP017057.1 coordinate 981,420, forward strand.
TGGGCATCGCAAGGAACGGCTCCTTCGCTGGGAACGGCTCCGGCGATATCTTCATTGCCTTTTCAACCGCCAATCCCGGAGCATGGAGCCGCGAGGGGACAGCAAATGTGGCAAGCCTGCCGAACGACTCGATGAGCCCGCTGTTTCTAGCGACCATCGAGGCAACCGAAGAGGCCGTGATCAATGCCATGATCGCCGCGCGAACCATGACTGGAATCAACGGCAACAGGGTCCATGCCCTCCCGCATGGCCGATTGCAGGAAGCCTTGCGCAAATATCGACGACTTGACGAGCGATGAGGCAGGATCTGCGGACTGGCTGTAGGTGGCCTGGCGTGCCTCTTTTCGGCCCCGCAAGCGCCAGAGCCTGCGTATGTCGCCGCAGAGCTGCCATTCGCCTTCCCACCCATAATCGGACATTCCCCGCCGCGCCGGATATGTCGGAAAAGCAGACATCGACCGTCAGCCGCGACAGGCGCGGTGTTCGCCGTCGATCTGCTCCACGAACGATAAAGCCGCGGCACGCCTCGCGCGCCGCGGCTTTGTCCGTTCGATAGCGATCAGAACTTCGCCTGCACCCCGATCTGGACGCGGGTGCCGATATCGAAGCTGTTCACCTCGATCCGGCCCGTCTCGTTTTCGAGGAACTCGAAATTGTTGCGGCCGAAGATGTTGCGCACCTCGAGGCTGAGCTGGAGCGGGAGGCCCCAGGCATCGAGATCGCTGCGGGTCACGAAATCCACCGTCAGGCCTGGATTTTCGACCACGTCTGGCGTGGCGAAGCCGCGGGTGGTGACACGCTCGCTCGCATAGTTGAACAGGAAGAAGGCCTGCTGGGTCTTCTCGAAATCCTCGAACCCGATCTGGAAGTTCGCCACATGATCGGACTGGCCGACCAGCGGGTTGCCTTCCTCGAACACGATCGAGACCGGCACGTCGCCGACCACGGTCGGAACGATCGCGTCGGGATCGGGAATGCCGAGCTCGGAATCGGTGAAGGTGTAGTTCGCGATGACCAGCAATTCCTTGGTCTCGAAGAACCCGCCCCAGCTCGACAGGTCGAAGCCGTAGACGAACTCGACCTCGGCCCCGAACAGGGTCGCCTCGGGCGCGTTGGCATAGGTCGTCGTCAGGTCACCGGTGCCCGAACCGCCCAGGATGATCGGTTCGATCGGGTTCGAGATGTCCTTGTAGAAGCCCGCAAGGCTCACCCGGTTGCGCCCGCCCATGTAATATTCGGCGCGCCCTTCGAGGTTCGTGAACTCGCTGTCGATGAGCTGGGCGTTGCCGCGGAAATCGCGGTTCGAGATGGGATCGAAATAGATCTGGTCGACCAGTTCGCGGAACTGGGGACGGGCGATCGTCTTGGATGCCGACACGCGCAGCTGGAGATCGGGGATGAATTCCCAGGTGATCGTGCCGCCGGGCAGGAAATAGTCGTTTTCGAGATTGGTCTCGACCGGCAGCGTCGTCGTCTGGCCTTCGGGCAGGGTGACGCGCTGGACCGCGTCCTCATAGCGCACGCCGACATCTACGGTGACGGTGTCGGTCGCAACCCAGCGCACCTGGCCATAGGCCGCATGCACTTCGAGCAGGGCGTCGAACACCGGGAAATCGACGAAATCGAGCACGTCGACATTGAAGGCGGCAAGGGTCGCCCCGTTGATGATGTCGCCCGGCCGGCGCAGGCCGAGCAGCGCCGGGTCGAAATTGACATCGGTGCGAACGTCCGGACGGATCAGCGGCGAATAGATGCGGCTTTCCGAGCGGCGATCGGTGTCCGACCAGGCATAGCCCACGGTGAGGTCGAACCCGTCGATCCCCGACCAGGTGAGGTCGGCCCCGGCGGCATAGTTCTCTTCCTTGAGGTCATCGAAGCTGACCGTCTGGTTGTAGAACTCGTTGTCGCCTTCGAAATAGGCGATGAAGTTCGATCCGAGCACGTTGCGCAGCGAATCCGCCGGTTCGTCGGGCGTGGTGTCGTTCGAGCGCGCGTAGAGGATCTGCGCGTTGAACGGCGCCTCGCGGTCGGTCCGGGCATAGCCCGCGCGGGTATCGAGCTGGAACTCTCCGTCGCCGAATTCGAATTCGCCGACGAGCTGCGTGTCGATCAGCTGGCGTTCGAACCAGGCCGTGCGCTGGCGCAGCAGGTCCGCGCCGTCGGCCGAACCCAGCGTTACGTCGAAACCTTCGGCAAGGCGCGCGGTCTTGAGCGTGTCGCGGATGTAGAGGTTCGTCCAGCGGATCGTGTTCTCGCCGAAATCAAGCCCGAAGCTCAAAAGGCCGTTCACGAGGACATTTTCATCGGTGATGAAATTCGTCGAATCCTCGGTGATGAACGAGAAGTCGTCGATGCTTGCGCGCTGGTTGCGGACCGATCGGTTCTGGCGCTGGTTCTGGTAGCCGGCAGTGGCGATGATGCCGAGATAGGTGCCGTCGCCGATCTCGAACGAGGCACCGCCCGTGATGTTGGCGGAGACGTTCGCCGGCAGGTTGTCCTGGCGCTGGAGCGTGACGAGATTGGTCGGCAGAAGTTGCCCGGCAATCGCCTCGCGGGTGAGCGCGTTGGGGTCCGCCACCGTCGCATCGAGCGGCAGCTGGTCGAGCGGGATCCCGCTGTCGATCGCCTGCCTCAGGAACGAGGGAATGTCGCGATTGCCGTTGTCGAAACCGAGCGAATCCCAGTCCGAGCCGAAATAGGTCAGGCCGTTCTCGAACGTGGTCTCGCTGTCATATTCCCCGCTCAGCGACACAGTGAGGAAGTCCTCGACCGGAATGGCGCGGGTGGTGAGGTTGATCACGCCGCCGCCGAATTCGCCCGGATAGTTTGCCGAATAGGTCTTCTGGACGAGGCTGGAGGCGATGACGTTGGTGGGGAAGATGTCGAGCGGGACGACGCGGCTCAATGGCTCCGGGCTCGGCAGGGGTAGGCCGTTGAGGAGCGCGAGCGAGTAGCGATCGCCCAGGCCGCGCACGAAGACGCGCCCGTCGCCGACGACCGACAGGCCGGTGACGCGCGACAGCGCGCCGGCGATGTCGCCTTCGCCGGTGCGCGCGATGTCCTCGCTCGTCAGCACGTTGAGCACCTGGGTCGAACCGCGCACCGGGTCGCGATTGCGCCGCCCGGTGACGATGATCCCGCCGCCTGGGACCGAGACTTCGGGTTCGTCGTAGTCTTCTTCCTGCGCGGCGTCGACGGCCTCGAGCAGGGGATCTTCTGCGTCTTCGGTGCCCTGTGCGGTTCCCTGGTCCTGTGCATGGGCAAAGGTCGGGAAGGTGAGTGAACTGGTGAGAAGCAGCAGCCCTGCCAGGCGCTTGCCGGTCGACATAATGCTAGACCCCCTCATATTCGGTCCTGAACTCGCGCGGCCCCGCGGGGCCTTGTTGTGCGACATGGGGAGGCGCCGCGCCGATCCGCGCAGCGCCTCCGCCAATGCGTGCCGACTGCTGTCAGCTCTCACCGGTGCGGATCGGGAGCGACGTGCAAGCCGAGCCCGAACCGAAGTCGAGGATGCTCGAATCGCAGGTCCAGCCTACGAAACGATCGTCCGCGGCGCTTTCGAGCGCGCCGATATAGTCGGCGGCGACGAAGAAGCTCGACAGGCCGGGCACGTCGAAGGTCGGGGCGGCGCCCGCATCGAAGAAGAACGGATCGGTGAAGGTGACGTCCGTGTCGACCGTGTTGTTGGCCGATGCGGCGTTGTAGATCGCTTCGAGATCGGCGAGCACCGCACCGTCGGTCGCACGCAGCGGGGTCGAGGCCGAGCAGTCGCCGATGACCGAATTGAAGGTCGGAGCAGCCGCCAGCGTTTCGGGCTGGTCGATGCGCACGCAGGGCGTGCCTTCGGCCTGGATCACGCCGTTGGCGAGCCGGATGCGCGAACCGCCGCGGGCGCGCACGACCTGGTCGTCGCCCGAATTCTGGATGAAGGTGAAGTTCACCACCGCCAGGACCGTCTGCGGACGCGCGTCGGTCGAGAAATCGTCCGGCGGGCTGTCGAGCTCGATGATGCTGTCGCCATTGCCGGGACGCTGCGCGACCACGACGTTCTGCAGCGCGCCCTGGGTGCCGGTGTCGGCGTCGATCGAATCGTCCGACGCGCCGACGACCGCGACATTGCGCATGTTCACCGTGCCGCCGAAGAATTCGATGCCGTCATCCGAGCTGTTGAACGACATGATGTTGTCGAGCGTCGTGCCGCTCCCGATCGCGCCGGTGGTAAGCGCCTGCAGCTCGTCGCCGGGGGCGAGCGCGAAGCCCGAAAAGCGGATCTGATTGAATGTCATCGAACCCGAGCTGTCGCTGTCGTCGGCGCCGCCGAAGATGGTCGAGATCGTGGTGCCTTCGACGAGCTGTTCGCACTGTGGGTTGGCGTTGGGGTTGGCATCGGTGTTGAACACGCCGGTCGAGCAATCCGAGGTCGGCGCACGGCCGAGCAGGACGACGCCGCCCCACTGCTGGTCCGAATCGTCATCCGAAAGGCCCAGCACGTTGTCGCGGCTGGTCCAGATGATCGGTGCGTCGGCGGTGCCGTCGGCCTCGATCGCATTGCCGCGATTGACGACGATGAACGAACGACCGGTCGCGGCGTAGATGATGACGCCCGGCTCGACGCCCAGAGTGACGTCGGTGCCGGTGCTGGAGAAGCCCTGGTCGCTGCCGACATCGACCCGGCCGTTCATCGCGTAAAGCAGGCCGGGGACATAGCTCAGCGTGTCGTCGGCATCGAACACGGCAGGCAGTTGGCAGACGCGATATTCGCCGGTCGGGCCGTCGATCGTGCCGGCATCGGTGAGACCGCCGGTCGAGTTGATCGTCGGGCAGCCCGATGCCGGGGTGACGGTACCGCCACCGGGCTGACCCGGCGTGGGCGTCGGCGTCGGCGTCGGCGACGGGTTGTTGATGATGATGTCGCCGCTGGTGCCGGGCGAGACGATTTCGTCCGCGCCGCAGCCGGCCAGAGCGACCAGGCTGCAACCCAGGACGAGAGTGCGTTGAATGTTTTTCACAGCGAGCGGTCCCCTCAAAAACCGAGAATCGAACAAAGCGCGTCGTTTGAGTGCGCGAGAGGGGCGCTAGGGGCGGCGCATGACACTATTCTTTCATGATGACAGCGAGCGTGAAAATCGTGTCACATGACCGAAGAAAGACAAATATGACAATCGTTGGGCGTCGCTGATGGCGGGCGGCCGGGTCGATTGTAATATTTATCCCATTGAAAACGCGTGAATCTAGCCTCTGAGATTGCGATTTTGCGACAATGTTACAGTTCTATTGCATTTCAGGGACTCCCGCGTCATCATGCTCTCCAAGATACAAGGAGACAGGATATGGCCCTTCTGAAAACGACGCTCGCCGCAGCAGCTTTCTCGCTCGTGCTGGGAATGCCCGCACAGGCCCAGGATGCGCGCGCTGCGGGCGCATCCGACGCGTTCGCCGCCGAGGCTCTGGCCGAGGGGCGGCAGGACGATGCGATCCGCGCGCTGGAGCGTGAACTGGCCGCCGCGCCGGACGATGCCGCGCTGCTCATCAATCTCGGCATCGCCTATGCCCATGTCGGCGACGAGGCGCGCGCCCGCGACATGTTCGAGGCCGCGCTGGTCAGCGAGGACGTGGTCCTGCTGCGCACCGCCTCCGGGGACGAGACCGATTCGCAGCGCCTTGCGCGCAAGGCGCTGCAGATGCTGCGCGCGGGCGAATTCCGCCCGGCGTCCAGCGAGACGCTTTCGCTCAACAAGTGACGGGAAATCCATTTGCGCAGCAAGCCATCGCGCGCTAGTTCGTAGACCGGGGCAGGTGCGAGCCTGCTTCGGTTTATGCTGCCTGGTTGCGGCGCGCAGGCACACGCGCGCGAGAGGTCTCACGCGCGAGGTTTCGCTTTTTCGCGGGAAATTCGCGCACGGCTCGGCTAGAACTCTGTGAGAGAGTTCATGCCGATGTCACCGGCCTGTCATCAATGATCGACATTGGGGCGGGATTGGAGGGTCGTGATGATTGTCGCCATGATTGTCGCCCGTGCGAGCAGATGGAGCCTCGCTGCCGCCTTCGTCCTTTCAGGGGTGGCGGCCGAGGCCGACGTTATGGAAGTGGACGGAGACGGCGCCCGCTGGGTCGCCGGGGGTTTTTCCGCGTCCGGTGACGTGCCGGTTGCCGGTGAAGACCTGTCCGCGGAATACGCAGCGCTCCCGGGCGCGGACGAAGCGGTCGTCCTGCCCGACGGCGCCAAGCCCGATTCCATCCCGCACTCCGTCATCGCCGATCCCGCCGCCCATTCCGCCGCGATCCCGGCCGCCTATGCCGAAAAGGTGCATGAACTCGCGCGCCGATTCGACCTCTCGCCCGCTCTGCTCGAAGCGGTGGTGTGGCAGGAAAGCCGCTGGCGCGCCGATGCGGTCTCGCCCGCCGGCGCGCGCGGGCTCGCGCAGCTGATGCCGGGCACCGCCCGCTATCTCGGGGTCGACCCGGAGGACCCGCACGCCAATCTCGAGGGCGGGGCGCGGTACCTGCGCGAACAGCTCGACCGGTTCGACGGCGATCTAGAAAAGGCGCTCGCCGCCTACAATGCCGGGCCGGGCCGCGTGATCCGTGCCGGCGGCATCCCGAACATCCGCGAGACGAAGGGCTATGTCGCCGCGATCATGGGCCGCCTCGCCAGCCATTCCCGCCCCGCCGCCGAATGAACGCGCGGGCCAGAACGAATTTCAAGGATGATGGAACACCGAATGAACGCCCTGCTTAGCTTCCCGGCCCGGACCCTGGCCTTGCTCGTGCTTGCCATGATGCCGGTGGCGGCCTCGGCGCAGAACGAGGCGGCGCGCTCGGACAGCCCGATCACCGATGCGCTCTTGTGGATGCAGGGGCTGCTTCTGGGCCCGATCGCGACCAGCCTTGCCGTGATGGCGGTGGCGGGCGTCGGCTTCATGATGCTCACCGGACGCATGAACTGGCGCTATGGCGGCACGGTCATCATCGGCGTCTTCATCATCTTCGGCGCGCCGCGGCTCGTCAATTCGATAGGGGCGTTCTGACGCCGTGAGCCAACTCGTCCGCCATCCCGTCCACCGGACCTTGACGCGGCCGCAGATGTTCGCGGGCGTCACGCTCAATTTCTTCATCATCAACATGATGGTGACGACGATCGCGTTCCTGGTGCTCGACAGCTGGTGGATCATCCCCGTGCCGTTCATTATGCACGCCGTCGGCTATTTTGCGTCCCTGCGCGAACCGCGTATCTTCGACCTGTGGATCACCAAGGTCTCGAAATGCCCGCGCGTGCCCAATTACAAGCGCTGGGGCTGCAACAGCTACACGCCGTGACGATGCCCCACGCGAAACCCGGCCACCCGAAGGAGGCCCGCACATGGTGAAATGGATCGGACCTGCCGCCTGGAGCGCCAAGGAAGCGCGTGTCGGCGAAAGGCTGCCCTATGCCCGGCTGATCGACGAGAGCACCGTGCTCTTGCGCGATGGCAGCGTGATGAGCGCGATCCAGGTCCCGGGCCTGCTGTTCGAGACCGAGGATTCGGACGCATTGAACGCCCATGCCGCGACGCGCGAGGTCATGCTGCGTTCGACGCTCGATGCGCGTTTCGTACTCTATCACCACGTCATCCGCCGCCGGGTCGAGGTCGAGCTCGACGCCGAATTCGACGATCCCCTCTCGCGCCATATCGACGCGCGCTGGAAGGAACGGCTCGCGGGCGGTTCGCTGTTCATCAACGACCAGTTCGTCACCCTCATCCGCCGTCCCGCGCGCGGCAAGACGGGCCTGCCCGAACGCGCCGCGAGATTCTTTTTCCGGCGGGGGCAGCAGGAACTCGAAGCGGATCCCAAGGACGTGCGCACGCTCAAGGCCGCGGTCACCGGACTCGTCGCCTCGCTGTCGTCCTATGGGGCGAGCGTGCTGGCTGACTACACCTCGCCCACCGGCGGCATCAATTCGGAGATGCTCGAGCTTCTGAGCGCGCTCTACAATGGCGAGATGCGGCCCGTGCGCCGCCCCAACGACGATGTCGATATCGGCCATATGCTGCCCTATCGCCGGGCGAGCTTCGGCCTCGACGCGATGGAACTGCGCGGCTCGGGCGCGCCCGATTTCGCTGCCATTCTGGGCTTGAAGGACTATCCCGAGGCGACCTCGCCGGGCCTGCTCGACCAGCTTTTGCGGCTGCCTTACGAAATGGTCGTCACCGAAAGCTACGCGCCCAACGAACGCACCACCGCGCGCGAGCGGATCGACCTCGCGCTGCGCCGCCTGCGTTCGGTCGACGAGGAAGCCGCGGCCGAACGCACCGACATGATGAACGCGCGCGATGCGCTGGGTGCGGGATCGGTCGGCTTCGGCGATCATCACCTCACCGTGCTGGTGCGCGAGCGCGATCTTGCGCGGCTTGACGATGCGGCGGCGGCGTGCAGCGCGGCTCTGGCCGATACGGGCGCGATCGCGGTGCGCGAAGACGTCAATCTCGAACCGTCCTTCTGGGCGCAGTTCCCGGGGAACGAGGACTACATCGTGCGCCGCTCGCTCATCTCTAGCGCGAACATGGCGGGTTTCGGCAGCTTCCACGGCTTTGCGCTGGGGCAGGCCGCCAACAATCACTGGGGCGATGCGGTCACCCTGCTGGAGACGACCAGCGCGACCCCGTTCTTCTTCAATTTCCACCACGGCGATCTCGGCAATTTCTCCGTGATCGGCCCGAGCGGGTCGGGCAAGACCGTGGTGATGAACTTCCTCGCAGCCCAGGCGCAGAAGTTCAAACCGCGCACCATCCTATTCGACAAGGATCGCGGGGCGGAACTGTTCATCCGCGGCATCGGCGGGCGCTACGACCGGATAAATCCGGGCGAGCCGACCGGGTTCAACCCGCTCGCGCTGCCCGACAATGCCGCCAACCGCGCCTTCCTGCGCGACTGGCTGGGCGTGCTCTTGAAGGCCGAGGGGCCGGAGGAATACGCGACCATCAGCGCCGCGGTCGATGCGGCCTATGCCAACGATTCGCGGCTGCGGCGCCTCCGCCATTTCCGCGAATTGCTCGCCGGTGCGCGGCGGCCCGAACCGGGCGACCTTGCCGACAGGCTGGCCGCGTGGATCGGCGATGCGAGCGGGGAGGGAGGCGAACACGCCTGGCTGTTCGACAACGAACGCGACGCGCTCGACCTCGACACCCGCGTGCTCGGTTTCGACATGACCGCGCTGCTCGAAAACCCGCGCCTGCGCACGCCGGTCATGATGTATCTCTTCCACCGCATCGACGAACGGCTCGACGGGCAGCCGACGATGATCCTGATCGACGAGGGCTGGAAGGCGCTCGACGACGAGGTTTTCGCCGCGCGCATCCGCGACTGGCTCAAGACGCTGAGAAAGCGCAACGCGCTGGTCGGTTTCGCGACGCAATCGGCGCGCGACGCGCTCGAAAGCCGCATTTCGACCGCATTGGTCGAGCAGACCGCGACCATGGTCTTCATGCCCAACAGCCGCGCGCGGGGCGAAGATTACTGTGAGGGTTTCGGCCTGACCGATCACGAACTCGCGCTGATCCGCAGCTTGCCCGCACACAGCCGCTGCTTCCTCGTGCGGCAGCCCGATGCGAGCGTGGTCGTGCGCCTCGACCTTTCGGGCGCGCCCGAAGTTCTGACGATCCTGTCGGGCCGCGAGGCGGCGGTGCGGCGGCTCGACCTGCTGCGCGAGGCGGTCGGCGATGATCCGGCGCAGTGGTATCCCGCGCTCACCAATCGCGCGTGGCCTGATGGCGGCGGGCCCGACGGCTCGGGCGAAGTCGGCGCGAACGGCCATCCTGTCTGGCAGGCGGCGGAATGACGACCTCCTGCGATCTCGTCGCGCAGGACATGGGCGCGGGCGTCGCTGCGGCGCTGACCGCGGTCGACTGCATCGCCGCGCAGGTCAGCGAACAGGCTTTCGGGCGGCTGTTCGGCGACGACGGCCAGATGCGCCTCGTGCTCGTCTCGCTGCTCGTTTTCTACGCCGTCTTCTTTGGCATTTCGCTGATGCTGGGCCGTTCGAACGTGTCGGTGCGGCATCTTGTCCCGCGCATCATGACCGTCGGGCTGGTGCTGACCTTCGCGACCAGTTTCGTCGCGTTTTCAACGGTTTTCTACAATATCTTCGTGCTCGGCCCGGACTGGGTCGCGGGGGTCCTGACGGGGACAGAAGGTTCCGCAACGGCGACCTTCGCGCAGAAGCTCGATATCGTCTTCCTCGCGGTGCAGGAGGCTTCCACCGGGCAGAGCGACATCAACGCCTTCTCGCCGCCGGGCATGATGTGGCTCGGCGCGATGCTGCTGCTGCTGGGGACGGTGGGCCTGCTGGTGACGGCGCGGATCGGCCTTGCGCTGCTGCTGGCGGTCGGGCCGATCTTCGTGGTGCTGGCGCTGTTCAATGGCACGCGCGGGCTGTTCACCGGCTGGCTCAAGGGGATGACGATGCTGGCGCTCGCGCCGCTTTTCGCGGTTCTGGGCGGCACGATCATGCTCGAGATCGCGGTGCCGATCCTCGCCGCGCTGCTCGCGGTGCCGGGGCAGATCGACCAGCAGGCGGCGATGGCCTTCTTCCTTGTCGGAGCGGTGCACATGGCGCTGATGTTCATGGCGCTGAAGGTGACGACGACGATGGTTTCGGGCTGGCAGGTCTTCGGCCTCGCCGGGACCGCGGACAGCGTTCGCGGGATCGACACGGCCCGAATGGCGCCCGCCTCCGCCGCGGCCAGTGCGCCGGGCGCGGCGCGCACGGCGCCCGCTCCCGCAGCGGGCACCGCCCCGCGCCGGGTCGATGTCGCCGGAATGCGCACGGCGCCGCCGGCCAATGATTACGGCAGCACGGCAGGCATGACTTCGGTACGAGAGACGCGCGTCTACGCGACCTCTTCAGGCGTCGGTCAGGCGGGCGAGGGCAGTCCTGCCGCCTCGCGCACGCGCGGGATCGGCAACCGCTTCCGCCCTGCTTCCAACACTGCCACCAAGAATGCATCGCCGCAGGTGCCGAAAAGCGCGGCGGCCCCGAAAACGGAGACTTCCCGATGAAGCGCGCCATTCCCTTTGCGCTCGCTCTCATGAGTGTCACCCTGACCGCGCCCGTCATGGCGCAGGACGGGGGCGATGCGCGGATCCAGACGCTCACTTTCGACGAGGCGCAGGTCTTCACGATCCGCGGGCGCGTGCGGGTCCAGACGACGATCAAGTTCCGCGAGGACGAGCGGATCGAAAACGTCGCGCTCGGCGACAGCAAGGCGTGGCAGGTCCAGCCGAACAAGGCGCAGTCGATCCTGTTCGTGAAGCCCCTGGAGTCGAGCGCGGCGACCAACATGACCGTGGTGACGAGTAGGCGGACCTATCTCTTCGACCTCGTTGCGTCGCCGCGCAACGAACCGCTATACGTGCTGCAATTCGCCTATCCCGAGGCCGAAAAGGCCGAGGAGGAAGCGCGTCTTGCCGCCGCCGCTGAGGAAGAGGCCCGCGAAGAGGCGAATGCGCTCGAAATGGCTGCTGCGACCGATCCTTACGCGGTGATCGACCCCTCGATGCTCAATTTCGAATGGGCTGCGCAAGGTGACCGGGAATTGCTGCCCGCGCGCGCCTATGACGACGGCGAGGCGGTGTTCCTGACCTGGCCTGCGGACCAGCCGATCCCCGCTATCCTCGTGACCAATGAGCGTGGCGAACTGGGCGCGGTCAATTTCACCGTGCGCGGCGACACCGTCGTGCTCGACGAAGTGCCGGGCCAGATCGTGCTGCGCTCGGGCGACGATGCCGCCACGCTCACCAATGTCGGCCCGGATCGTCCGCGCAGCGCGGATGCCGGCCCGGGCGCCCGGAGGGGTTCGTGAGACTGATCCGAAATGCTTTTGAAGGGGAGATGATCTGATGCGTCTTGCCATGCGACTGCCGCCGAAAAAGGGCGACACCACCTCAGGCGCGGACGGCGATCCGCGCGAACAGGAAAGCGCCGAGGTCATTGATCTCGCCAGCCGCAGCGCCTTTCCAGGCATTGCCGATCGCAAGGCGAAGACCGACGGGCTCGGCCTCGCCTTCGGCAGCGTGCTGGTGCTGGCGCTGGGCGCGGCGACCTTCTGGGCGATGAACATGCCCGAAGCGCCCGCTCCCGGGCCGATCGGCAATCCCGCAGTGGCCCCACCGCAGGCGGCCGCGCCCGCCCCGGTCGAAGCGCCGCAGCCGGAACCCGCACGCCCGCAGCCCGACCCCGCGCCCGCGCCGATCCTCGCCCGCGATCCGGGCGCCGATGCCGCGAGCGCGATAAATCCCTATGCCAGCCCGACCATGGTCTATGACGCGAGCACCGCGAGCGATGCCGCACGCCTTGCCGAGCCTGCGGGCGCGGCCCCGTCGGGCGAGGTCATGGCCAATGCGGGCGATATCGCCGCCGGCGGTTCGGCCGCCGCGTTCGCCAGCCGCATCGGCGGTGTCGGCGGCGCTCCGGCCCAGGCCCGCGCGATGGTCAATCCGACGACCACGGTGACGCAGGGCACGATGATCCCCGCCGTGCTCGAGACCGCGATCAACACCGACGTGCCCGGCTATGTCCGCGCCGTGGTGAGCCAGGACGTGCGCAGCTTCGACGGCAAGAAGGTTCTGATCCCGCGCTCCTCGCGCCTGATCGGCCAGTACCAGTCTGGCGTCCAGCAGGGTCAGAAGCGCGCCTATGTAATCTGGACCCGCCTGATCCGGCCCGACGGCGCCTCGGTCAACATCGCCAGCCCCGCGGTCGCCTTCGACGGGACGACGGGCCTTGCGGGCGATGTCGATTCGCATTTCTTCAAGCGCTTCGGTTCGGCCATGCTGCTTTCGGTCGTGGGCGGGCTCGGCGCGCTGGCGACGGGCGGAGTGGGCGGCGTCATCGTCGCGGGCGGTTCGCAGGGTGCGGCCAGTTCTGCGGTGCAGGCGAATGGCGAGATCAGCCCGACGATCCGCGTGCGCATGGGCGAGCCGATCCGCGTCTTCACCGCGCGCGATCTCGATTTCAGCACCGTTTCGAACTGAGCGCGGGGCGGGCGAGGGCATGAGCGCGGAAATCCATCCACTTTCCAGCGCGGCGGGCAGCGATCCCGTCGATGGAGAGGTGCCGCGCGACAGCCTCGCCGACCTGTCGGAACGCAGCGTCTATCTCGACGCCTATCTCGCCCCGTTTCGCCGCTGGCTGCACAAAGACACGGTGACCGAGATCATGGTCAACCGTCCGGGCGAAGTCTGGATCGAGGACGCCTCGAACCCCGGAATGCAGCGCATCGACACGCCCGAGATCGACGACCGGCTGGTCCAGCGCCTTGCCGAACAGGTCGCGCGCGTATCGCACCAGGGCATCAACCGCGAACACCCGCTCCTTGGCGCGACGTTGCCCGACGGCGCGCGCATCCAGTTCTGCGGACCGCCCGCGAGCCGTCGCCACTGGGTCATGGCGATCCGCCGCCACCGCCGGTTGGACCTGCCGCTCGACGCCTATGACACCGGCCCGCTGATCGGCGAGAACGCGCCTGCAATGCCAGATGCGCAAGGTGAGCCGATCGCCTATCTGCGCGAGGCGATCCGGCAGCGCCGCACCATCCTGATTTCCGGCGGGACCAGCACCGGCAAGACCACCTTTCTCAACGCCATGCTCGGCGAGATCCCGCGCCACGAACGCGTCGTGCTGGTCGAGGACACGCCCGAACTCAAATTCCCGGGCGAGAATTCGGTCGGCCTCGTCGCGGTCAAGGGTGAGCTGGGCGAGGCCAAGGTGACTGCGAACGAACTGCTCCAGGCAGCGCTCCGCCTCAGGCCTGACCGCATCGTGCTCGGCGAATTGCGGGGGAGCGAGAGCGTCTCCTTCCTGCGTGCGATCAACACCGGCCATCCGGGCAGCTTTTCGACCATTCACGCCAATTCGCTGAAGGGTGCGCTCGAACAATTGTCGCTGATGGTGATGCAGACCGGCATCGGCCTCACGCGGACCGACACGATCGCCTATGCCGCAAGCGTGATCGACGTGCTGGTGCAATTGGGCCGCGATGCGAACGGCAAGCGCGGCATCGTCCAGATCGCGGACAGCAAGAGCCTGGTTTGATCTCGCGTTCGCGTTCGCGCGAGGCCGACGGATTAGTCCCTATCTGACATTCTTGTGACACCGGGCCTTTCGTGATTTACACACGGCCTTCATGCGAACACATGCGGGCGCGGCCGACAGACGGGCCCGAGGCACGCCGGACAGGAATGAGCAGCATCGAGATCGCCACCACCAGGAACCCCGCGCCCCCGCCCGCACCGCAGCCGGGCGGGGCGGGCGAGGAATCGCCCTATTTCAACCGCGAGCTGTCGTGGCTTTCCTTCAACGAACGCGTGCTCGCCGAAGCCGCGAACGAGGCCTATCCGCTGCTCGAGCGACTGCGCTTCCTTTCGATCTCGGGCAGCAATCTCGACGAATTCATGATGATCCGCGTCGCCGGGCTGGTCGGCCAGGCGCAGCGCGGGATCGACAAGGTCGCGATCGACGGGCGCACGCCCACCCAGCAGCTCGCCGCGATCCGCGAACAGCTGGCGATGATTTCCGAGCGGCAGCAGGAAATCTGGCGCGACCTGCGCGCGCTGCTGGCAGAGGCGGGGATCCATGTCGCCGACGAACACCGGGTCGACCCGAGCGCGCATGAATGGCTCGAACAATATTTCCTCGAGGAAATCCTGCCGATCATCACCCCGCAGGCCCTGGACCCGGCGCACCCTTTCCCCTTCGTCCACAACGAAGGCATCGGCCTGCTCTTCACGCTGACCCGCGATATCGATGCCGAACAGATCATCGAAATGATCCTGATCCCCAGCGCCCTGCCGCGTTTCGTACGCGTGCCGGGGCAGCAGGAAGGATCGGGCGGTGTCCCGGGCGAGGCGATCTACATCTCCATCGCGAGCCTCGTGCAGCGCTATGCCGCAAAGCTCTTTCCCGGTTTCACCATTGAGGGCGACGGCCTGTTCCGGGTCCTGCGCGACAGCGATATCGAGATCGAGGAAGAGGCCGAGGACCTCGTGCGCACCTTCCGCAGCGCGATCCAGCGGCGCAGGCGCGGCCAGGTGATCCAGCTCGAACTGGAAGAGGATTTCCATCCCAAGGCCGAAGCGGTGCTGCTCGAACAGCTGGGTGTCCACGAAGCCGCGGTGATCAAGACCGACGGCATGATCGGGCTCGACGGTCTCGCCGAAATCGTCGGCGAGGACCGCCCGGACCTCAAATTCGACGCCTATTCCCCGCGCTATCCCGAACGCATCCGCGAACACGACGGCGATGCCTTTTCCGCGATCCGCGAAAAGGACATCGTCATCCACCACCCTTACGAAAGCTTCGAGGTGGTGGTCGATTTCATCCGCCAGGCCGCGATCGATCCCGATGTGGTGGCGATCAAGCAGACGCTCTACCGCGCCGGCAGCCAGTCGGCGGTCATCAACGCGCTGATCGAGGCGGCGGAGAACGGCAAGTCGGTCACCGCCGTGGTGGAACTGAAGGCCCGCTTCGACGAGGAACAGAACCTCAAGTGGGCGACCAAGCTCGAACGGGCAGGGGTGCAGGTGATCTACGGCTTCACCGACTGGAAGACCCACGCCAAGACCGCGATGGTCGTGCGCCGCGAGGAAGAGGGCTTTCGCACCTACTGCCATTTCGGGACCGGCAATTACCACCCGGTCACGGCCAAGATCTACACCGACCTCTCCTTCTTCACCGCCGACCCGAAACTGGGGCGCGATGCGGCGAAGATGTTCAATTTCGTCACCGGCTATGTCGAGCCGCACAGCCTCGAGAAGATCCACATCGCGCCGATCGACCTGCGCGAGGAGATCTATCGCCGGATCGACAATGAAATCGCCAATGCCGCCAAGGGCAAGCCGGCGGCGATCTGGATGAAATGCAACCAGATCACCGATCAGGGCATGATCGACCGGCTATATGCGGCGAGCGATGCGGGGGTGAGCGTCGAACTGCTCATTCGCGGCATCTGCTGCCTGCGCCCCTGCATCGAGGGGATGAGCGAGAACATCCGCGTGAAATCGATCATCGGGCGGTTTCTCGAACATTCGCGCATCTACGCCTTCGCCAACGGCCATGCCATGCCGAGCCCCAAGGCGGCGGTGTTCATCTCGTCCGCCGACCTGATGGAGCGCAATCTCGACCGCCGGGTCGAATCGCTCATCCCGATCGACAACCGGACGGTGCACGACCAGGTGCTCCAGCAGGTCCTGCTCGCCAACATGCTCGATACCGAGCAGAGCTGGTGGCTCAATGCCGACGGCACCTATTCGCGGGTGGACACGGATGCGAAGCCGTTCAACTGCCACCGCTATTTCATGACCAACCCCTCGCTTTCGGGCCGCGGAGGCTCGCTCGAGGCGGGCGGGGTACCCAAACTCTCACTGCGCAAGGGTCGCGCAGGCTAGGACTTATCGACAATGAGTTCGCGCAAGCAGCGGCACGACCGCGAAGGCATATTTGCAGGCAACACGGCGAGCCGCGCGATCATCGATATCGGCTCCAACACGGTGCGGCTCGTCATCTATGGCGGCTCGATGCGTGCGCCGACCGTGCTCCTCAATGAAAAGGTCACCGCGCGGCTCGGCAGCGCGATGGCCGATACCGGGCGGCTGGCCGACGATTCGATCGACCTCGCGATGCGCGCTCTCAAGCGTTTCGTCCTGCTGCTCGACGATCTCGAAATCGCCGATGTCGAATGCGTCGCCACTGCCGCGGTGCGCGAGGCGGAAAATGGCGGCGAATTCGTCGAGGCGCTGCAAGCGCTCGGTCTCGCCCCGCGCGTCATTTCGGGCGAGGAGGAGGGGCGGCTTTCGGCCATGGGCGTGGCGGGTGCGTTTCCGGGCGCTTCGGGCATCGTTGCCGATCTTGGCGGGGGCAGCCTCGAACTGGTCAAGCTCGAAGGCGATGAGACGCACGATGCCGCATCGCTTGCGCTAGGGACACTGCGGCTTCCCGATTTCCGCAGTGACGACGCGGTCGGCGGCGGCTCCAAGGACGTGCGGTCCGACATGCGCAAGGCGCTCGAAAAGGCGCTCAGGAAATCGGGCTGGGGAGAAGACAGTTTCGCCCGCAGCGAAGGGGCCGAGCGCACGCTCTATCTCGTCGGGGGAACATGGCGCGCCATGGCGGTCTTCGCGATGCAGGAACAGGGCCATCCGCTGTCCGACCCGCACGGTTTCGAGCTTGAGCGGGACCAGGCCGAGGCGCTGGCCGGATCGCTCGCCGCGCTCGGGCCGGAGGACCTGAGGCCGCGCGAGCGGATCTCCTCGATGCGCGCCGAGAAACTGCCCGATGCGGCGGTCCTGCTGCTCGCGCTGATCGGCCGGCTCGCGCCCGAACGGCTGGTGTTTTCCTCCTGGGGCCTGCGCGAAGGGCTGCTCTATGACCGGCTCGAACCCCACGGCAAGGCGCAGGATCCGCTGCTTGCGGGGATCTCGGTTTTCGCCACCCAGCGCGGCGCGCCTCCGCCGCTCGCCGCGCGGGTCGCGGCGTGGACGGTCGATGCCGCGCCTGCGCGCAATCATGGCAGCGAAAGGCTGCGGCTGGCGGCGACGATGCTGGCGCTTGCCTCGATGCAGATCGAGCCCAATATCCGCCTGCCGCAGGCGGTCGACTGGGCGCTGCACAAGCGCTGGATCGCGATTGACGGCAAGGGCAGGGCGATGATGGCGGCGGCGATCGCGGCCAATGGCAACCGCACCGACCTGCCGCAGGAGGTCCACGATCTCGTGAGCGATGAGGCGATCGTCGAGGCGCAGGTATGGGGCTTTGCGATCCGTCTCGCCCGGCGGCTGGGCGCGCGCTCACGGCGTTCGCTCCAGGTCAGCCGCCTGCTTGTCGACAAGGATGTGCTGGTCCTGCGTCTTGCGGAAAGCCATGCGGACCTGTTCGGCGTGCCGAACGAGAAGGACATGAAGCTGCTCGCCAATGCCAAGGGGCTCGACTGGCGGGTCGATATCGTCGCGGACGATGCGCTCAGGAACGACGGGTGAGAGCTAGGCCCGCTTTTCGCCCCTGAACGGGTTGAAATCGGTGTCCGTGTCGAACAGGTCGACGCCTTCGGCCTTTTTCAGCTTGCCGACCACCAGATAGGTCACCGGCGTCAGCAGCGCTTCCCACGTTACCTTGATGAGCCATTGCGAGATGACGACCTGGAACAATGTCTCGGGCGGCCATCCGGCGAGCCCCCAGAAGGCGAGCGGATAGAAGATTAGCGAATCGAGCCCCTGTCCCACCACGGTCGATCCGATCGTGCGGGTCCACAGCGCCTTGCCCCCGGTCCAGACCTTCATCTTGGCCATGACGATCGAATTGGCGAATTCGCCTGCCCAGAATGCTACCATCGATGCGATGACGATACGCCAGGAATTGCCGAAGACGTTTTCGTAATCGGACTGGAACGGCCAGCCGTCGGCAGGCGGCAGGCTGACGACGACCCACGCCATGAAGGCCATGAAGGCGAGCGCGGCAAAACCCGTCCAGATCACGCGGCGTGCGCGGGCATAGCCGTAAACCTCGGTCAGAACGTCGCCGATGATGTAACTGATCGGAAAGAACAAAACGCCCGCCCCGAAGATCCACGGATCGCCGCCGGGCAGGGTGATGTAGGAGGGTTTCGAGGCGCCGATGAGGTTCGACAGCAGCAGGATCGTGACGAAACCCGCCATGACGAGATCGTAATAGCGAAAGGCCACGGGCGCATGGCTGGTCGCGCGGATGCCGTCATCGGGATCGGTGTCGAAGGCTGCGCCGGGATCGGATGCGCGATCGAGCGGGGCGCCGGAGAAAGGCTTTTCCATCGGTTGCGAAGCCTAGCCATGTTTGCCGTCCACGCAAAGCGCGCTATTGGAACCCTGCCCGCAAGAGCGGGTGCGCGCCCGTAGCTCATCTGGATAGAGCGCGAGACTTCTAATCTTGAGGCAGCAGGTTCGAGTCCTGCCGGGCGCGCCAAACGCCCGGCCCTTGAGGGGCCGGGTGGCTGGCGGGTGCCCAAGGGGGCGAATCGTTGCGGGCGGTTTCCTCGGTCGGCGGTTTTTGCGATTGACTTGCATAATCATTATCGGCACTGCGCGGGCTTCATCCCAAGCCAGAGGTTTGCCTTGTTCAATTCACGTTTCGCCACGCTCAGGATCGCCATGCTCGCAAGCAGCTGCATGGCCTGCGCCGCCCATGCCCAGGACGCCGAAGACAGGGTCGATGAAAAAGACGATGCGCCCATCATCGTCACCGGCAAGGTCTCCACCTTTGGCGCGACCAAGTCGGAGACACCCATTCTCGAGACCTCGCGGTCGGTGTCGGTCATCACCAATGACGAATGGCGCGAACGCGGCGCTCTCACGCTCGACGACACGCTCAATTACACCGCGGGCGTCGTGGGCGACACGTTCGGATTTTCCACGCGCGGCGATTTCGCCCGCGTGCGCGGCGTCAATGTCCCGGAATATCTCGACAATATCCAGGTCCTTTTTGGGTTCTACAACAACGCCCGTTCCGACATCTTCACCCTCGAACAGGTCGAAGTGCTCAAGGGTCCGGCATCGGTGCTTTACGGCCAGGGTTCGCCCGGCGGCCTCATCAACACGGTCAGCAAGCGCGCCCGCCCCGACAAGACCGACAGCGAGGTCTATGTCGAATACGGCACGTTCGACCGCGCGCAGGTTTCCGCCGATATCGGGGTCGATCTGTCCGGCGACGGAACGCTCACCGGGCGTCTCGTCACGCTTTACCGCGATGCGGGCACGCAGGTCGATTTCGTCAATGACGACGCCTTCATCGTCGCGCCCTCGATCACCTATGACGATGGCCGCACGGTGATGACGCTGCTCGCCAATTACACCGACCGCGACAGCGACACCGCGCACCAGTTCCTGCCGCTCGCAGTGACCGGCTGCGCAAGCGACGAGGTCGCCATTTCCGAATCCGCCGTTTGCGCGGGCAACATCGCGCAGGAAGTCGATCCGTCGCTTTACGTCGGCGAGCCCGGGTTCAATCGCTACGACACCGAAAGCTTCTCGCTCACCGGTTTCCTCGAGCACCGGTTCAACGACGTGCTCGGCTTCGAGGGGACCGCGCGTCACCGCGACAACAGCGCCGACTATCGCCAGACCTGGGTGTCGTTCCTGGGCGCGGGCAATCCGCGCGTGCTCCCCGACGGGACGGCGATCGCGCGCAGCTGGTATGACGCGCCGGCAAGCTCGGATCAGTTCGCGATCGACGGCCGTTTCCGCGCCCGGTTCGAAACCGGTCCGATCCGGCACGAAGTCCTTGCCGGGATCAATTACCAGACGGTCGACACGCTGCTGGAGGCGGCATTCCTGTCGCGCCCGACCGCGTTCAACCTTCTGGCGCCGGTCTATGACGGCTCCGAAATCCCCGCTCAGGCCGATTTCGATGCGGCGCGCGGGCGCAGCGTGAACGAAATCGATTCGATCGGCTATTACATCAACAACCAGATGGAGATCGGCGACCTCGTCCTCAATGCGGGCGTGCGCTTCGACGATCTCGAGACGGGCAATGGCACGACCAGCCAGGACGACAGCGCGACCAGCGTCAGCTTCGGCGCGCTCTACAGGACGCCGATCGGCCTCAACCCCTATGTCAGCTATGCCGAAAGCTTCCAGGCGGTGGTCGGCAACGACCAGGTGACGAACGAGCCGCTCCTGCCGCAGGAAGGCGAACAGATCGAGGTCGGCCTCAAATTCCAGCCGCCCGGCACGCGCACCTATGTCACGCTCGCCTATTTCGACATCGAGCAGTCGAACCTGCCGAACCCGGCGGGCCTGCCCAACGCACCCTCGCAGCAGGAAGGGGTAGCGAAGATCGACGGGTTCGAGCTCGAGGCCCAGACCGCCATCGGCGATCTCTATCTCGACGCCGCCTTCAGCCTGCTCGATACCGAAGATGCCTCGGGCCTGCGCTTCCCCAGCGTTCCCGAAGTGCAGGGATCGGCCTGGGCATCGTGGCGGCCTTCCTCCGGCGCGCTTGCCGGCTTCGTCCTCGGCGGCGGCGTGCGCTATGCCGGGGGCAATGAAAGCCAGGGCGGCGCGGTGGTGGTGGAAACCGATGGCTACACCGTCTTCGACGGCCTGATCGGCTATGATTTCGATCGCTATTCCATCACTCTCAACGCGCGCAACCTGTTCGACAGCGAGTTCTACGGGACCTGCCTTGCGCGCGGCGATTGCTTCCCGGGCGAGGTGCGGACCATCCAGGTGCGCGCGGGCGTCAGGTTCTGAAGGAGGCGCTGGCGATGACGATGGCGTGGCAGACAGGGGGTGTGGTGCTTGCCGGCGCGGGTCTTGCGACGCTCTATCTGGCGTGGAAGCGCAAGACCCGGTTCTGGCCGCTCGTCCTTGGCGGCTGGTCTCTCATCGCGGCCTCGCTGTGGAGCTGGGCACAGGTCAGCAGCGCGGAAAGAGGGATCGCGCTGGGAACGGTCGCGGCGGTGCTGCTCGCGCTTGGCCTGATTGGCGCGCGCGCGATTTCGGCTCCGGTCAAGGCGCGCCGCCAGGTGCCGCAGCGCCTCGCCTCGGTGCCCGATCCCGCCCTGTCCGGCCAAGGGTGGCGTGCGGGCGCGGGGATCGCGGCGATGATCGTGCTTGCCCTCTTCGTGTCGGCCGGGATGTGCACCGCCCTGTTCATGCTGGCCCGCTCTGCGGGCATGGAGCACACGGCGAACCTTACCATGACCATGTTCGCCTTCCCGCTCCTGCTTGCCGCGCTGACGACGTTCGTCGCCTATGCCGAGGGGGGCCGGACCAAGGCAATGAGCCTTGCCGGGCTTGGCCTCGGTTCGGCCGTGGCGGTCGCTGCGACGATGGGAAGCGTTTGAGATGAACCGGCCGCAGGCGAAGAATTCGGCGATCCGGGCGGCGAGGGCGCTCAACGCCCACAGCCTCGTCGCGGTGATTTTCGGCGCGCTGATCTACGTGCTCGCCGTCACCGGCACGCTGTCGGTCTTCAACCACGAATTGCAGCGCTGGGAACAGCCCGGCGCGCCCGAGATGACGCGCATCGCCCCCGAAGCGGCGGAGCGCGCCGCGCTTTCGGTGTTCGAAAGCGAGGCGATGCCCAGCACCCATCTCTACATCAACCTGCCGCAGGAGGATCTGCCGCGCACCGTCATCACGACGGACACGCAGGCCTTTTTCGCCCGCCAGGACGGCACGGTCGCAGGGCCGGAATCCTTTCCCTGGACCCAGTTCCTGCTCGACCTGCATTATTACCTCCACCTGCACTCGACGCTCGGCCTCACGGTGGTGGGTAGTCTCGGCGCGCTGCTCGTCATGCTGTCGATCTCGGGGCTTCTCGCCCATCCGCGGATATTCCGCGACGCCTTCCGTTTCCGCCGGGGGGCGGGCCGGCTGACCATGATCGACCTGCACAACAGGCTTGGCGTGTGGACGATCCCGTTCCATTTCTCGAACGCCCTCACAGGCGCGATCCTGGGCCTGGCAAGCGTGCTTGCGCTGGGTATCGCCGCCGCCGGGTTCGGCGGCGACACGGACGCGGTCTTCGACCCGGTCTTCGGTGCCGAGCCCGAAGCTGCCGAGGGCGTCGCAGAGGTGGCGGACATCGACGGTCCGCTTGCCTTCATGGCGCGCGAATATCCCGATCTCGCGGTGACCCACTTCATCCTGCACGATCCCGCAAGCGCCGGGCAGCACAGCGAGATCGTGGCCGAGCACCCCGACCGCCTCATTTTCGGCGACTACTATACATTCGACGCCTCGGGCGCCTATCGCGGCAATGTCGGCATATCCGACGGCACCATCGGTCAGCAGGTCACGGGGTCCGTCTACAACGTGCATTTCGGCAATTGGGGCGGCCTTCCGGTAAAGCTCGCCTATCTCGTCTTCGGGCTTGCGCTGTGCCTCATCGTCGCTTCGGGAATGACGATCTATTTCGCGCGCAAGGAGGCGAACGGCAGGCCCGCGCCCCGCCTCGCCGGCGCGTGGCAGGGTGTCGTCTGGGGAACGCCGGCCATGCTTGCCGTGACCCTTGCCGCATCGCTGCTGGGCGTGGGCGGGGGCGTTCTTGTGGCGTTATTCTGGCTCGGGCTCGCGGGGCTCTGCGCAGCCTGTGCGGCCAGTGGGGCGCGGGCCGGCAGGCGTTTGGGCCAGGCTGCCGCGCTCTCGGGCCTGGCGGCGGGGCTCGCGATATACCATTTCAGGTTCGCCCAGACGGCTCTTTCGGATGCGGGCCTGCCGATATCGGCCGCGCTCGGGCTCGCCTGCGCTGCCCTTGCAGGGTTGCTCGTGGCGGATCGGCGCAAGCCCCGACCGGCGGCGAAGGACCGCCCCGCGGCAGAGGCGGTGCCCGCCGAATAGCACCGCCCCCACGCCAGCTCAGGGCCGGCAGACGTAATAGGCGTTCTGCATGTCGTGCGGCAGCCGCTCCATCGCGACTTCGCCGAAGCCGGCCTCGGCGAACAGTTCGAAAGCCTTCTCCTCGCCCCACGCCGCGCCGAGCCCGATCCCGCCCTGCGCAAGGCTTACGGTCATGCAGTGCATCAGGCTGATCGTGTACATGAAAGGGGCGAGCGGATGGTCGCGGTTGTCGGCGACCTTCGTACGCGCCCAGATGTCCTGCGCGATATAGACCCCGCCCTCGCGCAGCGCGCGGCGGATATTCGCAAGCAGGATGGCGGGATGCGGCTGGTCGTGGATCGCATCGAAGGTGAAGACGAGATCGAACGCGGCCTCGTCCTTCATCCGCATGCAATCGCGCACTTCGAAGCGCAAATTGCCGAGCCCGCCCGCCTGCTCGCGCGCGGTCGCGATCGCATCGGCACCGAGGTCGTAACCGGTGAAACGGCTGTTGGGAAAACGCTCGGAGAAAATCCGCAGTGCGCGTCCGCGGCCGCACCCGACATCGAGCACGTCGATGCCCCGTTCGAGCCGCCGGACAAGCCCTTCGACCAGACCCAGCGTCGCGTCCGGATCGAAGGTGAGCGCGCCTTCCTGCTCCATCACCTCGTGGAAGCGGGGATAGGAGGAATAGGGAACGCCTCCGCCTTCGCGAAAGCAGCGCATGATGTCGTCCTCGACCGGGGCGAGCACGCCGATCCACTGCATCATGCCCGACATGCTGCCGAGCGGCGCGTCCTCACCTAGAAACAGGGCGTGCTCCTCGGGCAGGCTGTAACGGCCTTGTGCGTCGATATGGGTGATGCCGGCGGTGGTCACCGCGCCGAGCCATTCGGCGACGTAGCGTTCCTCGAGGCCGAGCCTTCCGGCCAGGTCCCCCGGCGTTTCCGCGGCGCCGCCGCGCATCGCGTCGAACAGGCCGAGCCGGTGGCCGATCGACAGCGACATCGCGCTCGCCGCCTTGTTGAGAGTATCGATGAGCGCCGCCGCGAAGGGCGGCAGGCCGGTTTCGCGGGCATAGGCTTCGATGACGGGGCTATGAGCAAGGCACATGGGAATTTCCTTTCCTGCCTATCAGGCGATTGCAGCGAGGTTCGCGGGAGCTTCGAAAAGCGACCCCGCGAACAACACGATCAGAAAAGCCCACGCTGCAAAGAGCGGGGCGTAACAGCGATCGGGCATTGTCTTGTTCTCCTTGGTTCGATGACCTGCGTTATCGAGGAAGACCGTGGGCGCGCGCGTGGTGGAGAACGTGGTAATGATGTCGCCAATGATGGTATTGTCATGGTGCCGCTATCGGATCGGAAAAGCTGATGACGCGGATCGAGATCGGGGAGGACATCGCGGTAACGCGCGGCGATCGGCGTCTGCAGATGCCGAAATCGCGCAAGGCACGTGCGCTGCTCGCCTACCTCGCGCTGTCGCGAAAGGCGGTGCATCGCAGCCGGTTGAGCGAGATGTTCTGGCATCGGGCGGCCGATCCTCGCGGGGGGCTGCGCTGGGCGCTGACCCGCCTGCGCCGGTTGCTCGGCCCGGATGAAGGCTGGCTGATCGCCGATTCCTCCTGCGTGCAGCTGGCCTGCCCCGCCGAAGCGATCGCCGTCGATCGCAGCGCGGGCGACCTGCTCCTGATCGCGACCGAGACCGGCGATCACGACGAATACGCCGCCTGGCTGGTCGCCCTGCGCGGCGAAATCGCGTCAGGCTTCGGCGACGGCCCGCTCATGGACGCCGATCGGGAAGAACGCCCCCCGCGCCAGACCATCCGCTACGCCACGGCCCCCGATGGCACGCGCATCGCCTATGCAGCGATGGGCGAGGGACGCCCGGTGGTGAGAGCGGCCAACTGGCTCACCCATCTCGACGCGGAACTGGATATCCCCGCATGGTCAGGGCTGATCCTGCGGCTTGCACGCAAATATTGCCTCTATCGCTATGATGAGCGCGGAAACGGCCTGAGCGACTGGGACGTCGAGGACCTCTCCTTCGATGCTTTCGTCAGCGATCTCGAATGCGTGATCGACACTATCGCGCTTGAACGGTTTCCCCTGATCGGGATCAGCCAGGGCGCGCCCGTCTGCATCGAATACGCGGCGAGGCATCCCGAAAGGGTCAGCGGACTGGTTCTCATCGGGGGCTATCCCGCCGGGTGGAGGTTCGACCCGGCCCCCGGAAGCCAGGCCCGCCGCGAGGCCGAGATGACCCTTGTGCGCCATGGATGGGGCGCCAATACGTCAGCCTACCGGCAGATCTTCTCCCAGACCTTCTTTTCGGATGTCGACCGCGAGACGATCGAGCAATTCAACGAATTCCAGCGCCTGACCACGTCGGCTGAAAACGCGGCACGGTTCATCGACTGTTTCGGCAATATCGACGTGCGCGCGCGCCTGGGCGGGATCCAGATTCCGACCCTCGTCCTTCACAGCCGGGGGGATGAGAGGATAGCGTTCGGGGTAGGGGCCGAACTGGCCGCATCCATGCCCAATGCCGAACTGAGGACGCTGGCATCCCGCAACCACCTGCCGCATCCGGGTGAACCCGCCTTCTCCGTCATGATGCAGGAGATCGAGCGGTTCATCGACAGCCTCGACTGACGAAGCGGTCGGCGCTCGGTTCGCTCGGCCCGTTCGCTCAGGCCGTTCCCTCGGGCCATTCGCTCGGGCCATCCGCGCGCGATGTCACCCCCGCGCGACGTCGTCCAGAACCTCGGCCGTCACCGGGTAGCCCGCATCTTCGAGGATGGTGAGCATCGTCCGGCCGCCGCGCTGCTCGATCCTGGGCATGATCGTGCGCACGGGAATCGCCTCGGCCTGCGCGCGCGCTTCGGCAAAGCTGGCGAACAGGGCCAGCCGTTCGAGATTGCGCCTCGTGGGGAAGATGATCTTGATCTCGCCAGCTTCCGCCGCTTCGAGCGCGCCCTGCGCCGAAGTCCAGAACAGGTGCGTGTTTTCGGCCTGGTCGATCGAAACATCGACAGCGCCGGTGCCGAGATCGGCGAGGTAGAAGCGCGTGTCGTAAGCGCGCACGATCTTCTCGTTCTTCGGAAACCACCGCGCGAAAGGGGTGATCTGGTCGAGGTCGAGGCTCCAGCCGAAGGCATCCAGCACCGGGGCGAGGGCGCCCTCGCGCATCAGCATGGCGCGCGCCTCGGCTGCGGATTGCGCGGTGATGTCGCCCGCAAGGCCTAGCGCCAGGCCGGTTTCCTCCAGCGTTTCGCGCACGGCTGCGATCTGGTGCGCGGCCTCGTCCGGGGCAATCGCACCGTGTGCTGCGCGGCTGACCTTTTCGCCAAGTTCGTAGTCCGCAGGGTCCACCCGCCCGCCCGGAAACACCGCCATGCCGCCGGCGAAGGTCATGTTTCGCGAACGGACGGTCATCAGCACCTCCGGCGGGCCGCCAGAGGGGGAATTGCGGAAGATGATGATGGTGGCGGCGGGGATGCCTTCGCGCGGGGCACCGGACGTATCGGGACTGCTCATGGGCCAAGTCTTGGACCGCAGGCGCGCCTTTGCCAAGGGGGAGGGCCAGGGCACGGCGCCTAGTGTCGGGAGAGTTTACAGATTGCGCATTGGTTAATCCGATGAAACTCCACAAACCACTGTAATTAAGTGGAAATCCATTTTTGGCACGCTGTCTGCATCGAGGAGGGCAGCCCGAGTGGTCTTCGATGAGGCGAGACCTTTTCTGGTCTCTGGGTCTCGCCTCCCCGTTATAAAGAAACCGCCCCGCAGTGCTTAGCGGGGCGGTTTTTTTGTGGCTGCCCGAGGATGCCGGGTGGGGGGCGGTCCGGCCCGCTTGGTTTGCGACTTGAACGGCAGTGCGTGCGCGCGCTTGCGACGCGTCAGGCCTGCAATTTCCAATGATCGCGTCTGCAGGACCATCGGCGCTCACCGATGCCGAAGGCGCCGAAAGGCCGACTGGCCGCCCGCAGGCCCCGTCCGGGCCGACGAGAACGCGCGCCGGATGACGCGCGAAGGATCAAGACGCCTTGGCGACCCCGTTCTCGGCGAGCATGGTCTGGAGTTCGCCCGCCTCGAACATCTCCTTCATGATGTCCGAACCGCCGACGAATTCGCCCTTGACGTAAAGCTGGGGGATGGTCGGCCAGTCGGAATAGGCCTTGATCCCCTGGCGGATTTCCATGTCCTGCAGCACGTCGACGCTTTCATAGGCGACGCCGCAATGGTCGAGAATGTTCACCGCGAGGTTCGAGAAACCGCATTGCGGGAAGAGCGGGGTGCCCTTCATGAAGAGGACGACGTCATTGTCGCCGACGATGGTGGAGATGCGCGAATTGATGTCAGCCATGGCGTGAAGCTGTCCCTCGATTTGGCAGTGGTTGGTCGATACGTCCCGGCGAATTAACTGGGAACGACGGTCGTCACTTGCAAGGCGTGCAGTTCGCCGCCCATCTTCTCGCCGAACGCGGCATAGACCATCTTGTGCTGCTGCACCCGGCTTTTCCCGGCGAATTGCGGCGCGATGACGCGCGCGGCCCAATGGTTGTCGTCGCCGGCGAGGTCGGTCAGTTCGACCGTCGCTCCGGGCAGTTCCTGTTCGATCGCGGCCTTTATGTCCTCGCCTCGCATGGGCATGAGCAGCGCTCCCTTTTCTGGTCTTACTGTCCGGCGATCTGGCGGCGCGCCTCGATCGCCATTTCGTCCAGCTTGGCCCGGATTTCCGCTTCGGTCACGTTGGCATCGGCGGCGGTGAGATCGCCCAGCAGCTTGCGGATCACGTCCTCGTCGCCTGCTTCTTCGAAATCGGCCTGCACGACGGCCTTCTTGTAGGCGTCGGTTTCCTCTTCGGTGAGGTTCATGAGGCCCGCCGCCCATTCGCCGAGCAGCCGGTTGCGCCGCGCCGCGACCTTGAAGGCGGTTTCCTGGTCGAACGCGAACTTGGCTTCCTCGCCGCGCTGGCGGTCCTTGAAATCGGTCATTGTGGGTCCCTTCCCGTAAGATGTCGCCGGTGAGAGATAAGGCCCGCTGCCGCCGGGGACAAGCGGGCAATCCCGGCGATCTTCACCCGATCACACGGTGACGACGAGCTTGCCCACCGCCTCGCGGTTTTCCAGCTTGGCGATTGCCTCGCCTGCGCGTTCGAGCGGGAAGGTTTCCGACACCAGCGGGTCGATCTTCCCGGCTTTGAGCATGTCGAACAATTCCTCCACCTGCTGGCGGAATTTCACCGGTTCGCGCGCGGTGAAGGCGCCCCAGAACACCCCGCAGATGTCGCAGCTTTTGAGCAGGGTGAGATTGAGCGGCATCTTCGCGATCCCCGCCGGGAAGCCGACGACGAGAAATCGACCTTCCCACGCTATGGCGCGCAGGGCCGGTTCGGAATATTGCCCGCCGACGATGTCATAGACCATGTTCGCGCCTTCGGGGCCGCAGGCCTCCTTGAATTTCTGGCTGAGCTCCTTGGAGGCGGCCTTGTCCATATCGTCCTTGGGATAGATCACGACGGCATCAGCGCCCGCTTTCCGGGCGACCTCGCCCTTCTCCTCCGAGGAAACGGCAGCGACCACGCGCGCGCCGAAAGCCTTGGCAAGCTCGACCGCCGACAGGCCGACGCCGCCCGCCGCGCCGAGGATAAGCACCGTGTCGCCTTCCTTGATGTGCCCGCGATCCTTCAGCCCGTGGATCGTCGTGCCGTAGGTCATCAACAGGCTCGCCGCCTTTTCGGGCGCGACCCCATCGGGGACGGGGAACATCCGGTTCGCCGGGACCACGACCTTTTCAGCCAGGCCGCCATTGCCGATGCCGGCCATCACCATGTCGCCGACCTTGAAACCCTCGACCCCTTCGCCGATCGTCAGGATCGTGCCGGCGATCTCGCCGCCGGGCGAATAGGGGCGCTCCGGCTTGAACTGGTAGAGGTCGCGGATCATCAGCGTGTCGGGATAATTGATCGCGCAGGCCTTCACCGCGACCAGCACCTCGCCCTTGCCGGGGCTGGGCGCGTCGATCTCGTCGAGCGTGAGGGTCTCGGGTCCGCCGACCTGGTGGGTGCGGATGGCTTTCATGGGGTCTCTCTCCCGTCTGTTCGGTTCAGGTGTCGGTTCCGCGCGCGAGCCAGCCCTGCTGGCCAGCGCGCGCATTCTCATAGGCGGCGATGGCATCGCTCGATTCGAGCGTGAGCGCCACCTCGTCGAGCCCGCCCATCAGGCAATGCTTGCGGAAAGGGTCGATCTCGAAGGTGAAGCGGTCCTGGAACGGCGTGGTGACGGTCTGGCTTTCGAGGTCGACATGGATCGTCTCGCCTTCGCGCGCGACGTCCATCAGCCGGTCGACCGCTTCCTGCGGCAGGACAACGGGAAGGATACCGTTCTTGACCGCATTGCCGGAAAAGATGTCGGAATAACTCGGCGCGATCACGACGCGGACGCCCATGTCCAGCAGCGCCCATGCGGCGTGTTCGCGGCTCGACCCGCAGCCGAAATTGTCGCCCGCAATCAGGATCGGCGCGCCCGCGTAATCGGGATCGTCGAAGATGTTGCTGGGTTCCGCCCGGATCGATTCGAACGCCCCTTCGCCAAGCCCGTCGCGGGTGATCGTCTTGAGCCATTTGGCCGGGATGATGACGTCGGTGTCGACGTTCTTCGCGCCGAAGGGGATCGCGCGGCCTTCGATCCGGACAAGTTTCTCCATGGCGTTCCTCGCGCTTTTTCAGCCCTTTCCAGCGGGCGGGGGGGACTCAGTCGGTTTCGGGCTTTTCGCCGGAAGGCACGGTGTCCTTCTGGCCCGAGGCGGTCGGTTCGCCGCCCGACTTCTTCGCAAAGCGTCGCCCGGCATAGAGCAGGGCCGCCGCGATGGCGGCGGAGCCGATGGCGGCCGCGCCTATCGTTGCCGCTCCCGCACCGGACTTCTTCGAGTCCTTTTTCTCGTCTTTCGGTGTCTTGGTCATGGCTTGTCTCATGCTCCCCGCACAGCCCGCTTGCAAGGGTCTTGCGACCGCTGCGGCGCGGCTTTGCGGTCAGGTGTATTCGCGCACGTCGGCAAGGTGTCCGGCGACCGCCGCCGCCGCCGCCATGGCGGGGGAGAGCAGGTGCGTGCGCGCGCCCGGTCCCTGCCGACCGACGAAATTGCGGTTGCTGGTCGAGGCGCAGCGTTCGCCCGCGGGCACCTTGTCGGGGTTCATGCCGAGGCAGGCCGAACAGCCCGGCTCGCGCCATTCGAAACCGGCTTCGGTGAAGATCCGGTCGAGCCCTTCCTCCTCGGCCTGTTTCTTGACGAGGCCCGATCCCGGCACGACGATCGCCCAGCGCACATTTTCGGCCTTCTTGCGGCCTTCCAGCACCTTCGCCGCGGCGCGCAGGTCCTCGATCCGGCTGTTGGTGCAGCTGCCGATGAAGACGTTCTCGATCGGGATCTGCGTCATCGGCGTGCCCGGTTCGATGCCCATATAGGCAAGGCTGCGCTTCGCCGCCTCGCGCTTTCCGGCATCGGCGAAACTGTCGGGCGAGGGGACGCTGCCGGTGATCGCGATGACGTCTTCGGGGCTGGTGCCCCAGGTCACCGACGGCGCGATGTCGGCCGCATCGATGGTGACCGACTTGTCGAATACCGCGCCCTCGTCGCTCTTGAGCGTGCGCCAGTAAGCAAGCGCCGCGTACCAGTCCGCGCCCTTGGGCGCCATGGGGCGGCCCTTGAGATAGCGGAACACGGTTTCATCCGGCGCGATCAGGCCGGCACGCGCGCCCGCCTCGATGCTCATGTTGCACACGGTGAGGCGCTGCTCGACGCTCATCGCCTCGAACACCGCGCCGCGATATTCGATCACGTGGCCCGTTCCGCCCGCAGCGCCGATTTGGCCGATGATGTGCAGCACCACGTCCTTTGCCGTCACGCCGGGGGTAAGGTCGCCATCGACGCGCACCTCCATCGATTTCGACCGCTTGAGCTGGAGGGTCTGGGTCGCGAGAACGTGTTCGACCTCGCTCGTCCCGATTCCGAAGGCGAGCGCGCCGAGGCCGCCATGGCTGGAAGTGTGCGAATCGCCGCACACGATCGTCGCGCCCGGCAGCGAGAAGCCCTGTTCCGGCCCGACGACATGGACGATCCCCTGTTCGGCATCGGCATCGCCAATATAGCGGATGCCGAATTCGGGCGCGTTGCGTTCCAGCGCTTCCAGTTGCGCCGCGCTCTGCGGGTCGGCGATCGGTACGCGCGCGCCCTTCGCATCGCGCCGTGCGGTGGTCGGCAGGTTGTGATCGGGCACCGCCAGCGTCAGTTCCGGGCGCCGAACCGGGCGGCCCGCCTTGCGCAGGGCCTCGAAGGCCTGCGGGCTCGTCACCTCGTGGACCAGGTGGCGGTCGATGTAGAGAATGTCGGTCCCGTCCTCGCGGCTTTCGACGAGATGCGCGTCCCAGATCTTGTCGTAGAGCGTGCGCGGCGTCGCGCGGGCGGTATCGTCCATGGTCATGTTCCTGATTGCGGTGCCTCGCGATTAGCGGCGAAGCGGCGAGGCGTGCAAGACGGAGGTTGATCGCCTGGCAATTAGTCATGGAATTGCAAAGCATGATGGGTTAATTGACAATCATGTCAGCACGGCCCCATTCCCATCCCATTACGGTCGAGCCCGAGGACATCGATTTCATGGGGCATGTCAACAATGCCCGCTATCTCAACTGGGTGCAGGATGCGGTGCTTGCGCACTGGAACAAGCTCGCCCCGGCAGAGGATGTCGCGAGCAAGGCCTGGGTCGCTCTCAAGCACGAGATCACCTACCGCAAGCCCGCCTTTCTCGACGACGACGTGATCGCGAAGACCGTGCTCGAACGCTATAACGGGGCGCGCGCGTTCTATCACACCGTGATTCACCGGGGGGAGGACGTGCTCGCCGAGGTCAGGTCGAGTTGGTGCTGCATCGATGCCAAGACCCTGCGCCCGGCCCGGATCGGGGAGCATCTGCGCGAATTCTTCTTTCCCGAACCCGATAGCGACGGACACGAAAGCGTCCGTCCGGTGGATGAGCGCGAGGCAGGTTGAACCCTCCCGCATCGCTCCGCGCGCGCAATACCGTTTCGCCAGCTTGCAATTGCGCTGCCCCCGGCGGCGGTTTATCGCAACCGCGTGAAAGGTTCATGCGTATCTCACCCGTGACCACGCGCCATTTTTCCCTCCCCGGACGCACCGAGCAGGGGGCCATTGGCCTCGCGCTTGCCGCCGCCATTGCGGGCGCGTGGCTGGGGATCCATGCCTATTCCATGTATGTCTTTGAATTGACGTGGGACAACTGGCCGCTCGCGCTCGTCATGGCGGCCGCGCAGTGCTGGCTTTCGGTGGGGGTCTTCATCGTCTGCCACGACGCGATGCATGGCAGTCTCGCCCCCGGCAAGCCTCGCATCAACCAGGCGATCGGCGCGGCGCTGCTGTTCCTTTATGCGGGTTTTGCGTGGAGGAAGATGCGCGATGCCCATTTTACCCATCACAAGATGTCGGGCCGCGCGGGCGATCCCGATTTCGATGAGGAGCATCCCTCGAGCTTCCTTAACTGGTACTGGACGTTCTTCAAACGCTATTTCGGCTGGCAGAGCCTGCTGTTCGTGCACACGGTCGTCGGGATCTACTGGTTCGTGCTGGACATTTCCTTCATCCAGATCTTCGCACTCTATGGCGCGCCCGCCTTGCTGTCCTCGCTCCAGCTTTTCTATTTCGGTACGTTCCGCCCGCATTACCACGCGCCCGGAAAGCCTTTCGCCGACCGCCACAACACCCGCAGCGACCGTTTCGGCACGCTTGCCTCTCTGGCCTCCTGTTTCCACTTCGGCTATCACCTCGAACATCACCGCAGGCCCGACGTGCCATGGTGGGCCCTGCCGGGCGCGCGCCGGGCGGGCGTGGGAGAAGGAGTTTCGAAATGACCTGGCTCGAAGTGGGCCTCACTGTCCTTGCCGCGTTGATCGGCATGGAACTGTTCGCATGGTACGCGCACAAATACATCATGCATGGCTGGGGCTGGGGCTGGCACCGCGATCACCACGAGCCGCATGACAATGCGCTGGAAAAGAACGATCTTTTCGCGGTCGTCTTCGGCACGATCAACGCCGCCATGTATATCTACGGCGCGCTCTACTGGGACGCGCTGTGGTGGTTCGCGGTCGGGATCACGCTCTACGGGGTGATCTACACGCTGGTCCACGATGGCCTCGTCCACCAGCGCTATTTCAAGTGGGTGCCCAAGAAAGGCTATGCCAAAAGGCTGGTCCAGGCCCACAAGCTCCACCATGCCACCATCGGCAAGGAGGGCGGGGTGAGCTTCGGCTTCGTCTTCGCGCGCGATCCGCAGGTGCTGAAAGCCGAACTCAAGGCGCAGAAGGAAGCCGGCATCGCCAAGGTCCGCGAAAGCGCGACGCCGGATCGCGGCGCGGCCTGAGACCTATTCTTTGCGGGTGGCGATCCAGCCGCCGATGAGGACCAGAGCCCCGACCGAAAACCACACCCAGGGAAAGCCGATCGTCGCCCAGGTGAAAGCGACGCCGGCGACCAGGGTCGCTATCGCGGTAACCTTGGCGCGGCGCGAGATTGCGCGGCGTTCGCGCCAGTCGAGGATCTGCGGGCCCCAGGTGGGATGGTCGAGAATGCGCTTTTCCCATTCGGGATTGCTGCGCGCAAAGCAGAAGGCGGCGAGCAGCAGGAAGGGAACGGTCGGCAATAGCGGCAGCACGGCGCCCACCGCGCCGAGCGCTGCAAAGAGCAATCCGCCCGCAAGATAGAGCGGGCGCACCGGCTCAGGCGGCGGCGATCCGCGCGGCGTGTTCCTTCACCAGCGCGATCATGTTCGGCACCCCTTGCGTGCGGTTGCTCGAAAGCTGGTTCTTCAGGTCGAACGGGGCGAGCGCGCCGGTCACGTCCATCCCGGCGACTTCGCGCGCTGGCCTGTCCTGCACCGCGGAAATGACGAGCGCGACGATTCCCTTGGTGATCGCGGCATTGCTGTCGGCAAGGAAATGCAGACGGCCTGCTTCGTCGCCTCCGGTCGGATAGACCCACACGGCGGCCGAACAGCCGCGCACCAGGGTCGCATCGGTCTTGAGCGCATCGGGCATGTCCTCAAGCTCGCGGCCAAGCTCGATCAGGAGGCCATAGCGTTCGTCGCCTTCGAGGAATTCGTATTCTTCGAGAATGTCGTCGAGAGATCGCATGGGGCCGGATTTAATGGGACTGGCGGCTGTGTCCACCCTGCCTTTGCCCGCGAGGCTTACAGTTCGACCCCGCTTGCGATCGCCTCTAGCTTGCGGATCCGCTCGCGCAGGTCGGCGAGTTCGATACGGGCCGCGCCGACCGCGCCGCGCTGGTCCTCCGGCGTGTCGATCGACAGGCGCGCGGCATTGCGGGACCGCTCCAGCTCCTGGCGCTTGTAGTCGAGCCATTCGTGCCATGCGCGCAGCAGGGCAAAGGCGACGACGGCGAGGCCCACGAGGCAACTCGCTGCGATAACGATTACGGGGTCCATCACCTGTCCATGTCCTCCGTGTTCCTGTCCGGGCGGTCCTCCCGCGCGGCGCGGGTCGCGATATCGCCCCGCAGGCTCTCGATCTCCGCGGCAATGGCGCGGGCGCGCACCGCTTCGGAACTGTTGTTGTCGGTGGCGATGCGTTCGAGCACCTGGATGCGCTCGCGCAGTTCCTCGAGCTCGCGATTGTCGAGCGCGTCATCGTGCTGGACGGGCGAGCGGGAGGGCGCGCCGCCTTCGCCGAGGCGCCGGCGCAGTTCCTCGTTTTCCTGCTCGATCTGCTTGCCGAGATGACGCTCGCGCAGCCACAGGATGAGGAAGATGACGGCAAAGATGCTGAGCCAGCTCATTTCGTGGCCCCTCCATTCGCCTGCGCAGGGACGGCGCGCAGCGCCTCGATTTCCTCGGCGAGGTCGGCGGAGCGGTCGGTGGCAATCCGCTCCAGTACGCGTACACGCTGTTCGAGATCGCCCGGCCTGCCTTGCGGTCCGGTGTCTTCGCGGGCGATGCGGGCGCGCCGCAACCAGAGAAAGGCGATGCCGGAGCCTGCCGCCACAGCCAGTGCGGCGATGACCAGGCCGTCCATCATCAGCGCGGTATCGGGTCCGAACATCAGGCGGTCCCTTCGTCCTTGCGGTTCTCAAGCGCGTCGGTGCGCAGCTTCTCGATCTCGCCCGACAGGTGGTAGCCGCCATCGGTCACGATCCGTTCGACATTGGCGAGGCGGTCCTTCACCGAGCCGAGTTCGGCGCGCAGCTCGGCATTTTCCTGGGTGAGCAGGGTGACGCGCCGCTTCGCCTCGTTGTCGGTGACGGGCTTCAATTGCTGGCCCCACGATCCTTCGAGCGGATAGCCGTTCTTGACGCGCAGCCAGGTGGTGAAGACCCATCCGGCGGTCCCCGCAAGGGCGATGGCGACAAGCGCTTCGGTGGTGATTGCATCGAGCATCAGCGTGTCTCCTTGCTTGCAAGGTTCAGCGGCACGCCTGCATCCTTGCGGTTATCCCTCAGCGCCTCGATCTCCTCGGAGAGCGAATAGCCGCGATCGGTGACGATCCTTTCCAGCACGATCATGCGGTCCTGCATCGCGTCGAGCTTGTCGTGGAGCGCGCGGTTTTCCTCGCGCAGCCGCTTCGTCTCGGCGCTGTCGGCCCCGGCTGTTTTCGGCGCGGTCTTGCCGCCCCATTCATCCTCGAGCTCGTAGCCGTGCCTGGCACGGATCCAGTTGTTGATGACCCATGCGCCGTAGCTGACCGCCATGATGGCGATGACGAAGCCGGGGCCTCCCTGCAGCCAGTCCATCACGCCTTCTCCCTGCTTTCGAGGCCAAGCGGCACGCCCGCATCTCTGTCCTCGACGCTGCGGGTGTCGCGCAGCGCCTCGATCTGGGTGGCGATGTCGTAGCCGCGGTCGGTAACTATGCGTTCGAGCACCTTCACGCGGTCCTCGAGCTGCTGCACCTTGGAGGCGTATTGCGCTGCCTTTTCGGCGGTGCTGCTGGCGGTCGCCTCGACTTCCATCTTCGCGATCTTCTGGCGGTGCGAAGTCCAGATCGCGAGGCTCGGTATGCCGAAGATCATGATGACCGCGACAAGGCCTATGAATTCACCCATTGCTCAAGTCCCCTCTCTTGTCGTCGAGCCGGATCAGCGCAGCCGCTCGATCTCGGCGGTGAGGCGCGGATTGCTGCTCACGTAGTGCGCCTCAACATTGGCGAGCCTGCGGTCGATGTCGCGAAACTGCGCGCGGATCTCGCGGGCGGTGCGGTGCGGGCTCTGGCGCACGCGCTGCCAGTATTTCTGTTCGCCTTCGTCGCGGTAGAGATGCGGCGGCTTCTTGTTGAGGATGAAGCCGGCGACGAAATAGGCGAGGATCGGCCAGCCGAGCGTGATCGACAGGACAACGAGACCCAGCCTGATCCAGACCGCATCGACGCCGGTATAGTCGGCGATGCCGGAGCACACGCCCATGAGCTTGGCATTGTGCTTGTCGCGGTAAAGCTTGGTGCGAGGGCTGTTCACGGGCGGGCTCCTTTCTTCTCGGCCATCATGCGGTCGAGTTCGCGCAGTTTCTGGTTGTCGGTTTCCTGGTCGGCGACGAGCCGCTTGACCGGGGTGAAGGACGGATCGTCGTCGGCAACGAGACGCTCGACCGTGTCCATCCGTTCATCGAGCCGCCTGGCGAGGCTGTAGAGTTCCTCCAGCAGCACCTCGTCGTCGGAGGTGATGGTCGCGGCGGTTTTCCACTTGGTCACGTAATGCAGGATGATCCAGGGCAGGCCGATGAAGATCGACCCGAAGAGAATAAACGGGACGAGGATGTCTTCCATGACTTATTGTTCCTTCTTCGGCGCGTCCTTGCCGAGCGCCTTTTTCATCTGTTCGAGTTCGTCATCGACCGCATCGTCGCCGGCAAGCGCGGCGATCTCGTCCGAAAGGGTGGGCTTGCCGCCTTCCGCGATGCGCAGCGCGTCGGCGCGCCCTTCGGCGTAATCGACCCGGCGTTCGAGCTGGTCGAACCGGGCGAGCGCCTCGTCGGTGCGTTCGGTGCTCATCAAGGTGCGCAGCTTGACGCGGTTCTCCGCGCTTTCGAGACGGGCGGCGATCGCGCTCTGGCGGCTGCGCGCTTCGCGCAGGCGGTGCTGCAGCTTGGCGATGTCGTCCTCATAGGCGCGCAGGGCATCGTCGAGCACGGCGATCTCGGCCTTGAGCTGGTCGGCGGTGTCGGCCGCCTTCTTCTTCTCGACCAGCGCCGCGCGGGCGAGGTCCTCGCGGTCCTTCGACAGCGCAAGCTGCGCCTTTTCGGCCCAGTCGGCCTGGAGCTTGTCGAGCTTGACGCAGTGCCGGTGCATTTCCTTCTGGTCGGCGATGGTGCGCGCCGCGCTTGCCCGGACCTCGACCAGGGTCTCCTCCATTTCGAGGATGATCATGCGGATCATCTTCGCCGGGTCGTCGGCATTGTCGAGCAGGTCGTTGAAATTGGCCGCGATGATGTC
Organism: Erythrobacter litoralis; assembly: GCF_001719165.1. Lineage (NCBI taxonomy): Bacteria > Pseudomonadati > Pseudomonadota > Alphaproteobacteria > Sphingomonadales > Erythrobacteraceae > Erythrobacter > Erythrobacter litoralis. The sequence continues at coordinate 1,019,256 of NZ_CP017057.1, forward strand.
GCGGGTTCGGCTGAAAATGCCCATGAAGGCTACTCCATCTAGGAACGAATTGCTGCGGGGCCGGGCGCGCGAGGCGTCGTTTTGGCTGCCGCCCCGTTCGCCGCGCCCGCCGCGCGGGTTCTGCGTCGGGGTGGGGCTGGTGCGCAAGGCCTCGATTTCGGCGTCGAGCCGCGAAAGCTTTCCGCCCGATTCCCGCTCATCCGATTCCCGGCCACCGGATCCGCGGGGGTTCCGGACCGGAGAAAGGCCGCCATCGTCGCGGGTCTGCGACGCGCTCGCCCCGGCGGCGGGATCGCCTGTGCGGGTGGCGGGCTCGTTTCGCTCCGGTCTGAAAGAGGTCTTGTCGTTGTGGTCGGTCATGGCGTTGGCGATCAGGCGATCTCGACGAGCGCGCTGACGGGCGCGCTGACGGCGGCACCGGCGACGCTCGCCGCGCTTGCCTCGCCGACCTGGGTGGTCAGGACCACCATCGCAGCCATGGCGAAGGTGCTGGCGATCGCGGCCTGGCCGAGCTTGCTGCCGAGAAACTCGTTCGCAAGCGGCGCTTTCGGATTGATCAGGCTCTTCAACATCTGGCGGGTCCTCCCGATTTGCGTGTCCGTGCGGCCCCATGCCGCCCGGTTCGCAGGTTGTGCCGGATGTTTTGCAATCCCTGTGCCAAACCACAAAAATCCCGGGATTCCGGGGGTTTGCGGGTGCCCTTCCTTTCCTGTGTTGGTTTCTGTTGCCAAGCATTGGGATTTTTCACTATATTTCGGTCATGGAGCGCGAAAACCAGTTCATCGGCCAGTCCGGCGCCTTTCTCGACGCGGTCGAGCGCGCCAGTCGCGCCGCCGCGCTCTCCCGCCCCGTTCTCGTCATCGGCGAGCGCGGGACCGGCAAGGAACTCATCGCCGAACGACTCCACCGCCTCTCGACCCGCTGGGACGAGCCGCTGGTGACGATGAACTGCGCGGCGCTGCCCGAAACCCTGATCGAGGCTGAACTGTTCGGCCACGAGGCGGGCGCCTTCACCGGTGCTACCAAGGCGCGCACCGGAAGGTTCGAGGAAGCCGACAAGGGGACGTTGTTTCTCGACGAACTGGGCACGCTTTCGATGGGCGCGCAGGAACGCCTGCTGAGGGCGGTCGAATATGGTGAAGTCACGCGAATCGGTGCCTCGCGCCCCGTCAGGGTCGATGTCCGCATCGTCGCCGCCACGAATGACGACCTGCCCGCGCTCGCCGAGAGCGGCGAATTCCGTGCCGACCTGCTCGACCGGCTTTCCTTCGAGGTCATCACCCTGCCGCCGCTGCGCGTGCGCGAAGGCGATATCGGTGTGCTCGCGGAATATTTCGGGCGGCGCATGGCGGCCGAGATCGAATGGCTCGGCTGGCCCGGCTTCGCCCCGCACGTGATGGACCAGCTCGAGAATTACGCCTGGCCGGGCAATGTGCGCGAACTGCGCAACGTGGTCGAGCGCGCGGTCTATCGCTGGGACGATCCCTCGATGCCGATCGCCCATGTCCAGTTCGACCCGTTCGACAGCCCGTGGAAGCCGCGCGCGCCCTCTCACCGGACCGCTTCCGCCACTGGCGGCGCCGCGCAGGCCGCGCCGCGGGCCGAGGACTTCGCCTCATCCGCCCCCTGCTTCGACGAGATCGAGGACCTGCGCGCCGCGGTCGACGCGCATGAGCGCGCGATCGTCGAACATGCGCTGGGCAGGCATCGCTGGAACCAGCGCCAGACCGCCCGCGCGCTGAACCTGACCTATGACCAGCTGCGCCACTGCATCAAGAAGCACGGCCTCATGGAAAGCGAAAGCGCGGACTGACCCCGGACCGGACGCTGCAAGGGCAACCTTCCCGCAAGGATTTCACGCTAGCACGACGCGACACAGCGCCTGCCGGGGAGCCACGATGCGCCTGCTTTCGGAGATGATGGACCACCTTTCGAGCACCGTGCGCCTGATTGCGGGCCTCATCACCCTGTGCGTGCTGGGTTTCGGCGGGATGATGACCTTCGGGGCTTCGGTGGTCGCTCCGCAGGTGGCCGGGGACTTCGCCGAGCGCGCCGAGAAAGTCAGCGAGAAGGCGATAGAGGCGCGGCTAGAGGCCGTGCGCGCGCGTGAACTGGCGCGCGATGGCTGGGGCTACAACGCCTCGACCGGCTCTGATGCGGCGGCAGGCTATGGGCCGGATCCCGATGTCGAGCGGCGTCGGCGCGCGGGCGAGGAAGAGATCGGCGGCTGGGCCGAATAGGCATGCTTGCGCACCTCCTTTCGCGGGCGCATCTCCCTGTTAACGTTCATCTTTTGCAAACCATTGCTTTTCCCTGTATTGTTTGGTTCCATAGCAGTGCGGGTGCGCGCCGGCAGCGGCGCCATCCCGACCGGGATGAGGGCGCGATTTGGCGGATCCTGAAGACAGGCCTGAAGAACCGAACGCGGCCGAAGGCGCACGCCCGGTCGGTTCCGGGCGCGGGCCGGACGCTGCCCTTGGCGGATTCGACAGGGACGGCGCGGATCAAGCCGCAGCGGGACTTCCGCCCATTGCCAATACCGGTCGCCGCTCCGCTGCGCGCCTGCGCGTCAGCCTTCCCGCGCGGCTGATTTCGATCGAGGGCGAACGCGCCTGCGTGCTCGTGAACCTTTCGCGCACCGGGGCGATGGTTGCGGTAGAAGGTCCGGTGCGCGTGGGCGAGAACGCGGTGCTCAGCTGCGCCGAGCTCGAAGCGTTCGGCGAAGTGGTCCGCGCCGATGGCGGGCTTTATGCCATGCGCTTCGATGACCTGATAAGCGAAGCCGAGGTGATTGCCATCCGGCGCCTTTACGACAATTTCGAGGAGCGCGAGCGGCGCTCGCTCGTCGACACGGTGCGAGACTGGGTGACGGGCGAAAGCGGCGATGAACGCTTGAAATGACGCGCCGCCCGCGTCGGCAATTCCCGGCCCGTACACCTTAGGGATTCCTGCGTAGGCCGCCGCACAAGGCGCTTTCACACGCAGGCCTAAAGCGGCGCGATGGCCGCGTCCTCTTCCTTCCGTCCGTTCGATGATCCCGGGTTCTGCCGTCCCGGCTCGCCGGCTGCGTCCGGCGTTACGACCGGGCGCCGGGGTGCGGCTCGGCATCCCGGGGGGGGCTGGTGACGCTCGGCGGGACCGAGCGGTGCGACCTCGTCGACCTGTCGTGCAGCGGGGCGCGGGTCGCGCTTACGAACGCGCTCGATGACCTGCTCGCGCCGGGCGACGGAGCTCTCCTGCGGGTCGCGGGGCTGGAGGCGTTCGGCGAGGTCGTGCGCCGCGACTCCTCTGCGATCGCCTTCGCCTTCGAGGAGAGGCTGGCCGAGGGCGACGTGCTCGCCGTGCGCCGCCATGCCGAAAGGCTGGCGGGCGACCCGACCAGCGCTCTGCGGCAGGCCGCGCACAACTGGGTGACCGGCGGGCGCTAGCGGCTGCGGCCGCAAACAGCGCCTGTCGGAGCCGTCCCGATCGCCCGGCGCCTTTGCTCTTGCCAAATCGTTCCGCCGCGATTACCTCCCGCATATCCCGACATCGTCGAGACTCTCACAAGGCTGGCGCCTCCGGGGGCCGGCGCGGAACACGTTTTGTCATCACTGGGGCTCACGAGCCCGGCGAAGCTGAGGAATAGGATTGGCCGACATCGAGCGTCTGACCGCGATCATCGAGCCCGAGGCGAAAGCGCTCGGATTCGATCTCGTGCGCGTGAAGATGATGCCGTCCGAAGCTGGCGACGGCGGGCAGGCGCTGCAGGTCATGGCCGAGGACCCGGCGACGGGCCAGCTCGTGATCGACCAGTGCGCTGCGCTTTCGCGGCGCATTTCCAACGCGATCGACGTGGCCGAGGAAGCGGGCGAGGTGCTGATCGAAGGCGCCTACCACCTTGAGGTTTCCAGCCCCGGCATCGACCGCCCGCTCACGCGCGTGCGCGACTTCGTCAACTGGGCCGGGCACGAAGCCCGGATCGTCATGGTCAAGGGCTATGAGGGACAGCGCACCTTGAAGGGCGAACTTGTCGGCATCGAGGGCGAAACGGTCGTCATCAACGATACGAAGGCGGGCGAAACGCGCCTGCCGCGCCAGCAAATCCACTCCGCCAAGCTCGTCCTCACCGACGCGCTGATCGCGGCGACGCGCCCGCTCGACACGAGCGGGGCGGACGAACTCATCGAAGAACTTGAAGAAGAGAAGGCAGACGACTGATGGCCAGTGCCATTTCCGCGAACAAGGCCGAATTGCTCGCGATCGCCAATGCGGTCGCCTCGGAGAAGATGATCGACAAGTCGATCGTGATCGAGGCGATGGAAGAAGCGATTCAGAAGAGCGCGCGCAACCGCTATGGCGCGGAAAACGACATCCGCGCCAAGCTCGATCCCCAGACCGGAGACCTCACGCTTTGGCGTGTCGTCGAAGTGGTCGAGGAGGTCGAGGACTATTTCAAGCAGGTCGACCTGAAGCAGGCCGAGAAGCTCCAGCCCGGCGCGCAGCTTGGCGATTTCATTGTCGACCCGCTGCCCCCGGTCGATCTCGGCCGGATCGACGCGCAGTCGGCCAAGCAGGTGATCTTCCAGAAGGTCCGCGATGCCGAGCGCGAGCGCCAGTTCGAGGAGTTCAAGGATCGCGCGGGTGAAATCATCACCGGCGTCATCAAGTCGGTCGAATTCGGCCACGTGATCGTCAATCTCGGCCGGGCCGAGGGCGTCATCCGCCGCGACCAGCAGATCCCGCGCGAAGCCGCCCGCGTGGGCGAGCGCGTGCGCGCGCTCATCACCAAGGTCGAACGCAACAATCGCGGGCCGCAGATCTTCCTGTCGCGCGCCGCGCCCGATTTCATGCGCAAGCTGTTCGCGCAGGAAGTGCCCGAAATCTACGACGGCATCATCGACATCAAGGCGGCCGCGCGCGACCCGGGCAGCCGCGCCAAGATCGGCGTGATCAGCTATGACAGCTCGATCGACCCCGTCGGCGCCTGCGTCGGCATGAAGGGCAGCCGCGTCCAGGCGGTGGTGCAGGAACTCCAGGGCGAAAAGATTGACATCATCCCCTGGTCAGAAGACACCGCGACCTTCGTCGTCAACGCATTGCAGCCCGCCACCGTCAGCCGCGTCGTTCTCGACGAGGAAGAGGGCCGGATCGAGGTCGTCGTGCCCGATGACCAGCTTTCCCTCGCGATCGGGCGGCGCGGCCAGAACGTGCGTCTCGCCAGCCAGCTGACCGGTCACCAGATCGACATCATGACCGAGGAAGAGGCCTCCGAGAAGCGCTCGAAGGAATTCGCCGAACGCTCCAAGATGTTCGAGGAGGAGCTCGACGTCGACGAAACGCTTTCGCAACTGCTCGTCGCCGAAGGTTTCGCCGAACTCGAAGAGGTCGCCTATGTCGAACTCTCCGAACTCGCCGCGATCGAGGGCTTCGACGAGGAACTCGCCGAGGAACTCCAGAGCCGCGCGATCGAAGCGCTCGAGAGGCAGGAAGAAGGTCACCGTGCCGCCCGCCGCGAACTCGGCGTCGAAGACGATCTCGCCGAACTCCCGCATCTCTCCGAAGCGATGCTGGTCACGCTCGGCAAGGCGGGGATCAAGACGTTGGACGATCTTGCCGATCTCGCCACCGACGAACTGATCGCCAAGAAGCGAGAGGCTCCGCGTCGCCGCAACAACAATGCGGACGGCCCGCCGATGCGTCGCCCGCAGCGCGAACAGGACAAGGGCGGGGTACTCGGCGAATACGGTCTGACCGAAGAGCAGGGCAACGAGATCATCATGGCCGCCCGCGCCCATTGGTTCGAAGACGAAGAGCCTCAGGCCGCTCCGTCCGGGTCCGAGAACGAGGAACCGGCCGCGAGCGAGCCCGACACCCAGGAGGCCGCCCATGCGGACTCCGACCAATGAGCGCCTGACGCACGACATCGACGAGGGCCCTGCTTCCGGCGCTTCCGGGAGCGAACGGCGCTGCATCCTGTCGGGAAAGACCTTCCCGCGCGAGGATCTGCTGCGCCTTGCCGTCTCTCCGCCGGACGCGGACGGGCTCAGCCACGTCCTGCCCGATCCGGGCGCCAAGGCGCCGGGGCGGGGTGCGTGGATCGTGCCCGACCGCGAAGCGCTTGAAAGCGCGCTCGAAGAGGGCCATCTGAAGCGAGCGTTGCTGCGCGCGTTCCGGGGGTCGAGACTGGCCATTCCGGACGATCTCGCCGGCCGCATCGAGGCGGCGCTTTCGCGCAGCCTCGCTGACCGGCTGGGGCTCGAACTGCGTGCCGGGCATGTCGTGCTCGGCTCCTCGCGGATCGAGGAACAGGCGAGGGCGGGGCGGATCGAGCTCCTGCTCCATGCCCGCGACAGCAGCGAGGACGGGCGCAAACGGCTCGACCAGGCCTGGCGCGTCGGGAGCGATGCGGAAGGCTCGGGGCTGCGCGGGGAGGTCTTGCCACTGGACCGCGCGGCGCTCTCTGTGGCATTGGGCCGCGACAATGTCGTCCATTTGGGGGTTTCCCACCCCCGCGGACAGGGGGCAGGCGGTTCCTCGCCGGCCTCGCGGGTTGCACATGCGGCAAGCCGCCTTTCGAACTACATGGCGGGCGCAGCGGAGCGATCCGGCGCGCATGCACTATCCGCCGGGACCGCCGATGCATCGGGCGTCGGCACAAGGAATACGTGAAGGAATAACGAGCCATAATGAGCGACGATAACGAAAAACGCACCCGCAAGCCGTTGGGCCTCAAGCGCGCGGTGGACGCTGGCGAAGTCAAGCAGACCTTCAGCCACGGCCGCACGAACAAGGTCGCGGTCGAGGTGAAGCGCCGCCGCAAGCTTGTGAAGCCGGGCGAGGCCGCGCCTGCGCCCACTCCCGCGCCCGAACCCGAGGCCGCGCCCGCTCCCGCCCCGGCTCCCGCGGCGAAGAAGCCCGCGCCTGCTCCCGCCAAACCGAAGGCTCCGGCCGGCGAAACCCCGCAGGAACGCGTGAAGCGGCTGCAGCGCGAGGCCGAGGAAGAACGCCTGCGCCTCGCCGAGGAAGCGAGAAAGCGCGAGGACGAACAGGCGCGCAAGGCCGCCGAAGAGGAAAAGCGCCGCGCCGAAGCGAACCAGAAAGCGCAGGAAGACGCCGAAAAGCGCGCCACCGAGGAAGCGAAGGCCGAGGCCGAGGCTCCTGCAGAGGTCGAGAGCCCGGCTGCGGAACCCGCCGCTGCCGACGCGCCCGCTGCAAAGCAGGATTCCGTGCCCGCAGCGCGCAAGTTCACGCCGGTCGCCCGGCCCGAGCCCAAGCGTCCGGAAAAGAAGAAGAAGGAAGAAAAGCGTCCTGCCCCCAGCACCGGCGGCAAGGACAAGCGCCGTTCGGGCAAGCTCACCGTCACCCGCGCTCTGAACGAGGACGAGGGACGCCGTGCGCGGAGCCTCGCCGCACTGAAGCGGGCGCGTGAGAAGGAACGCCGGATGCAGGGCGGCGGCTCTTCCAAGCCGCGTGAAAAGCAGGTCCGCGACGTCGTCGTGCCAGAAGCGATCACGGTGCAGGAGCTCGCCAACCGCATGGCCGAAAAGGGTGCGGACCTCGTCAAGGCGCTCTTCAACATGGGCATGATGGTGACGGTCAACCAGACCATCGACGCCGATACAGCCGAGCTGCTGGTCGAGGAATTCGGCCACAACATCAAGCGCGTGTCCGAAGCCGATATCGACATCATCCCGACCGAGGACGACGATCCGGAAGATACGCTGAAGCCGCGCCCGCCGGTGGTCACGATCATGGGCCATGTCGATCACGGCAAGACCAGCCTGCTCGATGCGCTGCGCGGAACCGACGTGACCAAGGGCGAGGCCGGCGGCATCACCCAGCACATCGGCAGCTACCAGGTGACGACCAAGAACAAGGACAAGATCACCTTCCTCGACACGCCCGGCCACGCCGCCTTCACCGAAATGCGCGCGCGCGGGGCGAATGTCACCGACATCGTCGTGCTCGTCGTGGCGGCCGATGACGGGATCATGCCGCAGACGATTGAGGCCATCAATCACACAAAGGCCGCGGGCGTCCCCATGATCGTCGCGATCAACAAGGTCGACAAGGACGAGGCGAAACCCGACAATGTGCGCAACCGCCTGCTCGAACACGAGGTCATCGTCGAGAAGCTGTCGGGTGACGTGCAGGATGTCGAAGTCTCGGCCAAGACCGGTGCTGGCCTCGACGAACTGCTCGAGGCGATCGCGCTCCAGGCCGAACTGCTCGAACTCAAGGCGCGCCCCGACCGCGATGCCGAGGCGACCGTGATCGAAGCGCAGCTCGACAAGGGCCGCGGCCCGGTCGCAACCGTGCTGGTGACGCGCGGCACGCTCAAGCGCGGCGACACCTTCGTCGTCGGCACCGAAAGCGGCCGCGTGCGCGCACTTGTCGATGACAGCGGCAAGCAGATCAAGGAAGCCGGCCCCTCCATGCCGGTCGAAGTGCTCGGCCTTGGCGGTGTGCCGTCGGCGGGCGACCAGCTCACCGTGGTCGAGAACGAACAGCGCGCCCGCGAAGTTGCCGAATATCGCCAGGAAAAGGCGACGGAAAAGCGCACCGCGCTCGCTCCGACCAATTTCGACACGATGTTCAACAATCTGAAGGCGAACGTGATCGAATGGCCGGTGCTGGTGAAAGCCGACGTGCAGGGCTCGGTCGAGGCGATCGTCAACGCGCTCCACAACATCTCGAACGACGAGATCAAGGTGCGCGTTCTTCACGCAGGCGTCGGTGCGATCACCGAAACCGACGTGTCGCTGGCGGCGGCGTCCGGTGCCCCGATCATCGGCTTCAACGTGCGCCCCAATGCCAAGGCGCGCGACCTGGTGAAGCGCGATAACGTGCGGATGATGTATTACGACGTGATCTACCACCTCACCGAGGAGGTCGCGAAGGAAATGGCGGGCGAACTCGGTCCGGAACGGATCGAGACGGTCGTCGGCCGCGCCGAGGTCAAGCAGGTCTTCCCGGCCGGCAAGAAGGACAAGGCCGCCGGCCTCCTCGTCATCGACGGGGTCATCCGCAAGGGCCTGTTCGCGCGTCTCACCCGGGAGGATGTCATCGTCTCCGCGACCAAGATCGCCTCGCTCCGCCGGTTCAAGGATGACGTGGACGAGGTCCGCGCAGGGCTCGAATGCGGCGTGGTGCTGGAGGATACGAACGACATCAAGGCCGGCGACAATCTGGAAGTGTTCTCCGTCGAGGAGCGCGAGCGGACGCTCGAGTTCTGATTAGCGGAGCGCTGAATGAGCGAAGCTGGCTTTTTCCCCGAGGATCATCACACCTCGCCTCATACCGCGCTGCTCGGCTCGGAATTCGTGGGCTGGGACGAGGCGACGCAGACCGCGACCATGCGCTTCACCGTGAAGCGTGAGATGACCACCTGGCGCGGCGGCGTGCAGGGCGGGCTGGTCGCGGGCTATCTCGACGATGTCATGGGCTATGCCTATGTCGCCGCTACCGGGGGCGAGCAGGCGCCGCTCAATCTCGACCTTTCGATGAGCCTCATCCGGCTCATCCCCGAAGGCCCGCTGATCGCCACGGGCAGGGTGGTGAAGGCGGGGCGCAAGGTCGTCTTCCTCGAAGGCGAACTCTATTCCGAGGACGGCAAGCTGATGGCCCGCGCGACGTCGACCGCGTTGCCTACCCCGCGCCCTTCGCCGGAATCGACAGGAATGCTGTGATGGTTCGCAAGCAGGAATACACCGCCGAACAGCATTCGGTCCGCGTCCTCAAGGTGGGCGAGCGGGTGCGGCATATCCTGTCCGAACTGCTCGCCCGGCGCGAAGTGCATGACGAGACGGTGAGCGCGGCGAACATTTCCGTGACCGAAGTCCGCATGACCCCGGACCTGCGCCATGCGACCGCTTACGTGAAGCCGTTGCTGGGGCAGGGCGAGGACGAGATCGTGACCGCGCTGAGGCAGAACACCGCCTTTCTCCAGCGCGAGGTGGCCAAGCGGCTGGGCCTCAAGTTCGCGCCGAAGCTCAGGTTTTGCAAGGATGAAAGCTTTGCCGAGGCTGACCGCATAGAGGCGCTGCTGCGCGATCCCAAGGTGGCGCGCGACCTCGATGGCGAAGAGGAATAGAGCCTAGCGCGGAACCATCCGCGCGCGCAGTTCGATGTCGACCTCGTTGCCGACGATCAGCTGGTAGCTTTTCATGCCGTAGTCGCGCCGGTCGATCGTCGTCTTGCCGGTAAAGCTGATCGGCGCGCCCACCGCCTTGGCCGGGGGGCTGTCGAACCTGACGGCGAGAGTTTGCGGCTTGCTGACCCCGCGTGCGGTCAGCATCCCCTCGAGCGTGCCTTCGAGCGGGTTCGACATCCTGAGCGAGCGTCCGACAAAGCGGATCTTGGGATAGCGGTCCACCCAGAAGAACTTCTCCCCCCGCAGGCGCCGCAGGGTCACGCGGTCGGGCGCCTCGATCGCCTCGGCATCGAAGGTCACGTCGATCACCGCGCGTTCGGGCGCATCTGGGACGATCGTGACCGCGCCTTCCATCCGGGGAAAGCGCGCGGTCTTGCTGGCGAGGCCGAAGAAAGGGACGCGGGCCGACACGTCGCTCGCGCTCGAATCGAGCCGATAGTTGAGCGCGCCGGAGCCGGGTTGCTGCGCCAGCGCAGCAAGCCCGCCGAACAGCGCGACGAGCGACAGCAGGAAAAGTCGGAGGCCATGCATTCTATGTGCGTCCCTTCGCGAACCTAACCCATGATAGCGCAAAAGGTTTCGTCCGGGGAATGCTTTCCACGCCCGTCTGGCGCGCCCCCTGCTCCCCCGCTAGGACGAAAACGCGCATGGGAGGGCCCTTTGGCGAAGCTCTATTTCTATTATTCGAGCATGAATGCGGGGAAGAGCTCCTCGCTGCTCCAGGCCGATTTCAACTATCGCGAGCGCGGCATGAACACGATGCTGTGGACCGCCGCGCTCGATACGCGCTCGCAAGGCATGGTGAGGAGCCGCATTGGGCTGGAGGCCGGCGCGCATCGTTTCGGGCACGATACCGACCTCTTCAGCGCGATCTCGGTCGCACATGAGCACGAGGATGCGAACCAATTCGGCAGCAAGGGGCTCGACTGCGTGCTGGTGGACGAGGCACAGTTCCTGACACCCGCGCAGGTCTGGCAGCTCGCCCGCATCTGCGACGAAGTCGGTATCCCGGTGCTGTGCTATGGCCTGAGAACCGATTTCCAGGGCGAACTCTTTCCCGGCTCCGCCGCGCTGCTTGGCATTGCGGACGCGCTCGTCGAACTCAAGGCCGTGTGCCATTGCGGGCGCAAGGCGACGATGAACCTGCGCGTCGATGAAGCGGGCGATCCGATCCGCGAGGGCGAGCAGACCGCGATCGGCGGCAATGAAAGCTATGTCGCCTTGTGCCGGCGGCACTTTTCCCGGGCTCTCGCGCGCTAGGCATATGGCGCGGGGGCGCCGCGCTTCCTATTTGACAGGCAATGGAAGACACCGTCACTCTTATCGCATTGCTGATCCCCTGCCTGATCGTCGCGATCGTGTTTCACGAAGTCGCGCATGGCTATGTCGCGATGCTGCTTGGCGATCCCACGGCGAGCGAGCGCGGGCGGCTGACGCTCAATCCCATTCGCCATGTCGATCCCGTGGGCACGCTGCTCGTCCCGGGCGCGCTGCTCTTGGCCGGGGCGCCCGCCTTCGGCTGGGCAAAGCCTGTCCCGGTCAATCAGTATCGCCTGCGCAATCCGCGCTACGGCATGATGGCGGTCGCGCTTGCCGGGCCGGCGAGCAATTTCGTGCTGGCGACCCTGGGCGCAATCCTGATCGGCGTGCTGAGCGCGATCAACGAAGCCAGCATCCTTGTGGAGGGCAATGTCTTCGGCACGGTGCTGACGATGTTCCTGCTCATCAACATCTTCCTTGGCCTGTTCAACCTGCTGCCGATCCCGCCCTTCGACGGATCGCACATCGTCGGCGGGCTGCTGCCGGACCGGTTGCGCTTTCATTGGGCGCGGCTGCAGCAGGTGGGGATCTTCCTGCTGGTGGGCGTGATCGCCTATAGCTGGCTGTTCGGGACCGGCTGGCTCGAGACGCTGCTGCTGCCGCCGCTGGGTCTGGCGATGGGGCTGTTCCTGCACCTCGCCGATATCGTCTCGGGGCTTTAGCCGCGCTGGTGGAACCACGCGGCGACGCGGCCCTGCGCGTCCTCGTCCAGATGCAGGTAGAGTTTCGAGCGGCGCCTCAGCACGTCCTCGGCGTTGCGGGCGAATTCGCGAGCCACGAGATATTCGAGCTCCGCCGCATAGAGATCGCCGCCCATATGCTGGCCCAGATCGTTCGTCCCCTTCGCATCGCCGAGTACCTCGTCCATGCGCGTGCCGTATGCACGGGCGAGGCGGCGCACGGTCGCGGGGGCGAGGAAGGGGTAGCGTTCGGCCTGCCGGCTCACGAACGCATCGAAGCGCATCGGATCGATGTCGCCGCCCGGAAGCGCTTCGTCGGCGGTCCAGCCCCGCGCCCCGACGCCCAGTTCATCGAGCGCGTGTTCGGCGAGCTTGCGATAGGTCGTGATCTTGCCCCCGAAGATCGAGAGCAGCGCAGGGCCGTTCGCGTCGAGTTCGAACTGGTAGTCGCGCGTCACGGTCGAATTCTTCGCCGAACGATCGTCATAGAGCGGGCGCACCCCCGAATAGGAGGCGACGGCGTCCTCGGGGCTTACGTCGCGGGCGAGATATTCGTCCGCCGCATCGCAGATATAGCGCGCCTCTTCGTCGCTGATTTCGATTTGCGAGGGGTCGCCCTCAAAGGTGACATCGGTGGTGCCGACCAGGGTGAAGTCGCGCTCATAGGGGATGGCGAAGACGATCCGCCCGTCGCGGTTCTGGAAGATGTAGCAATGCTCGCCCTCGAACAGCCTGGGGAAGATGAGGTGGCTGCCCTTCACGAGCCGCAGGTTCTGGTGGCGCTCACCCGGCAGGGCGCGGCCAAGCAACTGGTCGACCCACGGCCCCGCGGCATTGACCACGCGCGCGGCGGTGACGGTGCTTTCCTCGCCCCTGTGCAAGAGCCGCGCCGTCCAGCGATCCTCCCCGCGATCAAGGCCGACGCATTCGGTGCGGGTGCGGATATCGGCCCCGCGTTCGGCCGCATCCATGCAATTGAGCACGACGAGACGCGAATCCTCGACCCAGCAATCCGAATATTCGAACCCGCGCACGAGCCTGTCCTCGAGGATCGATGCGTGCGGGGCCTTGCGCAGGTCCACGCTCCGGGTCGGCGGCAGCAGCCTGCGCCCGCCGAGATGATCGTAGAGGAACAGGCCGAGGCGCAGCATCCATTTCGGGCGCAGCCCTTTGTCGTGCGGCAGCACGAAGCGCAGCGGCCAGATGATGTGCGGCGCGATTGCCAGCAGCCGTTCGCGCTCGATCAGGCTCTCTCGCACGAGGCGGAATTCGTAATGTTCGAGATAGCGCAGGCCGCCATGGACGAGCTTGGTCGAGGCCGAGGAGGTGTGGCCGGCAAGATCGTCCTTCTCGACGAGGCAGACGGACAGGCCGCGCCCCGCCGCATCGCGCGCGATGCCGGCCCCGTTGATCCCGCCGCCGATGATGAGGAGGTCGAAGTGATCGGTTTCGCCCGAAGTCATGGGCACAAGACTTGGCGGTTCGTGTCCGCTTTGGCTAGGGGGCGCGCATGAACGATCACGTCAAACCCGCGCTGCATGGCTGGCTGGTGCTCGACAAGCCGCGCGGGCTCGGCTCGACGCAGGCCGTGGGTATGGTCAAGCGGCTGCTGCGCGAGGGCGGGTATGCGAAGACGAAGGTCGGCCATGGCGGCACGCTCGATCCGCTGGCCGAGGGCGTGCTGCCGATCGCGCTGGGCGAGGCGACCAAGCTAGCCGGGCGGATGCTGGATGCCAGCAAGATCTACGATTTCACGATTTCCTTTGGCGAGGAGACCTCGACGCTGGATATCGAGGGGGAGGTTGTCGCGACCAGCGCGGTGCGGCCAACGCTGGCCGAAATAGAGGCGGTGCTGGGGCGCTTTACCGGGGAGATCGAACAGGTCCCCCCGGCGTATTCCGCGATCAAGGTCGACGGAAAGCGCGCCTATGACCGCGCCCGCGCCGGCGAGCAGGTCGCGCTCAAGACGCGGCCGGTGACGATCCATGCGCTCGAAATGCTTTCGGGTGAAGCCGGGGGTCCGGTGACGCTCACCGCGCATGTCTCGAAAGGCACCTATATCCGCTCTCTTGCGCGCGACATTGCGCTTGCCCTTGGAACGCGCGGCCACGTCACCTATCTCCGGCGGACGAAGGCCGGCCCGTTCCTTGAGGAACAGGCGATTTCGCTGGACTTTCCTGCGCAAGCAGGTAATGGGCCGCCACTTCACGACCTCATCCTGCCGCTGGAGGCGGGGCTGGACGACATCCCGGCCCTATCCCTCGATCCGGAGAGCGCGCAGGCGGTCCGCCAGGGCCGGGTCCTTTCCGGGATGCCCCAATCATCCGGGCTTTATTTCGCGAAACTGGGCAATGCCCCGGTCGCGCTGATGGAAGTGACGGATGGGACGGCGAAGGTCGTCAGGGGCTTCAACCTGCCCGATGTCGCTGAGTAAGGAAGAAACGAAATGTCGGTCGACGCCGAAACCAAACAGAAGATCATTAAGGACAACGCCCAGGGCAACAACGACACGGGCAGTCCCGAAGTTCAGGTCGCGATCCTGACCGAGCGGATCAAGAACCTGACCGAGCATTTCAAGGGTCACCACAAGGACAACCATTCGCGCCGCGGCCTTCTGATGATGGTCAACAAGCGTCGCAACCTGCTCGCCTATCTCAAGAAGAAGGACGTCGAGCGGTACAACGCGCTGATCCAGAAACTGGGTCTTCGCAAGTAAGCTTTCAGGAACGGCTCCCCGCGGGGAGCCGTTTCGCTATCAAGTCGCGGCAAACTCGTCTAAGAGAGCTGCGCGCCGGAAACCGAATGTCTCCGGCCTGAAATGCGCCCGTGCAAGACAGGGCGCGCAACCATTTTGGCTTTCCTTCACATTCCGGTGAAGGGGCTGGAGGGGCGCAATCGGCCCCGCACCGGACCGGGACGGCAATCTTCCCCGGCACAAAGAGGCCCCGCTTCGCAATAGGGCGCAGCGGGTTCAGAAGGAATCTACATGTTCGACACGAAAACCGTATCGCTGGAGTGGGGCGGGAAAACCCTCACTCTGGAAACCGGCCGCATTGCCCGTCAGGCCGACGGCGCCGTGCTGGCCACCTATGGCGAGACCGTGGTGCTGTGCGCCGTGACCGCCGCCAAGAGCGTTCGCGAAGGCCAGGACTTCTTCCCGCTCACCGTCCACTACCAGGAAAAATTCTCCGCCGCGGGCCGTATCCCGGGCGGCTTCTTCAAGCGCGAAGGCCGCGCGACGGAGAAGGAAACGCTCACTTCCCGCCTGATCGATCGCCCGGTGCGGCCGCTCTTCCCGGAAGGGTTCTACAACGAAATCAACGTGATCTGCCAGGTTCTCAGCTATGATGGCGAGACCGAGCCCGATATCCTCGCGATGATCGCCGCCTCGGCTGCGCTCACTATTTCGGGCGTGCCTTTCATGGGCCCGATCGGCGCCGCGCGCGTCGGCTTCACGAACGATGGCGATTACGTCCTCAACCCCAGCATTTCGGATGCCCTGGGCGAAGACGGCCGGCTCGACCTCGTCGTCGCCGCGACGCAGGACGCGGTGATGATGGTCGAATCCGAAGCCAAGGAACTGACCGAGGACGAAATGCTCGGCGCGGTCATGTTCGCTCACGAGGAATCGAATAAGGTCATCGACGCGATCATCGATCTCGCCGAGAAGGCCGCGAACGAGCCCTGGGAAATCGACACCACCGACGACACCTCCGCGATCAAGGAAAAGCTGCGCGGCATCGTCGGCGACGACATCGCCGCCGCCTACAAGCTGACCGACAAGTCGGCCCGTTCGGACGCGCTCAACGAAGCGCGCGCCAAGGCCAAGGAAGCCTTCGCCGAGGAAGAACCGCAGACGCAGATGGTCGCCAACAAGGCGGTCAAGAAGCTCGAGGCGGAAATCGTGCGCGGCGCCATCCTCAAGGACGGCCAGCGCATCGACGGACGCAAGCTCGACCAGGTCCGCCCGATCGAGGCGGTTGTCGGCCTGCTGCCGCGCACCCACGGCTCGGCGCTGTTCACCCGCGGCGAGACGCAGGCGATCTGCACCACCACGCTCGGCACCAAGGATTCCGAGCAGATGATCGACGGGCTAGAGGGGCTGAGCTACTCGAACTTCATGCTGCACTACAACTTCCCGCCCTATTCGGTCGGCGAAGTGGGTCGCTTCGGCTTCACCAGCCGCCGCGAAACCGGTCACGGCAAGCTCGCCTGGCGCGCGCTGCACCCGGTCCTACCCGACACGGAAGATTTCCCCTATACGATCCGGGTCCTCTCCGACATCACCGAATCGAACGGCTCGTCCTCGATGGCGACCGTTTGCGGCGGCGCGCTGTCGATGATGGATGCGGGCGTCCCGCTCAAGCGTCCGGTTTCCGGGATCGCGATGGGCCTGATCCTCGAAGGCGACGATTTCGCGGTCCTTTCCGACATCCTCGGAGACGAGGATCACCTCGGCGACATGGACTTTAAGGTGGCCGGCTCCGAAAAGGGCATCACCTCGCTCCAGATGGACATCAAGGTTGCCGGGATCACTCGCGAGATCATGGAAAAGGCGCTCGAACAGGCCAAGGCCGGGCGTGCGCACATCTTGGGTGAAATGACCAAGGCGCTGGGTTCGGCCCGGGGCGAGGTTTCCAAGCACGCGCCGCGCATCGAGACGATGCAGATCGACAAGTCGAAGATCCGCGACGTCATCGGCACGGGCGGCAAGGTCATCCGCGAGATCGTCGCCGAAACCGGAGCCAAGGTCGACATCGACGACGAAGGCGTGATCAAGATCTCATCCAGCAATCTCGACGAGATCGAGGCAGCCAAGAACTGGATCCTCGGCATTGTCGAAGAGCCGGAAGTGGGCAAGGTCTACACCGGCAAGGTCGTCAACATCGTCGATTTCGGTGCGTTCGTGAACTTCATGGGCGGCAAGGACGGTCTCGTCCACGTTTCCGAAATGAAGAACGAGCGCGTGGAAAAGCCGACCGATGTCGTGTCCGAAGGCCAGGAAGTGAAGGTCAAGGTGCTCGAGATCGACCAGCGCGGCAAGGTCCGCCTGTCGATGCGCGTCGTCGACCAGGAAACCGGCGAAGAGCTGGAAGACACCCGCCCGCCGCGTGAACCGCGCGGCGACAAGGGTGGCCGTGGTGGCGATCGCGGCGGACGCGGCGGTGATCGCGGCGGTGATCGTCGCGGCGGTCGCGGACGCGGCCCGCGCGGCGGCAATCGCGATGACGGCGGCAATGGGGGCGACAACGCCCCGGCCGCGATGCCCGACTTCCTGAAGGACTGATCGCACAGGCGATACATGAAGGAAGGGCCGCCCGCCGCAAGGCCGGGCGGCCCTTTCGCTTTTGAACGGTAGGAACATGCTCGAACGCAAGACCATCGCATCAGCCGCCATTCCGGGCGGAGAGGAAGAACTGAACCTCGTCAGCCACGGGCGCGACTTCATCATCATGCTCGGGCGCGGCGAGCTCATGGGCACCCGGATGCAGTACTCTGAGGAACAGCTTGCCGTGCTCACCCTCGCCGAGATCGATGCGCCGCGCCCGCGCGTTCTGATCGGCGGCTACGGCATGGGCTTCACCTATCGCGCCGCGCTGTCGAAATTGCCGGAAGGCGGCGTCGTTCGCGTCGCGGAGATCGTGCCCGAGATTCTCGACTGGGCGAAGGGGCCGCTCGCGCATCTAACCGAAGGCAGTCTGGACGATCCGCGCGGCGATATCCGCCTGTGCGACGTTTCCGCGCTGATCGACGATGCCAATGACGGGACCTGCGAGAAATATGACGCGATCCTGCTCGACGTCGACAATGGCCCGGACGGGATCGTGCGCGATGCGAACAACCGGCTCTATTCGCGCACGGGTCTCGGCAAGGCGCGCGATGCGCTGGCCCCCGGCGGCGTGCTCGCGATCTGGTCGGCCGCACCTGACCACAGGTTTACCCGACGGCTGAAGGATGCTGGTTTCGACGTCGAGGCGCGCGAGGTCCGCGCCCGCCCGAACAACAAGGGTCCGCGTCACATGATCTGGTTCGCGCGCAAGGGTTAGTCGGCGCGCTGATCAGAAATCGTAGATGATCGTCACCCGGCTCAGCGTATCGGTCTTCACCGCGCCCGCGGGCGGATCGGTGTCGTGTTCCACCGTATAGGACAGCCGCAGCGAGAAATCGCCTGCGACCCGCGCCACGATGCCGCTGTCAGAAATGAAGGTCGACGAGCCCGACTGCACGAACGCGCTCGCATTCTGGGTGAACGTCAGCGTGTCGAGCAATTGCCAGTCGAAATCGAGTTCGGCGAGTCCGGCAAGGCTGCTGCTGCTGCTGCCGTCGACCAGTTCGGTGCGCCGCCAGGCGGGACCGGCCTTGACCGTCAGCGTCATGCCCTCGCCGCTCAGGACATCGTAGCCGAGGCCGCCCGAGACCGAATAGCGCGCGGCAAAGCCCTGGAAGGGATCACGTTCATAGCGCGCAAGGCCATAGGCATAGAGCCGGTCATTGATCTTCCAGTTGGGTTCGTAGGCGGCGAGGAACTGCTCGCGCGTAACGATGCCTTCGGTTTCTTGGTAATCGGCGCGGCCCGACAGGTTGTGGCGCCAGTTTATGCCTTCGCGCACCAGCGAAAGCCCGGCGGTGATCCCGGTGTTGGACGCGTTCCCGGTCGAACGAAAGCCGCCCAGTTCGCCCTTGCCACTCCAGTTGTCGAAGAGGCCGGCATTGCGGATGCGTTCCTGCTCGGCAGCCGCTTCGGCCTCGGCAGCGGCGGCGAGATCGGTTTCGTAAGCGGCGAGGATCGCGTCGATTTCCGCGGATTCGTCCGGATTGGTCGCGCGGGCGAGCTCGATTACGGTGCGGACCTTGTCCTCATCGCCGGTGTCGATCGCCGCGTCGATCATCGCGCGCACGGGGGCCGGCAGGTCGGCAAAGGCAGGCGCGGGCAGGGCGAGCGTGCCGAGCGAGAGCGCGAGGCAAGCGGGGTAAATCCGCATCAATTCACGCCCCCGCCGCGTCCTGGCGCGTCATCTGCATCGGACCCATGTAATCCATCTTGCCGAGCTTGACGCCCTTCATCCTGAGGATGTCGTAGAAGGTCGCGGCATGAAACTGGAAATTGGTCTGGTTGAAGCCGAGCAGGAACTGCGAGACGGTCCCTTCCATCAACTTCCTGCCGCCAAGCACGAACACGACCCTGTCTTCGGCGATGCGTTCGAGATCGTTTTCGTCCACGCCTGTCAGCGTCGCGCTCGCCTCGTCCACCATTGCGCGCATGGCGTCCCAGCTTTCGGGAATGGCGGTGAAGTCGGGGGTGAATTCGCCCGTCGGCATCAGGCCCAGCGCATAGCCCGAATGGACCCAGCAGGCGCGTACATGCCACGGCAGGGTCCACATGTCGGGCGCGAGCGATGCGCCGATGAGATCGGTATCCTCGATCCCCTCGGCCCGGGCGTGGGCTTCTGCGCGGTCGATGATCGTGCGCATCCCTCCGAGCAATTGTTCGCAGGTGGGCACGAAGGCGGCGTGAAGCGTGAGCGGCATGAGATTCCCCTGTTCGCCCGGCATGAGCGATTCGCCCCGCCTTAGCGAGCGCGAGCCGCGTCTTCCACCCCACCGTCCGGCGCGACTTCCTCGAGGTCGTCCGGCGCCCTTTCGCAGACGGTCAGCGTACCCGCGGGCCGCCGAAGGGAAGCGGGGGAGGGGGCTTGCGCGAACCGCGCGGAAGCTGCGCCTGATAGGCTCGCCCGCAATGTTCCACGCAATAGGGGAAGCCCGGGTTCACCTGCTGTCCGCAGAAATGGAAATCGGGTTCGCCCGGATGGCCCATGGGCCAGCGGCAGACCTTGTCCGACAGATCGAGCAGGCTGGTCTTGTCGGCGATCTCGGGGCTGGGCTTGGCCGGGACGAGACGCCGCGGCGGAGCGGGCGGGATCGGGGCCTGCTGGTCGCCCGGGCCCTGCCTGAGGAAACCGCCCGGGCCGACCGAGACGATCTTGGGCAGGTTCTGCTGGTCCATCTGCACAGGGGCCGCCTTCGGCCCCGCATCCGCTTGCTGCGAAGCGGCGGAGGAAGCGGGCTTGCCCGAACCCTGCGCCGCAGGCTCGGCGCTCGCTGCGGGCTTCGTCTCGGCCTTTGCCGCCGGCTTTGCGGGCGCCGCGTCCTTCTTGGCGGGCGCTGCCTTGGCTGCGGGCTTCTTGGCTGCGGGCTTCTTCTTGTCGTTCGCCTTGACCGGCGAAGGACGCGACTTGAGGCCGAGCCGGTGAGCCTTGCCGATCACCGCATTGCGGCTGACGCCGCCGAGTTCCTCGGCGATCTGGCTCGCCGTGGCGCCGCCTTCCCACATCTTCTTGAGCATTGCGATGCGCTCGTCAGTCCAGCTCATAGGTGTTCGATTCCGTTCCTGATGGTCGCGCGGGGTTGCCCTGCGCGGGTGTTGCCAGCGCTACGCCAAGGACGTAGGCGCTGAGGCATGGCCGATCAAGCACCCACCACGAGCAAGCAGCTCGCATCTGCGCGCGTCGCCCCCGGAAATGCCGAGACGGGCGGGGGCGCCCGTTTCACCCCGCGCGGCCAACCGGTCATCACCGGGATCAACCGCGTCGGGCTCTACAGCCTCTATATGAAGGAGGTGAGGCGGTTTCTCAAGGTCCAGACCCAGACGATCTGGGCCCCGGCTGTCACGACGCTGCTGTTTCTGGTGATCTTCTCGGTCGCGCTCGGGCGCGAGGGCCGCGAAGTCCTGGGGGTCGAGTTCGCGAGCTTCGTCGCACCGGGCCTCATCGTGATGGGCATGATGCAGAACGCCTTCGCCAATTCGAGCTTTTCGCTGCTGTCGGGCAAGATTCAGGGCACGATCATCGACCTGCTGATGCCGCCGCTCTCGCCGGGCGAGCTGATGGCGGGAATCGTCGGCGCGGCGGTTACGCGCGCGGTCGCGGTGGGCTGCACGGTGGGGCTCGCCATGGTGCTTTGGCCGGGCGTGACGCTCCACATCGCCCATGTATGGGCTATCGTCTGGTTCGGGCTGATGGGTTCGGTCATGCTAGCGCTGTTCGGGCTTGCGACCTCGATCTGGGCGGAGAAGTTCGACCACAATGCCGCGATCACCAATTTCGTCATCGCTCCGCTCTCGCTGCTGTCGGGTACGTTCTACGTGATCGACAATCTTGCGCCCGCGTTTCAGGCGGTGAGCCGGGCGAACCCCTTCTTCTACGTGATCTCGGGTTTCCGCTATGGCTTTCTCGGCGAAAGCGATATCGGCCGGGCGAGCGACGTCGCATGGGCGGCGGCGGGTATCGGGGTGTTCAACCTTGTGCTCGCGCTGATCGTCTATGTGATCCTGCGCAGCGGATGGAAGCTGAAGAGCTAGCGCCCCGCGCCCGCGATGGAGCGCTGAACCGCGCCAAAGGCTCGGCTGGGTCGACCGGCCACCCCGAGCACCAAGAGGCGCAAGGACATGGGCGGTCGGCAGCATGGCTGCCCCAAGGTCAGTGCGTGAGCGAGCGCCGCATGCGGTAACGGCCGTCCTTGAACCCTTCGAACAGCTGCGGCACCGTCGGATGGTCGATCGGCCCGCCGGTCGCATCGGCCACCAGGTTACCCTGGCTGACATAGGCGACATAGCTCGAATCCTCGTTTTCGGCGAGGAGGTGGTAAAACGGCTGATCGCGGTCGGGGCGGATATCTTCGGGGATGGACTGGTACCATTCCTCGCTGTTGGCGAAGACCGGATCGATATCGAAGATTACCCCGCGGAAGCTGAACAGGCGGTGGCGGACAACGTCGCCGATGCCGAAGCGGGTGCGGGTCTCAAGCGGGGCGTAGATCGTGCGCCCGGCCTGCATCGAGAAGAACTGAGCACGTTCCATAATTCGAAGAATATGGGGCCTTTCAGCGGCATGGCAAGGCGCAGGTGTGCTGCGGATGCGAGATATGCACCGAAATTGTCGACAATCGGGACTTGGCAAGGCGTGGGCCATGGGCTAACGGGCGCGCTCCCGATTGCCCCGCCGATGCGTTCGACCGACGCGAAGGGGCGGATCGGAGCATGGTGCGGATCAGGCGGGTTTGCCCGCACGACGCGCCCGCAGCAGCCGTCGGAGAGGTGCCGGAGTGGTCGAACGGGGCGGTCTCGAAAACCGTTGTGCTCTCACGAGTACCGAGGGTTCGAATCCCTCCCTCTCCGCCAGCTGATCGCCCTTTATTCTCCTTGCTTTGCCGGACCGCGCCGACGGGCGCGCAAACGCCGCTGCGCGGGCCAATTTCCAGCGAAAGCGTCAGGCGGGCGGTTGCAGGGGCCCTTTGCCGCCTGCCGATCTCCGGCCTTCTTCCAATAGCCGCCTTCACGTTTCTGCGCTGGTTACGGCATAACGGGACCTCTCAAGGAAGGAGGCGATCCCGGTCTTGGCCCTGGGAAGTTGTGTGCCGAGTGTAACCCGGGCGCCGGTTCGAGCGAAAATGTCGTTGGACGCCGCCTCGGGCGTCCGCGATGAAGAAGGAACACAACCATGCGCAACATTGGCTTACCGGGTCTCGCCCTCGGCGCCTTCGCGGCCGTTGCAATCGTGCAGCCCGCCCATGCTGCCGAGTTCAGGCCCTATTCCGACGCCGCCTTCGCCGCGGCGCAGGCCGAGGGGCGGCCGATCCTGATCGACGTCCACGCGCCCTGGTGCCCGGTCTGCGCCCGCCAGCAGCCCCTGATCGAGCGCGCCGCCCAAGACCCGGCGAACGGGGATCTCGTCGTCTTCAGGCTCGACTTCGACAATCAGAAGGCCGAACAGCGCCAGTTCCGCGTCACCAGGCAGAGCACGTTGATCGCCTTCGACGGCAAGCGCGAGACCGGGCGCCTGCTGGGTTCCACCGATGCCGGGGCGATCGCCGAACTCATCGCCTCGACCCGCGGCTGAGGAAGCGGCGATGGACTTGCTGGCCCTTGCTGCCGCGCTGCTCGCCGGGCTGCTGACCTTCCTCAACCCTTGCGTGCTGCCGATCCTGCCGCTGGTGTTCGGAGCATCGGCCAATGAACATCGTTTCGGGCCGGCGGCTCTGGCGGCGGGGCTCGCCCTTTCGTTCACTGCGGTCGGGCTGTTCATCGCCACGATCGGCTTCTCGCTCGGGCTCGATCCCGACCTGTTTCGTATCGTGTCGGCGGGACTGCTGATCGTGTTCGGCGCGCTTCTCGTCGTTCCTCGCGCCCAGTATGCCGTGCAGACCGCGATGGGCCCCATCGCCGACTGGGGATCGCGGCGGAGCGGTGCGCATGATCGGAGCGGTCTCGACGGACAGTTCGGCCTGGGGCTGCTGCTCGGTGCGGTGTGGAGCCCGTGTGTCGGCCCGACGCTGGGAGCGGCGACATTGCTGGCGAGCCAGGGCGAACAAATCGGCGCGGCGGCGATCACCATGCTGGTATTCGGCATCGGGGCGGCGATGCCCCTGCTGCTGATCGGGACCGTGCTGCGCCCGCATATGGCGCGGCTGACGGGGAGCCTCGGGACTGCGGGCAGGGCGGGCAAGTTCCTGCTGGGCGGGGGCATGATCGTGGCGGGCGCCTTCGTCCTCACGGGGCTCGACAAGATTTTCGAAACCCTGCTGGTCGAGACAGGTCCTGCCTGGCTCATCGACCTGACGACGATGTTCTGATGCGTGCCGATGACGCCAGCCTGTCCGCTCTGATGAGCAAGGCGCAGGCCGGCGACCGCGAGGCCTATCGCGCCGTGCTCGAACACAGCCGGGACTGGCTCGTCCGGTTCTATCGCGGGCGGATCGATCCTGCGGGCGCGGACGATCTGGTGCAGGAGACCTTGATGTCCATCCATGCCAAGCGCGCGACCTACGATCCTTCGCGCCCTTTCCTGCCGTGGCTTGCCGCGATCGCGCGGTATCGCTGGGTCGATCGTCTGCGCCGCACCTACCGTCGCAGCGAAACCGAGCTCGACGAGACCCTAGCCGAGGGAGATCACGAGGCGGACGTGGTCGCGCGGATCAGCATCGACCGGATGCTGGCGCGGCTGTCCGAGGGGCAGGGCGAGGCGATCCGCCTCGTCAAGATCGAAGGCCTGAGCATCGCCGAGGCCAGCAGGCGGACCGGGCAGTCCGTATCGCTGGTCAAGGTGAACATCCATCGCGGATTGAGGAAACTCGCCGAACATGTCGAAAGCGAATAGCGTCATGAATGTATCGAGTGCCGACCGGATCGACGACCTCGTCGTCAGCCTTGCCCCGGTGCGACGGGTAAGGAAGCGGACGGGACTGCTGGTTGTCGCGGCCGCAACGCTGCTGGCTATCGCCCTAAGCGCTCCGGTTTTCGGATTGCGGCCCGATCTCGCTGCGATGAATCCGGCCGAGATCGTGCTGCTGCGTTCGGGTGCCTTGCTGCTGACGGGGATCGCAGCTGCGCTGGCCGTCACCGCAAGCGCATCGCCCGGCGTCGGTTCGCGCCGCGAGGGGTGGCGCTGGGCGCTCGGCGCGATGCTGCTTTTCCCTGCCGCCAGCGGGTTGCTGATCCTTGGCGGCGCGCCCTATCCGCTCGAAATTCTTGCCGCTTCAAGCGTTCCCTACTGCATCGGTCTCAGCCTATCGAGCGCGCTTGCGATCGGCGGCCTGCTGACCGCCTGGCTGCGCCGCGGGGCCGTCACCGAACTGCGCCGCGCGGGCTGGCTCACCGGGCTTGCTGCCGGGGCGCTCGGCACCTTCGTCTACAATCTCGGCTGTCCGAGCAATTCGGTCCACTACGTTGCGCTGTGGTACGGCATATCGGTGGGAAGCGCGGCGCTGGCGGGGCGCCTGATGGTGCCGCCTCTGCTGCGCTGGTAATCTGTCGGCAGCCCTAGGAAACGGGCCAGGAAACGAGTTCCGCCACGATTGCAGACCGGGGCGCTGCCTGTCGCGGGAATGGCTGCCCGTCGAACGCCGAAGCCGTGCCGCGCGGAGGCCTTCGCACGTGCAGCAGCGATGCCGCCGTGGCCCGCAAAGGGCGGCGCGGTAGAGACGGTGCACAGCCGCATCCGATCTTGGGGCTGGCAAATTTGCAACAATCTTTCGCGCATTATGTCTGGGTAATTACAATATGGCGAAACCTCCTTGACAGCCTTCGCGCCCGCATCAATCCTGACGCAGTGCAGCAAAAACAGGGGCAGCCATGACACTCTTCAAGCTTTCTTCCCACGCGATTCTTCTCGCCGCGGCGAGCGCTCTGCCACAGGCAGTGCTTGCCCAGCAGGCTCCCGACAGCGACGGGGAGCCCGGCGAAAGCGGAGCGAGGGGCGATGCGATCGTCGTGACCGGCTCGCGCATCGCGACGGATTCGACAACGTCTCTGGCCAGCCCCGTGCAGGTCATTACCGCCGAACAGTTCCGCAATTCGGGCGAGATCAACGTAGCCCAGACCTTGCGCGAAATTCCCGCGCTTCAGGGTTCGGACCCCGCCACGCTCGACAGCGCGCAGGGCCTTGCCCTGACCGGGGCGAGCACGCTCAACCTGCGCCAGCTCGGCACGAACCGCACGCTCGTGCTGCAGGACGGGCGTCGTCACGTTCCGGGCATCGCCGGCACCGCGACGGTCGATGTCGGCTCGATCCCTCAGGCGCTCATCGGCAGCGTCGAAGTCCTCACCGGCGGCGCGTCTGCGGTCTACGGTGCGGACGCGGTGTCGGGCGTCGTCAACTACGTCATGCGCACCGGCCGCGATTTCGACGGGCTTGAATACCGGCTCCAGAGCGGGATCAGCGATGAAGGCGATGCGGAGGAATTCTACGGCTCGATCGCGGGTGGCGGAACCTTCCAGGACGGCCGCGGCAGCGCGGTCTTCGCGGTCGAATACTCGCATTCGACTGCGGTCCTGAACGGCGATAGGCCGAACATCGCAGGCCCGGGCTTCTCATCGCTCAATCCGAGCAATCCCTTCCTGAACGAGATCCTCGGCCTTGATCCCAATGCGGAGCAGGCCTTCGTTCCCGACCGCAGGCTCCCGGTTTCGAGCGCGGGATCGACCATCGCTGTCGATCCGACGCCGTTCGCCTTCCCGTTCGGCCAGCTCCTTTCCTTCGTCAACAATTTCAATCCGGCGACCGATACCGTCCCGAACATTCCGGGCACGAACATTCCGGTGCTGCAGGTGATCGACGAAAACGGCAATGTGCGCGCCTTCAATCCCGGCATTTCGACCGGTGCCTTCAACGCGATCGGCGGGGACGGCATCTTCATCGGAGAAACCGCGCCGGGGCTGACCCTGATCCCGGAAGTGACGCAGGTGACCGCGGCGGCGGGCTTCGACTATGAGATCACGCCGACGCTCACCTTCTTCGCGGATGCCAAATTCTCCTATACCGAGACATCCGATGTCTCGGGCATTCCGTTCTCCGACGACATCCCGATTGCGCTCGACAACCCGTTCCTGCCGACCGCGATCCAGAACCAGATCCCGATACTCGATGCGCTTCTGCCCGGCGAGACGCCGAGCATCTTCGTCGCGCGCGACAATGTCGGGTCGGAAACCAATTCGGGGACCAGCCTCGAGCGTTCGACGATCCGCGCGACCGGCGGGCTGCGCTGGGAAGCGCCGGGAAGCAACATCTCGTTCGAGGCTTTCTATGCCTGGGGCCGGACCGAAGTCGACGACACGTTCCGCAATGCACGCCTCAATGACCGCTATTTCACGGCGATCGATGCAGTCGCCCTGACTGCCGCCGACCTTGACGGGACCAATCCGAACGTCGCGTTCGGCCCGGGCGGCGTCGGCACGCTCAACGCGATCCGCGACGGCCAGGACATCGAGATCACTTCGGGCACCGCGCAGATCGGCGACATCGTCTGCCGTTCCGAGCTGACCGGGCTTCCCTCGCCCGCCGCGCTGTTCGTCGGCGGTCCGCCGCTTTACGCTCCCGGAACGATCATCAACGGAACCGATGTTAGCGACCTCACCCGCCCGGTGACGTTCCAGATCGGCGATGGCTCGTGTGCACCGATCAACATTCTCGGGCCCAACTCGATCGGCGGGGCTGGCGCTGACTTCGCTTTCGTCGACCTGCTCGACAACACCGTGATCGAACAGCAGCAATTCCTCGCTGTCCTTTCGGGCGATACCGGCCATTTCTTCGAACTGCCCGGCGGGCCGATCGGCTTTGCGGCGGGTTTCGAATATCGCCGCGACGAATCGCAGTTCACGCGGGCCAACTTCTTCTCGATCGAACCCAATGTCATCACGAACAACAGCGTCCCGCTGTTCAATTCGCCGACCGACGGGCAGGGCATCAGCGTGTATGAAGGCTTCGGTGAAATCCGTCTGCCGCTGCTTGCGGACATGCCCTTCGTCAACCTGCTGGAAGTGACCGCCTCGGGCCGTATTTCCGACTACAACACGATCGGATCGACCGAGACCTATTCGTTCGGCGGCATCTATTCGCCGGTCGAATGGCTGACCTTCCGTGGCACCTATTCGCGCGCGGTCCGCGCGCCCAATATCGGTGAACTCTTCGCGCCGCAGGGCGCTGCGTTCATCGGCGTGGATGCCGACCCGTGCGACGAAGGCAACATCAACAACGGTAGCACCAACCGACCCGACAACTGCCTCCAGTTCGTCGCTCCCGGCTTCGATTCGTCCGACTTCCTGACGGCATTCGTCACCGGGACCACGGGCGGCAACCCTGACCTGACCGAGGAAACGTCGGACAGCTTCACGATCGGCGCGATCTTCGAACCGCGCGGCATTCTTGGCGGCGCGCTCGACGGGCTGGTCCTGATCGCGGACTATTACGACATCGAGATCGAGGATGCCGTCGGCAGCCTGACCGGTGCCGAGATCGCCGAGGCCTGCGTCGACCTTCCCTCGACAGACAACCAGTTCTGCGACTCGATCCAGCGCGATCCGAACAATGGCGGGGCGATCTCGGGCTTCACCTCGGGTAACATCAACCTCGCCGTACTGCGTGCGCGGGGCATCGACTTCGAAGCGCGCTACCGCTTCGATGCGCCGTTCGGCGGCAATCGCGACTGGGGCTTCTTCGAACTGCGCGCCGCGGGCACGCACTTCCTCGAGCGGTTCACCGAAAGCGATCCCATCATCGGCCAGACGATCGCTGACGAAACCGATCCGCTCCAGCAGGAATTGCTGATCAAGAGCCAGGCAACCGTCAGCGACCTGCTCGGCGTGATCGGCAACCCGGACTGGATCGTCAATTTCGGGGTCAACTGGACGATGGACCGGCTGAGCATCGGCTGGCGCGGCCGTTTCGAGGATTCCGCGCTCCAGTTCTCGAACGCGGAAGCGACCGATGTCGAGATCGTCGATGGGGCGGTCGTCGTCACGCCGAACGAAGGTCTGGCCGATCCGTCGCAGCTCACCACCGGGACCGGTTTCGAACAGGACATCAATGTCAGCTACCGCTTCACCGACGACATCGAGGTGTTCGGCGGCGTCAACAACCTGTTCGACATCGAACCTTTCCTCGGCAGCCTCGCCCGCCCGGTCGGTCCGCGCGGACGGTTCTTCTTCCTCGGCGTGTCCGGTAGCTTCTGAGCCATGCCGCCCGGTATCGGGCAGCGCAAGAAAAGGGCGCGAGCGGATATTCCGCCCGCGCCCTTTTTCGTGCCCGCATGAACGGGCCGCCCGCCGCTGCGGCGATCCTCAGCGCACCCGAGAGGGAGCGATCAGCACCGCATTCGCGATCAGCAGGTCGAGCCCGTCGAGATAGGCCCTGACCGAGGGATCGTAGGCGAAGCCGATCGTGAGCCCGTCGCCGCTCGGCTGCGCCATCAGGTAGGGCTTGAAGGCAAGCTGGCGGCGGTTCTCGTCCCAAACATAGCCGCTCGCGATCAGGCTGTCGGCG
The DNA here is from genome assembly GCF_001719165.1 of Erythrobacter litoralis. Taxonomy (NCBI): domain Bacteria; kingdom Pseudomonadati; phylum Pseudomonadota; class Alphaproteobacteria; order Sphingomonadales; family Erythrobacteraceae; genus Erythrobacter; species Erythrobacter litoralis. Next base: position 1,048,202 of record NZ_CP017057.1, read on the forward strand.
GCGGCGAAGCGCAGGACATTGGACCCATCATCACGGCCAAGAGGGGTGAAGATGCGCGATCCGCTCGCCAGCACCACGGCCCCGTCATCATAGCCTGCCGAAAGGAAATTCTCGGGATCGGCAACGGTGTTGAGCAACGCACCCGGCAGCGTGTCGGGCAGCGCTTCCTGATCGGCGATCACGCCCCGATAGGTCTCTTCGTCCGCGATCTCGACCGCTTCGGCAAGACCGCCTTTTCCTTCCTCGTCGTCTTTGGCCTCCTGCGGGGTCCGCCCGAGAGCGGCCTCGCGCCTGATCGACAGGAACGGGTCATCCCCGCCCGAAAAGGCGCCGAGGCTGCCTTCGATCGCGACCAGCACGCCGCCGCGCTTCACGAAACCCTTCAAGGTCCGAAGCCCGCTGTCGCCGAACTGTTCGCGCGGTGAGCCGTCCGGCACGACGACAACATCATAGTCGGACAGATCGGCGCGGGCGAAGCGGTTCGTGCGGATCGGCACGACCGGTAGCCCCAGCCGCTGCTCCAGCACGAAGCGCATCGCCCCGGCGCTGAGCTGGGAAATGCCTTCGTCCCAGGCAAGCGCGACCCGGGGCAGGGTCAACCGCACGAAGGCGTCACTGCCGAGATTCGGCCCTTCCTCGACCCAGCTGTCGGCCAGTGCGACCGTCTCGGCCCCGGCTTCGCTCGCCAGCACGCGCAGCCGCTGCATCTTGTCCGGGCTGTTGAGCGCCGCCGGGAACAGCACTGTCCCGCGTGGGAATGTGCGGCCGTCCTTGGTGAAGGCCTCGTCTGTCACGCGCGCCTCGATCCCTTCGCGCAGGGCGAGAGCGACGAGGCGTGCCTGCCCGCTATCGGTCCACGGCACAGCGACCGCGAATTCGCCCGAGCCGCCGGTAAGCGCCGCGATCGGGGCGCCTGCCGAAAGCGGCTCTCCCGAGACGGCTGCGTTGCACAGTTCGGCGTTCACGCCGGACATCAGCGCGACGGACCAGGCGGTAACGTCATAGAGTTCGTGGGGGAGGTCCTCGGCCCGCCGTCTTTCCTGTTCGGCGATGAAACCGCGGGGCAGTTCGGTATCGCGGTCGAGCAGGCTGCGCACCAGCTTGGCGGCGGGCTGGGCCTGCGGAACCGCGATGTACCCTTGCGGATACGAGCGCCCGCACGCGCTTACCGGGCCGGACCGGCGGAGCACCTCGATCCCCTGCGCGGCGAGCCGGCGGCCTAGGCTTTCCGCGTTCCAGCGGCGGCTCGCAAGGTCGACGACATAGGCGCCCGACCCGGCCTTTCCGCGCGCATTGCCGGCGCGGTAGGCGGCGTAATCGGCAAGGAACCGGTCCGCGTTCGTCGCCACCGTTTCCGCTGTCGAAATACTCGCGACGAAGTGATTGCGCACCGCGTCCGCATAGGTCAGCACCGTGCCGTCGCTGCGTTCCCAGACGAGCCCGCGCGGCGATCCCTGTTCATAGGTCATGCCGATCGCGCCCTGATGGGTGTTCCAGGTGTCGCCATAGCCGGGATAGAACAGGTCGTAGACCTCGCGGGTGAAATAGGGTTCGCCCATCCGGTCGAAATAGCCCGCATTGCTGCGGCCGATCAGTTCGTAGAGCCGCAATTGCTCGGGCGTGATGTTGGGATTGACCGGGTCGGCGGCGGGGGCGAAGAAATAGGTGTCGTCGCCGCTCATTTCATGCAGGTCGGCGACCACGACCGGGTTCCATTCCCCGATCGCCGCGACTTTGCCGCGCGTTTCCGGCTGGCTCAGGGTGAACCAGTCGCGGTTGAGGTCGAACATGTAGTGGTTCACGCGGCCGCTCGGCCAGGTCTCGTCATGCTCCGCCGCCTGCCGGTCGCCTGCCGGGACCGTGCCGAGCGCGCCGCGGAAATGGTGGACGAAGCGGGCGCGACCATCGGGGTTCTGGAGCGGATCGAGGATCACGACCGTCTCCGACAGGATCCTTTCCACCCGCTCATCCCCCGTCGCGGCGAGCAGATGGTACGCCGTCATCAGCGCCGCGTCGGTCGAGGAGACCTCGTTCCCGTGGACGCTGTAGGCGAGCCAGGTAACGGGCAGGGCGTCGCCATTGCTGGCCCGCCCGGCGGCGATATTGGCCATGTCGGCCCGGATCGCTTCCAGCCGCGTCATGTTCTGAGGGGCGGTGAGCACCAGGTAATGCAGCGGACGGCCCTGCCAGCTCGTCGCATAGCGAACGAGGCGCGCCCGCTCAGGAGCAGCCTCGACCAGAGCCCTGAGATAGCTTTCGGTTTCTTCGGGGGAGGTGATCCTCTGCCCCGGTTCGTGCCCGACGACTTCGCTCAGCGTGGGGATTGCGGGATCGAATTCGGCATCGAGGAATGACTGGGCAAGCGCGCTGCCGCCCATTGCGAATATGCAGAGCATAGCTGCGAATGCCGCTGCGACGCGGCGCCAGATACCGACCATTTCGATGTCCCCGACTGTTCTCGTTCGAAACGCCGAGCGTTCAAGCAATCACGCCCCGAGGTCAAGCGTGTCGGCCGGGCACGCCTGTGCCGCGTTTGCACGCGCTGCGCGCACGATCAGTCCTCGTAGCCCTGAAAGACGAAACGCTGGACGCGGCGGCCGGTGTTGACCTCGGTCGTGTAGACGTTGCCTTCGCTGTCGACATCGACGCTGTGAAGCCAGATGAACTGCCCGGGATAGCGCCCGTTGCGGCCGAACCAGCCGACGATCTCGTGGTCCGCGCGGGTCAGGATCCAGACCCTGCCGTTCATCATGTCGGCGACATAGACATAGGTGCCGTCCGGGCTGAAGGCGACATCGCTCGCGGTGCGGGTTCCGCCGGTTTCGGGCGCGATCACGACATTCTCGAGGAATTCGATGCCTTCGGGGCCTTCGCGGAAGACCTGCACCCGGTTGTTGCGCCGGTCGCAGACATAGACGGTGTTCTCGGGTCCGCGCACGACGCAATGGACCATCGGCTCGAAGTCGCCCGCTTGCGGGTCTGGCGCGCCCTCGGCGGTGCTGGTTGCCATCGACTGGTCGAAAGCGCCGCCGCGCGTACCCGAGCCCGGCTCGGTCCCGTAGGCGCCCCAGAGCTGCTCGAACGAGAGATCCTCGCTTGCGAACGCGATCACGCGGGTATTGGTGTAGCCATCGGCGACCAGCACGCTCTTTCCGTCATGGGCGATGTCGGCGGGATTGCCGAGATAGCTTTCGGACAGATTGCCCTCGGTCATCTGCCGCCGTCCGATCTGGCGGATGAATTTACCATCGGGCGTGAAATTGAGCACGACATGATCGCCGCCGCCATTCCCGCCGATCCAGACCGTGCCCGCCTCGTCGACGAAGAGGCCGTGGACGTTGGCGGGCCATTGCTCGTCGCCTTCCTCGACAGCCTCACGGCCCTCGCCGGTGACAGTGCTTTCCCCCGGCGCGAGTTCAGGCCCGCCCCAGGCGCGCAGGAGCGTGCCCTCGCGGTCGAATTGCAGGACGTGCGGAGGCGACTTGCAGCAGGCGACGGTAAGCGGCGGGTCGCGGTCAAGGCCCGCCTCGGTCGGATTGAGCGAATTGGGCCTCGTGAGAACCCAGACCGTGTCGTCCTTCGCCACCGCAAGGCCCGGGACCTGGCCAAGGATCAGGTCATCGGGCAGCGCGGGCCAGCTCGCATCGGCCTTGAAGGTTGGAAGCGGCACGCCTTCCTTCACCCGAGCGCTTTCGACCTCGACCAGCGTGTCGGCCTGCACGGCGGCGGGCATGAGGGCGAGCGCGCCTGCGAGCGCGAGAATGGCTGATTTCATGTGTTCCTCTCCCGGTGGGTGAATCTATGCGTTGAGCGATCCGATAATCTCCGGAAGCGCTTTCGCATAGCGCTCGACGTCCTCGAGCCGGCCGGTGCTGACGCGCGACCATGTCTTCCAGGGCCCGTAGGCGCCGCGGATCCGGATCCCGCGCTTTCCCATGGCGACCTGCACCGCATCGGCATCGGGGACCTTCACGTAAACGAAATTGGTCTGCGAGGGCAGGGCGGTAAGGCCCGACTTCGCGACCGCATCGAGGATCATCTCGCGCCCTTCCAGAACCATAAGGCGCGATTGTGCGAGGAAGCCCGTGTCGCTGTAGCTCGCGATCGCGGCGGCGACGCCTGCGACATTCCCGCCGAAGCTCATCAGGTAGCCCCGGATGAGGTCGGCGTTTTCCTCGGTCGTGATCGCATAACCCACGCGCATCCCTGCCATGCCGTAGATCTTGGAGAAGGTGCGGCACACGATCACGTCGCGTCCGGCGCGCGCAAGATCGATCAGGGTGTTGTCGCCCGGTGCATCAGTGAGCTCGTTATAGGCTTCGTCCACCAGCAGGGTCGCCGTCGGCGTGACCGTATCCGCAAAAGCGCGCAGGTCCGCCGCGGGGATCAGCATGCCGGTCGGGTTGTTGGGATTGCAGATCTGGACCAGCGAAACCCCCGTCTCGAGCTTTGCCTTCATGGCGGCAAGGTTGACGCCCATGTCGGAGCCGAGCGGCACGCGGACCGATTCGACCCCCTGCCGTTCGCCGTAGACAACCGTCGTGTCCCAGAACAGGTCAGGACACAGCACCTTGCCTTTCGCCCCCCAGGCGAGCGCGATCGCGCACAGGATCTCGGTCGAGCCGCTGCCGAGGACCACCTGCCGGGGCGAGACCCGGTGGCGTTCGGCGATCATGTCGGCGAGCCGGTCAAGCCCGCGATCGGCATAATAGCAGCCCATCCGCGCGCTTTCGGCGACCGCCTTGAGCGCGGAGGGCGCGGGGCCGTAGGGATTCTCGTTGCGGCTGAGCAGCGCCTCGCCCGGCATAGGCCCGAAATCGGGAGCGTCCATCGCGCTCGTCGCGGCGGCCAGCGGGGAGAACCCTGCTCCGGCGAGAGGTGCAAGACCGGCCGACAGGCTGGCGCCGGCGAGAAACGATCTGCGATTGCTGTGCATGGAACGGCTCCTTGGCTTGGGTGGTCAGTACTTGGCGATCATGGTTGCCCCGACGAGGATGAGGTAGATTCCGAAAACCCGCCGCAGCAGGGCAGGCGAAAGAAGATGCGCGGTCGCCACGCCGAGCGGGGCGAAGACGACCGACGTGAGCACGATGACGAAGGCCGCGGGCACGTTGACATAGCCGAGCGAGCCCCACGGCAGGTCCGGCTCGCCCATGCCGATGACGAGAAAGCCGATGCTGGCCGGGACCGCGATGATCGCGCCCATTCCCGCCGCCGTCCCGATCGCGCGGTGAATGGGCGTGCCGCACATCGTCATGGTCAGCGTCGCGATCGTCCCGCCGCCGATCCCGAGCAGCGCCGAAATCGCCCCGAGCGATCCGGCGAGCCCGAACCGCGCCACACCGGCGGGCATGGCCGAGAGTACCGGCTCTTCATTCCGGCGCGGCAGCAGGAAATAGACCGCGAAGCCGAGCACGCCGAGGCCGAAGACCACCGCCAGCGTCGCTCCCGAAATGCGGTCGGCGATCATCGATCCCGCGACCGTGCCGAGCACGACCCACGGCGCCCAGCTTTTGAGAATGCCGAAATCGACCGATCCGCGCGCGGCATGGCTCTGGGTCGAGCGGGCCGAGGTGAAGATGATCGTCGCAAGGCTGGTGCCGACCGCGATATGCGGGACCTGGTCGGTCGCGACCCCCAGCAGCGGGAAGATGAAGACGAGCGCGGGGACGACCACGAAGCCGCCGCCTATGCCGAACAGGCCGGCGGCGAAGCCAGCTCCCGCACCGACCGCAAGCAGTACCGGAATGGCAAAGGTCAGGGATGCAGTGTCGCCCACCAGCACCTTTGTAACGCAGCGTCCGTCCCTGCCAAGCGAATTGTTGCAGCGCAGCAAGGCGCGGCGCTCCGTTCGGAACGCGAGACGGGGATTAGCATTTGTTATTCATGGAAAACGATCCCTTAGAGAAAGTCACCGTCTGGTATGACGGCGCCTGTCCGCTCTGCCTGCGCGAGATTGCGCTGATGCGGCGGCTGGACCGGCGCGGGGCGATCCGCTTCGTCGACGTCTCTGACAAGGGCGAGCCAGCATCCTGCCCGATCGACCGAACGCGCCTGCTCGAGCGGTTCCATGCAGAAGAGGACGGCGTGCTGCTCGAAGGTGCTGCGGCCTTCGCCGCGATGTGGCGGGCGATCCCGCTGCTGCGCCCGCTCGGCCTTGCCGCGCGCTGGCGGCCGTTGCTGGGCCTGCTCGAGGCGGCGTATCGTCAGTTTCTCAAGGTCCGGCCGCGGCTCCAGCGCTTCTTCGCGTAAGCCTCCACATTCGCTCTTGCCCCGCGCCGCTCCATCGGCTGGAACGGGCGCGGGAAAAGAGGAGAGGACCCGCGATGAGCCATTTCGGTGCGATGCAGAACGAAATCTACAATGCCGGTCTGAAAGGTATATTGCCCGATTACCCGGTCGATTTCGCCACGCTGGAAAAGCGCGCGCACGAGGCGCTCGGCCCAATGCTGACCAATTACGTCGCAGGCGGCTGCGGCGACGAACACACGCAGGACGAGAACGCGGCGGCCTTTCACCACTGGGGCATGGTCCCGCGCATGATGGTCGACTGTTCCGAACGGGACCTGTCGATCGAACTGTTCGGGCACCGCTACGAAACGCCGCTATTCATGGCGCCGATCGGCCTCAACGGCGAAGCTTCGCGGGACCGCCACGGGGACATGGCAGCCGCGCGCGCCTCGGCGATGACGGGCGTGCCGTTCTGCGCCTCGACGCTCTCCAACGACCCGCTGGAGGACGTGAAGGCGGCCTGTGGCGACACGCCCGCATGGTTTCAGCTCTATACCCCGCGCAACCGCGAACTGGCGACAAGCCTCATCCGCCGCGCCGAGAAGGCGGGCTATTCCGCGCTCGTCGTGACTCTGGACACCTGGGTGACCGGCTGGCGGCCGCGCGACCTCAATGCATCCAATTTCCCGCAGCTGCGCGGCAAGGTCCTGCAGAACTATTTCACCGATCCGGTCTTCCGCTCGCTGCTGGCGAAGCCGCCGGAAGAGGACCCGGCAGCGGCGATCTTCACCTGGGCGGCGACTTTCGGACAGGTGCTGACCTGGGATGACATGGAATGGTTCAAGTCGGTGACGAAGCTGCCGATCGTTCTCAAGGGGATCTGCCATCCAGACGATGCGCGGCGCGCGGTCGATACCGGGGCGGATGCGATCTACTGCTCCAACCATGGCGGGCGGCAGGCCAATGGCGGGATCGCGACGATCGACCTGCTTGCCGATGTGGTCAAGGCGGCAGGCGAGGTGCCGGTCCTGTTCGACAGCGGCGTGCGTTCGGGCACCGATGCGGTGAAGGCGCTGGCGCTGGGGGCTAGAGCGGTCGGGGTGGGCCGTCCCTATACATACGGCCTGGCGATTGGCGGGGATCAGGGCGCGGCATGGGTGCTGCGCTCGATTCTCGCCGAGGCGGACCTGCTCATGGCGGTAAACGGCTATCCCACGCTTGCCGATGTGCGATCAGCCGGCGCGGTGCGTACCGATCGCTGATCGGGCATGCTGCAAATGCGCACACAGCGGGGTGCGAAAAGGTCGGACCCGGATCGAAAAACGAAGGAAACGCGCTTACGGGCTTGACCGGAAGCGCGAAAAGTTGCGCGCGCGATCAATTCCGGTTCACTTTTCCACAGCTTTCCTGTTAGACTGCGCTTGCTAATAAAAGCGAATCGGGGACGCGATCAATGGAACGACCGACAATATGGTCCAGTGGCCCGGATGCCATGGGACGCACCGTCTGCACTCATGACGAGCGTGCCCGCCGGGCCCATTACGGACGCATCCAGCCAATGGGTGAATCCGGTTCGCTCCGTTCGATCCTCGCGCGCTTCATTCCCCTTTCCTGATCCGGCCGGCTTCCCGGCCGGACTGCCGTCGGCTTACGCGCCCGCCTTCGCGACGGTGACGAGCTTGGTCTCGGTGTAGCCGAGATAGCCCTCGACCCCGCTTTCGGAGCCGAAGCCGCTGTCGCCTGTCCCACCGAAAGGCGTCTCGGGCGAGCCCACGCCGAAATGGTTGATCGCGACCATCCCTGCGCGCAGGCTCCGCCCGAGATAATGGCTCTCGTCCAGGCTTGCGGTGAAGGCATAGGCCGCGAGCCCGTAGCGCAGCGAATTGGCGATGCGCACGGCCTCCTCGATGTCGTCATAGGGCACGATCCCCGCGACCGGGCCGAATGGCTCCTCGACCATCAGCCTGCTGTCGAGCGAGGGCGCTGCAATGACGGTCGGCTGAAAGAAATGGCCCGGCCCCTGAATTGCGGAGCCGCCCGCGACGATCTCGCCCTTTTCGCCGCCGAGCGATTTCATGAGCTCGGTCATCGCCGCAACTCGCCCTGCATGGGCGAGCGGGCCCATCTCGACGCTTTCGTCGCTGCTGGCATCCCCGACCTTCAGTTTTTGCGAACGCGCCGCGAATTCGGCGACGAACCTGTCGTAGATCCCGCGCGCGACGAGGAAGCGCGTCGGCGAGACGCAGACCTGGCCGGCATTGCGGAACTTGGTCGCCGCGCACGCCGCGACGGTGCGGTCGAAATCGGCGCTTTCGCCGATCACGACCGGCGCATGCCCGCCGAGTTCCGGGGTAAAGCGCTTCATTCCCTGCGCGGCGAGCACACCCAATTGCTTGCCCACCGCAGTCGATCCGGTGAAGCTTACCTTGCGCGTGACGGGCGAGGCGATGAGATGCTCCGAAATCATCGCCGGGTCGCCATGGACGAGGTTGAGCACGCCGTCGGGAAGCCCCGCATCGACGAAGCATTCCACCAGCATCTGCGCGCTTGCGGGCGTGGTCTCGGCAGGCTTGAGGATCGCGCTGCATCCGGCCGCCAGCGCGCCGCCGATCTTCTTGGCCGGCAAGTTGATCGGGAAATTCCAAGGTGTGAGAAGCACCGCCGGGCCGACCGGCTCCTGCGTAACGCGCTGTTCCAGGATGGCATGGCTGCGCGCGGGCACGATCCGCCCGCCCTGGCGCTTGGCCTCCTCGGCGAGGAAATCGATCAGGTCGGCTGCGCCCGTCGTTTCGCCAAGCGCCTGAGCGTGGGGCTTACCCATCTCGAGCGTCACGACCCGCGCAATGGTCTCGGCGCGTTCGCGCAGCAGTTCGGCGGCGCGGCGGATGACCCGGTAACGTTCGATCGCGGGCGTATCGCGCCACACCGCGAACCCGCTGTCGGCGGCGGCGAGCGCCGCGTCGAGCTGCTCCTTCGACACCTTGGGCGCGCTGCCGATCGCCTTTTCGGTCGCCGGGTTGACCACTTGCATCGCGCCCTGGCCGCCCTCGGCGATCCATTCGCCGCCGATCAGCATGCGAACTTCGGGATAGGTGGTCATGCGGCTCTCCTTTTTCGCGTTTCGTCTCGTCTGCGCCCCTTTCAAACCCGCGAGCGCTTTGCAACCATACTTGCCCCGATTGTAACTTTGTTGCGCATTCTTTAGCGGGGGCCTCGAACTCATCCCCAGGAGCGAATCATGCTTGTCGGCGTCCCCAAGGAAATCAAGAATCACGAATATCGCGTCGGGCTGACACCCGAAGCCGCGCGCGAATATATCGGTGCGGGCCATTCGGTCTTGGTCGAAACGGGCGCCGGTTCGGGCATCAGCAAGGACGACGAGGAATATCGCGCGATCGGCGCGGAGATCGTCGACACGGCGCAGGAAGTCTTCGCCCGCGCGGACATGATCGTGAAGGTCAAGGAGCCGCAGCCGAACGAATGGGTGCAGCTGCGCGAGGGGCAGATCCTTTTCACCTATCTCCACCTCGCCCCCGACCCAGATCAGGCGAAGGGCCTGATGGAATCCGGCGTGTCGGCCATCGCCTATGAGACGGTCACCGGGCCGGGGGGCGGCCTGCCGCTGCTCGCCCCGATGAGCGAGGTCGCAGGCCGGCTCTCGATCGAGGCGGGTGCGCATGCGCTGCGCGCCAACAATGGCGGGCGCGGCACGTTGATGGGAGGGGTGCCGGGCGTCCTTCCGGCCAAGGTCGTGGTGCTGGGCGGCGGCGTCGTCGGCACCCAGGCGGCGCGCATGGCGGTGGGTCTCGGCGCGAATGTCGAGATCTTCGACCGCTCGATCCCGCGCCTGCGCCAGCTGGATGAGATGTTCCAGGGCCGCGTCGCGACGCGCTTTTCGACGACCGGTACGATCGAGCAGGCGATCCGCGATGCCGACGTGGTCGTTGGCGCCGTGCTGATCCCGGGCGCAAGTGCGCCGCATCTCGTCACCCGCGAGATGCTCGGCCTGATGAAGAACCGCTCGGTACTCGTCGATGTCGCGATCGACCAGGGCGGCTGTTTCGAAACCAGCCACGCCACCACGCACGAAAACCCGACCTACGAGGTCGACGGAATCATCCATTACTGCGTCGCCAACATGCCCGGCGCAGTGCCACTCACTTCGAGCTATGCGCTCGGCAATGCGACGCTGCCTTTCGGCCTTGCGCTCGCGAACAGGGGGATCGCGGCGTGCGAGGAGGACCCGTACCTTGCGCCCGGCCTCAATGTGCATCAGGGCCGGATCGTGAACGCCGCCGTCGCGGAAAGCCTCGGCTTCTGAACCCAGAACGGAGACACGCCCCATGAAGACCAGAGCCGCCGTCGCCTTCGAACCGAAAAAGCCGCTCGAGATCGTCGAACTCGATCTGGAGGGTCCGAAAGCGGGCGAGGTGCTGGTCGAGATCATGGCGACCGGCATCTGCCACACCGATGCTTACACGCTCGACGGGCTCGATAGCGAGGGCATCTTTCCCAGCATTCTCGGCCATGAGGGCGCAGGCATCGTGCGCGAGGTCGGCGCGGGTGTGACCAGCGTCGTCCCGGGCGATCACGTGATCCCGCTCTACACGCCTGAATGCCGCCAGTGCAAAATGTGCCTGTCGGGCAAGACCAATCTGTGCAGCGCGATCCGCACGACGCAGGGCAAGGGGTTGATGCCGGACGGAACATCGCGCTTCAGCTACCGGGGCGAGACGATCTACCACTACATGGGCTGTTCGACCTTCTCGAACTTCACCGTCCTGCCCGAGATCGCGGTCGCGAAGATCCGCGAGGACGCGCCTTTCGAAACCAGCTGCTATGTCGGCTGCGGGGTGACGACGGGCGTGGGCGCGGTGGTCAACACGGCCAAGGTCGAGCCGGGTGACAATGTCGTCGTCTTCGGGCTGGGCGGGATCGGCCTCAACGTCATCCAGGGGGCGAAGATGGCAGGCGCGGACAGGATCGTGGGCGTCGACATCAACCCGGCCAAGCGGGAATGGGGCGAGAAGTTCGGCATGACCGACTTCGTCAACCCGAAGGAAACCTCGGACGTGGTCGCGCATATCGTCGAGATGCTCGACGGGGGCGCGGATTACAGTTTCGACTGCACCGGCAACACCGACGTGATGCGCCAGGCACTGGAATGCTGCCACAAGGGCTGGGGCACCAGCATCATCATCGGCGTGGCCGAAGCGGGCAAGGAGATCGCGACGCGGCCCTTCCAGCTCGTTACCGGACGCAACTGGCGCGGCACGGCTTTCGGCGGGGCGAAGGGGCGCACGGACGTGCCGAAGATCGTCGACTGGTACATGAACGGCAAGATCGCGATCGACCCGATGATCACCCACACCCTGACGCTTGATGAAATCAACAAGGGCTTCGACCTCATGCATTCGGGCGAAAGCATCCGTTCGGTCGTGGTCTATTGATGGAGACCGTTGCCGAAAACCGCAGCCATGGCGGGATGCAGGGGGTCTACGGCCATGCTTCGCGCGAGACAGGGACCGACATGACCTTCGCGGTCTTCGTGCCCGAGCATGCACCGGGCGAGAAGCTGCCGATGCTATGGTACCTTTCGGGCCTTACCTGCACCCATGCGAACGTCATGGAGAAGGGCGAATATCGCGCGGCGTGCGCTGAGCATGGCGTGATCCTCGTCGCACCCGACACAAGCCCGCGCGGGGATGACGTGCCCGATGCGGCAGAGGAATACGATTTCGGGAAAGGCGCCGGCTTCTACCTCGATGCGACGCGCGAACCGTGGTCGAAGCACTATCGCATGCGCTCCTATATCGAAGCCGAACTGCCGGATCTGATCGCCGAGCACTTTCCTGCCGACATGGAGCGTCAGTCGATCACCGGCCATTCCATGGGCGGCCACGGCGCGCTGACTGCGGCGTTGCGCGACCCCGCGCGGTTCCGTTCGGTCAGCGCCTTCAGCCCGATCGTCGCGCCGTCACTTGTGCCATGGGGGCAGAAGGCGTTCCCGCGCTATCTGGGTGAGGACCGCGACAAGTGGCGCGAACATGACGCGGTCGCCCTGATCGAGGACGGGGCCCGCCACGATCACATTCTCGTCGATCAGGGAACCGCGGACATTTTTCTTGGCGAGCAGTTGAAGGCCCACCTGCTCGCCGAGGCCTGCGAGGCCGCTGGCATGCCCGCGACGATCCAGATGCAGGAGGGTTACGACCACTCCTACTTCTTCGTCTCGACCTTCATGGCCGAACACGTCGCCTGGCACGCCGAGCGGCTGAAGGCCTAGGCCTGCACCACCTTCTGCTCGATCGCGCCGAAGATCGAGTGATTGTCCGCATCCCGCATCTCGACCCGCACCGTGTCGCCCGGCGCCATGAAGCGCGTCGTCGGCTCGCCGTCGCGGATCGTCTCGATCATGCGGATTTCCGCGATGCAGGAATAGCCGAGGCCGCCGTCGGCAACCGGCTTGCCCGCACCGCCGTCGGGATCGCGGTTCGAGATCGTGCCCGAACCGATGATCGAGCCCGCGCACAGCGAACGCGTCTTCGCGGCATGGGCGACAAGCTGCGCCATGTTGAAGGTCGCATCCACGCCGACCTCGGCCCGGCCGAAGGGTTCGCCATTGTAATCGACCATCAGCGGCAGGTGGACGAGGCTGTCCTTCCACGCCTCGCCCAGTTCGTCGGGCGTGACGGCGACGGGAGAAAAAGCGCTCGCCGGCTTGGACTGGAAGAAGCCGAAGCCCTTGGCGAGTTCGCCAGGGATGACGCCGCGCAGGGACACGTCGTTGACGAGCATGACGAGCTTGATGTGACCGGCAGCGTCTTCGGCGCTGACACCCATCGGCACGTCGTCGACGATCACGGCGACTTCGCCTTCCATGTCGCAGCCCCAGGCGGTGTCACCCAGCGGGATGTCTCCGCGCGGCGGCAGGAAGCCATCCGACCCCCCCTGGTACATCAGAGGATCGTGATAGAAGCTTTCCGGAACCTCGGCCCCGCGTGCCTTTCGCACCAGTTCGACGTGGTTGATATAGGCGCTGCCGTCGGCCCACTGGTAGGCGCGCGGCAGGGGCGAATGGGAGTCGCGTTCGTGGAAGCGTTCGCACGGCACCGCCTCGTGCTCGACATCGCGGGCGAGCACTTCCAGTTTCGGCGCGATCTCGGCCCAGTTGTCGAGCGCATGTTGCAGCGTGGGGGCGATGTTGTCGGCGGCGCAGCAGCGGGTGAGGTCCTTCGAGACCACGACCAGCCTGCCGTCGCGCGTGCCGTCCTTGAGGGTTGCGAGCTTCATGATGTCTCCCTTTGCGGGTTGTCGTTCTGGTTGTCGGGGTGCGCGCGCCTGAACGGTTCAAGCGCGAGACAGGCTGCCTCGATCCGTGTCATGCGAGGGCTGGCGGACAGGTCGTATTCGAACCGGCGCGCATTGTAGAGCTGCGGGACAAGCACGGTCTCGAACAGGCCGGGCGCATCGAACAGGAAATCGCCGGTACCAAGCTGCTCGAGCCGCTGTTCAACCGGGACCAGCGTGCGCGCGAGCCAGTGGCGATACCATTCGCCGATCTCGCCTGGCGACTTGCCGTATTCTTCCTTGAGATATTTCAGCACCGGCAGGTTCAACGGCGCGTGCAATTCGGTCGCGATCGCATAGGCGAGTTCGCGCGCGGTGTAGCGGGCCTCGATATCGGCAGGCAGCAGGGGTTTTGCCGGATAGGCCTCGTCGAGCCATTCGATCAGCGCCATCGACTGCGCCCGATCGCGCCCGTCGGCTTCGAGCATCGGCACGCTCGCGAAGGGATTGCGGCTGGTGAAGGCCGCATCCTTCTGAGCGCTCTCGAGCAGGTTGACGGGCACGTTTTCGAAAGCGAGCCCTTTCAACTCGAGCGCGATGCGGAGGCGGTAGCTGGTCGAGCTGCGGTAATATCCGTGGAGCTTCATGCGGCCCTGGCGTCAGGCGAAGGCCGGAATGCCGGTGATCGCGCGGCCGAGGATCAGCGCGTGAACGTCATGCGTGCCTTCGTAGGTGTTGACCGTTTCCAGGTTCACCGCATGCCGGATCACCTGGTATTCCTCGGAAATGCCGTTCCCGCCATGCATGTCGCGCGCCATCCGGGCAATGTCGAGCGCCTTGCCGACATTGTTGCGCTTCACGATCGAGATCATGTCGGGGCTGAAGCGGTGCTCATCCATCAGCCGGCCGACGCGCAGGCTTGCCTGTAGGCCCAGCGCGATGTCGCTCATCATGTCGGCAAGCTTCTTCTGGAACAGTTGGGTCGCAGCGAGGGGCCGGCCGAACTGCTCGCGGTCGAGGCCGTATTGCCGCGCGGCGTGGAGGCAGAATTCCGCCGCGCCCATCGCGCCCCACGAAATCCCGTAGCGTGCGCGGTTGAGACAGCCGAACGGGCCCTTGAGCCCTTCCACATGCGGCAGCAGCGCCTCGGCGGGCAGCTTCACCTCGTCCATCATGATCATTCCGGTCGTGGATGCACGAAGCGAGATCTTGCCCTCGATCTTGGGTGCGGAGAGGCCTTCCATCCCCTTTTCGAGGACGAAGCCGCGGATCGCACCGCCATGCTCTTCCGATTTGGCCCAGACGACGAAGACATCGGCGAAAGGCGAATTGGAAATCCACGTCTTGGAACCGGAGATGACGTATCCATCGCCGTTCTTCTTCGCGACGGTCTTCATGCCCGAGGGGTCGGAGCCCGCATCGGGTTCAGTAAGGCCGAAACAGCCGATAAGTTCGCCGCTCGCAAGGCCGGGGAGATATTTCTGACGCTGCTCCTCCGAGCCGTAGGCGTAGATCGGATACATCACGAGGCTGGACTGCACGCTCGCCATGGAGCGATAGCCGCTGTCCACCCGTTCAATCTCGCGCGCGATCAGGCCATAGGCGACATAGCTCGCGCCGGCACCGCCATATTCCTCGGGCACGGTCGCGCCGAGGAGGCCGGCTTCGCCCATCATCGGGAAGAGTTCGGGAGCATCGACTTCACCCCGGAATGCCTCGATCACGCGCGGCTGCAGCTGGCCCTGCGCGAAGCCTTTAGCCGCATCGCGGATCATCCGCTCTTCCTCGGTCAGTTGGCTGTCGAGGTCGAAGGGATCTTCCCAGTTGAACGGGACTATACCGCTAGAGGGCTTTTCGGGGGCGGGGCCGTGCATATGGTTACTCCTGAAACTTGTTTGGCCTTTTTGCAGGTGTGGAGACCCTCCGCAAGGCCGTGCGGGGAACTCCCCCATGCATTTCACTCATGACCGCGAGGGATAGATCCCTTCGCCGACCACGCAATGCTTCAGCGCGCGGCCATTGGCCGAGGCAGTGGCGCCGGCGAGATCGGGGAGGGAGAAGGTAGTGCGCCCGTCGCCGCCATATTGCGTGCCCAGCAGCGAGAACAGCGCGGTGTATTGCGCAATCGGCAAAAGCCGCCCGTCGGCGGGCAGCGTGCCGCGCGGGCAGAAATTGGCCGCGACGGTGATGACCTTGCCGAGATAGTCTTCCTGCGCCGAGGCGGGCGCTCCCGGAAATGCGCCAAGAGCGAGCGCGAGCGCGGCAGCGCGGATGATCGCGTTTGTCATGACTTTCCCTCTGTTCTGCCCGCAAGACCATGGCCTGCGGCGGGGGAAAGATCAATCGCGCCGGGCGCCCCTCTAGGCTGCTGCCTCGAGCGCGTTGTTCACCGCCTCGATCACGTCCGCGGGCGGGCAGGGCTTTTCCAGCGTCCGCGCGCCGGGAAAGCGTTCCGCGATCTCCTCGCGCGTGTGGTGGCCCGAATGGAAGATGATCGGCACGCCTTCACTGGCGAGCTTTTCGGCGAATTCGAAGACCATGCCATCGTCCAATTGGATGTCGAGAATGGCAAGGTCGGGCCGTTCCTTCTGGAAAGCGAACATCGCCGAGGAGATCCCGGCATGGGGACCTTCCACGCGGTAGCCCGCTTCCTCGACCGTATCGCGCAGGTCGTAGGCGACGATCATCTCGTCTTCGGCGACGAGAATGCTCTGCGTCATGAATGTCCTCCTGTGATTGCCGGCAGAGTGTAACACGGATCGCCGGTTAATGCAGGAGGGGGCAATACGCAGCGCTGCGCAAGGGTGCTGCGGACAGTGCGGAAGGGGTCAGGCGCCCCGGCCGAACTTCGCTTCGAATGCGTCCTTGTCGCCCGAAACCAACAGCTTGGCCTGCTCGACCCACTGATCGCGGCGGATGCGGCCCTTGAAGCGGCCGAGCTGCGAATCGACGCGTTCGATCTCCGCTTCGTCCCAGGCGGCGATCTGTTCGAATCGGGTGATGCCCAGTTCGTGCAGCATCGTCACGAGCTTGGGCCCTACGCCCTTGATGCGCGACAGATCATCGCTTTGTGCCGACGCGGCTGCCGGTGCAGGAGCGGGCGCGGTTTCGGGCTTCGGCTCGGGCACCGGATCGCCCACCGTCGGGGCGACGCTCACGCCGGCTTCGGCATCGGCGCTTTCGCCTGCCGTGGCAATGCCGTGCGCGTTCGCCTTGGCCGAGGTCTCGCCCATTGTTTTCTCGACCGCACGCGGACTGCTGATCAGCGCTTCGTTTCGGCGAGGACGCTCCGCCCCGTCATCGAGCACGTCGCGCTTTTCGGAATCCTCGGCCCCGACTACCTTCGTCTTGGTGTTCACGCGCATGAACAGCATGATCGCGATCACGAGCAGGACGAGGCCGATCAGGATCAGCGGAAGGGCAGAGGCAAAGCTATCGGACATGGGCAGCGGTCTTTCCTGTCATTGGCGGAATCGGCGTGGACAGGCCTTTAGCAGCGCCCGCCCGTCATGCCCAAGGGGGTTGGACGCAAGCCGGGCTGCGGCGAGCGCGAAAAAGGTCGGCGGGGATGTCCCACCGGCCTTCTGCAACCCTTCAGGGCAAGCGCCGACGCGTCAGCCACCCTTCATCGCATCGGCGAGCTCGGTGAGCTTGACGAATTCCTGCCTCCAGTAGTCCCGCTGCGGTCCCGCCAGAGCGCGCGCATCGGCGAAGTCGAAGCCGTTCATGAGCGTGTCGCCGCGCAGGATCTGGCCGAAGGCCGCGACCGAGGCGGCGAAGGCGAAATCGCCGCGTGGTAGGCGGGCCGAACGGAAGTCGTCGCTCATCACGACCGTGTCGATCAGCCTGGACGTGTCGCCGCCGAGCAGCTTGTAGCGCAGCTTGACATGGGCCGCCTCCGCCATGCGCAGCTCCGCCTCGGTCGACGGACGGTCTTCATAGCGCCGCGGCGCGATCCAGCCTTTCGCGCCTGCGGGCACGACCTCGTAGATCGCGGTGACCTGGTGGCCCGCGCCGATATCGCCGGCATCGACCGCATCATTGTCGAAATCCTCCTCGCGCAGCGCCCGGTTCTCGTAGCCGACAAGGCGGTATTGCGAGATCACGGCGGGGTTGAATTCGACCTGGATCTTCACGTCCTTGGCGATGGTGAAGAGGGTCGAACTCATCTCGTCGCTGAGCACCTTCTTCGCTTCCAGCGCGCTGTCGATATAGGCGTAATTGCCGTTCCCATGACCGGCGATCTGCTCCATCATCGCCTCGTTGTAATTGCCGGTGCCGAAGCCGAGCGTCGTCAGCGTGATCCCCGAATCCCGCTTCGCCTCGATCATCTCGACGAGTGCGTCACGGTCGGAAACGCCGACGTTGAAATCGCCGTCGGTGGCGAGGATGACGCGGTTGACGCCGCCCTCGATGAAATTGTCCTGGGCGATGTTGTAGGCGAGCTGCAGCCCTGCGCCGCCGGCGGTCGAGCCGCCTGCCGACAGGCTGTCGAGCGCGCGGCGGATCTTGCCCGTATCGTTGGTCGGTTCGAGCACGAGGCCCGCAGCGCCGGCATAGACGACGATCGAGACGCGGTCGTCCTCGCCCAGTTCGCCTGCAAGGCCCGCCAGCGCGGTCTTGACCAGCGGGAGCTTGTCGGGGCTGTTCATCGAGCCCGAGACATCCATCAGGAACACGAGATTGGCGGGCGGGCGCTCATCACGCTCTATGTCGTAGCCGCGAAGGCCGATCCGCATGAGATAGGTGTCCTCGTTCCACGGGCTCCTGGCGACATCGGTGGTGACGCTGAAGGGGACATCGCGGGTTTCGGGCCGGGGATAATCATAGCGGAAATAGTTGATCATCTCCTCGGTCCTGACGGCGGCCCTGGGCGGCATCATGCCGGTGGTGAGGAAGCGCCGCGCATTGGCGTAGGCGCCGGTGTCGACATCGACCGAGAAGGTGGAGACCGGCTCGGACTGGACCAGTTTGACCGGCGAGATTTCCTCGCCCTCATATTGCTCGCGGCCCGGATCGGTCGCCACG
This sequence comes from Erythrobacter litoralis, assembly GCF_001719165.1. Classification (NCBI taxonomy): domain Bacteria; kingdom Pseudomonadati; phylum Pseudomonadota; class Alphaproteobacteria; order Sphingomonadales; family Erythrobacteraceae; genus Erythrobacter; species Erythrobacter litoralis. The sequence goes on from NZ_CP017057.1 coordinate 1,066,751, forward strand.
CGGACGGGCGGGACATACGCTTCGGCATTGGGAGCCCGCATCGCGCCGGTGCGATTGCGCGAGCCGGTGACGCTGACGATCTCCTGCGGCGCGTAGGCCGGAGGCGGGGGAGGCGGCGGGGGCGGAGGCGCCTCTTCGCCAGTCCTGTCGGAGGCCGTGCCGCCGGTGCTCGCCATTTCGCCGTCCTGTTGCGCCGCGCAGCCTGCAAGAACCAGCGCCAGCGCCAGCGCGCCCGTCAACTTCCCGTGTCGCATCGTGAATTCTCCCCGCTCGTGCATCCCGCCCGCATGAGGCCGCCGGAGCCGTGAATAGCGACTGAACGTGCTGTCGGGGCGGTGAAATGTGCACTTCAAGGCACTGGAATCACGCCGTTTCGCCGTCGCCCTTCGGTGTCACGTTGCGGCGGAAGAGAACCTTGTCGTCCTCGTCGAAGCCCCGCTTCCACACCACGAATCCGTAAGTCGCGAGGATCGCGGGTATGCCGACGACAAGTTCGATCCATTCGGGCAGCAGGGTGAAGGCAAAGCCGACCACGACTGCCGGGGCGGCCGCATGAACCAGCGCCCAGCGCCAGTTCGAGACCGGTGCCTTGAGCAGCGTCTTGAGGACCATCGCCTTGACGAGGCTCGAGGTCGCGAGCGCAAGAACCAGCGCGAGTGCCGCGCCCGCCGCCTTGAACCCCTCGTCGAGCCCGAGCGCTTCGCACGCCTTGATGAGGCCGATGGTGAGCGCGCCCTGCAGGGCGATCACCCCGATCGAAATGGCGAGATTGCGCTTCCTCGCGATATAGACGAGCACGCTTTCTGACACGACCGCCATTGATGCGACGACTTCTGCGGCAAGCAGCAGAGCGAGCGCGCCCGTGCCCCCGACGATGGCAGGCCCGCCAAGGCCCATGACAGCCTCCCCCGGGATCCCGAGCGCCAGTGCGATCCCGCCCTGCAGGGCGATGATCCAGAAGCCGACCTGTCGCACCTGCGCTGCGATCGCGCCGTAATTGCCGGTCTTCAGGTTCTTCGTGATGACGGGCGAGAGGATCGGCTCGAAACTCGTTTTCAGCTTCTGCGGCAGGCTCGCGATCTGCTGGGCGAAGAAGTAGATGCCGACCGCGGCCGAGGAGGTGAACAGGCCGAGCAGGAAGACATCAAGGAGCCGCGTCCCGCGCTCGATCACGTCCGCACCCACCAGCGGCAGCGAGCGGCTGGTCATCCGGGCGAGATAGCGCGGCCGCGGGCGCCATCCCTTGGGCAGGCCATAGGTCCGCAGGAACGACCACAGGGCAGTGGCGAGCGCGGCGTAGATCGAGGCGAGGAATGCCATGGCGAGCCCCGCCTCGCTGATCGCCGCGATGTAGAAGAACGCAACCGCTGCGATGGACCGGGTCCAAGGTTCGACGATCGCCCGCGCGCGCACCGTGGTCGCGATGTCATAGCGATAGGCCTGCGCCGCGAGCAGGATCTCGGTCAGCGCGAAGGCCGGAATCGCGGCGATCATCCAGATGTCGAGATCGCTGTTCGTGCCGTTCGGGAACATCACCTCGGGAAACAGCAGCAGAACCGAGCAGATCGCTGCCGAAACCAGCATCGAGGCGAGCATCCCGTCGAACACCAGATTGACCGCGCTCGTCCCTTCCTCGTCCGCCCCATCGGTCAGGCGCTGGGCAAGGCCTCGTTTCTCGCCCAATGCGCAGATGAGCGCGACGATCTCGACGATAACGAAGGCCGAGGCGAACCGGCCCATGTCCTCAACCCCGTAGAGTCGGTAGCCGAGGAAGAGGAAGGGGATGCCGCCCAGCGCCCGGATGACGAAGCCCAGAGTGTTGGTTCGCCCGCCCTTGGCAAGCGCCGCGATGTCATCCGACCCCGTCACATCGGGTGTCGGCGAGGAAGCGCGCTGGACGGGCGGAGTGGTCTCGCTCACGGCCTTCGTTCCTGCTCGGATTTGAGCGGGCGGGCGAGCAGCGCCGCGACGACTTCGCGGGGCGGCTCGCCTTCGAGGATGGCGTTTACGGCGGCGACGATTGGCATGGCGATCGCCCGGTCTTCGGCGAGAGCGGCAAGGACGGGCGCGGTGAAGGCGCCTTCGGCGACGGTCGTCCGGTCCACCATCAGGTCGTCTGCGCGCTTGCCTTCACCCAGCGCAATGCCGAGCGAGAAATTCCGGCTCGAGGTGGACGAGCAGGTGAGCACCAGATCGCCGAGCCCGCACAGCCCCGCGAGCGTTTCCGGCCTTGCGCCGAGCGCCTCGCCGAACCGCAGCATCTCGGCATAGCCCCGCGCGATCAACGCGGCGCGCGCGTTCTGGCCAAGGCCTAGCCCGTCGACCAGCCCGCAGGCGATGGCGAGGACATTCTTGATCGCCCCGCCGATCTCAGCGCCTGTCACGTCGTCCGAGTAATAGGGCCGGAAGGTCGGGCGCGCGATGGCGGGCATCAGCCGCTCCCACTGCGCCTCTCCGCCCGAACAGGCGAGGGTCACGGCCGTGGGGAGCCCGGCGGCGACCTCGTGCGCGAAGGTGGGCCCCGACAGGACCGCGATCTCGCTCGCCGGGCAGGCTTCGCGCGCGACGTCGTTCATCAGGCGCCCCGTGCCCGCCTCGATGCCCTTCGAGCAAAGTACTAGGTCGCGCGGAGCATCGGCGAGGCCGGAGAGGATCTTGGCCAGGACCTGTGCGGGCGTGACAGCAAGGAGGATGGGAATACCTGCAAGATCCGCGAGGTCCCCGGTCGCGCGGATCGAGGAGGCGAGGTCGGTGCCTTTGAGGAATGCGGGATTGGCCTGATCGGTGTTGATCGCCTCGACCACTTCCGGCTCATAGGCCCAGATCAGCACGTTCCTGCCGTCGCTCGCGACCAGCTGGGCAAGCGCGGTGCCCCATGCGCCCGCGCCGATCACGGCGATTTCGGGTCTACCGCTCATGCCTTCACTCCCGCACCGCGCACCGCTTCGGCTTCCGGGTCGAGCGGCCAGCGCGGCCGCGCCTTGATGTCGAGCGGGTCGCCCGCCGCCCCGATCCACGCTTCGCCTTCCAGCATGATCCGCTCGCAACCCGCCCAGGCGATCATCGCGGCATTGTCCGTGCACAGAGCCAGCGGCGGGGCGACGAAGCGCATGTCGCGGCGTGCAGCGAGCGCCTCGAGCGCGCCGCGCACCGCCTGGTTCGCCGCGACCCCGCCCGCGACGACGAGCGCGGGCATCCGGTCGATCAGGGCAAGCGCGTGTTCGAGCCGGTCGATGAGGCAGTCCACCGCCGCCTGCTGGAACGCGGCGGCGATGTCGGCGGGCGCGTATTCGCCGCTTTCATGGGCGCGCAGAACCGCGCTCTTGAGGCCGGCAAAGGAGAAATGCGGCTCCTTCGATCCCGCGAGCGGGCGGGGCAGGCGCAGCTTCGAGGCATCGCCCTCGCGCGCGAGCCGTTCGACCGCCGGGCCGCCGGGATAGCCGAGCCGAAGGATCTTCGCGGTCTTGTCGAAAGCTTCGCCCAGCGCATCGTCGATCGTCGTCGCAAGGCGGCGATAGTGCCCGGCGCCCTCGACGGCGAGGATCTGGCAATGCCCGCCCGAGACGAGCAGCAGGAGATAGGGAAAATCGAGGCTCGCGTCGGCGAGCCGCGGCGAGAGAGCATGGCCTTCGAGATGGTTGACCGCGAGCAGTGGCTTGTCCGCCGCCATCGCCAGCGCCTTGCCGCTGACGAGGCCGACCATGACTCCGCCGATCAGTCCCGGCCCTGCCGTGGCGGCCACGGCATCGACATCGGCAAGCGTCAATCCGGCATCGGCCAGCACCGCCTCGACCATCGGTGCGATCCGATCGGCATGGGCGCGCGCGGCTATTTCGGGAACGACCCCGCCATAGGGCGCGTGCTCGGCTTCCTGCGAGGCGATGGCCTGCGCAAGGATCGTCCGGTCCGCAGCGACCAGCGCGACCGCGGTCTCGTCGCAGCTCGATTCGATCCCCAGGACGAGGGGCCGCGCGAACGGGCGGGCAGGGTTGGGGGACAGGTCGGTCATGGCGCTTCCACTTAAGCCTTGTCGGGGCTAGAGCAAGCACAGCCATGAGCCAATCACCGCAAGACAGCGCCCCCGGCGCCTATCGCATCCGCCTCGGTACGCGCGAATCCCCGCTCGCCATGGCCCAGGCCCACGAGACCCGCGCGCGCCTGTGCGCCGCGCACGGCTGGGACGAAAACGAGGTCGAAATCGTCCCTGTCGTCGCCAGCGGAGACAAGGTGCTCGACCGCCCGCTCGCCGAAATCGGCGGGAAGGCGCTGTGGACCAAGGAACTCGACGCATGGCTGGGCGAGGGGCGGATCGACGCCGCGGTTCATTCGGCCAAGGATGTCGAGACGATTCGGCCGCGCGAATTCCACTTCGCCGCCTTCCTGCCGCGTGCGGACCGGCGCGACAGCCTCGTCGGGGCGGAGAGCATCGCCGCGATCCCCCGGGGCGCGACAGTCGGGACGAGCGCGCCGCGCCGCGCCTCGCAGCTCCTCAATCTCAGGCCCGATTGCCGCGTGGTCATGTTCCGCGGCAATGTCGCGACGCGGCTGGGTAAGCTCGATGCGGGCGAGGCGGACGTTACCTTCCTCGCCGCTGCGGGCCTTGAACGTCTCGGCCAGAGCGCGGTCGGCCACCCGCTCGAGACCGGGGAATGGATCCCCGCTGCCTCGCAGGGTGTGATTGCGATCGAATGCCGCGCCGATGCGCCCGAGGTGACCGCGATGCTCGGCGCGATCGACCACGCGCCGACCCGCGCCGAACTCGAGGCCGAGCGCGCTCTGCTCGCCGCGCTTGGCGGAACGTGCCATTCGCCGGTCGCGGTGCTATGCGAAGCCGATGGCGATGCCCTTGCCATGCGCGCCGCGCTGTTCAGCCCGGACGGAAGCGAGCGGGTCGAGGGCAAGGCCAATTTCGCACGCGCCGATCATGGCCCGGTGGCAGCGCTCGCCGAAGACCTGCTCAAGCGTGCCAGCCCCGCGATCACCGAGCATTTTCGCCAGAACGCATGAGGCGTCCTGTCATCGCCGTCCGGCCCGAGCCGGGGCTAGCCGCGACGCTGGCGCTGGCGCGCGAGATGGGGATCGAAGCGCACGGAACGCCGCTGTTCGAAATTCGCCCCTGCGCATGGACGGCGCCGGACCCTGCCACGATCGACGCGCTGCTGGTCGGCAGCGCCAATGCCTTCGCCCATGGCGGGGCGGCGCTGGCCCGGTTCGCGGACAAGCCGGTACATGCGGTCGGCGAGAAGACCGCCGGGGCCGCTCGCGCCGCGGGCTTTGCCGTAAGGACGATCGGGACGAAAGGATTGCAGTTCGTGCTCGAAGGGATCGCGGCGCCGACCCGCCTGCTGCGGATAGCCGGGGCGAAGCACGTTCCGCTCGATCCGCGGCCCGGCGTCGAGATCGAAACCGTCATCGCCTATGAGAGCGCAGCCATGCCGATGCCGACGTGCCTTGGCGAACGACTCCTCGGCGGCGGGCTCGTCCTGCTTCATTCGGGCGAGGCGGCCCGCCATTTCGCCGCCGAATGCGAAAGGCTGGGCCTTGCCCGCACCGACATCGCGCTCGCCGCGCTCGCCCCGCGCGTCGCAGAGGCCGCGGGCGGGGGCTGGCGCGCCGTCCGGGTTGCGCCGGAGCCGAGCGATGCCGCGCTCCTCCAGTTGGTGCGCGACATGGTGGCATGACATATGCGAATGACCCGTGCATATGATGCACCAAACCTGCGCGGGGCTGTGAGCCGCATCGAGGCCGCGAAGCACCGGGCGCAAGGGACGCGATAGAATGGAATCGAAATACGGGAGCCGCCGCAAGACTTCGCCCACCAGGAGCATCCTGCTGGGCGCTCTGGCGGCCTTCATCCTCGGCGCGCTGCTCGCGGGCTACGTCGTCTGGTACAACATGGACGCCTCGCGCGAACAGCTCGCCGCGAGCTTTCCCGAAGCCACCGCGTCGCCGGACGCGGACCCGACGCTTGCGACCGGCCCCAGCGGCCTGCCGAGCGCACCGCTCTCGCCGAGCCCGAGCCCGCTGGCCGAGGCGCTCGAAAGCGAGGACGCCGAACGCGCCGTCGAGGCCGTGACCCGCGTGGCCGAGCAGCAGGGCGGGATCGATCAGCGCCTCGCCGCCGCCGAGCAGCGCCTTACCCGGCTCGACCTGCAGGCGCAGGCGGCGGCCGGCAATGCCGCACGGGCCGAGGCATTGCTGATCGCGTTCGCCACTCGCCGACTGATCGAACGCGGCGATGAACTCGGCTATCTCGCCGACCAGCTGCGGCTGCGCTTCGGCGATGAGCGGCCCAACGCGGTGAACACGATCATCAATTTCTCGCGCCGCGACCAGCCGATCCGGCTCGACACGCTGATCGCGCGGCTCGACGGTCTGGCTCCGCAATTGCGCAACAACGAAGAGGGGCCGTCATGGGAGCGGTTCAGCCGCGAACTGTCGCAGCTGTTCGTGATCCGGCGCGAAAGCACGCCTTCGCCGCAGCCCACGAGGCGGCTAGAACGGGCTCGCTGGGCGCTCGAACAGGGACGGATCGACAGCGCGATCGAGGAAGTGAAGAACATGCCGGGCGCAGCGAGCGCCGAGGCCTGGATCGAGGATGCACAGCGTTATCGCGACGTGATGATCGCGCTCGAGAACATCGAACGTGCCGCGGTACTCGACCAGCGCGGCCTGCGCGACCGGGAGGGCAATCCGGTCAACCAGCGGAGCCCGGCCGACCCCGGCTCCGACGACTAGCGCTCAGGCGCGCAGGAGCTCGGGAAGATCGCCCGAGACACCGCGCGCTTCGTCCATGAAGAAGGTCTTCAATGCCGGGGTGCGCTGAACCGCCGACATGCCGAGCCGCCGAACCGCGGAAGCGGCCGCGCCTGGCACTCCGAACAGCCGGGTGAGCCCATCGGTCGCGAGCGCGACCATGAAACTGTCGAGCCCGCGCCAGTTCTCGTAACGCTTCAAGAGCTGCGGATCGCCCGGGTCGAGTCCGATCGAGGCCCCGTCCGCGAGCACTTCGACCAATGCGCCGACATCGCGCAGCCCGAGATTGAGCCCCTGCCCCGCGATCGGGTGAATGCCGTGCGCCGCATCGCCGACCAGCGCCAGCCGCTCGTCGGTGATCTTGGCCGTGTGGTGGAAGCCCAGCGGCCAGCTCGAACGCTGCCCGACAGAGAGCACCTTGCCCAGCACGCCGCCCATGCGCTTTTCTACCTCTGCGAGAAAGGCTCGCTCGCCCAGCTTCATGACGCCCTTGCCGTCCTCCTCCGACACGGTCCAGACCAGCGAGGAGCGGTGCGTTCCGTCGGCATCGTCCTGCATCGGCAGCAGCGCGAAGGGACCTGCGGGATAGAAGATTTCCCAGGCGACATTGTCGTGCGGCTTTTCATGGGTCAGCCCGGCGATGATCGCGCGGTGGTGATAATCCCACTTGGCAATGGTGATGCCGGCGTCCTCGCGCGTGGGCGAGCCGCGACCTTCGGCGGCGACCATCAGCCGCCCCTTCAGCTTGCGCCCGTCTGCGAGGCCCGCCGCGACGCCGAATTCGCTGCGCTCGCGCTTCGTCACCTCGGCCTTCGCGACCCAGTTGACGAGCGGCTCAGCCGCGGCCGCTTCGAACAGCGCAAGGCGCAGGCGGCGATTGGGGAACATCCTGCCCAAGGTGCCCTCGTGCGGTTCGGGCTGGAAATCGAGCCTGCCGGGCCGATTCTGGTCGGTCACCGCGATTGAGGAGATGTCGCAGGCGAATTCCTCGAGCCCCTCGGCGATCCCGATATTGGTGAACAGGTGCCAGCTCGCGGTCGAGATCGCCGTCGCGCGGTCGTCAAAGCCCTCGGCGGTGAGCTCTGCCGGGTCGGCGCGGTCGACGATATGGCTCGAGAGGCCCTTCTTCGCCGCGGCGAGCGCCAGCGTCATGCCGACAAGGCCGCCGCCGAGGATCAGGAGGTCACGGGTTTCGTCGTCAGCGCTCATCGTCGTCGTAACCTCTCGAAGCGGTTTGTGTCTGGCCGTTTGTCTTTAGCCCGCGCGCATCCTATCTCGCCCGCACGCGCCCCGGCATCTAGGGGTAAGCGCCATGAAGAGGCAAGATTGTTCGCTGCACCCCGTATTGCCGCTGTTGCATGGCTGAAGGCGCTCGCCGCGCTGTGCCTGGCGCTGTACGCGGCCTCGTCTGCCTCGCAGGACGAACCGCTCGCCGCACCGCGCTTTGGCGACGAGAACATCGCGGTCGAACTCTTCGCCGATGGCCTGCCCGAGCCGGGCGAGGAATGGATGTTGGCGCTGCGCTTCACCCCGCGCTCGAAGGAGTGGCACGGTTACTGGCGCAATCCGGGCGATGCCGGGCAGGGGATGACCCTGAGGCTCGACCTGCCGGATGGCTGGGAGGCGGGCGACGCGCTCTATCCGGTACCCGAGACACTCGTGATCGGCGGGCTGATGAACCATATCTACGAGGGGCGCTATGCCGTGCTGGTTCCGGTGCGCGTGCCGGAGGAAGCTGCTGCCGGGGGCATGCCGCAGGTCCGCGCGCAGGTCGAATTCCTCGCCTGCACCGACCGGGTCTGCGTGCCGCAGGACGCGCTGGTCGAAGCGAGCACGGGCGGCGATTTCGCGCGCTGGCGGGCCGAAGTCGCGCCCCTGATCGATGCTCGGGCGCGCTTCGAAATGTCGGCGGGGGCGCTGCGAATCGGCGTCCCGCTGCCCGCGGAGGTTGATCTGCCCGAGCCGCATGTCTTCATCGGCAACGAACGCCTAGTCGATTACGCCGCGTCTCAGACATTGCGGCGCACGGACGACATGCTGATCGCGGAAATCCCGCTCGACGATTATGGGGAGGGCGCGGGCGATACCGTCTCCGGCATCCTCGCTTTCGGAGCAGGGGCGGGGGTTCGCTTCGAGGCCGAACCCGGTGCGGTGCCCGCTGGCGGCGAGCTCGTCGCTGGTTCGGTCGAGACTGCGACCCCGCCGCTCTGGACGCTCGTTCTCGGCGCGCTCGTCGGGGGGCTGATCCTCAACATCATGCCCTGCGTGTTTCCGATCCTCTCCCTGAAGGCGCTGAGCCTCGCCCGCGCGGGCGAGAGCGAAGCCGCGGCGCGCATCGAAGGCGCTGCCTACACGGTGGGCGTGGTCATCGCCTGCGTCGGGCTCGGCGCGGTCATGCTTGCCCTGCGCGCGGCGGGCGAGCAGGTCGGCTGGGCCTTCCAGCTGCAGGAGCCGGGCGTGGTCGTCGCCTTGCTCCTCCTTGCAAGCGTCATCACTGCCAATTTCGCCGGGGTGTTCGAATTGCCGAGCATCTCGACCGGGGCGGGCGCACGCAAGGGAGCCGGGGGAGCCTTTGCCACCGGGCTGCTCGCCGCCTTCGCCGCGACGCCGTGCACCGGGCCGTTCATGGCCGCGGCGCTCGGTGCGGCCCTGTTGCTCCCCGCGCCGATCGCGCTGGTGCTGTTCGCGATGCTGGGGCTTGGACTGGCGCTGCCGTTCCTGCTGCTCGGCTTCGTCCCCGCACTGCGGCGGCGCCTGCCGAAGCCGGGGGCGTGGATGAACACCTTCCGGCGTGTAATGGCGATCCCGATGGGGCTGACCGCGCTCGCGCTGGTGTGGCTCACGGTGCAACTCGGCGGGCGCGGTTTCGGCCTGTTTGCGCTCATCGCTGTGTTCGGCGTGGTGCTCGCGCTGTGGGTCGTGGGCCGGCTGCAGCAGGCAGGCAAGATGGCCTGGCCCGCTTTCGGCCTCGTTGCCGCGCCGTTCCTGATCTTCGGCGCTTTCGCGCTTCCGGCGGGCTACGAACCGCGCACTGAGCGCATGGCCGAAAGCGTGCTCGATCCCGTCCCGTTCTCGCGAAAGGCGCTGACCACGGCCCGGGCTTCGGGCGATCCCGTGTTCGTCTGGTTCACCGCCGATTGGTGTGTCACCTGCAAGGTCAACGAAAGCGTCGCGATCGAGCGCGAGGCGACGCGCGAAGCCTTCGAGGCCGCGGGCGTCGTCCCGATGGTCGGCGACTGGACCGTGCGCGACGAGGCGATCACGCAATTCCTGTCGGATCGCGGCGCTGCCGGCGTACCGCTCTACCTGTGGTACGAACCGGGCGCTGCCGAGCCCGAACAATTGCCGCAGGTGCTCGGCCCCAGCAGCCTCGTGGAGCGCGCGGCGCTCAGCCGGACTTCGAGCGGCAGCGCTCGATCAGTTCCATCGGAAGCGGGCTCGGATTGATTTCGACCGTGCCCGCGCCGGGCAATGTCGCGATCAGGCGCCGCGGCCCGGAAAGCGGCTCCCATTCTTCGCTTTGCGCGTCATGCGTGCCCTGCCAGATGCGGCGATTGCCGGCCTCGGTCGCATCGACCGGGAGCCTGCCGACATGGCCGTTGCCGACGAGCGCGAACATCGCCTGCGCGCCCTCGTCGGCCGGGCTGATACGGGTGATGGACAGGGTGCCTGCGCCCGCATCGCAGGCGAGTGCGATCAGAGCGGGTTCGCCCGGCACGCCGTACACGATGCGCTCTTCGGCCCTGTCGCTGGGTGCCCACACCGCGCCCTCGGTCTCGGGCGAGGGCAGGGGCGTGGACGCGAAGCTCGGCTCGCTCTCGGGGGCCGAGCGCGTCAGCGTCTCGTCGGTCGGCGGCGGCTTGCAGGCGGCACAGAACGCCGCGAGCAGGCCAAGCGCGAGCGCTCCTTTCATCGGGCCCGGATGAACGCGCGCAGGTCCCGCGACAGCTTGCCGCGATCCTCGTCGCGCACATACATCATGTGGCCCGCATCGTAATAGCGGAAGGTCAGCCGATCCTGCGGGATGCCGGGCCGGTTGAGCGAATATTCCGCGCCGAAGAAAGGCGTTGCGAAATCGTACCACCCTTGCGCGTTGAACAGGCGCAATTCGCTGTTCTGACGCATCGCCTTTCCGATCAGCGGGGCGACGTTGAGATAGGCCCCGCGCCCCTGCCCGCCGAGGCTCCAGTCCCAGTAGCGGCCCGGATCGCGTCCGATCGAATTGTATTGCCGGTCGGTCTCGAAGCCCAGCGTCTCGCGCGCCCAGGAATTGATCGCGGCGGTGTAGCCTGCATCGATGCCGTAGAAGCTCGGGTCGTTGTCGGGATATTCGCCCGCATTGTCGTAATCCTCGCCGGTATAGCGCGCATCGAGCCGCCCGATGGTGAGCCCGCGGTCGCGCAGCAGCTCCTTGTAGAAACGCTGGCTGGTCACGCGCAGGTTCGCCTGTTCGAGATATTGCTCGGAAAGGCCCGTGAGGCGGGAAAGCTCCGCGCGCACGGCGGCGCGTTCGGCTTCGGGCAGGTCCTGACCCTTGAGCAGCGCGGTGGCGAAGGGACCGATCGCGAAGCGGCGTGCCTCTTCGGCGATCGCTTCGACCGATTCCGCTTCGACCTTGCCGTGATAATGGGCCGCCGCCGCCATGTTGGGCAGCGTCACCACATAGGCGAGTTCATTGCCCGGCGTCGGCTCGCGCATGGCGAAATCGAGAATGGTGGAAATCAGGATGAGGCCATTGAGGCCGACATCGTTGTAGGTCGAGCCTTCGAGTTCATCGACGACCATCGCCGTGCGGGTCGTGCCATAGCTTTCCCCGCCGAGATATTTCGGGCTGTTCCAGCGCCCATTGTCGTTGATCCACCGCCGGATCACCTCGGCGACGGCGCGCGCGTCCTGCCTGAGGCCATAATATTTCTCCGGGTCGGTGCCCTTGGTGAGATAGGAATAGCCCGTCCCCGGCGGGTCGATGAAGACAAGGTCGGCGACGTCGAGCAGGCTGTCCGGATTGTCGACGATCGGATAGGGCGGTGCCCCGTCGTCGCGCGCATCGGAGGGTATCGCCACCCGCTTCGGCCCGAATGCACCCATCTGCAGCCAGACGGAGCCCGAACCCGGCCCGCCATTGTAGATGAAGAATACGGGGCGCGAGGTGTCCTTCGGATCCTTGACGTATGAGGTGGTGACGATCACCGCCTCGGGCTTGCCGTCGTCCGACGCGAGCACCGTTTCGCCGATGGTCGCGGTGTAATCGATCCGCTGCCCGCCGAAAGTGCCGGAAAGCTTGCGTGTCTTGACCTGCGGGTCGATCTGCGCGGCTTCGGGCGTGGCGCCATCGTCCTGCGCGGTTAGGGGAGCGGAAAGGGCGAGAAGCGAGGCGGCAGCGAGCGCGCCGATGAGTTTGATTGTCATGGGGCTGCGTGTTGGCAGGCTTGACGCATGGCTTCAAGTGCCCGGAAAGCCGCTATCGACGAACCGCTTACGGCTTGCCGCCCATCTTCTTGTAACGGGTCTTGCCGTATCGGGTCTTGCGCGTTCCCGGCTTGCCCTCGTTCGACCGACCGACGCGCGGCGCCTTCTTTTCTTCGTCGGGCAGGCCGAGTTCGTCCGCTTCGAGCCGGCGGATCTCGTCGCGCAGGCGCCCCGCTTCCTCGAATTCCAGGTTCGCTGCGGCATCGCGCATGCGCTTTTCGAGGTCTTCGATGTAGGATCGCAGGTTGTGACCGACGAGATTGTTGACCTCATCGTCGCCGGTATCGACCGTCACGCCGTCCTGCGAAGCCGTATGCGCGACGATATCGGCGATCTGGCGGCGGATCGTCTGCGGGGTGATGCCGTGTTCCTCGTTGAAGGCCTTCTGCTTTTCGCGGCGCCGGTCGGTTTCCGCCATGGCGCGTTCCATGCTGCCGGTGATCCGGTCGGCATAGAGGATCACACGCCCGTCCACGTTGCGCGCGGCGCGGCCGATCGTCTGGACCAGCGAGGTTTCCGAACGCAGGAAGCCTTCCTTGTCGGCATCGAGAATGCACACGAGCCCGCATTCGGGAATGTCCAGCCCCTCGCGCAGAAGGTTGATGCCGACGAGGACGTCATAGACGCCCATGCGCAGGTCGCGGATCAGCTCGATGCGCTCCAGCGTCTCGACGTCGGAGTGCATGTAGCGGACCCTGACGCCCGCCTCGTGCATGAATTCGGTGAGGTCCTCGGCCATGCGCTTGGTCAGCGTGGTGACGAGCGTGCGGTAGCCCTTGGCCGCAGCCTTCTTCGATTCCTCGATGCAGTCCTGGACCTGGTCCTCGACGGGGCGAATGTCGACAGGCGGGTCAATGAGGCCGGTCGGGCGGATCACCTGTTCGGCGAAGACGCCGCCTGTCTGCTCCATCTCCCACGGGCCGGGCGTTGCCGAAACGCAGAAGGTCTGCGGACGCATCGCGTCCCATTCGTTGAAGCGCAGCGGGCGGTTGTCGATGCACGAAGGCAGGCGGAAGCCATACTCCGCGAGCGTCAGCTTGCGCCTGTGGTCACCGCGCGCCATCGCGCCGATCTGCGGCACCGTCTGGTGGCTTTCATCGACGAACAGCAGGGCGTTTTCGGGGAGGTATTCGAACAGGGTGGGCGGCGGCTCGCCCGGCAGCCGGCCGGTGAGGAAGCGGCTGTAATTCTCGATGCCTGCGCACGATCCGGTGGCAGCGATCATCTCGAGGTCGAAATTGGTGCGCTGTTCCAGCCGCTGGTGTTCGAGCAGGCGGCCTTCGGCTTCCATCTCCTTGAGCCGTTCGGCGAGTTCGAAGCGGATCGCCTCCATCGCCTGCTTCATGGTGGGGCCGGGCGTCACGTAGTGCGAATTGGCATAGACCCGCACCTTGTCGAGGCTCGCGCCCTTCTTGCCGGTGAGCGGATCGAATTCGCTGATCTCCTCGATCTCGTCGCCGAAGAAGCTGACCCGCCAGGCCGTGTCCTCGTAATGCGAGGGGAAGATCTCGAGGCTGTCGCCGCGCACCCGGAAGGACCCGCGCGCGAAGGCGACGTCGTTGCGCTTGTATTGCAGGGCGACGAGCTTGCGGATCAGTTCGCGCTGGTCGACGCTTTCGTCCTTCTTGATGTCGAAGATCATCGCCGAATAGGTCTCGACCGAGCCGATGCCGTAGAGGCACGAAACGCTCGCGACGATGATCACGTCGTCGCGTTCGAGCAGTGCGCGCGTGGCCGAATGGCGCATCCGGTCGATCGCCTCGTTCACGCTCGATTCCTTTTCGATATAGGTGTCGGAGCGCGGCACGTAGGCTTCGGGCTGGTAATAGTCGTAATAGCTGACGAAATATTCGACCGCGTTTTCGGGAAAGAAGCTCTTGAATTCGCCGTAGAGCTGGGCCGCGAGGATCTTGTTCGGAGCGAGCACGAGCGCGGGCCGCTGCAATTCCTCGATCACCTTGGCCATGGTGAAGGTCTTGCCCGAGCCCGTCACGCCAAGCAGTACCTGTGTCTTTTCCCCTTCGCGCGCACCCTCGGTCAGTTCGCGGATCGCGGTCGGCTGGTCGCCCGCCGGCTCGTAGTCGGAGACGAGCTTGAACTTGCGCCCCGGCATCGACTTTTCGGGGCGAGCGGGGCGGTGCGGGGTGAAGTCCTCGCCGGTTTCCGGTTCGTCGAGGCCCCTTCTTATGACAAGCTGGCTCATGCCCACGATATGCGGAGCGCGAGGCAGGTTGTGAAGTGGCTTCCATGCTTCTAGCCTTGCGAGGTTGGAAAAACGCGCCGGGTGCCGGTGCTGAAAGGGGGGATTAAGGACATGAAACTCAACAGCCTTGCGATTGCCGCCGCAGGATTGGGCCTCGCCGCGGCGATCACTTTGCCCGACGCGCTTTTCGCCCAGGTCGATCCGCCTGAAATGCGGCCGGAGACAGGTAAGTACAGCGCCGACATCACCGTGCAGGAGGTCGATATTCCCGGCGCCCCGCCGCAAATGGCGGGCATGATGACAAGGATGATGAGCCGGAAGACGACCTATTGCCTGACCGAGCAGGACGTCGAGGAAGGCTACCGCGCCATCACCCGACGTTCGCAGGGCGAAGGCGGCGAGGATTGCACCTATGATCGCTTCAGCATGGAAGACGGCGAACTCGACGCGCAGATGACGTGCCGCGTGGACGGTCGCACCATGACGATGAACATGGAGGGAACCGGGACGCCCACTTCTTCGGACATCACGATGACGATGAAGGGCGACATGGGCGTGGGGCCCGGATCGATCCGGATGCGCGTGCTCCACAGGCGGCTTGGCCCGTGCTGAGCCGGCGCGCATTCACGAGGGAGGATGGAAGTATGAGAAAAGCGGTAATTGCAGCGTCACTCGCGGCGCTGCTCGCAGCGTGCGGCGGGGAAACCGAGGGCAGCACGGACACCGCCGAAGGCTCCTCGGCAGGTGACGATGCGGCGAGCGGCGGCGATCTCAGCATGGCCGAGGTGGCCGAGCGCGCCCGCGAAGGCACGGTCCGCCCGCAGCCCGGGCAATACCGCTCGCAGGTCGAACTGGTCGATCTCGACATACCCGGTGCGCCGCCGCAGGCTGCCGAGATGATGCGCGGGCAGATGTCGCAGACAACCGAATTCTGCCTCACCCAAGAGGACGTCGAGGAAGGTTTCCGCCAGCTCGCGAGCCAGCCGCAGGGCGGTGATTGCAGCTTCAACAAGTTCGACGTCGATGGCGGCGAGATCGATGCCGCGATGAGCTGCACCAATCCGGGCGGCGGGACGGTCAACATCTCGATGCAGGGCACCGGGCGCGAGACCTCTTCCGAATTCACGATGCGGATGTCCGGCGATCTCGGCGGGACCGGCGAAGGGTCGATGACGATGAAGCAGACGAGCGAGCGGATCGGCGACTGCTCGGCGGGCTGACCCGGCAGGCTTCGATGACCGAAACCAAACGCTTCACCGGGCATTCAGTCGGTGGAGGTATGAAGCTTGCATGAAATCGAATGCCCTTCTTGATGGTCTTCACAAGATCGCCTCGCGCATGGCGGGCGAGAACGGGGCGCAGGACGCCGACCGCGAATGGCGGCTGACCCTTCCCGAAAGCGAGTTGGCGCGCCGGATCGCGCTTGCGCGGGAGGATTATCCCGAGGAGGAGCATGGCAAGCCCCCGCTCGCACGGCTCCTGGGAGAGTTCGATTTTCTTGCCGAGCCGTTCCGGCGAATGGTGCGCACGATCCCGGTGGAGCCATGCGATCGCCCTCGCACGGTCATGATCCTGCCCGGCTTCGCCACGCAGCCCCGGCGCATGCGCTACATGGCGCAGCATCTCGAGCGGGCCGGCCACACCGCCAAGCGCTGGGGGCTCGGTTTCAACTGGGGGCCGAACGAGGCCAAGTTCGAGCGGTTAGAAAAGCGCCTTCTCGACCTTCACGAGCGTGCTGGCGAACCCGTGGTGCTGCTCGGCTGGAGCCTCGGCGGGCTGTTCGCGCGCGAGCTTGCCAAACGCCACCCGCACGCGGTCGCCAAGGTCATCACGATGGGTTCGCCATTTTCCGGGTCTCCAAGGGCCAACAATATGTGGCGGGTCTATCAGTTCATCACCGGGCACCGGGTCGATCAGCCGCCGATCGACGTCGATCTCCAGGCCAAGCCCCCGGTCGAGACGGTAGCCATCTGGAGCCCCAATGACGGCGCGATCGCCCCGCGCAGCGCCGCAGGCTTTCCCGGCGAGCGCGACCGCGCCATCGCGCTGCGCTGCACCCATATGGGCTACACCTATTCGCCCGAAGCAATCCGCACCGTGCTAGCGGAATTGCGCCGCACCGACTGAGCGCTCCGGCACGGGAATTCCCAAGCGCCCTTTATTTTTCGCTGGGTGAGGCTACACTGACCTTCGCGGGCGCAGCATGATTGCGCGCCTGCCCGATCGAAGATCCATCCGGGGGGTGAATGACGGCCGAGGCGCAGCAACAATCCGTCCATTTCGACGAGATGCACGATGCCGAGGGCAATACGCGCGAAGCCTACCGCGATTATTGTGACTGGTATCTGGGGCAGGAACAGGCCTCGCTGCGCCGCAAGGACAAGGAGGCGGACGACACCTTCCGCCGCACCGGGATCACTTTCAACGTCTACGGTGAGGATGAGGCGGAAGAACGCCTGATCCCGTTCGACATCGTCCCGCGCATCATCACGGCGGCCGAATGGCGCCGCCTCAGCCGCGGGATCGAACAGCGGGTCAGGGCGCTCAATTCCTTTCTCTACGACATGTATCACCGCCAGGAGATCGTGCGCGCAGGCCGCGTGCCCGAAAGCCTGTTCCGCCATAACGAGGCGTGGCTGCCCAACATGGTCGGCTTTACCCCGCCTGGCGGGATCTACACCCATATCGTCGGGATCGATCTCGTGCGCACGGGGCCGGACGAGTTCTACGTGCTGGAGGACAATGCGAGGACGCCGTCCGGGGTCTCCTACATGCTGGAGAACCGCGAAACGATGATGGCCATGTTCCCGGACCTGTTCAGCCGGGTTCCGGTCGAATCCGTCTCCGACTATCCGCGCCGCCTCGCCCGCAGCCTCGCCGCCTGCGCGCCCCACGGCCGGGGCAGCGGACCGGGCGGCAAGCCGACGGTCGCGGTGCTGACGCCCGGCATCTTCAATTCGGCCTATTTCGAACACGCCTTTCTCGCCGACCAGATGGGCGCCGAACTGGTCGAGGGCAGCGACCTGCGCGTGGTCGAGGGCAGGGTGCAGATGCGGACCACGCGCGGCTACAAGCCGATCGACGTGCTCTATCGCCGGGTCGACGACGACTACCTCGACCCGCTCAGTTTCAATCCCGACAGCGTGCTGGGCGTGCCGGGCATCATGGACGTCTATCGCGCGGGCGGGATCACCATCGCCAATGCGCCGGGCACGGGGATCTGCGACGACAAGGCGATCTATTCCTTCATGCCCGACATCGTCGAATTCTATACCGGTGAGAAACCGCTTCTGCCGAATGTGGAGACATGGCGCTGCGCCGATCCCGACAGCCTCGCCTACGTGCTCGACAACCTCGAGGAACTTGTGGTCAAGGAGGTCCACGGTTCGGGCGGCTATGGCATGCTCATCGGCCCGACCGCGACCAGGAAAGAGGTGGCGGAATTCCGCAAGAAGCTCGAGGCTGCGCCCGACAACTACATCGCCCAGCCGACGCTCTCGCTGTCGACGTGTCCGATCTACACGAAAAAGGGTCTGGCCCCGCGCCATGTCGATCTTAGACCTTTCGTGCTCGTCAGCCCGAACGGGGTCGAGATCACGCCCGGCGGTCTCACCCGCGTCGCGCTGAAGAAGGGGTCGCTGGTGGTCAATTCCTCGCAAGGGGGCGGGACCAAGGATACTTGGGTGCTGAAGGACTGATGGGGCCGATGAAGGGAGATCCGCGCGCATGCTAGGCCGGATGGCGAACGCCTCCTTCTGGATGTTCCGCTATCTCGAGCGGGCGGAGAACACCGCGCGCCTGATCGAGGCGGCGCTGCGCATGGCGCTGACCAAGGATTTCGCCACGGCTGAGGAGGAATGGCGATCGGTCATCGCGACGCTCGGCCTGACCGCGCTCTACGAGATGGAGCACGACGGATATGACGGCCCGCGGGTCTGGAATTTCGTGCTGCGCGACCGGGCCAACCCGGCGAGCGTGCGGGCCATGTTCGGGGCGGTGCGCAACAATGCCCGCGCGGCGCGGACCTGCATTTCGAGCGAGGTCTGGGAAGCGGTCAATGAAAGCTGGATGGAACTCGACCGGATGCTTGCCCGCCCGGTCAGCCAGGGCGCGCTTGGCGACGTGGTCACGCTGATCCGCCGCTCGGGGGCGCAGGTTCACGGGGCGGTGGACGGCTCGATGCTCAGGAACGAGGGCTTCCATTTCGCCCGCGCGGGCACGTTCGTGGAGCGTGGGGAATCGACCGCGCGCATCCTCGACATGAAATATTTCCTGCTGCTGCCCTCGCTTTCCTATGTCGGATCGAGCCTCGATTCCGGGCAATGGGATCAGGTGCTGCGTTCGGTCGCCGGGGCGCGTGCATACAGCTGGCTCAATGCCGGAAACATCGATGCCCGCGGCATCGTCGAGTTCCTGGTGCTGGATGAGCGTTTCCCGCGCAGCCTTGCCTTCTGCCGGCTCGCCCTGCGCCGCACCTTGTCGGCGCTCGCCCGGATGCATGGCCGCGAAGGGCACAGCGACGAATTGATGGCCGAAGCCGAGGCGCGGTTCGAGGCGCTCACGGTCGATGACGTGTTCGACCGCGGGCTGCACGAATTCCTCGTCGACTTCATGCGCCGCAATGCCGCGATCGCCGAGGCGATCATCGACGACTACCGCTTTCTGGCCTAGGCTGCACCCATGCGTCTCTCGATCCGGCACACGACTCACTACGCTTTCAGCCAGCCGGTGGTGCATGCCTTGCAGCGCCTGCGCCTCACCCCCAAGGAAACGCAGGGCCAGCAGATCCTGCACTGGGACATGGAATACGACAACGCCCATCCCGAACTTCACTACGACGATCAGAATTTCAACCACGTCACCCTGATTGCCGTCGAACCGGGCGCAAGCACGGTTACGGTCACCTGCCAAGGTGCGGTCGAGACGCAGGACCATTCCGGTGTCATCGGCCATCATGCCGGACATCTTCCGCTGTGGAGCTTCATGGGGCAGACCCCGCTTACCCGGCCCGGCCCGAAAGTGCGCGCCCTGATACGCGATCTTCCGGCGCCCGGCGAAGACGACCGGCTGCCCTTCCTCCACGCATTGTCGAACCGCATTCGAGAGGAAGTGTCCTATCAGACCGGCGCAACCACCGCGATCACCACCGCCGAGGAAGCCAGCGCCCACGGTTTCGGAGTGTGCCAGGATCATGCCCACATCTTCATCGGTGCCGCGCGCGCGGCGGACATTCCGGCGCGCTATGTCAGCGGCTACCTGATGATGAACGACCGGATCGAACAGGACGCGACACATGCCTGGGCCGAGGCGCATATCGAGGGGCTGGGCTGGGTCGGCTTTGACATCTCCAACGGGATCAGCCCCGATCCGCGCTATGTCCGGGTCGCGACGGGGCGCGATTATCGCGACGCCGCACCGCTGACGGGGATCAGCTTCGGATCGACCGAGGAATTGCTCACGGTCAATGTCGCGGTTGAACAGCAGAAGCAAGACGAGCAGTAGGACCGCGCATCGGTGGGAACACCGACCGGTAGAGACAGGCTGCGCGATCTGCGCTAACCGCCCCTCCTCGACAACGGAGACCCCTTGAATGACCTATTGCGTCGGCATGGTGCTCGAACGCGGCCTTGTCCTGATGAGCGACACCCGCACCAATTCGGGCGTCGACAACATCTCGACCTTTCGCAAAATGTTCCACTGGCAGGTGCCGGGCGAACGCGTGATCGCGGTGATGTGCGCGGGCAATCTCGCCACGACACAGGCCGTAATCAGCCAGCTCGAAGAGCGCACCAAGGAGCCCGACGAGCGGGACAATTCGCTGATCCGCGGGCGCACCATGTTCAACGTCGCGACGGAGATCGGGCGCTTGCTTCGGTCGACCATCGAAGATGCGCAGCGCAGCAACGGGGAGGCGGGCAAGGGCCGCTTCACCGCTTCGATGATCCTCGCCGGACAGATCAAGGGCATGCAGCCGCGCCTGTTCATGATCTATCCCGAGGGCAATTTCATCGAAGCGAGCTGGGACACGCCCTTCTTCCAGATCGGGGAGACGAAGTACGGTCGCCCCATCATCCTGCGCGGCTATGAGCGCGACATGCGTTTCGAGGACGCGGTCAAGCTGCTGATGGTGAGCTTCGATTCGACCATCAAAGCGAACCTGTCGGTCGGCCTTCCGCTCGACCTGCTGGTGATCGGCAAGGACGAATTCGCCCCGCTTCACCAGTACCGGGTGACGGGTGACGATGCCTTTTTCGAGACGATCTCGTCGAGCTGGGGGGCAGCGCTGCGCTCCGCGCTCGACGCGCTGCCGTCCTACAGTTTTGATTCGCCAGGCGGCTCCGAACGTGACCGCGATGTCGATTAGGGACTTCGCTTAGCCCCCTCATTCACCATGAAACGGCGATATCGTATTCGTTTCGGATGAATTGGAGGGCGGAATTGCATGGTTTCGGCGTATGGTTAAGCCGGTATTGCTCCGTATCGGGGTAGGTCTCGCGTGAAATACCGGGCGGTCTGTTCAATCACGATGGCCATGACACGCAAAGCCTCACTCCACTTCATCGACTCCTCCAGCCGACACCGCGCTGAACTGGCCCGGGTCGGGTTTTCGCTCGGCCACCATTCGGAGGTGTACGGCGACATGTCGGAGCTTTCCGTCCACCCGCCGCGCGAAGGGATCATCATAGCCCGCGACACCGCCGAAGAGGGCGGGGTGGCGATGCTGCTCGAACGATTGAGCCGGCTGGGGATCTGGCTCCCGCTGATCGCGGTCGATTTCCAGCCGAGACCGGGCCGCATCGTCGAGGCGATCAAGGCAGGTGCGCTCGACTATCTCTCGCTTCCGCTCGACCCCGAACGCTTTGCCCGCTGTCTCACCCGGATAGAGAAGGAGGCCGAGGTATTCGGAGCCCAGCGGCGCCGCATGATAGAAGCGCGGGATCGCATCGCGAGCCTTTCCCAGCGCGAGCGCGAAGTGCTCGACTGGCTGGCCGAGGGATCCAGCAACAAGGTGATCGCCCGCGAGCTCGACATCAGCCCGCGCACGGTGGAGATCCATCGGGCCAACATGATGAGCAAACTCGGCGCCCGTCACTCCGCCGAAGCGGTGCGGCTGAACCTCGAGGCCAAATTGGAGCCACGCATTCGCGCCTGACCGTCCGGAGCCGCACGTGCCTCGCAGCTCCCCCTCAAGGCGATGCAGGTGCGGACGATGGGGGCCTTCGTCCGTCCCCAGGCCATCTCTCCAGGCCTGTCCGACGGCCCCGACCCGAGCGGGTTGAGATTGGCCCGCCGGTTTCGATCTGGCCGCCTTTTTCCGGGCGTTCTTCCCGAGCGGGCGGATAGGTGTAGTGATCGAAGGATGGGCGCCGTTTGCGCGCCGGTGCATCCGACTTGGGGTCGAAGGCGGAATTGCCGACCGGCATAGCCCGCCGCCTTCATCCCAGGGCGGCTGGCCTTTTGGCCGGAAGCCTAGCGGCAGAAGCGGGGGCCGGTTCCTTCAAGGTGGAAATGGTCGCGATGGGCGGCGTTGTATTCCGGGCCAAGCACCGTGCCGAACCTCTTGCAGGCGCTGCGGTGGACGATCCTCAGGAATTCGCGCTCGGCGGCCGTTCCGCCGTCCCAGTCGCGGTCCAGCACGATCCTGCGGCCATCCTCCAGCACGAATCCCGAAACGTCGATCGCCTCGGCCCGGGCGTGGGCCGAACGGCGATCGGTGCCCGCGACATTGCGGCAGGCATAGCTACCCATGGTTTCGATCCGGGCGAGTGGACTGCCAAGAATCTGCCGGGCAGCGCGGTCGACGCCGAACCGCGCCCATTCGCTGAATGCCTTGGCAGTCCCGCACTTAACGGGCCCAAGATTGCTGACACTCAAAAGGCCGTCGTCGCCCGACAGCGCCGAAAGGCGGACGGTTCCGAGCTGATGGCAACCGGGGCCGGCATAGGTATCTGGCAGAGGGTCGAAACGGGTCCCCGTCTCTCCCAGATCGGCAAGGCAGCCCGCCGCCTCTCCCTCACTGCGATAGCCGCGCGGGGTCGAGGCCAGCCGGTTCGAGGACCGATCGATGGGGGAAGGTGACCTGGCGCGTGATGGCCCGCTCTTGGCGCCGTAAGCGGCACCGCCTGGCGACGGTACCAGAGATCCGCATCCGGCAAGGGCCAATGCACAGAGCGCGACCGCCATCGTCCGGGTCAGGGTTACCTTGCGATTCATCATTAAAAACTATCGCCCAGATGAGCTTAATGTAGGCCGAAGGGGCATCGTTAATGCCCGCGTTACCATTTCTCGCGTCTTCGGCGCTGCGGTCTGCGACGAGGTGGGATGGATTCAGGGCAGCCGGTCCTCGACCTGCTCCCACAGTTCGATCTTCACCCCGTTCGGGTCGAGTATCCAGGCGAACTTGCCGTAACCCTCGTCCGCCTTGTCGAGAACTTTCACCTTCGCCTTTTCCAGCTTCTTGAGGAAGCCGTCGAGATCGTGAACCCTTAGGTTGATCATGAACCCATTCTTTCCCGGCTTAATGTAGCTGTCGTCCTCGAAATGGCTGATCAGTGAATAGGGATGCGCCATCGGTTCGGCCTCCCAGTCGAATTGCGGCCCATAGGGCCCGTCGACCCCCAGCACCTCGCGGTACCATTCGCGCGTCGCCGCGGGATCCTTAACCCGGTAGAACACGCCGCCAAGGCCCGTCACACGCGCTTCGCCCTTATCGCTCATCCTTTCCTCCCGTCTTGTCCGTGGAGGAGAGAGTGCATGACGGATGGCTGCTTGGGAAGGGCGCGTTGCGGCCCGGCCCGACAGGCGCCCGGGACACAGGTGCTATTCGGCCGGGGCCCGGGCGCGGGTTTCGGCGCTTTGCGTGGTCGCCTTGCTGACCGCGACAATCGCGATCCATGCGGCGATGAAGCCGGGAACGATCTCGTACAGGCCTTCGCCACCAAGGAAACTCGCATTCCATTCCAGCGCGATCCATGTGCCCGCGACCACGGCGCCCGTGACGAGACCGGCGACCGCGCCTGCTCCTGTCATCCCGCGCCACGTAAGGGCAAGGATGACGAGCGGACCGAAAGCGGCACCGAACCCGGCCCAGGCATTGGCGACTAGGCCGAGCACCTCGCTGGTCGGGTCGCTGGCGATGACGATGGCCGCTACCGCGACCAGCGCAACGCAGATCCGGCCGACGTTCACCGCCTCCCGCTCGCTCGCATTCTTGCGCAGGAAAAGGCGGTAGAAATCCTCGGTCAGGGACGAGGACGAGACAAGAAGTTGTGAGGAAATCGTGCTCATGATCGCGGCAAGAAGCGCTGCAAACAGGAAGCCCGTCACGGCCGGGTGGAACAACAGGTCGGCGAGGACGATGAAGATCGTCTCGGGATCGTCGACCACCAGCCCGTTGCGCTCCGCATAGGCTCGCCCGGCCAATCCCATGCCGAGCGCGCCTGCCAGCGAGATGCCCATCCAGGTCAGCCCGACATTGCGCGCGGTCTTGACCTTCTCGACCGTATCGATCGCCATGAATCGCACGATGATGTGGGGCTGTCCGAAATAGCCGAGTCCCCATGTCACCGCGCTGATGAAGCCGAGGAAGGTGAGCCCCTCGGTAAGACTGAGGAAGCCTTCAACCGGCACTTCGGAAAGCGATTCGCCTCCATCGCCGCCGCTGCCGAACATCACCACGAGCGGCATGACGACAAGCGCGACCATCATGATCACGCCCTGTACGAAATCGGTCAGGCTGACCGCGAGAAATCCGCCGATCATCGTGTAGGCGAGCACGATGCCGGCCGTGATGACGATCCCGAGCATGTAGTCGCTCATGCCGACATTCGGCAGCAGCCCGGCAAAGGCGGTCTCGAACAGCTTGCCTCCGCCGACCAGTCCCGCAGCGGTGTAGACGGTGAAGAAGACCACGATCACGATCGCCGAGACGACGCGCAGGGTAGTGCCCTGGCTCGGGAAGCGATTGGCGAGGAATTGCGGAATTGTCAGCGCATTGCCGTAGCTCTCGGTCTGTTCGCGCAGGCGCGGGGCGACGATGATCCAGTTGGCGACAGCGCCGAGGAAGAGACCGATCCCGATCCACGCCTCGACCAGCCCTGCGGCATAGAGCGCGCCCGGCAGGCCCAGCAGCAGCCAGCCCGACATGTCGGAAGCGCCTGCCGACAGCGCGGCGACAGCGGGGGGCAGGTTGCGTCCGGCGAGCAGATAGCCTTCCGAATCCTCGGTCGATTTCTTCCACGCGTAGAGGCCGATGCCGAGCATCGCGATGAAATAGACGGCGAGTGAAGCGAGCGTTGCGGTTTCCATGTTGCAGGTGCGTAACAAGCCCGCTGCGTCATGGCCACAGCAGCAGTCAAATTCGCAAGGATTGCCAACAGGGACCGGCAAGACGCTGAAAATGTTTCACAGCGCACCCCTTTCGGGAAACTATGCTGCGCCTGCGAAGAGATGCTCCGTGGCCTAGGCGGGACGGCCCGAGCGGCGAAGGTGCCTCAGGCGTCCTTCTTGCGGCGCGCCTTCTTGCGTTCGTGCGGGTCGAGGATCGCCTTCCTCAGCCGGATCGATTTCGGCGTCACTTCGACCATTTCGTCGTCGTCGATATAGGCGATCGCCTGCTCGAGGCTCATCCGGCGCGGCGGGGTAAGGCGGATCGCATCGTCCTTGCCGGAGCTGCGGATATTGGTGAGCTGCTTCGACTTCAGCGGGTTGACCTCGAGGTCGTCGGGCTTGGCGTTTTCGCCGATCACCATGCCTTCGTAGATCCGCGTCTGCGGCGCGATGAACAATTCGCCGCGTTCCTCGAGCGCATTGAGAGCATAGGCCACGGCCTCGCCGTCGCTGTTCGAGATGAGCACGCCGTTGATCCGGCCCTCGATGGGGCCCTTGTAGGGGCCGTATTTTTCGAACAACCGGTTCATGATCCCCGTCCCTCGCGTGTCGGACAGGAATTCGCCGTGATAGCCGATCAGCCCGCGTGACGGCGCGGAGAAGGTGATGCGGGTCTTGCCCTGCCCCGAGGGGCGCATTTCGGTGAGGTCGGCCTTGCGGCGCTGCATCTTCTCGACGACCGTGCCGGAATGTTCGTCGTCGACGTCGATGACGACGGTCTCATAGGGCTCCATGCGTTGCCCGTCTTCCTCGCGGAACAGCACGCGGGGGCGGGAAATGCCCAGTTCAAAACCTTCGCGGCGCATCGTCTCGATGACGACGCCCAATTGCAATTCGCCGCGCCCGGCGACTTCGAAACTGTCCTTGTCCTCGCTCTCTGTGACGCGGATCGCGACATTGGTCTCGGCCTCGCGCATCAAGCGGTCGCGAATGAGGCGGCTCGTCACCTTGTCGCCCTCACGTCCGGCAAGCGGGCTGTCATTGACCGCAAAGCGCATGGCGAGCGTCGGAGGATCGATCGGCTGGGCAGCGATCGGCTCGCTCACTGCCGGATCGGCGATCGTGTTCGCGACGGTCGCCTTCTCCAGCCCCGCAAGGGCGATGATGTCGCCGGCTTTCGCGCTCTCGACCGGGACGCGTTCGAGCCCGCGGAAGGAAAGCAGCTTGGTCGCGCGGCCCGTTTCGACGACATTGCCTTCGCGGTCGATCGCGTGGATCGGATCGTTGACCTTGATCGTGCCCGACTGGACCCGGCCGGTCAGCACGCGGCCCATGAAATTGTCCCGGTCGAGCAAGGTCGCAAGGAAGCTGAACTTGCCGCCGGTATCGAGATCGGGCGCGGGGACGTGGCTCACGATCAGCTCGAACAGCGGCTCGAGGCTGCCTTCGCGAGCATTCTCGTCCGGGCTCGCATATCCATCGCGCCCGCTCGCGAAAAGCGAGGGGAAGTCGAGCTGTTCGTCGGAGGCATCGAGGCTGGCGAAAAGATCGAAGACCTCGTCGAGCACTTCCTGCGGGCGGCCGTCGGGCCGGTCGATCTTGTTGACGATGACGATGGGCTTGAGGCCGAGAGCGAGCGCCTTGCCGGTCACGAACTTTGTCTGCGGCATCGCGCCTTCGGCGCTGTCGACCAGCAGGATGACACCGTCGACCATGCTGAGAATGCGCTCGACCTCAGCCCCGAAATCGGCGTGGCCGGGCGTGTCGACGATGTTGATCTGGGTGGTCTCGCCGCCGCCCTTCGGCGTCCATTCGACGCTGGTGCACTTGGCGAGGATGGTGATCCCGCGTTCCTTTTCGAGATCGCCCGAATCCATTGCGCGTTCGTCCACACGCTGGTTCTCGCGGAACGTGCCGGACTGGCGAAACAGCTGGTCCACGAGCGTCGTCTTGCCGTGGTCGACATGGGCGATGATCGCCACGTTCCTGAGGGACCGGGGGCCGGTGGGAGAGGCGGACATGGAAATGGGCTTTCGAAGAGGGTCTGGAGGCGGGCCGGCCTGCTGTCATGCGCTGGCCTTGCCCTTGTTCGCGCGCCTTAGGCAGCGCACGGGGCAAAAGCAAACGAAACCGGGCTGGCGCCGTGATGCGCCGCGCATGGAAAAGTGTGACTCGCCTGCAACAATTTCCCGATTTGCCCGGGGAAGTGAAGGCGTTCCTGCTTGTCGCGACACCCGTGCTCGCCTATCAGCCTTGCCCATCAGCTCGGCGGAAGCGCGGTTTGGGACGCGTATTCCAGCAACAGGCCGGGCCTGAGAGGGTTCAAGAGAGAGGAACTTCCATGCGTTCGATCATGTCCGGCTCTGCCGGTTCGTACCGATTCACCCTGCTTGCAGGCGCCGCTGCCTTCGCGATGGGCGCGCACGGCGCGGCAAATGCGCAGGATGTGCCCGATTCCGACGATGCCGACGAGCTCATTCTGGAGGACGACGTCCCCAGCGCACCGGAGTCAAACAACCAGATCATCGTGACCGCTTCCAAGCGCGAACAGACCCTTCAGGAAGTGCCCATCTCGGTCTCAGTGACCAGCGGCGAAACGCTCGAGGCTGCGCAGATCCGCGACGTGCTCGATCTCCAGACAGTGACTCCCTCGCTGCGCGTGAGCCAGCTCCAGACCTCGTCAGCTTCGACCTTCATCATTCGCGGCTTCGGCAATGGCGACAACAATTTCGGCGTCGAGCCGTCGGTTGGCGTGTTCATCGACGGCGTGTTCCGCTCGCGCTCCGCGTCCGCCCTCAATGATCTTGCCAACGTCCAGCGGATCGAGGTCCTGAACGGCCCGCAATCGACCCTTTTCGGCAAGAACGCGAGCGCGGGCGTGATTTCCGTCGTTACGCGTGAGCCGCAGTTCGATTTCGGCGGCAACATCGAAGCGGTCTATGGCAACTTCAATCAGGTCTTCCTGCGCGGCGACATTACCGGTCCGATCACCGACAGCATCGCCTTCTCGCTCGACGGCAGCTATCAGCAGCGCGACGGCTTCGGCGAGATCGTGAATCTCAACGAGGAAATCAACGATCGCAACCGTTACAGCCTTCGTGGCCAGTTGCTGATCGAGCCGACGACCGACCTCAAGATCCGCCTCATCGCCGACTATGCCAATATCGATGAGGTGTGCTGCCAGACGGGCAATCTCGAGATCGGCCCGACCACGCGCGACGCGATCACTGCCGTGGGCGGACAGTTCGGCACGGACTTCTTCGCGGATGAAAACTTCCTCAATGTCGTTCCTCGCAATCGCAACGAGAACTACGGCTTTTCGGGCCAGATCGACTGGGATCTCGGAAACATCTCCGTCACCTCGATCACAGCTTATCGCGAGCTGCGCAATTCCTTCGCGCAGGACGTTGACTTCACAAGCGCCGACCTCACCACTGAATCGCGCGACCAGTCTGTCGATACCTTCACCCAGGAATTCCGGATCACGTCGAATTTCGACGGGCCTCTCAACTTCCTTCTGGGCGGGTATTATTTCGACGAGCAGATCGAGCAGGATAGCTCGCTCTCGATCGGAGAGGATTTCCGCGACTTTGCCGCATTCAGCGCAGTCAGCGGAGGCTTTTACAACAGCCCGGATCCCACGTCGCCGCAAAGTCGCCTGAATTCCGGTGCGCTCGTACCCGGCCTCACGCCCGCACAGCAGATCGGGGCCGGCGAGGCCTTGCTCGCACAGGTCGATCAGCAGCTTGGCCTGCCCGTTGGCAGCGTGCTGGGCGGCGATTTCCTGAGCCGCGAACGCTTTACGCTCGACAACCGGTCATGGTCGGTCTTCGGCACGGTCGATTTCGAGCCGGTCGATGGTCTCGTTTTCACCGCGGGGTTCAACTACACCGACGACCGCAAGGACTTCGCGATCCAGACGACCCCGGGCGATCCGCTGTCAACCTTCAACGTGATTGACCAGTTCATCACCCAGGCGACCGCGCTCAACCCGGGATTGCCGACAATTACCTCGAGAGAGCAGTTCCAGGCCCTGCCGGCTGCGGTTCAGCAGCAGCTCCAGGCCGCAGCGCTTGATCCCTTGCAGAATCCGCTGCTTCCGCTTGCGGATCTGCAGTTCCAGACAGGCTTTCTTGATGTGCCGAACCCGGTCGAACCGGGCCGGACGCGCGACGATGATTTCACTTACATCCTGCGCGCTGCCTATCAGGTGACCCCCGAACTCAACGTATACGCGAGTTATGCGACGGGCTTTAAGGCGAGCTCGGTGAACCTGTCGCGCGACAGTCGCCCGCCCGCCATCCTGTTCGAGCCGGGGGTCGGTCCGCGTCCCGCGCCCGACGGGAGCAACAATTTCCGCGGATCGACCTTCCTCGCGCCGGACTCACCGATCATCGATGCCGGAATCGCCACCCCCAACCTCAGCAACGGGACGCGTGTCGCCGACCCGGAAGAGGCGACGGTCTACGAGATCGGGATGAAGGGGCAGTGGGACGGCTTCGGCTTCAACCTCGCGGTGTTCGACCAGACGATCGAAAACTTCCAGGCGTTCATCTTCACCGGGCTCGGCTTCACGCTGCTCAATGCGGGCGAACAATCTGTTCGCGGCTTCGAATTCGACGCTACTGCGAACCCGACAGACGGGCTCGTGCTGACGTTCGCGGTCACCCATCTCGATCCGCTGTTCGATAGCTTCCCGAACCCGGTCTTGGGCGACCTTACAGGTCAGCGCCCCGGCGGTATTCCGGCCTGGGCGATCGCCACTTCGGCGACCTACACCCATGAATTCGACAGCGGTTCGCGGATCATCACGCGCGTGGACTACAACCACGAAAGCAATACGAACGTGAACAACGGCCTGCCCACGTTCAACTTCGCCCGCGGTGAGACGGAAATCTTCCGACGAGAGGTCAACACGGTGAACGCATCGACGACACTCGCTTTGAACAACGGCCTCGAAATCGGGGCTTTCGTTCGGAACCTGTTCGACGATCGCTGGATCCTGACGGTCGCAGACGGTGTGGCCCAGTCCGGTACGGTGTTTGGCTATCCCAGCCCGCCGCGCACCTATGGCGGAGTGGTTCGCTTCCGCTTCTGATTCCTCGTCTTCCCTGAAGGGCAATGAAAGGGCTCCGTGCTCCGCTGCACGGGGCCCTTTTCTTTGGGATCTGCAAGTATTGCAGTTGAATTATGCGATGCCAGCGTCATGCTAGGCATCAAAGAGCGGGGCATGTCGCCCAGCCTATGGGGGACAATTCGACCATGGATTATGCCGGTTTCTGGATTCGCGTTCTTGCCTATCTGATCGACGCGGTAATCCTCAGCGTCGTCGGAATGCTGCTTGCACTGCTCTCCGGCGGGGCGATCATCGACATCGAAGCGCAGGAAACGCTCGGCATCACCGATTTTCTCGGCCTCATCATCGGTCTTGCCTATTTCATCGGCTTCGAAGCTTCGGAAATGCAGGCGACGCCGGGCAAGAAGGCCCTTGGCCTGATCGTCACGGACATGCAGGGGCAACGCATATCCTATGCACGGGCGGCGGGGCGCTATTTCGGCAAGATCCTGTCGGGCCTCATCCTGCTGATCGGCTACATCATGGTGGCCTTTACCGAAAAGAAGCAGGGGCTGCACGATCTGCTTGCTTCGACACTCGTGGTGAAGGGGCAGCCGGGAATGGTCGGCTACGACCCGAGCGTCTTCGAATAGTATCAGAGTTCGCGCAGGGCGCGGGCCGGTTTCGCTCGCAGGAGCGGGAGCGAACCGCCCAGCGCGAAGGCCAGCACCATGACGAGGCCGAGGCCGAGCACGCCCAGCACCGCGCCCCAGTCGGGCAGCCAGTCGAATTCGAACAATTGGGTGATGACCACCCAGCCGAGCAGGCTGCCTAGCCCGAGCGCCACGAAAGCGAGCGCGGCGGCGATCAGGCCGTATTCAGCGAGCTGCATCAGCAGGATCTGCTTACGGCTTGCCCCGAGAACCCTCAGCACGACAGTGTCATAGGTGCGCGAAGCGCGCGCGGCAGCGATTGCGCCCATCAGCACGGCTAACCCGGCGAGGACCGCGACCGCCGCCGCGGCGAGCGTTGCGAGGCCGACCTGACGCAGGATCGTGCGCGCCTCGCCCAGCACTTCGCCGACCTCGACCACCGAAGAGGAAGGAAATTCGCGCACCAGCGCCCGCAGCAGCTGGCCGCGCGCCTCGCGGTTCGGTCCCGAACCGGCATCGTCCGGCAGGTCGATCGTGGCGGCGAGATTGTGCGGCGCATCGCTGATCGCGTTGCGGCTGAAGACGATCAGGAAATTGAATCCCATGCTCTCCCAGTCGATTTCGCGCAGGTTCGCGATACGTGCGGTCCGTTCGACGCCGAGGATACCGACAGTGAGGTAATCGCCCACATCGAGATCGAGCGCGCGTGCAAACTCGGCATCGATCGAGACGAGCGGTTCGCCCGAATGCATCGGGCTCCACCATTCGCCTTCGACCACGCGGTTGCCCTGCGGCAGGCGGTCGGCGTAGGTGAGGCCCCGCTCGCCGCGCAGGCCCCACGCGCCTTCGGGCAATTCCTCGAGCTCGGACACGCGCACCATGTCGCCCTCGGGCCCATAGGCGAGCACAGCGCCGCGCAGGGTCGGGACCAGGCGCAGGCCGGCTTCGGGAAAACGCTCCTCCACCAGTTCGATGAAGCGCGCCTCTTTGGCCACGGGCACGTCGAGCACGAAATAGTCCGGCGCTTCGCGTGGCACGCGGCTGTCGATATTGCCCTCGATCGCAGTCTGGATCGCGGCCAGCAGCACGAAGGCGGCCAACCCGAAGCCGAGCGCGGTCACGAGGGCGCCGGTCGGTGCGCCGGGGCGGTGGATATTGGCAAGCGCGCTTCTGAGGATCGGATTGGAAGGGCGCGGCAACCGGCGTGCGGCGGCCTGGATAGCGAAGCCAAGCCCGGCGAGCAGGGCGAGCGCCACGCCCGCCCCGGCCAGGAATCCGGCGGACAGACGCGGCTCGGCCGTGGTGAGAAGCGCGAGCGCGCAGATCGCGGCCAATCCCGCCGCGGTCACGCCGAGCGCACGGCGGTCGCGCGAAAGCGGCGTGACGCGCGAGCGCATCAGCGCCATGGCCGGGAAACTGCGCGCACGCAGCAACGGCGCCGCGGCGAAGGCAAACGCGACGAGCAAGCCATAGGAACCAGCAAGCAGGAGCGGCGCCGGCTCGATGATGAAGCCGCTTTGCACCGGCAGCAGCCCTTCGAGAGCCGCTCCCAGTAGCGGTGTGACGAGCACGCCCACTGCCAGCCCCGCAAGGCTGCCGACGAGCGCAGCGAAAGCCACCTGCAAGGCATAGATCCGCACGATGTCGCGCGAGGATGCGCCCAGCACCTTGAAGGTGGCGATGCTGGTGCGGCGCTGGTCGAGATACGAGGAAACGCCGCCCGCGATGCCGATACCCGCGATGACGAGCGCTGCGAGCCCGACCAGCGTGAGAAAATCGCTCATCTGCGCGACGAACCGATCCGCTCCGGGCGAGGCGCGGTCGCGGGTGCGGAAATCAAAGCCGGCATTGGGGAAGGCTTCGGTCAGCGATTCCTCGACGGCTTCGGGATCGCTGCCCTGATCGGCGAAGGCGACGCGGTACTTGCTCTGGTAGAGCGCGCCCGGTTGCAGGAGCCCCGCGCGCCCGGGCACGTCCTCGGCAACGATGACGGTCGGCCCGAGCTGGAAACCCTCGGACAACCTGTCAGGCTCGTTCTCGATCACGCCTGCGACGGTCAGTTCGACGGTGCCGATGGTGAAGGTGTCGCCGGTTTCGATATCGAGCCGGTCCATCGCTCCGCGCGCAAGCCATGCCCGATTGCCCGACGGCGCGCCCGCTTCGCGGCCCTCTTCCAACGTGAGCGTGCCGTAGAGCGGCCAGCGCGCGTCCACCGCCTTCAGTTCGACCGGCGCCGCATTCTCTCCGGCGCTCGCCATCGCCTGCAGCCTCGTGCCGCCCGAAATCGTGCCGTATTCCCCAAGGGCGGCCTTTTCCTCTTCCGAAAGATCGCGCTGCCAGACCTCGATTTCGAGATCTCCGCCGAGCAATTCCTGCCCGCTCGCCGCCAGTTCTC
The DNA here is from genome assembly GCF_001719165.1 of Erythrobacter litoralis. Taxonomy (NCBI): domain Bacteria; kingdom Pseudomonadati; phylum Pseudomonadota; class Alphaproteobacteria; order Sphingomonadales; family Erythrobacteraceae; genus Erythrobacter; species Erythrobacter litoralis. The sequence continues at coordinate 1,099,612 of NZ_CP017057.1, forward strand.
GTTCGATCGCGGCGGTCAGCGTGCCGATCGCGGCAAGCGCCGCCGTGCCGAGAAAGATGCAGACCAGCAGCAGGCGCAGCCCCTTGAAGCGCGCGTTGAGATCGCGCCGGGCGATCCGCCATGCCGCGCCCCAGGAGAGGCCTGCCGCCTCGTTCACGCCGCTTTGCCTTTCGCGGCGGCTTTGGTGTCGGAGACGATCACTCCGTCGGCCATCGTCAGTACCCGCTCGCAGCGTTTCGCGAGCGCTTCGTCATGGGTGATGATGAGCAGCGTCGCGCCGGTTTCCGCGCGGCGGGCAAGGAGCAGGTCGATGATTTCCTCGCCGGTTGCCACGTCCAGATTTCCGGTCGGTTCGTCGGCGAAAATCAGTTCCGGGCGCGGCGCAGTGGCGCGGGCGATCGCGACGCGCTGCTGTTCGCCGCCCGAAAGCTGGGTCGGGTAATGGCCGGTTCGATGGCCGAGCCCGACCGCTTCGAGTTCGGCAATCGCCCGCTCGCGCGCGTCGTGCGCCCCGGCGAGTTCCATCGGAGTCGCGACATTTTCCGCTGCGGTCATGGTGGGGAGCAGGTGGAAGGCCTGGAGCACGATCCCGATCCTTCCCCGGCGCGCGGCGGCAAGGCCGTCTTCGCCCAATGCGGTGTAATCGGCCCCGGCAACGGTGAGGCTTCCGCCGCTCGCCCGCTCCAGTCCGGACAGAACCGCCATCAGCGAGCTCTTGCCCGACCCCGAGGGGCCGAGCAGCGCGACGACCTCTCCGCGCGCGATGTCGAGATCGATGCCGCGCAGGATCTCGACCGGCTTGCGGTCGGAACCGAGTGTCAAAGTGAGATTGCGGGCGGTGAGGGCGAGGGAAGGGCTTGTCACGCGGGCTCGATGGCATAGGTGGATGGGGCACACAAGATACGCGAGGGCACGGCGGAATGATGCTTCTAAGCAGGATCGGAAGGAATGCGGGCGTGGGACTGCTGGCGCTCGCGCTCGCCGCATGCGGCGGGGACGTGGCCGAGGACACGACCGTCCCGCCTGCTTCCGGCGCAGCTCGTACGCTCGGGGCCGAGGGGCCACCCCCGATCCCGGTCATGGGGCCGGAGCGCAATATCCTCGCCTTCGGGGACAGCCTGTTCGCCGGATACGGGCTGGAAGAGGGCGAAAGCTATCCCGCCCGGCTTGAAATGGCCCTGCGTGCAAAGGGGGTGAATGCCGATATCGTCAATGCCGGCGTTTCGGGCGATACGACCGCAGCGGGACGCCTGCGGCTCGCCTTCACGCTCGACGCACAGGAGGAAAAGCCCGACCTCTTCATTCTCGAACTGGGCGGTAACGACATGCTGCGCGGGCTTTCGCCGGCCGAAACGCGCGCCAATCTTGCCGCTATGCTCGAAGAGCTCAAGCAACGTGGCATTCCCGTCCTCCTCATGGGGATGCGCGCGCCGCCCAATTACGGGCCGGATTACCAGCGTGATTTCGATGCGATCTATGCCGATCTCGCGCAGGAATACAGCGCCGACCTGGTGCCTTTCTGGCTCGAATCGATCTACGAGCAGCAAAATTTGTTCCAGGCCGACCGGATCCATCCGACAGAGCAGGGGATCGAAGAACTGGTCGAGGCGACGCTGTCGGACGTCCGCGCGGCTCTTCCCGAGACGGACGAAGGCTAGAGCGGTTCCAGCGCGCCATTCGCCACGCGCCACACCGCCGCTTCGCTCGCGATCTCGCTGAAGGGGGCGAGCTCGGTTCCCGTCATCCAGACCTGTGCACGGCCTGCCGCGAGCCGCCTGAACAGTTCGGCCCGGCGGACCGGGTCGAGGTGAGCCGCCACCTCGTCGAGCAGCAGAACGCTCGGCCGGCCCGAGGCGGCGAGGATGCCGTGGGCCAGCGTGATCGCGATCAGCATGGCTTTCTGCTCGCCCGTGGAACAGGCAGCGGCAAGCTGTCCCGGTGAGCCGTCGGGGCGCATCATCACGACTTCCAGTTCATCGCGATGCGGACCTGTCAGCGCCCGGCCGGCGGCCCGGTCCCGTGCACGTTCGCGGGCGAGAGTGGCGGCAAGCTCCTCGGGTCCGGTCGGCCCTCCGGCGCAGTAGGTGAGGATCGGCCGGGCGAAAGGCTCGGGGGGGAGGGCAGAGAGCTCCTCGCCGAGCAGTTTCACCAGCAGGGCTCGCGTTTCGGCAACTCGTGCGCCCGCTTCGGCAAGCTGCGCCTCGATCGCATCGAGCCAGCGCGGCTCCCGATTGTCCTCCAGCAGGCGATTGCGTTCGCGCAGGGCGCCCTCGAGTTGGCTTACCGCCCGCGCATGCGCAGGTTCGATCGCCAGCGCCATCCGGTCGACGAAGCGACGCCGCGCTCCCGCGCTGTCAGTGAACAGCCCGTCCATCGCCGGGGTCAGCCAGCTGACGGCGTGCCATTCGGAGAGCGCCGCAGCGCTCGCCTCGGCCCCGTTGATCCGCACCAGCCTGCGGCCTGGCTGTTCGGGCCTGGTGTAAGTGCCGAGCCGAGCGGAGACCTGCCCCTGTTCGACAAGACTTGCGCCGATGGCAAAGGGGGAGGGCGGTTCGCCGGGCCGTTCGCGCCGAGCCAGTTCCGTCAGCTGCGCGCGTCTCAACCCGCGGCCGGGCGCAAGCAGGGAAATCGCTTCCAGCACGTTGGTCTTGCCGGCCCCGTTCGCGCCCACCAGCAGATTGAAATGCGCGGTTTCCACCAGCTCGCTATGGGCGTGGTTGCGGAAATCCTGAAGGGTGATCCTAGCGAGCGGCATGGGTGTGGGCCGCGCTTACCATGGGCGCGGGCAAAGGCCATAGCGAGCTTCGCAATTACCCGATCCCAAGAGATGGGAAAATTTCCCAAGCTTTCGGTAAGATGAACGAAGCCCCTTCCGGCTGCGAGTCGTGAAAGCCCGGAATTTCGCCATTTTTCGAGTTTGGCATAGCTCCTGCAAAGTATCGGATGTCCCGAACGGGACGAGACGAAACACCAATCAAGGAGACACGAAATGTTTGCCGACACCTATGACCGCTTCGCTGCCGCCGCCTTCTCGCTGTTCGCGACGGCCGCTTTCCTCGCCTATGCGATCATCCCCGCCAGCCCCACGCTGATGGCCTGATCGCGCACCGCCAAACCCCCGATGATGAAAGACACCCTCATGTTCCGCAGCAATTTCGCAAACCAGCTCGCCGCAGCCGCCTTTTCGGTGATCCTGTCGGCCTCGTTCCTCGCCTATGCGATCGTCCCGGCCAGCCCCGGCCTCGCCTGATCGCGCCAGAGCTTGAAACGCCCCCGAAACCCCGTTCAGAAGGAAAAGGAAAAATGTACTCGTTCTTCGATCAGGCCGGATGCCGCACCCAGCGCGCTCTAGCAGTGGCCGGGTCGCTGATCATCACCGTTGTCCTGATGGCCTCGGCGATGGTGCCCGCCAGCCCTTCCACCCCCCTCATCACAGGAGCCCTCGCATGAACAAGATCACCCGCAACAATGGCGGAGGCCAGCCGGGCTTCCACCTCGACAAGCGCAATGCCAAGCTCGCCGGTGTGTGCGGCGGCATCGCGGACTACGCCAATGTCGACGTGACGATCGTCCGCATCGCCTTCGTTCTCGGGGCCTTCTTCAGCCTCGGCACGGCCGCGCTGATCTATCTCGCTATCGCGCTGATCGCCGACTGACCTCGCGGCAGGAAAAGCGGCTCCCGGTTTTCATGGGGCCGCGAGGTCGATCATCCGAAACGAAACCGGGAGGGGCCAGTTCGGCCCTCTCTTTATTGGAAATCACATTGCCGATATACCGCCGTCGAGCTTGATCTCGGCTCCGGTCATGAAGCGGCTCTCGTCGCTGGCGAGATAGACCACCGCATTGGCGATATCGTTCGGCTCGCCCACGAATCTGAGCGGGATCTGCCGCGCGAGCTTTTCCAAGAGCACGTCCTTGTCGAGCGCATGCGCCGTTGCCGTCCCGTCGAGGATCGGCGTGTCGACGAAGGTCGGATGGACCGAATTGCAGCGGATCTGCATGTTCTTCTTGGCGCAATGAAGCGCGATCGACTTGGACAGCATCCACACCGCCGCCTTGGTAGAATTGTAGGCCGGCATGGTGTCGCTGGCGATCAGGCCTGCGATGGACGAGATGTTGATGATCGAGCCGGGCGCGTGTTCGCGCATCAGCGGCAGGGCCTTCTGGCAGCCGTGGAAGATCGAATCCACATTGACCGAATAGCACCGCTTCCAGTCCTCGAACGTGCAATCCTCGATATTGCCCGCAACGCCGATCCCGGCATTGTTGACCAGCACGTTGAGGCCGCCGAGCTGTTCGCGCGCGGCATCCACGGCGGCTTCCCACTGGGCGGGGTCGGTCACGTCATGGGCGATCGCGAAAGCGGTCCCGTCGCCCATTTCGGCATTGACGATGTCGGCGGTCTCCTGCGCGCCCGCGCCGTTGATATCGGTCGCGAGCACCCGCGCGCCTTCCTGTGCGAGCCGGATGCAATGTGCCCGTCCAAGGCCCTGCGCCCCGCCGGTGACCAGGGCCAGCTTGCCCTCGCAACGTTTCGTCATGTCAGTCTCTCTCCCAGAAATCCCGGTGTCATCAGCATCGCGATGCGAACGTCGACCGCATGGCCGGCCTCGCGCCATTTCGCAACGTAATCGGCAAGCCCCGCGAGCGGCACGCGGTGGACGGTGATGCTTTCCTCGGACACGCCGCCGCCCTCGTTGACTTTGGTAAGCTCGGTCGCCCGCAGAAGCGTAAACGCCTCGGAGACCATGCCCGGCGAGGAATAGAATTCGCCGAGCACCTCGAGCCTGCCTGCGCGATAACCCGTTTCCTCCTCCAGTTCGCGCGCGGCCGCGTCGCGCGCGCCCTCGTCCTCGCTGCCGGCATCGTCGCCGACGAGCCCGGCGGGGATCTCGAGGCAGAAGCGCGAGAGGGGAACACGGTACTGGCTGACGAGGATGACGTGGCGCATGCCGTCCGCATCCTCGTCGAGCGCAAGGATCGCGGCGGCGCGGATGCCGCGGGCGCGCCCGACATACTCCCAACGGCCCCGCGTCTTGGCGGTGATGAAGCGGCCTTCCCACCGGGTTTCCTCGGGCAGGTCGGCGTCCCTGTCGCGCTCGAAACCGGCGAATCCGTCTTGATCTTCGTCCGTCATGCGGACGGGGCCTAGACTTCGATCAGCCGGTCGGGAAGCTCGTTCTCGTCGTCTTCGGCGCGCGGGAAGTGCTGAGCAAGGACGAAGCCGACATCGCGCACACCCACGGCGAGGCCTTTCGCGATGCGGCCAGCCGCTATGTGGCCCAGCATGTCGCCCATCGCCTCACCCCAGACTTCGGCGTCGACCTTTTCGGCAATCGGACGATCAGCGACAATTTCGGCGCGGTGTTCGCTCATGGAAAGGTAGATGAGGGCCCCGGTGCGGCCATGCGTACGGCCCTCGGCACCGACCTTGAACTGGCGCTGCGCCATGGCATGGACCCGCGCCGTGCGGATGGGGCCGGGCACGAGCAGCCATTTCACCGGCTCCCACAATTGCGCCGCCCAGGTCGCGGCAAAGGCGATCAGGCCGAGCGCGATCGTCATGCTGGCGAGTTCGCCGGTGGTCCATTCGTGGCTCCACCCTCCGACAAGGCCGTCCCACAGGTCGAGGAAAGGCTGGGGGAGCGCGGCGAACAGGCTCATCGCGGTGAAGGCGGCTCCGGCCGCCCATAGCAGGGCGATATCGGTGTAGCCGTCCGAACGGTCAGCGAGAACGGTCACGATTTCGCCCGAGGTCTGCATCTCCGCCTCGGCGACCGCATCGCTCACCAGCTTGTGGCCGGCTTCGTCGAGATAGGCCATTTCTACCACCCCCCGGAGGCGCCGCCGCCTCCGAATGAACCGCCGCCGCCGGAAAAGCCGCCGCCCCCGAAACCGCCGCCGCCAAAGCCGCCGCCTCCGCGCCCACCGCCCATCGCGCCGCGAGCGATTGCCGTGCCGACTTCCCACAGGATGATGTCGCGCGCGGTGCGGCCCCAGCCGCCGCCATAATCGTCATCGTCGTCGTCGCGCTTGCCCCACGGACCCTTGCCGCGCGCGCGATACTTGCGACGCTTCCCCGAGCGGATGATGGGCAGGACGAAAAAGACGAACATGAAGAGCAGCCAGAACAGCATTCCGATCGGAAAGCCGCTGTCCTTTTCGCGCGCCTCGCCCGCTTCCTTCGCGATCCGGGCCGCTTCGTCCGGGGGCAGCATCAGGACGTCGACAATCGCATCGGTCCCTGCAACGATCCCGCCTGCATAATCGCCGTCGCGAAACGCGGGCACGATTGCGTTTTCGATGATGAGCTTGGAGACGGCGTCGGTCAGCCAGCCTTCGACGCCATAGCCGCTCGCAATGTGGACGCGCCGTTCGTTCGGAGCGACGAGCAGCAGCGCCCCGTCATTGCGCTCCGCATCGCCAAGGCCCCATTCGCGCCCCAGCTGGTAGCCATAATCGGCGATGTCGTAGCCTTCGAGATCATTGACCGTCGCAACGACCAGCTGGCGCTGGGATTGCGCCTCAAGCACCTCAAGCTTCTGCGTGAGCTGCGCCTCGACGTCGGGCGGGATGATACCCGCCTGGTCGACGACGCGCCCGGTCAGCGGCGGGAATTCCTGCGCGGCGAGGGGCGCTGCAAGCAGTGCGAGCAGCGCTCCCACAAGCGCGACGACAAGGTCGGTCGAGCGGGCCACGCCCCGCTCAGTTGCTCGTCATGTCGATTTCAGGCGCGACTTCGGCGCCTTCGGTTACCGCCGAATAGGGCACCAGCGGCTCCGCGCCGTGGATGATGTTCGCGCCGATCGTGTCGGGGAAGGTGCGGATCGTCGTATTGTACTGGCGCACCGCCTCGTTGTAGTCGCGGATGGCGACCGCGATGCGGTTCTCCGTCCCTTCGAGCTGGCTCTGCAGCGCGAGGAAGTTCTGGTTCGACTGGATCTGCGGATAGGCTTCGAAACTGGCGAGCAGGCGGCCGATGCCCTGGCCGAGCTGGCCCTGCGCGGCGGCGAACTGTTCCATCTTGGCGGGGTCGTTAAGGTCGTCTGCCGTCACGTTGACGCTGGTCGCGCGGGCCCGGGCCTCGGTGACTTCGGTGAGGATGCCACGTTCGTTCTCGGCCGCGCCCTGCGCGACTTCGACGAGGTTCGGGATGAGGTTCGCCCGGCGCTGGAACTGCGCCTCGACATCGGCCCATTTCGCCTTGGCGGTTTCCTCGGCCGCCGGAACCGAATTGATCCCGCAGGCGGCAAGGCTCAGCGCGGCCATGGCGGCGAGAGCGCCCCGGAAAAGCGTGGTCAGCGTCATCGAAATCCCTCCGAAAGGCGCGCCGACCGGAAAGCGGGGCGCGCATAATGTTCCTGTATTGCGGATATAGCACACCCCTGCGCCCATTCAAGCGGGGGAAGGGCCTCTCGGGACGCTTGGCAGGCGGTCCGCGAGGGGGCAAGACAGGTGGGGCATCACGGATAAACAGGGGACAAGTCAATGCTGTCGGAATTCCGCGAATTCATCGCCAAGGGCAATGTCATGCAGCTCGCCGTCGCGGTCATCATCGGCGGTGCTTTCGCGGTGATCGTGAAATCGCTCACCGACGAGATCATCATGCCGGTGGTCGGCGCGATCTTCGGCGGGGCGGACTTCTCGAAATATTTCGTGCTTCTCTCCGTTCCCGAGGGATACGAGGGTTCGATGACCGATTACGCCGCTCTCAAGGAAGTGGGCGCGGCTATGATCGGATATGGGGCCTTCGCGACTGCGGTGATCAATTTCGTGATCCTCGCCTTCATTATCTTCCTGCTGGTGCGCTACACCAACCGGGTGATCGAGAGCTTCGAGAAGAAGGACGAGGTCACCGCGCCCGAGGAAGCCGCCGGCCCGACCGAGATCGAGCTGCTGACCGAGATCCGGGATGCGCTTAAGAAGTGATACACTTCACATTAAGCGCAGAACGCCTATATCGGATGCGTCGGAGCGATCCGACTATGACGATAAATTGCAGCGTGCAATAGGCACAACGGACCCGGGGGCAGTACCCGGCGGCTCCACCATAAACCCCGGGAAACCGGGGGTTCTGACGGGGCCGAACCAGGATCGACGTGGGCTGAAAAGCGTTGTTTTCGTCCGGGCTGAGTAACCCGTTAAAGGCTCAAAACCCATAAGTGCCAACGATAACGAAGCACTCGCTCTCGCTGCGTAATTTTAAGGCCTAACGGCCTGAATTTACAAAGCTAAAGCGCGGTTGGACCCACCGGGCAACAGAAGCGGATTCCGGGGGCCCGGGGGAGCCTAGCAACAGAATCCCCCACCCATCCCGCGACATCCCCGACTCGTTTCGTATCGAGCCGCACGTTCAGCACTGATTCAACCATTTCAAGCAGATATTGTCTCCTGCGGTCTTGGCAGGAGGTGAATGTGCGCTTCATGCTCTTCGGCTTTCTCGCTGGCGCGGCGCTCCTGCTTGCGCCTACCTCTTCTGCGGTCGCGGAGCCTTATGAGTCATGGCTCGCACGGTTGAAGGCGATTTGTGCCTCAGATTGCCTCGCGCCGCGTCCATTACTGCGCGCTGTCCGCTTCGGCGATCGTGAGCAAGATTCGCACGTCGCGGCTGTGCTCCCAATCGGATTCGTAGGCCGCTGGAACGGCAAGTTTTTGCTCGTTGCTGGCCGCGGACCGTCTACCTTCAAAAAGATTGGTCAGCGCGCGCCCCTGACCTATCGCCCGGTCACCGGCCCGGACGAGATCGTTGTCGAGATGGAGCCGGATGTGTTCTTCGATCTGCTAAACGTACCGGTTCCTGGAACGGTGCAACAGGGCGAAGCCTATGTTGACGAAAACGGCGATATCGTCGTTGCACGCGATAGGATGCGCTATTTCAGCAAGCCGACGCTCCGTAAGCTGCGCTCGATGTTCCGCGATCGCGTGATTGTGGTGCGCGGCCAACCCCGGTTGGAGGTTGCTTTCGACGGTGCCGTGCGAGACCGTCGCCGCAAGAAACTCTTCATCGAATTGACCAGAGCCGAGGATATCGTGATCCTGCCGCGCTTCGACAAGAACGGCGAGGCGATCGTCGACGGCGAATTCGAGTTCGATGTTCCCCCGCGAATTGGCGAACCGGCTGCACCTTGATGAGGGTCGCCAAACTTTCCTGAAACTTCGCGTGCCCGGGCCCGTTGGTGGGGTGCTAGCCGCCACGCATCCGCCTTCGGGTGAGCTGCGAAGGGCGGCGCAATGGAGGAGACGCTAGATATGAAGAAACTGCTGACATTCACCGCCCTTCCGGCCCTCGCCATGGTTGCCGCCTGCGGCCCCGATTCCCCGCGAGAGGAAATGGGTGACCGCATGGAAGAGCGCGCCGACGCGATCGAGGACGTCGGCAATGACCGCGCCGAAGCGCTCGAGGAACGCGCCGACGAGGCGGAGACCGATGCGCGCGAGGACATGCTCAACGAGCGCGCCGAGGAAATCGACGATATCGGCGATGAAGCTGCCGACGAAATAAACGAGGTGGCCGACGAGCTCGAATAAGGCCGCCGGTTCCCGAGAAAAAAGGCCTCCGCACTTTGCTGTGCGGGGGCCTTTTCGTATTTGCGCCGCGCCATGTGACTGCGAGAGACAAGCTGCCTTAGTCGGCGGAGCGCGTATCTGAGGGTTTATCTCCGCGGGCTTCGGCCAGTTCCTTCTCTAGCCTGAGGCAGTCGAGGATCTTCGCTCCGCCAAGGAATACCGCCCCGCTTGTGGCGAGGAACAGCAGCTGACCGAAAATGCCGGGATATTCGGAAAGATAGGCCGTGCCGCGGGTCATCGCACCAAGGGCGAGCGCATAGATGATCACGAAGGCTTCGAACCTGGTCTTGATTACGAAAAGCCTTCCGATCTTCTGCAGCATGATCTCTCCCTCGCGTTAACGGAGCTTCCTGCAAACAGCGTGCCATGAACGGGCGTGCGCGGGCCGGACTGGTTAATGGTGACCCAAGTGTAAGCCCACCCGACGCGGGCATGCAAACGCGTTAACCATGATCAGGCCAGTTCGGAGATATCGAGCGCGGCGAGCAGTGCATGGCGCGCGGCGGCCACGTCCTTGGCGAGGGAATTGCCTCCGATATCGGCTGGATCGATCTGTTCGGGCCAGGTCTCTGCGATGACACGCTCGATCCGATCTGCCTTCGCTTCGTCAAGGAGAAAGCGTGGATCGACCGTTGACGGATCGCATGCGACCCGCAGTCGGAGGCAGGCCGGCCCCCCGCCATTGGCCATGCTTTGCCGGACATCGACCGGGATCACCTCACCGATCGGGCCGTTCGATGCGACCATGCTCTCGCACCAGGACCAGACTGCGGGGCTTTCGCGACATTCCTCGGGCACGATCAGCGCCATCGTGCCCGAAGGCAAGGTGACGAGCTGGGCGTTGAAGAGATAGGTGCGGATTGCCTCGAGGAGGCTGATCTCGCTCGCGGGCACCTCGACCAATTCGAGCGCGGGGAAGACGGAGCGGATCGATTCATAGGCGCGTTCCCGGTCGGCGAAGGCTGCTTCGTGCGTGAACAGCACCCGCTCATTGGCGACCGCGACGACGTCATTGTGAAACGCCCCAGCCTCGATCGCCTCCGGGTTCTGTTCGATGAAGATGCATCGTGCCGGATCAAGAGAGTGCGCGCGAGCGACGAGGCGGCTGGCCTGTTCGTGCTGGCGCGCGGGAAAGCGGCCGCCGGGGCGACCATAGACAAAGACCTCGACGCCGGGCGACCCATGCCCCTCGCACAGGCGCATATGGTTGGCCGCGCCCTCGTCCCCGAAAGTGGGCGGCACGGGATCGTGGACCGCGAAATGCGCCGTGTCGGCGAAGGCGAGGTCGAGCTGGCGTTTCGTATCCGGCCATTCCTGCGCTCGGTGAAGCATGGTGACCAGATTGGCAGGGGTCAGATGGCAGCGACCGTCCGCTGTGTCGGGGGAGGGGGAGACGGTCGCGGCGTTGGCTGTCCACATGCTCGATGCCGACCACGGCGCCGCCCGCAGGGCGGGGTCCTCGCTCCCGTCGAGCGCGAGACGATCGGCGAGCGCGCCGTTCGGGCGAGGCAGCGGCAGGAGAAAGCCCTGCACGCCCAGCCTTGCAAGGTTGCCCCGCATCTTGGCGAGCCCCTGAAGCGCCGCCGCGCGCGGATAGGAGGGATCGCCCTTGTGGCTCGCGCTGGCGATGTTGCCGAGGCTGAGCCCGGCGTAATTGTGGCTCGGCCCGACGATCCCGTCGAAATTGATCTCGACCAGCTTGCTCATCGCGCGACGCTCCATACCTCGTCGCCTTCGCCGACATCGAGCGCGTCCGCTGCCGCACTGTCGATCGCGATGGTGAAGCCGGTTTCCGCGTCGCCCGAAAGGGCCCGTGCGCCATAGCAGGCGCGGAAGGTCTCGAGCCGGCCAGTGGCGAGAATCGCGCGCTCTCCCTCGGCAAGGTCCACATCCTCGACGACCGCGCGCACGCTGTTCTTCACGCTGGCAACCTCGTCGGTGCGGGCGATCATGGTCGGCCCGCCGTCGAAGATGTCGACATAGCCTTCGTAGCTGAAGCCCTCGTTCTCAAGCATTCGCATCGCCGCGCGGCCTGTCGGGTGGGGCACGCCGATCACGCTCCTCGCATCGTCGTCGAGCATCGCGACATAGACCGGGTGCTTGGGCATGAGGTCGGCGATGAACTGGTTGCCGTTGATCGCGTTGAAATAGTCCGCTTCCTGGAAATTCATCCCGAAGAAACGCCCCGCGACCCCGTCCCAGAAAGGCGAACCGCCACGCTCGTCGATGATGCCGCGAAGTTCGGCGAGCACCTTGTCGGCGAAGCGCGCACGGTGCATCGCGATGAAGAGATAGCGCGAGCGCGCCAGCAGAAGGCCGAGGCCGCCTGCGCGTTCATTGGGATGAAGGAACAGCCCGCCGACCTCCGCCGCGCCCTCGAGATCGGTGACGAGACTCAGCATTTCGGCGCGCACCGTGCGGTCGAGCTCCTTCGAATACTGGGTCAGCGTGTTGAGCCGGTAGGAATAGAACGGCCAGCGCTGTCCGACCTGCGTCATCAACTGGCTGGTCCCCCTGACCGCGCCGGTTTCATGGTTCTCGAGCACGAGCACGAATTGCTCGGCGGTGAGGTCGTTCGAGGTGTTCGCGAAGGCCTTGGCCGCGGCGTCCAGCTTTGCGGAAAGCGCCTTGCGATCCGGGGGAAGGTTGGTGAAACCGCCGCCGGTCAGCTTCGCCATCTCGTAGAGATGTTCAAGATCCCCGGGGCGCGCTGCGCGCAGGCGAAAGGTCAATTGGTTTCTCCTTCGCGCGCCCCATGCTCCGCCAGCGCGCCTTCGGCAAGCCGCTCGATCACCCTTGCCGACAGCGCCGCGCGTTCGGCGAGGCTGGGGACGATCAGAAATTCGTCCGAGGAGTGGATCGACCCGCCGCGAACGCCCATCGTGTCGACCACGGGCACGCCGCAGGCGGCGATATTGTTGCCGTCGCACACCCCGCCAGTCGATTTCCAGCGAATGTCCTGACCCAGTTCCGCCCCGCATTCGCGCACGAGATCGAACAGCGCCTGCGCGCGCGCATCGACCGGTTTGGGCGGACGTGTGACGCCGCCATGGCGGTGCACCGTCACTTCGTGCGCGGAACCGATTTCGGCCAGCACGTCGTCCAGCGCGGCATCGAAGCTCTCCATCGCCTCGGTCGACCTTGGCCGGATGTTGAAGCGCAGCAGGGCATGGTCGGGCACGACATTGTTCGGCCCGCCGCCTTCGAGTTTCGCCGGGTTCACGGTGATATCCGCGCGCTCCATCGCCTTCAGCCGCACGATCAGGTCGGCCGCCGCCACGATCGCGTTGCGCCCGTCCTCGGGATTGCGTCCGGCATGGGCGGACTTGCCCCGGATCGTGATCGAGTAATTGCCGGTCCCGCCGCGTTCATGTGCAAGCGTACCGTCGGGAAGCGCGGCGGGCTCGTAGGTGAGGGCAGCGAGCTTGCCCTGTGCGAGTTCGGCGATCAGCGCAGCGCTCGCGAGCGAACCTGTCTCCTCGTCCGAATTGATCAGCACGTCATAGCCCAGGCTCGAGGCCGAGGCGGTCCGCTCGAAGGCGAGCAGGGCATGGAGCATGACCGCGATCCCGCCCTTCATGTCGGCGACGCCCGGCCCGTTGAGCGTCTGATCATCGAGCCAGCGCTGCTCCTGAAAGGGATGGTCGGGCGGAAACACCGTGTCCATGTGCCCGGTCAGCACGATGCGGCGGTTGGCCCCGGGCCGGACGCGCACGACGAGATGCTTTCCATTCGCCTTTTCGTATTCGCTGCCATCGCCCGCGATCGCGGTGACGGGTGCCGGTTCGACCAGTTCGACGGTTCCGGGCAGTGCGCGGAACGCCTGCGCAAGCGCATCCGCCTGTTTTGCAAGCCCTTCGAGATTGCCGGTGCCGGTGTTGATCGCGCTCCACGCCTCGACCTGTTCGAGCATGGCGGCGGCATCGATCGCTGGGGAAGTTCGCATGTCCATGACAATTCCCTAGACGCTGGCCCGTCCTGTTCCAACCCGCGCGGAACCGCTTTCGCCACCGCGCCGTTGCAATCGGTGGAGCGCTTCGCCATAGCGCCTGCCGTCCTCCTCCCCGGGGCCCGTTCAAGCGAGTCATGAGGACACGAATACAATGGCACAGATGATCACCCGCGCCGGCCTGACGGTCGACGGGCGGCTGGCGGATTTCCTCGAACGCGAGGTGCTCAAGCCGCTCGGACGCGATCCTGAGGCGTTCTGGCAGGGCTTCGCGAAGCTGCTTGCCGATTTCGCGCCGCGAAATGCCGCGCTTCTGGAAAAGCGCGAGGAACTGCAGAGCGCAATCGATGCCTGGCACGAGGAACGCCGCGGCCAGCCGCACGACCAGGCCGAATATCGCGCCTTTCTAGAGGAGATCGGCTATCTCGTCCTCGAGCCGGGCGAATTCACCATCGGCACGCAGAACGTCGATCCCGAGATCGCTACGATGGCCGGGCCGCAGCTGGTGGTGCCTATCCTGAACGCGCGCTTCCTGCTCAACGCCGCCAACGCGCGCTGGGGAAGCCTGTATGATGCCTTCTACGGCACCGACGCGCTCGACGCGCCACCCGCCCGTCCTGGCGGCTATGACGAGGAACGCGGTGCGGCAGTGATCGCACGGGGCCGTGAATTTCTCGATGCGACGTTCGCGCTGAAAGAAGGCAGCTGGAGCGACATCACCGGCCCCGATGACATCGCGCTGGTCGATGAAACGCACTATGTCGGCCGGTCGGAAAAGGGCCGAATGTTCGTCAACAACGGCCTCCATGTCGAAGTCGTGTTCGATTCCACGACGCAGGTCGGAAAGTCCGACAAGGCGGGCATTTCCGACATCGTCATCGAAAGCGCGCTGACCACCATTGCCGATTGCGAGGATTCGGTCGCGGCGGTGGATGGCGAGGACAAGCTTCTCGCCTATTCCAACTGGCTCGGCGTGATCCGCGGCGATCTCGAGGAAAGCTTCGACAAGGGCGGAAAGACGCTCACCCGCAGGCTGGCGGGCGACAAGTCCTACACCGCCCCCGACGGTTCCGAGCACAGCCTGCCGGGCCGCAGCCTGCTGTTCGTGCGCAATGTCGGCCATCTGATGACCAATCCGGCGATCCGCCTGCCCGATGGCAGCGAGATCCCCGAGGGCCTGATGGACGCGGTGTTCACCAGCGCGATCAGCACATTGGATGTCGAGGGCCACGCGGAATACGGCAACAGCCGCGCGCGCAGCATCTACATCGTCAAGCCCAAGATGCACGGGCCGGAGGAATGCGCGTTCACCAATGACCTGTTCGACCGGGTCGAGGACCTCATCGGCCTCCCCCGCCACACGATCAAGGTCGGCGTGATGGACGAGGAGCGGCGCACTTCGGCGAACCTTTCCGCTTGCATCCACGCGGTGAAGGACCGGATCGTCTTCATCAACACCGGCTTCCTCGATCGGACCGGCGATGAAATCCACACCTCGATGCGCGCCGGGCCGATGATGCGAAAGGGCGCGATGAAAGGCTCGGCCTGGCTCCGCGCCTATGAGGCGAGGAATGTCGCGATCGGCCTGAAGCACGGCCTGTCGGGCAAGGCACAGATCGGCAAGGGCATGTGGGCCGCGCCCGACCGGATGGCGGCGATGATGGAGGAGAAGATCGGTCACCTGCGCGCGGGTGCCAACACCGCTTGGGTGCCATCGCCCACGGCCGCGACGCTCCACGCGCTGCATTATCACCGCGAGAACGTCTTCGAGATTCAGGCGACCCTGCCCGAGGCGCCAGGCCTCGATGCGCTGCTGACGATCCCGCTAGCCGAAAACACCAACTGGCCCGAGGACGAGCTGCGCGAGGAACTCGACAACAATTGCCAGGGACTGCTGGGCTATGTCGTGCGCTGGATCGATCAGGGCGTGGGCTGTTCCAAGGTTCCCGACATCGATGATGTCGGCCTGATGGAGGACCGCGCGACCTTGCGCATTTCCTCGCAGCATATCGCGAACTGGCTCCATCACGGCGTGGTGAGCGAGGATCAGGTGATGGATTCGCTTCGCCGGATGGCGGCCAAGGTCGACGGGCAGAACGCGAATGACCCGCTCTATCGACCGCTCATCGGAAACGAGGACGGACCCGCCTTCAGCGCGGCAAGGGATCTCATCTTCAAGGGCGTGGAGCAGCCATCAGGCTATACCGAGCCGCTGCTGCACCAATGGCGGCAGGTGGCGAAGGCCGGCTGAGCCAGCGGGTCGACGGGGCCTTTCGCAAGCAGGCCTGCAATCGGAACAACCGCGCCGCGCGGCCCGTTGTCTCGCCTGATGACGCAAGCGGAAATCCACGTCCTCGTCTGGGGCATCGCCCTGCTGTTCGCTTTCGGCGCGATCCATCTCGCCGGACTCGAGCTTATCCGCTGGCTCAAGCCGAAGCGTCACCAGCACAGCCCGTTCGGCCTGCTGCTGACGTTCTGGGGCCTGGCCCTGCTGCACATGATCGAGATCGGCATCGCCGCCTCCGTCATCGCGCTGCTGCTGGGCAATCCGGCCTACGGCATGCTGAGCGACGGGATGAACGGCAGCGATGCGGCGGACTATCTCTATTTCGCGGGCATTTCCTTTTCGACGCTCGGCTATACGAGCATGTCGGCGCACGGTCCGATCCGGCTGATGGTGATGATGCTGTCGCTTTCCGGCTTCATGCTGATCACCTGGTCGGCGACTTTCATCTACACGATCTGGGGCGAGACTTTCAGGCAGTGATCAGCCGGGCCAGCGCGCTGCCGCCGCGATCAGGTGATCAGGTGTTCGACCACCTTGCCGCCCTTTACGAACAGCACGACGACCTTGTCGGTGTCGCTGTCGGTTTCGCGGATCTTGTACATGTGGGTGACGGTTCCCTGCGGTCCGGGGCTTTCGATACCTTTGCCGCCAAGCAGCTTGGCGATGCCCTTGAAACCGGGGTCGGCCGCGATCGCGGTCAGCAGCGCGCTGGAGCTGACCGGGCGCTGGCTGACCTTGCTGCCGTCGATCACCCGGACACCGGGAACGGGCTCGGTGACCCCCGGTTCGCTGACGGCCTGGGCGGCAAGCGGATTGTTCGAAAACAGCAGGGCTGAGGCAAGGAGGGCGCAGGCTGTAGCAGTCTTCATGTGAAGGGTCTCCGGGCCGAAAGGCGGCCGCGGCAAAATACGGCGCGCGGTCAGAACGCGCCACCAGATTCGCTATCAGCCCGTCAATCGGCGCGCCAGCTCCGTGAATTCCCCGACGCTCAGCGTTTCGGCGCGGCGGGTTTCGTCGATGCCGAGGCGGCTGAGCGCCTCGAGCGCGCCGGGCACGCCCTTTAGGCTCTGGCGCAGCATCTTGCGGCGCTGGCCGAATGCGGATTCGCTGATCCGTTCGATGACGCGCGCCGATACGCCTTCTGGCATGACGGCGGGCGTCACGTGGACCACCGCGCTCATCACCTTGGGCGGCGGGGTGAAAGCGCTGCGATGGACTTTCATCGCGAGCCGCGCGGTGCTGCGCCACTGGGCGAGGACGGCGAGCCGTCCATAGGCGCCGCTCCCCGGTTCGGCGACGATGCGTTCGGCCACCTCGCGTTGGAACATCAGCGTGAGCGAGGTCCATGCGGGCGGCCAGGCCTCGCCCGACAGCCATCTCACGAACAGGGCGGTGCCGACATTGTAGGGCAGGTTGGAAAGCACGGCGAAGGGCTCGCCGCGCATGATGTCGGCGTGGTCGAGCTTCATCGCGTCGCCCTCGATCACTGTGAGCTGGCCCGGAAAGGCTTCACCCAGTTCGGCAAGGGCGGGAAGGCAGCGGCGGTCCATCTCGATCGCGGTCACCCTTGCCCCGGCGCGCAAAGCCGCGCGCGTGAGCCCGCCAGGGCCGGGGCCGATTTCCAGCACCGCCTTGCCCGAAAGATCGCCGGGCAGGGCGGCGATGCGGCCCAGCAATTGTTCGTCAAGCAGGAAGTTCTGGCCGAGCGCCTTCGAGGCGGAAAGGCCGTGGCGCGCGATGACCTCGCGGATCGGGGGAAGGTCGGTCACGCGGCCGCCCGCAGCGCCGCGCATTCGCCCGCCATGCGGATCGCAGCACACATCGCGCCCGGATCGGCCAGTCCCTTGCCCGCAATGTCGAAGGCGGTGCCGTGATCGGGCGAGGTCCGGATGATCGGCAGGCCCAGCGTGACGTTCACGCCTTCGTCGAATTCGAGCGCCTTCAGCGGGATCAGTGCCTGATCGTGATACATGCACAGGGCCGCATCATAGGTCTCGCGAACGCGCGACGTGAAAAGCGCATCGCCCGGCACCGGGCCGAACACATCGAACCCCTCCGACTGCAGCGTACGGATCGCCGGTTCGATGATGCGCGCTTCCTCGTCGCCGAACTTTCCATTTTCGCCCGCATGCGGATTGAGCCCGGCCACGGCGAGGCGCGCGCGCTCGACCCCGAAATCGCGCGCGAGAGCGCCGGCAACGATGCGCGCCTTGTGGACGATGAGATCGCTGGTGAGCATCGCGGGCACTTCGGCGAGTGCGCAATGCACCGTCAGCGGGACGGTGCGCAGACTCGGCCCGGCAAGCATCATCACCGCGTCGCGATAGGGCAGGCGGCAGGCATCGGCGAGAAATTCGGTCTGGCCCGGCGCGTCGAAGCCGATCCGTGCCAGCTCGCTCTTGGCGATCGGCCCGGTGACGAGCGCGGCCGCAACGCCTCCCATGGTAAATCGGGTCGCATAGGAGAGAGAAGCGAGCGCGAGCTTCGCTCCCGCCTCGCTCGGCGCG
This sequence comes from Erythrobacter litoralis, assembly GCF_001719165.1. NCBI lineage: Bacteria > Pseudomonadati > Pseudomonadota > Alphaproteobacteria > Sphingomonadales > Erythrobacteraceae > Erythrobacter > Erythrobacter litoralis. The sequence continues at coordinate 1,117,922 of NZ_CP017057.1, forward strand.
CCCGGCGCATAGGGCGCATCGAGCCCCGCCATCACCGGAAGCCCGGCGGAAAAGGCGAACAGTGCTTCTGCGGGATCCGCGATCGGCACAACCGGGCAATCGAGCCCGCGCGCCTCGATCGCTGCCCTGAGGACTTCAGGCCCGCCGACGACGAAGAAGGGCGGCGGATCGCCTCCCGTCGGCGCGGTCCTGTCACGCTGGACCCAGGCTTCGGCAATTATTTCGGGCCCGATACCCGCAGGATCGCCAAGCGACAGCGCAATCGGAGCTTCGGGTGTCAACGCTCGCAGGTCCCGCCAGCCGGATCAGTTGTATTCGATATAGGCGTCGTTGCGCAGGTCGCGCAGATAGCGCTGGGCGCGCTTGTTGATCCGCTCCTGCTCGATCTGGTCCATGATCTCGTCGAAATTCGGGCCACCGATCTGTTCCGGATCGTCGCGTCCGCACAGCATCAGCACGCGCACGCCTTCCTGCGGCGAGCCGAAGGGCGGGGTGGTCTGGCCGATCTGCATGTTGAGGATGATCGCGCGCAGCTGTTCGGGCAGGTTCGCGGCGCGGATCTGGTCGTTGGAGACCACCGTCGCCCCCAGCACATCGCGTGCCGTTTCGGCATCGGCGCAGCTGCGAAGGTTGTTCACGAAATCGGCGAACTGGTTGACCTTCGCCTCGGCCGCTTCCTGCGTCACGTCGGGGGCGAAGCTGATCGCGATCTGCTTGAGGCTGAGAAGGGCATCGGCCGGGTCCGCCATCGCCACCTTGCGCTTGTTGATGAGGTAGATGATCGAGAAACCGCCGGGAATCTCGATCGGGCCATTCAGCTGGCCCGCCTGCATCTGCTGGAGCTGCGCATCGAGCGCAGGCGGCAACTGGCCCAGCCTGATCCAGCCGAGATCGCCGCCGACGACCGCCGTCGTCGCTTCCGAAAACTGGCGAGCATAGGCGACGAAGCTGCCACCCTGGCGCAACTGCTCCATGATGCGCTGCGCGTTCTGGAGCACCGCGGCGCGGTTTTCCTGGGTGGCGGAAAGGTAGATCTCGCCGACGCGGTATTCGTCCTGCCCGCGCGCTTCCTCGAGCCGTTCGAGCACGTCGTTGACCTCTTCGGCCGAGACGTTGACGAACGGCATGATGTTGCGCCGCAGGAGGTTCTCCCACGCGATTTCGCCTTCGATCTGGCGCTTGAGCGCGGCGGGCGAGGAGCCGATCGAGATCAGGTATTCGGCCATCTTTTCAGGCTCCTGCCCGAAATTCTGCGTCGCTAGCTGGGCATAGGTCTGCTCGACCTCGCCCTGGCTGACCGGCATTTCGAGCGCTTGCGAGGCCTGGATCTTGAGCGTCTCGTCGATCAGGTTGCGCAGCACCTGGACCCGCAGCCGCTCGAGCTCCTGGTCGGAAACCTCGGTTTCGGACGCGGACGTCACCAGGGCGACGCGCTGGTCGATATCGGTGCCCGTGATGACATATCCGTTGACCACCGCCGTCGCGGTACGGGTGTCGGGATTCTCCTTGCCCAGGATCTGGATGTCGTCGGGGATGCCGAAGGGATTGTCCGCGGTCGGCACGGCCACCGTCTGTGCGGCTGCCGGCACGAGCGGTGCGGCGACCAGCGCGGCCGATGCGATACCGGCGCAGATTGTCTTCATCATGTTCGTCGAAGTCACTCGTTCGTTCCGTCCTGATTCGTCGGCGAGAGGCGGCCCCACACCCGTTTTCACGCCCGTTCTCGCCGGTCGTTCACCCTGCCGGAGCCGGGCTGAACCTGCGCTGAGTGAAAATCGGTCGGCCCGGATCGCGGCCCCACCCGTTTGATTGGCGGGCCGTGTAGCCCCTTTTTGGCCCGCTGCCAATTCGCACGCGTCTAGCGGAACCCGAGATTGCGCAGGGCGAAGAAGAGCTGGAAGGAATTTCCCCGCGCCGCGTCGCCTGCGGTGATGAAGTCGCGCCGCCAGGTGAAGCCGAATTCGAGGCAATCGTCCTGGTAGGAAACGCCCAGTCGGGTGCGGATCGGCTCGAACCCGTCTGGCGCGAAGACCGGGTCTTCCTCCGCGCTCGTCAGGTTGAACACGCCCGAACCGAACACCGCCCAGTTGTTGGCAAAGGCGACCCGCGCGGCGGCGCGGAATTCCTCGCGGTCCTGAAGGTCCTCGACGGTCTGGATGTTCCGGTCGAGCCGCAGATACCCAACTTCGAGATAGGTCCGGCGCGATCCGATCGCGGCATCGATCTCGTTGCGGCGAAAGGCGAGGTTGTCCTTGTCGAGCCGGAAGCGATGCGTGAAGGCGAGGAAATCGCGATAGCGCACCTCGGTTCGCCCGACGAAATCCGATACCCGCTCCGAAAGGCCGGTTCCCACCGGGAAGATGTCCTGCTTGTCCTCGAGCCGGTAGGACTGGCCGACCGTGGTCTTCACCCGCCAGCCGGGCTTCTGCAGCTCCCAGTCGAGTCCCCAGGTGATGCGGGCGCCGTCCTCCACCCGATCGTAGCCGGGAAAGCGATTGAGCGCGAACAGGTTCGAATCCTCGAGGTCGATCGCGCGCGCATCCTCGTTCGGGACGGCGAGATTCTCGATCGGCGGGCTGGCGACGAACTGGATGCGGGGCTTGAGGACCTGTGTGCCGCCGAAGGCTTCGCCGACAAAGGGCCATTCGACGTCGATCGCCCCGATCGCGATTCCGCGACCGGTCCAGCCTTCATTGCCGCGATAGATCTCGGTCAGCGTCGAGCCGGTGTCGGAGGTGTGATAGATGTCGCCCCGCACGAGCGCGCTGAAAGTGACGACCTGGCCGAGCCCGGTCAGCGTGCGCAGGTCCCAGCGCGCTCCGGCGAAGGCGCGCTGCGTGTCCTGCCCGTCGGTCCGCAGCAGCGCGAGCGTGTTCGCCTGGAGCTGGATCTCGCCGCCCAGCACCGGGTCATCCAGGATATGGCGATAATCGAAGGCGGGGAGGGCGACCGGGATCTGCCCCTGGTCGGCGTTGATCCTGAGCGTCTGCGTCGCCCATCCGGCGAGGCTGAGATAGGAATCCTCGTCGATCCGTTCGAGATTGATCGTGGAACGAAGCCGGTCGTCGCGGCTCAGGTCGTAGCGGCGCAGGAAGGTGCGGTCGCTCGCCGCGCGGACCGAGCCGGTCAGACTCCAGTTCTCCGTGAACTGAAAGCGTCCGTTGGCGAACAGATATCCGCGCGGGTCGCTCTCGGTCGTGGCCTGCCCGGTCAGATCGGCGACGCGGCTGCTCTGGGTGAGATAGCCGGTCACCTGATAAGCGCCGTTCCCCGTCAGGTGGCGCCATTCCGCGCTCACCATCGGCGCCACCGCCGAGAAGACATACGCGCCCAGCCTCAGGTCCTTGTTGTCGGCGAGACGCCAGTAATAATCTCCCGACAGTTCGAGCCCGTTGACCTGCGTCACCCGGATATTGGGGACGAGAAAGCCTGATACCGCTTCGCCGTCGGTGTTGAGAGCGAGGCCCGGAAGCGGCAGCAGCCTTTGGCCGAACAATTCGAGCATCGCGCCCTTGAACCGCACCCGCGCCTCGTCCGGATCGTAGATCACGCGGTCGGCGGTGATGCGCCAGCTCGGGTCTTTCGCGCAGCCATCCTCGCCGACCACCGGGCAGGCGGTATAGGCCGCGCGGTCGAGCAGGATCGTGCCGTCTTCCTCCCGGCTCGCCGATCGTGCCGCGAGTCGGCCCCCTGCCCTAAGGGCGATGAGCAGTTCCTCGATCGCGCCGGCTTCGAATTCATCGGTCAGCTCGATCTGGTCGGTGAACAGCTGGTTGCCGGTCTCGTCCACGAAACGGATGTTGCCCGAAGCCACGATCCGGCCGCTTTCGCGGTACCACACGACTTCGTCGGCGCGCACCGAGCGGTCTTCGCTGCGCAGCACGACATCGCCGCGCGCGGTGACGATCTCGGCTTCGCTGTCATAGGCCAGTTCGTCCGCCTCGAAGTCGAGGATGCGGTCTTCGCCGGCCAGTTCCTCGCGTTCCGCGAGCGGTCCGGGCGCATCGAGCGAGGGGTCGATTTCCTGCAGGGCGGCGGCGAGAACGGGGCCTGCGATAGGTTCGAGCGCGTGTGCCGGAGCCGCCTCGAGCAGGGCCGCCGGAGCGAATGCCGAGATCGCGAGTGCGCGAGCCGAGACGAGCGGGGAATCGACACGGCGCAGGAATGCGCGCATCGCGCCGGGCGCGAGATTGCGCGAAGGCCCCGTGAAACCTGCCGTCATGCCTTGCCTATTGCACCGCTCGGGCCTAATCGCAATCGCCATTCATGGCCCGGTCCGACCGCCCGATCCGCCCGTCGATGCGCCTTAGTAAAGGTGTCCGCGAGCGGGAGCGATCAGCCGTTTGATGCGTTCGACCGGCCGAGCCCTGATTGCAATTCCCCCCGTCCGGAGCCATCCGGGACAGCCAAACCGGGAGACCCCATGAAGATCGGTTTCAGTGACAGCCCGCCCGCCAATGTCCGGCTCTATGCCCGGATCCTCAACCAGGGGGACATGCCTTCCGACCTCGATGCCGCACTGGTCGACGGGGCCAATGCGGCCCGTTTCAAGGGCAGCGCCGGTCAGGTCTTCGAGACGTTCGCGATGCAGGATGACGGACTTCGCTGGATCGCGCTTGCCGGCGCGGGCGAGACCGATGCGACCGGGCGTCGGCTCAATATCGAAAAGGCCGGGGCGGCGCTCGCGGCAAAGTATCTTCTCTCGGGCGAGAGCGACATGGTGCTCGATCTCGGCCATGCGGACCTTTCGGGCGTGGAGGCGGCCGCCGCGCTGTTCGGCCTTCGCCTGCGGTCCTGGCGGCTCGACACTTACCGCACGAAGCTTCCCGCCGACAAACGGCCGAGCCTCGAGACCATCCATGTCGTCGGCGCGCCCGAGGGCACGAACGAGGCCTGGACCGAGGCCGAGGCGATCGCCCGGGGCGTCGAATTCACCCGGACGCTGGTGACCGAACCGGCCAACAAGCTCTATCCCGAAAGCTTCGTCGCGCTGTGCGAAAAGGCGTTCGAGGGGACAGGCGCGGAACTTATCGTGCTCGATGACGACGCGATGGAAAAGCTCGGCATGGGCGCGCTGCTCGGCGTCGGGCAGGGTTCCGAGCGGCCGAGCCGGATGCTCGCGATCCGCTGGAACGGCGGCACGGATGGTGACAAGCCGACCGTCTTCGTGGGCAAGGGCGTGACTTTCGATACAGGCGGCATCTCGCTCAAGCCGCCGCCCGGCATGGAGGACATGAAGTGGGACATGGGCGGCGCGGGCGCTGTCGCGGGCGCGATGCTCGCGATTGTCGGGCGCAAGGCGAAGGCGAACGTCATCGGCGTCGTCGGCCTCGTCGAGAACATGCCCGACGGCAAGGCGCAGCGCCCCGGCGACATCGTCACCACGATGAGCGGGCAGACAGTCGAAGTGCTCAACACGGATGCCGAAGGGCGGCTCGTCCTGTGCGATGCGCTGCACTGGGCGCAGGAGGAATTCGACCCCGCGCGGATCGTCGACCTCGCGACGCTGACAGGCGCCATGATCATCGCGCTCGGCAACGAGCATGGCGGGATGTTCTCCAATGACGATGAACTCGCAGGCCAGCTCGCCTGTGCGGGCGAAGGGGTGGGCGACAAGCTCTGGCGCCTGCCGCTGGCGCCCGCATACGACAAGCTGATCGATTCCCCGATTGCCGACATGAAGAATGTGGGCCCGCGCGAGGCTGGCTCGATCACGGCGGCGCAGTTTCTCCAGCGCTTCGTAAAGAAGGGCACGCCCTGGGCGCATCTCGACATCGCCGGCATGGTCTGGTCGACCAAGCCCGGCCATAGCTGGGACAAGGGCGCGACCGGCTACGGCGCGCGGCTGCTCGACCGCTTCGTCAAGGAAAACGTGGAGTAACCCGGCTTGGCCAGGATGCGCAGGAAAGCCGATTTGCCGTCGAAGACCTGCGCGACCTGCGGCCTGCCCTTTTCCTGGCGCAAGAAGTGGGAGCGGGACTGGGAAAACGTGCGCTATTGTTCCGAACGGTGCAGGCGCAGCAAGGGGCAGGGAAGCCAAGCGACATGAAGGTCGATTTCTGGCAGCTCTCTCGCGATCCTGCCCCGCGCGTCGTCGCGCTCATCGCCGCACGCGTGCTGGCGCAGGGCGAGAGGCTGCTCGTAGTCAGCGACGATGCCGAGCAGCGCCAGATGATCGCCAATGCCCTGTGGAGCGCTGCTCCGGACAGCTTCCTTGCCAACGCCCACGCCGGATCTGCCGGGGACGAACGCCAGCCGATCCTGCTTTCCGCCGAATGCGCCGCGCCCAATGGGGCCAACCATGTCGTCTTCGCCGACGGCACCTATCGCGATGCCGAGGGATTCGATCGGCTCTTCCTGCTGTTCGGCGAGGACACCCTCGAAGCTGCGCGCGGAACCTGGCGTTCGCTAGACGGGCGGGACGGGATCGAGCGCTCCTTCTTCCGTCAGGACGACGGGAAATGGACAAAGATCGCCTGAACGCTTGAACTCCTCCCGTGCATTGGCGATGCTTCCGGGCAGACGGAGCGAGGGGAGGGTAATCCATGCGCATTATCGCGAGCGCGACGGGGCTTGGCGCCGCGCTGTTTCTGGCATCCTGCGGCGGCCAGGAGGAAAACGGCGAATTCACCACCGAGGACGGCGCGCAGGGCGAATACACGATCGACCGAGAAACGGGGGAGACCCGCATGTCGCTCGAGACCGAGGAAGGCACGGCGACGCTGCGTTCGGGCAAGGACGTGCCGATCGACCTGCCCGGCGGCTTTTCGCTCTATCCCGGCTCGCGCGTGACGTCCAATTCGGTGATCGAGCAGGGCGAGCGGACCGGAAGCATGATCCTGTTCGAGGCCGACGCCACCCCCGAAGACATCATCGCCCATTACCGCAAGCAGGCAGAGGCCGCCGGGATCGAACTTCAGATGGATGCGAAAATGGGCGAAAGCGTGATGGTGGCGGGCGAGAACGAGGCCGACGCCATCGCCTTCCAGGTGAGCGCGACGGGCGCGGACGGCACTACGACCGGGCAGCTCTTCATCGGACGCATGCCCGAATAGACTGCGATCGAACGCGTAAGCCAGCCATCAGGCTTGAACTGGCGCGCCGCCGGGTTTAAGCGCGCGCGCGACGAACCCGGCCGGGAGTCCCTTCCGCGCCACGCTTCCCCGCAGCGCTAAGTAGCGCCCCTTTTTCTAGATCAAGGAACATCAGACATGGCGGTCACCCGCACCTTTTCGATCATCAAGCCCGATGCGACCAAGCGCAACCTGACCGGCGCGGTCACCAAGATGCTGGAAGACGCCGGCCTTCGCGTCGTCGCCTCCAAGCGCATCCGCATGTCGCGCGAGCAGGCCGAAGGTTTCTATGCGGTCCACAAGGAACGCCCCTTCTTCGGCGAACTGGTCGAATTCATGATGAGCGATCCGGTTGTCGTGCAGGTTCTCGAAGGCGAGGATGCGGTCAAGCGCAACCGCGACGTGATGGGTGCTACCAATCCGGCAGAAGCTGCCGACGGCACGATCCGCAAGGAATATGCGCTTTCGATCGGTGAGAACACGGTCCATGGGTCGGACAGCGAAGAGAACGCGAAGATCGAGATCGAATTCTTCTTCAGCGAAGACGAGATTGTCGGCTGATCGCCCCGCAGCCATTGAATTGAAAGGGCCGTCCCTGCCGGGGCGGCCCTTTTCGTTTCCGCTTCAGCTTGCCTGCGGTTCGGCGAACCGGGCGAGCTGGTCGGAATGGGCGTGATGCGTGCCGCGCTCGCTGCTTGCCATTTCCGCGCGCATCGCGGCCAGCGCCTGCGTTGTGAGATACAGGCCCAGTTCGGCATAGGTTCGCGCGATCTCGGCCTGCCAGTCGGCGTTGAGCGCATCGAAATCGAGCCGCGTGACCGGTCCGTCCCAGTCGCGAAGCGCCTCGGCCATGCGCGCTTCGCGCAGCTCGATCTTGTGCCTCCAGACCGCCTCGATCCGCGCGAGGTCGCACGAATCCGACTGGATCGCCATCTGGTTCGCCGCCAGCGAAATGGCGCTTTTGAGCACCGCTTCCTGGTCGCGCTGGGCGATCACCAGCCGGGCATCGGGGAATTGGGACAGGAGTGTCGCGAGATCCTCGGCGAATGCGGGAACCTTCATCACCCGCGGCCGGCCCGCATTGCCGCGATGGGCCGCATCGGTCCGCAGCATGCGTGCGAACTCACGGTAGATCGAAGCAGGATCGCGGGCCTCGCTCCAGGCCGAATAGCCCGGGATATGCCACTGCGATTCGTAGATCGAATGGTGCAGCGCGGCCGATATCCATGCCAGCTCCTCCTCGGCCCGCGCGGGGGCCATCGGGTGGATCGATTGCAGCCACGGATTGAGCGCACCGAGAAGCGCAAGGTCGAGCGCGCTTTTCGCCCGGTTCATTCCGAAGCGCGAGGGGACCGGGTGATAGGCATCGCAATAGCGGGTGTGCGAATGGGCCGGGTCGGCGGCGAGCAGTTTGTGAATGCGGGTCGTGCCCGAACGCATGTGGCCGATGACGACGATCGGCGCGGCAAGCGGCGTTCGCGCCATTTCGGGCCGCTTAGCCCACAGCGCGCCGAGCCGCAGGCGATTGCGCACCGCCCGCACCAATTGGCCATGCGCCATTGCCCGGCCGAGCGGGTTGAGATCGGCTTCCTCACGCACGGCAGCCGAAAGCCTCTCGAACCGCTCGCGGAAATCTGCCACCTCCTCCGACCCGCGCCCTGCATGCTGCGCAGCCTCGGCAGCGGCGCCGAGCGGCCGGGCGGCGATTTCCCACATCATATCGGGATCGAGCGAGGGCTCGGGCAGGCGTCCCTTTTCCCAAGCATTTCCGAGCAGCGCGCTGGCGCGTTCGGCGAGCGGCGCGCGGGCGAGGGGATGTTCGCGCGGCGGAACCTTCATCAGAACATGTCCGCCGCATCGTGCAGCCGGGTCAGCCGCGCCGGCGCGACGCTGCGCCAGCTGCGCTCGAGCCATCCGCCGACATGTGCCCAGTCGAGCCCCGGCCGGTCGAGGATCAGGCCGACCCATCCGCTCGCGCCGTAATAGGCGGGCTTGAAATAGGCCTGCGGCTGCGTCTCGACGAGGTTCAGCAATTCGTCCATCCCGCTCGTCTTGACGAGCAGCGCGACATGGCCGCTGCCGTGATGACGATCGTTGAAATGGGCAAAGAACCTGCCCGATTTATCCGGACCGACCCTGAACCCGGGCGCGCCGTGGCTTTCGCGCTCGTGCGTTTCGGGCAGGGCGAGCGCCAGCGCGCGCACGCGTGCGAGCAGGTGTTCAGGATCGCTCCCGCGCGATACATAATCGGCCAGCGCGCGGGGGAAGAGCTGGTGCTCGGCGATGCGGACCCGTGCGGCGAGGCTCTCGGGGGAGTCCTCCGGCGCGATCGCGACCCGCGCCTGTGCCAGCACTTCGCCCGAATCCAGTTCGTTCGTGACCAGGTGCACGCTTGCCCCCGCATGGCTGTCGCCTGCCTCGATCGCGCGGGCATAGGTATCGAGTCCCTTGTATTTCGGCAGCAGCGAGGGATGGATGTTGAGCATCCTTCCCTGCCAGCGCTGCACGAATTCCTCCGACAAGATCCGCATGTAACCGGCGAGTACGATGTGGTCAGCCCCCGCTTCGAGCGCCGCGGCCTCCATCGCCTCGTCCTGCGCCTGGCGGCTTATGCCCTTGTGCGAATGAGCGAAGGTGCGAGTGCCTTCGAGCCGGGCGAGCGCCAGTCCTTCCGCTGCGGGATCGTTGCTTGCCACCAGCACCACCTCATACGGGGCGCCCGGCAGGCGGCTCGCATAGAGCAGCGCGGCCATGTTGGTCCCCGCGCCCGAGATGAAGATCGCGACCTTCGCCCGGGGCCGGGGCGTATCAGCCATTGTGGACCGCTTCGAAAGGCTCGCGCGCGCTCCACGTGCCGCGACTGCCGCGAACGGTGCAGCCGCGCGGCCCCTCGACGATTTCGCCGACCCTGAAGGCGGTTTCGCCGGCCGTTCCGAGCCGCTCGAAGACGGCGCCTGCCCGATCGGGGGCGACCGCAAGCACCATGCCCACGCCGCAATTGAAGGTGCGGGCCAGTTCCTCGGGTTCGATATTTCCCTGCGCCTGGAGGAAGGCCATCAGGCGCGGCTGCTGCCAGCTGTCCGCATCGACGTGCGCATGCGCGCCTTCGGGAAGGATCCGCGGTATGTTCTCGAGCAGCCCCCCGCCGGTGATATGGGCGAGCGCGTTCACATGGCCTTCGCGGATCAGCGGGAGCAGGCTTTCGACGTAGATCCGCGTCGGCTCGATCAGAGCGTCGATCAGCAGGCGGTCGCGATCGAAGACGGCTGGCCGGTCCATCTTCCAGCCGAAATCGGCGGCGAGACGGCGGACCAGCGAATACCCGTTGGAATGGACGCCGGAGGAGGCGAGGCCGACCAGCACGTCGCCTGGCGCCACTCGATCGCCGGTCAACTGCTCGCCGCGCTCGACCGCGCCGACGCAGAACCCCGCGAGGTCATAGTCGCCTGGGGCATACATGCCGGGCATCTCCGCCGTCTCGCCGCCGATCAGTGCGCATCCGGCGTGCTTGCAGCCTTCGGCTATCCCGGCGATGACGCGCTCGGCGACGCCCTCCTCAAGCTTTCCGGTGGCGAAATAGTCGAGGAAGAAAAGCGGTTCTGCGCCCTGAACGATGAGGTCATTGACGCACATCGCGACGAGGTCGATGCCGACGCTGTCGTGGCGGTCGTATTCGATCGCTAGCTTGAGCTTGGTCCCCACCCCGTCATTGGCAGCGACCAGAAGCGGGTCCGAATAGCCCGCCGCCTTCGGGTCGAAGAACCCGCCGAAGCCGCCCAGTTCGCTGGTCGCGCCGGGCCGCGCGGTCGCTTTCGCGAGCGGGGCGATCGCCCGGACGAGCCGGTTGCCCGCCTCGATCGAGACGCCGGCCTGTTCGTAGGTATAGGGGCCCGACGAAGATTGGCGAGGGTCGTTCATATCCCGCGTCCTTAGCCTTTCGCGCTTGGAATTCCACTCACCTTTGGGCAAAAGCGCGCAGGCTTTCCACGATGACCGCGTCTTTTCCCACCCTGCACCGGCCCGAAGCCGGGACCACGCTCCCGCCGCGGCGCTGGCTGCGCCATGGCGCAGCCGCTCTCGGCGCGCTCGCGCTGCTCGGCGGCGGCTATGCGCTGGTCCTCGCTCAGGTTTCGGGTGAACGCGGGATCGCGCCCACCGCTTCGAGCGCGGATATCGAGGTGCGCGGAATCGCAGTCGACGTGACGGCCGATTCGGCCGAGGAAGCGCGGCAGCAGGCCTGGCGCGAAGCCCAGCGCAAGGCGTGGGAGAAGGTCGACGGCCCCGATGTCTCGGACAGCGAGCTTTCCGCGATGGTCTCCGCGATCGTGATTGAGCGCGAGAGCATCGCTCCAAGACGCTATATTGCGAGGCTGGGCGTCGTGTTCGATCGGCAGCGCGCAGGGCGCTATCTCGGCGGTCAGTCGCAGCAGCGTTCGTCGGCCCCGATGCTCCTGATCCCGATCATGGCGAGCGGCGGGGCTTACACCACGTTCGAGCGGCGCAATGAATGGCAGCGCGCCTGGGCCGAATTCAATCCCGGCACGAGCCGGATCGACTATGTCAGGCCGAGCGGGGCGGGCGGCGATTCGCTGCTCATCAATTTCGGCCAGACGCGCAGGCGCAGTCGGGCATGGTGGCGCACGACGCTTGACCAGTATGGCGCGGCCGATGCGCTCGTTCCGATCGCGCGGATCGACTACCAGTTCCCCGGTGGCCCGGCGCGCGGCATCTTCACCGCGCGCTATGGCCCGGACAGCACCCTGCTTGGTGGCTTCGAGCTTTCCGCCGAAAGCCCCGAACAGATGCCGGGCATGCTGGCCGAGGCGGTGCGCCGGTTCGATCGGATGTTCGAGACCGCCCTCGAGCAGGGCAAGCTCACGCCCGATCCGACCCTGCAGGGCGGTGATTCGGGCGAGATGGACCCGGCCCTGCGCCGCCTCATCGAGATCGGCCGCGCAATCCAGCAGCGCGATCTGGCACGCGAGGAAAGAGGCCCGGCGCCGAACCAGCCGGAGACGAACCCGGCAGAGGCGCAGGAAACCCCCGACCCGGCCGAAACCGCCGCGCCGGTGCGCGCTATCACGGTCCAGTTCGCAAGCCCCGATGCGGCGACCTTCGATGCCGCGCTTTCCGCCGTGCGCGGCGTGCCGGGCGTGCGCGGGCTTGCCGTCACCAGCACCGCGATGGGCGGGACTTCGGTGATGAGCGTGCGCTATGCCGGGAGCCTCGACGAACTCGCCGAAGCGCTGGTCGAGCGCGGCTTTGCAGTCAATCGCGGGGCGGGCGCTCTCGCCATCAGCCGCTGACCGGGCCGCGCGCCGTGGGCAGAGCCGCCGATTCCCCTTCGCAGATCGCGCTTCCGTTGGTCCCCGGAGCGGGTGGCGCGCCGCGTCGGATCGTGATCGGCAACGCCAATGCGCACGCGATCGAAGCGCTCGCCGAACCGTCGCGCTGGCCCTTTGGCACGGCCATCCTCACCGGGCCGCAGCGCTCGGGCAAGTCGCTGATCGGCGAATGGGCCGAAGGGCGCGGGATCGCGGTGATCGATGGCGCCGACAAGTGGGACGAGGACGCGCTGTTCCACCGCTGGAATGCGGGGCAGGAGGGCGGATCGCGGGCGGGTGAACCTTTGCTTCTGATCGCGGACAGCCAGCCATGGCACATCGCGCTCCCCGATCTCGCCTCGCGTCTCGGTGGGTCTCTTCAGCTCGAGATCGGCGTTCCGGACGATGCAATGGCGGCGCAATTGATCGAGGCGCTGGCCGAACAGCGCGGCCTTACGCTCGCCGAGGGCGCGGCCGACTACCTCGTTCCCCGGGCCGAACGCAGCTTTACCGGGCTGGAACAGCTGGTCGAGACCATCGACCGGATCAGCCTTGAACGGCAGGTCCCCGCCACCATGTCGGTCTGGCGCTCTGCGCTGGAGGCGATGCACGGGCCTGAACAGGGACGGCTGATCTAGCGGGCGGGAACGCTCATGCGGGCGGCGGATTTGCAAAAGGCGCCGATTGGTGGAAGGGTAAAAGAGCCATGTTCGATAAGCTCAAGGCCTATCTGGACTCGATCAGAGCGCGCGATCCTGCACCGCGTTCGCGCTGGGAGATCCTGCTTTATCCGGGCGTCTGGGCGCTGGGATTCCACCGCGTCGCCCATTGGCTGTTCGAAGCGAAGCTTTATTTCCTCGCCCGCGTCGTCAACCACGTCTCCCGCGCGCTCACCGCGATCGACATCCATCCGGGCGCGACGATCGGGCGGAACTTCTTCATCGATCACGGCTTCACCGTCATCGGCGAGACGGCGGAGATCGGCGACAATGTCACGATCTACCAATGCGTGACGCTGGGCGGGACGAACCCCACCAACGGCAAGGGCGGCAAGCGTCACCCGACGCTCGAGGACAATGTCATCATCGGTTCGGGCGCGCAGATCATCGGCCCGATCACCGTGGGTGAACGCGCCCGTGTCGGGGCGAATGCGGTGGTGACCGAGGACGTGCAGCCCGGCGCTACCATGGTCGGCCTCAAGGCACGCTCGACGCTGGTCCCGGCGGAGGAATGGATTCGCGAATTCATTCCCTATGGCACGCCGTCCGATGATCCGTGCGAACCGCGCAGCGACTGCATCGAGAAGCTCGAGAACGAGCTCAACCTTCTCAAGGCCGAAATCGCGGATTTGAAGGCGGAACAGGCCCGTGCACGCACGGACGAAGCGGCGCGGCAGGCGAGCCTCGATTTCGGCCGCAAGAGCGGGACGGGTGACTGATGGCCGGCAGCGGCTCCGGCCCCGGACAGATCGTCGCCTTTCCGGCGCGCGGGGCCGCCGGCCAGGTCGGCTTCGAACGCGAGGAGTTGCAGCGCATTCTCGACCTTTACGGCCGGATGGTCGCGGCCGGCGAATGGCGTGACTACGCGATGGATTTCGATTCGAAATGCGCGACCTTCGCGGCCTTCCGCCGCACCGCCGAACGCCCGCAGGCGCGGCTCGAAAAGCGCCCGGCGCTAAGGAACAAGCAGGGGATGTGGACGCTTTTCGGAGAACACGGTCAGGTGATGAAGCGCGGCCACGATCTTGCCAATGTACTCGCGCCGATGGAGCGGCGGCTGGTGAAGGCGGTCGAGGACTAGGCCCGACAAGGCGCGCTCCCACGCTCCGGCAGCGGAAGTGGCAGCTTTGGAACGCTCGAACCGCCTGTTCCGATGGCTGGAATTGGGTGGAGACTAGAAACTAGTCTAGATGCAGATTTCGTTGGTTAGTGGCCCGCCGCTGCCATAGACCCGAGCAGAATCGAAAAAAATTGATTACCGCCAAGATCCCTAGCGAAGAAAAAAGCCACCCCGATAAATTCTCACCGAGCAACCCGGTAACGCCGAATTCGTGGATGACCCAAACGAAGCCGAAAGCGAAGCCGAACATACTTATTACGGTCAGCCACGCGTAAATCGAGTTTCTTGCATCTTGGCCCATAGAAAGCAGTCTAGCATTTTGTAATTTGACCGGAAAGGGGTCGTTAACGGTCGGTCCGCTTCCGGTAGCGTTCCCCGAAAACCTGCCGCTGCCGTTTCCTACATCCGGCGAGCCCGCTAAACTTCGCGCCGCTCCTTCGCATCGTCGACCACACCGCGCGCGGACCTTCGCTCCCTAAAAGCCTCCGCTCCCCCTGTCCGTCCGGTGGGCGAAACGGGTGCTAAACATCTGGTATAAAGCAATTATTCGAGGCGTTGGAAAGTTGACAGGGTGTAACCTTTGTCCGCTTGAATGCGAAAAGGCCCGCCCCCTTGCGAGGGCGGGCCTTGCCGAATTGCGTCGCGAGAGGGCGGCTCACCCGCGCGCGCTGCTCGGGCCGGTGCCGGTGACCTTCTGCATGGCCTTGAGGATGTTGCCCGACTGCTCCGAGCCGCTCTGCGGGGCCTGGAGATTGGTGAAGGAATTGATCTCCTCCCAGCGCGCGGCGAAGCCTTCGACCGTGCGGTCCTCGTCCCTGAGCCAGACGGCGTCGTTCATCACCACCCACGAGGAGTGGAAACCGCCCGCACCCGCGCCGACGATGGCATTGGTCGGCGCGTCCTCGCTGACGAGGAAGAGCGCCGCCGGGACCACGTTTTCCGGGGCGAAGAGCTTGAAGGCTTCCTCGGGGAAGAGGTCTTCGGTCATGCGGGTGCCGGCGACCGGCGACAGGGTGTTGACCTTGATGTTGTACTTCGCGCCCTCGAGCTGGAGCGTCTTGGTCAGCCCCGCAAGGCCGAGCTTCGCCGCGCCGTAGTTCGCCTGGCCGAAATTGCCGAAAAGGCCGGTCGAGGATGCGGTCATGAGGATGCGGCCATAGGATTGCTCACGGAAGGTTTCCCAGCACGCCTTGGTGACGAAGGCCGAACCGGTGAGGTGAACCTTCAATACGAATTCGAAATCGGCCGGGTCCATCTTCGCGAAGGTCTTGTCGCGCAGCACGCCCGCATTGTTGATGAGGACATGGACGCCGCCCCACTTCTGCTTGGCGTCGGCCACCATCTTTTCCATCTGTTCGTATTCGGTGACGGAGCCGCCATTGGCCATCGCCTCGCCACCGGCCTTCTCGATTTCCTCGACGACTGCGGCCGCCGCGTCCGAGGTGCCGGTGCCGTCGCGCGAACCACCGAGGTCGTTGACCACGACCTTCGCCCCGCGCTTCGCCAGTTCGAGCGCATAGGCCTTGCCGAGCCCGCCGCCCGCGCCGGTGACGATGGCGACCTTGTCCTTGAAATCGATGCTCATGGGTGTGTCCTCTCTGGTTGGGAGTGCGCGCCAGCTTGACGCGCGCGTAAACTCACGATTGCGCGCGCTGCGTGGCACTTTTGCGCGGGGCTTGCAACCGCCTCGGTAGGGGGAACAGGGCCTCCAGCCGTGCCGTAGCGGCAGTCCGGTCAGAGCGCTTGAAGCGCGGGGATCAGTTCATCGAGCGAATCGATCACCGCATCCGAACCAAGATCGCCGGGCAGGCGGTCGCAATAACCGTACCCGGCCGCGACCACCTTCACGCCCGCACCGCGTGCGGCCTTCACGTCATAGGTCGAATCGCCGATGAAGACGAAGCGGTCGGGATCCTCGATCCCGCAGCGCTTCTGCGCCTCGATGACGGGGGCAGGATCGGGTTTGGAGATGTATCTGCCGTCTTCGCCCTTGCCGATCGAATTGCCGCCGATGACCGTTTCGAACGGGTCGAGAAAATCGAGCTGGGTGAGGATCGAACGGGCGAATTCCTCGAACTTGTTGGTTACGACGGCCATCTTGACGCCCTTGGCGGCGAGCTCGTCGACGACGCGGCGGGCATGGTCGAAAGGCTCGGTGTGGACCGCATTGTTGTCGGCGTAATATTGCAGCATCGCCTTGTAGAGCGCGCGGAAATCGTCGCCCTCCAGACCCCCGGCGAGCCCGCCCTGTGCCTGCACCGCCCGGGCCAGCATGATCTTTGCCCCGCCGCCGATCAGGTCCTTCGAACTGCCGACCGGGACCGGCGCGAAACCGCCCAGCGAGAGCGCGTAATTGACCGCTGCGCCAAGGTCGCGGAACGTGTCGAGAAGGGTGCCGTCGAGGTCGAATCCGACCGCCGAAAATCGAAAATCCGTCATGCCCGCTCCCATACATGGACACGCGGCGCGAGACGACTTCAAATCGCAAGCATTTGCGGGCAGGCACGCTCCATCCTAAGGGGGACGCATGCACGATTTCGCCGCCATCATCCTCGCCGCGGGCAAGGGCACCCGCATGAAGAGCGACCTTCACAAGGTGCTCCACCCGATCGCCGGGAGGCCGATGCTCGGTCATCTCATGGCCGCGGTCGATCAACTGGGCGCGGCTCGGCAGGTGGTCGTGGTCGGCGCGGGGCGCGACCAGATCGAGCAAGCGGTGGAGGGCAGGGCCGAAACCTGCCTGCAGGAACCGCAGCTCGGCACCGGTCACGCGGTGCAGCAGGCCGAAACGCTGCTTGACGGATTCGATGGCGACGCGCTCGTCCTGTATGGCGACGTGCCGTTCGTGCGCGCAGAAACGATGCGCGCGATGCTCGAACGACTGAACGAACCAGATGCGCCCGCCGTGGTGGTGCTGGGCTTCGAACCCGATGATCCGCTCGCCTATGGCCGCGTCATCGCCGACGATGACGGCGCGATCATCAAGATGGTTGAATACAAGGACGCGGATGAAGGCGAGCGCGCCTGCCACCTGTGCAATTCGGGCCTGATGGCAGCGAAGGCAGGCGATCTGTTCGCGCTGCTCGCCCGGGTCGGCAATGACAACGCGCAGGGCGAATATTACCTTCCCGACATCGTCAACATCGCGATTGCCGACGGGCGGGTCTGCGCGGTCGTCATCACCGACGATCCGGACGAGGTCGCCGGCATCAATTCGCGCTCGGAACTCGCTCGCGTGGAGGCGCGCTGGCAGGCCGTGCGGCGCGAACGGGCAATGGCCGACGGCGCGACACTCATCGCGCCCGACACGGTGTTCTTCAGCTGGGACACCCAGATCGGCCGCGACGTGACGATCGAACCGCATGTCGTGTTCGGCCCCGGCGTGAGCGTAGCCGATCACGTCCACATCAAGGCCTATTGCCATATCGAGGGCGCGACCATCGCAAGCGGCGCATCGGTCGGCCCCTTCGCCCGCCTGCGCCCGGGCGCGGTGATGGAGGAGGGCAGCTTCGTCGGCAATTTCGTCGAGATGAAGAAGGCCGTCCTGGGCAAGGGCGCCAAGGCCAGCCACCTCTCCTATATCGGCGATGCGACCGTGGGTGCGGGCGCCAATATCGGTGCGGGCACGATCACCTGCAATTACGACGGCTATTTCAAGTACCAGACCCATATCGGCGAACGCGCCTTCATCGGATCGAACAGCGCTCTCGTCGCTCCGGTCAATATCGGCCCCGACGCGATCGTCGCCGCCGGCTCCACCGTCAGTCGCGACGTGGCGGCGGGCGAATTGCGCATGGTGCGCGCCGAACAGCTGATGAAACCCGGCTGGGCGGACCGATTCCATGATACGATGAAGAAGAAGAAGGAAGGATCGAAAAGGGAGAAGTGAGCGTGGCCCCGATCCTGTTCATCGCCACTGCCCGCGCCGAGGAAGCGCGGGCCTTCTACGCGGACGTGATGGGCTTCGCGCTGAAGGACGACAATCCCTTCTCGATCGAATTCGATGCCGGCGGCACGATGCTGCGGGTCCAGAAGGTCGAGACATTCGAGCCGCACCCTTTCACCGCGATCGGCTGGCTGGTCGAGGATATCGCGGCCGAACGCGACCGGCTGTACGATCGCGGCGCCCGCTTCGTGCGTTTCGATTTCCTCGACCAGGACGAACGCGATGTCTGGACGGCTCCCGATGGGGCCAGGGTCTGCTGGATGAAAGATCCCGACGGCAACACACTGTCGCTGACCCAGTTAGCGGCTTGAGCGCGGGCGAGGATCGCGTCTGCTGGCTTTGCGGTCGTCCCTTCGCGACGCGCATCCAGTGGCATCACCCCGTGCCGAGGTCGAAAAAGGGGCGCACCACCGTCCCGGTTCATCCGATCTGCCACAAGACCATCCACGCCAATTTCACCAATGCCGAACTCGCCCGGATCGGCGATGCGCCCGAATTGATCCGCGCGAAGCCGGAAATCGCGAAGTTCGTGCGCTGGATCAGCACCAGGCCGCCCGATTTTCACGCGCCGACGCGGACGTGAAGCGGGCGCGGGAACCTTCGCAGTCCCAGGGGGCTTTACCGGCATGAGAAAGACATTCTGGATCGCCGCGGGCAGCGCGCTCGCCCTTGCCGGAGCCGCCATGGCCTACGCCCAGTATCGCGACACCGAAGAGCCCGATTATGCCTCAGTGGCTGTCGACGGGGCATTCGAACTGCGCGATTATCCGGCGCTCGTTGTGGCCGAGATCACCCATATCGGTACCCGCCAGGCGGCGAGTTCGCGCAGCTTCCGCCGCCTTGCCGCCTATATCTTCGCGCAGGATCGGCCGGCCGGGGGCGAGCGGATCGCCATGACCTCGCCCGTGCTGCAGGACCGCGTTGCCGAGGACGAGAAGATCGCGATGACCGCGCCGGTGATGGAGGAACAGGTCGCCAAGGACAGTTGGCGCATGCGCTTCGTGATGCCCGCGAAGTACACGCTGGGCACCTTGCCCGAACCGCCCTCCGACATCACCCTGACCGAGATCCCGGCCCGCCGCATGGCAGCGGTGCGCTTTGCCGGAAACGGGTCGGCAGCCGATCTTGCTGACATGGAGCAGATGCTCGCCGAATGGATCGAGGCGCAGGGACTGCGGTCGAAGGGCACCTTTGAATACGCTTTCTACGATGCCCCGATGGTGCCCGGGCCCCTGCGCCGGAACGAGGTCATGATCGAAGTCGAGGAACCGCGCGAATAGGCGATCACGCCTCTTCGAGGTTGCTTTCGCGCGCGCTCGTCCCCACGAAATCGCGTTCCCATTGTTCGAATTCGCTGCGGCTGAGCAGGTATCGCTCGCGCGCTTCGTGGAAGCTGATCGCCTGTTCGCGCACGGCTCGCACCACGCCCGCCTTGCGCGCGGGGGACCAATGGACCCGGTGGCTCGGCGGCAGGCCGTAACGCTTGATCGCCTCGGCGATGGAAATGTCTTTCGGATAAGCCATGTCTCACTCCCTTCTCGCCCCTGTGTGACGCAAGAGAGCGGCTCTCAGGCTTAAGCCCGACTTTCGAAAGGTGGTTAAGACAGCGTTGCCGACACCCCTCGTGCGCCATCTGCGACGAAGCGAAGAGCGATTGTCGGAATGCCTTACAAAGGCGGCGGAAGAAAGCGAAAGGGCGGCCCGCAATGAAGCGGGCCGCCCTTCCTTTGGCGCTTCATGCGGACGGGCGAATCAGCCGCCCGAGCGGTCGTCCATCAGGCGCTGCATCAGGTAGACATGTTGGAGCGCCTCGAGCTTGGCGCGCTGTTCATTGTCGACCCCGCCCGAATGGCCGCCGGTCATGTCCTCGAAATAATAGTAATCGTGCCCCTGCGCCTTCAGCTTGGCCGCGCCCTTTCTCGCATGGGCGGGGTGGGTGCGATCATCGGCGGTCGATGCCCACAGGAAGGGGGCAGGGTAGTCCTCCTCCTCGGCGATCATCTGGTAGGGCGAATAGCCTTCGATCCAGGCGCGCTGTTCGGGGATGCGCGGGTCGCCATATTCGCCGATCCACGAAGCGCCGCGCCCGATCAGGTGATAGCGCAGCATGTCGAACAGCGGGATCTGCACGATCGCCGCGCCGAACAGGTCGGGTCGCTGGGTGAATGCGGTCCCGACCAGAAGGCCGCCCTGCGAGCCGCCCTGGATGCCGAGATGGTCGGGGCTGGTGAAGCCGCGCTCTACAAGGTCCTCGGCCACCGCGAGAAAATCATCCCACGTGCGCTGCTTGTTCTCGCGTATCGCGCTCTGGTGCCAGCCGGGTCCGAACTCGCCTCCGCCGCGCAGGTTCGCAAGGACATAGGCCCCGCCGCGTTCGAGCCACAGCTTGCCGGTCGTGCCGAGATAGCCGGGCAGACGCGGAATCTGGAAGCCGCCGTAGCCGGTCAGCAATGTCGGAGTCGCGCGGTCCAGTTTCATCCCTGCGGGCTTGACGATGAAATAGGGAATTTTCGTCCCGTCCGCACTCGACGCCTCATGCTGTTCGACCTCCATGCCCGCCTTGTCGAAATAGTAGGGCGAGGTCTTGATGATCTCGGGAGCACTATCGCCGTCCGAGTAATAGAGCGTCGTCGGGTTGAGGAAATCGGTGACGGTGAACATGACCTGGTCGGTCTCGTTCGAGCTCGCCGCGATCCCGACCGTCGCGTTGTCAGGCAGGTCGACTTCCTCGCTGATCCATGCACCGTCTGCGTAATTGAACTTGAGCACCTTGCCGACGACATTGTCGAGCAGGCCGACATAGAGTGCCTGCGCGGTGACCGACCCGCCACGCTTGGTCTGACGCTCGCCGGGTGCCCACACCAGCGTCCTTGCGGCGCCATTGGGATCGGCCTTCCACTCCTCGAGATCGACCGCGATCAGGCTGTCGGCCGGGAACCTCTGCCCCTGCGTCTCCCATTCGACATCGGTCGAGAACAGCAGGTGCCCGTCAACGATGCCGTAGGGCGAGGCCTTTTTCGGGATGTCGAGTTCTAGCCATTCACCGTCCTTCCAGACGTAATAGACGCTTTCGTGGAAGCTCACGCCGCGGAACGCCGTGCGCGCCTGGATCGTGCCGCTGGCATCGCGCAACAGGCTAGCGCCGGCCCACACGTCGGAGGGCTCGCCGCGGAAGATTTCCTCGGCTTGGGAAATCGGGGTGCCGCGCTTCCAGACGCGGCTCGTGAAGGGATATTCGCTCTCGGTCAGCGTGCCATCGCCAAAATCGCGGTTCACCAGCAGGGTATTCTCGTCGATCCACGAGATGCCGCCCTGGCTCTTTTCATTGAGCACGAAGCCGCCTTCGACGAAGGTCTTGGTCGAAGTGTCGAATTCGCGCATCACGGTGGCGTCCTCGCCTCCGTCGGAGAGCGCGATCATGCACTTGTTGAGAGCGGGCGGCAGACAGGTCGAACCCTTGTAGACCCATTCCCTGCCCTCTGCGGCGGCGAGCGCATCGATGTCGAGCACGGTTTCCCATTCGGGCTCGTCGCTGCGATAGCTCTCCAGGGTGGTGCGCCTGACGAGCCCCTTGGGATTCTCCTTGTCCTGCCAGAAATTGTACAGCCCGTCCGGTCGGAAGGAGACGTAGGGGATCCGGTCCTCGCTGTCATAGATGGCGAGCGCTTCGGCCTTTAACTGTTCGAAGCGCGGGTCGCTTTCGAGAGCGGCGAGGGTGCGCTCGTTTTCCTTTTCGACCCATTCGAGCGCCGTCTCCGAGCGCGCTTCCTCCAACCAGATGTAAGGGTCCTCTTCGGGACCGGGTACGCCCGGGGCGGTTTCGGAATTGCTCTGCGCGTTCGCGCCGGTCATCGAGGTCAGGGTCATCGCGGCTGCCAGTGGAAGGGTTGATACAAGCTTCAAGTGTCCTCTCCTGAACGGAATTGCTTGACGCAGATGTGACCGGATGCCGCCTCGATGTGAAGGGGAAGAATCAAAAAAGGGCGACCCCTTGCAGGGCCGCCCTTTGGTTCTTCATTCGCTGGATCGAGCGCTCAGCCCTCGACATGCTCCGCGAGCACGGTGAGGCCGTTCGCGCCGACTTCGGCGAAACCGCCGCGCACCTCGATCGTCTCGGGCGCCGCGCCTTCGCTCTTGTAGACCCGCACCTCGCCGTCGCGGATCGTCGACATGAAGGGCGCGTGGCCCTCGAGCACGCCGAATTCGCCTTCTGCCCCGGGCACGACGACCATGTGGACGTCCTCGGAGCGAACCAGCTTGGCCGGAGTGACGAGTTCGAAGTGGAGTGCCATCGCGCTTATGCGTCCTCGGCGAGCTTGGCGGCCTTTTCGACGGCCTGGTCGATCCCGCCGACCATGTAGAAGGCCGCTTCGGGCAGATGGTCGTATTCGCCTTCGACGACCGCCTTGAAGCTCTTCACCGTGTCTTCGAGCTGGACGAACACGCCCGGGATGTTGGTGAAGACTTCGGCCACGTGGAAGGGCTGCGAGAGGAACTTCTGGATCTTGCGCGCGCGCGCGACCGTCAGCTTGTCCTCTTCCGACAGTTCATCCATGCCGAGAATGGCGATGATGTCCTGGAGCGACTTGTACTTCTGCAGCGTCTCCTGAACGCGGCGAGCGGTCTCGTAATGCTCCTGGCCGACGACGCGCGGTTCGAGAACGCGGCTGGTGGAGTCGAGCGGATCGACCGCCGGGTAGATGCCCAGCTCCGAAATCGCGCGCGACAGCGTCGTGGTCGCATCGAGGTGCGCGAAGGAGGTGGCGGGCGCCGGGTCGGTAAGGTCGTCCGCAGGCACGTAGATCGCCTGGACCGAGGTGATCGAGCCCTTGGTGGTCGAGGTGATGCGTTCCTGCAGGTTCCCCATGTCGGTCGCCAGCGTCGGCTGATAGCCCACCGCGGACGGGATACGGCCGAGCAGCGCCGACACTTCCGAACCCGCCTGCGTGAAGCGGAAGATGTTGTCGACGAAGAAGAGCACGTCCTGGCCTTCCTGGTCGCGGAAATATTCGGCCATGGTCAGGCCCGAAAGCGCCACGCGGGCACGCGCGCCCGGAGGCTCGTTCATCTGGCCGAAGACGAGCGCCACCTTGGAGCCTTCGCTCGTCGCGTTGCCATCGGCATCCTTGGCGATGACGCCCGCGTCGAGGAATTCGTGGTAGAGATCATTGCCCTCGCGGGTGCGTTCACCGACGCCCGCGAAGACCGACACGCCGCCGTGGCCCTTGGCGATGTTGTTGATGAGTTCCTGGATCAGCACGGTCTTCCCGACGCCCGCGCCGCCGAACAGGCCGATCTTTCCGCCCTTGGCGTAAGGGGCGAGGAGGTCGATGACCTTGATGCCGGTGACGAGAATGCTCGCTTCGGTCGACTGATCGATGAATTCGGGAGCCGGAGCGTGGATCGGCATGGTCTGGTCGGCACCGATCGGGCCGCGCTCGTCGATCGCTTCGCCAACGACGTTCATGATCCGGCCCAGCGTCTTGGGGCCCACGGGCACGCTGATCTGCCGGCCGGTGTTGACCACTTCCTGGCCGCGAACAAGGCCGTCCGTGCCGTCCATCGCGATGGTGCGCACGGTGTTCTCGCCGAGGTGCTGGGCGACTTCGAGGACGAGCGTGGTGTCGCCATTCTTCGTTTCGAGAGCGGTGAGGATCGACGGCAGTTCACCTTCGAACTGGACGTCGACGACGGCGCCGATGACCTGGCTGATCGTGCCGTTCGTGGTCTGGTTCAATGCGGGGGCGGTGGCCATTTCGTGAATTCCTATGGCTGTTTAATTACTGGATGGGGCAGTCTTCGGGGACTTCGACGAGACTGTAGGACGTGCCGTCTGCGGCCATGGTGAGCTCGCGGTCGGTTTCGGGCAGGTCGCTTTCGAGCTTGTAGCGGCAGGTGAACTGCTCGGCATTGTCGCCGGTGGTGCAGGTCGCCTCGATCACTTCGTCCTCGTATTCGCACTGGGCGAGGGCGAGCTGGACCTCGGCGAGGCTCGGGACGTTCTCGTCCGCTTCGAGTTCGGCGGTCTCGCCGAGCGCCTCTTCCTCACCCGGTTCCGCTTCGAGGATCGAGGGCGTCGTAGGCTCGGCGGCGACTTCCTCGAGCTTGTCGGGATCGACCGGGTCGCCGCACGCGGCGAGGGCCAGCGGCACGGCGAGGGCGATGAAGAGGGAAGGGGTGATGCGCATTACAATGCCTCCGCGCCGGCGATGATTTCGATCAGCTCGGTCGTGATCGCGGCCTGGCGGCTGCGGTTGTACTCGATGTTGAGATCCTTGATGAGCTCGCCCGCATTGCGCGTCGCATTGTCCATCGCGGTCATCGAGGCGCCCTGTTCCGACGCCTCGCGTTCGAGCAGCGCGCCGAAGAGCTGCGTCTTGACGTAGCGCGGGAGCAGTTCCTCGAGGATTTCCTCCTCGCCCGGTTCGTATTCGACCATGGCTTCGTCCGTGTTCGCGCTGTCGGGCGAGGGGACCGGGATGAGCTGGTTGACGGTCGGATCCTGCACCAGTGCCGACTTGAAGGTCGGGTAGATGAGATGCGCGATGTCGAACTTGCCCGCTTCGTACATTTCGATCAGTTCGGCCGCGATCGCGTCGGCTTCCTCGAAACCGGGCGTCTTGACCTCGCTCGTGTCGAAGCCGCCGCCGATCTGCTTGGCGAAATCGCGCTTCAAGGGCGCGCGGCCCTTCTTGCCGACGAGGTAGAATTCGATCTCCTTGCCCTGCGCCAGCAATTCGCGCGCCTTGGCCTTGGCAGCCTTGACGAGGTTCGCGTTGAGACCGCCGCACAGGCCCTTGTCGGTGTTGACGACGACAATCAGGTTGCGCCGGTCGGATCCGGTCCCGGCGAGCAGCTTCGGCGCGTTGTCGCCGGACACGCGCCCCGCGAGGCTCGCCATGACGCCCGCCAGCCGCTCGGCATAGGGACGCGCGGCCTCGGCCGCGGCCTGCGCGCGGCGCAGCTTGGCCGCCGCGACCATCTGCTTGGCCTTGGTGATCTTCTGGGTCGACTTGACCGAGTTGATCCGGCCCTTGAGTTCCTTGAGGCTGGCCACCTGGCGCGCTCCTTAGGCGAACTGCTTGGCGAAGGCGTCGAGCGCGGCGACAACCTTGTCGCGCGTCGAATCCTCGAACTTCTGCGTGGTGCGGATTTCCTCCAGCACGGCGCCGTGTTCGGACCGCATATAGGCGAGCATCTGCTCTTCGTAATCGGTCACGCGGTCGACCGGCACGCTGTCGAGATAGCCGTTGGTGCCGGCATAGATTGACACGGTCTGTTCCTCGAAGGGCATCGGCGAGAACTGCGGCTGCTTGAGCAGCTCGGTCAGGCGCGCGCCGCGATTGAGCAGCTTCTGCGTCGCGGCGTCGAGGTCGGAGCCGAACTGCGCGAAGGCCGCCATTTCGCGGTACTGAGCAAGGTCGAGCTTCATCGAACCCGAGACCTTCTTCATCGCCTTGGTCTGGGCCGCACCGCCCACGCGCGACACGGAAAGGCCGACGTTAATCGCGGGGCGGATACCCTGGTAGAACAGGTCGGTTTCAAGGAAGATCTGGCCGTCGGTGATCGAGATCACGTTGGTCGGGATGTAGGCTGACACGTCGCCCGCTTGCGTTTCGATGATCGGCAGCGCGGTGAGCGAGCCCGAGCCGTTGTCCGCATTCATCTTCGCGGCGCGCTCGAGCAGGCGGGAGTGGAGATAGAACACGTCGCCCGGATACGCTTCGCGGCCGGGAGGACGGCGCAGCAGGAGCGACATCTGGCGGTAGGCGACGGCCTGCTTGGAAAGGTCGTCATAGACGATCACGGCGTGCATGCCGTTGTCGCGGAAGAATTCGCCCATCGCGCAGCCGGTATAGGGCGCGAGATATTGCAGCGGGGCAGGCTCCGAAGCGGTCGCGGCAACGACGATGGAATATTCCATCGCGCCGTTTTCCTCGAGCTGCTTGACGATCTGCGCGACGGTCGAACGCTTCTGACCGACGGCGACATAGACGCAATAGAGCTTCTTGCCCTCGTCGTCGCCCGCATTGATGCCCTTCTGGTTGATGAAGGTGTCGATCGCGACGGCGGTCTTGCCGGTCTGGCGGTCACCGATGATGAGTTCGCGCTGACCGCGGCCGACGGGCACGAGCGCGTCGATCGCCTTGAGGCCCGACTGCACCGGCTCGGAAACGGATTCGCGCGGGATGATGCCCGGCGCCTTCACTTCGACGCGGCGACGTTCGGCGGCTTCGATCGGGCCCTTGCCGTCGATCGGGTTGCCCAGCGCATCGACCACGCGGCCGAGGAGGCCCTTGCCGACGGGCACGTCGACGATGGTGCCGGTCCGCTTGACCGTGTCGCCTTCCTTGATCGTGCTGTCGGACCCGAAGATCACGACACCGACATTGTCGGCTTCGAGGTTGAGCGCCATGCCCTGGATGCTGGCTGCGCCGTCAGTGCCGACGAATTCGACCATCTCGCCGGCCTGCACCTTGTCGAGGCCGTGGATGCGGGCGATCCCGTCGCCGACGCTGAGCACGGAGCCGACTTCGCTGACTTCGGCTTCGGTGCCGAAATTGGCGATCTGGTCCTTGATGACCTTGGAGATTTCTGCGGCGCGGATTTCCATGTTTCGTGTTCCTTTGAGCCCTTATGGCTGTCTGGTTAGGCCTTCATGGCCTGCGAAAGCGAGTTGAGACGGGTGCGGATCGAGGCGTCGATGCGCTGCGAACCGATCGTGACGACGAGACCGCCGAGCAGGTCCGGATTGACGTCGGCGGTGAGCATGACTGTGCGGCCTTCGCGCGCGGTCAGCTTATCCTTGAGCCTGGCGAGCTGTTCGTCCGAAAGCGGATGCGCGCTGGTGACCTTGGCGCTGACTTCGCCACGCTGGGCGGCGGCGATGGCCTTGAACGCGGTGATCATGTCGGTGAGCTTCGAGAGGCGGCGGTTTTCCGCCAGCACGCCGAGGAAATTCGTGGTGAGATCGGACAGGCCGAGATACTTCGCGACGCCCGCGATCGCTTCGCCCTGTGCCCCGCGCGAGAGCTGCGGAGTGCTGGTCACTCCGCGCAGCTCCGGCGATTCGGCGAGCGCCTGCCGGAGCGTTTCGAGATCACGCTCGACGGCGGTGACGGTGCCATTCTCGCTCGCCAGTTCGAAAAGGGCAGCGGCATAACGCCCCGCTAGGCTGGCCTGTATACCGGCGGAAATATCCACGCGCTTGAGATCCTCTTGGAGGTCCGAGAAAACGATGCTGCGCCTCGCGCGAAAAGGGGGCGTCGATGACCCCTGCCGCAAGGCTGGCGCGCGCCTAGCACCGGGGGTGGGATGTTGCAAGCATGGGGCGGCGATTCTCTGGACAGCGTTTCGCACAAGCGGCCGGCTGCCCCGGCAAGGCGAAAACGCCCCATTGCGCCGGGTGATGCGGGGGGATCGATGGAGATGCGCCCGATGGCCCCGAATTGCAGCGTCGAGATCGGCGTCTCGCTCTTTTCGCACGACGAAGAAGACACGCAGGCCAGTCGGCCCATTCGAAAACGGTGGTCCGGCGCAGTGGACGGTTTGTGGCCGCCATGGCCAAGACGAGCCCTACCATCCTGATGTCCGAGCCGCCGGCAGCATCACACTACCGGCAGCGTCACACTAGAGGTCCAGCGGGATTTCAGCCCGGAATGCAGGCGTCATCCGGTTCCTCGGCACAGTCATCCTCCGCTTCCTTACTGTCACCTGCCAATTCCGCGTAGGCGGTCAGCGCGAAGCTCTCCAAGCGGCTCGCCGGCTCGGTCGGACTCATGGTGTAGATTCCCCTGAGGTAGGCGAGATCGACCAGTGTCAGGCCGGGCGGGGCAGCGTCGGGACCCGCATGGAAAAGGTCGAGGATCGTGCGCGGCCCCTCCGCCGCGGGATCGGTTCCGGGCCGCGGGTCGCCGAGGATACGCATCACCGCATAATCGGCGAGCTGGTCGAGATGGACGCCGTCCATCTTGTAGGCGTCGAACACGACGACCGCGCCCGAGCGCGCGATGCTGAAATCGACGTTGAGTTGCGACGGGAAGCGGTTGTCGCGTGCGAACATCATCTCATTGAACAGGCTGTCCTGTTCGTATCCGCTCAAGGGATTGCCCGGCGCAAGCTGGCGGCCGAACTGGTCGCGCCTTTCGGTCGAAGCCCAGCTTATCGCGGGATGGCCGCTGCGCAGCGTTGCGCGGATGCGGCGCAGGCTGTCGGCATCAAGAAGGCCCGGCCGCTCGCGCCGCATCCTGTCGAGCAGGACTACGGGTTTGTCGACCATGACCACCGTCGCATTGGGCGTGCAGCCGGGTTCGGCGACGTTCGCACCGACGATGCGTGCCTGCGCGGCGATGCGTTCGGCAATGCGTGCCCCCAGAACGTCGCCAAAGCCTGCCACCGTCACGCAGAGCGGATCGTGGTAACGCCCGAGCGGTTCCCTGGCGGAGCGTCCGCGCTTGGCCATGTCACGCAACGCCTCGCGAACGCGGTCCTCATCGAGCTTGCGGTCGCCCACCACCACGATCGGCTCCCCGACACCATCGGTGCGTATGCTGACGTCCCCGGACCGGGGCGCACTGCGATCCTGCGCGTAGGCTTCGGATCCGGCGCCAGAAAGGAGCGCCGCGATCGCAGCCACGAGAAAGACGCAGGTAGTTTTCATGTCCTCAGGTTCCTGCTCGAGTGCCGCCTCCGCCGCGTTTTCATGGCCACCGCCTTCGCCGCATCAGCCCGGCTCGCGCTCCGTTTCGCAATTGCCCGCCTCCTCGCAGCCGAGCTCGACGAGGTCGCGATAGGCCGCGATGGTGAAGTTTTCGAGCCGGGTGGAGGATTCGTTCGGCTTCATGGCATAAAGGCCGCGCAGATAGGCGAGGTCCATGAGCGTAAGGCCGTGCGAGGCTTCGAGCGGGTCCATCCGGAAAAGGTTGAGGATTGTGTCCGGCTGATCCTCTGCCAGCGCCGCCTGCGGCTGCGGGTGGCCGAGAATACGCATGACCGCGTAATCGGCGACCTGGTCGAGGTGAACGTTGTCGAGCTTGTAGGCATCGAATACGACGACCGAGCCAGTCCGCGCGATGCTGAAGGGCACCTCGATCCGCGAGGCGAAGCGGGCGTCGCGCTGGAAGAGAAGTTCGCCCGCGATGCCGGGCGCGCCGAGACCGCCCACACCGGCGAAATTCTCCATGGCGTCGCCATACAGATTGCGGCGTTCGGCAACGAACCAGTGGATCGCCGGATCGCCCCGGTTAAGCGCCGTGTCGATCTGGCGGAGCGCCCCCGGGGAGAAAAGGTCGCGCCGCTGCTGTCGCATCCGCTCGATCAGCACTTTGGGCCGGTCGACCATGATCACCGTCGCATTGGGCGCGCAGCCCGGCTCGGCGACCTTCGCGCCGACGACCCGCGCCTGCATCCTGATCCGTTCCTCGATCCGAGGACCCAGCACCGCGCCGAATCCCGCCACGGTCACGCAAAGCGGATCCTGGTATTTCATGAGCGGTTCGTCGAACGAGCGACCGCGCATCGCGATGTCGCGCACCGCGTCGCGCACACGATCCTCTTCGAGCTCGAGGTCGCCGACGACGACGATCGGCTCGCCTACACCCTCGGTGCGCAGGTTGACGCTGCTGCGCTTCGCATCTTCGCTTTGCTGAGCGGCGGCTGCGGGCGGGGCGCAAAGACCGAGCGCGGCAGCGGCGATGAGCAGGCTGGAGGCGAATTTCATGGTCAAGCTCTCCTTATTCCAAGGTTGGCCCCCGGATGTGACATCATACCACGATTTGCGCCGGTGAACAGATTGCAGGGCGTGCAATCACAGCAGCTTGAAGCCGGGCAGCCGCCTTACCCGCCGGTGTTTGAGCCGCCGGCGCCCTTGGGCCTGCACGAAAAGATCAGCCGTTCGTTCGGGCGGTCGGGCAGGAGCGCCATCACCGCCGATTGCTGCTCGGCGACGATCCGCCCGGAATCGGTCAGTCCGCAGGCCGGCGGGTCGTAGGCGTCGCGCACCCGGCGCGCTTCGGCCATCGCCTCGCGCCCTAGGAGGTAGCGGTCGGTGCGGAAGGTCCGGCTGTCGGGATCGTAGATGTTGATCGCGACCGCTTCCTCGTCATCGGGAACGAAGACGCGGGTCCATTCGCCATCCATCAGGCCATATTGCGTCCGCGAATTGACGCAGCCGTCGCCGGCCCAGTCGAACTGTACGTCGTCGGTGCGCGCGGTCACGATGCGGCTGCGGTCCGGGACCAGCGAGCAGATCAGCGTCCCGTCGCGCGCGAGGCTGGCGGGCGGTCCGGCGCCTTCATCTTCCCCCGCGCCCGAAGCGGCGCCTTGCGCCTCCATCGCCGCGGCGACGCGGTCCTCGACCTCCGCGAAGCCGGGGCGCGTGATCCAGACCAGCACCGCGCCGATCAGCGCGGCACCCGCAAGGCCGGCGACGAGAAGCGCCGGGGTCTGGCTGGCTTCGCCGGTGAGCGCCCTGCGCCGGAACTGCGCCGCCATGAAGCCCGCGCCGCCGCCCATGAGCAGCAGCACCGCGGCGATCGCCATCGCGTTCTCGCGTTCCTCGCTCACCGCCAGCAGCGCGGCGATCCGCGCCTTGTCACGGGTTTCGCGCAGCTCCTGCTCGCGCGCCTGCAGTTTCGCCCGTGCCTCGGCCCGCTGGGCGTCGAAGCGGGCGCGCTCTGCCGCGTTCAGGTCGTCGATCGAGCGGCAGGGCAGGGCATTGACCCGGGGGTCGATCTCGTTCGCGCGCAGGAAGGGGATGAGTTCGCGCAGCGAGACCGCGAAGTAGAATTCCGCATCCGACCCGTTCGAATCCGCGCCGAAGGAATTCACCCCCAGAACCCGCCCGCAGGCATCGAGAAGCGGCCCGCCCGAATTGCCGCGCGCGATCGGGGCGGTGTGGAGGATCGTGTCGAACTGCCTGCTCGGTCGTTCGCCCGATAGAAAGCCGCGGCTCTTGACCGGCGGCTGGGCGCGGAAGATGTCGCCCAGTTCAAGTCCCTGCGCGAGGTCAACATTCATCGGATAACCGACCGCCGAAACCTCGCCGAGCCCGCGCTGCGCTTCGCCCGACAGGGTCAACGGCGGCAGGCGCAGCGAGCCGTCGACGATTTCGACCAGCGCGAGATCGTTGCGCGGGGACACGGCGACGGCGCGGGCATAGGCCCCGTCATCGCCTTCGCTCGGGACGATGCCGATGCGCAGGCTGTCGTCCTGCAGCGCTTCGCGAATGACATGGGCATTGGTGACGATCATCGTCGGCGTGACGGCAAAGCCGCTGCCATGGGTGACCGGCACGAGCTCTTCCCCGTCGCGCGCGATCAGCACGACCCGCACGACGCCGCGGGCGGCGGCTTCGATGTCCCCGGCATCGGCGCGGGCCGGGGCTGAAAGAGGCGCCACGGGCACGGCGAGCGCAGCGGCCAGCACGAGCGCTGCAAACGCCGTCGCGGCGCGGCGCAGCAGGCGGGAAATGGCCAGAGAATCGTTCATGGTCGCGCGGTAGAGCATGCTTCGCCTGTCTGCAGCCTTGCTTTCGCCAGGGCCGTGATGGAATGTCGCCTTCAGAGGCACATACGGCGCTTCCTCCTTCTTCCGCTACGATGCAACATGGAACCGTTCATGAGACTTGGCATGCTGACCGCAATCCTCGCGATCGCCGCCGCCCCGCTGCCTGCCGCGGCTCAATCAGTCGAGGAGGCCGAAAGTGCCGAGTTCGCATGGCAGGGCAAGGCCTATTCGCTCGCCATTCCCGAGGGGTTCTGCCTGCCCGGCAAGGAATATCAGGCGATGTCGAAACAGATGGCCGCAGGCGATTCGCAGAATGAAACCGTGCTCCATCTCAGGAACTGCGAAGAGCCGTCCGGCCATTACATCCTGATCAAGACCCCGCGGGCAGTTCCCGCCATGAACCTGCCGAAATCGACCTTCATCAGGCTCATTGCCGAACAGCTCAACGGCGATGCGGTCGAGGAAGGCAAGCAGGTCGGCGCGCGCGACGTCGAAACCATGAGTGATGGCAAGCTCAAGGTGGATGGCAGGAATTACGGCTATGCCGGCTACGACGAGGATTGCGCTTACATGTCCGGGACGCTCGACGTCGCTGCCGGGCAGCAGATGGCCACGACGTTTGCGGGAAGCTGCATAACGCTTGTTGGGACGGCGAGCTTCGCGGTTCACACCCATGATTACCGCCCCGACGGGGAGAGCGTCGATGCGCTCCGGGCGCGCAGTCGCGGCGTGGCGAACGCGATCTCGCCGCAGTGACACGGCACTGGCGATCCCGGTCGATCGGCTGGCAGGTGCGCTCCACCTCGCTCGGGCCGGTGCTGCTCGCCGCCAGCGAAAACGGGATTTGCTGCCTTGCTTTCGAAGACAGCGAAAACGGCCTGCAACGCCGCTTTTCGGGAGCGCAGCTCATGCCAGCCGGTGCGCGCGAGCGCGCGCTGTTCGACCGCGCCGTGGCCGCGATCGACCAGCCCGGCGAAGACGCGCGCTCGATCCCGCTCGACGTGCATGGCACCGCTTTCCAGCACCGTGTGTGGGAGGAACTGCGCCGAATACCGCCGGGCCAAACGCGCTCCTACGGCGAACTCGCCGCTGCCCTGGGCCAGCCGGGCGCGGCGCGTGCGGTGGGCGGGGCGAACGGAGCAAACCGGGTCGCGGTGCTGATCCCCTGCCACCGGGTGATCGCGGCCGACGGGGGCCTTGGCGGCTATGCCTATGGCGAGGCGATCAAGCGCGAATTGCTGCGCCGCGAACGGGGCGATTGATTCATGCGAAAAGGGCGCGGAACGCCGTTCGACGGTCCGCGCCCTTGCGCTCTTTCATTCGGTTCGCCGATCAGCGCGGCATACTGGTCTCCAGCCGTTTCATGTGGTCGAGATGGCTCTCGATCACCGGTGAAACCTCGGTCGCGAAACTGCGCAGGACCTGGCAATCGCCGTCGTCGCGATAGGTGTGCATCAGCTTCGTCGCCTCTTCGTGCGCCATGACCTGCTGCTTGAGATAGGTCCGGTCGAATGCATCGGCGGGCGCCTCGCGCAGGTGTTCGATCATCTTCTCGCGGCGCTTGTCGAGTTCGTTCGGCACGTTCGACGTTTCGACCTTCGGCGATTGCTGCACCGCGGTCTCGAGCTTGGCCGAGCTGTCGGTGTGATCGTCGATCATTTTCTGCGCCGCTTCGCGCACGGCCGGGTTCTGCGTCCGATCGAGCGCGATGCGGCTCGATTGGATTTCGTACATGTCGCTGATCGCGGCGCTTTCGACGAAATCGGGCGCCTTGTCGGTGGTCGCGGCTCCCGCTTGCCCCACCATTCCGCCGGCCGCATCGACGGCCTTGTTGAGCGTGTGCTTGACGCCGCCTGCTTCCTGCGTGCGGTTGGTGCCAGTGGTCGTGTGGTCGGTCATGTTCATCCTCTCCTCGTTTTTTCGTCCGGGGTTTGGTTCATGAAAGTCATGCGGGGGGAGATCCGTTCCGAATTCCTCCGCATGTTCCGACGAGCCGTGAGGTAGGATTGGCAAAGTGTTGATAATGATGATTTTTGTTAGTCGATAGCGGGCGGCATACCGGCCTCGCCGGTTTCAGGCGGCGTCGGCCGGCTGCGCCTGCGTTTCCCAGGCCGACCAATACGCACCAATCCGCGCGGTGAGGGCGCCCGTTCCTTCGGCGAACAGCCTGTCGCCGAGCGCCCGCGCCTCGTTTTCGAGTTCCTCGCTGCGGCGCTCGGCCATGGCGCGAAGCAGCGCGATCGTCTCCGCTTCGCCGAATGCGCCCGGTTCGCCCTCGAGCGTCTCGATGAAGACATGCATGTCGTGATGGTCGCCCAGCATGTCGCACAGGTCCTTGATCGTCGCCGCGCGCGGCTTGAGCGCCTGCGGGAAGGCATGTTTGAGAAGGCGCGTGTGATACCAGTGGTATTTCGCCCGCTTGCGCCATTCGTGGTGGTTGGGGCCGGTGGGATCGCGCACGGCCCTGTCCATCGCCTTCACCGCGCGCTTGTGCGTCTTGGCGAGCCCGTCTTCGATCGCGTCCCACCCTTCGGCCTCAAGGCTCCAGCCGCGCGCCCGATCGCGCGCTTCGACAAGGGCCTCGCGCGCCTTGCCGCGCAGCGCATCCCAGTCCGCGCGGGCGAGCACGGCCTTGCGCCGGCTCGTCATCTCGCGCCGCACGCTGGCGAAGGCGCTGCGGTCGACCTGGTCCTCGAAGGCGGCGATCAGCGCATCATAGGTGTCCTGCATGACCTTGGCATCGCGCATGTCCTCGAACAGGTGGGCGATGTGGCGAAAGGCGGCGTTCTCGGCCTTGTAACCGGCGAAGGCGGGCCGCACGAGGCGGATGAGCCCGCGCAGCTTCTTGCACCGCAGGCGCACGTCATGGACGATGTCCTCGCGGTCTTCCTCGTCCCGATCCAGCTCACCGAGCGCTGCGCCGATCTGGTAATCGGCGATCGCGCGGACCTGCTGCTCGACCCGGCACGGCGTGTCGAAGGAATAGGTCATGCAGGACCGACGGTTTGCGCGCCGGAGCGTTCCCGTCCGGCCGGCCCGCTCAATCGAGCTTGGGCGGGAAACCCGGCTCTGCCTTGGCCATTGCCCGCTGGTAGGCATCGCGCGCGCCGATGCGCTTCAGATAGGCCTTGAGATTGGGCCTGTCGTCGATCGGCTGTTCGCGAAAGGCGCGGCTGGTGGTCAATTGAAAGACCATCATGATGTCGGCCGTCGTCAGCCGGCGGCCGCCGAAATAGTCCGCTTCGCCCAGCCGCCGCTCGATCTGGTCCCACGCATTGGTCACCCGCTTCATCAGCGGCGCGGGCATCTCTGCCCCGACGAAACCGACCGCGATCTGCATCATGCCATTGGTCATGAAAGTCGCATTGGCGAAGTGGAACCAGTAGAGATGATCGGCGAAATCCGGGTCGTCGGGGCCGGGGACAAGATCGCTGTCGGGCGCGTATCTGCCGACGATGTATTCGACGATCGCCCCGCTTTCCCCGAGTTTCACGTCGCCGTCCTCGATCACCGGCGCGATCTGCATCGGATGGATCGCTTTCAATTCAGGCGGGGCGAGCCGCGTTTCGGGATCACGGTCATAAAGCTTGAGCTCGTAGTCGAGCCCCAGTTCCTCGCACAGCCAGACGATGCGTTCGGATTGCGAGATGCGAAGGTGATGGATCGTAAGAATGGTGTGTCTCCCCTTGGGCCGAGGCCCGCTCGCGCGCCGTCCTAGGGCAGGCAGGGGGGATTGGAAAAGGAAAAGCCGCAAGAAAAGGGGCGAAAAAAAGAGGGCCACCAACCCCCCTTGCATCCAGTCTTCGCTTTGGCCGGCCCTTTTGCGGGAGCCTGTGGCCCGCGCGCCGCCCGGGGTCCTCCACCATGGACCCTTGGGCGCATGGCCGCGTCACGGCGCGGTCTTGAGCTCGCGCAGTGCCTCTGCCGCGGCGGAAAGCGCGGCGATCGCCTGGTCGATCTTGGCATCATCGCCCGATGCGGCGGCATCGGCGGCCACGTTCGCGGCATCCTCGGCCGATGCGATCCGGGCATTGTCCGACTGTGCCGGGACGTCGACCGTCTCGAGCGGTTCGGGCCGGGTTTCGCGCATGGCGCCGGGCGCGGTGTAGGTCGGCACGCCGTCCATCATTTCCGGCGCGCTTTCGGCATCAGGTACGGGCGCTGCCTGTTCCCAGCGCGGGGCCGGGACATCGGCGAACGGGTCGCTTTCGCGCGCCGGAGGGACAAAACGCGCCTCGGCGCCTCTAGCGGGGACCGCGCAGGTCGGCACCGCGCGATTGGTCACGAGCTTCGACAGGGTCGCAAGCTCGGTATTGTTCGCCCGTCGGGCAAGGCGCATGAACGCGCTCGAATCCGCGCACAATTCGCGGGTCGGCTGGACCTGCGAATGGTAGTTCGACAGCCGCGTGTTGTAGCTCTGGAATTCGGAATTGCCGCGACCCGCGCCGAGCCGGTCGATGAAATCCTCGCGCACGCGCTGGCCGTGAAAGCTGAACTCGGCCTCGCGCTGTTCCAGCAGGCCGGTATATTCGCGCAGGGTCCGCGGATTGTCGAACCGGCATTTGAGCGCGGAGACCATCAGCATGACGCGCAGGTCGTGGATCCGGGCGGATTCGACCATCCCGTCCTCGAAACACGGAAAGTCATAGGCATGGGCGGGCGCGGCGGTCGCGGCCAGCGCAGCGGCGGCTAGCCCGGCGGTGAACCGGGATGAAGGTAAGGCCACTTTGATACTCCTACGTGAGGGGGTGGAAAGGTAGGAGCGCTCCGGGGAAAGTATGTATCACATTGCGCCCGATGCCGGAAGCAGTGTAAGGAAATTGCATATTATGTTCAGTTGCTTGCAACACTCACTTGATGCCTTAACCCATACTGAATCCGGGGCCGGTTTCGTCGCGTTCGGGCAACGTCCTGCCCGGTTGACCGGCGCGCGCCGTCGCATTTGGCCGGCATGAATTTCCGCTGAATTCGCCGCAGCGTTCTCGCCCAGCGACGGTTGGCGCGAATCGGGGCCGAATCAGTCGTCGGCCCGCGCCCAGCCCTTTCGCGCCGGGGTCAGGCTGTCGAGAAAGCCCTGTGCGGTATCGAGATAGGCGCGCTGCTTGTCCTCTCCCATCCGGTCCCAGGTCGCATAGATCCGCCCGACGCGGTGATTGCTTTCCAGCCGTTCGCGGTAGCGGTCCATGAAATGCCAGTAGAGCGGGTTGAACGGGCAGGCATCCTCGCCGGTCTTCTTGCTGACCGAATAGCGGCATTCGCGGCAGTAATCCGACATCTTGTTGATGTAATTGCCCGACGCCGCATAGGGCTTGGTCGCGAGCCTGCCGCCGTCGGCATAAAGGATCATGCCAGAGACATTGGGCAGTTCGACCCATTGATAGGCGTCGGCATAGACGACGAGATACCAGTCCTGCACCGCGCGCGGATCGATCCCTGCAAGCAGGCAGAAATTGCCGAGCACCATCAGCCGCTGGATGTGGTGCGCATGGGCGTCCTCGCGGGTGGAGCGGATGCAGTCGGCAAGGCAGCGCATGTCGGTCTCGCCGGTCCAGAAGAATTCGGGCAGCGCGCGCTGGGCATTGAGGGCGTTGTCGCTTTCAAGCCCCGGCATCAGCAGCCAGTAGAAGCCGCGAACATATTCGCGCCAGCCGATGATCTGGCGGATGAAGCCCTCGACCGAATTGAGCGGTGCGCGGCCGTCCTCATAGGCCTGCTCGGCGCGGCGGCACATCTCGAGCGGATCGAGCAGGCCGCAATTGAGGCTGGTCGAGAGCATCGAGTGATAAAGGTCGTCCTGCCCGTGCACCATCGCGTCCTGGTAGGGGCCGAATTTCTCGATCCTGTGGGCGAAGAAGGCGTCGGCGGCCTTTTGTGCCTCGTCGGAGGTGACGGGCCAGCGGAAGGGTTCGATATCGCCGAAATGGTCGCCGAAGGTCTCGTCGACGAGCTCGATCACCTCGCGGGTGATGGCATCGGGTTCGAAATCGGGGGCTGCGGGCGGGTCCATGCCCTCCTTGGGCGGCTGGCGGTTCTCGCTGTCATAGTTCCAGTCGCCCCCCACGGGCTTGCCGTCCTCGCCCATCAGCAGCCCGGTCTTTCGCCGCATCTCGCGGTAGAAATGCTCCATCGTGAGGTGCTTGCGCCCCTCGGCCCAGTCGCGGAAATCGGCGATGGGGCACAGGAATCGGTCGTCGGGAAAGATCTCGACCTCGCAGGCGAACTTGTCCGGCCATTCCTCGATGCCTTGCTGGACCCGCCATTCGCCCGCCTCGGTGACATGGATCGCGCGCGGATCATGGCGTTCGACCGCGCGGGCGACCTCGCCGGTGAAGCTGCCCGAATTGCCCTCATCTGTGAGCTTCACGTAATCGACCGTCCATCCGGCCTCGCGCAGCTCCTTCGCGAAATGGCGCATGGCCGAGAAAATGAGGACGATCTTCTGCTTGTGGTGCTTCACATAGGTCGCCTCGTCCCAGACCTCCATTATCAGGATGACAGTGTCGTCCTTGGTCCGGCCGCGCAGGCTCGCGAGGGTGCGGGTCAACTGGTCGCCGAGGACGGGAACGAGGATCGGCTGGTCGTGTGGTTCGGGCATCACGGCGACAATGACCGAACGCGCGATTGGTGCCTTCAGACGAAGGAATAGGGGTCGATGTCGATGCCGACCCGCACGCCGGGGGCGAATTCGGCCCGCCCGATCCAGTCGCGCAGCGCCGCCTGCAGGTTCGCGCTGCGCCATGCATTGACGAGGAAACGGTAGCGATAACGGCCCCTGAGCAGCGCGAGCGGGGCGGGGGCAGGGCCGAGGATCATGAGGTCCCCCTGATGCGGGCGAACGTCGCCGAGCCGGATCGCGGCCTCGCGCGCTTCCTTCTCGTCTTCCGAAGACAGGATGATCGCTGCCCAGCGACCGAAGGGCGGGGCGCCCGCATCGCGCCGGGCCTCGGTCTCGGCGGCGTAGAATGCGTCGCGGTCCCCGTCCGCCAGCGCGGCGATGACCGGCGCGTCCTTGTGGCGGGTCTGGATCAGCACTTCGCCCGGCTTGCTCCCGCGTCCGGCGCGCCCGGCGACCTGGGCTACCTGCTGATAGGTCCGCTCGGCCGCTCGCAGGTCTCCGCCTTCGAGGCCGAGATCGGCATCGACCACGCCGACCAGCGTGAGGTCGGGAAAATGGAACCCCTTGGTGACGAGCTGCGTGCCGACGATCACGTCGATCGCCTTCGCCTCCGCCTCGGCGATGAATTGCGCTGCGCGTTCTGGCGAACCGAGCGTGTCGGAGGTCGCGACCGCGACGCGCGCTTCGGGGAACAGCTCGGCCACTTCATCGGCGATCCGCTCCACCCCCGGCCCGCAGGCGACGAGGCAATCGCCCTCGCCGCATTCGGGGCAGGCCTCGGGCACCTGCGTCTCCAGCCCGCAATGGTGACAGGCAAGGCGCGCGGACAGGCGGTGTTCGACCAGCCACGCGCTGCAATGGGGGCATTTGAAACGGTGCCCGCAATTGCGGCACAGGGTCAGCGGGGCATAGCCGCGGCGGTTGAGGAACAGCAGCGACTGTTCGCCGCGCTCCAGCCGCTGCGCCAACCTGTCGACCAGCGGCTGCGCCAGCCAGCGCCCGCGCGGCGGCTTTTCGCGGGTGAGGTCGAGGATGTGGATGTCGGGCAATTGCGCGCCGCCGAACCGGCTCGGCAATTCGAGGCGCTCGTAGACGCCGATTTCCGCCATGTGCAGGCTTTCGAGCGCGGGCGTGGCGCTGGCGAGGACCACGGGCAGGCCTTCGAACCGGGCGCGCATCACCGACACGTCGCGGGCGTTGTAGCGCACGCCGTCATCCTGCTTGAAACTGATCTCGTGCGCCTCGTCGACGACGATCAGGCCGAGATCGGCATAGGGCAGGAACAGAGCCGAACGTGCGCCGACGACGACCTGAGCGGACCCTTGCGCAATCGCGCGCCATGCCCGGCGGCGCTCTGTCGATTTCAATGACGAATGCCACAGCACCGGGGCCGCGCCGAAACGGTCCTCGAACCGGGCGAGGAAATTTTCGGTGAGCGCGATTTCGGGCAGGAGGACGAGCACCTGCCGGCCCATGCGCAGAGCCTCGGCGACGGGTTCGAAATAGGTTTCGGTCTTGCCCGAACCCGTGACCCCGTCGAGCAGGAAGGGAGCGAATGCCTGCGCGCGCACCGCTTCGACCAGCCGCCCGGCGACTTCGCTCTGGTCGGGGGAGAGGCTGGGCACGTCATGGTCGGGATCGGCGAGGGGGTAGGGGCGGTCGATCGCGACTTCGACCGGTTCGATCAGCCCGGCGCCCACCATGCCGCGCAGCACGCCTTCGGAGACTTCGGCGGCGCTCGCGAGTTCGCGGATCGTGCCCTGTTCTCCTGCCAGCCTGTCGAGCGCCTGCCTGCGCTGGGCGGTAAGCCTTCCCGCCGGTTCGCCACCTGCCAGCCGGTATTCGGTCGTCGTCGTCGGCCCGCCCAGCGCCCCGCCGCTCGAAAGCACCATGCGCGCGACGCTCGCCATGGCGGCGCAGTAATAATCGGCGGTCCATTCGACAAGGCGGCGCAGCGGCTCGGCGAGCGGCGGGACCGGCACGAGGCCGAGCAGCGGGCGCAATTTCTCCGCCGGGACTTCCGTTCCCGGAAGACGGCCTTCGTCCCACACGATCCCCGTCACCCTTCGCGGCCCCAATGGCGCGATCACCACGCTGCCCGGCACCGCGTCCACGCCTTCGGGCACGGTATAGTCGAGCGGGCCGAGCGCTGCGTTGAGGACGAGGATACGGACGCGGTTCATCTGGAGCCAAGCATAGACGCGCTCGTTCTCATTCGGAACAATGCGAAAGGAACTTGTCCATGGTCTCTGCCCCCTCGACCAACCTGTCGCGCCGCAGCGCCCTTCGCGCAGGCGGCGTCGCCGCGCTCGCGCTGGTGCTGCCGGCCTGCGCCACCTATCCCGGCTACAGCCTGACCGAGGCAGTCCGCAGGCTGCTCCTTCAGGCGAGCGAGAACGCCTTCTATCGCCTGACCGAGCCGGGCGGATACTGGGACGAACGGATCGCGAGCGCCGGGCTCGGCGATACGCTTGGCGTGCGCGGCGACGTGCTGACCCGCATCCTCACCTCGACCCTGTTCAAGCGGCGGCTCGAGGATGCCTTTGCCGACCTCGCCATCGAAGCCTCTTTCCGCGCCGCGCCGATCGTGACCGATGCGGTGCGGGTGATCGGGATCGCCAATGCGGTCGATCTCGTGCGCGGCGGGCCGCGCGCCGCAACGCAGGCGCTGCGCGGTGAACTCGGCGGCAGGCTGATCGAGGAAATGGTCCCCGAACTGGGCGAGGCGATCCGCGTCGCTTCCGATCCGCTCGTCGCCGAATTGCTGAACGCCGCGACCGGGACGGACATCGGCGGCGTGGCGCAGCGGCTGGCAGGCGAGGTCGACGCGGCGATCTGGGCCGAGATCGGCAACGAGGAAGCCGCGATTCGCGCCGATCCGGGTGCGACGGGCGAGCCGGTCCTGATCGGAGTGTTCGGCGCGGGCGGCCGCGTGTGACGGGCTAGAACACGAAATCCACCGTCACCTGCGGGACATGGGCGAGCCGGTCGGGAAAGCCCCGGCGCGGCTCGAGGATCGCGATATAGGCGGCGCCCAGGAACATGCGTTCGCCGACCTGCGTCACCAGCGCCGCGCGTCCGGCCCATTCGGTGCGGAAAAGCATCGGATCGTCACACCGCTTCTGCAGCAGCCGCAGCCATTCGCCCGAGACGACCGCCTGCGTGCGCGGCGCAACGCCCTGCGCCAGCTGGACCTGCTGGCGAAAGCGGATCTCGACCCGGTCGGCGCCGTCGAACACGCGCTGTTCGAGCCGGGTTCGGGTGAGCAGGGGCTCGCGAATGACGATCAGTTGCTGGTGCGGGCGAAACTCGGTGAAGCCGCCGTCGCCTTCCCAGACGCCGGCACCCCCACCGAGAAAGACGCCGTCGGCGATCTTGCGCTCAAGGGTGATGCGCGCCTGGCGTTCGTCCCCGCCGCGCACCGCGTCATCGCGCAGGCGAAGGCTCGCATCGAGCGTCACGAAGGTCCTGGTGTCGAGCGTGCCGCGCGCGCTGGTGCTGGGTCAGAGCTGTGTGTCTTCCTCTTGCGCCGAGGCGGCAACGGGCCAGAGCGCGGCGGCGAGCAGCGCGGGCAGCCACGCGAGAATCGTTCTTATCATTGTCGTTTTCCCTTCCCTTGGCCCAACTCGCCCGCAGCCCTCGCGCCCGATGACGCGAAAAGCGGCAGGTAGAAGCCCGGCGCCTTCCCCTATGCCGCCGGGGGGCGAACGGGCCGTCAGCGCGGACCTGTGGGCTGTGCCGGAAAACGCGGCGCGCGCGTTAACGCGTCAGAAGCGCCAGTCGAGCGAGACCTGCGGGACATGGGCATAGCGATCGCGTGCCGCCCCGCGCTGGTCGTATATCGCGAGATAGGCGATCCCTGCGGTGAGGCCGTTGCCGAGGTCCGCGGTCACTGCCGCCCGGCTGCGGAACTGGTCGCGATATTGGGGGCCGAGCCGGTCGCGCGTCTGGACGAGGTGGAGCCATTCGCCGTCGAGGCTCGCGCTCACGCTGCCCGAAAGTTCGAGAGTGTATTGCATCCTCTGGCGAAAGCGCAGCTCGACCCGGTCGGCGCCGTCGAAGATGCGTTCCTCCAGCCGCGTGCGGGCGGCGAACGCGCCGCGCGTTATCGTCAGCTGCTGGAAGATCCGCACCTCGGTTTCGCCGGTCTCGGTGTCCCACACCCCTGCGCCGCCCCCTGCAAGGACATTGTCGGCGACTTCCTGTTCGAGCGTGAGGCGGATGGTCTTTTCGTCCCCGCCGCGTGCATCCTCGCGCAGGCGCAGCGAACCGTCGAGCGTGGCATGCGTATCCTCGCCGAGATCGGTCCGCACCGCGCCGATCAGCCAGAGCTGCGTGTTCTCGTCCGCGGCCCGCGCGATCGACGGTTGCCAAGCGGCAGCGCAGCAGGCAATCAGCGCGGCGACACGTATACGGGCCCGTTCCATAGGCAGGTGTTTCATGGGCGGGGCGCTTAGGCTCCGCCGGGTCGCAAGACCACCATCATTTGTTTGTTGCGGGCGGACAATCGAAAAGGACAAACCCATGAAATTCTTCGTCGATACCGCCGAGATCGATGCCATCCGCGAGCTTGCCGCGACCGGGCTGCTCGACGGGGTGACGACCAACCCCTCGCTGATCGCGAAATCGGGGCGCGACTTCATGGAAGTGACGAAGGAGATCTGCGATCTTGTCGACGGGCCGGTCTCGGCCGAGGTCGTCGCGCTCGATCACGAGACGATGATGAAGGAGGCCGAAAAGCTCCGCCGCATCGCCGACAATGTCTGCATCAAGGTGCCGCTGACGGTCGACGGGCTCAAGACCTGCAAGGCGCTTACGGGCGATGGAACGATGGTCAACGTCACGCTGTGCTTTTCCGCCAACCAGGCGCTGCTCGCAGCGAAGGCGGGGGCGACATTCATCTCGCCCTTCGTCGGCCGCCACGATGACAACGGCACGGACGGGATGGACCTGATCCGCGACATCCGCCTCATCTACGACAATTACGCCTTCGATACCGAAATCCTCGTCGCGAGCGTGCGGCACGTCACCCACGTCTTCGAAAGCGCGCGGATCGGCGCTGACGTGATGACCGCGCCGCCCAAGGTGATCTTCGCGCTGTTCGACCATGTCCTCACGCAAAAGGGGATTGAGGGTTTCCTCAAGGATTGGGAAAAGACCGGCCAATCGATCCTGTAATGCCGATCCTGTAATCCCTATCTGGCGCGTTCATGTCCGAAGAATCTCCCCTCGATCGTTTCAAGCAGGTGCTGACCGGCGCCTCGCGCGCCATCGCAAAGGACCCCGAAGTCGAAGTCGCCTGGAGCGCCGACGTGCCGGGCCAGAGCGGCAACCGCTTCCGCGTGCCCCTGCCGGGGCGCGACCTGCCGCCCGACCAGGTTACCGAGGCGAGGGGGTTTGCCGACAGTTTCGCGCTCAAGCTGCGACATCACGATGCCGGGCTGCACGCGACCGGCGCTCCGCCCGAACCGGTCGCGCGCGCCTGTTACGACGCGATCGAGCAGGTCCGTTGGGAGGCGCTGGGCGCGAACCGTTTCGACGGGATCCGGCGCAATCTCGACGCCGCGACCGAGATGCGCACCGCGTCGGACCAGATCGTGCGCGCCCAGAATTCCTCCGAGGTCCCGATCCAGACCGCGCTCTCGCTGATGCTGCGCGAACAATTGACCGGCGAGGCGATCCCCGAAAAGGCGCGCTCCGGCGTCGATCTCGTGCGCGATTTCGTCGAGGAGAAGGTGGGCAATGATTTCGCCGCCTTGTCCGACAGCCTCTCCGACCAGGAAGCCTTCCAGAAGCTCGCGCTCGACATGCTGCGCGATCTCGACCTCACCCGCCCGACCGACCAGCCGGAGAACAACGAGGACGAGGACGGCGAGGACGACGAGGGCGAGGAGCAGGACCAGGAAGGCGAGGACGAGCAGGACGGCTCGAA
The DNA here is from genome assembly GCF_001719165.1 of Erythrobacter litoralis. Lineage (NCBI taxonomy): Bacteria > Pseudomonadati > Pseudomonadota > Alphaproteobacteria > Sphingomonadales > Erythrobacteraceae > Erythrobacter > Erythrobacter litoralis. The sequence continues at coordinate 1,162,158 of NZ_CP017057.1, forward strand.
CGAGCCGCAGTCGACCGAAATGGCCGGCGACATGGCGGAGGGCGAAGGCGAGGGCGAGGCCGAGAGCGAGCTTTCGGCCGAGGACGAAATGCAGGACGGCGAACCGGGCGAGGAGGGCGATGCCTCGAACGCCCCGGTAAAGCCCAACCGCCCGCAGGCCGACATTCCGGAAGGTCTCGACTACAAGGCCTTTACCGAGAAATTCGACGAGATCACCGAGGCGGCCGAATTGTGCGACGCCGAGGAACTGGACCGGCTGCGCGCCTATCTCGACAGCCAGCTGACGGGGCTTCAGGGCGTGGTGACGCGGCTCGCCAACCGGCTGCAGCGGCGGCTGATGGCCCAGCAGAACCGCAGTTGGGATTTCGACCAGGAGGAAGGCGTGCTGGACGCAGCCCGCCTGTCGCGCGTGATCGTCTCGCCCGGCACGGCATTGAGCTACAAGGTCGAGCGCGACATCGAGTTCAAGGATACGGTGGTCACGCTGCTGATCGACAATTCGGGCTCGATGCGCGGCCGGCCCATTTCTATCGCCGCGATCAGCGCCGATATCCTCGCGCGCACGCTAGAGCGCTGCGGGGTCAAGACCGAGATCCTCGGCTTCACCACCCGCGCATGGAAGGGCGGGCAGAGCCGCGAGGCATGGCTCGCCGACGGAAAGCCGCAGAACCCCGGGCGCCTCAACGATCTTCGCCACATCATCTACAAGCAGGCCGATGAGCCGTGGCGACGCGCACGCCGCAATCTCGGGCTGATGATGCGCGAGGGGCTGCTGAAGGAAAACATCGACGGCGAGGCGCTGTTATGGGCGCATTCGCGCCTGATGGGCCGGCCCGAGGAACGGCGCATCCTGATGGTGATTTCGGACGGCGCGCCGGTCGACGATTCGACGCTCTCGGTGAATTCGGCGGGATATCTCGAGGCGCATCTGCGCGGCGTGATCGACTGGATCGAGAAGGTCTCGCCCGTCCAGCTGGTCGCCATCGGCATCGGGCACGATGTGACCCGCTACTATCGCCGTGCAGTGACGATCATGGATGTGGAACAGCTCGGCGGCACGATCATGGAACAGCTCGCCGAACTATTCGAGGACGAGAAGGGGCCGAAGCGGGGGGCGCGGCGGCGGTGAGCGATGTCGACGGGTTGATGCTGGGGCTGGGCCTGATGGTGGCCGGAACCTCGCTGGGCGCGATCCTTCGACCGGACCTGCTCGTGAAGGAATCGCGCAGCAATCGCGATGCCCGCCTGCGTGAACTCGACGCGGGCGCGCCGGAGGCCTTTTTCGAGGAGCGTCGCGAACTCGAAGCATACCCACCGCGCTTCGACCTTTCTCACCGCACGCTTCGCATTCTCGGAGCGGCCGGGCTGGCGCTCGGAATTGCTGCGATGTTCGCGGGGTTTGCACGATGAAGCCCAGCCTCCTGTCGATCCTCGCGCTTGCGCTCGGCGTCGTGCTGTGGACGCTCGCGGGGTTCGTCGACGGTGTCCGCGAGCCGTGGGACGGGCGCAGTTTCTGGATTTTTTACGTGACCGCACTCGCGCTGTCCGCGATGCTCGGGGTCTTTGCCGAGCGGCTCGCTTGGCTTGCGGGCGCCGCGGTCATATTCGCCATGCTGCCGGTCATGCTCGTCGCAACAGGCGTCGGTCCGCTGATCGTGCTCGGCGTCATCCTTCTTGCCTTCTTGGCGCTTCCGGCGATGGCGGCCGCACAGGTCGGCTCCGCGCTCGCCCACAGGAAAACTGGGAAACCTTCATGAACGTTACCGAAGCCGTCACCACCCGCCGCTCGATCCGGGCGTTTCTCGACAAGCCGGTCGAGTTCGAGAAAATCCGCCGCGTCATGGACACCGCGCGCTGGGCCGCTTCGGGGTGCAATTACCAGCCATGGGAGGCGACGATCCTCACCGGGCAGCCGCTCAAGGACCTGCAGGCGAAAATCACCACCACCCCGCCGCAGGAGGCCGAGTACGACTGGACCGCGCCCGGCAATGTCGATTGCTACAAGGAGCGGCTCAATGGCGTCTCGAAGGGCATGTTCGGCGCGATGGGCATTGCGCGCGAGGACAAGGAAGGGCGCATGAAGGCGATGGCGAGGAACGCCACCAGCTTCGACGCGCCCGCCCTCTTGCTGTGCTATTTCCCGCGTTTCATGAAGGAGGCGCAGTGGTCGGACACCGGCATGTGGCTCCAGACCGTCGCTCTGCTGCTGCGCGAGGAGGGGCTCGATTCCTGCTACCAGGAATTCATGGCGCTTTATGCCAACGTGATCCGTGATTTCCTCGGGCTCGACCATGACAAGACGATGTTCTTCTGCGGCATGGCGATCGGCTATCGCGATCCGCATGCGCCGCTCAACAATTTCGAGCGCGAGCGCGTGCCGCTTGAAGAACAGGTGCGTTTCATGGGGTGGGAAGAGGCGAAGGAGACCGCCTAGCTGCGTTCGTCCTCGGGGATGTGCCGCTTCGTGTCGGGATCGCGCCAGATCATAACTCCCATCGTCAGGAACCAGCCGAGCATGAGGGCGGCGAGCAGGCGTTCATAGCCTCCGTCCCACGCGGTCGGGACAAGGAACAGGAACGGCGCTGCGATCGCCCACACCGCGCCGCCTGCATAGAGCGCGATTCCGAGCCATCTGCGGATTTCGTAGAATTGCCCGGCGGTGAGCAGCACGGTCAGCGGGAAGGCTCCGCCCAGCACGTAGACCAGCCGGTAATGGATCACCGTTCCCTCGCCGCTCGTATAGGCTTCGTAGCCCGCGATCAGCGCGACGCAGACCGCCACCACGACGAGCAGCACGGCGCCGATCTTCCAGTCGAGCCGGTCGATCCGCCAGCGCGCCAGCCCCGCGGTCGTCGCCAGCACCGCAGCTGCGAAGGCGTAGAGGCCGGTATCGGCAAGCTCGTCGACCGGGGTGTTATCGCCCTCCTTCGCCGCGAGATTGCTGATCGTGTCGCGGATCATGCCGACCCGGTCCGACAGGCCGAGGCCGACGAGGTCGAGCACGATCGCTGTCAAGCACCCGGCGATGACGATCCCGCCAAGGACTCTCGGAATGCTGCCGCTCTCGCTCGTATCGAAGATCTGTCCCTCCCGTTCGTCCCGGTTGCGCCTTTTCCCGGATTGTCGCATGGGCGCGCCATGACCGATCGTCCGCTCAGACTGTTCAATTCACTCAACCGGGCACAGGAGGACTTCGTTCCGGTCCACCCCGGGGAAGCACGGGTCTATACCTGCGGGCCGACGGTCTACAATTACGCCCATATCGGCAATATGCGCGCCTATGTCTTCGCCGACGTGCTGGGCCGGACGCTGAGCTGGAAGGGTTATGGCCTCACCCACATCATCAACATCACCGATGTCGGCCACCTTACCGACGATGCCGATGCGGGAGAGGACAAGCTGGAAAAGGCGGCGGCCGGATCGCAGCGTTCGATCTGGGAAATCGCGGCGCATTACACCGATGCGTTCAAGGCCGATGTGAGGGCGCTCAACATCCGTCAGCCCGCGCGCTGGTCGGTCGCGACCGATTACATCGCCGAGATGATCGATTTTGCGAAAAGCATCGCGGACAAGCACTGCTACCAACTGGAAAGCGGGCTTTATTTCGACGTCTCCACGGTCGCGGACTATGGCCGGCTTGCGCGGGCGGTGACCGAAGACGGGGAGGGCCGGATCGACACGGTCGAAGGCAAGCGCAACGCCGCCGATTTCGCGATCTGGCGCACCACGCCCGCGGGCGAGACGCGGCAGATGGAATGGGATTCGCCCTGGGGGCGAGGCGCGCCGGGCTGGCATCTCGAATGTTCGGTGATGGGCGAGAAGCTTTTGGGCTTTCCCTTCGACATCCATACCGGCGGGATCGACCACAGGGAAATTCACCACCCCAACGAGATCGCCCAGAACCAAGCCTTCTGCGGGTGCGGTTCGCTCGACGAGGCGACCCATTCGGGCGCGCGCATCTGGATGCACAACAACTTCCTCGTCGAACGCTCCGGCAAGATGTCGAAGTCGAGCGGCGAATTCCTGCGCCTGCCGTTGCTGATCGAGAAGGGGTATCACCCGCTCGCCTACCGGATGATGTGCCTGCAGGCGCATTACCGCAGCGAGCTGGAATTCTCGTGGGAGGGGCTGGAAGCAGCGCTGACCCGATTGAAGCGCATGGTGATGGCGGTGGAACAGCTTTCCGATGCGCCCGCAGGCGCCGCGCACGATCACCCGAAATTTGCGCCAGTGCTCGCCAAGTTCGACGAGGCGATCTCGGACGACCTCAATACTCCCATCGCGCTCACCGCGCTGGAGGATGCGCTGGCGGTGAAGAAGGTCGACCCCGCGATCAAGCGCGCGGTGATCGAGCGCATGGACGCTGTGCTCGGTTTCGGCCTGTTCGCGCTCACCCGCAGGGATTTGCGCCTGCGGCCCGCCTCCGCCGCGATCACCGAGGAAGAGATCGAAGCCGAGCTTGCCGAGCGCAGGGAGGCGCGCGCCGCGAAGGACTTCGAGCGATCCGATGCGATCCGCGATCGGCTCGCTGCAAGGGGCGTCGAGGTGATGGACGGCGACCCGCTCGGCTGGGAGTGGACACTGGGGGAACAGGCATGACCACGCACAAGACGATTCTCGCCATATCCGGCCTCATCCGCCCGCTGCTCGAACCGCGCCTGCCCGGCGATATCGACGTGCGCTGGTTCATGACCCACGACGAAGCGATCGAGGCGGTGAAGGGCGCCGAAATCGGTTGGTTCGACATGAACGATACCGATGCGATGGTCGCGACATTGCGCGAGGCGAAAGATCTCAAATGGCTCAATTCGATCTATGCCGGGCTCGATTTCCTGCCGATGGACCTGCTGATCGAGCGCGGGATCACTGTCACGAACGGGGCGGGAATCAACGCGGTCGCCATCGCCGAATATGTCGTCATGGGGATGTTGAACATCGCCAAGGGCTATCGCGAGGTCGTGCGCGCGCAGGACCGCTACGAATGGCTTACCGACAGCCCGGGCAAGCGCGAACTGGCAGGCTCCAGCGCGCTGCTGCTGGGCTATGGCGCGATCGGCAAGCGGATCCAGCCCCGGCTCGAAGCCTTCGACGTCGAGGTCAGCGTCGTGCGCCGTTCCGGGGGTGGAGCCATGGGCAAGGCGGCCGTGCTTGGCCCAGACGAATGGCGCGCGCGGCTGGGTGAGTTCGACTGGGTGATCCTGGCCGTTCCCGCGACGCCCGAAACCGAAGGCATGATGGGTGCCGATGAACTCGCGGCGATGAAACGCGAGGCGGTGCTGGTCAATATCGCGCGCGGCAGCGTGGTCGACCAGCCGGCTCTCATCGAGGCGCTGGAGGCGAAGGCGATCCATGCCGCCTTCCTCGACGTGACAACGCCCGAACCTTTGCCCGAGCAGCACCCTCTCTGGAAACTCGATAACGCGCATATCACCATGCACGTCTCGGGCCGCTCGCAGGACAAGATGTTCATCCGCAGCGCCGACCGCTTCCTCGAAAACCTCGCGAACTACCGCGCGGGAAAGCCGCTTTCCCCGATCTTCGATCCGCGCCGGGGTTACTGAGCCGCATCCCGGAACGTCGTTTATTCGCCCCTGCGACCGGCCGGTCGGGCGCATCTGGCGCATTCGTGCAATCCAAACCCGCCCTTGTGCGGCATCACGGGGCGGTCATAAGGTGGCGCTATCGGCGGTGACGCGGGGACCGGCACGCCGCCATCTGGGGGGAAAGCGATCATGAGCGATACGAAAAAGGCATCCGACCTGTTCATCGAGTGTCTCGAGGCGGAAGGCGTCGAATATATTTTCGGCGTACCGGGGGAGGAAAATCTCGATTTCCTCGAAAGCCTGTCGAGTTCGAAACAGATCAAGCTGATCCTCACCCGCCACGAACAGGGCGCGGGCTTCATGGCTGCGACCTATGGCCGGCATACCGGCAAGACCGGCGTGTGCATCGCGACATTGGGCCCGGGCGCTACCAATTTCGTGACCGCGGCCGCCTATGCCCAGCTTGGCGGAATGCCGATCCTGATGATCACCGGGCAAAAGCCGATCAAGAAATCGAAGCAGGGCCGTTTCCAGATCCTCGACGTGGTCGACATGATGGGGCCGATCACGAAATTCACCCACCAGCTCGCCAGCGGCGACAACATACCGAGCCGCGTGCGCGAGGCGATAAGGCTGGCCGAGGAGGAGAAGCCGGGCGCGGTCCATCTCGAATTTCCCGAGGACATCGCCGAGGAAAAGACCACCAGCCGCCCGATCGCGCCCTCGCTCGCGCGGCGCCCATCGGCAGAGCCCAAGGCGGTGCGCCAGGCAGTGAGCGCGATCGAGGAGGCGAGGAGCCCGATCCTCGTCATCGGCGCAGGGGCCAACCGCAAGATGACGGGGCGCATGCTCCACCAGTTCATCGAGAAAACCGGAATTCCCTTCGTCACCACGCAGATGGGCAAGGGCGTGATCGACGAACGCCACCCGCTTTTCCTTGGCTGCGCGGCGCTGTCCGCGGGCGATTTCTGCCACCGGGCGATCGAGGATGCGGACTGCATCGTCAATGTCGGCCACGACGTGATCGAGAAACCACCCTTCTTCATGCACAATGACGAGGAAGGCCCGATAGGCTCGGACAGCCCGCCCAAGGTGATCCACGTTTCGAACCGAACCGCCGAAGTGGACCCTGTCTACTTTCCGCAGGTCGAGGTCATCGGCGACATCGCCAACGCGATCTGGCAGATCAAGGAGGACATCGTTCCGCAGGGCAAGTGGGACTTCGCCCGCATGTTCGAATACCGCAAGGCCGAGCTCGCCCATACCGAGCCGCTGGCGAACGATGCGCGCTTCCCGATCTTCCCGCCGCATCTGGTGAAACAGGTGCGCGACTGCATGCCGGAAGACGGCATCATCTGCCTCGACAACGGGGTCTACAAGATCTGGTTCGCGCGCGGTTATACGGCGTATCTTCCGAACACCGTGCTGCTCGACAACGCTCTTGCGACGATGGGCGCGGGGCTGCCCTCGGCGATGATGAGCGCGATGCTCTATCCCGAGCGCAAGGTCATGGCGATCTGCGGCGACGGCGGTTTCATGATGAACTCGCAGGAGATGGAGACCGCCGTCCGATTGGGCCTCAATCTCACCGTTTTGATCCTGCGTGACGATGCCTATGGCATGATCCGCTGGAAGCAGGCGAACATGGGCTTCAAGGATTTCGGACTCACCTACGGCAATCCCGATTTCGTCGCCTATGCCGAAAGCTACGGCGCGAAGGGTCACCGCGTGACCTCGTCCGAACACCTCGCCGACGTCCTCGCCGAGACGCGCGATACGCCGGGCGTCCACCTGATCGACTGCCCGGTCGATTACAGCGAGAACGACCAGATCCTCAATCACGACATCAAGCGGTTGAGCGCCGAGCTGTAGAGCCCCTTCGACAGGAGAGAGAGATGCCCGAGCTCAAGGACACCTACCCGCTCTACCTCAACAACAGGGCGGCGCAGCCCAACACCGATCTCGAAGTGACCGACAAGTTCACCGGCGAGGTCGCCTTCCGCACCGCTCTGGCGACGCCGGACGTCATCGAGGAGGGCATCGCCGGGGCCGTGCGCGCGGCCGAAGGTATGGCGAAGCTCGCGAGCTATGAACGCCAGGACGTGCTGATGCACTGCGTCGCGCGCTTCCGCGAACGCTTCGATGAGCTTGCCTATGCGCTTTGCGTCGAGGCGGGCAAGCCGATCAATGACAGCGAGGGCGAGGTCACGCGGCTGATCGACACCTTCCGCATCGCGGCCGAGGAAGCGGTGAGGAATTACGGCGAGGTCCAGCCGCTCGACATCTCGGCCCGCGCGAAGGGTTACATGGGAATGTGGAAGCGCGTGCCCATCGGGCCGTGCAGCTTCATCTCGCCGTTCAATTTCCCGCTCAATCTCGCCGCCCACAAGATCGCGCCGGCCATTGCAATCGGCTGCCCCTTCGTCATGAAGCCCGCCTCCAAGACGCCCTTGGGCGCGATCATCATGGGCGAGGTTCTGGCGGAATGCGATATCCTGCCCGAAGGCGCGTTCTCCATCCTGCCCGCCAGCCGCGACGGGGCGGACCTTTTCACCTGCGACGATCGGCTGAAGCTGCTTTCCTTCACCGGCTCGCCGGGCGTCGGCTGGGATTTGAAGGCCAAGGCGGGCAAGAAGAAGGTCGTGCTCGAACTCGGCGGCAATGCGGCGGTGGTGATCGACAAGGACGCCGATCTCGACGACGCGCTCGAACGGGTGATCTTCGGCGCCTTCTACCAGTCGGGGCAGTCCTGCATCGGGGTCCAGCGCATCCTGATCCATTCCGAGGTCTACGAGCGCGTCAAGGCGATGCTGGTAGAGAAGACGAAGACGCTGAAGGCGGGCGATCCCAAGGACCGCGAAACCTTCATCGGCCCGATGATCTCCGACAAGGAGGCAAGCCGGCTCAAGGGCTGGATCGACGAGGCGGTCAACGCGGGGGCGAGCCTGCTCGTCGGTGGGGGCCTCACGAACGGCAACATGCTGGAGGCGACCCTGCTCGAGAACGTCCCCGACGACTGCGCGGCCCGGAATGAGGAAGCCTTCGGACCGCTCGCGATCCTTGCGCCATTCGACGATTTCGGCGCGGCACTGGACGCGGTGAACGATTCGAAATTCGGCCTGCAGGCGGGCATCTTCACTCGCGACCTGTTCCAGGTGCTCGACGCGTGGGACCGGCTCGATGTCGGCGGCGTGGTGGTGAACGACGTGCCGAGCTACCGGGTCGACAACATGCCCTATGGCGGGGTCAAGGATTCGGGGCTGGGCCGCGAAGGCATCCGTTTCGCGATGGAGGACATGAGCGAGATCCGGAATCTGGTGGTGCGGCGCACTTCCTGATTTGCACGGGCCCATCCGGGCCCGTGTTCTCGGTGCTGTTCCCTCCGCTTCGCTGCGGGGCACCTGCGGGCGCGCGGTCGCGCTTGCCGGCCGCAGAGCGGCCGGTACTCGCGCGCCGTGTCCTCAACCCTCCTCCAGCAGCAGCAGGACCGCCGTCACCACCATTCGCTCATCCGCGCCGAAGCGGTGGTCGACCTCGCGCACGGTCGCGTCGGCGACGAGCTGGCCGGGGATGCGGAATTCGTGGTCGGGCAGTTCGTCGATGAATTCCTCGCCCGCCCGGACTGCCTCGGAACCGTCGAAGTCCGCGATGACGGTCGAGGGGGACTCGATGGAGCCGCTCCTCAATGACGGCGACGAAATCCTCGTCGACCGCCGATCGCTGCCTTTTCGCGACGGCATCCACGTCGTGCGGATGGGCGACACGCTGATGGTGAAACGCGTTGCGAGCGCCGGGGGAGGGCGGCTTTCGCTGCTCTCGCAGAACCTCGCCTATCCTCCGGTCAGCGTGGCGGCGGAGGATGTCGAGATCATCGGCCGGGTTGTGTGGAAGGGGGGGCGGATCTAGCCTCGCGCGCCATGCAGAACGCCGGCCGCATCCTTCTTGTCGCTTTCGCGGCGTCGTTGGGGAACATGGCGCTGCTTGCGGTTTGGGTGTCGGGAGGCGATGGTTTGGTCGACCCGAATTACTGGCGCCTCGGTGAAATCCTGTTGGTCTGGTTCTTCGTCTTCATCGTCACGGCCTTTGGATTAAGCCTCCTGGCCGCGGTCATGTCCTTCGCGATCCCGCGACGGGTGCAGGGTATCGCGGCGAAAGTGGCCTTCGTCTTCGCCGGCGGAACTGTGGGCTGGCTGATGTTCGCATGGACGCCAGAACCAATGGCGCTCACCGCTGCCATGGGCGCGGTCACAGCGGTGTTGTTCGCCGTGCTGTCACCGGACGCGTTCCGACGCGGCAAAACCGCGCACTTCAAAGCCGCAGCTTGAACCCCGCATGGCTCGCGGTGAAGCCGAGCCGTTCGTAGAACCGGTGCGCGGCCGGGCGCTGGTGGTCGCTGGTCAGCTGGACGAGGTAGCAGCCGCGCTGCCGACATTCCTCGATTCCCCAGCGCATCATCGCCTCGCCGATGCCGCGCCCGCGCAGGGGGCTTGCGACGCGCACGAATTCGATCTGCCCGCGCCATGCTCCGCCGACCGCGACGCCGGGGATGAAGCTGAGCTGGAAGCTGCCGGCCCTCTCGCCGTGCAGTTCCGCGACAAGCAGGCGGTGGCACGGATCGGCCGCGATCGCCTCGAATGCCTCGCGCTGGTACGCTTGTTCTTCGCCCGTGACGGTATCGCGAGCGACCGCCACCGCATCGTCGGTGATCAGGCCGGTGACGAAATCGAGGTCGCGCTCGCGCGCGTCGCGGATGGCTAGGCCCTGCATGGCCCCAGCGATAGCGCGCTCCGCGCCACTTGCAATCGGCCCGCGCGAGCGGCACATCTCTCACCATGACCGAAGCTCCCAAGACTCCGCCGATGAAGGCCGCGATCCTTCCCGTGACACCGCTCCAGCAGAATTGCTCGCTGATCTGGTGCACCGCCACGAACAAGGCCGCGCTGATCGATCCGGGCGGCGATCTCGACAAGCTCAAGGACGGCGTCGCCAGGGCGGGCGTCGAACTGGAAAAGATCCTCATCACCCACGGCCATCTCGACCATTGCGGGCAGGCCGGGATGCTCGCCGAGGAACTCGGCCTCCCGATCGAGGGCCCGCACGAGGATGACCGCTTCTGGATTGCGCGCCTCGACGAGGATGGCGGCCGCTTCGGCATGGAGGCGGCGAGTTTCGAGCCGACCCGCTGGCTCAGGCACGGCGACACGGTGACGGTGGGCGACCTGACTCTCGATGTCATCCACTGCCCCGGCCACACGCCCGGCCATGTCGTCTTCTTCCATCGGCCCAGCCGCTTCGCGATCGTGGGCGACGTGCTGTTCAAGGGAAGCATCGGGCGGACCGATTTCCCGATGGGCAATCACCAGGACCTCATCGATTCGATAACCCAGCGCCTTTGGCCTCTGGGCGAGGACGTCACCTTCATCCCCGGACACGGCCCCACCAGCACCTTCGGGATCGAGCGCAAGACCAACGCCTTCGTGAGCGATTACGCTTTGTCTTGATGTGTTCGCCCATCCGGGCGAACTCCTCGGTGCTGTTCCCTCCGCTTCGCTTCGGGGCACCTGCGGGCGCGCGGTCGCGCTTGCGGCTGCGCCGGTTGTCGGGTGGGTTCGCCTGCTGGAGCGAAGTCGTCGGGGTTGTTCCGCCGCCGGGTCGCGCGATCCGGCCTACAGCACTCCCGCCGCGACCAGCGCCGCCACCACCGCAAGCCCGAGCAGCGTCAGCATCGTCACGAGCGTGCCGAGCATGCGCCCGGCCTGCTTCGAGCCGCCGTCCATGCCAAAGCCGTGCGCGATCCGGCCGACGATGTAGACCCCCGCGACCCATTGCAGCCACCAGCTGCCCGCGCCCGCCAGCTCGATGAAGCCCACCAGCAGCAGCACGAAGGGCGTGTTCTCGACGAAATTCGCCTGCGCGCGCATGCGTCTCTCGAGAGGTTCGCTGCCGCCGTCGCCGACGCTGATCCCCGCCGCCTGCCGGATTGCTCCGATGCGGATCGAAAGCCAGATGTTGAGCACGGCCGCCGCCGCGCAGGCTGCGAGCGTCACGGGTAGAATTGTCATGAACCGATCCCCTGTCCTGTTCCCGCCGTGCTAGGGCCACAGCGCAAGGCTTGCAACGCCCGAGATATTCGCTATAGCGCGCGCCTTCCCGCCATTTCAGCGAGGACCCGCGCGCTCGGCATGCTTGTGCGCGCGCGCGCCTTGCCGTAAGGGCGGCAGCTGAACAAACGGCGCAGAACCTGCGCAAGACACGATTTTACCTGAGGAATTGGCGTAGCCATGGCTGTCCCCAAGAGAAAAGTATCGCCCCATCGCCGCGGCAATCGCCGGGCCCACGATTCGCTCAAGGTCGAGGCGTTCCACGAATGCCCGAATTGCGGCGAGCTCAAGCGTCCGCACCACATGTGTGGTCACTGCGGGTTCTATAACGGCCGCGAAGTGATGGTGCCCAAGGGCATCTGACCCACCCTTGACTGAAGGATCAAGCGCATGAGCCTCCCGCGTATCGCCGTTGACGCGATGGGCGGCGACGAAGGCGTGCGCGTCATGGTCGAGGGCGCCGCCATCGCCCGCCGTCGGCACAAGGATTTCCAGTTCCTGCTGGTCGGCGATGAAGGCCGGATCAAACAGGCGCTCGAACACCATCCCGGCATGGCCGGCGCATCCGAAATCCTCCATTGCGAGGACGTGGTCGGCGGCGACGAATTGCCCAGCCGCGCGATCCGCCGCGCCAAGACGACCAGCATGGGCCTGGCCGTGGGCGCTGTGAAATCGGGCGAAGCGGGGGCCGCGGTCAGCGCCGGTAATACCGGCGCGCTGATGGCGATGAGCAAGATCGCGCTGCGCACGCTGCCCGGCATCGACCGCCCGGCACTCGCCGCGCTGCTTCCGACTTTGCAGGAACACGACGTCGTGATGCTCGACCTCGGTGCCAACACCGAGGCCGATGCGCGCAATCTCGTCCAGTTCGCGGTCATGGGCGCAGCCTATTCGCGGATCGTCAACGGCTTTGAAAAACCGCGAGTGCGCCTGCTCAATATCGGCACCGAGGAGATCAAGGGCACCGATGCGCTGCGCGATGCCGCCGCCCGCCTGTCCGCCGCCACAGCGCGCGAGGACAGCGATCTCGCCCTCGAATTCGATGGCTTCGTCGAATCCGACAAGATCAACCGGGGCGAAACCCATGTCGTCGTGACCGACGGTTTTTCGGGCAATATCGCATTGAAGGCGATCGAGGGTTCGGCCCGCTTCGTCACCGACCTGCTCAAACAGGCCTTCACCTCCTCGCTGCGTTCGAAGATCGGGTTTCTCGTCTCGCGCCCGGCGACCGAATTGCTCAAGCACCATCTCGACCCCAACAACCACAACGGCGCGGTCTTTCTCGGCCTCAACGGTGTGGTGGTGAAGAGCCATGGCAGCGCGACTGCGGGCGGGGTCGCCAATGCGGTAGCGGTCGCCGCGCGCCTGCTCGAGAACAAGCTGACCGAACGGATCGCCCATGACCTTGCCGCGATGGGCGAGGATGCGCTTAAGGAAAACGGGCGCGAAAACGGCCGCCAGTCGACGGGCAAGGACAGTCCGGACGAGGCGGCTGCGTGATCGGTTCGCGCTTGCTCGGCTCGGGCTCGGCCCTGCCGCGGCGCGTCGTCACCAATGACGAGCTCGCCGCCCGGGTCGATACGAGCGACGAATGGATCGTCGAGCGTACCGGCATCCGCCAGCGTTACATCGCGGGCGAGGGCGAAACCACGGCGACCCTCGCGACCGATGCGGCGCGCGCGGCGCTGGCCGATTGCGGGCTCGGGCCCGCCGATATCGATATCATCGTGCTTGCCACCGCGACGCCCGACAACACCTTTCCCGCCACCGCGACCAAGGTCCAGCATGCGCTGGGCTGCAATGGCGGGATCGCCTTTGACGTGGCGGCGGTGTGTTCGGGCTTTCTCTATGCGCTTTGCGTTGCCGATTCGATGCTGCGCACCGGGATGGGCAGGCGCGCTCTGGTGATTGGGGCGGAAACCTTCAGCCGGATTCTCGACTGGAGCGACCGCACGACCTGCGTTCTGTTCGGAGACGGCGCGGGTGCGGTGGTCCTCGAAGCTCAGGGCGAGGCAAGCGAAGGCGACAAGGCTCCCGGCGTGCTCGCGACACGGCTTCATGCCGATGGGGCAAGCCACGACCTGCTTTATGTCGATGGCGGTCCCTCGACCACGCAGACGGTCGGACACCTGCGCATGAAAGGCCGCGAAGTGTTCCGCCATGCGGTCGTGAACCTGTCCGATGTCCTCAAGGAAGTGCTTGAAGAAGCGAAGGTTTCTGCCGAGGACATCGATTGGGTCGTGCCCCACCAGGCCAATGCCCGCATTCTCGATGCAACGGCGAAGAAGCTCGGCATTCCGCGCGAAAAGGTGATCGTCACCGTTCACGAACACGCCAATACCTCGGCCGCCTCGGTCCCGCTCGCTTTCGATACGGCGCGCAGGGACGGGCGCATCAAGCCGGGCGATCTGGTCATGTTCGAGGCGATGGGCGGCGGGTTCACCTGGGGGGCGAGTCTCGTCCGGCTATAACGCCGTGCCGGCGGCGGCGCCTGCATTGCCAAAACCGCGCGAACCTTTATGATACAACGCTCGTCAGGGTCGCGCCGCGGAGGAGTTTGGGCATGATGCGTTCGGTGGGCACCCTTACCCGCGCCGATCTGGCTGAAACGATCAATCGCAAGATGGGATTGAGCCGGGCGGAATCGCTCGACCTTGTCGAGGCCATTCTCGAAAAGATGTGCGATGCGCTCGCCGATGGCGAGAACGTCAAGATCTCGGGCTTCGGCAGCTTCGTGCTGCGCGACAAGAACGAACGGATCGGCCGCAATCCCAAGACCGGGGTAGAGGTCCCGATCACCCCGCGCCGGGTGATGACGTTCCGGGCGAGCCAGTTGCTCAAGGAACGGATCGCGAAAGGCGCCTGATCGCGATGGCGCAGTTCGACGACGGCAAGGACGACGGCGCGCTGCGCACGATCGGCGAAGTCTCCGAGGCGCTCGATATCAAGCCGCATGTCCTGCGTTACTGGGAACAGCAATTCAGCCTTCTCAAACCCCTCAAGCGCAGCGGCGGGCGGCGCTATTACCGCTCCAGCGACATCGCCCTTGTCGAACGGATCGACCGGCTGGTGAACCATGAGGGCTACACGCTGAAGGGCGCCGAAACGGTACTGCGGGCCGAGGCGAAATCCGAACACGATCGGCGCCTGAGCGGGGAGCGCCGCTCAGGCGACCGCCGCGTCGATGCAGCCGACAGTGCCGCGCCCGGCAATGCCACGGAACGCGCGCGCAGGCTCGCCGAAACGCTGGCCGGGCTGAAACGGGTGCGCGACAGGCTCGCCCGCGCGCTGGAAGCCTGAAAGCTATTCTGCCGCCATCAGTTCCGCCTCGCCGAGATCGACGCTGACGAGGCGCGAGATGCCTTTTTCCGCCATGGTCACGCCGAACAGGCGGTGCATCCGGCTCATCGTGACGGCGTTGTGAGTGACGATGAGATAGCGCGTGCTGGTCGTGCGGACCATCGAATCGAGCAGGTCGCAGAACCGTTCGACATTGGCATCGTCGAGGGGCGCATCGACCTCGTCGAGGACGCAGATCGGCGCAGGATTGGTCAGGAACAGCGCGAAGATCAGTGCGGTCGCGGTCAGCGCCTGTTCGCCCCCCGACAGGAGCGAAAGCGATTGCAGCCGCTTGCCCGGCGGCTGGGCATAGATTTCGAGCCCCGCTTCCAATGGATCGTCCGAATCGACGAGCGCGAGATGCGCCTGCCCGCCCTGGAACAGCCGCGTGAACAGCACCCGGAAATGCCCGTCCACTTCCTCGAAAGCGGCGCGCAGGCGTTCGCGGCCTTCGCGGTTGAGATTGCCGATCGATCCGCGCAGGCGCGCGACCGCTTCGGCGAGTTCGGCCTGCTCGCTCGCATTGGTGCCGTGCTCCTCCTCGATCCGGGCGAGCTCGTCGGCGGCGACGAGATTGACCGGGCCGATCCGCTCGCGGCTGGCGGTGAGCCTGTCGAGCGCTTCGGATTCCTCACTGGCAGGCTTCACCTCGTCCTCGGCGAAAGCGAAGCGTTCGGAAAGCAGCGGGGGCGGGCACTGGAAGCGTTCACCTGAAACGCGCGCCATTTCGCTGCGGCGCGATTCCTCGTTCTCGGCCCGCGCGGCCAGCGTAGCGCGCCCCTCGCGCGCCTGGGCCAGCGTCTCCGTCGCTTCGGCCAGCACGCGTTCGACATCGCCGAGGGCGTCCTGCGCCAGCTGCATCGTCTGCTCGGCTTCGGCGAGCTCCTTCGCCAGCCGCTCACGCAGCGTGTCGCCCTGTTCGATCTCGGCCATCAGCGCGGCCGGCTTGGCCGCATGGATCGCGCGCTCCTCCTCGATTTCCTCGAGCCGGCTCGCCGCTTCCGACATGCGCCGCTCGGCATCGGAAGAGCGCGCCTGCCAGCCCGCATGGTCCGATTTCTGCGCCGCAAGCCGTTCGCGCGCGACGGCGAGGGACTGGTCGTGCGAGGCGAGTTCGGCGAGCGTTGCCTGCACCGCCGAGCGGGCGGCCTCGTTCTTCGCCTGCGCCGCCTCTAGCGCGGCACGGCCCGCATCGGGGGCGGGAAGTTCGGCGCGTTTCGCCTTTGCGGCTTCAAGGTCGCTTGTCGCGGCGGAGAGCTGTTCGGCGAGATCGTCTTCGCTGTCCGACAATTCTGCCAGGCGCGCAGCGATCCGCTCCCTCGCGGCCTCGGCCTGGTCGAGCGCGCGCCATGCCTGGCGTTCGGTCTCGACGGTTCCTGCAAGTTCGCGTTCGAGCGCGACGAGGGCGGTCTGCAGTGCGGAGAGTTCCTCGCGCGCGGCGGTCTCGCTCGTGGCGGCGTTCCCGGCGGCGGCGCGCAGGGCGGGGAGCTGTTCTTCGAGTTCCGCCAGCCGGTTGGCCGCTTCGAGCCGCGCCGCCTCGGCGGAGCCTTCGCCGCGCGCCAGAAAGCCGTCCCAGCGGCGCAGATGCCCGGCGCTCGTCACCAGCCATTCGCCCGGCGCGAGGTCGCGCCCGTCATCCTCCTCGGCGACATGGACAAGGGCGAGGCGCGCGCGCAGTTCAGCGGGGCAATCGGTGACATGGGCAAGGAGGCTGTCAGGCAATTCGCGCGGCGTCTCGCTTCCACTCCAGAAGCGTCCCTCGGCTCCGGCTTCGGGCGCGCCGAGCGGCGATTTCGCATCGCGCCCCAGCACCGCGGCAAGCGCGCGTTCATAGCCCTTGGCGACGCTCACGCGGTCGAGCGCCGCAGGCAGGCCGTGGCGGCCCTTCTCGCGCTTCTCGCGAGCATCGCGGTCGCGGGCGAGGGCGTTGTATTCGCGTTCGATCCCGGCCAGTTCGGCCTTCGCGCCCGCCAGCTGTGCCGACGCTTCGTCGCGGGCGGATTGCAGTTCGGCCTTGCGCGCCTGCTCGGTCTCGAGCCGTTCGCGCAGCCGGGCCACGTCTCCCGCCGCCTCTTGCGCAGCCTCGCGCGCGGCGATGACAGCGGCCTCGGTATCCTGTGCTTCTTCAAGCTCGGCGCGGGTCCGCTCCAGCCGTTCGCGTTCCGCCGTCAGCCGCGAAAGACGCGCTTCGGCCTGTTCGATCGCGGCCTCGGCCACGCGCCATTCGGCCTCGACCCCGGCATGGTCGGCGGTCGCCTTCGCCAGAGCGAGTTCGGCGGCGCGGCTTGCGCGTTCGGCCTTCTCGGCAGCATCGGCGAGCGCGGGGCGCTCCTTCTCGGCCTCTTCCACCGCCTTGCGGCTCGCTTCGAGTTCCCGCGACAGGCGGCTGAGCGCGTCGACCGCATCGGTCGTGAGCCGGTCGGCATCCTCGCGGTCGGCCTCGAGCCGCTCGCGCTGGCGAGTGAGGTCGGAGAGCCGCGCTTCGGCCGCTTCGAGTTTTTCCGACAGGGCCGCCATCCGGTGCCCGTGCGCGCTGGCATCGTCGCGGCGATCGGCAAGCTCGTCGCGCGCCGCGGCAAGCGTCTTGGCCGCTGCGGCCTGTTCCTTCTGCGCCTCGGCGACCTTGGCCTGCGCTTCGGCGACGCGCGCCTCGGCCCCTTCGGCCGCCGCGCGCGCTTCCTTGGCCGAACGCGCCGCATCGCGCCAGCGGGCGAAGAGTAGCCGCGCCTCGGCGGTGCCGATTTCGTCGGTCAGGGCCTTGTAGCGCTCGGCCTGCTTTGCCTGCCGGCGGAGCGAATTCATCTGCGCATCGAGTCCCGCCATGAGGTCTTCGAGCCGGGCGAGATTGGCCTCGGTCTGGCGCAGCTTGCTTTCGGCATCCTTGCGCCGCACATGCAGCCCGGCGATTCCGGCTGCCTCTTCCAGCATGGCGCGGCGTTCGGCGGGCTTGGCGGCGATCACCTGCGCGATCTTGCCCTGGCTGACAAGAGCGGGGGAATGCGCACCGGTCGCGGCATCGGCGAAGGTCAGCGCCACGTCCTTGGCCCGCACGTCGCGCCCGTTGACGCGGTAGGCACTGCCCGCGCCGCGTTCGATCCGGCGGGTGACGACGAGATCCTCGCCATCCTCGTCATGGGCGTGGAGCACGACCTCGGCGAAGGCGCGGGGCGGACGGGTAGAGGTCCCCGCGAAGATCACGTCTTCCATTCCGCCCGAGCGCATGGATTTGGGGCTGTTTTCGCCCATCACCCAGCGGATCGCTTCGAGCAGGTTGGACTTGCCGCAGCCATTCGGGCCGACGACCCCGGTCAGGCCCGGCTCGATGCGCAGTTCGGCCGGCTCGACGAAGCTCTTGAATCCGCTGAGCTTGAGCCGGCTGATCTGCATGCGCGTATCCGCTTACTCGGCCGGCCGCGCGCCGGCGTTCTGCAGCGCGGGCTCGACGGAGGACCATTGCGGGCCGTCGACCCTGCTGCCGTTGATGAAGAAGGTGGGAGTGGCCGTCACCTCGTCTTCCTGCGCGAGCGCATCGGCACCCTTGACCATGTCCTCGATCGCGGCGGCATCGGACAGGCACGTGCGCGCCTCGTCCGCCGAAAGCCCGCGCGCGGCGAAGAAGTCGATGAACCCCGCCAGTTCCGCCATCCGTACGAAGCGCTGCTCCATCGGCAGATTGCCTGCCGCCTGGATCGCCTCGCCGTTCTGCTGGACTCCGTTCATGACCTGGCCGAGATTGCCCCAGACTTCGTCCGAAAGCGCATGGACCCGTTCGGGCGGGCCGCACTGGATCATGGCCGCGAGCACCACGTCGAACGTATTGAGGAATACCTCGCGCTGTTCGATGCTGACGGTGCCGGTCGAGATGTATTCCTGCTTGAGTTCCGGTTTGCCCTGCATCGCGAAGGCGGCGCAAGCTCCGCAGGTGTGCGATGCGTATTCGACCAGCTTGAGCGGCGCATCGGGATTGCCGAGCACGTAACCGCCTTCCTCCGAGACGGTGACGGTGTCGGTCCACGAGGTGCCTTCGGGCGCGGCGATCGGATCGATCGGCCCGCTCGCATCGGTCGTGACATCGGCTTCCTCGCCCCCGCATGCGGAAAGGGCGAGGGCAAGCGGCGCTGCGATCAGCGCGGCCATGGGCTTCGATGCGTAACGAAAGCGGGTCGGGATCATCTTCGGTCTTGTCCTTCGGATCGATGGGAGAAGTTACAGGCTCGGTTCCGGGGCTCAATAGCCGCGCGGGGCGTGCTTGTGCACAAATATGTGGGCAGGCGCAGCCAGGGCGCGCGTCATTCGCCCGCTGCGGGGGCTCCCGCGGGGGCGTAGCGCGCCGCGAGCACGCCGCGCAGCGCCCCCCAGCTGTGCACCTTGTCGAGCAATTCGCCGTCGAGCGCGAAGCTGGGCGTGCCGGGAATGCCGAGGTCCGTCTTGTCCGCGAGGCTGTTTTGCGCGATCCGTTTCGCCGCCGCGTCGTCGCTCAGGCAGGCATCGATCTCCGACAGGCTCATGCCTTTCTTCGCCAGCGTATCGTCGAGATCGAGAGCGCGCGCCGCGCTCAGCCGCGCCGCCGCATCGCCGCGCGCCCAGGCGGCCTGCTGGCTGCGCGGCGCATTGGCCGCCCGGCCGAGCCATTCGTCCTGGGTGTAGAGGAACAGCCGGTGGCGGTCCTTGAAGCCCGCGACATCGCCGCACTGGACAAGCAGGCTGACCGTCATGTCGAGCCAGTTGCGGATGACCGGGCGCACCTCCACTCCGAGCTTGCCCGGCGCGATGAGCACAAGGTCCATCGACGGCCCCGCTTCTTTGGCGAATTCGGCGCAATGGGGGCAGGTGTAGCTCATGAACTCGATCAGCTGCGCCTCGGCCTCGGGATTGCCGATCAGGTGGCCGCGCTCGGTCTGCGCGATTTCCGCCTGCCAGACCTTGGTCGGAGTCGTGTCGACGAAATTGCTGTCGGGATTGGAAAGGTCCTGGTTCTGCGCCGCTGCCGGGGCGGCCAGAACGGCAAGGCCGGCGGCAAGGCCGGCCGAAAGCGCGACGAATGCTGTTCTCACGTCTCGTCCTTTTTCGTCTGTTCCTGCGCGTCGAAGCTGCGTGCGAGCGATTCGAGCACGGTGCGCAGTTCCGGATCGCCGATATCGCGCAAGCTGTCGCCCAGTTCCATCGGGATCGGCTTGAGCGAAGGCGGCGGCTTGGCGGGCCTGTCAGCAGGCGGCGCCTTAACCGCGCCTTGCCGGATCTTAACCCGCGCAAGCGCCCGGTAGCCGAAGAAGCGGTTCACCCGTTCGATGATTTCGGGCGTCACCTGCTGGATAAGCGGGGCATGGGCCGGGGCGACGACGAGGTGGAGCGTCCCCTCTGCGCGCTCTCCGGGGGGAAAGCGGATCGCCTCGGGACTGCACACCCTTGCATGCCGAGGACCGACGATTTCGTGCCAGCGCGTGACGACCGAGCTTTGCACGAAGCCGAAGCGGCGAAATGCGGTGCGGCCGATTTCGGGCATGAGATCGCCGATCGGCTTCGCCCCGCCGCCGCGCGGGCGCTGATAGGGCGTGGCGGTCCCCTTCTTGCCTCTGCCGCTCGACTTCGGTTTATCGCTGCCTGTTCCCATGACGCGCCGAGCCATGCCATAGGCGTGGCGTGACCGCCAGCATCTCCGACGCGCTTCTCGACTGGTATGACCGCAATGCCCGCGCGCTGCCGTGGCGCAATCCTCCCGGCGCGCCGCTGCCAGATGACGCCGCGTGGCCCTATCGCGTGTGGCTGTCGGAAGTGATGCTCCAGCAGACGACGGTGGCGGCGGTGAAACCCTATTTCGAGGCCTTCACCCGGCGCTGGCCGACGGTCGAGGACCTTGCCGCGGCACCTGAGGATGACGTCATGGCGGCATGGGCCGGGCTCGGCTATTATTCGCGCGCCCGCAATCTCGTGAAATGCGCGCGCGCAGTCGCGGCGCGGGGCGGCTTTCCCGCCGAAGAGGCCGGACTGCGCGAGTTGCCGGGCCTGGGTGCCTACACGTCAGCTGCGATCGCCGCGATCGCCTTCGGGCGCCGTGCGGTGGTGGTCGATGCCAATGTCGAGCGGGTGGTGGCGCGGCTGTTCGCGCTTCGCCAGCCGCTGCCGGGGGCGCGCAAGCCGATCCGCGAAAAGGCCGAGGCGATCACGCCCGAAATGCGCGCGGGCGATTTCGCGCAGGCGATGATGGATCTCGGATCGCAGGTCTGCACCGCAAAAGCCCCGCGCTGCCTGTTGTGCCCGCTTTCGTCCGACTGCGAGGGACGCGAAAAGGGCATCGCTGAAAGCCTGCCGATCAAGCCCGCGAAGAAGGCCAAGCCCGAGCGGCGCGGCACCGCTTTCTGGATCGAGCGCATCAACGGGCCGGGGCGCGAGGTCTGGCTCGTCAAGCGGCCGGGCACCGGGATGCTAGGCGGGATGCGCGCGCTGCCGGACGACGGCTGGTCGGCGCGCGATGACGGTTCGGGTGCCGCGCCATGGGGAGGGAATCCGGAGGGCATGTGGGCGGGCGTGTGGGAGGACCTGGGCGCGGTGCGCCACACCTTCACCCACGCGCATCTCACCCTTGGCCTAAGGCGGGCCGAAATCTCGGGCGAACCGGGGGGCGAGGGCGAATGGTGGCCGATCGAACGGCTGGAGGAGGCGGGGCTGCCTACCCTCTATGCCAAGGCCGCGCGACTCGCGCTGGCCCGGGAAAGTTAGAGGATCCCGCCGCCCAGCATCAGGCGCACGACCGCGATCAGCAGCACGATGAGGCAGAAATTGCGTCCCCCGTCCCTTGATGAGAGCGCGCCGAGCACCACGCCGATCACGATGATCGGCAGCGCGACCCAGTTGGCGGCGCCGAGCAGCGGCAGCTGCGCCGGAATGACGATGACGAGGCTGAGAAGCCCGACGAGATAGGCAAGAGCGTTGAGCATGTGTGTTATATAGATAGCACACTTTGCCGCTGCAAGAACCCGCAACGCCAAAGCGCCCGATTGACCCTGCGGCCCAAGTCACGCACACAGCGAACCGACCCTTTCAGACCATCTGCCGGAGATTTTTCGCCCATGGCTTTCCGCGACCTCGACACCCCCGATTTCTCGCGCCGCTCGCTGCTGCGCCTCGGCGGCCTGGGTGCCGCTGCGGCAGCGCTTTCTGGCCTGCCGTTCGGCCGCGCCCTGATGGCGCATGACGTGTCCGAGGCCTGGCCGAATGTCGCCGCGCTCGCCGAACGCTATGTCTCGCAGGGCAAGGTCGCGAACATGATGCTGACCTTCGGCTGGGGACGCGAGGAACACGCCCACATAATCGCGCGCGGCGCACCGAGCGTGGGCGCGCGCGGCGAGGTCGATGCGGATTCGCTCTACCGCATCTATTCGATGACCAAGCCGATCACCGGCATGGCGGCGATGATGCTGGTCGATGAAGGAAAGCTCGGTCTCGACCAGCCTGTTCACGATCTCATCCCCGCATTCCGCGACATGCAGGTGCTGGTCGATCCGGACGGGCCGCTCGACGAGGTCGAACCGGCGATCCGCCCGATGACGGTGCGCCAGCTTATGACGCACACGTCCGGGCTCGGCTATGACATCGTCTCCAAGGGGCCGCTGCAGAAGGCTTACCAGGAAGCGGGCGTGGTCAGCGGGCGGGTCAGCAAGATGCCGATCCCCGGCTTTCCCGACGTTACCCCCGCGCCGGGCCTCGAAGCCTTCGCCGAACGGCTGGCCGAAATCCCGCTGATGTATCAGCCGGCGACGAAATGGAGCTATTCCTTCGGGCTCGACGTGTTGGGCCGGGTGATCGAGGTCGCCTCGGGGCAGAGCTTCGATGCTTTCCTCCAGGAGCGCTTCTTCGGACCGCTGGGCATGACCAGCACCTTCTTCGAAGTGCCCGAAAGCGAGGCCGGCCGGCTCACCACCAATTACGGCATATTGAACGGCATGCCGCTGCCGCTCGACCTTGCGAGCAATTCGATCTTTACCGAGGCGCCGCCGATCCTGTGGGGCGGATCCGGCCTCGTCAGCAGCCCGCGCGATTACGACCGGTTTCTCGCCATGGTCCTCGGCCACGGTGTCTTCGAGGGCAAAAGGGTGATGAGCGAACTCGCCGTGCGCGTGGGCACATCCGACCTCATCCCCGCCACGGTCGACAAGAAGGGCTCATGGTCGGAGAATGAAGGCCACGGCGCAGGCGGTCGGGTGCAGGGGCGCACCTTTGGCTGGGGCGGGGCGGCCGGCACTCTCGCCGCGGTCGATTACGGCATGGGGCTGCGCACGACGCTCTTCACCCAGTACATGCCGAGCGAGGCCTATCCGGTGCGCGAGGAATTCCTCGCCGCGCTCGAAGCCGATCTCGCCGGGATGCGCGAAAGCAAGGCGGCCTGATGGCCCATGACATGAGCCATCCCGCAAAAGCCGGTTCGCCCGCCCGATCGATCGCTGGCGCGCCGATCGCCTTTGCCGGTTCGCCGATCGACCGCGCCGACCACATCCGCACCGATCCCGCAGCGCTCGGCAATCTGATGAACTGGCGCGCTCGGGTGCTGAACCTCGACGGGTTGCTGCCCGAATTCGACGACGAGGGCCGCCTGCTCTGGCACACGCTGGCCGATGTTGGCGAGGATACCGAACTCGTCTTTCTGGGCCTGCTCGACGACAAGGCCCATTTCGCGCCCGTCCCGCAGGAGGGCGCTTCGGGCCCGGCCATGCCGCGGGCGTGGCAGGCGATGCAGATGCTGCAGCCTGACGATCTCGCGCTTTATGGCGGGGCGAGGAGCCTCGTCGACTGGCACGCGCGCCACCGCTTCTGCGCCAATTGCGGGTCGCCCACTGCAATCGCCAAGGGCGGCTGGCAGAGGAATTGCGGCAATTGCGGCGCGCAGCATTTTCCCCGCACCGACCCGGTCACGATCATGCTGGTCGAACACGAAGACCGACTGCTTCTGGGCCGCCAGCCGCGTTTCCCCCCGCGCATGTATTCCGCGCTCGCGGGCTTCGTCGAACCGGGCGAGACGATCGAGGAAGCGGTCGCGCGCGAGGTGCAGGAGGAAGCGGGCATCACCGTGCGCGACGTGCGCTATCTGGCGAGCCAGCCCTGGCCGTTCCCGAGCCAGCTGATGATCGGCTGCACGAGCGTTGCCGACAGTCCCGAACTCGAAATCGACCGGACCGAACTCGACGATGCGCGCTGGTTCACCCGCGAGGAACTGGAGGACGCCCGCCGCGCCGGGCCCGATGGCAACGAGACGCTCATCTTCCCGCAGAAATTCGCGATCGCCCACAGGCTCATCACATGGTGGCTCGACAGATGACCGACCGACTTACCATCGACATCTATTCCGACGTGGTCTGCCCTTGGTGCGCGATCGGATACGGCCAGCTGACGAAGGCTCTGGCGCAGCTCGAAGGAGAGATCGAGGCCGAGGTGCGCTGGCGCCCCTTCGAGCTCAATCCCGACATGCCGTCCGAAGGCGAGGAGCAGGAAACGCACCTTCAGCGCAAATACGGCCGTTCGATGGAGGAAGGCGCGGCGATGCGCGGGCGGATGAAGGAGATTGCCGCGGGCGCAGGCGTCTCGCTGTCCTATGAAGGGGAGGGGGATGCGCCGCCCGCGATGATGTGGAACACGCGCGATTGCCACAAGCTGCTGGGCTTCGCGCTCGAACAGGCGGGGCCGCAGGTGCAGACGCGGCTCAAGCTTGCGCTGTTCAAGGCCCATTTCAATCACCGCGCGGACCTTTCCGACCGGGACACGCTGCTGGATATTGCCGCTGGCGTCGGCCTCCACCGCGAGGCGGCGAAGGCGGCGCTGGACGATGCCGATCTGGAAGCGCGCGTCATCGCCGAGGAGCGGCAGGCCTGGGACCTCAACATCACCGGCGTTCCAGCGATGATCGTGGGCGGCAAGTTCCTGATCCCCGGCGCGCAGGCCCCCGAGACCTACGTCAACGCGCTGCGCCGGGTGGCGGAGAAGAGCCGAGCAGCGGGATAGACAGCACGGGAAAGGCGCGCGATTACTGCGAGGCAAAGTAATCCAAAGTAAATTATTGTTGCCCTTCCCGGGATTTTGCTTGCGCGCCGCCCAATTCGGACGGATTGTCCGATCACGGGGCGGCGCAATCTCGCGGGTCCGCTCCCGGGGGACATCAAAACATATGAAGATTGATCTTTTCGCGCTCGGCGTCGTGGCGACGGCGTTCGTTCTGCATCCGACCGCCTTTGAACAGGACACGGACGCCCCGGAGCACGAAGCCGAGGCTATGACCGATGAGCCGGGCAAGCCCTGCGAACTCCATGTCTGGCCGACCGAGAATTATCTCGGCGTGAAGATGGGGCTTCTGAGCGGCTTCGGAGGGATCGGCGCAGTCGCCGACCTGGCGGCGAACAAGAAGGGCGTCACCAACGTGAAGACCCTGATGCGCGAGTATCTCAGGCCGGAAATCCAGCTGGCCGAGCTCGAAAAGCTCGATTATGTCACACGGCTCGGGCTCGATCCGGCGCAGTACCGCGTGGTCAATGGAGACAGGCTGGTCTCGAAAGGCATCGGACAGGTCAAGAACCCGCTAGAGAACTTCCCGCCCAAGGACGATACGATGGTGGCGGCCGCGCAGGAAGAGCTGCGCGATGCCTATTCGAAGGGCTTTGCGGAGTGGGTGGAGAAAAAGTCGGGTACCTGAGCTTGACGGAAATGCGGGATCGGGAGGAGCGGCGCGGCTCCTTCCCGGTCGCGCCTTGCGGATAAGATACCTTAGCCCCCGACCCGTGTCTAGTTCCGGCGCATGACGAGAAAGGTGGCGGCGGCGAGCATGGCCGCCGCTGCGGCAAATCCTGCAAGATTGCTGTTCACGCCGAATATCAAGATTCCGTGGCCGACGCCCGAAAGCGATCCGTCATAGCCTGGCATGGCCAGCGCGGCGAGCCCGAAGGGCGCGAGCGCGACCCAGCCCAATGCGGCCGCAACGGCGAGATTGACGCGCGCCTCGGCGGGCTTGCCGCGCCAAGTCATCACCAGCATGACAAGCGCCAGCGCGCCCAGCACAAGCACCAGCCACACCGTGTGGAAACGGGCGTGCGGCGGCCATGCCTCGTTGAAGGCATGGCTCATCGAAAGGTCGGTCACGAAAGGCGCAAGGCCGAAACCGAGAGCCGTCGCGGTGAGCAAGAGCCGGGCGAGCAGCATGGCGTCGGTCCGGCGTCAGCCGTCCTGCTTGCCCTGCTTGATCTTGTTCATCGTTTTTGGACCCTTGCGCGCATCGTCTTCGGGATTGTCGGAGCCGATCTCGGGCTCTCGATTGTCGGGATCGGTCGCGCTTTTCGTCTCGTCGCGCTTGCCCACGCGGCGATTGACCTCACCCCCGGAAGAGCTTTGCTGCGAGGGTGTCTTTTCCTCGGTCATGCGGTCGATTAGGTCGTTGTCGGGATGGCGGCTCTGGCGTTTGGGCATGATGTTTCTCCTTTACCAGACCAATGGGCGGGGCGGGGGCGATGTTCCGAAGCCGATCGCCGCGGATACATTCGCCGCGTCCATGCGTTCAGGAAATATGCCAAGCGGCAGACATAGCCGCGTACCGCGCAACAAAGCGCGCGGAGCCGAAAACATGGGAGGAGAGCCATGAACACGACCGCCAGCGATGCAAGGGACGGCACGGCCGCCAATCGAGGCGGGCCGACGCCCGTTCCGAACACCGACACCACCGATCCCGTGGTCGGTGCGATGCCCGATTCGAGCCGCGTCATCCCCGCGCAGGGGGAACTGGGCCGCGGCTGGTTCATCGCGCTCGGCATATTGCTGGTGCTGACCGGGGCCGGCGCGCTGGTATTCCCGCTTGCCATGGCGCTGTCGGTCAATCTGCTGGTCGGGATCACGCTGCTCGTTGGCGGGATTCTCACGCTTGTCCACGCGATCAGGGCCAAGGGTTGGAAAGGCCGCGCGCTGACCGCGCTCATCGGCCTGCTCTATCTGGCAGGCGGGTTGTTCTTCCTCGCCGATCCGCTCGCGGGGCTGTTCACGCTCGCGATCATGCTCGGCGCGTTCTTCGCAGCCGACGGGGTCGCGCGGCTGATGCTCGCCTTGCGCATCCGGCCCGAGCGCGCCTGGTGGCTGTTCCTCGCATCGGGGCTGTTGTCCCTCTTGATCGGGGTGATGCTGTTCTTCGGCATGGCGACCGGCATATCGATCGCGTTTCTCGGCATCCTTGTCGGCGTCAACCTGATCTTTTCGGGCGTGTCCTATGTCTGCTGCTCGGGCGTGAGCGGCGACTAGATCAGCGCGAGCCTTTCGAGTTTCGCCGCGAGCTTGCCGGGCAGGGTGTCGCCGATATCCTCGCCCTCGGCGAGGTCGCGCGGAGGATCGCCCTTGAGATAGCGCCAGCCCTGATGCGCGCGCTTGCGCACCGGGTGGACGCGGATCAACTCCGGTTCGAGATCGATGTTCCAGCGCCCGTCGCTCGTCTCCGAGAAGCCGAGAATGCGCGAACGCGCGACAAGCTGGTGGTTGAGGATCCAGTAGAGCGACCCGCCGACGAGTTCCTCGTGGCGCTTCGGGCAATAGCGGGTGGTCAGCGCGATGCGCTTGCGCCCTTCGTACCAGCCCGCGAGATCGGCATAGCTCTTCGCCCCGAAGGCGATCTTGGTCATGTGGAGCGGCATGCCTGCCAATGTGGCGGCTCGCCCGGCGCGGTCAAGCGATCGACAGGCCCCCGTCCACGATAAAGGGCGCGCCGGTGGCGAACCTGCTTTCGTCGCTGGCGAGATAGACGACGAGATGCGCAATGTCCTCGGGCTCGCCCATGTGGCCGACCGGCTGGGCCACGCTGAACGCTTCGCGCGTCGCGTCGGGATCGGGCGTTCCGGCGATGACGCTTTCGACATTAGGGGTCAGGATCGTCCCCGGCTGGACCGAATTGACGCGGATGCCGTTCTTCTCGCGCGCGCACCACAGCGCGATCGACTTGGTCAGCATGGGCACGGCGGCCTTGGCGCTGTTGTAGGCGGCTAGATCCGCGCTCGGCTTGTTCGCGGCGGCGCTGGAAAAATTGACGATCGACCCGCCGCCGGACCTGGCCATCAGCGGGATCGCCGCCTTGCAGCCCATGAAGATCGAATCGACATCGACGGTGTAGCAGCGCCGGAAATCCTCGACGCTGATGTCCATGACCGAACCGAAGACGGTGATCGCGGCGTTGTTCACGAGCACGTCGAGCCGGCCATGGTCACGCTCGATTTCGGCGATCACGGCGAGCCAGCGGTCCCAGTCGGTCACGTCCTGAGCGATGAAGCTGCAGCCAACCTCCTGCGCCGTGGCCCGGCCGGCATCCTCGTCGATATCGGTGATGACGACCTGTGCGCCTTCGGCCACCAGTGCCTTTGCCGCCGCCTTGCCAAGGCCCATGGCGCCGCCCGTCAGCAGCACGACCTTGCCCGAAACCCGTCCCATTCCCGCTCTCCCTCTTCCTGTCGGGGAAAGGAGCTAGAGCGAGGCGAGCCCGCTTGCCACTGCCAAACCTAGGAAGGCGAAAAAGCCCATCGAATCCGTGATCATCGTGACGAACACGCTGGAGGCGACCGCCGGGTCCTGCCCGAGCCGTTCGAAGATCACCGGGACCAGCACGCCCGCAAGCCCCGCGACCGCGATGTTGATGACCATGGCCGCTGCGATCACCGCGCCCATCATCGGCGAGAACAGCAGGCCCGCCGCGATCCCGATCAGCACCGCGACCGTCACCCCGTTCAGCATCGCGACGCGCATTTCGCGCCACAGGATGCGCTTGGTGTTGGAGCGGGTCAGCTGGTTGGTGGCGATCGCGCGGACCGAAACCGCCATGGTCTGCGTCCCCGCATTGCCGCCGATGCTGGCGACGATCGGCATCAGCACGGCCAATGCCACCAGTTCCTCGATCGCAGCGCCGAACAGGGCGATGATGCCGGAGGCCACCACCGCCGTGCCAAGATTGGCGACCAGCCAGCGCACGCGGCTCGAATAGGCCTCGCGGATCGGTTCGTTGATGTCGCCGTCGCCCGCGCCCGACATCAGCAGCGCGTCCTCGCCCGCTTCCTCGGAGATGATGTGAACGACGTCGTCGACCGTCATCTGGCCGACCAGCCGCCCGCTTTCGTCCACGACGGCGGCGGAGATCAGGGCGTACTTCTGGAACATCAGCGCGACTTCCTCCTGGTCCATCGTGACCGGGATGAGCGTCTGGTCGCGCTTCATGATGTCGGTGAGCCTGACCCAGCGCGGGGCGGTGAGAATCCAGTTCAGCGCGCACGACCCCACAGGGTGATGCGCTGCGTCGATCACGAATACCTCGTGGAAATCGTGCGTGAAATCCCCGTTCTCGCGCAGATAGTCGATGAGGTCGCCGACCGTCAGGTGTTCGGGCACCGCCATGACGTGGCGGTTCATCAGCCGCCCGGCGGTCTCTTCCGGATAGGACAGCGCCGAATTGACCACGACCTGCGTTTCGGGCTGCAGATTGGCGATGATCGCCTTCTGGTCTTCCTCGTCGAGGTCCTCCAGAAGCTGCACCGCATCGTCGGTTTCGAGCTGCTGCGCGATCAGCGCGACCGCCTGGGCGGGCAGGGCCGTCATCATCTCGCCGCGCACGAAGTCGTTGAGTTCGGCGATGACATCGACCGTCATCAGGTCGGTGATGGCGGTGGCAAGCTGCTCGCGTTCGTCGCGGTCCAGCAGTTCCAGAAGGTCCGCGATGTCGGCCGGGTGGAGCGGCTCGACCAGGTCGTAGACCGCGCCCTTTTCGCCTTCTTCGAGCGCCTCGCGCACCGCGCTCACATATTCAGGCTTGAGCCGGTTCTCCTCGTCGTGGCGTTCGTCGTCGATGCGGTCGTCGGGACGCACGTCGTCCTCGAGCGCATCGGCAAGCAGCACGGCGTCCTTATCGGCGGGTTCGACCATGCCGCCCGGTCTAGGGATGGGCCGAGGAAAAGCAAGCCGGGCGCGCGCACTCAGGGGTGACTCGGCGGCTCAAGCCACTATACCGACACGCCAACCATTACGGGAGATTCACGCATGGCAGACCAGACGCTTACCCTCACGCTCGACACCGGAAACGGGGAGGGCGGCGATGTCGTTATCAAGCTGCGGCCCGATCTCGCACCCGGCCATGTCGAACGGATCACCGAGCTTGCGAAAGAGGGTTTCTATGACGGCGTCGTCTTCCACCGCGTGATCCCCGGCTTCATGGCGCAGGGCGGCGATCCGACCGGGACCGGAACGGGCGGCAGCGACAGGCCCGACCTCAAGGCCGAATTCAGCGCCGAACCGCACGTGCGCGGCGTGTGCTCGATGGCCCGCACGCCCAACCCGGACAGCGCCAATTCGCAGTTCTTCATCGTGTTCGACGACGCGACCTTCCTCGACAAGCAATACACCGTTTGGGGCGAGGTCCAGAGCGGCATGGAACACGTCGACGCGCTGCCCAAGGGCGAGCCGCCGGCCAATCCGGGCAAGATCGTGAAGGCGAGCGTTTCCTGAACGCAAGCACGCCGCCCGGCGAGACGAACGGAGCCTGCGAAGGAGGAACCATGAGAAATCCCAGCATCACCGCGCTTGCAGCGGGCGCAGCCTTGACGCTTGCCGCCTGTGGCGGCGAAAGCGGGGCGGAGACCGACGCATCCGCGCCCGAGGCGAGCGAAGGCAGCGGGGCCGACGCGGCGTTTCCCGAACTGAGCGAGGGCAAGGGGCCGGGCTCTGTTTCCGGCATGATCGCGGGCAATCCGGTCGAAGCGGAAGGGGTCTGTGCGACTTCGACCCAATCGTTCGATTTCTGGACCGACGGGACCGATTTCGCCAACGCGCGGGACACCACGGGCGATGGGCAGTATCTCATCCTGAACGTCGTCAACATGAACGGCAAAGTCCGCTCGGCCCTTCGATACAGCAAGGATGGCGAGACGATCTACAACGGCCTCGTCAGTTACGAATCCTTCGATGGCAGCACGGTGCGGGTCGATACGCCGCTCGGCCGTGAGCAGAAGATCTCGGCGGACTTGACGATATCTTGCGAATGAACCGGCAGGGCCCCACGAAGTCGGGGCCCCTTCGTGGGAGCGTGTGCCTTGTTGAACCCGCCGTCCATCGGCGCTAAGGCGCGCGCCTCATGAAACCGCAGAATCCCCCTAGGACCTACCGGGTCAAGAGCTTCGGCTGCCAGATGAACGTCTATGACGGCGAGCGCATGGCCGAGCTGCTGGCGGAGCGCGGCATCACCCCCGCGGCCGAAGGGGATGAGGCCGATCTCGTGGTCCTCAACACCTGTCACATCCGCGAAAAGGCTGCTGAAAAGGTCTATTCCGACATCGGCAGGCTGGTGAAGGCGGGCGAGGAAGCGGGCCGCAAGCCCATGATCGCGGTCGCGGGCTGCGTCGCGCAGGCCGAGGGCGAGGAGATCATGGCGCGCGCTCCGGCGGTGAGCATGGTGGTCGGCCCGCAGGCCTATCACCGCCTGCCCGAAATGCTCGACCGGGCGGCGCGCGGCGAGCGCTCGACCGACACCGACATGCCCGCGATCGCCAAGTTCGACGCGCTGCCGAAACGCAGGCGGCGCGCGCCCAATGCCTTCCTCACCGTGCAGGAAGGCTGCGACAAGTTCTGCACCTATTGCGTCGTGCCCTATACGCGCGGCGCGGAAATCTCGCGGCCCTTCCATGATCTGGGCGAGGAAGCGCGCAGGCTGGTCGATGCGGGCGCGATGGAAATCACCCTGCTCGGCCAGAACGTCAATGCCTGGCGCGGCGAGGACGACAGGGGCCGCGCGGTCGGCCTTGCGGGCCTGATCCGCGCGCTCGCAAAAATCGACGGGCTCGAGCGCATCCGCTACACCACCTCGCACCCCAACGACATGGAAGACGACCTCATCGCCGCGCATGGCGAGGTCGGCAAGCTCATGCCGTATCTCCACTTGCCCGTGCAGGCGGGCAGCGACCGGGTGCTCAAGGCGATGAACCGCCAGCACACCGCCGATAGCTATCTCAAACTGCTCGAACGCTTTCGCGAAGCGCGGCCCGACATCGCGCTGTCGGGCGATTTCATTGTCGGGTTTCCGGGCGAGACCGAGGCCGAGTTCGACGAAACGCTCGCGCTCGTCGACGCCGTCAGATACGCCCACGCCTTCAGCTTCAAGTATTCCCCGCGTCCCGGAACGCCCGCCGCGACAATGGCGGACCAGCTCCCGCGCGAGGTCATGGACGAACGCCTCCAGCGCCTGCAGGCGCGCCTCAATCGCGACCAGCTCGCCTTCAACGAGGCGAGCGTAGGCGGGACCTGCACCGTCCTCGTCGAGCGCAAGGGCAAGCATCCCGGCCAGTGGCTCGGCAAGTCGCCCTGGCTGCAGAGCGTCTGGTTCGAGGGAGCCGCGCAGATCGGCGACATCGTGAGCGTCGAACTCGCCGAGGCCGGACCCAATTCGATGCGCGGGCTCCTGCGGGAAACCGCGCTCGCCTGACGCTGCGACCCGTTACGAAATCGCGACGGACCCGCGGCGTTCCCGTGACTTTCCACCGTCTTGGAAAGGGGGCGCGCTTGCTTTGCGCCCCGCGCACCTTACCTTGACGAGTCGAGGAACGGCCAACCGCAAAAGGGCCAACCGCGAAGGAGCATATGGGCCGACGACCATCCCGCGCAGCCGATCCGGCGATCTCGCCCGATCCCCCCCGCACTGCGGTCCCCCGGCGCGCGCAGGCGGAGCTTTCCTTCGACAACCAGTCGCTGCTCGGCCCACTGTTTGGCCAGTTCGATGCGAATCTCGTCCAGGTGGAAAACCGCCTTGGCGTTTTCATCCATGCACGCGGCGACAAGGTCATGATCGAGGGGCCGGAGGACAATGTCGCCCGCGCCCGCGACACGCTCCAGACCATGTATGATCGCCTCGCCATGGGGCAGGACCTCGACGCGGGCGCGATCGAATCGCTCATTGCGATGTCGAACGAGCCGACATTGGAAGGCATCATTTCGGGCGAGACGAACGAGCCGCCGATCATGATTCGCACGCGGCGCAAGACGATCGTGCCGCGTTCGGCGACGCAGATCGCCTATATGCGCTCCCTTGCGCGCGACGACATCATCTTCGCATTGGGCCCGGCAGGGACCGGCAAGACCTATCTCGCCGTCGCGCAGGCGGTGAGCCAGCTGATGACCGGCAGCGTCCAGCGCCTGATCCTCTCGCGCCCCGCGGTCGAGGCGGGCGAGAAGATCGGCTTCCTGCCCGGCGACATGAAGGACAAGGTCGATCCCTACCTGCGCCCGCTCTACGACGCGCTCTACGACTGCATGCCGCCCGAACAGGTCGAGCGGCGGATCTTGAGCGGCGAGATCGAGATCGCGCCCATCGCCTTCATGCGCGGGCGCACGCTGGCCGATGCTTTCGTCATCCTCGACGAGGCGCAGAACACGACGCGCGAACAGATGAAGATGTTTCTGACCCGCTTCGGCATGAACAGCCGGATGGTGATCTGCGGCGACCCGCGCCAGGTCGACATTCCGGGCGGCCCTAACATGAGCGGTCTGAACGATGCGGTCGGAAGGCTCGAAGGGGTGGACGGCTTCGGCACGATCCGCTTCACCGCCGCCGACGTGGTGCGCCATCCGATCGTGGGCCGGATCGTCGAGGCCTATGAGGGCGAGGGGGCGTAAGCCCGCAGGCGAATGTCTGGTTTCGCCGGTTTGAACCCATAAGCAGTCTTACCGCTTGCGATCCCGTTCCGGCCATCCGGTCAAGCTTGACTCTGCCCGGCTAAGCTGAGGGCGAAATGCGGATCCCTTGACCGGTAGCAAGGCATGCAATCGCACGGCTGACTGTCCCACGATCCTTCCTCTTTTGCTGAACGCCCCGCGGATCGAGGCCGGTAGTCCTCAAGCCGCGCATAAAATCGATCAGACTGATCGCATCATTCAGGTAGTAGTCCTGCCATTATCGGCTAAGCACCGCCGGCGCATCATCGCGCAACCCTAACGTTGTCTAAATTTCAACCTTTTGATGGCTTTTCTGGACCCGTGAATATGTATCGAGAAGTCAGGATTTGGGATGAGCGACAGCGTGAGGAAACGTATCCTCCCGAAGCGCTCCGCGCCATTGAGGGCGATGAAGACATTCTCCCCATTTTCGCCCAAACAAGTGGGCCAACTGAGGACCATCACTTCGCAGCTGACAGCCAGCTCACGGTCCTCGCGATCGGCATTCTTGCCGCCGCGGCAGCCGTATTCGTGGTCGTCGGAGTAGAGCAGGCGCTTTCGACGGCTATCGATAGCGGCTGGATCATCCAGCCGCCCGGGCCTGAAGCTTACAACCTACTCGACTAAATCGCGACGAGGGCGACTGCTGCCTTGCCTGCGAAGAGGCTGATCAGCAGCGCGAAGTCGATTGCACGGGTAACAGTCTCTTGCGCCATCTTGCAGCTCTCCATCGTTGCAGAGAGGGTCTGGCGGCTGAACCTTTCAGAAGAGATTTCAGGATAGTCTTAACGCACCATTCACCCATCTCACGCGGCACCTGCGGCGATCAGCATTGAAGCGTAATACGATGACGAACCCGGAGGCGGCAGGAATGACCGCTGCACTGCACAATCTGCCTGAACGCCGGGACTTCGGTCTCCGGCGAGGACGTCCCTATTGGGTCGGGCGGGCTCGGCGACGAAACGCCGTATACGCAACGAGCCTGGTCTTCGCCTTGGTTTGGATGCTCTTTTCGCTTTGGCTTTCGCTTCCTTGGCTGGCCGATCTCAGCGAACTGACACATCCGACCCTCGCCATCACGGTCCTGACGTTCATCGCCTACATCCCTGGCTTCATGAATGCCTTTCTGCTCGCTTCGCTCGTGCTTCGCCCTTCGTCGCTGCGCGCCGATCCTCCGGTGTGGCCGGGCATCTCAATCCTGATTGCCGCTTACCAGGAAGAGGAGATGATCTCGCAGACCCTGCGCTCTCTTAGTGAACTGGACTATCAGGGACCGCTGGAAGTGATCGTGATCGATGACGGGTCGCAAGACAACACCTTCGCCGTCGCCTCCTCTTGCCAGAGCCTGTGCGAGGCGCGGGACGACTTTTCCCTGATTCCTCTGAGATTGGCCAAGAACAGTGGAAAGGCGGCAGCTCTGAATTTCGGGCTAGCAAAGGCCTTTCACGATCTCGTCATCACTATTGATGCCGATACTCGTCTGGAGCCGGGGGCGATCTCGGCGCTCGTTGCGCACCTTTATGCCGCACCGCCCCAGACCGCCGCCATTGCAGGAACCGTGCTGGTCGATAACCCCAAGGCGACCCTCGTAACAGCAGCTCAGCAATGGGATTATTTCCACGGCATCGCGGCGGTTAAACGGATGCAGGGGATGTTCAATTCGACCCTGGTCGCCCAAGGTGCATTTTCGCTCTATCGAAAAGCGGCGCTGATCGAAGCCGGCGGTTGGCCTGATACCGTCGGCGAAGACATCGTCCTTACCTGGTCCTTCCTGCGACGGGGTTACCGGGTGCGGCATGCCGAAGATGCGATCGCCTGGACCCATGCGCCCGAGAGCTTTTCCGCGCTCGCCCGGCAGCGCAAGCGCTGGGCGCGAGGGATGATCGAGGCGCTCAATTTGCACAAGCGCCTTTTGATCATGCCGAGGCTCGGGACCATGTTTATTTATTGGAACCTGCTGTTCATCGCGATCGACCTGGCTTTCACTTTCGCGTTCCTGCCGGGGATCGTGCTAGCCTTCCTTGGCATCTTCTGGCTTGCCGGGCCAATCACGTTGTTCGTGCTACCCCTCGCAGCGCTGTGGAATGTCATCATCTATCGCATCCAGACCCGCATGATGAAGCGAGAAGGTATCGCGATGGAGAAGAGCGCTTTGGGCTTTGTCCTTTTTGCATTCTTTTATCCTGTCGTGATGCAACCGGTTTCTGTTTGGGGTTACATCTCGGAATTTTTCGGAAGGACCAAGCAATGGGGTTGAACCGCCTGAAGTGCATGCTGCTGGTAAGCGGAGCAATGGCGGTCGGCGTGCCAGGCCAAGCGCAAGACGTGAACGGCCCCGGACCGGCTATCGGCACAGAGATATTCGTCTCCGACGATAGCGACGAAAATACGATCGTGCGCACTGCGGTTGATCTGGACTTGCGGAATGACGGCGATGCTAAGCGTCTAGGCATCAGAATAGAGAACGCTTGGTATCAGCCGCTGGGGCAACCGACCGAACAACGTCAGCGTGTGTTCTTGCAAGTTGGCGACCGCTCGGACGGCTGGACCTGGTCAGCGCGGGTCGGCACTGATGGTGACGATGTCATAGGGTCCGCGTCGGTTTATGACGACTCCCGCTTCCGCAAGGAGTTTTTCATCGAGCGCGACGTCATTGAAACCCCGCTCGGGCTCGAGCGCGAACTTTATACCACGTTCGGCGGTGCGGCAGTCGATCTGCCTGTGAATGATAGGAACATCTTCACCGTGCTTGCTGGATTGCAGGAGTTTTCCGGCGAAAATGAACGCGTTCATCTTCGCGCGAATTTCGTGCACGTCGTCAAGCCCGAACTCGGATTGAGTGTTCAGCTACGTGGCCGGTATTTTCACAGCACCGCCCCGGGCGAGTTCGACTATTTCTCGCCCCGGGATTTTGGACAGGTCCTCCCCGTGGTGCAGTTACGCCGCTTCATCGGAGGCTGGCAGTTTCTCGCGGTAGGCGGGATCGGAGCGCAGCGTTTCACGGGTTCGGATTGGCAGCAGGCGAACTACGCGGAACTCAAGGTGGAGGGCCCTGCGCGAGGACCATGGCGTGCGGCGGCCGAGGTGATCTACACAGACACTCCTGGAAACAATGCCGTTCAAACCGATAACTACAACTACGTCCAGGGTCGGTTTTCGCTGAGCCGGCGCTTCTGAAGGTTCGTTCAGGACATTCACGGCAATCCTGATCGTCCACTGAGCACCCACGCCCGGTCAATCGCCATCGGTCGATTACCCGCTCCTTCCTGACGGCTCGCACCTCTCCGACTCCCTTCTTTCCGGCGGGGACCGATCCGCGCTAAGGGCCCGCGTCATGCAGCTCGACATCGACATCGACGAATGGCCGGCGGGCGATTGGGAGGCACTAGCCGCGCGCGCGGCCGGGGCGGCGGGGAAGGTCGCCCGCGAACTCGCCAATGCGCGACTCGCGGTGAGCGTGCTGTTCACCTCCAACGAGGAGGTGCATGAACTCAACCGCGAATGGCGAGGGCGCGACAAGCCGACCAATGTCCTCTCCTTCCCCATGTTGGAGCGCGCCGAACTGCTTGGCCTTGCGCCCGACGGCCCGCCGGTCCTCCTCGGCGACATCGCATTGGCGCTCGGCGTCTGCATGCGCGAAGCGGAGGCCAAGGGCGCGAGTCTAGAGGCCCACGCAGCGCATCTGATCGTCCACGGACTGCTTCACCTTGCCGGACACGACCACGTCGATTCCGACGAACAGGCCGAGGCGATGGAGGCGCTGGAAATCGCAGCCCTTGCAAAAATGGGCATCGCGGACCCATATGGGGATCGCGAAACGCCAGGAGCGTAAAGGAGCCTAGAGCAAGGGCCATGCCCGATTCCCCATCCCCCTCCGGAGAAGCGGAGAGTAGCGGCGGATTGTGGTCCAATTTGGGGCCCGCGATCCGGAAAGCATTGAGACTCGGCGAAGGCGACCGCAGCCTGCGCGCACAGCTCGAAGAGGCGATCGACGAGCACGAGGACGAAAACGAGGACGAGGAACAGCACGAAAGCTCCGCGGGCGGCAATGGTGACCTCTCGCCGGTCGAGCGGCAGATGTTACGCAACCTCCTGCATTTCTCCGACAACGATGCCGACGACGTCGCCGTCCCGCGCGGCGAGATCGTCGCGGTCGAGGCGGGGATCGGCTGGGACGAGCTTGTCGCGACCTTCTCCGAACACGGCCACTCGCGCATGCCGGTCTATCGCGGCACGCTCGACGACGTGATCGGCATGATCCACATTAAGGACGTCTTCGGCTATCTTGCGAACGGGAAGAAGCCGCCGCGCGACTGGACGGTGCTGATGCGCCAGCCGCTCTACGTGCCGCAGGCGCGCGGCGCGCTCGACGTGCTTGCCGACATGCGCGCGCGCCGGGTCCATCTCGCCATCGTTCTCGACGAGTTCTCCGGCACGGACGGCATCATAACGATCGAGGACCTCGTCGAGGAAATCGTCGGCGAAATCGAGGACGAACACGATGAGACGCCCGAGGCGCTGATCGTTCCGATCGGCGACGGCATGTGGGATTGCGACGCGCGCGCCGAGCTCGACGATGTCGCCGAACATGTCGACCCGCGCCTTGCCGAGGTCGAGGAATCGGTCGACACGCTGGGCGGGCTCGCCTTCGTGCTGGGCGAGGCGGTTCCGCCGGTCGGCGCGGTGCTGGAACATTCGAGCGGATGGCGCATTGAGGTCACCGAAGGCGACGACACCCATGTGAAGCGCCTCCGGCTCCATGCGCCGCATACGCGCCCGACCGAGCCTCTGCCCCAGCCGGCCGGCGTGCAATAATCGCACATTCCCACCAGAAAAATCGATTTCGCTTCGATTTTTTGCATCCAATCCGCTCGACATGCGTATCTCCTCCCACCAAGGAGTTCGTCCATGCCGTCACGCCGTCTGCCTCCCCTTCGTGCGCTCGAAGCGTTCATGCGCACTGTCCGTCTCGGTTCCGCCCGCGCCGCGGCCGAGGAGATCGGATTGAGCCCATCGGCGCTTTCCCGCCGGATCACCAATCTGGAAGAATTCGTCGGCAAGAAGCTGTTCACGCGCGCGCGCCAGTCGATGCAGCTAACCGATGAGGGGCAGGCCTTCTACGAAGCGGTGAACCCGCATCTCGAAGCACTCGCGCGGGCGGTCGAAAGCCAGTCGGACAATGTCTCGCTGCTGCGCTTGCGCCTCGGCGTCCTGCCGATGTTCGGCAGCCAGCGCCTGTTCCCGCGGCTCGGCGAACTGAGAAAGCGCCACCCGCTGCTTCATATCGATATCGACACCGCGCCGCACCTCGAAGACCGTGTGGGCGATACGCTCGATGCCGCGATCATCCTGTCGCGGGGGCCGGCGAGCGGGCTCCACGCCGTGCGGCTCGACCACAATCTCGTCCATGCGATCTGCTCCAGGGACGTGGCCGATGCGATTGGCGATGCGATCACGCCCGAAAGCCTCTCGCGCCAGACCTTCCTTATCCATAACGAATTGCCCGAAAGCTTCGTCGCGTGGAAGAAAGCGAACGACCTGGAAGACATGGATCCGGCCGCGATCGACCATTACGATTCGGGCCAGCTCATGCTCGAGGCCGCGGCGCAGGGGTTGGGCATTGCGATTATGCACGACGACCACCTGCGGCGGGCGGCGGACAACCGGCTCACCAACTTGCCGGGCGCCGAGGTGCAGAGCCCTTATTCCTACTGGTTCGTG
Source organism: Erythrobacter litoralis (assembly GCF_001719165.1). Classification (NCBI taxonomy): domain Bacteria; kingdom Pseudomonadati; phylum Pseudomonadota; class Alphaproteobacteria; order Sphingomonadales; family Erythrobacteraceae; genus Erythrobacter; species Erythrobacter litoralis. Next base: position 1,201,549 of record NZ_CP017057.1, read on the forward strand.
TGCAAGCCGACCGCGCTCGAAATGCGGCCGGTCCGACTGTTTCACGACTGGCTGGTGCGCGCGGGGCTCTAGGCGCTATTGCAGCGTTTCGGGGGTCGCTTCGCGGCGGCCCTGGTAACGCACCGGCGGAACGTCGTGGGCGAAATCGCGCAGCGGCTTGCCGAGCGCCTCGCGCAGCGCCTCCTCGATCCGGCGGCGCGCTTCGACGCTTATCGCCTTGCGGCCGCGGAAGTCCTCCGGGCTGAACGGTTCGAGGAACTCGATCCGCAGCACAAAGCTGCCCTTGCGCGAGAGCACCCGCTTGGCGTTGTTGAGCCCGCCTTCCTCGCCGATCCAGCCGATCCATTCGGCGACCGAACCGTAATCGAGCAGCACCGGCTGCACGAGCACGCCGGGCGGCGGCGGTTCGAGCACGCTCAGCATGCTCGTCTTGAACGGGAGCAGCGATTGCCCGTCTGTGGTCGTGCCTTCGGGGAAGACCGTGACCGACCAGTTGTCGGCGAGAGCTTCCTTGAGGGCATTGATCTGTTCGGCGACGCCCATGCGGTGTTCGCGCTTTACGAAGACGGTGCGGTTGAGCGAGGAGAGCCAGCCCACCAGCGGCGCCTGCGCGAGCTCAGCCTTGGCGACGAATGCCGTTCCGCAGGCACCGGCAAGCGCAAGGATGTCGATCCAGGAGACGTGGTTCGCGACATAGAAAACGTCGCGTTTCAGGTGGGTGCCGACCACCTCGACCCTCGCCCCCGACACGCGCGCCGCATAGCGCAGGAACAGCATCGGGAAAGGGGAGCCATAGGCGAACACGCGATAGGCGTAATGGAGCGGCACGAAGACCAGCATCAGCACGAGCAGCGCAATCGAGCGCAGCACGATCCGCACCCAGCCCATCGCCGTGATCGGCGTCGCCTCTCCGCGCGCGGCGGCCTGGCGCAATTCCCACTGCGCCGCATCGCCGGACGCACCGGCATAGGCCTCGAACGAACCGTCAGTCATGGCTGTCAGTCATCGCCGTCAGTCATCGCGCGAGAGCCGAACGCCGTATAGCTCCATGCGGTGATCGACGAGGCGGTAGCCCAGTTTTTCGGCGATCTGGCGCTGGAGCGATTCGACTTCGGGATCGACGAATTCGACGACCTTGCCGGTCTCGACGTCGATCAGGTGATCGTGATGCGCCTCTGGCACGGGTTCGTAGCGCGAGCGGCCGTCGCCGAAATCGTGCCGGTCGAGAATGCCCGCTTCCTCAAACAGGCGCACGGTGCGATAGACGGTCGCGATCGAGATCTTGGGATCGATCGCGCTGGCCCGGCTGTGGAGCAGTTCAACATCGGGATGGTCGTCGCTTTCCGAAAGCACCCTGGCGATGACGCGGCGCTGTTCGGTGATGCGCAGGCCTTTTTCCGCGCACAATTGTTCAAGATCGATTTTCTGGTTCAAGCGTATCTCCCTCGCCACGGGGCAGGCCGCGCCTGCAAGAAGGCTCGCACCCGGACTTATCTGGGTAAGACCTTACCGGGACCGGGCAGAATGCTCAAGCAGGGCAGGTCCGAAAGCGGCGGAAGGACGGTGCGACCCGAAGGACGACCTCCCGCCCGCTTCGCGGTCCGTCAGCGGACGATCAGGACGTTTTCTTGAGCCCGCGGCCCGAACCCGGCTTGCGCCCGAGGCCGATCTTCTTGGCCAGATCGCGGCGGGTTTCGGCGTAATTGGGCGCGACCATCGGGTAGTCGGAGGGGAGATTCCAGCGCTTGCGATATTCTTCCGGGGTCATGTTGTAATTGGTGCGCAGATAGCGCTTGAGCATCTTGAGCTTCTTGCCGTCCTCGAGACAGACGATGTAATCAGGCTTGACCGAAGCGCGGATCGAAACTGCTGGTTCGGGCGGTTCGGTTTGCGTTTCCTGTTCCTGTCCGAGCTGCGAAAGCGCGCCGAAGACACTCGTGATAAGTGCGGGGACATCGCCCACCGCGACATCATTGTTGCTGACATGAGCGGCGACAATATCGCTCGTCAGCGTGATCAGTGTTTCCTTCATGTCGTTTTCCAGATCCTGCATGAGTTCCTCATTGTTTATCGGGTTTTCCCCTTTGCCGGCGTCGTGCCGATTTTTGCGCAATGAAGCAGCTTTGCCCGCATTGCAAGCAGGCAGCGTTCTTATTGTGCGAATTACAGGGTCAGATAAAATTAGATCGAACGGCCGAAAGTAATGGCGTCCACTCGGTTGCCATTGGCGAGCCGGTAATAGTTGGGGCGTTCGCCGATCGGCTCAAAGCCGACCTTGCGATAGAGATTGATCGCCGGATTGCCGCGCCGCATTTCGAGGAAAATGCGCGTTGCCCCGCGCGCCCGGGCGGCATCGAACAGGCGGTCGATCAGCATCTGGCCGAGCCCACGCCGGCGGCACGCGGGGACGACGCCGATCAGCAGCAATTCCTCCTCGTCGACGGCATGGCGCGTGAGGACGAAGCCCGCTGGCGATCCGGCGTCGTCCTGCGCGCTCCATTCGCCGTGCCCGGTCCGGTCGCTCGATGCGATGATGTTGCCGCCCGCGTCGAGCACGAGCGCATGGGTGCTCGGCAAAACCAGCGCATCGGCGACCTGGCGCCGGTTCCACGCCTCGCCGAAAGCGGGGTCGAAGGCGGCCTCCATCACTTCCATGATCTGATCGACGAGCTGGTCGCGTGGGCTCATCGCGGCGTGCCCGTGTCTGGGTTGGCGGGAGATTGCGGGGTGGCGTCGGGCGGGCGGCCGTAGATCGCGCCGACGTCGTGCGTCAGCAGTTCCGGCGGCAGCGCCGGCAGGGCGCGCGCATCGGGCAGCAGGTCCAGCGCGCGGCTGGTGTCGCCTTTGCGCGCCGCGACGAATTCGCGCGCCTTGCTGCCCGCAACGAGCGGGTGGGCGGGCCATTCGCGCGCGGCATCGGGGGTGAGCGAAGCGAACGCGCCCTGCGGCAGGCCGTCGGCATCGAAATCGGCGAGGAACCATTCGCCATGCCCGCCGGTCATGCACACCGTCACCGGCTCGCCGGGATGCTCGCGGCGGGCCATTGCGGCGACCAGGGCGAGGGTGGGGTAACCCAGCACTTCGGCGCCCCAGGCAAGGCCGAGCGCACGCGCCGCGGCGATGCCGATGCGGACCCCGGTGAAACTGCCCGGCCCACGCGAGACGCAGATCCGACCGGCTCGGCCGCTTTCGGGAAGCTGCGCGATCATCGGCACGAGACGTTCGGCATGGCCGCGTCCGAGCACGGCATGGTCGTGGGCGAGCAGCGCGCCGTCCTCGAAACCGCCTTTGAATAGGGCGATTGAGCAGGCCTCGCTCGCGGTCTCGATGGCAAGGATGCGTGACGGCCCGGACATGGGTGAGCCGATGCCCCAAGCCGCGCGCCTTCGCAAGATACTAGGCGCAAGATGCCAGAGCGCCCGGAAAAGGACGATCAGGCGATGCGGTTGAACCGGTCGAAATCGGGGCGCGGGCTGCGCTCGAAGATGCTTTCCGGGTCGCCATATCCGATCGAGCACAGGAAATTGGCCCGGTGGCGCGGCTCGTCGGCGAAGAAGGCCTTGTTCACCGCTTCGGCGTCGAAACCCGACATCGGTCCGCAATCGAGCCCCACCGCCCGCGCGGCGAGGATAAGGTAGGCCCCTTGGAGCGAGGAATTGCGGAACGCGCCTTCCCTGCGGCTTTCCTCGTCACCCTCGAACCAGCTCTTCGCGTCGGTGTGCGGGAACAGCCAAGGCAGTTCCTCGTGAAAGTCGATGTCATAGCCGATGATCGCGGTAACGGGAGCGGCGCGGATCTTGTCCTTGTTGCCCTCCATCGCGCATTCGGCGAGCTTCGTCTTCGCCTCGTCGCTCTTCGCCCAGACGATGCGGGCAGGCTGCATGTTGGCCGAAGTCGGCGCCATCTTCACGAGGTTCCAGATTGCGTGCAATTGTTCGTCGGTGACCGGCTTGTCGAGCCAGCCGTTATACGTGCGCGCTTCGTTGAAGATCTGGTCGAGCGCATGGTCCGAAAGGACGTGCCCGTGGAACTGCTTGGTCATGAAAGGCCCCGGTAGATGAAAGCGAGAGTCAGGCGGCTCGCACTTCAACGACTTCGGGGACGTAATGTTTCAGCAGGCTTTCGATTCCCTGCTTGAGTGTCGCCGTGCTCGACGGGCAGCCCGAACAGGCGCCCTGCAGGGTGAGATAGACGACGCCGTCCTTGAAACCGCGATAGGCGATGTCGCCGCCATCGCCCGCGACGGCGGGGCGCACCCGGGTTTCGAGCAATTCGTTGATCGCCGCGACGGTTTCGGCATCGGCCTCGTCCTCTTCGACGACCGGCTCGTCCTCGGCCGGGACCGCGATCCCGTCCGCGCTGCCGCCCTGGAACAGCGGCGCCTCCGAGACGAAGTGATCGAGCAGGATCGCGACCACCTGCGGCTTCAACGCACCCCAGTCCGCGCCCGGCGCGGCGGTGACGGTGATGAAGTTCCAGCCATAGAACACGTTCACCACCTCGCCCGTGTCGAACAGCGCCTGTGCCAGCGGGCTTGCGGCCGCCGCTTCGGGCGAAGCGAATTCGCGCGTGCCCGAAGGCATGACGGTGCGGCCCGGCAGGAACTTGAGGCTGGCGGGGTTCGGGGTGGTTTCGGTTTCGATGAACATAACTGAGATATAGTATCGACGCGTGGCCCTGCCAACTGTGAGATTTGCGAAGTTTCGTGCCGGCATGACGGGACATTCACTGGTCCTTCATGGCCCGAACCCCTATAGGACAGTCATGAAAGTCCTCGTCCGGGCCAGTGCCGCCCTTTCGCTTCTCTTCGCCCCGCTCGCGTTCGCCGCCCCTTCCTTCGCGCAGGAGGCGGCTCCGGCCGAGGCGGCCGTGGCCAAAGAGATCGCCATTCCCGCGCCCACCGCGATCCAGACGGGCGATGAAACGCCGTGGCTCTACGAAGGCAGCAATGTGCCCGTAGACCGCGAATGGCTGTTCGGCGCGATGGATAACGGCTTGCGCTATGCGGTGCGCCGCAACGGCGTGCCGCCCGGCCAGGTTTCGATCCGGGTGCGGATCGATGCGGGTTCCCTGCATGAGCGCGACGACGAACAGGGCTTCGCCCACCTTCTCGAACACCTCCTGTTCCGGGAGAGCAAATATCTCGGCCAGGCCGAGGCGATCGCGGCGTGGCAGCGGCTGGGCGCGACGTTCGGCAGCGATGCCAATGCCGAGACCAGCCCGACGCATACCGCCTACCGGCTCGACATCCCGAATATCGACCAGGCGAAACTGGTCGAAAGCTTCAGACTGCTTTCCGGCATGATCCGCGAGCCGGTGCTGAGCGAAGAGAACGTGGCCGCTGAACGCCGGATCGTCCTTGCCGAAAAACGCGAGCGGGGCGGGGCGGGACAGCGCGTCGCCGACCTGACGCGGAGGACCTTCTTCGCCGGCCAGCGGCTTGCGACGCGCAATCCGATCGGCACGGTGGCAACTCTCGAAGCGGCGGATGCGCAAGGCGTGCAGGGCTTCTATAATCGCTGGTACCGGCCCGAGAACACCGTCATCGTCGTCGCTGGCGATGCCGAGCCCGAAGTGCTCGCGGGCCTCGTCGAACAATGGTTCGGTGACTGGCAGGGCAAGGGCGAAGCCGGAACGCCGCCCGATTTTGGAGATCCCGCGGCCCCCGAAGGCGCCAAGGCCAGCCCGGTGCTCAGCGCGCCGATCGGCGATCTCGGCATCGCGACCGAACCCGACCTGCCGCGCAATCTCACCTATGCCGTGATGCGGCCGTGGCGGAAGGTCGACGACACGATCGTCTACAATGAAGGCCTGCTGCTCGACGCGGTGGCGCAGGCGATCATCAACCGGCGGCTCGAGGCGCGCGCACGCGCCGGGGGCAGCTTCCTCTACGCTGCGGTCAGGCAGGAGGACATCTCGCGTTCGACCGATGCGACGTTCGTCAGCCTCGCGCCGCTCACCGATGACTGGCAGGCCGCGCTTGCCGAGGTCCGCGCCGTCATCGCCGATGCTCTAGCCAGTCCGCCCACGCAGGAGGAGATTGACCGCGAGGCGGCCGAATTCGATGTCGTCTTTGCCAACCAGGTCGAACAGCGCAGCGTGCAGGCGGGCAGCGAACTCGCCGACAATCTCGTCAATGCCGTCGATATCCGCGAAACCGTCGCCGCGCCCGAAGTGGTGCTCGAGGTCTTTCGCGGCATGAAGGACCGCCTGAATCCGGCCGAAGTGCTCGAACGCACGCGAGGCCTGTTCGAAGGCAGCGTGATCCGTTCGGTCTATGTCACGCCCGAACTGGGCGAGGCCGACGAGGGTCGCTTCAAGCTTGCCCTTTCGAGCGAGGTCGAAGTGGACGGCAGCGCCCGCCTCGCTGCGCAGACCATCGAATTCGGCGACCTCCCGCCGGTCGGCGAGCCGGGCACGATCGTCAGCCGCGTACCGCTCGGCGTGCTCGAGATCGAGCGGATCGATTTCGACAATGGCGTCAAGGCGCTGATCTGGGCGAACGATGCGGAGCCGGGCCGGGTGACAGTGCGCGTGCGCTTCGGCGCAGGCTACCGCGCTTTCGACGAGGAAAGCGCGGTCTACGCCCCGCTGGGCGAAGTCGCGCTGGTCGGCTCGGGCCTTGGTGAACTGGGGCAGGAAGAGCTCGACCGGATTTCGACCGGGCGCAAGATCGGCTTCGAATTCGGCATCGACGATGCGGTCTTCACCTTCACCGCACAGACCCGGTCGGAGGATGTCGCCGACCAGCTCTATCTCTTCGCCGCCAAGCTCGGCATGCCGCGCTGGGACCCGGACCCGGTGAAGCGCGCCAAGGCCGCGGCCGAGCTTGCCTATAACACCTTCGCCACGAGCCCCGGCGGGATCCTCGCCCGGGATCTCGAATATATCCAGACCGACATGGACCCGCGCTTTGCGACCCCCGACCCGGAGGCACTCGAAAGCGTCACGCCCGAGGGTTTCCGCAAGGTGTGGGAGCCGCTGCTTGCCCAAGGCCCGGTCGAAGTGCTGGTGTTCGGCCAGTTCGACAAGGAAGCGATCGTCGAGAAGCTGCGCAGGACTTTTGGCGCGCTGCCCGAGCGTGAGCCGATCGCGCCCGAAATTGCCGCGCGCGTGCCCGATTTCCCGGTCACCGGTGGCGAGCCGGTGGTGCGCTTTCATCGCGGCGATGAAAACCAGGCCGCGGCGGTCGTCACCTGGCCGAGCGCGGGCGGCACGGCCCGGATCCGCGAGGCGCGCCAGCTCGAAATCCTGACGCAGGTGTTCAACAACCGTCTGATGGACGCGCTGCGCGAGCAGGCCGGCGCCAGCTATTCACCGCAGGTCTTCTCCAAGTGGCCCGAGGACCTTTCGAGCGGCGGGCGGATCACCGCGCTTGCTCAGCTCGAGCCGGAATTCGTGCCGTTCTTCTTCGCCGCGGCGGACAAGATCGCCGATGATCTCGCGACCAATCCGCCGACCGAGGACGAGCTCGAACGCGTCACCGCACCGCTTGCCGAGCGGATCCGGCGGGCCTCGACCGGCAACCAGTTCTGGCTCTACAATCTCGAAGGCGCGACCACCGATCCGGCGCGGGTGCGGTTCCTGCGTTCGCTGCTGGCGGATTATTCGCAGACAACGCCCGAGATCATGCTGCTTCTCGCGGATCGGTATTTCGTGCAGAAGACGCCGCTCAAGCTGGCGATCATCCCCGAAGGACAGGACCTCGCCGAAACGCCCCCGGCAAGCGCGATCCCCGACGTGGCGCCCGCTCCGACGGCGGCGCAGCGAGAGCGCGTACAGGTGATCGGACGGTGATCGAGCCCTGAATCGGGCGCGACACATTGTTGTCGCAAGGCCCCTTGCGGCTTTACAGATGGAATACGCGGGCCTAGGCGCGCTGCCCTTGGCAAAGTGACATGACGGATGTGAACGAGTTGAACGTGGCGAAGGACTGGAAACCCGACGGCTGGAAGGCCCATGAAGCGCGGCATCTGCCGCATTACGAGGATGCAGGCGAACTGGCCGCGGCCGAGCAGACGCTCGGCAATTATCCGCCGCTCGTCTTCGCGGGCGAGGCACGGGCGCTGAAGGCCGATCTTGCCGATGTCGCGAACGGGCACGGTTTCCTGCTCCAGGGCGGGGACTGCGCCGAAAGCTTCGCCGAATTCCACCCGAACAACATCCGCGACACGTTCCGCGTGCTGCTGCAGATGGCGGTCGTCATGACTTTCGCCAGCAAGCGCCCGGTGGTGAAGGTCGGCCGGATGGCGGGCCAGTTCGCCAAGCCGCGGTCCTCGCCCACGGAAACGATCGGCGACATGACGCTGCCGAGCTATTTCGGCGACAATATCAACGGCATCGATTTCGACCCCGAACAGCGCCGCAACGATCCCCAGCGCATGCTGCGCGCCTATTCGCAGGCGGCGGCGACGCTCAACCTGCTGCGCGCCTTTGCCGGCGGGGGCTATGCGAACCTGCGCCAGGTCCACCAGTGGACGCTCGATTTCATGGGCCGCACGCCGTGGACCGAGAAATTTAGCCAGACCGCCGACCGGATCGGCGAGGCACTGGATTTCATGGAAGCCTGCGGGATTGACCCCGCCACCGTGCCGCAATTGCAGGGCACGAGCTTCTACACCAGCCATGAAGGCCTGCTTCTGCCCTACGAACAGGCGATGACGCGGCAGGATTCGCTCACCGGCCGGTGGTATGCGACCTCCGCGCACATGCTGTGGATCGGCGATCGCACCCGTTTTCCGGGCAGCGCGCATATCGAATGGGCGCGCGGGATCGCCAATCCGCTCGGCATGAAATGCGGGCCCAGCCTCGAACCCGACGACCTGCTGCGCCTTCTCGACACGCTCGACCCGCAGCGCGAGCCAGGTCGGATCACGCTCATCACCCGGTTCGGCCACGACAAGGTCGAGGACGGCCTGCCGCGGCTGGTGCGCGCGGTGAAGCGCGAGGGGCACCCGGTGGTGTGGAGCTGCGACCCGATGCACGGCAATGTCGTGAAATCGGACACCGGCTTCAAGACGCGGCCCTTTGACCGCATCCTCAAGGAAGTGAAGGGCTTCTTCGCGGTCCACCGCGAGGAAGGCACGCACCCCGGCGGTATCCATATCGAGATGACCGGGCAGGACGTGACCGAATGCGTCGGCGGCGCGGTCGCGATCACCGAGGAACGGCTCGGCGATCGCTACCACACGCATTGCGACCCGCGGCTCAATGCCGAGCAATCGCTCGAACTCGCTTTCCTCATCGCCGAAATGCTTAACGAAGCGGCGAACGAGCGCGGGGCAGGTGCGAAGGCCGACGCGGCCTAGGCAAAGCTGCTCGGGGGCGCGTTCGTCCTTGTTAAGGCATGATCGGAGCAGGATCGCGCCCCATGCCTGCTGCCGACCCGTTCCTTCTTGCCGCCAGTATCGCGATCGGCTGCGCTGCGCTCGGTGCGCTGCGCCCGATCCTCGCCGCGCGCCGCGAAGCCCGCGCGGCAGCGCGCGCGGCGCGGGAACGTTCGCGGCGCATGCATGCCGAGATCGAGGCCCGGCTCGAGGCGCTGCGAGCGGATCGGGGCGTATAGACGGACCGGCACGCGCACTCGATCCGGCTTATGGCAGGCACGGTGCATCTCGCCGTTCGATGCTGTTGCAACCCTTTCATTCCAATCGCGTTTGCTTCATGTCGGCATCCGAACGGGCCCTCTTACCTGCGGCCCGGCCGATGCGAGGAGGTCCCGCTTGACCCGATCCATGCCGACCGAGGCGTCGTCCGTTCCCGCCGCAAGCAGCGAAGAAACCCCTCTTGCTCAGAGTTTTGCCGCCACCCGCGCGCTGAGCGAGGCGCTGGTCGAACCGCTGTCCGATGCCGATGCCACCATCCAGTCGATGGAGGATGCAAGCCCGGCCAAGTGGCATCTCGCCCATACGACATGGTTCTGGGAGACGTTCCTGCTGCGCGACCACGTGCCGGGATACGAAAGGTACGACGCGGACTGGCCGTTCCTGTTCAATTCCTATTACGAGGCGGAAGGAGCGCGCATCGCGCGCTTTTCGCGCGGGCTGCTCTCGCGCCCGACGCTGGGCGAGGTGCTCGACTGGCGCGCGGCGGTGAACGAGGCGATGGAGCCGCTGCTCTCCGACCCGGCCTGCAAGGATCTCATCCGGCTCGGCATCGCGCACGAACAGCAGCACATCGAATTGCTGCTCACCGACATCAAGCACGCGCTTTGGCACAACCCCCTTGGCCCGGCGATGTGGGATGCGGCACCCGGACCGTCCGCGCCCGCAGGCGAGCAGGGCTGGCACGAACACCCCGGCGGCATCGCGCTGGTCGGCCATGACGGGTCGGCTCCCGACGAGGCCTTCGCCTTCGACAACGAAGGCCCGCGCCACCGCGTGCTGCTCGAACCCTTCGCGCTGGCGGACCGGCTGGTGACGAACGGCGAGTGGGCCGAATTCATCGCCGATGGCGGCTATGATACCGCCTCGCTCTGGCTTTCCGACGGCTGGGCCTGGGTCGGGGAAACGGGTGCGCGCGCACCGCTCTACTGGCGCGAAGGCGAGGCCTTCACTCATGCCGGCTGGCAGAAGCGCGACCCGCACGCCCCTGTCACCCACATCAACTATTTCGAAGCCGATGCCTTTGCGAGCTGGGCAGGCATGCGGCTCCCGACCGAATTCGAATGGGAAGCGATCGCGCGCGGGCAGGACGGGTCGGCCAGTGCCACGGCCCACGATGCGTGCGCTGGCAACCAGCTCGACGATGCCGCCGCGCCGGCCCCGCGCGGGGGCAAGGAGCTGTTCGGCGATTGCTGGCAATTCACCCGCTCGGCCTATCTGCCCTATCCCCGCTTCCGCCCGGCGGCCGGCGCGGTGGGCGAATACAACGGCAAGTTCATGAGCGGGCAGTTCGTATTGAAAGGCGCAAGCTGCGCCACGGTGCGCGGCCATTCGCGCGCCTCGTACCGCAATTTCTTCTACCCGCACCAGCAATGGCAATTCACCGGGTTGAGGCTCGCAAGGGATCTGTAAGGCATGACGAAGAACAAGGGGGCCACGAAGACCGGCCTCGCGCTGGTGGAACGCGATGAAAGCGGGATCGATCTCGCCTTCCGCGCCGACGTGCTCGAAGGCCTCCGCGGCTCGCCCAAGGCGATCTCCGCGCGCTGGCTCTATGACGATGCGGGCTCGCAATTGTTCGAGGACATCACCAAGGTCCCCGAATATTACCCGACCCGCGCCGAGACCGAGATATTGAAGACCCGCGCCGGGGAATTCGCGGAGATGATCGGATCGGGCCGGGCCGTGGTCGAATTCGGATCGGGTTCCTCGGTCAAGACGCCGCTGCTGCTCTCCGCGATCGAGCCCGCCTCCTATGTGCCGCTCGACATTGCGGGCGATTTCCTGCGCGCGGCGGCTGCCGATCTCGCGGAGAAATTCCCGGCCCTGCCGGTCCATCCGGTCGAGGCCGATTTCATGCGCCGCGTCGAATTGCCGGGCGAAGTCGCGGACCAGCCCAAACTGGGCTTCTTCCCCGGATCGACCATCGGCAATATGGTCGCGCGCACCGCTGTGGACCTCTTGCGCTCGATGCGCGAGACGCTTGGCACCGGAGCGCAGCTGCTGATCGGGATGGACCTCATCAAGAACGAGGAGGTGCTGGTCGCCGCCTATGACGATGCGGGCGGGGTGACGGCCCAGTTCAACACAAACCTCGTGCGGCGGATCAACCGCGAACTCGAAGGCGACATTCCGCTGGACAAGCTTCACCACGAAGCGCGCTGGAACGACGACTATGCCCGGATCGAGATGCATCTCGTCGCCGAGGAGGCGATCGGCTTCACGGTCAGCGGCGAGGCATTCGGGATGGAGAAGGGCGAGACGATCCACACCGAGAACAGCCACAAGTTCAACCGCCGCACTTCGAACATGCTGCTGCTCGCCGGCGGCTGGGAGCCGGTCCAGCGCTGGCTCGATGCGGAGGGGCGCTTCTCGATGATCCTCGCCGAAGCCCGGCCCCCGCGCTCTGCGCCGTGACGAAAACGCGCTCCGCGCCGTGACGAAAAGGCATTGCGTGCCACAAGCCGGAAACCCCGTGCGGCACCGCGCGTTGGGGCTCGGATGAACACGCGCACCCACGACATTCTCGTCATCGGCGCCGGCATGGCCGGCCTCGCCTGCGCCACGCGCCTCGCCGCAGCGGGGCGCGAGGTCGCCCTGATCGACAAGGGCCGCGGCCCCGGCGGGCGCATGGCCGCGCGCCGGGCAGAGATCGGCGGCGAAACCGTTTCCTTCGATCATGGCGCGCAATATTTCACCGCCCGCGACCCCGTTTTCGTCGAGGCCGTGGCAGACTGGGAAGCGGCTGGCGCCGCCGCGCGCTGGCCCGAAGCGGGCGAAGACGCCTTCGTCGGCACGCCGGGCATGAACGGCCCTATCAAGGCCATGGCGGGCAAGGTGTCTGTCAGCTGGTCGGTGCGAGCGACAAGCCTGCTGCGCGGTGGCGATGCTTGGCGGGTGGAGGCGGGGGAAGAGGCCTTTGCCGCGCGCACCGTGCTGGTCGCGATCCCCGCAGAACAGGCCGTCGACCTGCTGACAGAGCCGGCCGCCCACCTTGCCGGGCTGGCGAGCGAAGTGGTCTCCGAGCCGTGCTGGGCGGTAATGGCGGGCTTCGCTGAAAGGCTCGACATCACCGCTGACACTTTTCGCAGGGAGGATGGCCCGATCGCCTGGGCCGCGCGCAATTCAGCAAAACCCGGCCGCACCGGTGCGGAGAACTGGGTGATCCATGCAAGCACAGCCCGCAGCCGCGAATTGCTGGAGGCGGAAAAGGAAGAGGTAGCCGAGCGCTTGCTCGCCGATTTTTTCGTGACAAGCGGCGCTGCGTCCGCAAGGCCGCTCCACCTCGCTGCGCATCGCTGGCTCTACGCCATGCCGGCGAGCCTAGGCGGCGAAGCGGCCCGGTATGACGCGCAGGCGCGTATCGGCATCGCGGGCGACTGGCTGCATTCCCCCCGCGTCGAAGGCGCATTCCTATCGGGCCTCGCACTCGCCAAAAGCGTGCTCGTCCATGGCTGAGAGGCCGCGAAAAGGCTAGTGGACCCACAGCCCCTGCGCCGCGTAGCCCGCGCGAGTGAGAGCTGCGGGGAAAGAGACAATGCATGACCTTTTCGACCTATCGGGCAAGTCCGCTGTAGTCACCGGATCGGGGCGCGGTATCGGCAAGGGGATCGCCACCCTGCTCGCCGAAGCGGGCGCCAACGTGGTTTGCGCGGCACGTTCGGCCGACCAGATTGAGAGCGTGGCCGCCGCGATCAACGCCTCCGACGCGCCCGGCCGCGCCATCGCGAAGGTCACCGACGTGTCGAGCGCCGATGCGATGAGCGCGCTCGCGGCCCGCGCGGCGGAGGAATTTGGGCGGCTCGACATCTGGGTGAATAATGCCGGAGGATCGCTTGTTTCCGCGCCAATCGTCGAACTTGATCCGGAGGAGTGGGAAAGGACGCTAGCGGTCAATCTCTCCTCCGTCTTTCACGGCGTGCGCGCGGCCGTGAAGCAAATGGGCGAGGGCGGCAGCATAGTTAACACATCCAGCATGGCGGGGCGCGACCCGTTTCCCGGCAGCGGCCACTATAGTGCGGCCAAGGCCGGAGTGAACATGCTCACCAAGACGCTCGCGCTCGAGCTCGGTGAGAAGAGGATCCGCGTGAACGCGATCCTTCCCGGCTTCGTGCCGACCGATACGGTTAAGAAGGCGCTCGACATGACCGATGCGGATTTCGGCCCGCTACTCGAACAGCTCAATCTGCCCGCTGGGCGGCTAGGCACGCCGCGCGATATCGCGGCCTGCGTGCTCTACCTCGTCGGCGATTCAGGCGAATGGGTGACCGGACAGTGCCTGACGGTCGCTGGCACGGTGTGACTTGGTGCGGTACACGCGGCCACGCTCACATCCCCTTTCGTGGCGAAACTCGCTGATAGCCTTTGCGGTTCTCGTCTTTGCGCCTAGGCTTGGGAGCATAAAGCGCAAATCGACATTGGCCGGGATTCCTGCCGGCTGACCATACCCATAGATCCCAAGGAATTGCGTGCCCCGCGCCCACCGGTGCAGGGCAATTCGGGCTCAGGCAGATCACAAACCGTGCGCCGTCTGCTCGAGGAAGCGCCGGTGAAGTGCAGCAGGTCGTACTCGATCCCGAGGGCGATTTCGTTTCGCTCGCCGATCATTTCGAACACATCTTGATCGATAGCGCGGATTACTCCCCCGTGATGTCGCGGCGCTTGCTTCCTGCGCGCGATAGCACCGAGCCTCGGTAATGAAGGAGAGCCAACTTGGGCTTTCGTACAGAGTGCGACCTTTCGCCTATTGCATGCTATCGCCGTACCGAAGTCTACAGCGTTCCTACCTTAACAAGTTGTTTGAGCCGCCAATTTGCGTTGCTGGAACGGTCGACGTTCGCGGCGATGACATCCGCTGTCCGCCAAGATCGGGCATGCCAAGCGCTGGCCTTCCAAGGTAATAGCCTTGTGCGAAATCGCAGCCCATCGCTTTTATGAGCATCAACTGTTCCAAAGTCTCGACGTGCTCGGCGACGCATTTCGCTCCCGTTGCATGACAGAGGTCGATGAGCCCGAGCAGAATCTGACGCGAGCGGTCACTATACTCGATCTCGGCCGTTAATGAACCGTCGAGCTTAACGACGTCGAATACGAGATCACGAAGATATGATACAGATGCATGGCCTGAGCCGAAGTCATCGAGAGCAATCATGCAGCCAGCTTCCCGGAGCCTCTCCAACTCTTGCTTGGCCGTCGACAGATCTGCGAGAAACGCGGTTTCGGTCACTTCGAACTGAATTCGTCCTGGCGAGATGCCGGCGCTTTCGATCAGCCCCAGCAGCCGGATCGAGGATCCTCGTTCGCTAATCTCCAGCGCGCTTAAGTTGAACGAAACGCCAAGGTCGACCGGCCAAGAGCTTGCGAGGTTTGCCGCTTCTCGCAGCAAAACCCCATTCAGCTCGGTGATCGCGCCAAGTTGCTCTGCAACTGGAATAAATTCGTCCGGGGGAATAAAGCCAAACCCAGGGTTATTCCAACGGGCAAGGGCTTCTGCATACACGGTCGAATTCGTATCGAGGCAAACGATTGGTTGAAACTCTACCGTCATTTCACCGTAATTTTCGCGGTTGAGTAGAATTCTCTCCAGACCAGCTCGGCGCTGGTCCAGTTCTAGCAACCCATGATCGTAGATTTGCCAGACACCTCTTCCGCGGGCTTTCGCCCGGTAAAGGGCTGAATCCGCTTGGCGAAGGAACTCGCTGACAGTCTCTGACAGGGGGCCAGCTTCTGTCAGGCCGCAAGACGCTCCTACATGGAGGTGCTTCCCCTTCCAATCGATCGGAACGCTGGCCAGCCTGCAGATCTCGTGCCCGATAGCCTCAATTTCGGTGCGGGTGAGGCCGTCGCGCCAAAACAGGACGAATTCATCGCCTCCGGTCCGCGCGACAAGGGCTCGATCCCCAAACGCTTCCCGCAGGCGGCTAGCATAGGTCTTAAGGATCGCGTCGCCAGCAGCATGACCAAAGACATCGTTGGCGGCTTTAAAGCCGTCGAGATCGCTGATCGCGACAAGGCTGCCTCCTCCCTCCGGTGGCCCTTGTACCATCGTGCGCTCGATTTCTCGGAACATCCTCGACCTGTTGGCGAGCCTGGTCAGCGAATCTTCGTCAGCTCTCTTGATGGCAGCTACCTCAGCAGAAATTGCGCGGTTTCGCTCCTTCGCGACAGCTAGCCGGCTTGTGACCAATTCTGCCATCACGCCGCTATGCGTTTGCAACAGGCGCATCAGCAGCAGGATCACGAGCAACAGGCTGATCCCCATGCCTGTGGTCTCAGCATCCTTTATGAACAGCAGCCTGATGGCCATGGGCAACCCAAGGATCGTCAACGGCACCATTGCTGCCCGGGGAAAGCTACTGAGGCCATAAGCAGCTCCGAGGGCAGCCAGAATGCTGAACAGGACGATGCTAATTGCCTTGTCCGGATGCCCATCGATCAGTGACAATGCCCAAATCGAGAAACCGATACACTGGACAACAGTGAGCACTACCGTTGTGATTAACTTTGGGGCTATCTCATCGAAGTCATCGGAATCGCGCTGAAAGAATATCCAGACTGTCATTCTCCACGCCAAAAGCGCTGTCAGGAAATTCACCGCAGAGAAGGGTGTAAGGTCCTGTCCATCGGTTGCGATATGCAAGCCGATCAGATTGACCAGAGCTGCCGCATATAGGAGCGGGATTTGCTTGCGCAGATTTTTGAAATTCTCCACCACCTGCTCGCGCAGCTCCCAAGGTGAGCTGGTAGGTAGTAAAAATCCCATCAGTCGCAACATTGCGCATGCCTAGGGCTGGCACCGCGAAAGAAGCGTTAATTTTTAGCCTCGACTCATCCCTCTTTCTAACGCGTTTAGCGATAACCGTAGTGAGGCCGCTCGAAATCGCGGGCTCGCTGCGAAAATGCCCTCTGGAGCCTGGCCAAATGCTCTTGGGCTAATTGCCCAGAGACCGAGCGCGTTAGGAAGTTGCGGCCGATTTTGGGATCACCGCGCTTCGCTAGAAATTCAAAAGGTCGCTAAGCAACGAGTGCGCGAAGGCAGCAGTACTTGCCAGAGCGTGTTTTCGGTTTCGAGCCGGGACGAACCGCGCAATTGAATTTCAAGGTGACATCGCCCGCTTCTCGCAAGTACATCCTTCAACAGATCAGAAAGTGCTTGCGTAGCGATCAGGTATGCATTGTCGAACTGCGCAAGAAACCGACATCGCTGGACGCAAAACGCCCGATGTTGGGCGCGATGGAGGGTAGATCGGAAGGGCTAACGCCAAACCAGAGTGCGAGGGTCGAGGAATATTCGTCCACGGACGTTGTCGGCAGCAAACGGCCCCGCCCCACCTGGTCCGGCGTATCGACCGAAACATGGGGCGCCCGGCCATAGAAACGGCCTCCGTTGACGCTCCCACCGAGAACAAAATGATGCCCGCCCCAGCCATGGTCGGAGCCATCTCCATTAGAAGCGAGAGTGCGCCCGAAGTCCGATGCGGTGAATGTCGTGACCTGGTCTGCAACGCCAAGCTCGATTGTCGCTTGATAGAAGGCGTCGAGAGCGAAATCGAGTTCGGCAAGCAATCCTTCGTGCCGTCCAATCAGGCCGTCATGATTGTCGAAGCCCCCCATTGATACCATGAAGACCTGCCGAGTGACACCAAGCGAGCCGCGTGCAGCGATCATGCCGGCCACCGCCTTGAGCTGATCCGCTAGCCGGTTGCCGTCTCCAAAATCTGTGCTGATCGCGGCATTTTCCAGGGCATCGTTGACGAACGAACCGAATTTGATCGACCGGTCATTGATGGTCGCGTAATCGGCCGCGAGGATATTTCCAGAGCCAGTCGTTAAGATTGTTTCGAGTGCGCTCGTTGCAGCACCCGACCGGAACAACCGGCCGCGCTCCAAAGGCCTGAATAGCACCGCGCCCGAGGAAGAGACCTGATAGGGGAGGGCTTGCTCACCGCTCAGAAATACCGCGTTCCCCGTCGCGTTGATGGCAGTGAACATGGCATTGGTGTTGGCGGACTGGGCAAGGTCGCCCATCCGTCCGCCCCAGCCGGTCTGCGAGCCTTCAGGTTGCGAACTTTGCCAGGTCGATTGCTGGTCATTGTGGGAAAAGAGCTTTGGAGGCCGCGGCACTGACCTGTTGTCATACTCCGCTCTTGTCATTGGCGCGAGCAGCGGACCTACGTTGAGTATAGGCGCCATGCTCCCTTGGTCGAACCTTGCCTTGAGGCGCGGCATGGTCGGGGCCAAAGCATAGGTGATGTCGTCAGTCACCGTTTGGCCGCCCGCTGGCATTAGGACTGTACTGGCAAGCGAGGAACGGGGAAGCGCGATGCCGCCCCCCTGGTCGTCGATGCCTCCCCGGATCGCGGCATACCTAGCATAGTTCGTCGGATCGAAGGGAATGAGTGTGTTCCCGTGATCGTTACCCCCGTATAGGAAAACGCAGACGAGCGCCTTGTACCCGCCGGACGACGAGAAGGCTGCAGCCTCGCCGATACCCGCAAGGTCAAGCGCATAAGAGGAGGCTGCCCCCATAGCAGCAAGCTGGCTGCTACGCCGAAGGAAGGCGCGGCGGGAAAGCTCGAGTTCTCTGCTGATGTGCATGCTTGAACAGCCTTACTTCTGAACGAGGTAATCGGTGGAGGCCATAACCAGCACGACGCCCGCATGAATGCGCCGTAACTTATCGGTATCGGGGCTGTTCTGTTCCACCGGGATGTCCTCCAGCGCGGAGAGAATGGTGTCCTTGACCGAGGCGGAAAGCTGGTTCGCCGTGAGGACCAGGTCGAGATGTTCGACCAGGCCTGCCGCATCATGCGCAAGCGGCAGTTCAGCGGAGTATCTGAGCGATAGATCGCGGAGAAACCATGCCGACGTATCAACGGCTCGCTCGAGAAAATTGACGTAACCCGCGACCGATGTCTCGTTGACCAGCTGGAACTCGGGCGCGAGGAGGTTGTTCGCTGCCGATTGCGATCCAGTCGGAAAGTATCCGGGGCGAAAGAAATTGAAGACGGAAGGCGAACGCAGCGGCGACTGGCCCAACTGATTGGCGGGATTTGAAAGATTCCTGACTTCGAAGTTGCCGCTTTCCGATCGCACGCCGAAGGTTCTCGCCAACTGAACGAACCGTAGCATTGGCTCGCGAAGCTTGCCGAAGGAGGGATCTGCCACCTTGGCCGGGTCAAGCGCCTCCTCGTCGAGAAGGATCGCCTTGAACACGGAGCCCAGATCGCCACGCTGGCCCCGCCCATTGTTCGCGAAAACGGCAGCAACGCGCGATATGTACCCCGGGCTCGGGTTGCTAGTGACCAGTCGCTGGATCATCTGGCGTGCGAAAAACGGGCCAACGTTCGGATGGTCAACGAGGTGATCAAGCGCGAGCCGAAGAGATTCCTCGGCGCTCGTCCCAGCGGGTATGGTGAGCCCCAGGAATTGTTTTTCTTCCGTCGCGTGAAACCCGTCATTTAGAGATCGTGACCATTTGCTCGGATCAGCCGTCATCGGCCGCCTTACGTGATCGACGCTCGCGATGGTGCGGCTTGGATTGCCCGGATCAGGTGTGAAGGTCGTTTGCGAATAATCGAGGTCGTATCCTGTGAAGACCTTGGCGATCTCCGTTACATCGTCATTCGTGTAGGTCTCGATCAGTTCACCACTATTGAGCCGGGGCGTGCCGTCCTGATTAAGCTCAAACAGGCCAATCGAGAACAGCTGCATGATTTCGCGGCCGAAGTTCTCGTCGGGCACGCGCCCTCTTCGCGGATCCGCTCGGCGATTGCCGCGTGTATTCAGGTAAACCCCCATGGCCGGGTTGAGAGTGATTTCCTCGATCAGCGCACGAAAACTGCCGAACGCATTTCGGTTGAGGATGTCCCAGTACTCTCCGATTGCTGGTCCACGCCACGATAGGTTGATATCATTGAGTGAAACAACGAAGAATTCCGAAAGGGCGAGCGCGAAGCGCTTGCGCACAGCGCTACCGCCACTCAGAAGCTGCGACCAGATCATATAGTCGCCGGTCGAGGTGCCGTTGAAGAACCGGTTGTCGTCGACCTGATCAAACCCGCGGGCTTCGAAATATTGTTGGGCAGTGAAGTCGTTTGCCTGCCGCATCTCGCGATTAAGCCACGGTTCGTATCCTTCGCTCATCACCTGGTTGATGGCACCGGGACTAGCCGAGAAAGTGGCTTGGAGAAGGAAGCGGGCAGCCTCCGCATCCGATTGGGGTTTCCTCGCAAGAGAAGTGGGGGGCGCGAAGTTTATCGCTGAGGAGGAATTTGAATTGCCTCCCCCGCCGCCGCACGCCGACAATGCAGCAGCTGTGCCAATCAGGGCAGAGTTCCGAGAAAGCGTTACAGCGCCCTGAGTGCCTGAATTGTCTGCTTCCTTCGCACAAACGCTCGCCGGCGCTTCTCGCTCGGTTTCGACTGCCTCGGACGCGCGCTCGTTCGTCAACATTGCAGAGGCCCCAAACCGATTTGATTTATTTGAGATGGCGATTATTCGTTCATAATTTCTTCTTGATTTTGGTTAATTTTGAAGAAGGGCGGCGCGCCCATTTTCAGCTGTCCTAAAGAGCTTCTTATCCTCGGTCTCGATCCAACCGTCACCTTCCCTCGGCGGGCCAAGCTTACTTAGCGTGCTTTTGCCAGTCTCTCGCTGTCTTGATCTGACTGAGGCAGGGAATTGAAGATATCGATGCTCTCTGCAAATTTTTGCGTAAGCTCGCCATCGAAGTGATTGTTCAGTGCCAGCATCTCCTGCATCGCCTGCGCAGGCAACCAAGCCTTCTTGTAGGATCGGTTTGAAGTGAGGGCATCATAGACATCACAGATCGCTGCCATTCGCGCGATCTGCGGGATTTGCTCGCCGCTGAGGCCGAATGGGTAACCCGATCCATCTATCCTTTCGTGATGCAAATGAGCAACTTCGACCGCTCCAGCCGGGAGGCTCGCAACGCCTTTCAGGATTGAGTGACCCTTAGTAACATGTGACCTGATCAGCTCGAACTCATCGTCCTTGAGAGCTCCAGGCTTGTGCAGCAACGCGCTGGGGATGTGCATCTTGCCCACATCGTGCATCAAGCCTGCCAATCCACATTCCCGGATTTCGGCTTCCGTCATCTCAAGGTGACGGGCGAATTTAAGCATCAAGGCGCATACGGCAACAGAATGCAGATGAGTGTATTCATCCGCGGTTTTCATGCGCACCATCTCGATCAGCAGGTGTTCTCCCCGATCGAACAGTCGATTGATTTCCGCAACAAGCGCAAGCGCTTGAGCCACGGGAACGTCTTTGCCAAGCCTTGCCGCACTGAAGATCTCGGAAACCACGCTCTTCGCTCGCGCGACTGTGCGGTTAGCGCGAGCATGTTCAGCCCGGAATTCGGCGTTCATGTTCGCAGCGAAAGAGAGCGCCTTTCTCGGAAGACTTCGTTCGACGTTTTCTCCGATCCGTCCCACACGGCCCCTTCCGCTTTTCAGCTGCGTGGCTTCTTTCTCAACCGGGCCAAACCCTAGGTCGGTATCGATTTCGACGAATTCGGCGCTGCTCGTGCGGAGCCGATCGACTTCCCGCTGCGAGGTGAGTTTGAAACGGGACCGCCAGAAGGGATGGCTGAGCCACGAGCCGCCGACGCTCGTGACAAACATACCGAGCCGTGCTTGATCGGGTGAGATGCGTTGGATCATTTTGCTGTTGCCTCGGGGAACTAGTGCCGGGAAGAACTTCCGTCTGATAGAACAGGATTGCTTTATCAGAGGCTTGCTTCTGATCCATTCTAAATTATTGCGACGACTTCGCGTGGAAGTACGTAGATGAAATTTTATATCTTGTTAGCATTTATGTTGTTTTAAGTTGGAAAACACAAAGTGCTGACCGATTACATATCACGGTCTGGAATGAAAGCCCCGCGCACGGGCTTCAGAAACTCTCAAATACGTTCCTGGAGGCGATCTCTGTCTGGCTCATTGTTCCGGCGTGCCTTGCGGCGCGAGAGCCCGACTTAGAATTAGCTATTTAATAGTCGTATTTGAATCGTTGCAAGACTGACCCTAGGGCTCACATTGCGTCGGCGCCGATACGCGGCTTGTGCACAAGAAAAGGCTTAGAAACCGCAAGGGTAAATCCACGTTTCTTCGCAATCTCATTATTTTCGGGTCGGGTCCGGCCTTTGGCCTCTGTAAAACCGTGAAGGCTAGCCGAGAACTGGAAAAGACGAAGGCGCAGCAACGCTGATCGGACCTTCTTGCGCGTTTGTAGCGATGCGCGCGAGAATGGGTCGTCTCGATCGCGCGCGCTCCGGGCTCGTCTTCGACAAGAGCGTGGTAGGTGCTGCTACAGCGGCCTTTTTTCGTCGTTGTCTGTAAGAGCAGCTGGCTGTACCCATTGACTTCACTTGTAAAAATCGCCTGGGTGGCCGCAGACATAGGCCATGTAGCTCATTCTTAAGGACCCACCGAGCATCTTGCCGCGAGGGACAAAACTCTTTCCGTCGCGCAGGCCGCGTCGAGCCTTCCTAGGCTTCGCGCGATACATCCAGTTGGTTTCGGGATCGAGCCGCAGCATCGCGGTAGCCATCGGCACCCGTTCATGCGGTGGCGGGTGGCCACCCGCCTCGATCAACGCCAAGCCGCAACCGGGGTCTTCGCAATTTTTTGTCGGTAAACTAATCACTTGCAGTCATAAAAAAGGCTATGACGGCTCCTGAAAGCCGTATAGCTGAAATTCGGAAAGAGACCCCATGGGACGTGGCGGCTACGACGGCTTTCGGGAACTGCGGGCGATGGAGCTAAGCAGCCGTTTCTGTGGAGAAACCGCCCCCCCGGCGCCAACCAAACGCCCTGGAAGATATTGAAAGATGACAGGAAAGGAAGGGTGGCTGGGGTGGCAGGATTCGAACCTGCGCATGGCGGTACCAAAAACCGCTGCCTTACCGCTTGGCTACACCCCAGCAGGAGCGGCGCTCTATAGCGCCTTGTTCCCGAATGTGAAGGGGGCGCTTCAGAAGCTCCAGTCGAGTTTCTTGCCCTCGAAATCGGCTGCTGAATGACGCTCGAGGAGCTTCTCGTCGTCCTCGCCCCAGGTCTTGTTGACGATCCGCCCGCGCTTCACCGCAGGACGCGCGGCGATCTCGCGCGCCCAGCGGGCGACATGTTCGTATTCGTCGATCGCGAGGAAGGTCTTCGCGTCATTGTAGATCTGCCCCGCCACGAAGGGCGCAAGCCACGGCCAGTTTGCCATGTCGGCGATCGTGTAGCCCTCGCCGCCGAGATAGCGCGTTTCGGCGAGCCGCTTGTCCGCCACATCGAAGATGCGCTTCGCTTCCATCGCGTAGCGGTTGATCGGGTATTCGTATTTCTCCGGCGCATAGGCGTAGAAATGGCCGAAGCCGCCGCCGATGAAGGGACCGGTGCCGACCTGCCAGAACACCCAGGACATAACCTCGGCGCGGCTCGCCGGGTCGCTCGGCAGGAATTCGCCGAACTTCTCCGCGAGATGGACGAGGATCGCGCCGCTTTCGAACACGCGGAAGGGCTCCGGCCCGCTGCGGTCGACGAGCGCGGGGATCTTGGAATTGGGATTGATCTCGACGAAGCCGCTGGTGAACTGTTCGCCGTCGCCGATATTAATCGTGTAGGCGTCGTATTCCGCGCCCGCATGGCCTTTCTCGAGCAATTCCTCGAGCATGATCGTCACCTTCACCCCGTTGGGCGTTGCGAGCGAGTGGAGCTGGAAGGGATGTTCGCCCTGGGGCAGGTCCTTTTCCTCGCGCGCTCCGGCGGTCGGGCGGTTGATGCTGGCGAAGCGTCCGCCAGAAACGGTGTCCGGGCTCCAGACCTTGGGCGGGGTGTAGGTGGGGTCGGCCATGTCTCGCATCTCCTTCGGCGCCGGGCAGGGCCCATTTGTCGCCGCTCCAAGTGGCGCAGCGTCTCTTCAAGCGCAAGCACCTCGGCGCATGGCTTTCCTGTGGGCGGGGATAGAACCGCTTTCACCCGCAATCCCTAGGAAGAGCGCGCGAGAGCGGCTAGGAGCCAAGGCAAGAGGCCGCAACAGGCGAAGGACGATACCGCCACCATGGCAGACACGACGCATCCTTTCTTCGACATGCATGCCCACGGCCTCGTCCGGGTGGCGACCGCAACGCCTGCGACACGCACCGCCGACGTCGCCTTCAATACCGCCGGCGTGCTGGCCGAGGCGGCGCGCGCGCACGAAGCCAATGTCGACCTAGTGGTCTATCCCGAACTCACGCTGTCTTCCTATGCGATAGACGACCTGCACCTCCAGCAGGCCATGCTCGAAAGGGTGGAGCAGGCGGTCGCCGAAGTGGTCGAGGCATCGGACGATTTCACCCCCGTCCTTGTGCTCGGCGCGCCTCTGAGGCGAGGGGACAAGATATACAATTGCGCGCTCGTCATCGCGGGGGGCGAACTGCTCGGCGTTATTCCCAAGAGCTACCTGCCCAGTTACCGCGAATTCTACGAAAAACGCTATTTCGCGCATGGCCGCGGCTGCGAGGACATGTGGATCGCGGTGAACGGGGAGGAAGTGCCGTTCGGGACCGATCTTGTCTTTGGCGCGGCGAACCTTCCCGGTTTCACGTTCGGCGTCGAGATCTGCGAGGATTACTGGGCCCCGCTGCCGCCGGGCAACATGGCCGCGCTCGCCGGGGCGCATATCCTGTGCAACCTGTCCGCCTCTCCCATAACGATCGGGCGGGCGGACGACCGACACCTCCACTGTCGTTCGTCGTCGAGCCGCGCGATCTGTGCCTATGTCTATTCGGCAAGCGGGCACGGGGAGAGCACGACCGACCTCGCCTGGGACGGGCAGGGGGTGGTCTACGAACTGGGCGACCTGCTCACCGAAAGCGTGCGCTTCGATCTCGAACCGGCGCTGTGCGTCGTCGATGTCGACACCGATCGCATCGCGCTCGAGCGGATGCGCAACCAGACCTTTGCCGATGCCGCCGAGGCGCATGGCCGGCCCGAGGACCGTTATCGCCGGATCGTGTTCGAGCATGCCTATAGCGAGGGCGATGTCGGCCTTATCCGACCGGTGCGGCGTTTTCCCTTCGTGCCGAACAATCCCAAGACGCTGGACGAGGATTGCTACGAGGCCTTCAACATCCAGGTCGATGCGCTGATGCGGCGGATCCAGGCGACCAGGGCGAAGAGCCTCGTCATCGGCATTTCGGGCGGGCTCGACAGCACCCACGCGCTGATCGTCGCGGCCAAGGCGTGCGACCGGCTGGGCCTGCCGCGGACCACTATCCGCGGCTACACCATGCCCGGCTTCGCCACTTCGGAAGAGACCAAGGCCAATGCCTGGAAGCTGATGGAGAGTTTCGGCATCACGGCGGAGGAAATCGACATCCGCCCCGCCGCGCAGCGTATGCTTGAGGACATGGGCCACCCCTTTGCGGACGGCGAGGCGCATTACGACGTCACCTTCGAGAACGTGCAGGCGGGCCTGAGGACCGATTATCTCTTCCGCCTTGCAGGGCTGCATGGCGGTTTCGTGATCGGGACGGGCGACCTGTCCGAACTGGCGCTGGGCTGGTGCACCTATGGCGTGGGCGACCAGATGAGCCATTACGGGGTCAATGCGGGCGTGCCCAAGACGCTGATCCGATATCTCATCCGCTGGACGATCCAGACCGAGCAGTTCCTCGGCGAATGCAACGCGGTGCTGCAGGCCGTGCACGACACCGTCATCAGCCCCGAACTGGTGCCCGCGGGCGAGGACGGCGCGATCCAGTCGACCGAGGACATGATCGGCCCCTACGAACTCAACGATTTCTTCCTCCACCACACGGTGCGTTTCGGCCAGCGCCCCTCCAAGATCGCCTTTCTTGCCTGGCATGCGTGGAAGGACCGGAACGAGGGAGAGTGGCCGGTCGCCTTCCCCGAAGACAACCGCAACGAATACGACCTGGCGACGATCGCGCACTGGCTGGAGAAATTCGCGCGGCGCTTCTTCGGCTTCTCGCAGTTCAAGCGCAGCGCGCTGCCCAATGGGCCGAAAGTGTCATCGGGCGGTGCATTGAGCCCGCGCGGCGACTGGCGCGCGCCGTCCGATGCGGTGGCGGACGTATGGGTCGAGGAATTGCGCGAAAGCCTGCCCGAAGACACCTTTCCGGCAAGGGACTGAAGCAAGCTGCCCGGTTCGCTGCCTTTTTCCGCTGTCCTGATCCTCGTCGCCTGCAACGTGCTGTGGGCGCTCAATGTCGTCGTCTCGAAGATCGCGGTCGATGACCTTGCGCTGCCGCCGCTGTTCTATGCCGCGCTGCGTTCGCTGCTGGTCGTGCTCGCGCTCGCTCCCCTGCTGCGGCGCGTGCCGGAAAAGCTGCCGCGCGTGCTTGCCGTGGGGCTGGCGATCAGCGGCGGGTCCTTCGCGCTTCTTTTCATCGGCCTCCAGACAGCCTCTCCGTCCGCCGCCGGGATCGTCAGCCTGTCGGGCGCGCCGCTCACCGTCCTGTTCGCGATCCTGTTCCTCAAGGAGCAGGTGCGCTGGCGGCGCGGCATCGGCATTGCGCTGACTTTCATCGGAGTGGCGGTGGCGATCGGTTCGCCATCGGGTCTGGAAAGCGGCTGGGGGCTCGCCTTCGTCTTTGCCTCGGCCCTGATCGGGGCGCTGGGCTCGGTTTTCTTCAAGCGGCTCAGCATCGGTGCGGTCGAAATGCAGGCGTGGGCCGGGCTGTCCTCGGTCGCCGTGCTGTTTCCGGTCTCCTTCGCGCTGGAAAGCGGGCAGGGGGCCGCGCTCGCTGCCGAACCGCTCGCGGCGGCGGCCTGCATGCTGTTCGCGGGGCTTGTCGTCTCGGTCGGCGCGCATTCGAGCTATTACCGGCTGTTTCAGCGCTATGACGCGAACATGATCGTGCCCTTCACGCTGCTCACCCCGCTGCTCACGATCGGTTTCGGCGCGTGGCTGACGGGCGATGCGATCGGCTGGCGGCTGCTGGTGGGCGCGGGGCTGGCGCTCGCCGGGGTGGCGATCATCGTGCTGAGGCCGAGCCGCGCGCTGTTCAAACCGCTGCTGGTGCGCCCGAGGCTCTAGCTGCCCCCGATTTGGCATACCGCCGCAAGGCCGTTACACTTCCGCCCATCGGGTCGCCCGGACCGCACGGAATTGCGGTTGGGCGAAACATATGGACACTGCACACCCCGCATCCGGGCTGGTGCTCGAACACAGCCGTCCCTTGCGGCTGTTCACTCTCTTCATCCTCTATGTCGGTCAGGGCATGCCGATCGGGCTGTTCTGGTTCGCCGTCCCCGCCTGGATGGCGGTGAACGGAGCTTCGGCCGGAGATGTCGGAACGGTCGCCGGCTTCACCGCGCTGCCATGGTCGCTGAAACTGGTGAACGGCTTCATCATGGATCGCTACACCTACCTGCCGATGGGCCGCAGGCGAGCCTGGCTGCTCGGTGCGCAGGGGGTGATGATCGCGAGCCTTCTGGTCGCCGCCGGAATCGCGCCCGAGGCGAACGACGTCGCCTTCCTCGCCGCGATCGGATTTGCCGTGAACATGGCTACGACCTTTCAGGACGTGGCCGTCGATGGCCTCGCGGTCGACATCATGAGCGAGGACGAGCGCGCGCGGGGTGCGGGGATGATGTTCGGCGGGCAGGCGATCGGGATCGCCGCTGCGGCTGCGATCTGCGGTTTCGTGATCGAGGATTACGGCGCGCCCGCCGCCTTCATGGTGATCGCCGCGCTGATTGCCGCGCTGTGCGGCTACATCGCCGCGTTCGCCGAACGCGAGGGGGAACAGCGCCTGCCGTGGAGCGAGGGGCGCTCGCATGAGCGAAATCTCGCGATCCAGCTCGAGGCCTGGGGCCCGCTGCTCAAATCGACCTTCGGATCGCTGACGAAGCTCGTCAGCCTGCTCTGGCTGCCTGTCCTGTTCGGCCGCGGCATCCTTTATGGCGGGATGACCGGGGCGACGCCGCTGATCGGTGCGAATTACGCCGGATGGGACACGAGCGCGATTTCCAGCCTGACGGCCATGGCGGGACTTGTCGGAGGCGTGCTGGCGATGACGCTGGGCGGCTGGCTCGGCGACAGGTTCGGGGCGAAGCGGATCGGGATCGTCTGGCTGTGCGTCCAGCTTGCGGGTCTGGCGGCGATGTATTTCTCACAAAGTCTGTGGGGCAATCCGGCCGTATTCACCGCCTTTGTCATCGGCTGGGTCTCGCTCGACCTGCTGCTGACGGTGGCGCTCCTGCCGATTTCGATGCGGCTGTGCGATCCGAGCGTGGCGGCGACCCAGTTCACGATCTACATGGCGGTGTCGAATTTCGGCATATCCTTCGGCGCGTTCATGCTGGGCCGCACCGACGCGATGGGCGGTCTGTCCTCGATCTTTCTCGTCGTGGGCGCGGGCTGCGCGGTGGCTCTCGCGCTGCTGCTGGCGGTCCGGTATCCGCGCCGCCCGGAATATTACGCCCGCCAGGCGGAGGCGGCGATGGTGTTCGACAGCGCCGCGCCGGTCCCGAGGGAACGGCGCGGCTAGGTCGGGGGATCACGCAGCCCTGAGTTACGCAGCCCTGAGTTACGCAGCCCTGAATTACGCAGCCCTGAGTTACGCAGCCCTGAATTACGCAGCGATGCGTTCTGCCTGTTCCTGCGCGGCGGCGATCACCGCTTCGCCGTCTGCGCCCATGATCCCGTCGGCGGCGACGATTTCGACTTCGGTGATGCCGAGAAAACCCAGGAAGAAGGTCAGCCACGGGCTCATGAAGTCGATCTCGCTGCCGATCTTGGTCCCGCCCGATGCGGCGGCGATATAGGCCTTCCTGCCGGTCAGCAGGCCGACGGGGCCGTTCTCTGTATATTTGAAGGTCTGCCCGGCGCGCGCGACGAGATCGGCCCAGGCCTTGAGGCTCGCCGGCACGCCGAAATTGTAGACCGGGGTCGATATCACGATCGTGTCTGCGTTCTCGAGTTCCTCGATCAGCCGGTCCGAGATCGCTGCCAGTTCGGCCTGCCCGGCGGTGCGTTCGTCGGCGGGGGCAAGGTTCGCGGCGAAGCGCTCCGCACTGACGAAGGGCAATTCCTCGGCGGCGAGGTCGCGGATGGCGAGGCGGCTGTCGCCCTTTTCGCGAAGCCCGGCGACGATCCGGTCGCCGAGCTGGTTCGAGATGCTTTCATCGCCGCGAATGCTGGCCTTGATGTGCAGGATATTCCTCATTTGATGGCTCCTTTGCCGGAAAATGGATGGAGGGGTGGAGCCGGCCGCGGGGGACCGGCCGGCTCCGTGGGAATGTCAGGCCGCGTCGACGAGCACGAGTTCGGCATCCTCAAGCGCAGTGACGCTCACTTCGTCCATCGCGGTGATCGCGATGCCGTCGCGCGCCTTCGCCTCGACGTCCCCGACCCGCACCTTGCCGGTGGCAGGGACGAGGTAGAGATGGCGCCCGGCCGAGCGGGGGCGGTAGGTGACGCAGTCACCCGCCTTCACCGTCGCCCCCAGCACGCGGGCATCGGCGCGGATCGGCAGGGCCCCCTGAGCCTTGTCGCCGTCGCCTTCCATCCCGCTCGCAAGCGGAACGAAGGCGCCGCTGCGTTCGCCCCTGGGAAACTGCCGCGCGCCCCAGCCGGGTTCTCCCCCACGGGTGTCGGGGATAATCCAGATCTGGAACAGCGTCGTCTCGGTCTCTTCGAGGTTGTATTCGGAGTGGCGCACGCCGGTCCCGGCGCTCATCACCTGCACGTCGCCCGCTTCGGTGCGGCCTTCATTGCCCATCGAATCGCGGTGCGTGATCGCGCCTTTGCGGACATAGGTGATGATTTCCATGTCGTTGTGCGGGTGGGTGGGAAAGCCGGTCCCGGGGGCGATCGCGTCGTCGTTCCAGACACGCAAGGCTCCCCAGTGGACGCGCGCCGGGTCGTGATAGCCGGCGAAGGAAAAGTGGTGGTGTGCATCGAGCCAGCCGTGATTGGCCGCGCCGAGGCTTTCGAAGGGGCGCAGTTCGATCATTGCTCATTCTCCTGTTCGCGGCGGGCCCGGGGTGAGGGCTCGCCTGTTGGAACGGCAGATAGGGGGATCGGTTCAGACGGATAAGTGCGATAAAACTTGCAAAGATGTTCGGAAAAATCGAACACAGCCGCGATGAAGCTCGGCGAACCCAGTCTCGACCAGATCCGCATCTTTCTCTCCGTTGCCGAGGAAGGCAGCTTCGGCGGCGCAGCGCGGCGCATGGGGCGCGCCGTTTCGGCGATCAGCTATGGCATCGCGCAACTCGAAGCGCAGCTTGCCGTGACCCTGTTCGAACGCGAAGGTTCGCGCCGCCCGGTCCTGACCGAGGCGGGCAAGGGCCTGCTCGCCGAGGCGCGCGGCGTCGCCGACCGGGTCGATGCGCTGCTGGCAAAGACACAAAGCCTGCATGCGGGCCTTGAGTCCTCGGTCCGGCTGGTCATCGACGTGATGGTGCCGGGCGAAGTCACGGCGGGCGTGCTGCGCGAATTTCGCCGGATATTCCCGACTTCGGCGCTGACACTGAATATCGAGGGGCTGGGCGCGGTCGCGGCCTGCCTGCTGGACGAGGACGCGGACCTTGCCATCGGCGGCCCCGTCATCGGTGAACATCCCGCGCTCGAACGGCAGGCGGTGGGCGAGGTCGAACTGGTCCCCGTCGCTGCGCCCGATCACCCGCTCGCGGTGCTGTCGCGCGAAGGCCGCGCGGGGCCGGACGAGAGCCGCGATCATCTGCAACTTGTCCTGGCAGACCGTTCGAAACTGACCGAGGGGCGCGAATTCTCCGTGCTGAGCCCGCTCACCTGGCGATTGGGCGATCTCGGCGCTAAGCACACGCTGCTGCTCGAAGGGCTGGGCTGGGGCAACATGCCGCGCGCGATGGTGGCGGGCGATCTCGAACGGGGGCGGCTGGTGGAACTCGATCTGCCCGAGCGGCCCGGCGCGCATTACCGGCTGAGCGCGCTGTGGCGGCGCAATGCCCGGCTGGGTCCGGCGACGAGCTGGCTGATCGATGCCTTCCGCGACCGGCTGGCGGAGAGCTAGGCGCTGCGCAGCCAGCGCCGCGCTTCGTCGGGTGCGTCGAAGAAATTGACCTCGACTCCGTCGGCGATGCGGCGATATTGCATGCGCACCAGCGGCGCGGAGGAGACGACGGCGAAGCGGGTCAGGCCGTTGTCACGCCCGGCAAGGATCGAATCCCTTATCACCTGCGCGGTCTCGCGGTCCTGCGGCACGAAGTCGCGCAGGTCGCCCAGCGCGCTGAATGGCGCGCGATCCCGCAGGAATGGCTTGGCCTTGCCCAGCAGCTCATCAAGGAAATCCTGCATGCTCGCCTTGGCCCACAGCCCGCTGATCGCGAAATGCAGTTCCGCGTGGTGCCGATCGACCGAGATCGAATGCGAGGGAGCAAGCGAGGCCATGGGGCCTGAACTAGGCTCAGGACCCATTAAATCACTTGCGCTGGCGGCAGTCGATTGATTCAATAGCGGCAGCAAGGAGGTGCTGCCGATGTCCGGGCTGTGGTTGTTGAGCGAGGCGCAGATGCGCCGGATTGAGCCCTATTTTCCGTTGTCGCATGGGATCCCACGGGTCGATGACCGGCGGATTGTGAGTGGTATCATCTTCGTGATCAGGAATGGATTGCGCTGGCGTGATGCGCCTGCCGGCTACGGCCCGCACAAGACGATCTATAATCGCTTCATCCGCTGGAGCCGCCTGGGCGTGTTCAACAGGATCTTTGCCCAGCTCGCCGCCAAGGGCGGAAAGCCCGATCAGCTGATGATCGACGCCACCCACCTCAAGGCGCACCGGACGGCGGCAAGCCTGCTAAAAAAGGGGCTCTACCCAGACGTATCGGCCGCACCAAAGGCGGACTGAACTCCAAGCTGCATGCAGTCTGCGATGGCAAGGGCCGGCCATTGATCATGCTGCTCAGCGAAGGGCAGATGAGCGACTACAAAGGGGCTGCGCTGATGATCGAAGCCTTCCCCAAGGCCGAGGCGTTGCTCGCCGATCGGGGCTACGATGCCGACTGGTTCCGCGCCGCTCTGGAACAGCGCGGTATCGCTGCCTGCATCCCGTCAAAAACGAACCGCAAAGTGCCCATCCCCCACGACGCGGTGCTCTATCGCCAACGCCACAAAGTCGAGAACATGTTCGGCAAACTCAAGGACTGGCGACGCATCCACACCCGTTACGACCGATGCGCCCACACGTTCATGTCCGCCATATGCATCGCCGCAACCGTCATCTTCTGGCTGCCGCAATGAGTCCTGACCCTAGCCTTGCCTGCGTAAATATATCGATAATCTGTGCGGCTTTTTCTTTACTTCTTGGGTCGTTCGACTTGCGGCTACGCCATGAGCGGCAAAGTCGATCAGTCCTTGCGAAGCCAGTCCAGCGCTTCGGCCATCTCGGTGAAATAGCCCATGTCGAGCGCGTTGCTGACCCGGCGCAGCTGCTGCATCTGGAGAACCGAGCTGTAGACGATCGCCATTTTCGTCACGCCCACCTTGGCCGAGATGTCCTGCGACATCTGCATCCGTTCGGCCACGTCGCGCGGCTGGACGCTGTATTGTCTCAGATCGCCGATCGCGCGGAAACCCTTGCGGTCCTCCATGAAAGGACCGGCCACGCGCCGCAATTCCTCGAAGAAGCGGTCGATCGCCTCGATCGTGAACAGGCCGGTCAGCGCATAATGCACTTCGCGCCGCGCATCGTCGCGGGTGACGGTGAAGGTGGGAGCCAGGCTGGCCATGTCCGCGCCCATAGCAAGTCGCGGTAAACGCCTCCTAAATCCGCGTGACCCAGCCATGGGGGTCGGGCGCGGTACCGCGCTGGATGCCGACCAGCCGTTCACGGATCTTCGTGGTGAGCTGCCCGGTTCCGCCTGCGCCGATGGTGAATTCGCCCTCGGGCGAGGCGACGGTGCCGACCGGTGTCACCACGGCAGCGGTGCCGCATGCCATCGTCTCGAGCAGGTCCCCGCTTTGCGCCTCGTCACGCCACTGGTCGAGCGAATAGGGCTCCTCGCGCACGTCGAGCCCCTCTTCGCGCAGCAGCTGGATGAGGCTGTCGCGGGTGATGCCGGGCAGGATCGTGCCGGTGAGCGGCGGGGTGATGACGCTGCCGTCGGCGCGCACGAAGAACAGGTTCATGCCGCCCAGCTCCTCGATCCACCTGTTCTCGACCGCATCCAGGAAGACGACCTGGTCGCAGCCGTGCTGGGTCGCCTGCGCCTGCGGCACGAGGCTGGCGGCATAGTTCCCGCCGGTCTTGGCCGCGCCCGTCCCGCCGGGCGCGGCGCGGACATAGCCTTGCGCAACCCAGATCTTCACCGGGGCGACGCCGCCCTTGAAATAGCTGCCCGCCGCCGACAGCAGGACGA
Organism: Erythrobacter litoralis; assembly: GCF_001719165.1. Taxonomy (NCBI): domain Bacteria; kingdom Pseudomonadati; phylum Pseudomonadota; class Alphaproteobacteria; order Sphingomonadales; family Erythrobacteraceae; genus Erythrobacter; species Erythrobacter litoralis. The sequence goes on from NZ_CP017057.1 coordinate 1,234,517, forward strand.
TGAACTTGTACTGTTTCGCCGGACGCACGCCGAGAAATGCTTCCGATGCGAACATGAAGGGGCGGATATAGATCGACCCGCCCTCGATCGGCGGGAGCCAGTCGGCATCGGCGGCGACGGCCTCGCGCACCGCGGCGAGAAAGGTTTCCTCGGGCAATTCGGGCATCGCCATGCGCCGCGCGCTGTCGCTGAAGCGCCGCGCATTGGCCTCTGGCCTGAACAGGGCGAGCCCGCCATCGGCATGGGCGAAGGCCTTCATGCCCTCGAAGATTTCCTGCGCGTAATGCAGCACGCTCGCCGCCGGATCGAGCGTCAGCGGCTCACGCGGGCCGATCGTCGCTGCCTGCCAGCCGCCGCGATCCTCGTCATAGTCGATCACGACCATGTGGTCGGTGAAGATCTTGCCGAAACCGGGATCGGCGATGAGCTCGGCGCGCCGCTCGGCGGGCGTGGGCGAGGGGTGGGGGAGGCGGGTGAATTGCATGGCTTGCCGGTAATATGGCCCGGCGGGTTGGGCAATCCTTGTTTGCGCGCGCCATCCGGCGTGCGATCTCGTTACGCCTTCGGCGCTGCGGGCGGGCGGTCGCCCCTGCGGCCCGCTGCGCGGGCCGGACCAGCGCCATACGCCAGCGCGGGAGAGGAATACATCCGCGAAGAAGCGCTCATCGGCGTTCGTAGCCGCCGAAAGGGCGACGCCCGCCCGGATCGGCGATCGAAAGAAAGGAAATGAAAGGGGCGCTTCCAGCCCGTCGGTGGAAACGCCCCTTCATGGTCAGCGGCCAGGAAGTGCCGCTCACGAAGCCTCTAAGGGTTGTGTCTTACCGATAGTGCTCCGCGCGGAAACTTGCCGACCTCTCTGCTGAACCATGAGACATCGGATCACCTCCTTTCGCGCTAGATAGCCAAGACCCTGCCGTATCACCGGGGGCCGAGAACCGCGTTCGCCGCTGGCCTCGTCCCCATATGTGAATCATGCAAAAGGCGTCCGCAAGACTTGAAAAAATCTTTTCCCACGTCAGAATGGTCCGCCGTTGCATTGAGGCCTTATCAAGGCGTCCGGGGGAAATTCCGGGCGCCTTTTTTCTGTTACATGCGCGTGACTGCCGAATAGGTGTTCGCGCCTGTGGAAAAGCGCGAATCCGTGCGTGCTTACCTGCAGTCCTCGATCACCCGGCTGACCTCGACCCAGGCGGGTAGGTAGAGCGATCTCTGGCCCTCGACCAGGACGGCGAAACGGCCCTTGGTGATCGCCATCGCGTCGAGCAACGGGTCGGAGGGCGCGAGGAAGGCGGCCAGCAATTCGCCCTGTCCGGCGACGGGCCGCGCTTCGATCGTGCGGGTGAGCGTTTCGGTGCGGATCGTCATCGCGCGCGCGGCCGTCTGGGCGCGCCCGGTGACATAGGCGAGCCCGACCTGTCCGTCGGCGCAGCGCAGGATGAAGCGCGCCTCGGAAATGCCGGTGCCGAACTGCGCCAACGTCTCGCCGGGCTCGCGCGCATAGCCCCAGTCGCCCGGCGTCTGCGGGGCATCGAGATAGTTCTCGTAGACCGGCCCGGAAGAGACCGGGGGCGGGGCAGGCTGCGGAGTCGGCGTCGGTGCCGGCGTCGGTGCAGTGCGGGGCGCCGCCGCGGGAGCGGGGGGCGGTGACTGCGACGGGGGCGGCGGCAGCGGCACGTCGGGCTCGGGAATGCAGGCGGCAAGGGCGAACGTCAGCGCCAGCGCGCCAATGGCGGTCAGATAGGTCGCTTTCATGCCCCCTCAATGCGCGCTAACGAATGAAGCGTCCATGACCAATCCGGCGAAATCCTCTCCAAAGGCGGCGAAACGGCGCGCCGACCACTTGCTGGTCGAACGTGGCCTGGCGGAAAGTCGTACCCGTGCGCAGGCGCTCATCATGGCGGGGGTCGTGTTCGCGGGCGAAGCGAAGGTGGACAAGCCCGGGCAGCAATTGCCCGCGGATGCCCCGCTGGAGGTGCGTGGGCGCGACCATCCCTGGGTCAGCCGCGGCGGGATCAAGCTCGACCATGCGCTCGCCCATTTCGGGATCGACGTGGCGGGCGCGGTGGCCATGGATATCGGATCGTCCACCGGCGGCTTTACCGATGTTCTCCTCACGCGCGGCGCGGCGCATGTCTTTGCCGTCGACAGCGGCACGAACCAGCTCGCCTGGAAATTGCGGCAGGACGATCACGTCACCGTGCTCGAACAGACCAGCGCGCGGATCCTCACCCGCGATCAGATTGACCGCGAATGCGACCTCGTCGTGTGCGATGCGAGCTTCATCTCGCTTGCCAAGGTGCTTGAACGCCCGCTTGAACTCGCCGCGCCGCGCTGCCGGGTGGTCGCCCTTATCAAGCCGCAATTCGAAGTCGCCCGCGAAGAAGTCGGCAAGGGCGGAGTGGTGCGCGATGCCCGCCTGCACGAACGGGTCTGCGGCGAAGTGCGCGACTGGCTCGAAGGGATCGGCTTTTCGGTCGAGGGTGTCGAGACAAGCCCGATCACCGGGCCGCAGGGCAATATCGAATTCCTGGTCAGCGCGCGGCGCAGCTGAAAGGGGTGCGGCTGAAAGGGCGAACGGCTGAAAAGGCGGCGCCCAATGAAAACGGCCGGCGGCAGAGAGAACTGCCACCGGCCGCCTGATTTCGCGACCAGGGTCGCGCGAAGGGAGGATTACTCCGCTTCGGCCGCTTCTTCGGTCATTTCGCCTTCGACGGCTTCTTCGCCTTCGGCCATCATTTCTTCGCCTTCGGCCATGGCGTCTTCAGCCATCATTTCGCCTTCGGCCATCGCGTCTTCGGTGGTTTCCTCGACCGACATGGTGTCGGCTTCGGTTTCGGTGGCTTCGTCGGCCGGCTCGGCGCAGGCGGCGGTGAGAGCGAGGCCGCCGGCAACGGCGATCAGCGAGAAAAGGTTGGTGTTCTTCATTTTCGTGTTCCCCTAATCAGCCCCCTTGGGGGACCATGATCGGTCTTTGGAGCGCGAATGGGAATTTCCTGCCGTCTAGCGCCCCGAATCACGGCAAGAATGTGGCGTGATTAGCAGATCGAGCGGCCGACGCTAACGGATTAAACATATTTTTGCCCCATTTCGCCGCTCGAACGCCGATCAGCGCGCAATTTCGAGGCTTTCGGGACACGCCGAAACACGAGAGCGCGGCGCAATGCGCGCAAGATTGGCCTTGGCGCGAGGCTTGTGTATCGCCGGTGCGTCCGAAACTTAACGGGCGAATCGCTGGGGGCAGGGCCGGCGCGGCCGGGCAGGAGGCCCGCTCGCCGGAACGCCCGGAAGGTCGGGAGACGTGATGCAGACACTCGCTTCCAAGGGTCAGTTGCGGGCAAGTTTCGTGCGCTGGGCCCTGTTCTTCGTGCCGCTGATCCTGCTGCTCGGCTTCGTCTCGGGCGAATTCGGCGGTGCCGACACGCCCTGGTTCGCAGGTCTGGACAAGCCCGCCATCTTCCCGCCACCGGCCGTTTTCGGGATCGTGTGGGGAGTGCTCTACGTCATGATCGGGCTCGCCGGAGCCATGGTGGCGAGCGCATGGGGAGCGCGCGGCCGGGCGATGGCGCTCGGTGCATTCGCGCTGCATTTCGTCGGCCCGATGGCATGGACGCCGGTCTTCTTCGGCCTGCAGGAGATGCAGATCGCGCTCTACGTGCTCGGCTATTCGGTGGTGAGCCTCTTGGTGGTGATCGTCCTTTACTGGCGAGTGCGCAGATTGGCCGGTATCATGCTGCTGCCCTATTTCGCCTGGGCGAGCTTTGCCACGGTGCTCAACTACCAGTTCATCGTCCAGAATCCCGGTGGCGGGGCTGCCGATCCCAATGGCGCGGTGGAACGCTTTGACCTGGGCGAGGAGTGATCGTCCTGCCTTCGGGATGAACCGGCCCTTCCCGAGATACGGGGCCGTCTGGACAAACGGGCGGAGCGCGACCAAATAGGGCATCATGCAGAGCCAGAATCCTATCATCGCCGATTTCGTCAAACTCGCCAACAGCGCGGCCGGGACCGTCGCCGGCATGAGCCGGGAGGCGCGCGACAATGCGCGCGAACGCCTGCGCGAACGGCTGGGCGGCATCGACTTCGTGAGCCGCGAGGAATTCGATACGGTCAAGGCGATGGCGCAGAAGGCCCGCGAACAGGCCGACGCGCTCGAAGCCAAGGTCGCCGAACTCGAGGCGAAGCTCGCGAAGAAGTGACCCGCTGAGGCGCGCGTCATGCACTTGCGCGCCCCGGCCATCCTCGTCGCATCGCGCGCGCACGGAGAAACGGCCGCGATCGCGCGGCTGATGACCGAACAATACGGCCTTGTCGCCGCCTATGTCGCGGGCGGGCGCGGGCGGCGGATGCGCCCGGTCGTCATCCCCGGAAACCGCGTCGCGCTCGAACTCAGCGCGAAATCCGACACCCAGCTTCCCTTTGCCCGGCTTGAGCTCGAGGAAAGCCGCGCGCCGTGGATGACCGAGCCGCTGCCTGCCGCCGCGATCCAGTGGGCCTGCACGCTCACCGCCTCGGCGCTGCCCGAACGCAATCCCTATCCCGCGCTCCATTCGGCGCTCGACGCGCTGCTCGCCGCGATCTGCCATGCGCCTTCGGCGCGCGGCTGGCTCGGCGCGATGGTCGGGTACGAGGCGCTGCTGCTGCGCGAGATGGGCTATGGCGCGCCGCTCGGCGACAGCGCCCCGCCGCTCGATGCGCCGCTTGCCGACCAGTTCGAGGCGTTCCGCGTGCTGCACCGGCCAATGGGCCGCCATGCCCTTGCAGGAGCGGCGGGCGATGGTATGGCCGCGCGCGTGCTGCTGGGCGAACGGCTCGCCCGGATGATGGAGTGAGGGGCTGGTCATGAAGATTGCGGTTCTGCCCGGCGACGGGATCGGTCCCGAAGTGACGCGCGAAGCGGTAAAGGTGCTCGAAAGCCTCGATCTGCCGCATCTCGCCTTGTCCGAGGGCGATGTCGGCGGCGCGGCCTACAGGCGCCACGGCGTGCCCCTTCCTCCTGAGACGCTGGAAATGGCGCATCACGCCGATGCGGTCCTGTTCGGCGCGGTCGGCGATCCCGCCTGCGACGATCTGGAACGCCATTTGCGCCCCGAACAGGCGATCCTCGGCCTCAGAAAGGAACTGGGCTTGTTCGCGAACCTGCGCCCGGCGCGGGTGTTCGAGGGGCTCGAACATCTCTCCCCGCTGCGCCCCGAGATCGCCCGCACTCTCGACATGCTGATCGTGCGCGAGCTTACGGGGGACGTCTATTTCGGGAAGAAGGGCGAGCGCACGACCGAGGACGGCGAGCGCGAGGGCTGGGACGAGATGGCCTATTCCGCCCCCGAAATCCGGCGCATCGCCCATGTCGCCTTTCGCGCCGCGAAGGCCATGGGGGCAGGGCTGACCAGCGTCGACAAGGCGAACGTGCTCGAAACCAGCCAGGTCTGGCGTGACACGGTAACCGAGGTGGCGCAGGGATATCGCGAAGTCGCGCTATCCCACATGTATGTCGACAACGCGGCGATGCAGGTGATCGCGAATCCCGCGCAGTTCCGGGTGATGCTCACCGGCAATCTGTTCGGCGACATCCTGTCGGACCTCGCCAGCGCGGCCGTCGGTTCGATCGGGCTGCTGCCCAGCGCCTCGCTGGGCGAACGGCAGACCGGATACGGAACCTTCGGCCTTTACGAACCGATCCACGGCAGCGCGCCCGATATCGCAGGCGAGGGCAAGGCGAACCCGATGGCGACGATCCTGTCGGCGGCGATGATGCTGCGCCATTCCTTCGGCCGAGAGGACGAGGCTGCGCGGATCGAGCGCGCCGTTGCGAAGGCACTGACCGACGGGATTCGCGGCGGCGACCTCGGCGGCGATCACGGGACCGAGGCGATCGGCGCGGCGGTGCGCGAGCGGCTCTGACGCCGGGCGCGGGCCATGCTCGAGCTGGCGATCATTCTTCCGACGCTCAACGAGCGCGGCAACCTTGCCTCGCTGGTCGAGCGGATCGATGGCGCGTTGGGGCCGATGCTGGGGGATGGGGGCTGGGAAGTCCTGATAGTCGACGACGACAGCCGGGACGGCACGGCGGACGAGGCGCGCGCGCTGGCGCTAACGGACCGGCGCGTGCGGGTGATCCAGCGGATCGGGCGGCGCGGCCTCGCCAGCGCGGCGATGGAGGGTTTCTGCGCCACCGCCGCTCCTTTCGCCGCCGTGATGGACGCCGATCACCAGCACGATCCGGCGCTGCTGCCGAAAATGCTCGCCGCGCTGAAAGCCGGGGAGGCGGAGGTCTGCGTCGCCAGCCGCTTTGCCGAAGGGGCGAGCACGGCGAACTGGGCCGATCCGGAACGCGAAAAGCTCTCCGGCCTTGCCAACCGCGTCGCGCGCGCGCTGACGGGCGTCGATCTGACCGATCCGATGAGCGGCTATTTCATGCTCCCGACCGCGACCGCGCGCGCCATGGTCCCGCGCCTTTCGGGGATCGGCTTCAAGATCCTGCTCGATCTCCTCGCCACATCGGACCGGCCCTTGCGCGTGAAGGAATTCCCGCTCGATTTCGCCGCACGGCGCGAAGGCACTAGCAAACTGGACCGCGCGATCCTGTTCGATTTTCTCGCCGGGCTCTATGACCGGACGATGGGCCGCCTCGTCCCCACCCGTTTCGCCCTGTTCGGCACGGTCGGCGCGCTGGGCGTGATTGTTCATTTCGCGGTGCTTTCTGCGCTGCTCCTCGTGTTCGAGGAAGGCTTTACTCTCGCGCAGGGCGCGGCGGTGCTGGTGGCGATGAGCTTCAATTTCTGGCTCAACAATTACCTTACCTATCGCGACCAGCGGCTGAAGGGCTGGGGCGCGGTGCTGCGCGGCTGGCTGGGTTTCTGCGGAACTTGCGCGATCGGCGGCTTCGCCAACGTGGCGGTGGCGACCTTGCTCGAATCGCAGGGGCTGTTCTGGGCGTTCGCTGCGCTGGCCGGGATCCTGGTCGGGTCGGTCTGGAACTATGCGCTCTCCAGCCGCTTCGTCTGGGGTCGGTTCTAGCGCCAGCCCGAAATCCAGGTCCAGTCGGCAAAGCTCATCGGCCCGTCCAATGGCGCGGCGGAGAGGACTTTCCAGAACAGCGCGAAGAAAAGCGCGCTCCCAAGCGGCACCGCCCAGCCGAGCCAGCGCAGCCGCTCCACCTGGCGCAGGTTCGACAGCGCCAGCGCGAGCGCGGCCAGCAGGAACACGCTTGGCATCATGTAGTGGTAATAGAACTGCACCGGCTTGGGCGCGATCACCCACAGGCCGAGGCTCGCGGCATAGCCGATCACCGCCGCGACCTTGGCCCATTCGCGCCGCCACAATCCGGTCACCATGCACCACACCAGCGCGAACAGGCCAAGGAGCATGGTCAGCGGGTTGCCGATCAGCAGCACCCCGCGCTGGGCCCCGTCGGCGAATTCGTAGAGATACCAGATGCCGCGCGTGTTCGTGACCCATTGGGCCCAGGTGCTCTGGTAACTGTGAGGGGCCATGACCGAGCGCTGCAGGTCGAGAATCTCGCGGTGGAATTCGACCAGGCCGAAGGGAAACAGCTCTCCTGCAAACGGCGATGGGCGCAGGGGCGTGCCCATCCAGTAGCCCGGCAGGAAGGTGAGCGCATAGACCGCAAGCGGGACGAGGCCGAGCCACGCGAACGCCTCGATCAGGCTCACGCCCGGCACCGGGATGCCCCGGCGGCTCATCAGCAGGCGGCGCCGTCCGGCAGAAAGGCGCGCGGCGAAGAAGGCGAGGCCGGGCAGCATGGCCAGGGCAATCGCGTTCCATTTCGCCCCGAGCGCGCAGCCGATCGCCAGGCCGCAAAGCGCGAGCCGCCAGCGGCCGGTCTCCGGCTCGCGGATGGCGGCGGCAAAGGCCCACGCGGCAAGCGCGAGGAAAGCGGCCATGAAGATATCGAGCATGGCGATGCGCGACTGGACGAAGAGGTGAAAGCCGCTCGCCAGCAATACGCCAAAGGCGATGGTGGCATAGCGGTCCATGCTCGCATGCCAAATCGCCCGCATGCTCGCCGCCACCACGAGCGTGCCCGCGACAAGCGGCGTGATCCGCCAGCCGAGCGGCCCGTCGCCGAAAACCGCGATGCCGAGAGCGATCACCTCCTTGCCAAGAAGCGGGTGCTCGCGGTTGAGATATGGTCCGCCTTCGAGCAGCGCCCGGGCGGCGGGGAGATAATGCACCTCGTCGAAATAGGGCGCGGAAGGGACGGTCAGCCGGATGCTCGCCAGCGCGGCGAATACGATCGGGAGTGCGAGGCACCATGCCCACGGATCGCGGGCATGTTCGGGCGGGCCGCCATGATCGACAGGATGACGATCGGGCGGAAGAGCGACAGGCGGGGCGGCGACCTCATGCATGGCTGAGGCCGGGCTTACGAAAGCGCCGCTCGCCCTGCAAGACGGATTGCCAGCCGGGTTCAGGCGGAGGGCGAAGTTGCCTCGGGCGCGCCGCGCGCTTCGAGCCAGAACAGCCGCGCGCACAGGGCGAGCAGGCCGATGCTCGCCGTCGTAACGACGAACAGCCCCCAGAGCGGCAGGTTCATGCCCGCCGCCCGTGCCCGCGGGGCGATGAGCACGAGCGCGATCGTGACGGCGATAAGCAGGTCCCACCAGACCTGCACGCCCCACAGATTGGCAGTGTGGTTCTCCCAGACCGGCAACACCCCCTCGCTCGCGAGGACGACAGCGGTGAATGCCGCGAAACCCGCGGAAAGGGCGGCGGCGAGATGCGCGTTGGCGCGCGCCTGCGGGCGGGCGAGGACAAACCCGATTGCGATCAGCGCCCCGGCGATGCCGGCGATGAACAGGATGACTTGCGGCGTGATTTCGAGGGGCATTGCGGGGGTCTTTCCAGTCTTGGCGTAGCGATTGCTACGCAGGCTTGTAGCGCAATGTAGCGGACGCTACAAGATCGGCATGAGAAAAACGCCGATGTCCCGTGAGACGCTGCTACCGAAGCTTGCCGCCCATGTGCTCGAACACGGCCTTGCGGGCGCGAGCCTGCGCCCGCTCGCGCGCGCGGCGGGGACGAGCGACCGGATGCTTATCTATCATTTCGGGAGCAAGGCCGAACTCGTGGCCGACCTGCTCGCCTTCCTCGCGGAGCGCTATGCCGCGGCGTTGGACGGCGCCATGGGCGATACGCCCGCGGCCACCCGGCAGGAAGTCGCCGCGCGTATCCTCGCCCGGGCGCGCGAGGAGGCGATGCAGCCCTTCATGGCGCTGTGGTGGGAAATCGTCGCGGGTGCGGTGCGCGACCTTCCCGGCTACCGCGAGGCGGCGGGCGCGGTGATGGACCGGATGCTCGAATGGCTCGAGGGGCAGATGCCGGCAGGCGATCCCGATCCCGAAGGCGGCGCGCGCTATCTCCTTACCCTGATCGAGGGGGCGATGATGCTCACGGCTGCCGGACGCCCGCGTTTCGCGCGCGAGGGGCTCAATGCGAGCGGCCTGTGACACCTGCCTGCAAGCCGCGCTTGTAAGCGACCCTGCCACCGCCTAATCGCTTGCCCCCATGAAGAAGACGACCGGAATGGACCGCAAGGTCACGCAGAAATGGCGCCCCGCGACCCAGGCCGTGCGCGGGGGCACGTGGCGCAGCGATCATGGCGAGACGAGCGAGGCGATGTTCCTCACCTCGGGCTATTCCTACGACGATGCCCAGACCGTCGCCGACCGGTTTGCGGGCGAAGCCGAGGGCATGACCTATTCGCGCCTCCAGAACCCGACCGTTGCCATGCTAGAAGAACGCATTGCCCTTATCGAGGGCGCGGAAAGCTGCCGCGCGCAGGCGAGCGGGATGGCGGCGATGACCGCGGCTCTCTTGTGCCAGCTTTCCACCGGCGACCACTGCGTTTCCGCCCGCGCCGCGTTCGGTTCGTGCCGCTGGCTGGTCGACAACCTCCTGCCGCGCTTCGGGATCGAAACGACCGTCATCGACAGCGCCGACAATGCCGCATGGGAAGCCGCGATCCGGCCCAACACCAGGGTGTTCTTCTTCGAAACCCCGGCGAACCCGACGCTCGACATCGTTGACCTGCAATTCGTCTGCGACCTCGCTCGCGCGCGCGGGATCACGACCGTGGTCGACAACGCCTTCGCCACGCCCGTGCTCCAGCGCCCGATGGAATTTGGCGCGGACGTGGTGGCTTACAGCGCGACCAAGATGATGGACGGGCAGGGCAGGGTGCTCGCGGGCGCGATCTGTTCCTCGAAGCGGTGGATCGACGAGGTCCTCATGCCCTTCCAGCGCAACACCGGCCCGGCGCTTTCTGCCTTCAATGCGTGGGTGGTCCTCAAGGGGCTCGAGACGCTGGACCTGCGCGCCCACCGCCAAAGCGCGAATGCGGTCGCTCTTGGCCGTTTCATGGAGAAACGGATCGACGCGGCGGGCGGGCACATGCTCCACCCCGGCCTCTCGAGCCACCCGCGCCACAAGCTGGCGATGCAGCAAATGGACGCGACAGGACCGATATTCGCATTCGACGTGGGCACCCGGGAAAGGGCCTTCGCGCTGCTCGACGCGCTCGAACTGATCGATATCTCGAACAATATCGGTGATGCGAAGACGCTGATGTGCCACCCGGCCTCGACCACCCACGCGAACATGGGCGATGAGGCGCGCGGCGAGATGGGCGTCACCGACGGCCTCATCCGGATCAATGTCGGGCTGGAGGATATCGCCGACCTTACCGAGGACATGGACCGCGCGCTCGCCGCCGCAGGGATCTGACACGCAAATGCAAAGGGCCGGGCCCTCCGCTTGTGCCTCGGTTGAGAGAGCGAAAGGCCCGGCCGGTGCACATGACGGCTGCCTGAAGGCAGGACCGCTCGGAAACGACCTGTCAGGAACCGTGCCGGTAAAGGCCTTGAGGTCCCCGAAGACCTGACCCTTTTGGCCCCCGTGCCCTAAGAAAACCCGCAGGATTTCGGGTAACGCTGCATCAACCACGTTTCCGCAAGGGGTGGGCGTGGTTGTGCGGCGCAGCATATTTCGTTAAAGGTCCGGCTCACATTCACGTGCCCGATCATGCGAACGGGCCCAGGTATCCCGGAAATCCCGTCAATGACTCCAGACCGCTCCTCCGCGGCCACCTTCCGCCGCGACTGGCAAAAGGATTGGTTCGCCCAGCCCCGCGCCGACATGCTCGCCGGCATCGTCGTCGCGCTCGCTCTCATACCCGAGGCGATCGGATTTGCCCTGATCGCGGGCGTCGATCCCAGCGTCGGCCTCTACGCCTCGGTCGTGATCGCGATGGTGATCGCCTTCACCGGCGGTCGGCCCGGCATGATCTCGGCGGCGACCGCGGCGGTCGCGGTGGTGGTGATCCCGCTGGTGCGCGAATACGGGGTCGAATATCTCTTTGCCGCGACGATCCTGATGGGCGTGTTCCAGGCGATCGCGGCGGTGCTGCGGCTTGACCTGCTGATGCAATTCGTCAGCCGCAGCGTCATCACCGGCTTCGTCAACGCGCTCGCCATTCTCATCTTCATGGCACAGATCCCGCAGCTCACCGGCGTCGGGGTCGAGACCTATGTAATGGTCGCGGCAGGCCTTGCGATCATCTACCTCTTCCCGCGCGTGACCAAGGCGGTGCCGAGCCCGCTGGTCGCGATCCTGCTGCTGACGGGCGCGGCGATCTGGTTGGGCCTTCCGGTCAACACGGTGGCGGGCGAGGGCGAATTGCCCGACGGCCTGCCGTTCTTCGGCTTGCCGGACGTGCCGCTGACGATGGAAACCTTGCGCATCATCGCGCCATATTCCGCCACCATGGCCGCCGTGGGCCTGCTCGAAAGCCTGCTGACCGCGCAGATCGTCGACGACATGACCCACACCGACAGCGACAAGCGCCGCGAATGCGCCGGACAGGGCGGGGCGAATGTCCTTGCGGCGGTGTTCGGCGGGATGGGCGGCTGCGCGATGATCGGGCAGTCGGTCATCAATGTCGCGAGCGGCGGGCGCGGGCGGCTGTCGACCTTCACGGCAGGAGCGTTCCTGCTGTTCCTTCTTACCGTGCTCGGGGACTGGGTCGGGCAGGTGCCGATGCCGGCACTCGTCGCGGTGATGATCATGGTGTCGATCGGGACGTTCTCTTGGAACTCGATCCCCAACCTCAGGCGCCACCCACCGACCTCGAGCGCGGTGATGATCGCGACCGTCGTTGTCGTGGTGTGGACCCATGACCTCGCGCTGGGCGTGCTGACGGGCGTGCTGCTGTCGGGCATCTTCTTTGCAGGCAAGGTGCGCAACCTGTTCGATGTCGAACGCATTCGCCGGCCCCATTCGGCGGTCTATGTCGTCACCGGCGAGATTTTCTTCGCCAGCGTCGACAAGTTCATCGAGAAGCTCGGCCCCGAAAGCGCTTACGAGGACGCGGCGCACAACGTCGTGATCGACGTGTCCAAGGCGCATTTCTGGGACATCTCGGCGATCGGCGCGCTCGAAAAGGTGGTCGAGAGGATGCGTCGCAACGGGCGGCACACGCGGGTCGTCGGATTGAACCAGGCGAGCGCGGACCTGTTCGACAGGTTCGCGCTGGAGGACCGGACGGGTCTCGAACTCGGACTGGCCCCGCACTGATTTTAGCGCAGCCCATCCGGGCTGTGACATCCTCGTCTCCCGGGGCGCTGCGGCCGGCCGCTTGGCCCCCCGTGCCGGGGACTGTTGCCGCATCGGACCGGACGTGCAATCGCTCGCGCTGCAATTGGATGGAGCCGCCGCATGAGCAAGAGCGTCGAACTGGTCTTCGATTTCGTCAGCCCCAACCTCTATCTCGTCTGGTGGCCGCTGCGTGAAATCTGCGCCCGCTGCGATGCCGAACTGGTCGTCGCGCCCGTGTTCCTCGCGGGAATGCACCGCATCACGGGCAATGCCCCGCCGATGATCCGCGATAAGGACGTGAGGGGCAAGAACGAATACGCCCAGCTCGAAATGGACCGCTTCATCGCGAAGCACGGCCTCACGCAATACCGCCTGCACCCGCAATTCCCGTTCAATTCGATCACGCTGCAACGCATGCTTGTGGCCGCCTGCGAGGACGGGCGCGGGGTGCAGTTCGCCGAGGGTCTGCTTCGCCCGATCTGGGAGGACGGCATTGACGTGACCGACCCGCAGGCGCTCGGGCAGGCGATCGCGGCGGCGGGGTTCGATCCGCAGGCGCTGCTGGCTCGCGCCCAGGACGAGGCGGTGAAGGCGAAACTGGCCGCAAACACCGATCAGATGGTCGAACGCGGCGCTTTCGGCATTCCCACCATGTTCGTCGGGCCCAAAGGTGGCAGGACCGAAATGTTCTTCGGCAAGGAACGGCTGGATCAGGTCGAGGACGAGCTGGCGAAGGGGTGAACACGCTGCCGTTGCACCGGGACCGGATCGGTCGAAGTCGGCAACGGTCCCTTAGTTGACCCGATCATGCCGATGTGTTTGATTTTCTGTTCTTGACGCCGATGTCGGAGGTCAGGACCGAGCACGGGGCAGGTCTTTCGGGGATGCAGTACTTTCTGATTGATTTCCTGTCGCGTTTCAACGCGGCTGGCGGGAGGGACGAAAAATGGCGCTGCCTCGTCGATACCTATGCCGAATTGGGCTTCAACGTCGTCAACTATACGGTGTTTCCCAACACCGATGATCACGGCGCCCCGGTCTTCATTGAGAACTTTCGCAATGGCTGGAGCGAACATTACGCTGCGCAGGATTATGGCAGCGTTGACGCGCTGATACCTCACGTCCTCACGAGCAACCTGCCTGCCCTGATGTACGGCGTGGATGAACGCCAGCCGCTTTTCTGGTGCGAAAAGGGAAGGCAACTGATCGCCGAGGCCAAGGATGCAGGCATGGAGCGGGCGATCGGTTTTTCCCACCGCAATGCCGATGGCGTCATCGACGGGGGAGTGGCGCTTGGTAGCGATATGCTTTCGGCCAAGGATTTCGCTTTGACGGTGCAGGAAAAGCTGCCGCTGCTCTACACGATCTATTCGATCGCCTACAACGAACTGCATCCCGAACTAAGGCAGGTTTCGGCGCGCGAAGCGGTGAACCTGTCTGCGCGCCAGCACGATATTCTGATGGGGCTCTGGGATGGGCTGCCCAACAAGCAGATCGCCGAACGGCTCGGCGTGACGGAAGTGACCGTGTCATTCCATCTCAGGCAATTGCGCGAAAAGCTGGGTTGCCGGCTCAATCGGGAAATCATCCCGAGGGCATATCGCTGCGGTTTGCTCGGCAATCCGGCGCGGGGCTGACCCGCATCGAACGGTCGGCGAGCTTTATCTTTTTATAGGTTAGGCGCCGCACCGGGCGTCTCTAGACCTCTTGCAGGGGCCGGTTTCCCGGTCTCCGGAACAGGGTCTGGAGGCAAGATGACTAGGATTATCAATTCATTCGTGCTGCTCGCGGCGACGAGTGTCCTTGGCGGATGCGGCGCATTGGGCGGAGCGTGTTCGGGAGTGGAACTGTCGACGGAGCCCGATCGCTTCAGCCAGACCTCGGTCCTCGTGCGCAACACCACGGACGAAGCCAAGCTGGTGACGATCGGCATCATCCGTGGCGACGGAGCCGAAGGAAAAACGCATACGGCGCGGGTGGATTCGAAAGACATCTACGAGACCGTCGTTAGCAACATGCGCGAGGGCGACTCGGTCGAAATCAAAGAATGCAGGTAGGGATCATCGCAGCACGGGCTGTGCGGTTTCCCCGAAGAAGGAATTGAATATGCATAAGCGCCTCTTCAGGGCCGCGATACCCGTCTCCGTTCTCGCCGCTGCGCTCACCGCCTGCGGCAATCCCGCGTCGGAACTCGAGGGCAAATGGGTCAGCGCCTCGATGCGCGATGCGTTGGGGTGCGGGATGGGCCGGGCCATCATCATCGACGGAGACCGGGTTCTCTTTGGGGTCGGCGGATACTTGCTGAAGGAATTCGACAATCTCGAAGGCGAGGTGCTCGACAACGGAAACGTGGTTTTGAAATCCGATACGGCGAAGTTCGAAATCGCTCCGGGTGAGGAAGACGGCCAGATGACCCTTATCACCGGTCCCTTCGTCCCCGAGCATTTCACCACCCGGCTGCCCCAGAAACTCGCTCGCTGCTGACGCAGAGCGGGCGTTGCGCAAATGTCGCAGTTTCCCGCATAGCGGCACTGAGGTTCGATCATTCCGGCTCCCCGAAGGATACAACGGGGAATAGCGACGTTGCCCCCTTGTCGGGACGACGGGAATCGTTACCTTGGAGCCACTATGAAAGAGCTGTTCCAACACGCTGCCGTAACCGACGGGGTCACCGTCCGGGTCGCCGTCAACTTCCTGCCGGAGCAATCGCATCCGGAGGCTGGCAAGTGGTTCTGGGTCTATCACATCCGGATCGAAAACGGCTCGCACGAAACGCTGCAGCTGCGCACGCGCCACTGGCGCATCACCGATGCGCGCGGCATGGTGAACCATGTCGACGGCGAAGGGGTGGTCGGCGAACAGCCCGTCCTCTCGCCCGGCGAAAGCCACGATTACGTCTCGGGCTGCCCGCTGACGACGCCGCACGGATCGATGGAAGGCTTCTACACCTTCGCCAAGGGCGACGGTTCGCCGCTCGAGGTGCGCATCCCGTTCTTCCCGCTCGCCGCGCCCGAAACGGCGGACGGACGCTCCTCGGCCTGATCGTCTGGGTGAGCGGAGCGCTTGCCTAAGGCCGGGGCGCTGGCTAGGCGCTGAACCGTCGTGAAGCGCACCCATCTCCCCTTGAATGCCCTGCGCGTGTTCGACGCTGCGGCGCGGCATCTGTCGTTCACCCGCGCGGCGGACGAACTCGCCGTCACACCCGCCGCCGTCGGCCAGCAGATCCGCGCGCTCGAGGACCATCTCGGCGTCGTCCTGTTCCGCCGCACTTCCAAGGGGCTCGAACTCACGCCCGAGGGCGCGGCCGGGCTCGATCCCCTGCGCGAAGGATTCCTGCGTTTCGAGGAAAGCGTGCAGGCGATGCAGGCCGGGCAGGCATCGGACCGCTACACCATCGCCGCGCCGCGCGAATTCTATTCGGTCTGGCTCGCCGCGCGCCTCGGCCAGTTTCAGGCCGGACGGCCCGGCATCCAGTACATCCTCGCAGGCAGCGAGGAGACCGATTTCACCGAGGCGAATCTCGATCTCGCCGTCCGCCTGATCGACGGGCCGGGCGATCTCGAAGGCGTGCAGCTGACCGCGGCGAGGCGCGTGACCGTCGCCGCCCCCGGGGCCCGGGATGCGTGGATCGACTGGCCGGGCGCAGCCCTGCCCGATGGCGTTTCGCCCTGCATCCGTGCCGCAAATCCCGGCCAGGCGCTCTCCAGCGTGCTGGCGGGCATGGGCCGTACGGTCCTCCCGCTCGCGCTTGCCGAAGATGCGATCGGCGATGGCAGGCTCGAAGCTCTCGGCGATCCCGAAGACAGTCGCCGCGCCTATTGGCTGGTCGCCCCGCTGCCGCAATGGCGCCAGAAGAAGGTCCGCGCTCTCGTCGAATTTCTGACGGCGTGATCCGCCCGATGCGCACCGTAACCGAAATCGAAACGCCCCGCTTTCGCATGCGGCCCTTGCGCCGCACGGACCTTGGCGCGCTCTATCCGACCATGTCCGACCCCGATCTTGCGCGCTATCTCACGCGGCCCGCCTTCACCTCGCATACAGAGCTGTGGCAATGGCTCGCAGCCCCCGACTGGCCGGGGCGCACCTGGATCGCCGAGGACCGGGAGAGCGGTGCGGTCGCCGGGCGCTTTACCGCGGTCCCCGCAGGCCAGGACGGCGTCGAGGAGATCGGCTATATCGTGTGCATCGATCGCCAGGGCGAAGGCGTCGCGCGCGAATGCGCCGCGGCGCTGGTGCGTCACCTGATCCTCGCCCCCCGCGAGGAAGGCGGCGGCGCGCGAAAGGTCATCGCCGAGGTCGACACTCGCAACGTGCCCTCCATCCTCCTGCTCGAGACGCTCGGCTTCACGCGCGAGGCGCATCTTCGCGAATACGAGGAAACCCATGCGGGCATGTGCGATGTCTATCTATACGGACTTCTCGTAGGCGAAGTGGGCGCGGTCCCTGTGGACATCGCCCCGCCATCCGCCGCCTGATCGGGCAAGGCCGCCGGATCGCGCGTCAGGTTCTCGATCACGAGATCGACCGTCCGCTCGCCCCATATGTTGAGCGCGATGTCGGTGCGCAGCTGGTCCGCGTTCGCGCGCGCAAAGGCCGGATCGTCGAGCGCACGGTGCAGCTTCGCGACCGTTTCGCTCTCGCGCCCTGCGGAGGCGGGCTTGAACGGGCGGGCAGCGAGCATTTTCGCGCTTGTCATGTCGTTCTCGGCCAGCGCTGCGACCAGCATGTAGAGGTGCTGGAGCGCATCGGGAGCAGGGTTGGCCGCGATCATCGCGCGCAATTGCTCGTCCGAAAGGCCGACTTCTCCGGCATAGGACGGACAGCTTGGTGCCTCGGCATCGATCGCTGCGCGCAGGGCCGGGTAATTGGTCGCCTGTTCGAAACCGATTTCCATTCCCGCCCGCGCCGCGTCGCATTGGCCGCTGGCCAGCAGGACCTTGGCGGCGACGACATTGGCGAATGAATTGAACGGGTCGGCATCGAGCGCGAGCTGGAGATCGCGCCAGGCAGGCCCGGATGCGCGGATCGGTTTCCCCTCAAGCCGGTCGCCCTGATAGGCGGCGAAGGCGCGGCGGGCGCGGAAATAGGGGGTGAATTCGCTTTTCGGGAAGCGATCGATGCAGCTGTCGACCATGTCCGCGACAGCGCCGCCATCGGCGCGCACGTTCTCGATCGTGATGAAACAGGTATATCCGCTTTCAAGCGAATTTCCGAAAATGCGGCGCCGGTCCTGAGCGACTTCGCCGGTGGGCGAGGTTATGTGGGTGAGCGCGGAGCGGATTTCGTCGGCGAAACGTTCGCGCCGGGTCCGGTCGTGCTCGACAAGTTCGTTGAGCAGCACGTCGCCATCCGCATCGGCGAAGCTGAGAAAGGCCTGCAGGGCCCCGTCCGGTTCGTGAACGAAGCTCATGGTGAGGGTGTAATCGGCCCGCTCCTCCTCGGATGCAGGCCGCGTGCCCGTGACCAGCGAATAGGCCAGCAGGATCTCGGCCAGCCGAACCGCGAACTGCGCGGTGTCGCGATCGGCGCTGCCATTGCCTTCGAGCCCGGTGAGATCGGCCTGCAGGACGATCGTCGGCTTTTCGAGATCGGGCTGCGGGCAGGGTCTCTTCCGGCGAGGCCATGCGCCATGCAAGCAGGCTGGCAACGAGCAGGCCGATGATTGCGATCGGGGTGATGACGAAGGCCCGGCCCCGGCGGCGGGCGGCGGGCGCGGACGGTTCGGCTCGGGCCGAAGCCGCCATCGTGCCGGCAAAAGCGTCATCGGCTAAGGGCGCGGGCGCGGCGCCTGCCGCCTCGGACCTGCCGGCCCGATCCTCGTGCATGACGCTGTCGCCCGCCTGCTCGTCATCGTCCGCTGCGTCCGGCACGTTAGGGGGCGTGGGCGGGGCGGGGCGCTGATAGGGCGTCAGGGTGATTTCGTACTGCCCCTGCTCGATCGTCAGCCGGTGGCCGTCATGCGGCTGGGTCCGGGAATAGTAATTGTCGAGACTGGCGCGCAGGCGCGAAACCTGCACGCGCGGATAGCTGTCATTGGCGAGGTCGAAATCGTCCGGCTTGCCGAGCGCCTCGACCGCGATTTCATGCTGGGTCGGTGAAGGGCCGCCGGAGAGGGCGCGCTCGACCAGGAAACGCAGCAGCATGGCCTGAGTCGGAGAGCGCTGGAATATAACGTCATCCAGCACATAGTCAGCCTCCCGGCGCAGATGGTCGCCGAAGGTCACTTTGAAATTCCAGAAGTAATCACGAAAGCCGCCTGACCGGTTAACAAACCGTTAGCATTTGAAGAAACGCTTTCAGGTCGCCCTAGGCATTCTGCGGCTCTGCAATGCGTAACGTTACATATACGGTGTGATACTCGTTTGACCAAGGTGAAAACGGCATAAGGGCCGAATGAAGCGGTCGTTGTCCGGTATCGGCGTTGTCTGCATCGCGTTCCTTGTCTGCGTGAGGGCCGATGCAAAAGAGAACGAGCCGGGCAATGCCGCGGGCGGTGTTTCCAAGCCCCCGCCGGCGACGACGACCGTTTCTGCGCGGGTTCTTCCGGGCGAGCGGCTGAACTGGTCCTCAGCCCCGCCCGGAAGGCCCTATGCGCACGAGACCTCGGGTCGCGCCGACGTCTCTCATTCACGGGTGGCACGTCGTTCCGAAAGGAATGGCGATAGGGAGGTGACGTTCTATGTCGATTTCGCATGACATGCATCGCGGCGAGCCGTTCGCTTACGATGATCCACTGGGCAATGCTGCCTTCGACAAGCCGTTGGCCGGCCATGTCGAACCGTCCGGCGCGGGCGATGTGGTCCTGACCGACCACGCCCCGGCCCCGATCGACGATCGCACCCCCGAACGGCGCGCCGATCGCCGGGTCGTCTCCGCCTTCCGCCCGGGCTGCGTCCTTGTCGAGGGGCGCATGCTGCTCGGCCTCATCCGCAACCTGTCGGCGGGCGGCGTCATGATCGAGCTCGAAGAGGCGCTCGAGCCCGGCACGCGCGTGCGCTATTTCTGGGACGAGACGAACATCATCGACGCCGTCGTCGCCTGGTCCGAAGGCCGCTCGCACGGGCTCGACAATGCTCAGGCCGCGCGCCCCTTCGCCAATCCCTTTCCCTACCGTTCGGTCCGCGTCCCCTGCGCCATGCGCGCGGAGATCTTCGCGAACGGCCTCTGCCACCATGCCGCGCTCGAAAACCTGTCGCTGGGCGGCATGCGGGTGAGCGGGTTCCGCGCCCCGCGCGGCGCGCTGCTCACCGTCAGGCTCGGCGAGGTCGAGCTGGCCAATGCGAGCGTGCGCTGGTGCCGCGGCGATGAAACGGGGATCCGGTTCGAACGCCCGCTCACGCGCGCGCAGCTCGCCAGCATCCTCACCGGCATGGGCGCGGGAATGGGCGTGGGCGCGGACGTGCCCGAAAGCGACGCGGCCTAGGACGCGCCGCCTTCCGCATCGCGCGCAAGATCGATCTTGAGCGCGCGCACCTTGGCATCGATCGCCTCGCGCACCCGGGCAAGGTTCGCCGGATCGTTCGCCCGTGCGCGCTGTTCCGCCTCGATCTCGCGGCGGATGCGTTCATAGACCGGGTGGCCGGGGGTCATGTGTGCCTCGGGCGCATAGCGGTCCGCCATCCGGTTCCTGAGGAAGAACATGACGAGCGCATCGTTCCAGCGCCGTTCGTATCCGATCACCTCGCCTTGGTAGACGATCGGCTTCTCCTCCCCGTTGATCGCGCGGGCAAAGGCCGAATCCTCCAGCCGCGTCATCGCCCAGTCGAGCGCCCTTTCCCACGCCGCGCGAAAGCCCGCCGCATCGGGGCGCAGGCGCAGGCGATAGAGCGCCTCGTTGCTGCGCCCGATATGCCGCGCCGCATCGCGCACGATGCCGGTGGAGGCGAGGTGGGCGATGAATTCGCGCTGGAGTTCGGGCGTGATCGAATTCTTGCGCACGGTGCGCGTGACGACCGGCTCGAAAGCGAGCAGCGGATCGTCGGGCGCAGGCCTCTCCCGCACGAAGGCGACCTGCGAGCACGCCTGGCGCGGGATCGCGCGCTTGTTGCGCAGGATGGGGCGGGAAGGATCGCGCGAGAGCGGCGGGGTGGAGCGGGGGCGTTTGGGCATGCCCCGCGGGGAGATTGCACGTTTCGCGGGAGTAGGAAAATGGAGATTCTCCCCCTCCTTCCCAAGGAGGGGGTCGGGGGGTGGTTTCTTGCGGCGAGCGGGAGTCTTTTGCTTTGCGCTCGCCCATCCGGGCGAGCGTCCTCGGTGCTGTTCCCTCCGCTTCGCTACGGGGCACCTGCGGGCGGGCGGTCGCCCTTGCGGCGGTAGGCCGCCGATATTCCCCAGTCGGCTAAGTTCGTAGACGCATTCTCTTAGCGAGAAAGGGCCGCGAGCAAGAAGCGACCTAGTCGACTCCAATAGGCTCGGAATTCATGTTCAAGTGGTGCGAAATCAGGGGAGTGCAGCAGCCTCTGCATACTCGCTATGGAAATCAATTCGTCATTCCTGCGAAGGCGCTCTATCTCTTCAGAATATCGCTGATCAATCAGATCGCGCTCGCGTAGCGAACGGGCTACTGCGCCCACCTTCCCCGAAAGACTGTCGGGAGCTTGGAGGCCGTGCGACCTTATGTAGTTTTCGACTGATAGTTCGATCAACATCCGAAGCAATGCGGCGGTAGCGTTCGGATAGGATCGCATCGGAATGCTACTCAACTCATCCCAGACATGTGCAACCTTTTGTTGATCGGCTGTCCATTGTGGCCCTTCGGTGCCGAACGGGATGACTGTTCTTGAAGGTGGTTGGCGCCGTGGGGGCCGCCCCCTGTTTGGCCGCCTTGCTCTCTGCTCATCTACCGGTTCCTCGAGCCGGTGTCTTTCTGTCGGCAGCAAACCATCCGCTTCTAGGTTGTCGAGATATCGCCGCTTGGACTCGTTGTTCCACAACTGGCCAAGTGTGAGATGCCCTTGGGCCAAATCTCGCGCAATCCGTTCCAATGCGTTTAAAACTGGTTCTCGTTGATGCGTGAACGTGAAACGACGACCGGCTGTAGAAATTCCCACGCGGTTCCTGAATTCTTCAGATGAGAGAAGCCGGGTTAAGGTAGACCAAGGGATGCGGTCGTCCGGAAGTCGATCTTCCTGCTGGAGTAGTTGCTCAACCGAGGCTCCTACATTGACCGTTCCCCCGCGCCCTGTGCGCTGGACAAAATTATGCTTTGCCCGGTCGTCCCAACTAATTTGTCCAACCCCACTCTGCGACCCTGTATGCCGCCTTGAAAGTATGTCATCGACCGTGTCCCGGTCTGTCTCTACTTGGCAAGCAATACGCGAAGGAAACCTCCCCTCCCAATCATTCCTAGAATCTTGAAAGAATTGCCTCAACTCGTCGTTCGGCGCTTCGTTCGGATTGCGAAGAAGCTTCATGCAGGTCACGCGACGATTTCCCTCAAATACAACGTATCGGTCAACGTGAAGCATCACGAGGGGGGGTCGAAAATCCGCTTCTTCTCTACGATATCTCTCGTCAAAACTTTCATTCTCGGCTCATGCAAACGGAAGAGCTCGTCCATTGCAGCAGACTCATCACGAAGTTCACCGTGACGATCATTTGCAGGGTTCACTTGCAACTGACTGAGGCGGAGATTTTCGAAAGGCACCCGGTTTCCTCCTTTTTCGAGTAGACCTCCTTTTAACCTCACAGGCAAGTTGACCCCGTGCCCCATCCACACCCTTGACCCCGCCCCAAATCCAACATAAAGGCCCGCTCGTTCGGTGAGCGTTGGCCTTTGCGCCGCTCGCTCAAGCCGAAAGACATAGAGCTGAACAATGGCGGTCCTCGTCCCTTCGGCCCGTGCCTCGATAGCGAGGCGGGCCTTTCGTGTTTGGGGCAGCCGTCAGAGTAACCCAGTGGTGGCCTTGATGGCCGGTCATGCGGGTGGACCGTTTCGGCTTGTGCTCCCTTGCGGGTGAATGCGCCACGCGGCGCGCCCGTCGGATCTTCCGCTTCCCCGCGGAAGTCGCAAGGGCAGGGCACAAGGCCAGACTTTCCATCTCCACACCGTCCGACAGGCTGCCGATCCGGCCAGCGCCCAGGAGCCATGCTCGCGGGTGCGCGCCGAAAATACGTGTTTTGGGTCTCCGCCCTGACTGAAGCCAGCGGTCACGCGCCGCGCCCCTTCAGCGAAAGTGGGAACCGGTTTTGCGCCCGGAAGGGGCGCGAGACAAAGACGAGTACCAAACCTCATCAGGAAAAGTGGGCACCACTTTTCCGCCCGGATGAGGTGAGCAAGCGAGGAACGAGCGAAGAATATGCCGACTATCAACCAGCTGGTCCGCAAGGGCCGCGTTCCGCAGAAGGCCAAGAGCAAGGTCCCTGCGATGGAGCAGAACCCGCAGAAGCGCGGCGTGTGCACCCGCGTCTACACGACGACCCCAAAGAAGCCGAACTCGGCGCTGCGCAAGGTCGCCAAGGTGCGTCTCACCAACCAGCGCGAGGTCATCTCCTACATCCCGGGCGAAGGCCACAACCTGCAGGAGCACTCGGTCGTGCTGATCCGCGGCGGGCGTGTGCGCGACCTTCCCGGCGTGCGCTATCACGTGCTGCGCGGTGTGCTCGACACGCAGGGCGTGAAGGACCGCAAGCAGTCGCGTTCGAAGTACGGGGCCAAGCGGCCGAAGTAAGGTTTTTGTTGGGTGCGCTTTCGGGAAATCCAACGAAAGCGCGTGTCCTGCCGGGCAGGGCCCCACTCCGAAGGAGTTTAGAAAAGATGTCACGTCGTCGTCGTCCCGAAAAGCGGGAAATCCTGCCCGATCCCAAGTTCAAGGATCAGGTGCTGTCGAAGTTCATGAACAACCTCATGCTCGACGGGAAGAAGGCCGTTGCCGAAAAGATCGTCTATGGCGCGCTCGACACGGTCGAAGCCAAGGCCAAGGCCGATCCGGTTCAGCTCTTCCACGAAGCGCTCAACAACGTGAAGCCCCAGGTCGAGGTCCGCAGCCGCCGCGTCGGTGGTGCGACCTACCAGGTGCCGGTCGAGGTTCGCCCCGAGCGCGCCCAGGCACTCGCGATCCGCTGGCTGATCACCGCCGCGCGCGGGCGTCCGGAAACGACAATGGCCGCGCGGCTTTCGGGCGAGCTGATGGATGCGGCCAACAATCGCGGCAATGCGGTCAAGAAGCGTGAGGACACGCACCGCATGGCCGATGCGAACCGCGCCTTCTCGCACTACCGCTGGTAGGCGGGCCGTGCGCAGGCTGAGGCGGGGGCTGTCGATAAAGGGCTCCCCCGTCTTACCGCCGTCACATTAATCCCTATATGGGGCGCGCTCGGACCGAGGCAGGTCCGGGCAGAGGCTGTAGGAAGCAGGCTCGAGGCTCCAACAAAGCTGAGGAAACCACCATGGCACGCAGCCATCCGATCGAACGCTACCGCAATATCGGTATCATGGCGCATATCGACGCCGGCAAGACCACCACGACCGAGCGGATTCTGTATTACACCGGCAAGTCCTACAAGATCGGCGAGGTGCACGACGGCGCCGCGACCATGGACTGGATGGAGCAGGAGCAGGAACGCGGCATCACCATCACCTCGGCCGCGACCACCACGTTCTGGAAAGCCGAAGACGGCCAGGGCGAAGAACACCGCATCAACATCATCGACACCCCCGGCCACGTGGACTTCACCATCGAAGTCGAACGTTCGCTGCGAGTGCTCGACGGCGCCGTTGCGGTGTTCGACGGCGTTGCCGGTGTCGAACCCCAGTCGGAAACCGTGTGGCGTCAGGCGGACAAGTACAAGGTTCCGCGGATGTGCTTCATCAATAAATTGGACCGCACCGGCGCCGACTTCTATTACTGTGTGCAGTCGATCATCGACCGTCTCGGTGCGACCCCGCTCGTGCTCTATCTCCCGATTGGCGCGGAAAGCGACCTGCAGGGCGTGGTCGATCTCGTCAACAATCGTGGCATCGTGTGGGAGTCCGAAGGGCTCGGCGCGAGCTTCAATTATGTCGACATCCCCGACGACCTGAAGGACAAGGCCGCCGAATACCGCGAAAAGCTCATCGAGACCGCCGTCGAGCAGGACGATGACGTGATGGAAGCCTACCTCGAAGGCGAGGAGCCCGACGCGGCGACGCTCAAGCGGCTCATCCGCAAGGGCACGATGGCGCGTGACTTCGTGCCCGTGCTGTGCGGCTCCGCGTTCAAGAACAAGGGCGTGCAGCCCCTGCTTGACGCCGTGATCGACTACATGCCTTCGCCGATCGACGTGCCGCCCATCGAGGGCGTGCTGCCCGACAGCGAGGAGAAGGCCAACCGTCCGTCCTCGGACGAAGAGCCCTTCGCTGCGCTCGCGTTCAAGATCATGAACGACCCGTTCGTCGGCTCGCTCACCTTCACCCGGATCTATTCGGGCAAGCTGTCGAAGGGCAGCGTGCTCAACTCGGTCAAGGACAAGAAGGAAAAGATCGGGCGCATGCTCCTCATGCATTCGAACAACCGCGAGGACATCGATGAGGCATTCGCCGGCGACATCGTCGCTATCGCGGGCCTCAAGGAGACGACTACCGGCGACACGCTGTGCGCGCCGTCGGCTCCGATCATCCTCGAACGGATGGAATTCCCCGATCCGGTTATCGAGCTTTCGGTCGAACCCAAGACCAAGGCCGACCAGGAAAAGATGGGCGTCGCGCTCAACCGTCTCGCGGCCGAGGATCCCTCGTTCCGCGTCTCAACCGACCACGAAAGCGGCCAGACGATCATCAAGGGCATGGGCGAGCTTCACCTCGACATTCTCGTCGATCGCATGAAGCGCGAATTCAAGGTCGAGGCCAATGTCGGTGCCCCGCAGGTGGCCTATCGCGAATCGCTCGCGAAGGAAGTCGAGATCACCTACACCCACAAGAAGCAGTCGGGTGGTTCGGGTCAGTTCGGTGAAGCCAAGGTCATCGTCACTCCGGGTGAACGGGGCCAGGGCATCATCTTCGAGGACCAGATCAAGGGCGGGAACATTCCGCGCGAATACATCCCGTCGGTCGAGAAGGGCATGCGTGAGCAGGCCGAAAGTGGCCATCTCGTCGGCTTCCCGATCATCGACTTCACGATCAAGCTGGTCGACGGCAAGTATCACGACGTCGACTCCAGCACGGTCGCGTTCGAGATCACCGGTCGCGGTGCGATGCGCGAAGCCGCGCAGAAGGCCGGCATCAAGCTGCTCGAGCCGATCATGAAGGTCGAGGTCGTGACGCCCGAGGATTACCTCGGCGACGTGATCGGCGACCTCAACAGCCGTCGCGGCCAGATCCAGGGCACCGACAGCCGCGGCAATGCCCAGGCGGTCGAGGCGTTCGTCCCGCTTGCGAACATGTTCGGCTACGTCAACGAACTGCGCTCCTTCACGCAAGGCCGCGCGCAGTACACGATGCAGTTCTCGCATTACGACGAAGTTCCGGCGAACGTCGCGCAGGAGGTCAAGGAGAAGCTTGCCTAAGCGGCAAACCAAGGCTAGGGGCGGCGCCTGTTTCGAGCGGGCCCGCCCTTTCTCCCGCTAAGAAATCATCTCAAGAGAAGGTAAAACTGAGAAATGGCGAAGGAAAAATTTGAGCGGAACAAGCCGCACTGCAACATCGGCACGATCGGTCACGTCGACCACGGCAAGACCACGCTGACCGCGGCTATCACCAAGGTCATGGCCGAAACCTATGGCGGTTCGGCTGTCGATTTCGCGAACATCGACAAGGCTCCCGAAGAGCGCGAGCGCGGCATCACCATCTCGACCGCCCACGTCGAGTACGAGACCGAAGCGCGCCACTACGCCCACGTCGACTGCCCGGGCCACGCCGACTATGTGAAGAACATGATCACCGGCGCCGCGCAGATGGACGGCGCGATCCTCGTCGTGAACGCCGCCGACGGCCCCATGCCGCAGACCCGCGAGCACATCCTGCTTGCGCGTCAGGTCGGCGTGCCGGCGCTGGTCGTCTACATGAACAAGGTCGACCAGGTCGATGACGAGGAAATCCTCGAACTCGTCGAACTCGAAGTGCGCGAACTGCTTTCGAACTACGACTTCGACGGCGACAACATTCCGATCGTGAAGGGTTCGGCTCTCGCCGCTCTCGAAGGTCGCGATGACAACATCGGCAAGGACTCGATCATCGAGCTGATGAAGGCCGTGGACGAGCACATCCCGCAGCCCGACCGTCCGATCGACAAGGACTTCCTGATGCCGATCGAGGACGTGTTCTCGATCTCGGGTCGCGGCACCGTCGTGACGGGCCGTGTCGAAACCGGCATCGTGAAGGTCGGCGACGAAGTCGAGATCGTCGGCATCAAGGACACCACCAAGACGACCGTCACCGGCGTCGAGATGTTCCGCAAGCTGCTCGATTCGGGTGAAGCCGGCGACAACATCGGTGCCCTGATCCGCGGCGTTGCCCGTGACGACGTGGAGCGTGGCCAGGTCCTCGCCAAGCCCGGTTCGGTCACTCCGCACACCGAATTCAGCGCCGAAGTCTACGTGCTGTCGAAGGACGAAGGCGGTCGTCACACGCCGTTCTTCGCCAACTACCGCCCGCAGTTCTACTTCCGCACCACCGACGTGACCGGCGAAGTGATCCTTCCCGAAGGCACCGAGATGGTCATGCCGGGCGACAACGTGACGATCGGTGTCAAGCTGATCGCCCCGATCGCCATGGACGAAGGCCTGCGCTTCGCGATCCGCGAAGGCGGCCGCACCGTCGGCTCGGGTGTCGTCTCGAAGATCACCAAGTAAGAGATGCGCCCCGGCAGGGGTGACGCGAATTCGGGGCCCGGTTCCCTTCTGGGGAGCCGGGCCCCAATTTATGGAAGCCCCGTTACGGCGCCGATTGGCGAGGGCGGGGCGGCCAATCTCGGTTTCGCGTAAAGTCGGTGACAGAAGGGGGCTTGCGCTCCCAGCCGCGTCTCCGTATACGCGCGCCAACGCCGTCGGATTCGTTTCGGCTGCAACGAAATCAACAAAGGCCGCCCGTTCCGGGAAACCGGGCTCAAGCGGGGCGGGCCTTTTATTTTTGGGGCGTGACCCGTCAGGTGAGCGCTCCTTGGCTCTTTCGCATCGGTAGTAGGACATGGAAGCACAGAATATCCGCATTCGCCTCAAGGCGTTCGACCACCGCGTTCTCGACCAGGCCACTGGCGAGA
The DNA here is from genome assembly GCF_001719165.1 of Erythrobacter litoralis. Taxonomy (NCBI): domain Bacteria; kingdom Pseudomonadati; phylum Pseudomonadota; class Alphaproteobacteria; order Sphingomonadales; family Erythrobacteraceae; genus Erythrobacter; species Erythrobacter litoralis. The sequence goes on from NZ_CP017057.1 coordinate 1,262,302, forward strand.
TTGCCGACACCGCTCGGCGCACGGGTGCTCTTATTCGTGGCCCCATTCCGCTGCCGACGCGCATTGAGAAGTTCACCGTGAACCGCGGCCCGCACATCGACAAGAAGTCGCGCGAGCAGTTCGAGGTGCGCACCTACAAGCGGTTGCTGGACATAGTTCAGCCCAACGCCCAGACCGTGGACGCGCTCATGAAGCTCGATCTCGCCGCGGGCGTCAATGTCGAGATCAAGCTGGCTTGAGTCGCTTGTATCCTGTCCCTCCGGCCGGACGTTAAACAGGCCGGGAGTTTCAAGGGGCTCCAACGGCCCCGTCGGTCCGCGAGGATCGGCAAGACATTGGGATACCGCCGGTTTCAACCGGGCTGCGTCCCCCGTCTCGCTCAGACCGCCATGTGGCTGTCTCGAGCAAATCAGCCCGGACGGGGCGATGCATCACAATTCGGGCTGCCAAGCACCTGGGGATGGTCCCCTTGTGCCTCTGTTTAGGAGTCTATGACGATGCGCACCGGCGTGATCGCAAAGAAAGTCGGGATGACCCGCCTCTTCCAGGAGGACGGTCGGCACGTGCCGGTTACCGTTCTCGCGCTGGAGGACTGCCAGGTCGTCTCGCACCGCACCGCTGACCGCGACGGCTATTTCGCCGTCCAGCTCGGCGCGGGCGAAGCGAAGCAGAAGAACGTGGCCAAGCCCCAGCGCGAGCATTTCGCGAAGGCGGGCGTCGGCCTCAAGAAGCGGACCGCGGAATTCCGTGTCGAAGGTGAAGACGGCCTCGTGCCGGTGGGTGCCCAGATCAGCGCCGATCACTTCGTGGCGGGCCAGAAGGTCGACATCACCGGCCACACGCAGGGCAAGGGCTTTGCCGGCGCCATGAAGCGCTGGGGCTTCGCAGGCCTGCGCGCGAGCCACGGCGTCTCGATTTCGCACCGTTCGCACGGTTCGACCGGTCAGAACCAGGACCCGGGCAAGGTTTTCAAGGGCAAGAAGATGGCGGGCCACATGGGCGATCGCCAGCGCACCCAGATGAACCTCGAAGTGGTCCGCACCGACGCCGAGCGCGGCCTGCTTTTCGTCAAGGGCTCGGTGCCCGGCGCGAAGAACGGGTGGCTGCTCGTCCGTGATGCGGTCAAGCTGCCGCTTCCCGAAGGCGCACCGTTTCCCGGTGCCGTGATCGAGAAGAACGCGCCGCAGAGCGAAGAACCCGCTGCCGAAACGCCGGTCGATGAGACCGCGGTCGAAGCAGCTGTCGACACTCCCGCGCCCGAGGCTGATGCCCCGGCCGGCGACGCAAGCAAGGAAGACTGAGCCATGAAGGTGAAGGTCCAGAAAATCGACGGGAAGGCGTCGGGCGACATCGAACTGTCGGACGACGTGTTCGGCGTCACGCCGCGTGCCGATATCCTGCACCGGGTCGTGACCTGGCAGCTCGAGAACCGCCGCGGAACCGCGCGTCCGACGCGCGAGCGTGCCGACGTTGCGCGCACGGGCAAGAAGTTCGTGCGTCAGAAGGGTTCCGGCGGTGCACGTCACGGTGACCGCGGCGCTCCGATCTTCATCGGTGGCGGCAAGGCACATGGCGCGCGCAAGCGCGACTTCGAGCAGTCGCTCAACAAAAAGATCCGCGCGCTCGGCCTCAAGATGGCGCTCTCGACCAAGGCCAAGGACGGTCTGGTCGTGGTGGACAGTCTCGATCTGACCGAAGCCAAGACGAAGGTCCTGAAGGGCCACTTCGCCAAGGCGGGTCTGAACGGCAAGGTGCTCGTGATCGACGGCGACGCCGTGAACGACGGCTTCAAGAAGGCCGCCGGCAACATCCCGGGCATCAACGTGCTCCCGGCGATGGGCGCCAATGTCTACGACATCCTCAACCACGACACGCTCGTCCTCACCAAGGACGCGGTCGCAAAGCTGGAGGCGCGCTTCAATGGCTAAGAAGAGCGAGATCGATGCGCGTCACTACGACGTGATCCTGGCGCCGCACATCACCGAGAAGTCGACCCTGGCTTCCGAGAACAACGCGGTTGTCTTCCGTGTGGCGAACGACGCGACCAAGCCGCAGATCAAGGAAGCGGTCGAGGCGATCTACGACAAGAAGGTCGCTTCCGTGAACACGATCGTCACCAAGGGCAAGACCAAGCGCTGGCGGGGCAAGCCCTACAAGCGTTCGGACTTCAAGAAGGCTGTCGTGACCCTCGCCGAAGGCGAGATGATCGACATCACCAGCGGTATCTGAGGGCGTATAGAAAATGGCACTCAAGAACTACAAACCGACGAGCCCGGCGCGCCGCGGCCTCATCCTGATCGACAAGACCCAGCTCTGGAAGGGCAAGCCGGTAAAGTCGCTCACCGAGGGCAAGCGCAAGACCGGCGGCCGCAACAACAAGGGCCACGTCACGAGCCGCGGCATCGGCGGTGGCAACAAGCAGCGCTATCGCATCGTCGATTTCAAGCGCCGCAAGTGGGACGTTCCCGCCACTGTCGAGCGGATCGAATACGACCCGAACCGCACTGCGTTCATCGCTCTCGTCAAGTACGAGGACGGCGAACAGGCCTATATCCTCGCACCGCAGCGTCTCGCAGTTGGCGATACGGTTGTCGCGGGTGAGAAGACCGATACTAAGCCGGGCAACGCGATGCTGCTCGGCCAGATGCCGGTCGGCACGATCTGCCACAATGTCGAGATGAAGCCGGGCAAGGGCGGACAGATCGCCCGTTCGGCAGGCGCCTATGTCCAGCTCGTCGGTCGTGACCGCGGGATGGTGATCGTGCGCCTCAACTCGGGCGAGCAGCGTTACCTGCGCGCCGATTGCATGGGGACGGTTGGCGCGGTGTCGAACCCCGACAACCAGAACCAGAATTTCGGCAAGGCCGGTCGGACCCGCTGGAAGGGCCGTCGCCCGCTGACCCGCGGCGTCGCCAAGAACCCGGTCGATCACCCGCATGGCGGCGGTGAAGGCCGCACCAGTGGTGGCCGTCACCCGGTCACTCCGTGGGGCAAGCCGACCAAGGGCGCCCGCACCCGCAAGAACAAGCAGACGGACAAAGATATCATCCGTTCGCGTCACGCGAAGAAGAAGAGGTAAGGCACGATGGCACGTTCCGTCTGGAAAGGTCCGTTCGTCGAACTCAGCCTTCTGAAGAAGGCCGAGGCAGCTCAGGATGCCGGTGGCGGCAAGCCGATCAAGACCTGGTCGCGTCGCTCCACGATCCTGCCTCAGTTCGTCGGGCTGACGTTCAACGTCTATAACGGGCAGAAATTCATCCCCGTCTCGGTTTCGGAAGAGATGGTCGGCCACAAGCTCGGCGAGTTCGCGCCCACGCGCAACTTCCCCGGCCACGCCGCCGACAAGAAGGGCAAGCGATAATGGGCAAGGCAAAGGCACCCCGCCGCGTCGGCGATAACGAGGCGCTGGCCGTCGGCACCACGATCCGTGGGTCGGCGCAGAAGCTCAATCTCGTCGCCGAACTGATCCGCGGCAAGAAGGCCGAAGAGGCTCTCAACATCCTCGAATTCTCCAAGAAGGGGATGGCGAAGGACGCGAAGAAGGTGCTCGCCTCGGCGATCGCCAACGCGGAGAACAACCACAATCTCGACGTCGACGCGCTCGTCGTGGCGGAAGCCTCGGTCGGCAAGTCGATCACCATGAAGCGGTTCCACACGCGCGGCCGCGGCAAGTCGACCCGGATCCTGAAGCCGTTCAGCCGGCTTCGGATCGTCGTGCGCGAACAGGAAGAGGCGTAAACCATGGGCCAGAAGAGCAATCCGATCGGTCTGCGCCTGCAGATCAACCGCACCTGGGACAGCCGCTGGTACGCCGAGGGGCGCGACTATGCGGGCCTGCTCGCCGAAGACATCAAGATGCGCAAGTTCATCCTCGAGAGCCTTCCGCAGGCAGCGATCTCGAAGGTGGTGATCGAGCGTCCGGCCAAGCTGTGCCGCGTTTCGATCTATGCCGCGCGTCCCGGCGTCATCATCGGCAAGAAGGGCGCCGACATTGAGAAGCTGCGCACCAAGCTCGCCAGCATGACCGAGAGCGAGGTGAAGCTTAACATCGTCGAGATCCGCAAGCCGGAAATCGACGCCAAGCTCGTCGCCCAGGGCATCGCCGATCAGCTGGTCCGCCGCGTGGCGTTCCGGCGGGCGATGAAGCGCGCGATGCAGTCGGCCATGCGCCTCGGTGCGGAAGGCATCCGCATCGTGTGCGGCGGCCGTCTGGGCGGGGCGGAAATCGCCCGCGTCGAGCAGTATCGCGAAGGCCGCGTGCCGCTTCACACGCTGCGTGCCAACATCGACTATGCCGAGACCGAGGCTCTGACCGCCTACGGGATCATCGGGATCAAGGTGTGGATCTTCAAGGGTGAGATCCTCGGCCATGATCCGACCGCGCAGGACCGTCTGATGATGGAATCGCAGACTTCGGGTGTTCGTCCGGCGCGCTGAGGCGCACGGACGTCCAGATAGGTAAGAGACAATGCTTCAACCGAAGAAAACCAAGTACCGCAAGGCCTTCAAGGGCAAGATCAAGGGCGAGGCCAAGGGTGGCACGACGCTGAATTTCGGCTCGTACGGCCTCAAGGCGCTTGAGCCGGAGCGGATCACCGCCCGCCAGATCGAGGCCGCGCGCCGTGCGATCACCCGTCACATCAAGCGCCAGGGCCGTCTCTGGATCCGCGTCTTCCCGGACGTGCCGGTGTCGAAGAAGCCTGCCGAAGTCCGTCAGGGCAAGGGCAAGGGTTCGGTCGAATACTGGGCCGCGCGCGTGAAGCCGGGCCGCATCCTTTTCGAGCTCGACGGCGTTGCCGGGCCGCTCGCTGCGGAGGCGTTCGAGCGCGCCGCTATGAAGCTGCCGATCAAGACCAAGGTCGTCGCCCGCTTTGGCGACACCTCGCATCTGGGAGGCGAATGATGGCCGCTGACATGACCAGCATCGAAGACCTGCGCACGAAGACCGATGATCAGCTCACCGCCGAGCTGACCGATCTCAAGCGCGAGCAGTTCAACCTGCGTTTCCAGGCGGCGACTAACCAGCTCGAGAATCCGGCGCGCATCCGCGAGGTGCGTCGCACCATCGCCAAGATCAAGACGCTGCAGACCGAGCGCGCCAAGAGCGCTGACGCAAAGGCTTAAGGAGCAGACAATGCCGAAACGAATCCTGATCGGGACTGTCACCTCCGACAAGACCGACAAGACCGTGACCGTGAAGGTCGAACGCAAGGTGAAGCACCCGCTCTACGGGAAGATCATCCGTCGTTCGAAGAACTACCACGCTCACGACGAAAAGAACGAATACCAGGTCGGCGATGTCGTGCGGATCGAGGAATGCCGCCCGATTTCGAAGACGAAGAGCTGGACCGTGAAGGACCAGGTCGTCTCCGGCGGCACCCAGGCGATCGAGGCCGATCTCGACGTCGAGGCCGCGGGCAACTGAATTAGCGCGTAAACGGAACTGCCGGGCTCCAGTCGAATTGGGCGTCCCGGAAAGCCAGTGAGAAGGAACCGGATCGATGATCCAGATGCAATCCAATCTCGACGTCGCGGACAACAGCGGCGCCAAGCGCGTCCAGTGCATCAAGGTGCTGGGCGGGTCGAAGCGTCGCTTTGCCTCCGTCGGCGACGTGATCGTTGTCTCCGTCAAGGAGGCTCAGCCGCGAGCCAAGGTCAAGAAGGGTGACGTTCACCGTGCGGTGATCGTGCGCACCAAGAAGGACGTTCGTCGTCCCGATGGCAGCGTGATCCGCTTCGACAGCAATGCCGCGGTGCTCGTCAACAAGAGCGAGGAGCCGATCGGCACCCGCATCTTCGGCCCCGTCGTCCGCGAACTGCGCGGCCGCGGTTTCATGAAGATCATTTCGCTCGCTCCGGAGGTGCTCTGACCATGGCATCCGCAAAGATCCGCAAGGGTGACAGCGTCGTCGTGCTTTCGGGCAGGGACAAGGGCCGCACCGGCACGGTCGCCCAGGTCCTTCCCAAGGAAGGCAAGATCGTGGTCGAAGGCGTCAACGTCGTCGCCCGTCACCGCAAGCCGAGCCAGCAGAACCCGCAGGGTGGCATCGACCGTTTCCCGGCCCCGATGCCCGTGTCTAAGGTTGCGCTGGCCGATCCCAAGGATGGCAAGCCCACCCGTGTCCGCTTCGAAGAGAAGGATGGCAAGAAGGTGCGCGTCGCCGTGAAGAGTGGGGAGACGATCGATGGCTGATTACACGCCCCGTATGAAGGCTCGCTACGACGAGGAGATCGTCAAGGCGATGACCGAGAAGTTCGGCTACAAGAACCGGCTTGAAGTTCCCAAGCTCGAGAAGATCACGCTCAACATGGGTGTGGGCGAGGCGAGTCAGGACAAGAAGAAGGTTCAGACCGCTGCCGAGGAAATGGCACTGATCGCCGGGCAGAAGCCCGTCATCACGAAGGCCAAGAAGTCGATCGCCCAGTTCAAGCTGCGCGAAGGCATGCCGATTGGCTGCAAGGTCACCCTGCGCCGCGAACGCATGTACGAATTCCTCGATCGCCTGGTGACCGTCGCCATGCCGCGCATCCGCGACTTCCGCGGCCTCAACGCGCGTTCGTTCGACGGTCGCGGCAACTACGCGATGGGTCTCAAGGAACAGATCGTGTTCCCCGAGATCAGCTACGACAGGATCGAGAAGGTGCGGGGGATGGACATCATCGTGACCACCACCGCCAAGACCGACGAAGAGGCGCGCGAGCTGCTGCGCCTGTTCGGCTTCCCCTTCGAAGGCGAAGCCAAGGCTGAACAGAAGGAAGCGGCGTGAGCCGTTTCCTGACAGAGACACGAAAGAAGAGAGCTTAAGTCCATGGCGAAACTGAGTTCGATCAACAAGAACGAGCGTCGCAAGAAGCTCGTGAAGAAGTACGCGGCCAAGTACGAGAAGCTGAAGGCGATCGCGAATGACGAGAGCCTGGATGAGACGGAACGTCTCATGGCGCGCCTCAAGATGGCCGAGATCCCGCGCAATGCGAACCCGACCCGGGTGCGCAATCGGTGCGCCACCACCGGCCGCCCGCGCGGCTATTACCGCAAGTTCGGCATCAACCGCATCGAACTGCGTCAGCTTGGCAACCGGGGAATGATCCCGGGTCTGACCAAGTCGAGCTGGTGAGGACCTGACAGATGGCTATGACCGATCCCCTGGGTGACATGCTCACCCGCATCCGCAACGGCCAGCAGGCGAAGAAGGACTCGGTCCTCTCGCCCGCGTCCAAGCTGCGCGCGAACGTTCTCGAAGTGCTCCAGCGTGAAGGCTACATCCGTGGCTATTCCGAGGACGAGAGCGGCAAGCACAAGGCGCTGCGGATCGAACTGAAATATTTCGAAGGCGAGCCGGCGATCAAGCATGTCGCGCGCGTTTCGAAGCCCGGCCGCCGCATCTATTCGGGCTGCAAGGAACTGCCCTCGGTGCGCAACGGCCTTGGCATCACCATCGTCTCGACGCCGCGCGGCGTGCTCTCGGATGCCGAGGCCCGCGCAAACAATGTCGGCGGCGAAGTGCTGGCGGAGGTGTTCTGATGAGCCGCATTGGCAAGAGGCCGGTGACGATCCCCTCGGGCGTCACCGCCAATATCGACAACGGCCTGCTCAGCGTGAAGGGCCCCAAGGGCACCCTTTCGATGGGCCTGTCCGATCTCGTCGAGTACAAGCTCGAGGACGGGGAGATCTCGGTCACCCCGGCCAATGACAGCCAGAAGGCCCGTGCCTATTGGGGCATGCAGCGCACCATGGTCTCGAACCTTGTCGAGGGCGTGACCGAAGGGTTCACCAAGACGCTCGAGATCGCGGGCGTGGGTTACCGCGCGCAGGCCCAGGGCAAGAAGCTCAAGCTTCAGCTCGGCTTCAGCCACGACGTCGACCTTGACGTACCCGAAGGGCTGGAGGTGAAGACTCCGGACCAGACCACGGTCGAAATCTCGGGTATCGACAAGCAGGCCGTCGGTCAGTTCGCGGCCGAGATCCGCGAGTTCCGCAAGCCCGAACCCTACAAGGGCAAGGGCATCAAGTATCGCGGCGAGTACATCTTCCGCAAGGAAGGGAAGAAGAAGTAAGATGGCAAAGCTTTCCCTTTTCGAACGCCGCCGCATGCGGGTGCGCAGCGCGCTCCGCAAGCGCTCGGGCGACAAGCCGCGCCTGTCGGTCCACCGGACCGGCAAGCATATCTACGCGCAGATCATCGACGATGCCGAGGGCAAGACCCTTGCTGCGGCCTCGACGCTCGGCGTGAAGGGCAGCGGCGCGAATGTCGATGCCGCGAGCAAGGTCGGCAAGGACATCGCCGAGGCCGCCAAGAAGGCGGGCGTGACCACTGTCGTGTTCGATCGCGGCGGGTTCCTGTACCATGGCCGCGTCAAGGCGCTGGCCGATGCCGCTCGCGAAGGCGGGCTGGAGTTCTGATGATGGCCGAGAACAACGAAAACACCGAGAACACCGAAGCGACGGAAAACGCCGCAGCGGAAACGCCCAAGGAAACTTCGGCGCCTCAGGCCGAGGCAAAGGCCGAAACTCCTTCGGAAGCTGCCGACAACCAGTCGGCGGCCCAGGAACCGAGCGCCCAGCCGACCGAAGAGCCCCGTCAGGGCCGCGGCGGTCGTGGTGGACGCGGCGGTGGCCGGGACGGCGGCGGCGGTGGCCGCGGCCGCGGGCGCGGCGGCCGTGACGGTGGCCGTGGCGGCCGGCGCGAGGAAGAGGACGACGGCATCATCGAGAAGCTCGTCCACATCAACCGCGTCTCCAAGACGGTGAAGGGCGGCAAGCGCTTCGGTTTCGCCGCGCTCGTGGTGGTCGGCGACGGTCAGGGCCGCGTCGGCTTCGGCCACGGCAAGGCTCGCGAAGTTCCCGAGGCGATCACCAAGGCAACGGCGGCCGCGCGCAAGAAGATGATCCGCGTCCCGCTCAAGGAAGGTCGCACGCTGCACCATGACGCCAAGGGTCATTTCGGTGCCGGCAAGGTCACCGTGCGCACCGCGCCTCCGGGTACCGGCATCATCGCCGGCGGTCCGATGCGCGCCGTGTTCGAGAGCCTTGGCGTTGCCGACGTCGTGACCAAGTCGGTCGGGACCTCGAACCCCTACAACATGATCCGCGCCACTTTCGACGCGCTGACCAACCAGACTTCTCCGAAGTCGGTCGCCCAGCGTCGCGGCAAGAAGGTCGCCGACCTGCTCGGTCGCGGCGGCGCGAGCGAGGCCGAGGCGCAAGCCGACGCCGCGGCCCTGACCGAATAAGAAGGGCGTGGAGTAAACGAACATGGCTACCATCAAGATCAAGCAGGTGGGCTCGCCCATCCGTCGCCCCGAAGTTCAGCGCAAGGTGCTGATCGGGCTCGGTCTCAACAAGATGCACAAGGTCGTCGAACGCGAAGACACTCCGGAGATCCGGGGCATGGTCGCCAAGATCCCGCATCTGGTCGAAATCGTCGAATAAGCGGCACGAAATCATGGCTGAGCCTCCGCCGCGGCGGGGGCTCAGCCAATATCTGAAGCGCGAAGAAAAGCGAAAGCGAGTGCACTCATGAAACTCAACGACATCCGCGACAACGAAGGCGCCCGCAAGGGGCGCGTCCGCAAGGGCCGTGGCATCGGCTCGGGCAAGGGCAAGACTGCCGCGCGCGGCCAGAAGGGCCAGAAGAGCCGTTCGGGCGTCTCGATCAAGGGCTTCGAAGGCGGCCAGATGCCGCTCCACATGCGGCTGCCCAAGCGCGGCTTCAACAACCCGTTCGGCAAGGATTATGCCGAGGTGAACATCGGCATGGTCCAGAAGTTCATCGACGCCGGCAAGCTCGATGCCAAGAGCGACATCACCGAGGACGCGCTGCGCGCCTGCGGCGTCGCTCGCGGGGGCAAGGATGGCGTGCGTCTGCTCGGCAAGGGTGAGCTCTCGGCCAAGGCCAAGTTCATCGTCACCGGCGCGACCAAGGGCGCCGTTGCTGCGGTCGAAAAGGCCGGCGGCAGTGTCGTGGTTACCGCCCCGACAAATGCCGAACTCAAGGCTGCCAAGGCCGCCAAGTCGGGCGACGGCGACGAATAATGCGACAAAAGGCGAGCGGGGGGTTCGACAAGCAGCCTCCCGCTCCCTATTTACGCCTCTGCGCGGCCCGCCTGGCCCGGCAAGCGTCCGGTCCAACTTCGCGGAAGGCCGCCCATATTCGGGCCGCAGCGCTAGGGCGCGTCGCGGCCGAAGGCTAGGATCGAAACGACGACATGGCATCACGCGCCGACAACATCGCCAGCAATCTCAACTTCGGCAATTTCGCCAAGGCGACCGAGCTGCGCCAGCGCATCTGGTTCACGATCGGCGCGCTGATCGTCTTCCGCTTCCTGAGCTTCGTGCCGCTGCCGGGCGTCAACCCGTCCGCGCTGCGCGATCTTGCTGAAATGGGGCGGGGCGGGGTGCTCGACCTTTTCAACACCTTCTCTGGCGGCAGCCTCGAGCGGATGAGCCTCATCGCATTGGGCGTCATGCCCTACATCACCGCCTCGATCGTCGTGCAGATGGCCTCGGCGCTGCATCCGACTTTGGCTGCGCTCAAGAAGGAAGGCGCGACCGGGCGGCAGAAGCTCAACCAGTACACCCGTTACGGGACGGTCTTCCTTTGCGCGATCCAGGGCTACTTCCTGGCGGTCGGGCTTGAAGGCTTTGCCTCGCAGAACGGCATCGGCGCGGTGGTCGACCCTGGTTACATGTTCCGGATCGGAGCGGTCATCAGCCTCGTCGGGGGGACGATGTTCCTGCTGTGGCTTGGCGAACAGATCACCAGCCGCGGGATCGGTAACGGCGTCTCGCTGATCATCATGGCGGGCATCGTCGCACAGTTCCCGACTTTCGCCGCCAACCTGTTCGAAGGCGGCCGGACCGGTTCCATCTCGGCGACGATCATCGTCTTCTTCGTCGTCATGGTGATCGCTCTGATCCTGCTCATTTCCTTCGTCGAGCGGGCGCAGCGGCGGCTGCTGATCCAGTATCCCAAGCGCGCGACCCAGCAGGGCGTGATGCAGGCGGATCGTTCGCACCTGCCGCTCAAGCTCAACACCGCCGGCGTCATCCCGCCGATCTTCGCCAGCTCGCTTCTGCTCCTGCCGCTCACGATCTCGCAGTTCGCGGGCAATTCGGTCGACACCGAGAGCGGCTTCGGCAATGTGATCGTGACGCTCAACCAGTATCTCCAGCCGGGCGCGCCGATCTACATGCTGCTCTATGGCGCTGGGATCATCTTCTTCTGCTTCTTCTACACCGCGGTCGTATTCAACCCGGAAGAGCAGGCGGAAAACCTCAAGAAGGCGGGCGGCTTCATTCCGGGCATCCGTCCGGGCAAGCGGACTTCGGACTATCTCGAATATGTCCTCACCCGCATAACGGTGGTCGGTGCGCTCTATCTTGCGCTGGTCTGCATGCTGCCGGAATGGATGATCCGCCAGACCGGCATCCCGCTGTTCCTGGGCGGGACCAGCCTGCTCATCGTCGTCAACGTGACTGTCGATACGATCAGCCAGATCCAGTCGCATCTGATCGCGCATCAATATGGCGACCTTATCAAGAAGGCGAAGTTGAAGGGGCGGATGCGCTGAAGCATTCTCGCTTGACTGTTGCCATTCGTCGTCCGCTTATGAGAGGAGCGACCTGCGGGCCATGAACCCGCGGCGCGATAACGGGGGAGCTTTCGTGAACATCATTCTTCTGGGGCCTCCCGGTGCGGGCAAGGGAACGCAGTCCAAGGGACTCGTCGAACGCCACGCAATGGTCCAGCTCTCGACCGGCGACATGCTGCGCGAGACACGCAAGGCCGATACCGAACTCGGCCGCAAGGTCGCCGACATCATGGATTTGGGCGGGCTTGTCTCGGACGACATCGTCTCGGCCATGATCGATGCGAAGCTCGCCGAAATGGGCGAAGGGCAGGGCGCGATCTTCGACGGCTATCCGCGCACCGCCGCGCAGGCCGGACAGCTCGACGAAATCCTGGCGAAGCACGGCCGCGCGCTTGATCGCGTGATCGAACTCGAGGTCAACGAGGACGCGCTCGTCGAACGCATCACCGGACGATTTTCCTGCGCGAATTGTGGCACTCTCTACCACGACACCGCCAACCCGCCGAAGGTCGAAGGCGTATGCGATGCGTGCGGTTCGACCGATTTCAAGCGGCGCCCCGACGACAACGAGGAAACCGTGCGCAACCGCATGGCCGAATACCGCGCCAAGACCGCACCGATCCTGCCCGGCTACGAAGCGCGCGGGATCGTCACGCGGGTCGACGGCATGGCCGGTATCGACGAGGTCGCCTCGGCGATCGACCGGGTGCTCGCCTGATCGCTCTTCCCCGCGGCGCGCCGATCTCCTAGAGGCTGGCTGGGCATGAGGGAGGAAAGGCCAATGATCCGTCTCACCATCTGGGCCGCGCAGCTTGCAAGCGCGCTCGGCCTTGCTGCCGTCGCGGTCCCCGCACTGGCCGAGATCGAGCAGATCGAGGAACGCCGGTTTCTCACCCGCGACGAGGCGGTGGTCTCAGCCAGCCCCAAGGAGGTTTGGCTCGCGCTCATCAGTCCGGCGCGCTGGTGGAATTCGGCTCACACGTGGTCGGGCGATGCGACCAATCTCAAGCTCACCCCGCAGGCCGGCGGGTGCTTCTGCGAGACCATTCCCGAAGTCGACGAGCCGGGGCGCTTCACGCTTGAGGGCAGTGTCGAACACATGCGCGTGATCCAGGCCTATCCCGAACGCGCGCTGGTGATGCGCGGGGCGTTGGGGCCGCTCCAGCCCGAACCGGTGGCAGGCGTTCTCACCATAGCGATCAGCGAGGTCGAGGAGGGCACGCGGATCGTGTGGGAATACAATGTCGGCGGTTTCATGCGGTTCGAGACAAAGGCGATCGCGGCCGCCGTCGACGGGGTGATGAGCCAGCAGCTTGCCGGCCTCGCGGACATGCTGGGGAGAGTGGAAAAGCCCGAAGCCGATCCCCGGCCCGAGCCCCGGCCCGAGCCAGAAAGCGAACCCGATGACGATAGCGATGAAGAGGCCGCGATCGAGGGCGAGGAGGTCATCGAGGAAACGCCCGACGAACGCGCACCCAGCGTCGAGGAGGCTTTCGGCGACCTGGTCGAGGACGAAGCCTGAATTGCCCTTCCGGCCGAACCCCGGCCGGACCGGCTTTCGACAAGCCGAGTTTTGACTGACCCGCCGAAGCGGTGTAACCAACAAAGGATAGGATGCGGCGCCGCCCGTTCGTCGGGAGCGGCTTTCTTTTGTGCGCGCAGCGGTTGACGCACCTCGCGAATCGCCTTATGCGCGCGGTTCATTCGACACGCTCGAACCCCGTCCGGCAGGTCGCCGCCCAGCGCGCGTACCGCTCGGGCGTTTTGCCGTTTGACCGCCGGGCATCGCCTTGCGGTGCTTGCGGCACGGCATGGGGGCCGAGCGTGGCGGTTGTTTAGCGATGAGATAGGGGCTCCGGCATCACGTCCGCAAACCCCTGTGGAGCATGGAGAATTAAGTGGCTCGTATTGCCGGGGTAAACATCCCCACCAACAAGCGCGTGATCATCGCGCTCACCTACATTCACGGAATCGGCCGCACCACGGCCGTCGATATCGCGAACAAGCTGGGCATCCCGCTCAGCGCGCGCGTGCAGGACCTCACCGACGAGGAAGTGCTGCGTATCCGCGAGACGATCGATTCGGACTACACCGTCGAGGGTGATCTTCGTCGCCAGACCGCGATGAACATCAAGCGGCTGATGGACCTGCGTTCCTATCGGGGCCTGCGCCATCGCAACCAGCTGCCCGTTCGCGGACAGCGCACCCACACCAACGCCCGCACCCGCAAGGGCAAGGCGAAGCCCATCGCCGGGAAGAAGAAGTAAGCGCGGCTTTTAAAGTCCACGCTTTTCCCTTCATCCGAATTCAAGAGGAACACGCACAATGGCACGCGAACCCGGCCGAGTGAGGCGCCGCGACAAGAAGAACATTTCTTCGGGCGTTGCGCATATCAATGCCAGCTTCAACAACACCATGATCACCATCACCGACGCGCAGGGCAATGCCATCAGCTGGTCCAGCGCCGGCATGATGGGCTTCAAGGGCAGCCGCAAGTCGACGCCCTATGCCGCACAGGTTGCCGCCGACGATGCCGGCAAGAAGGCCGCCGAACACGGCGTCCGCACGCTCGAAGTCGAGGTCAAGGGCCCCGGCTCGGGCCGCGAGAGCGCGCTGCGCGGTCTTGCCGCGGTGGGTTTCAACATCACGTCGATCCGCGACGTGACGCCGATCCCGCACAACGGCGTCCGCCCGTCCAAGCGTCGCCGCGTCTGACACAACCCGTCCGGCGGCCATCGGGGCCGCCGACACCGTACGGGTTGCCAGCCGCCAGCGCTTACGGCCCGTCCCGAATTTGAACCGCTGAAAGGCGAATTAGGGGAAATCCATGTCCGTCAACACGAAGAACTGGCAGGAACTCAAGAAACCCAACGCTCTCGAAATCAAGGAAGGCGGCGACAAGCAGCGCAAGACCACCTTCGTCGCCGAACCGCTTGAGCGCGGCTTTGGCCTCACTCTCGGCAACGCCCTGCGGCGCGTGCTGCTCTCCAGCCTTCAGGGCGCGGCGATCACCTCGATCAAGATCGAGAACGTGCTGCACGAATTCTCCTCGCTCGCCGGCGTGCGCGAGGACGTGACCGACATCGTCCTGAACGTGAAGCAGATCGCGCTCAAGATGGAAGGCGAGGGGCCCAAGCGCCTCCAGCTGTCGATGACCGGGCCCGCCACCGTCAAGGCCGGCGACATCGCCGTCACCGGCGATATCGAGGTGATGAACAAGGACCTCGTCCTGTGCCACCTCGACGAGGGCGCGACGCTCAACATGGAACTGACCGCGGATGTGGGCAAGGGTTATGCTCCGGCCGTGCAGAACCGTCCGGCCGACGCGCCGATCGGGCTCATCCCGGTCGACTCGCTCTATTCGCCGGTGCGCCAGGTCAGCTACAAGGTCGAGAACGCCCGTGTCGGGCAGGAGCTCGACTATGACAAGCTCTCGCTCACGGTCGAAACCGACGGCACTGTCACGCCGGAAGACGCCGTGGCCTATGCCGCGCGGATCCTGCAGGACCAGCTGACGCTGTTCGTCCACTTCGAGGACGGCATCCCGCAGCCGCAATCGGCGATGATCGGCCATGCCGCCCAGCCGCAGGAAGACGACGCCAACCAGCTCAACCGGTACCTGCTCAAGAAGGTGGACGAACTGGAACTGTCGGTGCGCAGCGCCAACTGCCTCAAGAACGACAACATCATCTATATCGGCGACCTGGTCCAGAAGACAGAGGCCGAGATGCTGCGCACGCCGAATTTCGGCCGCAAGTCGCTCAACGAGATCAAGGAAGTGCTCTCGTCGATGGGCCTGCGCCTCGGTATGGACATTCCCGGCTGGCCGCCGGAGAACATCGAGGAAATGGCCAAGAAGCTCGAACAGGAACTGCTCGGCTGATGAATTGGCGCGCTCCGGGTATCCGCCCGGAGCCGCTTCGGGGGCGATGGTGACGGCCCGCAACGGTCACCGGGATGGAGCTACCTCACACGGGCTCCCTACGAACGAAGGAAACGAAAAATGCGTCACGGTATTTCGCAGCGCAAGCTCGGTCGCAAGACCGGTCACCGCAAGGCCCTGTTCCGCAACATGGCCGCGGCCCTCGTCAAGCACGAACAGATCGTCACGACCGTGCCCAAGGCCAAGGAACTGCGCCCCTATATCGAGAAGCTCATCACGCTCGCCAAGCGCGGCGGCCTCTCGAACCGGCGCCTCGCGATGAGCCGCCTGCAGGACGAGACCCAGCTCAAGAAGCTCTTCGACGTCCTCGCCGAGCGCTATTCGGACCGTGAAGGCGGCTATGTCCGCGTCATCAAGGCCGGCTTTCGCGCCAGCGACAGCGCTCCGCTCGCGGTGATCGAACTGATCGACCGTGATGAGGACGCCAAGGGCCAGGATTCGGGCCCCGACATGAGCGAAGTGGACGAATACGCCGAGGCCTAATCGCGCTCGACAAGCGAATGACAGGGGCCGATGGAGCGATCCGTCGGCCCCTTTCCTTTTGGCGCTTTCGCCCTAGTGTCGCGGGCCATGAGAACGTTTATCCTGGCCGCCGCCGCAGCGTTGCTGCTTGCCTCCCCTCCCGTCGCCGCCCAATCCGCGCAGGACCGCCTCGACGCACGCTATGACCGCGCGCTCGCAGCGGGATACAAGGCGCTGATGCTGTGCAGTGCGATCGCCGTCGCCGAGCGCAACGGGACCACCCGCTCCCCGGAAAGCGTCCACGAATGGGAGCTGTCCGGCATCCAGACCCCGCTCGACGCCATTGTCCGCGACCTCCCCTTCGAAATCGTTCGCCGCCCCACCGGACAGATTGCCCACGTCCAGGTCGAATGGGCCGAGGACATGCCTGATCGCCTCGCAGCCTATTACGGGCAGGACACGGGCTGCTCCGTCCTGCCGATCGGAGCGCCCGAGGACGTGAGCAATCCGCAAGCACCGCTCGTCGAACGCGGCAGAGAGGTGGACGAGGACACGCGCGGCATCGAAGTCGAGGTCGACAGCGGCGGCGGGGAGATGCGCCAGGGGCCGCTCGACCGCGTCTTCGCCGATGCATTCGCCGAGCGATACGGCGAGGGCCGCACCACGGCCGTGCTGGTCCGTCGGGTCGACGGCGACGGCACGCAGGTCGAGGAGGAGGCCCGCTACGCCCCCGGCTTCGATGCGGCGACCCCGCAGCGCACATGGTCGGTCGCCAAGAGCATTGCCGCCACCCTTGTCGGCGCTGCGGTCCTTTCGGGCGAATATTCCGTGGAGGATCCGGTCGGCCTTCCATACTGGCGCGCCGGGGCGGAGGGCGATCCGCGCAATACCATCACCATCGACCACGCCCTGCGCATGGCGACGGGCCGCTATTCCGACACGCCGGGCAATCGCACCGATCCGCTCTATTGGGGCGGGACCACGGTGGACGAGCGCGCCGCGAACTGGCCCGTGCTTCACAGGCCCGGGACGGTCTATCGCTACGCCAACAACGACACGCTGATGGCGGTGAAGGCGATCGAGCGCTGGCTGACCTATTATTCGCCCGACGAATTCTTCGCCAGGCTCGGCATGGACCACACCGTTGCGGAGACCGACATCAGGGGCAATCACGTCCTCTCCT
Organism: Erythrobacter litoralis; assembly: GCF_001719165.1. Taxonomy (NCBI): domain Bacteria; kingdom Pseudomonadati; phylum Pseudomonadota; class Alphaproteobacteria; order Sphingomonadales; family Erythrobacteraceae; genus Erythrobacter; species Erythrobacter litoralis. Next base: position 1,279,482 of record NZ_CP017057.1, read on the forward strand.
CGCAGGTCTGGTCGACCGCGAGCGACCTTGCGACGCTTGGCCAGCTCTATCTCAATGATGGTGTGTGGAACGGCGAGCGGCTGCTGCCCCAAGGCTGGCGCGAATACGTGTCCGACCCGTCCGGCCCCCAGCCCGAGAGCACCGAGTGGGGCTATGGCGCGGGCTGGTGGACCTTTCGCCGCCCGGACGGAAACGCGTTCGAGGGCATCCCCGACGACGCCTTTGCCGCGCGCGGCAATCGCGGGCAGTACGTCGTCGTCGTGCCATCGCGAAACGTCGTGATCGTGCGCCGGGGGGAGGACCGCGTAGGAACCCGCTTCGACATCGCCGGTTTCACCCGCGACGTGTTGGCGGCGCTGGAGGGGGCGTAAGTTCGCGTCCTCCACGCGCCGAGACATCGAATAGCGGAAAAACTGTTCAGATTCGATCCGTCTTAGCTGAACGGGTGCTGCACGCCGGATTCAGGCTCGTCTCACCCCCTTTCCTACATGTTGGGCTCGCAAGCCGGGGCTATCCCGTTCCGGCCCAATGCGAGGATGAGACCATGACGAGCCCCCCTTCCAAACTCGCCCCTCCTTCCGGATTCGCGAAAGCCGCGCTCGGCACGCTTGCCGCAGGCGCGCTGGCTTTCGGATCGGCGACCCCTGCCATGGCCGACGACCACCGTGACCGCGACGGCGGGATCGGCGCGGGCGAGATCATCGCTGGCGCACTCGTTATCGGCGGGATCGCCGCGCTCGCCGGAGCCTTCGACGGAGACAACGACTGGCGCGACCGGCGCGACCGTCGCTGGCGCGGCGATCGCCGCGGCTGGCGGGGCGACAGGCGGGGCGGGCGCTTCGCCGATCCGCGCTTCGCGATAAATCGCTGCGTGCGGGCCGCCGAGAACCAGGCCCGCCGTTTCGGGGGCTGGCGTTTCGCCGACGTGACCGAGATCCGCGATGTCGACCGCAGGCGCTATGGCTTTCGCATTCGCGGCCGGATCGTGGTCGAGGACAATTTCCGCTTCCGCCGCAATTTCGACCGTGGCCGCTTCACCTGCCGGTTCGACGGGCGCGGCCGTCCGCGGATCGATTTCGACGGGGTGAGGGGCCTGCGCTGAGCCGCGCTTCGATATCCCGACCATCTTTGCGCCCCCGGCAGCCGCAAGGCTTTGCCGGGGGCGTTCGTTCCGGCAGGCTTGCGCAGGTCCTCGCGCGCTGCTTAGGTAAGGGCCGCTCATCTGCCATTCAGCCCCGGTCAAGCCGGAGCCCGATAGCGTCATGGGCGTGAACTGGAGCGATTGGTGGCCGCTCGACCCTGACGATGACCTTCGCCTTTGTTCGAAGGCCCCTTCGAGGAGGATCTGTCCATGGCGTCCCCATCCCGCAACGCCGCCTATCGCCTGGCCGCAATCGCCGGTTTCACCGCTGCCCTTTCGATGACCGCCGCCCCCGTTTCCGCGGCGCAGCTTCCGGACAATCTCGTGCGGCCCGCGAATGCAGGCGCCTTCATGACCGATTTCGGATCGAGCACCTATGACGCCGAGGCCGACACCGCCGACTGGCGGCGCTGCTGGCGCCGTTGGGGCTGCCGCGGCTGGCGCGGGCGCGGCTGGAGGGGGCGGCGCGGGGTCAGCGCGGGCGACGTGCTTGCCGGCGCGGTCATCATCGGCGGGATCGCTGCCATTGCCAGCGCGGCCTCGAACAACCGGCGCGAGCGCGAGCGCGACGTGGTCGTCGTAGAGCGCGACCGGGTGCGCTACGATGATCGCTATGACGACAGGCGTTATGACGACAGGCGCTATGACGACAGGCGCGCGACTTCGCGCCGTGCGGGCGGCGCATCGGGCCTCGAAAACGCGGTCGACATGTGCCTTGCCGAAGTCGAGCGCGACGTTCGGGTGGACGAAGTCGACAACGTCCAGCGCACCGCGAGCGGGTGGGCGGTGACCGGCAGCCTGTTCGACGGGTCGGCATTCCTCTGTACGATCGGCAATGACGGGCGGGTCGACAATATCGATTACGGCGGCTTTGTCGGCCGTGCGGACGGGGCGGCAGGTTCGGACGGAACCTTCATTCCGCCACGCTCCGTGCCCCGGCGCGCAGGCGGCGAACAGTGGAGCGATGTGCGCTATCTCACCGCCCGCGCCAATATCGAGGAACGCTCGGGCTTTGGCCCGCAGCCCGACGAGGAAATGCGCGTCGCTCTCGGCACCAGCCCGCGCGATGTCGAGGCGGCCTTTGCCGGACGTACCGTGCCCCAGCGCGATTACGATCGCCCCGCCGAGCCGATGGTCCCCTTGCGCGCCGAGCGCCAGCCGGTCTATCCTGGCGGACCGATCCCGGGCGAGGACATTCCCGAGGCGCGGCCCATCGACGGCGATCTCGGCCGCTAGGCCGCCTCAAGAGGCGGCCTGATCGCGCTCTTCGAACGGGGCGTTCCCGTCTTCGCTTTCGGCCGGATGCTCGCCTGCTTCGTTCTTCGAAAAGGCGTCCATCTGCGCAGCGGTTTCGGCAGCGGCCTTGCGGCGCAGCTTGCCATAGGTCGGCCAGCGCCAGCGGAACTGGATCGCGCCGAGCCGCACGACGAAGCCGCCAATGAAAGCCACGGCCCAGGCGATCGTTTCGTTGAATCGCAGGGTTTCGGCGAGAAAGGATCCCGCCGCTGTCAGGGCCGAGGCGAGCAGGGCGGCGGTGAGATAGATCTGCGGCTGCATGATGACCGACGGACGCCCGGCCACGACATCGCGGATGATGCCGCCCGCGACCCCGGTGAACACCCCCATCAGCAATGCCGGGACCGGCGGGATGCCATAGGCAAGCGCCTTGGCCGTGCCGAGAACCGCAAAGGCGGCAAGCCCCGCGCCGTCCGCGTAGAAGAACAGGCGCCCGTCCCAGATGCGGCCCGGGAAATTCCACGCGATCACCGCCATGCTCAGGCAGACCGGCGCCACCCACGGATCGAACATCCAGAACACCGGCGCGCCGATCAGAAGGTCGCGCACCGTGCCTCCGCCGACTCCGGTGACAAGCGCGAAGAAGCCCATCGTGACGAAGCTCTGGCGTTCGCGCGCGGCAATCAACGCGCCCGACAGCGCGAAGACGGCGATGCCGAGAATGTCGAGAATGTCGAGGATCGGGGTAAGGATGGTCTCGTTCATGCGGCGCTTTCGATTGGGACGGGGCCGGGCGCAATGCCGGCGGTGCGGACGGGCGCCCGCAGGCACTGGGACAAGGCCCCCAGATACCACGCTCGAAAGCGCGATGCGTTCCGGCGCGCGGGGGCGCGTCAGGCGTGCAGTATCTCGCCCATTTCGCCCGCCGCGGCAATGCAGTCGAGATCGGCGAAGGCAGGCCCCATGACCTGCATCCCGCAGGGAAGCTCTGCGCCCTGATAGGTGCCGGAACCGATCGGCAGGACGGTGGAAGGGAGGCCCGGGAAGGTAGCAAGGCCGGAGAAGATGAGCCCTGCGCCGCCCGAGACGTCTTCGCCGTTCACGTCGAGCGCGCCCTTGAACACCGCCTCGTCGCGGTGGGGGATGGCGAGCACGGGGGCGGGCGGGGCGAGGACGAAATCGAAGGTTTCGAACACGCGCTCCCACAGCGCCTGGTTGGCGGCCTGCGCGTCGAGCAGGTCGAACCAGTCGGTCGCGGTGGCACGCTTGCCGTTGGGCGCGGGCGCGCCGCGGGCCATGACCGTGTTGAGCATCCTGAGGTAATCGCGGTGCTGCTGCGCAAGGTCGGGGACGAGGTCGCTCTCGCGCTCGATGGCGATACCGGCCCTTGCGAGTGTCCCGAGCGCGGCCTCGGTCGGCTCGGCGACGCTTGCATCGAGCGGGCAGCCGGGCATCTCGGTAAGCGCGAGGAGGCGGCATTGCGAAAGCGGCTTGCCCGACTGGCGGAGTGCGAAGCGCGCGCCGATCCCGGTCAGCACGGCAAGATCCTGCGGGTTGCGAGCAAGCGGCCCGGCTATCGACAATTCGCTTTCATGCGCCGCGACGAAGCCTTTGCGCCGGGCCATCATCGGGTGGTCGTGGCCGAGTTTGGAGACGAGGCCGTGGGTCGTCTTGTGCCCCCAGATGCCGCAGAAATGCGCCGGGACCCGGACCGAGCCGCCGATATCGGTGCCGTATTCACACGCCACCATCCCGCTCGCCACCGCAGCCGCGCCGCCGCCCGACGATCCGCCGGGCGAGCGCGCATGGTCGTGCGGGTTGTTGGTGCGGCCATAGACCGGGTTGAAGCTCTGCCAGTCGGTGAGATCGGTCGGCACGTTGGTCTTGCCCACGATCACCGCACCGGCCGCTTTCAGCCGGCGGACCAGTTCGGCATCGCGCGCGGGCACGTAATCGGTCAGCCGTTCGTGGCCCCAGCAGCTTTGCAGCCCTGCGACATCGAAGCTTTCCTTGACCGTCATAGGCACGCCGAACAGCGGCTGGTCTTTGCGTGGCCCCTCGCGGTCCATCGCCTTTGCCGTCTCGCAGGCGCGCTCGAAATCGGGCACGGCGAGCGCGTTCACCTCGGCATCGAGATGTTCGATCCGCACGATCGCGGCATCGACCGCCTCCACGACCGAAAGCTTGCCCGCGCGGATCGCCGCCGCGGTTTCGAGCGCGCCCGGTTTCGTCGTCAGTTGCGGATAGGCCATGTCTCCCCCTCGACCCCGCGCCGCCTCACATGTGGATCGGCTTGCCCTGCACCGCCATCGCCGCTTCCTTGAACGCTTCGGCATGGGTCGGGTGGGCGTGGCAGGTATAGGCGATGTCTTCGGACGTGGCGCCGAATTCCATCGCCTGCGCGGCCTGCGCGATCATCGTGCCCGCCAGCGTGTTGATCATCCAAACGCCCAGCACCCGGTCGGTTTCGGCATCGGCGATGACCTTGACGAAGCCGTCGGTGTCGCGGTTCGCCTTGGCCCGGCTGTTCGCCATCATCGGGAACTTGCCGACCTTGACTTTGGCCTTGTCGCCGCCCGCCGCCTCGATCGCCTGTTCCTGCGTAAGGCCGACCCCGGCGATTTCGGGCGCGGTGTAGACGACGTTGGGGATGACATCGTGGTTCACGATTCCCGTCTGCCCGGCGATGAATTCGGCCACTGCAATGCCTTCGTCCTCGGCCTTGTGCGCGAGCATCGGGCCGGGCGCGACGTCGCCGATCGCCCAGATGTTCTCGACCTCGGTGCGGAAATCGTGGCCGATCGCGATCTGGCCGCGATTGTTGACCTTAAGCCCCGCCTTTTCGAGCATCAGCCCGTCGGTGTTGGGCCGCCGCCCGATCGAGACGAGGACGTGGCTTGCCTCGATTTTCTGTTCATCGCCGCCGGAGGACTTCTCGACCGAAAGGGTAACCTTCTTGCCCTTGACGCTGGCGCCGGTGACCTTGTGGCCGAGCATCATTTCCATGCCCTGCTTCTTGAAGATCTTGCCCGCTTCCTTGCGCACTTCGCCGTCCATGCCGGGGAGCAGCTGGTCGAGGAATTCGACCACGGTGACCTTCGCGCCGAGCCTGCGCCACACGCTGCCCAGTTCCAGCCCGATCACGCCGCCGCCGATCACCACGAGATGCTCGGGCACTTCGTCGAGGTCGAGCGCGCCGGTCGAATCCACGATGCGCTTCTTGTCATTGTCCACCTCGACGCCGGGCAGCGGAGTGACGCTGGAACCGGTGGCGATGACGATGTCCTTCGCCGTGTGGGTCGCATCGCCGATCTTGACCGTATGCGCGTCCTCGAAAGCGGCATGGCCTTTCAGCCAGGTGACCTTGTTCTTCTTGAACAGGAATTCGATTCCGCCCGTGAGATCGCCGACCGCGGCGGATTTCTCGGCCATCATCTTTTTCAGGTCGAACGTCGCCTTGGCCTCGATCCCCCAGGTCGCGAAATGGCCGCCTTCGGCTTCCTCGAACAATTCGGAGGCGTGGAGCAGCGCCTTGGACGGGATGCAGCCCACGTTGAGGCAGGTCCCGCCGAGCGTTTCGCGGCTTTCGACGCAGGCCACCTTGAGGCCCAACTGCGCGGCGCGGATCGCGGCGACATAGCCGCCGGGGCCGGCACCGATGATGAGGACGTCGTAATCGTAGGAATGGTCAGCCATTGTTGTTCTCCGCAGGATCTTGCGGGGCCGTGCCCGGCTGCTCCTGCACACAGGTTCTGAGGACTTGTTCGATCCGCCCCTGGTCGATCCGCAATTCGCCGTCTTCGGCAAGATCGGCCGCGAAATCATCCGCGCTGCATTCGCAGGCAGCGTTCACGCGTTCGGCAGCGATGCCCGCACTTTCGGCAACGCCCTGGCATTGCTCGATATATTGCGCGCGCAGCTCTCCGGCAATGGCGTCGCCGGCGATTTCGCTGGCGACATCGCAGCCCGAAAGCAGGGCAAGGGCGGCGAGCGAGGCGAGCGCGGCAGGGGCGGGAACGGCGTTCTTCATCGGTTCAGCCTTACAAATCGATCAGCATCCGGGTCGGATCCTCGATCGCCTCCTTGATGATCTTCAATGCGGTCACCGCCTCGCGCCCGTCGATCAGGCGGTGGTCGTAGGAGAGCGCGATATACATCATCGGACGGATGACGACTTCGCCATTGATCGCGACCGGGCGATCCTCGATCCGGTGAAGGCCCAGCACCGCGCTCTGCGGCGGGTTGATGATCGGGGTCGACATGAGGCTGCCGAACACTCCGCCATTCGAGATGGTGAAAGTCCCACCCGACATGTCCTCCATCGTCAGCGTGCCTTCCTTGGCGCGCTGGCCGAAATCGGCGATGTCCTTCTCGATCCGGGCAAAGCCTTTCTTGTCGGCATCGCGGATGACGGGGACGACGAGGCCATTGGGTGCGGAGACTGCGACCGAGATATCGACGTAATCGTGGTACACGATCTCGTCGCCCTCGATATAGGCGTTGGCCGCCGGCACGTCCTTCAGCGCGAGGCAGGCGGCCTTGGCGAAGAAGCCCATGAAGCCGAGGCGGATGTCGTGCTTCTTGGCGAACATGTCCTTGTATTTGCTGCGGGCCTCGATCACCGCGGTCATGTCGACATCGTTGAAGGTGGTCAGCAGCGCGGCATTGTCCTGCGCGCCCTTCAGCCTTTTCGCGATGGTCTGGCGCATCCGGGTCATCTTGACCCGCTCTTCGCGGCGTTCGCCGCCGGTCGCCGCCGGAGCGGGCGAGGGCGCCGGGGCAGGAGCAGCCGAAGGAGCGGGCGATCCGCTCTTCCTGGCCTCGGCGGCGGCGATGACGTCTTCCTTCGTCAGGCGCCCGTCCTTGCCCGTCCCCTTGATCGTGGAGGGATCCACGCCGTGTTCGAGCACCGCGCGCCGCACCGCGGGCGAAAGCGTCTGCGCAGCGGCGATCAGTTCCTCCGACGGGCCTTCCTTCGCGCCGTCGTCCTGTTCCTTCGCCTCGCTTGTCGCGGGGGACGGGGACGGGGCAGGGGACGGGGAGGGGGATGGGGACGGGGAAGCGCTCGCCCCTTCCTCGATCAGAGCGATCACCGCGCCGACCTCGACCGTGTCGCCGACCGCGACCTTGTGTTCGCTCATCACGCCCGCGACCGGCGAGGGCACGTCGACCGCGACCTTGTCGGTTTCGAGGCTGGCGATCGGCTCGTCGGCCTCGACCGCGTCGCCGGGCTGCTTGAGCCATTCGCCGATCGTGCCTTCGGTGACCGATTCGCCGAGGGCGGGGACTTTGATTTCGGTTGCCATTGTTTCTTTTTCCTCAGCCTTGGACGGGACTGCCGGGTTGGTTCTGTTCTCAGGCCTCCAGCCCGAGCGCTTCGGCGACGAGCTGTTCCTGCTGCTGCTTGTGACGGTTGGCGAGGCCGGTCGCGGGCGAAGCCGCCGCCTCGCGCCCGACATAGATCGGTCGCTTGCCCTCGAAACCTGCAAGCGTGAGCGAATCCTCGATCTGGTTCTGGACGAAGAACCACGCGCCGTTGTTCTTCGGCTCTTCCTGGCACCAGATGACCTGTTCGAGACCGGTCATCCGCTTCAGCCGCACCGCGAGCGGTTCGCCGGGGAAGGGATAGAGCTGCTCGATCCGCACGATCGAAACGTCCTTGAGGCCTTTTTCGTCGCGCTTTTCGATGAGGTCATAGGCGACCTTGCCCGAACACAGGACGACGCGCCTGACCTTTTCGTCGGCGATCTCGGCCGTGTCCGACTTGATCCGGCGGAACTGGCGGTCGCCGAGGAATTCGTCGCGGCTGCTTTTCGCCATCGGATGACGCAGGAGCGATTTGGGCGTCATGATGACGAGCGGCTTCCTGAACGGGCGCAGCATCTGGCGGCGCAGGACGTGGAAATAGTTCGCCGGCGTCGTGATGTTGCAGACCTGGATGTTGTCGTTCGCGCACAGCTGCAGGAAGCGTTCGAGCCTTGCCGAGGAATGCTCCGGACCCTGGCCCTCGTAACCGTGCGGCAGCAGCATCACGAGGCCGTTGGCACGCAGCCACTTGGCTTCGCCCGAGGCGATGAACTGGTCGATCATGATCTGCGCGCCGTTGGCGAAATCGCCGAACTGCGCTTCCCACAGCACCAGCGATTTGGGGTCGGCCATGGCGAAACCGTATTCGAAGCCGAGCACGCCATATTCCGACAGCGTGGAATCGTAGACCTCGAACTTGCCGTGGGGCAGGGTGGTGAGCGGGATGTACTTGCGCTCGTCGCGCTGGTCGACCCACACGGCATGGCGCTGCGAGAAGGTGCCGCGCCCGCTGTCCTGGCCCGACAGGCGCACGCCGTAGCCTTCCATCACGAGGCTGCCGAAAGCGAGCGCTTCGGCCGTCGCCCAGTCGAAGCCTTCGCCGGTTTCGAACATCTCGGCCTTGGCGGCGAGCACGCGGCCCAGCGTCTTGTGGATTTCCAGATCGCCCGGCACCTCGGTCAGCACCTTGCCGAGATGGTCGAACGCCTTGCGCTCGATCGCGGTCTCGACATTGCGCCGCGCGGTTTCGGGATCGGCGGGCTTGTTGAGCCCGGCCCAGCGGCCCGCGAACCAGTCCGCCTCGTTTGGCTTGTAGCTCTTGGCCGCCTCGAATTCCTGGTCGAGCAGGTCGATGAATTCCTTAGCGGCTTCCTCGCGGTGGCCCTTTTCGACCACGCCTTCCTCGATCAGCCGGGTCTCGTAGATCTTCGACACCTTGGGATGGCTTCGGATCGCGTCGTACATCAGCGGCTGGGTGAACTTGGGCTCGTCGCCTTCATTGTGGCCGAAGCGGCGATAGCACCACATGTCGATCACCACGTCGCGGTGGAAGGTCTGGCGATATTCGACCGCGAGCTTGCAGGCGAACGTCACCGCTTCGGGATCGTCGCCGTTGACGTGGAGGATCGGCGCCATGACGCCCTTCGCAACGTCCGAGGGATAGGGCGAGGAGCGGGCGAATTTGGGGCTGGTGGTAAAACCGATCTGGTTGTTGATGATGAAGTGGATGCACCCGCCGGTGTCGTATCCGGGCACGCCCGAAAGCGAGAGGCTTTCCCACACGACGCCCTGGCCCGCAAAGGCGGCATCGCCGTGGATGAGGACGGGCAGGACTTCCAGCTTCTGCGTCAGGTCGTCGCGGATCGCCTGCTGCGCGCGCGCCTTGCCGAGAACGACGGGGTTCACCGCCTCGAGGTGGCTGGGATTGGGCGTCAGGCTCATGTGCACGCTGATCCCGTCGAATTCGCGGTCGGTGCTGGTGCCGAGGTGATATTTCACGTCGCCCGAACCGCCGACATCGTCGGGATTGGCGCTGCCGCCGGAAAATTCGTGGAAGATCACGCGATAGGGCTTTGCCATCACGTTGGCGAGGACGTTCAACCGCCCGCGGTGGGCCATGCCGTAGATGATCTCGCGCACGCCCGCGCTGCCGCCATGCTTGATGACCGCTTCCAGTGCCGGGATCATCGATTCCCCGCCGTCGAGGCCGAAACGCTTGGTCCCGACATATTTCTTGCCGAGGAATTCCTCGTATTGCTCGCCGCGCAAAACGGCCGCGAGGATCGCCTTCTTGCCTTCGGGAGTGAACTGGATCGTCTCGCCCGGGCTTTCGAACTTGTCCTGCAGGAACCGGCGTTCCTCGGTGTCGGCGATGTGCATGTATTCGAGGCCGACCTTGCCGCAATAGACCTCGATCAGCCGCTTGTGCAGTTCGCCCACGGTGGTCCATTCCATGCCGAGGACGCCGCCGGCATAGACTTCCTCTTTTTCCAGCCCGGCAAGCCCGTGGAATTCGAGCGTCAGGTCCTCGGGCACTTCGCGCTGGCTCGACAGGCCCAGCGGGTCGAGATCGGCCGCCATGTGGCCGCGCACGCGGTAAAGCCGCACCAGCGTCATCGCCGCGATCGACATGCTCGCTGCGCGCTGGATCGCTTCGGGGTCCATCGCCTTGCCCGACTTGGCCGCGGCTTTTTCCACCGCGCCCTTCATGTCGGTGACGCGCATCTGCGTCGGGTCCATCGCCGCGGCGAGATCCGCATCGGCGCCGCTGACCGTGTCGAGCCAGCGCCTGTTGCCCCAGGACGGTCCGGGCTGGGGGCCTTCCTGGTCGGTCATCTCGGGGATGAAACTGGCGGTTTCCTTGTTCATGGCGAATGTCCCGCTGGGGAAAAAGGGGAGGGGAGGAGAAGGCGCGCCCCGGCGGAACCGGGGCGCGCGGATAAGGGTCAGGCCGTTTCCTTGAGCATCGCGGCAAGCGTGGTGCCGAGTTCGGACGGCGAGGGCGAGACGCGGATGCCCGCATCCTCCATCGCCGCGATCTTGTCATCGGCGCCGCCCTGGCCGCCGGAAACGATCGCGCCGGCATGGCCCATGCGGCGGCCCGGAGGCGCAGTGCGGCCCGCGATGAAGCCGACGGTGGGCTTCTTGCGGCCCTTCGCTGCCTCGGCCTTCAAAAAGGCGGCGGCTTCTTCTTCTGCGCTGCCGCCGATCTCGCCGATCATGATGATGCTTTCCGTTTCCGGGTCGTCGAGGAAGAGGTCGAGCACGTCGATGAAGTTCGTCCCGTTGACCGGGTCCCCGCCGATGCCGACCGCGGTCGACTGGCCGAGCCCGACCTGCGTTGTCTGGTGGACGGCTTCATAGGTGAGCGTGCCTGAACGGCTGACGACGCCGACCGAACCCTTCTTGAAGATCGAACCGGGCATGATGCCGATCTTGCATTCTTCGGGCGTGAGGACGCCGGGGCAGTTCGGGCCGATCAGGCGCGAGCTTGAACCCTCGAGCGCGCGCTTGGCGCGGACCATGTCGAGCACCGGGATGCCCTCGGTGATGCAGATGATGAGCTCGATCTCCGCATCGATCGCCTCGCAGATCGCGTCGGCGGCGAAGGGCGGTGGCACGTAGATGCACGAAGCGGTCGCGCCGGTCGCGGCCTTGGCCTCCTTCACCGTGTCGAACTGCGGCAGGCCGATATGCTCCGTACCGCCTTTGCCGGGGGTAACGCCTGCGACCATCTGCGTGCCGTAAGCCAGCGCCTGCTCGGTGTGGAAGGTGCCGGTGTTGCCGGTCATCCCCTGCGTGATGACCTTGGTGTCTTTGTTTACGAGGATGGACATTCAGTTGCTCTCTCTTTCAGTAAGAACAGCGAGACGCAGCGCAGGCGCCTCGCGCGATCCGGTCGGCGCGATCTGGACCGGCCGACCTTCGGCCATGAACGTGATCGTGCCTTCGTCATCGGCCGGGGGCAGCTTCCCGCCAAAGGCCTGCTTGAATTGCTCGAAGACCTCGAAGCTCTCGATCCGTGCATTGACCATGCAAACGCCTTGGCCTTCGAGCGTGCTGAGGATGATGATCGGTGCACGCTCGGCGTGTCCATAGAAGATCGGGCCCCCTTCGATCACCTCGCCATCGCCCGAACGCAGGGTGGCGCGCGACCATCCCCGTCCCTCGAGCGAGGCGACGGAGATCCCGCCGCTTTCGGTGGCGGCGAAGCAATCGTTGAAGGTCTCGAAAATCTCGGGCAGCGCGGCCTCCCGCATCTGCTCCGCCGCCGCCGGAGCGATGGGCAAAGTGAGGGCCGCTAGTGCGACGAGGCTGCGCTTAAGCAAGGCTCTCATCCAGCCCCTTGCACGCTTCGAGCAATTCCTCGACCGCGTCGGTCGAGACCTTGAGGTTGCCGCGCTCTTCATCCGACAGCTCGATCTCGATCACGTCCTCGGTGCCGCCCGCGCCGATCATCGTCGGCACGCCGACATACAGCCCGTCGAGGCCGTACTTGCCCTCGACATAGGACGCGCACGGCAGGATGCGCTTCTGGTCGCCCAGATAGGCCTCGGCCATGGCGATCGCGCTGGTGGCGGGCGCGTAATAGGCCGAGCCGTTGCCGAGCAGGCCCACGATCTCGCCGCCGCCCTTGCGGGTGCGGTCGACGATTTCATCGAGGCGGCTTTCGGAGACGCCCTTGATCTTGGCCATGTCCTTCACCGGGATGCCGTTGATCGTGGAGTAGGACAGGACCGGCACCATCGTGTCGCCGTGCCCGCCGAGGACGAAGGCGTTGACGTCGCGCACCGAGACGCCGAATTCCCACGCGAGGAAAGTCGCGAAGCGCGCGGAATCGAGCACGCCCGCCATGCCGACGACCTTGTTGTGCGGCAAGCCGGAGAATTCGCGCAGCGCCCAGACCATCGCGTCGAGCGGGTTGGTGATGCAGATCACGAAGGCGTCGGGGCAGTTGTTCTTGATGCCCTCACCGACCGCCTTCATCACCTTGAGGTTGATGCCGAGCAGGTCGTCGCGGCTCATGCCGGGCTTGCGCGGCACGCCCGCGGTGACGATCACCACGTCGGCGCCTGCAATGTCGGCATAGTCGTTCGTGCCGGTGATCTTCGCGTCGAAGCCTTCGATGGGTCCGCACTGCGAAAGGTCGAGCGCCTTGCCCTGCGGCATGCCTTCGGCGATGTCGAATAGGACGATGTCGCCCATTTCCTTCTTCGCGGCGAGGTGGGCGAGCGTGCCGCCGATCATCCCGGCGCCGATCAGCGCAATCTTGGTGCGGGCCATTATTGGACTTCCTTCCCTGATCCTTGGGACGAAAACCATGTCTGTGGCGCGAAAGCGGCCCGTCCCAAGCCTTGCCAAGCGCCGTGATCTCGCGGGCGGGCCTAGGCGCGCGTAGAGGGCATTGCAACCGTCAAAAGCCCCGGATCGGCGGAAATCTTTGATAACAGTTCGCAGTTGCAATAAGCTGGCTTACGGCGCGGCGATCCGTTGCTCGGGCACGGCGGAGCGGGCTGTGCGAAGGCAGAATGGATGGCCGCTCAGGCCTGCGCCCGCAGCGTCGCTTCGCCCAGTTCGCCCTCGCGCTCCTGCGCGATCAGCAGGGCGGCGAGGTAATCGGGAACGGCGCGGCTGAAATAGAAACCCTGTCCCAGGGTGCACCCCGCCTCGCGCACCGTCTGCACCTGTTCGACCGTCTCGAGCCCCTCGGCGACGATCTCGATGTCGAGCGTCGATCCCATTTCGGCGACCGCGCGGATGATCGCATCGCTCTTGCGCCCGACATGCGCGCCCGAGACGAAGCTGCGGTCGACCTTGATCTTCTTCAACGGGAAGGTGTTGATGTGGCCGAGCGAGGAATAACCCGTCCCGAAATCGTCCAGTGCGAAGGTGACGCCGATCGCGGCGAGTTCCTCGATGAAGGCGGCGGTGGCGTGATTGTCCTCGATGAACAGGCTCTCGGTCACTTCGAGCTCCAGCCGCGAGGGGTCGAGCCCCGCCTCGCGCAGAGCGTTGCGGATGCCCAGAGCGGCGCCCGGCGCGCGGATCTGCAGGGGCGATAGATTGACCGCGACATTGACATCCTCGGGCCAGGTCGCCGCCGTGCGTGCGGCCTGCGCGGTGATCCAGTTGCCGAGCGTGACGATCACGCCGGTTTCCTCGGCCACGGGGATGAACTCGTCGGGTTTGAGCTCGCCCTTTTCCGGGTGGAACCAGCGCACCAGCGCCTCGAACGTGCGGATGCGGCCCGTCTCGAGGTCGACGATCGGCTGGAAGAAGATCGACAGCTCCTCGCGCTGGATCGCGGCGCGCAATTCGTCCTCGATCTCGCGCCGGCGGATGAGGTCGCGGGTCATCGCGCGGTCGAAGAAACGCGTCTGCGAGCGTCCGCCGACCTTGGCATGGTAAAGCGCAAGATCCGCGCTCTGCATCAGCGTGTCGGCATCGGCCCCGTCATCGGGCAGCAGCGCGACGCCGAGCGAGGCGCGCACTTCCAGCCGGTCGCCGTCAACCCGCACCGGGCGCATGATCTCGGCATGGATCTCGCTCGCGATGCGTTCGGAATGCTTGCGGTCGTCGACGGCGGCGAAGACCACGAATTCGTCACCGCCGAAACGCGCCACCGTCGCCCCCGGCGGCGAGACTTCGCGCAGCCGCCGCGCGACTTCGGTCAGGACGCGGTCGCCGACCGGGTGGCCGAGCAGGTCGTTCACTTCCTTGAAACGGTCGAGATCGATCCAGATCAGCGCAAGCCGCGCCTCCTCTTCCAGCGACATCATCGTCTCGACCATCGCATGGTTCAGCCCCGCCCGGTTGGCGAGCCCGGTGACGACATCGGTCCGGGCGAGAAGCTGCATCTTGTCGGCGAGCTGCGCGCTGGTTTCGGCAGAGGCGATCGAATCCTCGAGCACCTTGAAGATGTTGAGCACGATCGACATCATCGCCGGGATCAGCAGCGCGATCGTTACCGCAAGGGTTGCAAGCGCCAGCGAACCCTCGACCACGCAGGCCGCCATGATCGGCAGCAGCGACAGCGTGAGCTGGCCGATCGCGATGCTGGGCCGGCCCGCATTGCGCGCCGAAACGCCGACCCCGTAGCACAGCGTGTTCGCCACCATCAGCACCTGGACCTCGCCCGGCGCGCCGAACCAGATCGTCATCGCCCCCACCGCGCCGATCGCGATCGCGTAGCTGAAGGCGCCGATTTCGTAGACCATCTCGAGCTTGGCGGTGCTCGTCCGGCCGCTGTCGGGCGACAGGGTTATCGCGGTCACGACTCTCAGAAGCGCGATGATGATGAGCACCGTCGCCCCGACATAGAGCTGCGGGATGCCGGAGACGAAAGCCGACACGCCGGTTGCGGCGATCCCCGTCAGCGCACCGATCGCGAGGCTGGCCGGCTGGGTGTAGAGCGTCTTGACCAGCATCCTGCGCGCACGTGCGGACACGCGGTCCGCACGCGGACGCGGCGCCAGCAGGCGCAGCTTCGCAAAGGGTCCGCTCGCTCCCATATCCTTCCCCGGCTAGCGCAAACTGGTCAAAGCCCGGTTAACGGATCACTTACCGTTTTCCCGCCCTGAAATCCGGCGCTTACGATGGGGAGCGCGCACAGGCGGGAGCATCGCGCCGAAGGGCGCGCTGTGAGTGCGGCAGGATCCGTCGGACCTGCGGGTCAGGTGGCGGGACGCTCTGCCCCGGCGGCGACCTGTGCGGCGAGGCGGCGGTCGAGCGTGCGGGTGATTTCGAGCCAGTGGTCATAGGCCTGCCGGTCGCCTGCGAAGAACGCCGCTTCGGCCCTGACCCGCGCGGTGCGGGCGGCACCGAGGCCATGTTCGGCGAAATGCTTAAGGGCGGCGCGCAGGATCTCTTCGCTCGGCGCGCGATTGCGTGCCGACCCTCGCGCGTGCCCGTTCGTGCCCATGAGGTTGTCGTTGGCAGCCCGTGCCCTTGCGCGCCGGGCCAGCCCGCGTGCGATCGGCGCGGCGGCGGGGGCATGGGCGGTTCCGGAGGCAGCCGCGAAATGGATCGTCATGGGAGCGCGTGTTCCCGGGTCTTGGCCCCTTGCGGCGCGCCGGGGCCTGTTCGGGGAAGGGGACCCCCGGGCAAGGCTCGCTGGCGGCGCCTGATTACGGGGCGCAGGCGTTTAGTCTGTGGGGGGCAATTACGTGCATCGGCGCTAAGGCTTGGTGTGGAGTCAGGGTTTCGGGCCCGTTAACCCTCTTCTTCCGGCAGCCAGGGGGCTTGGCGATGGCGCGGCGGCGGAGCCATGCTCAGTCGGCGGGTGGCTTGCGCGGGATCTCGGCTGGAGGCGCAGGCGCAATCGGGGCTGGCCGCTCGCCCGCGGGGGCGCGCGCTCCGGGGACGGTCTTCCAGCGCCCCGCGGTGCGGTATTCACTGCGCACGCTGCCGCTTCCCGCCGCCGGTTCGGCGGGGCTGCGCGCGGCGGGCGGAGCGGTCAATGCAGCCGCCTCCCGCATCGCAGAAGGGGCGACAGCGGCGTCGGGAGCGCTTGCGAGAGTGGCCTCGGGCGCAGCGGCCTGCGTCATCTCCCGCCGCCCGCTCGCCCGTACCGGCGCCGGCGGCTCGAAGCCCGCATAGGCTGCATCGAAAGCGGCGAGCATCCCGGCTTTCCCGCGCGCGCGATAGAAACGATGCGCGCCGATCGTGCCGACATGATCGAGCGATCCGGCCCAGCGCGGGGCGACCCAGTGGGTGTGGTAATGCGTCGCAAGGCCGATCGGGGCATAGACCTCCCCCGTGAGCGCGGCGCGCGCGATCCGGTGCGCGCGCGCCCAGGGCGCGCCGCCGGGCGTGCGCGCGCGGCTGCCGTCGCAGGTGAAGGTGAACTGGCACCCGGTCGCGCGTTCGGACCCCTGGAACACCACCGCGCACACGCTGTTCGGCCAGGCCGGATGGCGCACCCGGTTGAGCACGACCTGCGCCACCGCGCGCTGGCCCGCTTCGCTTTCGCTCGCGGCCTCGTGATAGACCGCCTCGGCGAGGCATTGCTCGGCCCGCGTCGCCATGCCCCCCGCGAAGAAGGGCGCGGCGGCGGGGCCGGGATCGAGCGCTCCGCCGGCTGCCGAAGGCTCGTCGCCGGAGAGCGGATCGGCCCCCGGCAGGGCGATCAGAGCGCTGCGCGCAGGCGGATCGGCGAGAAAGTAGAAGGCCGAGCCGGGAAAACTCATGCCCGGCCGTTCAAAGGGCATGGGCGACTTTTCGGCCTGCGCCTGTTTTATGCTTTCAAGGTTGCGGTCGGCCCCCGCATCGCCCGGGATGCGGCCGAAATCGCCCGGCGCGGCCATTGCCGGGACCGCGAGCGCGAGCACGAGCACGGCCAGACGCTTGCGCAGCG
Organism: Erythrobacter litoralis; assembly: GCF_001719165.1. Classification (NCBI taxonomy): domain Bacteria; kingdom Pseudomonadati; phylum Pseudomonadota; class Alphaproteobacteria; order Sphingomonadales; family Erythrobacteraceae; genus Erythrobacter; species Erythrobacter litoralis. The sequence continues at coordinate 1,296,521 of NZ_CP017057.1, forward strand.
GATGGGCCGCAGCCTCGTCGCGGCGGAGCCTCGAGCCGAAAAGCGCGAAGCGGCGCAGCGCCGCCTGCGGACGCGCGGGACGTTTGGGACGTGTGGGCTCTTCGCAAGCGCGATGAAGGACAAGGGCGCGGGACACGATTGCCGGGCTAGCGTCCTACCCGGCCTCCCGCGAGCGCGGCGAAGGCCGCGTCCCGAAAGCGAACAGGCTGATCGGCCGGATTAAACCTGCAACGGACGGGTTTTTTCACGAGCGGTGCTTGCCGATGCGCGACCCGGCGCGGACCGTCGGCGCGCATTGTGTCGCGCGTATCATGGTGCCGATCTGGTCGGGGATATGGATCGGGGGAGAAGAAACCGGGCCGGACCGGCGGCATACCGCCCCCAATGCAAAGCGGACTCGCCACCGACCGTCCCGGCCCTTTCCGAGCAAGTTGTCGCTCTGGCCCGGACAGGTGCGACCCGAAAGGCTCTTGCGAGGACTTGCAAAGAGAGCCCGACAATAACGCTCTGAAAAAGCGTCGGCACTTCAGATTTTCTGTAGGTCGCCTCTGGCTGTTTCGCGCACGATCAGGCGGTGCGCGGATCGCCGTAATCGGCCTCGAGAAAGATTCGCGTGCGCCGTTGGGAACGGTGGATCAACCCGCGCGCGACGCGCCCGGCGGCGGCGGTGTAGTCGAGTTCGTCGGCTATCCCGGCGTAATCGCCTGCACGGATCGCGGCGTTGAGGCGCGGACTTTCTTCCGGCGAGACATTGCCGATCCCGACATTGAAGACGAGATCGACCAGCGCGTCGAATTCGTGCTGGTTGACCGGCAGCCCGTCGAGCAGTTCGCGAACCCCGTCCTCGGCCTTGGCGAGGTCGGCATCGAGCAGTTCCATCGCCCGGACATGGCCGATCCGCTGGCCGACCCTGAGATTGTCCTGCGGAAGGACGAGGTGGCCGACGCCGACCGTGGGAAAGCCGGCCACGTCGCGATAGACGCGGTAGCGCACGCCTTCCTCCTCGACCAGCGCCTCCACCATCGCCTCGCTTGCCGAAAGCTTCGCCGCATCGCGCCGGATCGCGGGGTCGAAGACCGCCGCCTGTTCGATGTCGGGAGTGGCCTGTCCGGGCTGGATCGCGAGATCGGACGCGCCCGCCAGCGCGACCGCCGAAACGCTCAGCAGCGCGGCTGCGCCCTTGCGGCGGGAAAGCCGCAGGCGTTTCGCCCGGCCCCGCCGGCGGCTCCAGCGTTCGCGTAGCGAGCCGAGAAAACGGCGGCGGCGAAGCGCTGCGGGTCGTTGCGCGGCGGGCGGGGTCGGCACGCGCGTTTGTGGGAGGGCGGGCGGCGCGGACCGGGCAATGTGTCGATGGTCGTGTGCGGGAGCGATGGCGGGGGTGGTGCCGGTGATGGGGTTCCTCGTTTCGTTCGTAATTCCAGTGCCTTGCGGTATTTCACTGAATCAACGGACGAGATGAGGGGAAATGTCCACGCTTCACCGGGGCTGAGGCACGGGGCGGGGCGTCATGGGCTGCATCCCGCCAGCGCGGCCCGCCCAGCGCGGCCCACATCGTCGCATTGCGGCTAGATCAGGTGATCGCAGTGCCCCAGCTCCTTGAGCGCGGTCATTTTCGCCGAAGTGACATGCTTGAGCAGTCTGACGGGAAAGTTGCAGGCGATGATGCCCGCCTTTTCGATCTGGCCCGTATCGGGGACGATCGAGCGGTAGGAGACCACAAGAGCGGCGCGCACGGTCGTGCCCGGAATGCCCAGAGAGGTCCAGATGCTCGAATTGTTGAGCAGGGTGCCCCCGGCCTTGTCGACCGACAGGCGCAGGATCCGGGCCTCGTTGCCCCTGTCGCCGAGAGCGCCGGCGACCCGGTCCGCCGCTTCGATCGGACTGAGAGCGCCATCGCTCGCCGGCTTCCTGAAACTGGCCGCAGCGGCCTTGATCTTCGCGAGATCCGCGGTGAATTCGGCGAATTGCTCCTTGGGAAGCACCTCCTTGCAACCGGCTGCCTCCAGCGCCGCGATCTCGTTTTCGACGGCGGCCAGCTTGCTTGCGAGCGCAGATGGCTGCGGCGAGTTGGCGATTTCCGTCCAGACCCTGAGATCGGCCGGTTCGCTCGTCCTCGCGGCTGCCGCCCGCTTGGTGAGCGCGGTGACCAGCAGCGACGTGTCGATATCCACCGCAATCGGGCTGATGTCGGTGCTTACTCTGACCGCGCCGAAAATGTCCGCCGCGGTCAATTCGGTGGCCGCCGCCTTCGCCCCGTTTTCCTCGAGGTTCATTTCGCCCAGTTCCATCAGCCCTTTGGCGTTGCCCGAAACTCCGTCCCGACATGCCCGCACGTTCTCATCGCTGCGCGCAAAGGTGAGAGCCGCGTCCAGCAGCCTGCCCAGCCGTGCTTCCACGCGCGAATGGACCGAAAGGTCGACCTTGTCCTTTTCGGCAACGACCATGTAGCGCCTGCCGTCCGTGAAGTGGCCGAGCATCTCGCCGGCCGCGCGATCGAGCAGGATCGTCGTCAGGAGATAGGCCTCCGAGGATCCGGCCCCTTCGTTCACCGACGTCGTTCCCGAGGCAGCGGAGAGGCCGAGATAGGCGAGCAGGGCAGTGGTTTCCGCATCGCTCGACGAATCGCCCTCTTCCTGCGCGGCGACGGGCTGCCCGAGCGCAAGAGCGAGCGCTCCGGCCAGCATGTGAAAGGCCCTGCGTTTCATCTGTCCCCCTTTTTCGAAACCCGCGTCACGATAGAGCCGAGGGCGCAGCAGACAACTTGGTTATTCCTAAAGGGTCCGGTCGGACAGGCCCGTCATCGACGCCCCGGCGCGCGAAACCAAAGCGGGCTCCGACGGTTGTAATCGCCAGATGAAACGGCATTTGGGATGCGACCGCGAGTGCCATCCCTTCACCCCCTTTACACCCACGAACATTTCCGGAACAAAGCCCGCCCATGAGCCTTACCAAGACCCATAAGCATCGGCCCGCCACATGCTGACCAAGATCAGCGTCCGCGGCGCGCGCGAACACAATCTCAAGGGCATCGACATCGACCTGCCGCGCGACGCGCTGATCGTCGTCACCGGCCTGTCGGGAAGCGGCAAGTCGTCGCTGGCCTTCGACACCATCTATGCCGAAGGCCAGCGCCGCTATGTCGAGAGCCTGTCGGCCTATGCGCGCCAGTTCCTCGAGATGATGCAGAAGCCCGATGTCGAGCATATCGACGGGCTAAGCCCTGCCATCAGCATCGAGCAGAAGACGACTTCGAAGAATCCGCGTTCGACCGTCGCGACGGTGACCGAGATCTACGATTACATGCGCCTGTTATGGGCGCGGGTCGGAACTCCCTATTCGCCCGCGACCGGAAAGCCGATCGAGGCGCAGACCGTATCGAACATGGTCGACCGCGTGATGGCGCTTCCGGAGGGGACGAGGGCATACCTGCTCGCCCCCGTCGTGCGCGGGCGCAAGGGCGAATATCGCCGCGAGCTCGCCGAATGGCAGAAGGCGGGCTTTACCCGCGTGCGGATCGACGGGGAGCTTTATCCGATCGAGGAGGCGCCCGCCCTCGACAAGAAATTTAAGCACGACATCGAGGTCGTGGTGGACCGTCTCGCGGTGAAGGAGGGGCTGGAAACACGCCTCGCCGACAGTTTCGAGACCGCGCTGAAGCTCGCCGAGGGGCTGGCCTATGTCGATCTCGCCGACGGCGTCGTGCCGGGACGCGAAGGCGAGGGCGAGGATGCGGGCGGCGCTATGAAAGGCGCCGGGATCCCCGCCAACCGCATCGTCTTTTCCGAGAAATTCGCCTGTCCGGTCTCCGGCTTCACCATCGAGGAGGTCGAGCCGCGCCTGTTCTCCTTCAACTCGCCGCAGGGCGCGTGCCCGGCCTGCGACGGGATCGGGGAAAAGCAGCTGTTCGACGAACAGCTCGTCGTGCCGAACGAGGCCCTGACCCTCAAACAGGGCGCGATCGTGCCCTGGGCGAAATCGAACCCGCCTTCGCCCTATTACATGCAGGTTCTCGCGAGCCTCGCGAAGGCCTATGATTTCGACCTGACGACCCCGTGGAAGGACCTCGAGCCTGATCAGCGCATGATCATCCTGCACGGCACGGGCGGCATGCCGGTCCCGCTCACCTTCAAGGACGGGCGCAAGCAATACACCGTGACCAAGCCGTTCGAGGGCGTGATCGGCAATCTCAACCGCCGGATGCGCCAGACTGAAAGCGCGTGGATGCAGGAGGAGCTGTCGAAATTCCAGACCGCGCAGCCGTGCGAGGCGTGCGGGGGCAAGCGGCTCAATGAAAAGGCGCTCGCGGTGAAGATTCCCGGACCCACCGGCCCGATCGACATTGCCGAACCCGTCCGCATGAGCGTGGCCGAGGCCAAGGCGTGGTTCGAGCAGGCGGACGATCACCTGACCGAGCAGCAGTCCCAGATCGCCCGCCCGATCCTGAAGGAGATCAACGAACGGCTCGGTTTTCTTGACAACGTGGGCCTCGACTACCTCAATCTCGACCGCACATCCGGCACGCTGTCGGGCGGGGAATCGCAGCGCATCCGCCTTGCCAGCCAGATCGGCAGCGGGCTTTCGGGCGTGCTCTACGTCCTCGACGAGCCTTCGATCGGCCTGCACCAGCGCGACAATGACCGGCTCTTGGAAACGCTCAAACGCCTGCGCGATCTCGGCAATACGGTGATCGTGGTCGAACACGACGAGGACGCGATCCGCAGCGCCGACCACATCGTCGATCTCGGCCCCGGCGCGGGCGTGCATGGCGGCGAAGTTGTGGCGCAGGGCACCCTCAAACAGGTGCTCAAGGCCAAGGGCTCGCTCACCGCCGATTACCTGACGGGCCGCCGCGCGATCGAGGTGCCCGAACAGCGCCGCAAGGGCAACGGGCTCAAGCTGACGGTGAAGGGCGCGCAGGCCAACAACCTGCGCAACGTCACCGCCTCGATCCCGCTCGGCACCTTCACCTGCATCACCGGCGTGTCGGGTTCGGGCAAGTCCTCGTTCACCATCGACACGCTCTATGCCGGCGCCGCCCGCGTGCTCAACGGCGCGCGCATGATCGCGGGCAAGCACGACGGGATCGAGGGCCTCGAAAACTGCGACAAGGTCATCGAGATCGACCAGTCCCCGATCGGCCGCACCCCGCGCTCCAACCCCGCGACCTACACCGGCGCCTTCACCCAGATCCGCGACTGGTTCGCCGGCCTCCCCGAAAGCCAGGCGCGCGGGTACAAGCCCGGCCGCTTCTCCTTCAACGTCAAGGGCGGGCGCTGCGAGGCGTGCACCGGCGACGGCCTCATCAAGATCGAGATGCACTTCCTCCCCGACGTCTACGTCACCTGCGAGGAATGCGGGGGCAAACGCTACAACCGCGAAACGCTGGAGGTGAAGTTCAAGGGCCTCAGCATCGCCGACGTGCTCGACATGACGATCGAGGATGCGGAGGAATTCTTCAAGGCGGTGCCGTCGATCCGCGACAAGATGCGGATGCTGAACGAGGTGGGCCTCGGCTATGTCAAGGTCGGCCAGCAGGCGACGACGCTGTCAGGGGGCGAGGCGCAGCGGGTCAAGCTCGCCAAGGAACTGGCGCGGCGTTCGACCGGGCAGACGCTCTACATCCTCGACGAGCCGACGACGGGCCTGCATTTCGAGGATGTGCGCAAGCTCCTCGAAGTGCTGCACCGGCTGGTGGAGCAGGGCAATTCGGTCATCGTGATCGAGCACAATCTCGACGTGATAAAGACCGCGGACTGGATCGTGGACCTCGGCCCGGAGGGCGGGGTGCGCGGCGGCGAGATCGTCGCGGAGGGCACGCCGGAGGAGGTGGTGCGCGAGCCGCGGAGCTTTACCGGCCATTACCTGAAGCCGTTGTTGCGGGCGAAGAGGGAGGCGGCGGAGTAGGGTGCGCCCGTCATTGCGAGCCGCGAAGCGGCGCGGCAATCCAATGTGTGTGTGTGTGTGTGTGTGTGTGTGTGTGTGTGGCAGGAGGCTCTGGGCTGCCGCGTCGAGGATCACCCCCACCCCGGAACAACCCGCTCCCCCACGCGCTAACGTCATGCACAAAAAACAAGCGCAGGAGCATCCCATGACCCGCACTCGCACCAGCCTCCCCAGAACCGCCGCTTTCGCCGCCATCGGCGCGCTCGCGCTGTCGGCCTGCTCGACCTATGGCGAGGGCCGTCAGGGGCTTGGCTATGGCACGCGGCTAGCCGCCAATCTCTCGGGGCCGGCCGAGGTCGGGCCGGGCGATGCCGACGGGACGGGCGTGTTCGAGGCCTCGCTCGATCCGGGCGGAGAGCTTTGCTACGAACTCGACGTCGACGCCGTCGCCGCCCCCACCGGCTCGCATATCCATCGCGGCCCCGCGGGCGAGAACGGGCCGGTCGCCGTTCCTCTCACCGCTCCTGCCGGCGGCGAGCCTTCGGCAGGCTGCACCGCGATCGACGGCGAACTGGCGCGCGAAATCCTCGAGGATCCGGACGGCTTCTACGTCAATGTCCACAACGAGCAGTTCCCGGGCGGCGCGGTGCGCGGGCAGATCATGGCTGCCGGGACGTAACAGGCCCGCAAGTGGCCCCGCGCCATAGCGGCGGGCTGCGCCGGCGAGGTTCCTTCATCCACGGCCGGGACGAAGCCGGGCTCCCTATTCGAGCAGTTCGAGCTCCACCGGGCCATGCCCGCGCTGGATAAGGCCGAGCTCCTTCGCGGCCGCGCGGCTCACGTCGATCACCCGCCCGCGCGCGAAGGGGCCGCGATCGTTGATCCGCACGGTGACGCTGCGCCCGTTGGCCGGATTGGTGACCCGCACCAGGCTGCCGAAGGGCAGGGTGCGATGCGCAGCGGTGAGCGCGTTCATGTCGAACCGCTCGCCATTCGCCGTGCGCCGACCGTGGAAACGCCGCCCGTAATACGAAGCGCTGCCGGTGCCCAGACTGCGGAAGGCGGGGGTTTCGACTTCCGGTTCAATGATGGTGAGGTCGACCGCGCTCTGCGGCACGGCAAGATCCGGGCGAGGGGCCTCGGCCAGCGGCTCAAAGGCGGCGGCAAAGGAGGCGGGGCGCGCCTCGTCCGCGCTCGCTGGGGTTGCGGCCGGTGGCATGGCATCCCCGGACGGCGCGGCGAGCGTTTCGCGAATGGCTGGATTGGCGGACTTGGCAGGGGCTGCGGCGGCGTTCGCAGTCTCACCGGTATCCTCGGCAAGGTTTTCCTGCGCCTGAACGGGCAATGCCGAAAGCCCGGCAAGTCCGATGGCAAGCGGCAGCGCGGCGGCCATGCGGAGCGTGCGGAACGCAATGCGCGGGTTGCGCGGATCGTGACGGGGGCCCTCTCCCATGAGACGAAGGCCTAGCGCGGCTTGGGTGGGAGAGGCAATCGGGGCAGCCTACCCATGTCGCGCGAAAGGGGCCGTTTGCCGTATTTCCGGCCGCCTGTGCCCGCGCTGCAACGCCGCGTGGGGGCGCGCCGGGATGTTCGGCGATCGCAGCCGGACGGGCGGTGGAAAGAGGGCGAGGGGTAGAGTGGGGTAAAGCAAATGGGGCCGGCATTGCTGCCGACCCCACTCTCACCGGCGCGTGGACGCTGCCTTCCTGTTCGGGTCTTCCGGCGAACCGTCATTCCCGCACTTTCCGACCAGCGCACTTGGCGCCCGATGTCTGGGCCTCCGGTGGCCTCGCCCGAAGGCGCGGCCTGCCCGAAGGCTTCCTCACCGGCGCTCGCGCCGGCATCCGGCCTGGTGGCCTTTCCGATCTGGCTCCGCAACGAACCGCAAGGGTCCTTCGCCAAGCCGACCGGCTGCTTGCCGGGCCGAGACCGTGATCCCGTGTGGCTGGCAAGGGGCGGGTGCAGTTCCAAGGCCGAAGCCTCTTTCCTGCTGCCCTTGCCGGCCGGTATCGCGGCCTTCACGCTGACGTCGCTTCGCACCATCTTCAAACAAGCCGGCTTGCATTCGGCGTGAACCTCCTGCATCCCGTCTCTCAGACAGCGCGTGGACAGTCGCCAGCGCAGTCCTTGGTCTGGAAAACCTCGAAACTTCAAGGCCTTGCGGCCCCGACTTTTCGCGATTTCCCGTTCCGAAGACGAGTTGAGATTGCGCCCGGACCGCCCTGTTCGCAAGCTGCGCAACCCCGACTTATCCACTTTTCCCCGACTCATCTGTGGAGAAGGGTGGACAACTCAACCGTTCGTCGCATTGGACATCCCTGCGCGGAAACCGATCCCAGTTCGCCCCTCGATGAGGGTAACGAACGCAAAGATGGGGTTTCCGGATCTTGCGCTTCAACCGGTGCGATTCGCTGCGACTCGCCGCTTCAGCGGTCGCGCTGGGCGAGCAGCCGCAGCCGCAGCGCGTTCAGCTTGATGAAGCCTTCCGCGTCGTGCTGGTCATAGGCCCCGGCATCGTCTTCGAACGTCACATGCGCTTCGGAATAGAGCGAATGGGGCGATTTGCGCCCGACGACGCTGGCGAGGCCCTTGTAGAGCTTGAGCCGCACCGTGCCGGTGACCTTTTCCTGGGAAAGGTCGATCGCGGCCTGCAGCATCTCGCGCTCGGGGGCGAACCAGAAGCCGTTATAGATGAGCTCGGCATATTTCGGCATCAGCTCGTCCTTGAGATGGGCCGCGCCGCGATCGAGCGTGATCTGTTCGATGCCGCGATGCGCGCGGGCATAGATCTCGCCGCCGGGCGTTTCGTACATGCCGCGCGACTTCATGCCGACGAAGCGGTTTTCGACGAGGTCGAGCCGGCCGATGCCATGCCTGCGCCCGAGGTCGTTCAGGGCCGCGAGCAGGGCCGCGGGGCTCATCGACTCGCCGTTCAGCGACACGCCGTCGCCCTTCTCGAAACCGATCTCGATATATTCGGGGATGTCGGGCGCGTCCTCCGGGTGGTCGGTGCGCGAATAGACATAGTCCGGCGTCTCCTGCCACGGATCCTCGAGCACCTTGCCTTCCGAAGAGGTGTGCAGCAGGTTCGCGTCGGTCGAAAACGGGCTTTCGCCGCGCTTGTCGGTCGGAACCTTGATCTGGTGCGCTTCGGCCCAGGCGATGAGGGCGGTTCGGCTAGTGAGGTCCCATTCGCGCCAAGGGGCGATGACCTTGATACTGGGGTCGAGCGCATAGGCCGACAGTTCGAAGCGGACCTGGTCGTTACCCTTGCCGGTCGCGCCGTGCGCGATCGCGTCCGCGCCGGCTTCGTGCGCGATCTCGACAAGACGCTTGGAGATGAGCGGGCGGGCGATCGAGGTCCCGAGCAGGTAATCGCCTTCGTAGCGGGCATTGGCGCGCATCATCGGGAAGACGAAATCGCGCACGAATTCCTCGCGCAGGTCCTCGATATAGATGTGTTCGTCCGGTATCCCCATCGCGCGCGCCTTGTCGCGCGCGGGCTCGATTTCCTCGCCCTGTCCGAGATCGGCGGTGAAGGTAACCACTTCGAGCCCGCGTTCGACCGCGAGCCATTTGGCGATGACGGAAGTGTCGAGGCCGCCCGAATAGGCAAGGACGACGCGCTTGATGTCGCTCATGGGTTTGGTCCCGGATGCGTGGCGGGCCGGTGGGGCCGCGCACAAGGTGGAGCGCCCGTATCAAGCCGCCGCGCGATAGGCAATCGCCAGCAGGGCGCAGTCGGCGCAGGGGGGACGGCCGCTCCGGATCGCGGCGATCAAATGTAACGTGTTAAAGTATCATCGTTTTTCGCATGACAGGGGGGGGATATGCGGCTAGGGGCCAGCGCGGGATCTGAACACAAAGGAAAAGCTCCTATGAAACGATCCCTCTGCCTTCTTGCCATCGCCCCCGCCACGCTCGCTTCGGGTGCCTATGCCCACGAAGTGCTCCATGCCGGACACGAAGGCCACGCCCACGGCGCCGATTGCGGCCACGTGGCGCTCGAACATGCGGGCCATGTCGATTATCTCCATGACGGCCACCTCCACTCCGCGCATGGCGGACATTACGACGAACATGCGCTTGCGGTCTCCTCGACCAATCCGGTCGCCGAGGAACTGGCCAGCATGGTGACCACCGACGATCACATGCACGGCCATGAAGGCGAGGAACACGCCACGGTCCAGCACGGCGATCACATCGACTACATCCACGAGGGCCGCCTGCATTTCGTGCACGGCGATCACATGGACGATCACGGCCCCGTCGCGCTGGTCGATCCGGCCCAGCTCGCCGCGCGCTGATCGCCTGCCGCGCGCCGGCGCGGCTCAGGCTTTCGCATCCGCCAGCAGCCGCTTCTCCTCCTGCGCGATCCAGTCGCGGGTGAGGGGAAGGGCGCGGCGGTCGCGGACATACTGGACCTGGTAATTGCACATGCCGCCATGCTCGAACACGGTCGCGGCACCGGCGAGATAGAAGGTCCACATCCGGAAGAACCGCTCGTCATGGAGCGCGATGATCGCGTCGCGATTGGCCATGCAGTTCGCATACCATTGCCGGATCGTCTTCGCGTAATGGACCCGCAGCGCCTCGACATCGGCGGCGATCAGGCGGAATTTCTCCGACGACGCGACGGTTTCCGACAGGGCCGGGATATAGCCGCCGGGAAAGATGTACTTGCGCGTGAAGGCATCGGTCACGCCGGGCGATCCCATCCGCCCGATCGTGTGGATCAGCATCACGCCCATCGGATCGAGCAGCCGCGCGCAGCATTCGAAGAAGGTGTCGAACTGGGCCTGCCCGACATGCTCGAACATGCCGACTGAGACGATCCGGTCGAAGGTATTCCCGGATGCGGCGAAATCGCGGTAATCGACGAGCTCGATCGTCACCTGGCCTGCAACGCCCGCCTCGGCGATGCGCTTGCGCGCGAGCGAGGCCTGTTCGGATGACAGGGTGATGCCGGTGACCTCGACATCGTAATGGCGCGCAAGATAAATCGCCATGCCGCCCCAGCCGCAGCCGATATCGAGCACTTTCTGGCCCGGTCTTATCGCCAGCTTCGCCGCGATATGGGCGAGCTTCGCTTCCTGCGCTTCTGCCAGCGTCATCTCCGGGCCGAAATGGTCGGTGTTCCAGTAGGCGCAGGAATACTGGAAATGATCGGGATCGAGCATCAGGGCGTAGAGCGGATTGCCGATATCGTAATGATGCGCGGCATTGCGCCGCGCGCTGACGGCGGTGTTGAACTTGTCGACCGCGACCGCGGCCTTGTTGACGAGCCTCTTGGGCAGGCTAGGGCGCAGCCGGTCGCCGCCGCGTTCCCAGCGCCCGTTCATGCGCAGCAGGCCGACAAGGCCCATCACGTCGCCTTCCTCGATCACGAGCCGCCCGTCCATGAACGCCTCCGCCGCGCCGAGGCGCGGGTCGAGCACGATGTCGCGCGGTACGGCATCGTCGGTGAAGCGGATCACGATGTCGGGAAAACCTTCGGCCGAACCGCCATAGACCCGCGCTTCGCCATCGGCGAAGACGACGCCGAGACGGCCCCGCTCCACCGCGCCTGAAAGAAAACGATCGAGAAGGGTCTTGCTCATGCCTGCTCCCTGTTCGCCGGAACTTTGCCGCGGGCCCCTGGGCGCGCAAGGTGCCCCGCCTTCCGGCGTTGTCTACATTGCGCTATCCTGTCTGTCATGGCCGATGCGAAAATCCAGCCCAATGCAGCCAGTGTCGAGACGTTCCTCGCCTCGGTCGAGCCTCCCGCAAGGCGCGAGGATGCGCGAGCGCTCGACGCGCTGTTCCGCCGCGTGACGGGGGCAGAGCCGGTCATGTGGGGCGATGCGATCATTGGCTACGGCGAATACGAAACCGTCTATGCCAGCGGGCGCGCCGTGCGCTGGATGCGCAGCGGCTTTTCTCCGCGCAAGGCGAAGCATTCGCTCTACCTGATGGGCGGCTATTGCGACGATCTCGCCGCGGCCGAACGCGCCCGGCTGCTCGAACGGCTCGGCAGGCATTCGAAGGGCAAGAGCTGTCTCTACATCAACAAACTGGCCGACGTGGACATGGGCGTGCTGGAGCAGCTGGTGGCGGCGGACTGGCAGGCGATGCAGCGGATCTTTCCGCCCGCAAACTAGATCCCGGCATACCACTGGTAATCGGCGACGTCCTCCCAGAACCCGCCCTTGCCTTCGCCCACATCGTCGAGGCTGGCGACCGCCTCGATCCCGGTCAGATACTTGGCGTGCTTGTAGCCCAATTGCCGCTCGATCCGCATGCGCAGCGGCGCGCCGTTCTTCTCGGGCAGGTTTTCGCCGTTCAGCTGGTGGGCGATGATCGTCTGCGGATGGTAGGCATCGACCATGTCGACGCTCTCGTAATAGCGGCGGCCATAGAGCGTGTCGGCGCAGCGGAAGACGACGAAATTCGCTTCCGGACGCACGCCCGCAGCATCGAGAATGGTCGATAATTGAGGGCCGGTCCATTCGCCGATCGCGCTCCAGCCCTCGACGCAGTCGTGGCGGGTGACCTGCACGCGCTGGGGCAGGGCGCGCAGCGTTTCGATCGACAGGTTGAGCGGCCTGTCGACAAGGCCGGTCACCGCCAACCGCCAGTTGGGAAAGCCGTTCGCGAGTTCCGCGCGGTATTCGGGCGTGTCGACGGTGAGCGAGCCGTTGCCGCGAAAGCTTGGCGACACTTGCGAACGGTCGAATTCGGGTGCGAGCCGCTGCCGCCCGGCCAGCGCGCGGTGGGCTTCGCGGTGCCAGCTTTCGGCGGTGTCGACGATCGAGCTTGCGGTCTCGCTTTCGCCCACCCGCGAACAGGCACCAACGCCCAGAGCGGCAAGGCCGGCAAGAAGATGGCGGCGTTCGAATTCAGCCATGGGCGCGGTCCTTGGGAGAGCGCGCGACGATCATCCCGCCCAGGGTCTTCACCGGCCCGGCGACGAACACCATCGCGACATGGACGATCAGGAAACCGAGCAGCGCGAAGGCGAAGATGAAATGGAAGGAGCGCGCGCTCTGCCGCCCGCCGAAGGCCTCGACCAGCCACGGCGCGGCAGGCTCGATCCCCGGGCTCATCGCGAGGCCGGTCAGCACCATCCCCGGCAGGAACACGCCGAGCACAAAGGCATAGGCGATCCGCTGGAGCGGGTTGTAGTCGGCCTTTTCCGCGCGCCGGTTCTCGCCCGTCAGATAGCCCCGGATCGTGCCCAGGACCGCCTGCGGCGTGTAGGCGCGTGGCCCTGCCGCGATGTCGCGCCGGAAATGGCCGTTGACGAGGATCACGATCCAGTAGGCGAGCAGGCCGACCGCGAACAGCCAGGCGGCCGTGTTGTGCCAGTCGCGCGCCTCGGCCAGGTCGTAGCGGAACATCGGCAGCGTCGCCCAGCCGGGAAAGCGCATGACGTGAAGCCAGGCATCCTCGGGCGCGAAGCCGTAATTGCCCCAATAGAGCCGCCGGTGCGCGTTCGAGATGGTGAGGCCCGACATGAACAGCACCACCAAAGCGGCCGCGTTGATCCAGTGCCACAGCCGGGTCGAGAGCGCGTGCCTCATGCCGGGCTTTCCCCGGCACGCACCCTTTCCCGGGCGAGCCAGATCACGTCGCGGTCCTGGTCGAGCAGGTGCTGGCCCGAATCGACGAACAGCGATGACCCGCTGCGCATCGCGCGGGTGGCGAGGAAACGCGCAGCGGCGACGATTTCGTCAGCGCCGGTCTTGCGGCCGAGCAGGTTCAGCCGGTGCGAGACCTCGGTCTCCTCCTCGCGCTGGTCGTGGCTTGCCAGGATCGCTCCGGGCGCAAGGCCATAGACCCGGTCTTCCGGCCCCGCTGCGCCCTTTGCCAGCATGGGGATCGTCGCGGCGAGCGCGTGTTTCGACATGGTATAGCTGAAGAAATCGGGATTGGGATTGGCAAGCTTCATGTCGGTTATCTGGATGACGACGCGCCCGGCATCGCTGTGGGCATTGGCGAGAAAGGCCTGCGCCATGCGCGCCGGGGAAAGAGCATTGACCTGCATCGCCCTCTGATACGTTTGCGGGTCGCAGCCGGTTACATCGTCATATTCGAAAACCGAGGCCGAATTGACGAGGCAGCGCCAGTCCGAAAGACGCCCGGCGAGGCTGCGGATCATCGCGTGGGCCGCCTCGTCGTCGGCAAGATCGCATTGCACCGTCTCGGCTGAGGGCAGCGACCTTGCGAGTTCCTCGGCCGCGTCGGCGGAGGTGCCGTAATGGATCACGGCGTGCCAGCCCGCCTCGGCGAAGCCGGTGACGATGGCCGCGCCGATCCGGGTCGCGCCTCCGGTGACGAGGATCGCGGGGCGGGTCATGACATCCTCGCGGGTCGGGGGGCTGACTGCTGCATCGACAGAAGACCTATCAGCGCCTCCGTGCCTCGGCAACGCGCAAGAAAAGGGCCGCCGGAAGCTGTTTCCGGCGGCCCTGTCGTCTTGCAGGCGGGGCGATCAGCGGCAGCGCACGTCGCCGCGGTCGATCTCGCGGCCGAGCAGCCCGCCCGCAACCGCGCCGAGCACGGTGCCGAGCGTGCGGTCGCCGCGCCGGTCGATTTCGCGCCCGAGCAGCGCACCGACGCCCGCGCCGATCACGAGGCCGACCGTCCCGTCGTCGCGGCGGCAGCGAAAGCGCCCGTCGCGCCCGCGCCAGATCCGGTCGCGGCGGCCAAGCCGGCGGCCCTCGCGCCAGCGATCGCGGTCGCGGTCCCGCCAGCGGCGCTCGCGCCAGTCGTCGTCATCGTCCCAGCGATCGTCGTCCCAGCGGTCATCCCAATCCCGGTCGCGGCGACCCCAGGCGCGGGCGTGGCGCGGGGGATCGCGTTCGAAATTGGCGGGTGCCTCCATCCCGGTTCCGAAGCCGGTAAAGGCTGCGGTCTGCAGGGCGGAGGCCTGCGGGGCGGGGGGCGCGATATCGGCCGCAGCGGCAGGCGCGGCGAAGGCGGCGAGCGAGCCGGCGGCGGCGAACAGTGCAATCGTCTTCATGACCCAGTCCTTTCCTGTCCGGTGATGCGGACGAGACGGTTTTCGTTCATGCAAGACGAACGCAAGCTGAACGACTGCACTTTCAAGTGCCCCCTCCGCCGGACCGCCCGGCGCAGGCGACGAGCCGTGCGGGGCAGGGAACGGCCACGCCCCTCATGGCTTGGTTTGACGACACCGGTGACGAAGGAGAACCATGCCACTCAAGCGTTCGATGGGTCTGACGAGCCTGATCCTCTACGGGACGGGCACGATATTGGGGGCGGGCATCTTCGTCGTCATCGGCGAGGTGATGGGACGGGCCGGGACTCTCGCCCCGCTCGCCTATGCCGCCGCCGGAGTGGTCGCGGTCTTCACCGCGCTGAGTTTTGCCGAGATCGCCGCGCGCGTGCCGAGCGCGGGCGGGGCGATCGATTATGTCCGCGAAGGTTTCGGGTCCGACCGCTTCGCCGGGGTCATCGGCTGGATGATGATCATAGCCAACATCGTGTCGGGGGCGACCATCACCACCGGCTTCGTGTCCTATCTGAACAGCTTTCTCGACGTGCCGCACTGGATCGCGAC
The DNA here is from genome assembly GCF_001719165.1 of Erythrobacter litoralis. NCBI lineage: Bacteria > Pseudomonadati > Pseudomonadota > Alphaproteobacteria > Sphingomonadales > Erythrobacteraceae > Erythrobacter > Erythrobacter litoralis. Next base: position 1,311,969 of record NZ_CP017057.1, read on the forward strand.
GAGCGGGCTTGTCGTGCTGCTGGGTGCGATCTCGATCGCGGGGATGAAGCAGAGCGCATGGTTCATGTCGGTCACGACCGCGATCGGGATCGCGACGCTGCTGGTCGTGCTCTGGCTGCTGCGCGACAGCCTGATCGGCTGGCCGGGCAAGCTCGCGGAAGGCGGCGAACTGGGCAGCGCGGGCGCGGTCGGCGCGATTCTCGGCGGGGCCTTCCTTGCGATCTATTCCTTCATCGGCTTCGGCGATGTCGCACAGACCGCCGAAGAGGTGAAGGACGTCAAGAAGACATTGCCGCTCGCCATGTGGCTGGTGCTGCTGATCGTGTTCGTCTTCTATCTCGCCGTAGCGGCCGCATTGGCCGGGCGTACCGATATCCAGGGCATCGCCGGGGCCGATGCGCCTCTGGTCTACGCGGCGACGCAGGACACCGGCTTTCCCGCCCTGCCGCTTGCCATCGCGAGCCTGTTCGTGATCGTCAACGGCGCGCTCACCCAGGTGATCGCGGCGGCACGGTTGCTGATGGACATGGGCCGCGACGACCTGCTGTCGACGCCCGCGCTGTTCGGCCGGGTGAACGGGACGACGCACACGCCGATCATCGCGACGCTCGCCTCGCTTGGCGTCATCCTCGTGCTGGCGCTGTTCGTCCCGCTCGGCACGCTGGCGAGCGGGACGAGCCTTGCGATCCTCTTCGTCTTCACCGCGGTCAACGCGGCGCTGTGGAAGTTGAAGCGCGAGAGCCAGCCCGAGGACGTGCCGAACATGTGGAAGCTCGTGCCCGTCCTCGGGGTGGTGACCTGCGCGCTCGCAATTGTCGGCCAGGTCGTGCTGTGGACGACCGGCATCGGCGGCTAGGCCCTCAGGCCGGCCCGCCGGGATGTTCGCGCCGGCGAACCTGGACCGGCCCGCGCGCGACGTCGCGGCGGCTGTCCTCGGGCCGGAACCAGCGGGTTTCCTCGACCGGATCGATATAGGCGTCGCCTTTTCGGATCTCGATCTCGCTCACCGGCACGCCGCGCCCGTCATCAAGCACCAGTGCCGCCACATGTTCGCGTTCGGGATCGACCAGCATGCGGCGGATCGTCCCCAGCCTGGTGCCGTCGGAGCTGTAGAGCGCGTGACCGCGCAGGTCCTGGTGGCTGTTTTCGAGCTTGTAATCGTCGAGCTCGGCAAGATCGACGTAATTGTCGGTGTTCATGATGTTGCTCCCTTGCGAGCGGCGCTTCACGCCTCGTCGCTGATGTCGATATCGCTTTCGCTGACGACGAGGACGGCCTGCTGGCCCTCCATCGCGTCGATCGTGTCCTGGTCGAGCGCGTCGCCGGTCAGGTCCTCGATCTCGCCCGGATTGCGGACCGTGCCGCCGGTGATGTCGAGCGTTGCGCCGACATTGATGTCGACGGGACGTTCGCGCGGCTGGTCGATGACGATGGCGAACATGCGCGCGCCGCCATTCTCGATCCAGAAGCCGCGATCGGTGAGCGGGCCGCCGACCGTGACCGTCCCGGAAAATCCTTCGCGTCCGTAAAAGGCGGACGGGTCGGCGGTGATCGCGGCGATGGTCATCGCGCCGGCTCCGGCCATCTGCGCAGTGTCGGTATCGGTGTCGGTGATGACCGGTTCGGTCCGCTCGATCGCCACCTCGTCATCGTCGAGATCGCCCTCGGCCGCCTCCTCGAGCAGCCACCATGCGATCGCTGCGACGATGAGCAGAAGCAGGATCAGCCAGAGCCAGCCCTTTCCGCCCGATTTCTTCTCTACGGGTATTTCCGCCATGTTCGTGCCTCCTCCTTGGCCTTTGGGGCCGCGCGCAGGAATGCGTGCCGGCCATGCCAAGCGAGCCGATGGAAGCGCACAATGTTCCGGGAAAACAGTAACCTATGTAGAATAAGGGGGTGTTGCTCAGGCTGGGCCGTGCGGCTAGTGCGCCCGGGCGAAAATCAGGAAGCGGCCGCTGCCGTCCCGGCTGCCTCGCGGTCCCTCTGGGCGCGGCTCTTCTTCTCCGCCGCCGTGCGCAGCTGTCCGCAGGCCGCATCGATGTCGCGCCCGCGCGGGGTGCGCACTGGCGCGCTGATCCCGCCTTCGAAGACGATGTCGGAAAAGGCGCGGATGCGTTCCGGCGTCGAACATTCGTAGCCAGCGCCCGGCCACGGATTGAACGGGATGAGATTGACCTTGGCGGGCAGATCGTACTTGCGCAGCAGGCGAACAAGCTCGCGCGCATCCTCGTCGCTATCGTTCTTGTCCTTGAGCATCACGTATTCGAAAGTGATGCGCCGCGCATTGCTTGCCCCGGGATAATCGGCGCAGGCCTGCAGCAGGTCCTCGATCCCGTATTTTTTGTTCAGGGGCACGATTTCGTCGCGCACCTCCTTGCGCACGGCATGGAGCGAGACGGCGAGGTTTACGCCGATCTCCTGTCCGCAGCGGTCCATCATCGGGATGACGCCGCTGGTCGACAGCGTGATGCGCCGTTTTGACAGGGCAAGCCCGTCGCCGTCCATGACGAGATTGAGCGCATCGCGCACATGGTCGAAATTGTAGAGCGGTTCGCCCATGCCCATCATCACGATATTGGTGAGCAGGCGCCCGTCGGCGGTGTAGTGGCCCCGATCCTCATCGAACTCGTCCAGTCCCGCCATCGTCCCGCGCGGCCATTCGCCCAGCGCATCGCGCGCGAGCATGACCTGGCCGACGATCTCGCCAGGCGTGAGGTTCCTCACCAGCCGCATCGTTCCGGTGTGGCAGAAGGTGCAGTTCAAGGTGCAGCCGACCTGGCTCGACACGCACAGCGTCCCGCGGGTTTCATCCGGGATGAAGACCATCTCGAAATCGTGGCCGTCGCTGGTGCGCAGCAGCCATTTGCGCGTGCCGTCGGAAGAATGCTGCGCCTCGACCACGTCGGGGCGGCCGATGACGAAACGTTCGGCGAGCCAGGGGCGCATCGTCTTGGCGATATCGGTCATCGCTTCGAATTCGTTGACGCCGCGGTGATAGAGCCAGTGGAACACCTGCTTGGCGCGCAGTTTTGCAGCCTTGGCGTCGAGCCCGGCTTCCTCGAAAAGTTCGCGGATCCGCGCCTTGGGCAGCCCGATAAGGTCCACGCGCCCGTCCTCGCGCGGCGTGATGTCACGCGCGACGGGGACCGGGTCGACCTGCCCGGGAATGGTCATGAGGTTCGTCTGTGTCATGATCGGCAGCGCATATAAGCGCTTGCCCGGAACAAATCAAAGCCCGCGCGCGAAGGAGCGCAGGGCCGCGAGAGTTCCCGCCGACCAACGCACAGGTTTTTCGGCTCGTCGATGGATTTCGCAGTCCACGTTCCAGCGCAGCCAGATCACGGGTGACCGAGGGTTTCGTGGCCTTCCTGCCACACCAGCTTGTTGCGCCATGTTCATGAAACAAAGGGAAAAACCGGCCCGTTCCCTGTTCGACACGGCCGCCGCGCCGTGCAACGAAACATGGAGAACAGAAATGAAAAAGCTTACCCTATTCCTCCTCGCAGGATCCGCTTTCGCCGTCTCCTCGCCGGCCATGGCGCAGGATGAAGGCGACTTCACCGGCTTCCGGCTCGAAGCGCTTGCCGGCTTCGATGCCAGCAAGGCCGGGAGCAGCGTCGATGACGACATAGACGATGACAACGACCAGTCGATCGAGGGCCTCATCTACGGCGCAGGCGCTGGATACGACATGGACTTCGGCGGCGTCGTCGTCGGGGTCGAGGCGGAACTGACCGACAGCACCGCCGACACCGGCTTCGAGGACGGCGATTTCGAAGGCATCGGGCTCGGCAATGTCGAGACGGGGCGCGACATCTATGTCGGCGCGCGCGCCGGCTTCGTCGCCTCGCCCGGCCTGCTCGTCTATGCCAAGGGCGGCTACACCAATGCCCGCTACAACATCGAGAGCACGTTCGACGGCGAGGATTACGACGAGAAGATCGACGCCGACGGCTATCGCGTGGGCGCGGGAGCGGAATACCGCTTCGGCACCAACACCTTCGCCAAGATCGAATATCGCTATTCGAACTACAGCGAGGCGGAGCTCGATTTCGAGGACGACACGATCCCCGACGTCGATCTCGGCGAGATCGATCTCGACCGGCACCAGGTGATGGCTGGCGTGGGTTTCCGCTTCTGATCCCCGCGGACCGGGCAGGAAGGGGGCCGGGCGTTGTCGCGTCCGGCCCTTTTCGCACGTCACCCGCGGCGCAGGTTCGCGCAGCCGACAGCGGCCGCATCCATCGCAGTCGCGACTCCGGTGAGATCATAGCGGCTGGTGAAGCGCCTGCCGCCCGGCGAGCGCGCGGTCACGCGCAGATCCGTCGCCGAACGCAGCGCCGCGACGACCGCAGCATCCATGGCGCCGTCCTTCGCCCAGGCATCGCGCCCGCTCGCCACCAGCTCGAACCGGCGCGAGCCGATCCTGAGCAGGGGATTGCTGTCCTCCGCCGCAGGGCGGGCAAGGCGGATGTGGAGCTGCGAGCGGATGCCGCGCTTCGGCCAGGTTGCGACGCTGGCGAACGCGGCCTCCTCGTTGCCGCCGCGCGGCTTGGCTATGGCATAGCAGCGCGCGGACGCATCGTCCCTGAACGCGGCCCAGCTCGAATAGACGCCGAGGCTTTCCCTGCCGTCAGGCTGGGCAGAAGCGGGAGCGGCGCCAAGCGCAAGGGCGGCGAAAGCGACGGGAAGGGCGAGGGCGAGGGCGAGCCTAGGCATAGTCGATGCTCATGACTTCCCATTCCTTCTCGCCCGTAGGCAGGCGCACGGTGCGAAGGTCGCCAAGGGCCGCACCGCGCAGCGCCCTTGCAAGCGGCGAGTTCCAACCGATGCGGCCAGCGCCCGCATCCTGTTCGTCATCGCCGACGATGGTCACGACCTTGCGTTCATCCTCCTCGTCGGCAAGCTCGACCCGCGCGCCGAAGAAGACGCGGTTCGCATCGCGCTGCTGCGAGGGATCGACGACGCGCACCGCCTTCATCCGCCGGGCGAGATGGGCAAGCTCGCGGTCGATCTCGCGCATGCGCTTACGCCCATAGAGATAGTCGCCGTTTTCCGAGCGATCGCCGTTTCCGGCGGCCCAGCTGACGATCTCGACGATCTCGGGCCGCTCGGTGCCGAGCAGGTGATCGTATCGCGCCCTGAGCGCGGCATAGCCTGCGGGCGTAATCGGGGGGCCCTGGCGGGATGACATTGCGGGACGTTTGCCTAGCGCAGGAACTTGTCGATCGTGCGCGGCAGCCCGGCCTTGTCGGGATACATGTGGCTGTAGCTCACCGCATTGCCGAGCACGCGCATGATGTAATAGCGGGTCTCGAAATTGGACGGGATCTTTTCCACCCAGGTCACCCAGTCGATCTCGCCGGTGCGCGGGTCTCCGTTCATGCGCAGCCACTGGTTCACCCGGCCCGGCCCTGCGTTGTAGGCCCCGATGGCCAGCGGGTAGGCGCCGCCATAATAATCCATCATCCGCGCGAAATAGGCATCGCCCAGACGGATATTGTAGGAAGGGTCGCCGATCAGATTCGCCGACATGTATTGCACGCCGAGCTTGCCTGCCTGCTCTCGCGCGGTGCCCGGCATCAGCTGCATCACGCCGCGCGCCCCGGCATGGGAGACGCGGGTGCGGTCGAATTCGCTTTCCTGCCGACTGATCGCGTGGACCATCGTCCAGTCATTCACGACCGGCGTTTCGACCACGGGAAAGCCGACCCGTTCAAAACCGGGAAGGCCGTTCTCGCCCGCCTTCATGCCGAGCACGACGGCCATTTCCTCCAGTCCCGTCTCGCGCGCCAGCTGCGCGACCATGGCCATGTCCTCGGGGGTGGCGGCGCTGTCGCCCAGCGCCTGGAAGAAGCGCCGCTCGGTCCGCCAGTCGCGCCGGTTCGAGGCGATCGCGCGGATCGCGCGGACCAGCGGGCGCTGTTCGAATGCGGCGCGGGTCGCCTCGTCGATGGCGGGCGCGGGCAGCGGCTCGAACGCAGGCATGCTGCGGCCGAGCGCGGCAATCGCGAGCTGGCCGTAATAATATTCGGGATGCTCGGCGGCGAGGTCGAAATAGCGTGCCGCATCCTCCTCATTGCCCGCAGCGCGCGCGGCGCGACCAGCCCAGTAGAAACCCTTGGTCCGCGTCAGCGGCGTGCGCGCGCCTTCGCCGTAGCGATAGAACAGCGGCGCTGCCCGCGCCCCGTCGCCAAGGTTCCACAGCGCCGACGTGCCGCCCAGCCACATCAGGTCGGTGTAGCGGTCGCGCAGCCGGAAGGAGCCTTCGGAAATGTCGCGATTCTCGCGGAAGACATCGTCGACCTTGCTCGCGATGCGCACCGCATTGCTCGGCCCGCCCGCTTCGGCAAGCGCGAGCATCAGGCCGATCATCGCTTCGCCGTCATGCGCCGGAGCCGCGAAATCGGCGCGCGATGCCAGAACCCGAACCGCTTCGGCCGTGCGGCCCGTCCGGCGCAGGTGGTTCGCGAGCGCATAGACATAGCCCGGATCGCTCATCGCGCCTGCCGGCACGCTCATGCCCGCTTCCTCGGGCAGCGCGCCGCGGACCAGCGCAAGCCGGGCCATGGCGAGATCGCGGTCCCCCGGCGCAAGGCGCATCATCTGCCGCGCTGCGGCATCGGCATCTCCCTGCCACAGCAGCGCGTCCATCCGTGCGGCGTGATCTTCGGGCGACAGGCGCGCGTGATAGAGGCTGTGCAGGTAGAGCTCGGCCGGATCGCTCATCGTGCCCTTGCGCCATGCCTCGCGTGCGACTTCGAACGCCTCGGGCCGCTGCGCTCCGGTCAGCGCCAGCGCGTAGCGCGCGCGGGCCGCATTGGTGAGCGGGGGGTGAAGGTCGAAATAGCGCAGCAATTCGGCCTGCGAGGGCGCTTCGGAATCGAGCGTGTTCTCCGCCCGCAGGCGCAGCGTGTCGACAAGCGGGAATTGCGGATAGGACAGGACGAAGCCCGCATAGTCGGAAAAGCCGAACACGCGGTCCGATTGCAGCGCTTCCCAGCGATCGAGCGCCGCGCCGATCGGTGTCGGCTGGCGCGCGACAAGGCTCGCGCGGTCGTCCTGCACACCCGGCGAGCCCGCCATCTGGGCAACCGAGGGTCCGGCAAACACCGTGGCTGTCCCCGCTGCGAGCAGGGCCAGGGTCGCGCCTTTGCGCTTTATCGTTCGTATGACCATGCTGGACATTATGCCGGTCGGCTCCTTATCAGTCCCTGAACGCCCATCGAGGTGGAAACGTGGGGCAGAACATGGGGCAGGCCCCCCCGGGAACCCGGAACCGCGCGCCCCGCTTTTTCGTGAAGACGCTTTTCTTTGAGTGACAGGATTTTTGCAATGTTCAGCGGATCAATTCCCGCTCTGGCGACTCCTTTCCGCGACGGATCGTTCGACGAGGCTACCTTTCGCCGACTGGTCGACTGGCAGATCGAGCAGGGATCGAGCGCGCTCGTGCCGTGCGGAACCACGGGCGAGGCCTCGACCCTTTCCAATGCCGAGCATCACCGCGTGATCGAGGTCTGCGTCGAGCAGGCCGCGGGCCGCGTGCCGGTGATCGCGGGCTGCGGGTCGAACGACACGCGCAATGCGCTCCTCCACATGAATTTCTCGAAGAAGGCGGGTGCGGCAGCGGGACTTTGCGTCGCGCCCTATTACAACCGCCCGAGCCAGGCCGGGCTGATCGCCCATTTCAGCTTTCTCGCGGAGAACAGCGACCTGCCGATCGTGCTGTACAATGTCCCCGGGCGCACGGTCACGGACATCGAGGACGAGACGGTGATCGAACTGGTCCGCCGCTATCCCGACCGGATCGTCGCGATCAAGGATGCGAGCGGGGATCTTTCGCGCGTGGCCGATCACCGCATGGGGATCGGGCGCGATTTCTGCCAGCTTTCGGGCAATGACGAATTGTGGCTGCCGCACAGCGCGGCAGGCGGCAGCGGGGCGATCTCGGTCACGGCGAATGTCGCGCCGAAACTGTGCGCCGAATTCCACGATGCGATCGCAGCGAACGAACTGGCGACGGCGCGCGAACTCAACGACCGGCTTTTCCCGCTGCATTACGCGATGTTCTCCGATGCGAGCCCCGCGCCCGTCAAATACGCGCTTTCGCGGGTGATGGACGGCTTCACCGACGAGGTCCGCCTGCCGCTCGTCCCCGCGAGCGAGGCGTCGCGCAAGGCGGTCGACGAGGCGCTCGAATTCGCGGGACTTGTCTAACGAACGCGCCCGCAGGGCTTTGCGTTAGCCGCGCGAAGCGCCTATGTGCGCCCCCCATGGCAAAGCCCAAACCGCCCTCCTTCGACAAGCAGAAGATCGTCGCCGAAAACCGCCGCGCGCGGTTCGACTATGCGATCGAGGACACGTTCGAGGCCGGCCTCGCCCTGCAGGGGACCGAGGTCAAGGCGCTGCGCGCAGGCGAGGCGTCGATTGCGGAAAGCTATGCCGAGGTGAAGGACGGCCAGGTCTGGCTCGTCAATTCGAACATCCCCGAATACAGCCACGGCAATCGCCAGAACCACGAACCGCGCCGCCCGCGCAAGCTGCTGCTGCATGGCCGCGAGATCGAACGCCTGTTCGGAGCGGTCGAGAGGAAGGGCATGACGCTCGTGCCGCTGTCGATCTATTTCAATGCGACGGGCCGGGCGAAGGTCGAACTCGCTCTCGCCAAGGGCAAGCAGGCGCATGACAAGCGCCAGACGATCAAGGAGCGCGACTGGAAGCGCGACAAGGCACGGCTGCTGCGCGAACGCGGCTGAGAGGAGCGGCCGAATCGGGGGCCGGAATCGAGCCGAAATGCGCCTTGCGTGAGCCGGAAAGCATTTTCCCGACCGGTGCGGTTCACCCACTGGTCATAGCGCCGAGGATACCCATATCGGCGATCATGGTGGAGCGCGAAAACCCCGGCGCAATTCGCTTGCCATCCCGGCTTTTCGGGAGCACGGGCCGCGTCGGCTCATGATCCGCGATTTCTTCTCGAATTTCCGCTCCAAGACCTGGGCGGCGGACACGATCCGGCGGTACATGCCGACCCGGGAAGAGATGGCGCGCAACCGCTTTCTCGCGCCGATCGCGCACCGGTTCCTGTCGCCCGAACTGTGGCGCTTTACGCGCCGTTCCGTCCCGCGCGGCGTGGCGCTGGGGCTGTTTTCGGCCTTCATCATCCCGCTCGGCCAGATCTTCCTCGCCGCCTTCCTCGCGCTGCCTTCGAGGGCCAATGTCCCGCTTGCCGCGGCGGTGACGTTCATCACCAACCCGTTCACCTACGCCTTCTGGATCCTGATCGCGAACCGGATCGGCAATTTCATGCTCCAGATCGATGCGGCGACCGCCGGCTATGCGAGCGGGCGGCTGGAAAACTCCTGGTGGCAGGCATTCGTGGATTTCTTCCAGATGGCCGGGGTGACGGTGGTCGGCTTTCTGGTTCTCGCGGTCGTTTCGGCCGCGCTCGGCTATGTTCTCTCGAGCGCGGTGTGGCGCATCATCGTCGCGCGCAGGCGGGCAAAACGCCTGCGTCTGATGGAGGCGCGTCTCGACCGCAGGCTCAAGGCAAACTAGACAGGCGCCCGTCGCCGCCCGAAGTCTTGCGGGCGGTGTTCGCAATGGGCGGGGAAAGCGCGTGAAGGGGTTCAGCATGTCGGCCGGGGGCAAGGATGGCGGCGCAGCCGATGGCGGCGACGGGCCGTTCGGCCTCAACGCCATGCTGCTCGGCGCGCTCTCTCTCAGCGTCGCGATCCTCTATCTCGCCACTTTCGATCCTCTTGTAACGCTCGCCTATGCAGCGGGCCTCGCGGTCCTGCTCGCCGGTGTCTTCGCCTTGGGGCGGATGCGCAGCGAACCTTCGGCCGAGGCCATGGCCGCACCCGACTGGTCGGTCACCGCCGCCGCGATCGAAGGGCTCGGCGCCGAGGCGGGCGAAGCGGTCGCGATCACCGACCGGGCGAACCGGCTGGTCTGCGCGAACAGCGGTTTCGTCGATGCCTTCGGTGTCGACAGCGCGCCGCCCCTGCTGCCATTCGATCGCCCCGCGCTGGAGGCGCTGACCCGGCTCGCACGCGAAGCTTGGCGCGACGGCGGTGCGAGCGTCGAGGATCTCGGCGCCCTCTCGCGGTCGGGCGAAGCGCCCTGGCGGGTCGCCGTGGCGCGCGCGGGCCGCGCCGAGGACCATCTCGTCTGGCGCTTTCGCCGGATCGAGGCGGACACGCCCGCTGCGCTCATCGACCTCGATCTCGGCGGCCCGTTCGGCCGGATGCTGAGCCGCGCGGGGATCGAAGCCGCGATCGTCTGCGCCGATGGTCTCGTGCGTTCGGTCAGCGCGGGATTCGCCGAGCGCGCTGCAGGCGACGAAGGCGCGACGCTCGTCGGGCAGGATTTCGTTTCCTTCCTGCGTTCCGACGATCGCGAGCGGATCTATTTCGCGCGCGAGGGGCGGGGCGGGACGCCGCAGACACTGATCGACGTGCCGCTCACCGACGCTCCAGCGCGCAAGAACGCGGCGAGCGGGCCCCCGGCGGGCGAGTCGCTGATGCTGCTGGTCGACAGCGGGGTCGGCATCGGCAACAGCTGGGACGGGGCGATGCAGGCGGGCGTCGCGCAGCTCGACGCGCTGCTCTCGCAGCTGCCGCTCGGCCTTGCGATGACCGATCGCGACGGGCGATTCCTGTTCGGCAACGAGGCCTTCCTGCGCTCTGTCGACCGCGAGGGCAGGGGGCTGCCGTCCTTCCCGACCGACCTCGTCGTGCGCGAGGACAAGGCCGCTCTCTCGGACGCGGTCCGGCGTCACGGGCGAGGCCCGGCGACCAGCGGCGACATGGCCGTGCGCCTCGTCTCCAGCCCCGAGGAGCCGGTCTCGATGGGCCTTGCCGGGGTGCGCGGGCTGGGCGAGGCGGCGGTGCTCATCAGCCTTGCCGATTCGACGCAGGAAAACCAGCTCAGGCGGCAGGTCGCGCAGGCCACCAAGATGCAGGCCGTGGGCCAGCTCGCCGGCGGGGTGGCGCACGATTTCAACAACGTGCTGACCGCCATCATCGGGACCTGCGATCTCATGCTGCTGCGCCATACTCCGGGCGACAGCGATTACGACGACATCCAGCAGATCCGCGCCAATTCCAACCGCGCCGCCTCGCTGACGCGGCAATTGCTCGCCTTTTCGCGCCAGCAGACCCTGCGCCCGGAAATCCTCCAATTGCCCGACGTGGTGAGCGAGGTGAACCCGCTCATCAAGCGGCTGCTCGGCGAGAAGATCACCTATTACGTCCAGCACGACCGCAATCTTGGTCCGGTACGGGCCGATCCGCAGCAACTCGAACAGGTCATCATGAACCTCGCGGTGAACGCGCGCGACGCGATCCAGTCGAGCGGGTCCGGCGTGGGCCGCATCTCGTTGCTCACCCGCAGCCTGCAGTCGAAGGAGGTGATCAAGCTCGGCAGCGAGATCCTGCCCGCGGCCGATTACACCGTGCTGATCGTGCAGGACACCGGAGGCGGCATCCCGCCCCACGTCCTGCCCAAGCTGTTCGAGCCGTTCTTCACCACAAAGGAGCAGGGCAAGGGCACCGGGCTCGGTCTTTCCACCGCCTATGGCATCGTCAAGCAATCGGGCGGCTTCATCTTCGCCGACAACGTGCTCGACAGGGAGGGACGGCCCACCGGCGCGCGCTTCACGATCTATTTCCCGGTCCATCGCGGAGAACTGCCGAAGAAGCGCGAGGCGCCTGAGCCTGCGGGTTCGTCCGAATGGTCGGTCGGTGGGCGCATCCTGCTGGTCGAGGACGAGGACATGGTCCGCGCCGTCGCCGAACGCGCGCTGGCCCGCGCCGGATACGAAGTCACCGCCTGTTCCGGCGGCGAGGAGGGGCTCGAGGCGCTCGGCGCGCAGGGGGAAGCCGAGCCGTTCGATCTCGTGGTCAGCGATGTCGTCATGCCCGGCATGGACGGCCCTGCCATGGTCCGCGAGATCCGGGCACGCCATCCCGACATCCCGGTGCTGTTCATGTCCGGCTATGCCGAGGAACAGCTGCGCAAGGACATCGACATTCCCGACATGCACTTCATCGCCAAGCCGTTCAGCGTGGCGTCGATATCGGACAAGGTCGCAGGCGTGATGCGATCCGCGCGCAACACTCGCGCCGGTGCTTCCGGGTAGGATTTCGACAGGCGCGAAGATAAATCTCGTTCCCTACTTGTTCCATGAGAACAAATGGGATACATCCTTCGTCAGGAAAGGGCTGGTCGAAAACTACCCGGTCACCCCTAGGCAAGCGAAGGAGTGCGTGCGATGGCTACCCAACTCAAGCTGGTAGAGAAGGAAAAGGACGTGGACCGCCAAAAGGCACTCGACGCTGCGCTGGCCCAGATCGACCGGGCATTCGGCAAGGGTTCGGCGATGAAGCTGGGCCAGAAGGAAGCGATGCAGGTGGAAGCGATCTCCACCGGTTCGCTCGGGCTCGACATCGCGCTGGGCGTGGGCGGCCTGCCCAAGGGCCGGGTGATCGAGGTCTATGGCCCCGAAAGCTCGGGCAAGACGACGCTTGCCCTCCATGTCATCGCCGAAGCGCAGAAGGCGGGCGGGACCGCGGCCTTCGTCGATGCCGAACACGCGCTCGACCCGGTCTATGCCAAGAAGCTGGGCGTCGACATCGAGGAACTGATCGTCTCGCAGCCCGATACCGGCGAACAGGCGCTCGAAATCACCGATACGCTGGTGCGCTCCAACGCGATCGACGTGCTGGTGGTCGATTCGGTCGCCGCTCTCGTCCCCCGGGCGGAGATCGAGGGCGAGATGGGCGATTCGCATGTCGGCTTGCAGGCGCGCCTCATGTCGCAGTCCCTGCGCAAGCTGACCGGCTCGATCAACCGGTCCAAGTGCATGGTGATCTTCATCAACCAGCTGCGCATGAAGATCGGCGTGATGTACGGCAATCCGGAGACGACTACGGGCGGCAACGCGCTCAAGTTCTACGCCTCGGTCCGCCTCGACATCCGCCGCACCGGCCAGATCAAGGACCGCGACGAGGTGATCGGCAATTCGACCCGCGTGAAAGTGGTCAAGAACAAGGTCGCGCCCCCTTTCAAGCAGGTCGAATTCGACATCATGTATGGCGAGGGCATCTCCAAGATTGGAGAGATCCTCGACCTGGGCGTGAAGGCGGGCATCGTCGAGAAGTCGGGCAGCTGGTTCTCCTACGACAGCATCCGCATCGGCCAGGGCCGTGAGAATGCGAAGACCTATCTTAAGGAAAATCCCGAGGTCTGCGACAGGCTTGAAGCGGCGATTCGCGGCAAGACCGATGAAGTCGCCGAGGAGATGATGACGGGTCCGGACGCCGAATCCGAAGATTGATCGGGCGAACGCCTGCGCAGCAGGGCTGCGCGGCGGACACGTTTCCCGGAATTTGGTGAACCGGCGCCGGTCCCGAGCCCTTTTTGAGGGCAGGGACGGGCGCCGGTTTTTTCTTGCCGTCATTCACCTCCCGATCGCCCGGCAAAGCGCGGCTTGCCGCCCGGCTCCGCATTGCCTAACTGCCGGTTCATGAAAACGCCCCTTTCCCGCAGCCTCCCGCGAAACGAACGCCCATGACGTCGACCAACGAAATCCGCCGCTCCTTCCTCGACTATTTCGGCAAGGCCGGTCACGAACAGGTCCAGAGCGCGCCGCTCGTTCCCTACAACGATCCGACGCTGATGTTCGTCAATGCGGGCATGGTGCCGTTCAAGAACGTATTCACCGGGCTCGAAACGCCGCCGGGCCCGCGCGCGACCTCTGCGCAGAAATGCGTGCGCGCCGGGGGCAAGCACAACGATCTCGACAATGTCGGCTACACGGCTCGGCATCACACCTTCTTCGAGATGCTCGGCAATTTTTCCTTCGGCGACTATTTCAAGGCCGAGGCGATCGAACATGCCTGGACCCTGCTTACCCGCGAATGGGGGCTGCCGGCGGAGAAACTGACGGCGACCGTCTATCACGACGATGACGAGGCCTTCGACCTGTGGCGCCGGATCGCAGGCCTTCCCGAAGAACGCATCATCCGCATTGCGACGTCGGACAATTTCTGGTCGATGGGCGAAACCGGTCCTTGCGGGCCGTGTTCGGAAATCTTCTACGACCATGGCGATCACATCTTCGGCGGGCCTCCCGGATCGCCCGATGAGGACGGCGACCGCTTCGTCGAGATCTGGAACCTCGTCTTCATGCAGTTCGACCAGCAGGCCGACGGCACCCGCCGCGACCTGCCGAGCCCATCGATCGACACCGGCATGGGGATCGAGCGCATCGCCGCCGTCCTCCAGGGCGTGCACGACAATTATGATACCGACACCTTCAAGGCACTGATCGCGGCTTCGGAAAGCCTCACCGGCGTGGCCGCCCAGGGTGAGCACACCGCCTCGCACAGGGTGATCGCCGATCACCTGCGCTCGACCTCGTTCCTGATGGCCGATGGCGTGCTGCCGTCGAACGAGGGGCGCGGATACGTGCTGCGGCGCATCATGCGCCGCGCGATGCGCCACGCCCATCTGCTCGGCGCGGAAAAGCCGCTGATGCACAGGCTCGTGGGGCATCTCGTCACCGAGATGGGGCAGGCCTATCCCGAACTCGTCCGCGGGCAGGCGCTGATCGAGGAAGTCCTGCAGCGCGAGGAGACGCAGTTCAGGAAGACGCTGGAGAAGGGTCTCAAGCTGCTCGACGAAGCGACCGGCGACATCGAAGAAGGCGGCGAGCTCGACGGCGAGACCGCGTTCAAGCTCTACGACACGTACGGCTTTCCCTACGACCTGACCGAAGACGCGCTGCGTGCGCGCGGGCTCGGGGTCGACCGCGAGGGCTTCGACGAGGCGATGGCCCGGCAGAAAAAGGCCGCGCGCGCCGCATGGAAGGGCTCGGGCGAGGCCGCGTCGGGCGAAATCTGGTTCGACATCGCCGAGCGCGAGGGCGCGAGCGAATTCACCGGCTATGCCGCGACCACCGGGGAAGGCCGCGTCGTGGCGATCCTCAAGGACGGCGCCGAGGTCGAAACCGCGAAGGCGGGCGAGGACGTGGTGATCCTTACCAACCAGACGCCCTTTTACGGCGAGAGCGGCGGACAGACCGGCGATACCGGCACGATCTCGACCCCGGCGGGCCTGCGCGCCAGTGTGACCGATACCAGCAAGCCGCTCGGCCGGCTCCACGCGCATCATGCGACGATCGAAGCGGGCGAGGTCGCTCTCGGCGACAACGTGCAACTCGACGTCGATGCCGATCGCCGGACGAAGATCCGGGCGAACCATTCGGCGACCCATCTGGTTCACGCGGCGCTTCGCAACCGGCTCGGAGGGCATGTCACGCAGAAAGGTTCGCTGGTCGCCGAGGATCGGCTGCGTTTCGATTTCGCCCACCCGAGCGCTCTCACGGGCGAAGACATCGCCGCGATCGAGGCAGAGGTGAACGCCGAAATCCGCGCCAACGAGACGGTGACGACGCGCCTGATGAGCCCGGACGAAGCGGTCGAGGCCGGCGCGCTTGCGCTGTTCGGCGAGAAATACGGCGACGAGGTGCGCGTGCTTGCAATGGGCCGGCCGGGCGAGGAAGGGCGCAATTATTCGGTCGAATTGTGCGGCGGAACCCATGTCGAGGCGACCGGCGATATCGGCCTGTTCCGGATCGTATCCGAAAGCGCCGTTTCGTCGGGCGTCCGCCGGATCGAGGCGCTGACGGGCGAGGCCGCGCGCGAGTGGCTCGTCGGGCGCGAGGAAGCCTTGAAAGCGGCTGCCAGCGCGATCCGCGCGACGCCCGAGGAAGTGCCAGGGCGCATCGCAGCGCTTCTCGACGAACGCAAGCGGCTCGAAAAGGAACTGGCCGAAGCGAAGAAGGCCCTTGCACTCGGCGGCGGCGGCGGCGGTACTTCGGGCGGCGCGGGCGCCGCGCAGGAAGAGGTCGCCGGGGTCAGTTTCGCCGGGCAGGTGCTCGACGGGCTCAACCCCAAGGAATTGCGGCCGCTGCTGGACGAGGCAAAGTCGCGGCTCGGCTCCGGCGTCGCAGCGATCGTCGCGGTCAATGACGGCAAGGCCAGCATTGCCGCTGCGGTGACGGACGATCTGACCGAGCGGTTCAGCGCTGTCGATCTGGTGCGTGCGGGCGTCGAGGCGCTCGGCGGGAAGGGCGGCGGCGGCCGGCCCGACATGGCGCAGGGCGGCGGGCCCGACGGCTCGAAAGCGGATGAGGCAATCGAAGCGGTACGGCGCGTCCTCGCCGGCTAGCCCGGCCCGCGCCCCGCCGGTGCCCTACCTGCTCGGGCGCTTGTTGGTGACGGGCTGACTGCCCTGTTCGATGTCGTCGCCCTCAGTGTCGCCGGGCTTGCCGCGACCGGAATTCGGGGCGCGGTCCTTGAGCGGGCCCTTGACGTTCTGCGGCTTGAATTTTTCGTCATTCGGGATCGGCTTGGTGGGATCGATGTCCTTGCCCATGGTCTTTCTCCTTTCCCGATCAATGCATGAGGGAAGGTGAAAGCTCCGGAAAATCCGTGAGTTGCACGAGAGGAACGGTCAGGTGGTGGCACCCTGCGCGTCGCGGGCGGCGGCGGGCTTGCTGCTCGGCGTCGTGCGCAGGGCGGGCTTGTGCGCAAGGCCGCCTTCGCGTTCGATCCGTTCGCGATATTCGTCGCGCTTGTCATGGATCGAGGCGATGACCGGGCCCATCGCGACACCGATATCGACCAGCACGGCCTCGGACAGCTGGAGCGAGCTTTCGAGATTTTCCGGCACCGCATGGCTCGCCCCCGCCCGGTAGAGCGCGGCGGCGTGCTCGCTGTCGCGCGCGCGGGCGACGATCAGGAGGTCGGGATATTCGCCGCGCAGCTTGGCGACGAGGCGCTGGGCGAGGACCGGTTCGTCCATGGTCAGAACCACTGCGGGCGCGCTTTCGACCCCGAGCCGCGAGAGCGCATCGCCGCGCCCCGCATCTCCGAACACCGCACGGTAACCTTCGCGCCGTGCGCGCGAGATAAGGTCGGGGTCCGAATCGAGCATGACATAGGCCTGTTCGTGCCGCGTCATCATGTCCGCGATGAGCCGCCCCACGCGCCCGCCGCCGATGATGATCGTGCGCGGTTCATCCTCGCCGTCTCCGTCGAGCACTTCGGGTACCCCGTCGACACGGCGGGCGATGACCCGGCCAAGCTTGGCGAGAAGCGGTGTCACCGTAAGACCGATGGCGGTGACGATCTGCCAGAACTGCGCGGTTTCGGGATCGATCACCAGCGCGCTGGTCGCGGCGGCAAGGACGATCAGTGTCGTCTCGCTGGGGGAGGCCATCAGCACGCCGGTCTCTGTCGCGGTGCTGCGCCGCGCGCCCATCAGCCTGAGAAGCGTGCCGGTCACGATCGCCTTGAAGACAAGCACGCCGACCACCGCTGCCATGATCGTCCCGAGATCGCTCCAGATCGCCATCAGGTCGATGCTCATTCCGATGGTGATGAGGAACACGCCCAGAGCGAGGCCCTTGAACGGTTCCATGATGCTTTCGACCTCGCCGTGATATTCGGTCTCGGCGATCAGCAGCCCTGCGATCAGTGAGCCGACGATGGGCGACAGGCCGACCGCGGCGGTGGCGAGGCTCGCGCCGATCACGACCAGCAGCGAGGCGGCGAGGAACAGTTCCGGACTTTTCGTCCGCGCGGCCTGGCTGAACAGGCGGGGGAGGGCGACGCGGCCCAGCACCAGCAGGATCGCGATCACCACCGCGCCCTGCCAGAGCGTGTCCGTAATCGCGCCCCAGCCGCCTTCCGCGTTGGGGGCGAGCGCGCCGAGGATGAAGATGATCGGCACGATCATGATGTCCTCGAACAGCAGCATCGAAAGCGCCGCGCGCCCGACCGGCGAACTCGTGCCCGAAATCGGCAGCACGATCGCGGTCGAGGAGAAAGCCAGCGCAAAACCGAGCGCGAGCGCCGCGGTCGTCTCCATGTCGCTCGCATAGCCGAAGAACAGCGCGGAAAAACTGCCGATGATGAGCAGTTCGAGGCTGCCGAGCCCGAACACCAGTTTTCGCAATTGCCACAGGCGGTTGAAGCTCAGCTCCAGCCCGATCGCGAACAGCAGCAGGATGATGCCGAAATCCGCAAAGGGGGCCAATCGCTCTGAATCGGATATGGTTATGTGACTGAGCCAGGGAACGTCCTCGACCAGCATCCCCAGCCCATAGGGGCCGACGAGAACGCCGATCAGGATGAAGCCGATGATCGGCGTGACGCGAAAGCGGGCGAAGACCGGGATGACGATGCCGGCCGAGCCCAGGATCACCAGGGCGTCCGACATCACCGGGGAAAGGGTCAATTCGCCTGCCATGCGTGAGACTTAGCGCGCCCCGCTCAGCAAGTCATCAACCGCCGCCATGGGGCGGGCCGAGAGGCCGGGAGATCGAACTGTCGTGGTCCTCGCCGAAGGGATCGGTGATGTTGCCCACGCGCTTGTCCCATTCGATGCGGTAGAGGTCGAAACGGCGGTCGGCGAGATTCTGGACCGTGCCCTCGGCCCGTGCCCAGCTGAGGTCGGCAAGGTTCACGTCGCTGATCGTCAGCGTCTCGACGTTCTCGGAAGCCTCCGCCGCGATCCCGTCGCGCGCGAAGGGGAAATCGCAAGGGGTGAGGATGCAGGACTGGGCGTACTGGATGTCCATGTTGGCGACATTGGGCAGATTGCCGACATTGCCCGAAAGGACGACATAGCACTGGTTCTCGATCGCGCGGGCCTGTGCGCAATAGCGCACCCTCATGTATCCCTGCCGCGAATCGGTGCAGAACGGTACGAAGATGATCCGCGCCCCTTCATCGACCAGCCGGCGGGCGAGTTCGGGGAATTCGCTGTCGTAGCAGATGAGCACGCCGATCGGCCCGCAATCGGTCGGGATGGCGTCGATCGAATCGCCGCCCTTGATGTTCCACCAGTATGCCTCGTTCGGTGTCGGGTGGATCTTCTCCTGCGAATGGACCGATCCGTCGCGCAGGCAGACGATCGCGACATTATGTATGTCGCCGTCGGGCATGCGGGTGGGATGCGATCCGCCGATGATGTTGATGTTGTAGGAAAGCGCCATTTCGGACAGCGCGGCGCGGATCTTGGGCGTGAATTCGCTCAGCGTCTCGATCGCTTCCAGTGGGCTCTGCTCGCGGCCTTCCGCGGAAAGCAGCATCAGCGTGAACATTTCCGGAAAGACGATGAAATCGCTTTCGTAATCCGCCGCGACATCGACGAAATATTCGATCTGGCGCATGAATTCGTCAAAATCGGCGACCGCACGCGCCTGGAGCTGGCAGGTCGCGATGCGCACCCCTTCGACATTGCGCGGCATGCGGTGTTTTGGCGGGGAATCGACATCGACATAGGGGTTGCGCCAGATCATGCGCACGGCGTAGGCGCGCGACGCCTTGTCCTCGGGCAGGTAGTTTTCGAGGATGCCATGCGGCTCGAAACCGTTCGCCAGCTGAAACCGCAGGACGGGATCGTGGATCTTGGTGTCGATCACTTTCTGGAGGTAGTCCTCCGGCCCTTCGGCGCGGTTGTTCTTGCGCCGCATCGCCCGGGCAAGGCCCGGCATGCGCCCGCCGAAAACGATGCCCTTCAGATCGAGCCGTTCGGCCAGCGCGCGGCGCTCTTCGTACAGCCTGCGGCCGAGCCGGGTTCCGCGCACCTTGGGATCGACGCACATCTCATAGCCATAGAGCCAGTCGCCGGTGGGATCGTGCCGCGCGCCGAAGCCGTTGCCGGTCACCTCGTCCCAGCTGTGATCGGACAGTGCGACATCCTCGTCCAGCCGCATGGTCGCGCAATAGCCGACCAGCTTGCCGTCGAGCTTGGCGACGAAGCAGCCTTCGGGGTAGTTGTTGATCTGCCCGCGGATCTCGCCCTGCGTGTAGGCGGGCAGTTCGGCATAGGCGCGCCGGACGAGAT
Source organism: Erythrobacter litoralis (assembly GCF_001719165.1). Taxonomy (NCBI): domain Bacteria; kingdom Pseudomonadati; phylum Pseudomonadota; class Alphaproteobacteria; order Sphingomonadales; family Erythrobacteraceae; genus Erythrobacter; species Erythrobacter litoralis. Next base: position 1,331,892 of record NZ_CP017057.1, read on the forward strand.
CGCCGATCGCGCGAACGTCCTTGAGCTTGGCCTGCCTGATTTCGAGCCGTGCCTTGCTGCTGGTGGATGCCATGAAACGCCCCTCCTCACGAATTGCAAAAGGCGGCCCCGCGAAGAAACGGGACCGCCCTTGACCTACGCCGCATGGGCGCGGCTGTTCCAGTGCCCTGCGATGCGGATCAGGCCCAGTTGGCCATTTCCTTCTCGAGATTGTCGACGATCGCCTCGAAGAACTGTTCGGTCGTCAGCCAGTTCTGGCCCGGGCCGATCAGCAGCGCGAGGTCCTTGGTCATCGAGCCGCTTTCGACCGTGCGGATGCAGACCTTTTCCAGCGTCTCGGCAAAGCGCACCACGTCGGGCGTCTCGTCGAACTTGCCGCGATACATCAGGCCGCGGGTCCAGGCGAAGATCGAGGCGATCGGGTTGGTCGAAGTCGCCTTGCCCTGCTGGTGCTGGCGGAAATGGCGGGTAACGGTGCCGTGCGCGGCTTCTGCCTCCACGGTCTTGCCATCCGGGGTCATCAGAACGCTCGTCATCAGGCCCAGCGAGCCAAAGCCCTGCGCGACGGTATCGGACTGAACGTCGCCGTCATAGTTCTTGCACGCCCAGACGAACTTGCCCGACCATTTGAGGGCGGAGGCCACCATGTCGTCGATCAGGCGGTGTTCGTAATGGATGCCGGCGGCTTCGAACCTGTCCTTGAACTCGTTCTCGTAGATCTCCTCGAACAGGTCCTTGAAGCGCCCGTCATAGGCTTTCATGATCGTGTTCTTGGTCGAGAGATAGACCGGCCACTTGCGGTCGAGGCCGTAATTCATCGAGGCACGGGCGAAGGCGCGGATCGAATCGTCGAGATTGTACATCGCCATCGCGACGCCCGAGCTTTCGAACTCGAACACTTCCAGGTCGATCTTTTCGCCGTCGGTGCCCTCGAATACGAGGCGCAGCTTGCCGGGACCGGGGATCAGCGTGTCGGTCGCGCGGTACTGGTCGCCGAAAGCGTGACGGCCGACCACGATCGGGTCGGTCCAGCCCGGCACGAGCCGCGGCACGTTGTCGATCACGATCGGTTCGCGGAAGACGACGCCGCCCAGGATGTTGCGGATCGTGCCATTGGGGCTGCGCCACATCTTCTTGAGGCTGAATTCCTCGACCCGCGCTTCGTCCGGCGTGATCGTCGCGCATTTCACGCCGACGCCGTATTCCTTGATGGCGTTCGCGGCATCTACCGTGATCTGGTCGTCGGTCTCGTCGCGCTTCTCGATCGAGAGGTCGTAATATTTCAGGTCGATATCGAGATAGGGCAGGATCAGCCGCTCGCGGATCCATTGCCAGATGATCCGCGTCATTTCGTCGCCATCGAGTTCGACGACCGGGTTCTTGACCTGAATTTTCTGCATGGAGTGTCCCGCCTTCCTTGAGGTGTCCTGCGGCGCCGCGAACGGGGGTATGCGCGCCGCGTTTCAATGTCTGGTGTAATCCCTGGCGCAGGCTTTAGCAGAGCAAAGCGGCTGTGCAAGCCGGGCGGCGAGGGGGTTCGCAACTGCGCGCCGGACACAAAAAACCCGCCTTGCGGCGGGCTTTCCATCCGGCATCGTTTCTACGCGAAAGCGGCCGGTCGGCGATGGTGGGCGTAGGAAGAGTTGAACTTCCGACCCCTGCGATGTCAACACAGTGCTCTACCACTGAGCTATACGCCCGAACCCATCTGCCGGAGCGTCCTTCGTGACCGAGCCGGTCCGAAGGCGGAGCGGCCCATTAGCGCGGCCCGCGCGCGCTTGCAAGCGATTCGAAGCGGCTAGAGGCTTGCTTCGGCCTGTTCCTCGAAAACGCGCTCTACCTCCAGCACGAGGTCGCGCAGGTGGAACGGCTTGGAAAGCACCTTTGCCTCGGGCTGCTCGCGGCTCGCGCGCAGGCTTACTGCGGCAAAGCCGGTGATGAACATGACCCGTGTGTGCGGCGAAATCTCGGCGCAGCACTGGGCGAGCTCTATCCCGTCCATTTCCGGCATCACGATATCGGAAAGCAGCAGGTCGAAGCGCTCGCTTTCGAGCAGCGGGATGGCTTCGGTGCCTCGATCGACCGCGCGCACTTCGTAGCCGGCATTGGTCAGCGCGCGGGCCAGATAGGTGCGCATCGCCTCCTCGTCTTCAGCAAGGAGGATGCGGGGGGAATCGCTCTTGGGGGAATGGTCTGCTGTCATGCACGCATGCGTAACACGTGGCGCTTAAGAAATCTTGTCTGGCCTTCTCCCGTGACCAGCTTTGGAACGGGTCGGATCGCGAACCTCAACTGCGCCTGCGCTTCACGCGAAGCTACGCTTTGACACGCGCGCGCAATGCGTTCAGCAAGGCAGCCCCCATGATCATGCGCGACCCCTCCGATGACAGCGATGCGCCGGGCGACGGTGCGACCCCGGGCAGCCCGCGCGGCGGAGTGACGCTGCAGGGCGGCGCGGTCGGCGATCCGGTATGCGGGCCGGCCTTCACCTATCGCGCGCCGGGGGTGATGCCGCTTCCCGTGATCGTCGCCGTGCCGCATGCGGGCCGGGTCTATCCGGCCGAGACGCTGGCGGCGATGCGCGATGTGCGGCTGTCGCAATTGCGGCTCGAGGACCGGCTGGTCGATCTCGTCGCAGAGGAGGTCGCGCGCACCACCGGGGCGGCGCTCCTGATCGCCCATGCGCCGCGCGCGCTGCTCGATCTCAACCGCGCGGAAGACGATGTCGACTGGGGCATGGTCGAAGGCGGGCGCCTAAGCGATCGTCAGGCCGATTGTCAGGGCGAAGGGGCAGCGAGGGTCGAAGGGCAGGGGCGCTCCAACCGCCGCGCCCGCAGCGGGCTCGGTCTGGTTCCGCGCCGACTCCCGGGCTTCGGCGAGATCTGGAAGCGACCGCTCGCAATGGGCGAGATCGAGGGCCGGATCGAGCGTATCCATCGGCCCTATCACGAATTGCTCGAACGCGAACTGCGCCGGGTGCGCGCGCAATGGGGCGCAGCACTGCTGATCGATCTCCACTCGATGCCGCCCCTGCGCCTTCAGGCCGGGGAGAGCCGCGCGCCGCATTATGTCCTCGGCGACCGGTTCGGCGCTTCGTGCGATGCGCGGCTCATCGGCCGCGCCTTCCGTCATCTCGATGCGGAAGGTTGCGCCAGCGCGCACAACCGGCCCTATGCCGGGGGCTACGTGCTCGACCGACACGCCGCTCCCGCTCGCGGGCTGCATGCGATCCAGGTCGAGATCTGCCGTTCGGCCTATCTCGATGTCGATCTGGCCGAGCCTTCGCCGGGCCTTGTCCCTGTCGCTAGGATGATCGCGTCGCTGGTCCGCGAACTGGGCGCGGAGACGGCAAGGCTCGCATCAGGAGGCGATTTCGCGCAGGCCGCCGAATGAGTCGCCGCGCGTCAGGTAATTCGACAAGCCAGGTTCTTCGAGAAGGAAGCTGCCCCCGATCAAAAAGCGCCACCCCGTGCAAGAGGGGGGATGCACGAGGTGGACCAGGTTCAGGGGGGAGCGCGCTCTGAGGCGCGGCTCCAGGCGGTAGATGAGGGGAAACACCGCCTTTATCTGACATGGTAAAAGGCGGGCGGGACTTCAAGCCCCGCCCGCCTCGAAATGGGTCCGGAACGGCTGTTTCCCGCCGTTTCGCAGTCGCTTGCGCGATCCTGTCGGAGGTCAGTTGACGGGGGCCGCCTGGGCTTGCGGCATCTTGCCCTGCGCGATCTGGCGTTCGAAGATCATGCGCATGAGGTTCATCGAGAACAGGTGCGCGTGGATCAGCATCAAGAGGCCGTTCTTGTTGAGCGCTTCGAGCGTTTCGGTCGGCAATTCGCGCAGCTTCTTCTCGTCCACCATGCGGAAGCCGCGATAGACGAAGGGCTTGTCGGGATTGTCGCCGCGGGTGATCGCGACTTCGCCGTCCATCAGGATGTCGAGCTTCTTCAGCTCCTCGAGGAAGGCGCGCGTGCGCTGGCCCGATTCTTCGAACTTGGAGCAGAAATCGAGCACCTGGCTTGTGTAGTCGGTCGGCTTACCCTCGCTGTCGAACAGGGCCTGGCCCCCCTCGTTGCCGGCGTCCTGCTTGCCGATCACGCCCGCGGTCGGATCGAAGCACAGCGACATCTCGTCGCTGTCGGGCCGCATCTTGGCGAGAATGAAGGGGTAGCGGCGAATATAGGCCGGGACATAGACGCCCGCGATGATCTTCTCATCGTCGCCGACAAAGGTGTTGACCCCTTCGTTGAGGCCCATGAGCGCGATCGGCAGCGGATTGTCGCCGGCGGTGAAGACGATCGGGTAATTGCGCTGCGCGTCGATGAATTCGTCGACCGTGAGCGGGATCGCGTGGGTCTGCGCGACATGGGCGGCGGTGCCGAACGGGCTCACCTTCCAGTCGGCGTGGTCGCGGCTGTTGAGCGGCAGGAGGTCCTTGTAGAACAGCGGAAGTTGCGGCTGCTGCGGCGCGCTGGCCATGAATATGTCTCCGAAGACTGGTTCTGTGTCTGTTCGCAGCGAACGGTTGGCCCCATGGCCAGCCCCCTTCCGCCGGTCGCGGCGCGCTTTAGGCGCTTGTGCTTGGAGGCGCAAGCCGCCTGCCGCCCACATCCGGCACGGGTCATCGCACGGGCGACAGAACGCCCCCCCCGCTCAGGCCCCCCCGCTCAGGCTCCGGGCACGAGCTTGCCGGGATTGAGCAGGCCGTCGGGATCGAGCGCCCGCTTCACGCTGCGCATCATCGCCAGCGCCACGGGATCGCCGAGCCGGGCAAGTTCGCCGATCTTGACCTGCCCGATGCCGTGTTCGGCGCTGATCGAGCCGCCCCAATCGGTCACGAGGTCATAGACCCGGCCGCTCACGCGCCTGCCTTCGTCCTCCTCCCATTCGCCCGGTACCGCCCCCGCCGGGGCGAGGATGTGGAAATGGACATTGCCATCGCCCAGATGGCCGAATGCAATGCCGCGCGTACCGGGAAACTCCCCTTCGATCGCGGGGATCGCGGCGAGGATGAATTCGGGCATCTTCTCGACCGGCACCGAAATGTCGTGCTGCATCGCCGGGCCGCGCGCGCGCTCGGCAGCGGAGATCGATTCGCGCAGGGTCCACAAGTCTTCCGCCTGGGTCTCGTTCGCCGCGATCGCGGCATCGTCGAACAGGCCGTCTTCCATCGCCTCGGCAAGAGCCCTCTCGGCCCGTTCGCGCAGGCGTCCCTCGTCCATTCCGGAGGCGACGAATTCAATGAGCGCGTTCCATTCGTGCCGCTGCGAAAGCGGCGGGCGGGCATCGGGCAGGTGAGCGACCACGCTGTCGAGGCAATGGGCGGGCACGACCTCGAACCCTTCGAGCGTGTCGCCCATCGCTCGCTCCATCGCCCTGAGCAGGGTGCGTGCTTCGACGATGCCCGAAAGCCCGGCCCATACCGTCACCCGCGCCGTCGGTGCGGGGAGAAGGCGCAGCGTTGCGGCGGTGACGATGCCGAGCGTGCCTTCCGAACCGATCAGCAATTGCTTCAAGTCGAACCCCCGATTGTCCTTTTTCAGCGCGGTCAGCCCGTCATAGACCGATCCGTCCGCGAGCACCGCCTCGATCCCCAGCACCTGCGCGCGCATCGTCCCGTGGCGCAGCACCTGCGTGCCCCCGGCATTGGTAGAGATCAGCCCGCCCACTGTCGCCGATCCCTTGCCGCCCAGCGTGAGGGGAAAACGCAGGCCGTTTTCATCGGCAAGCTCGTGAAGCGATTGCAGGATCACGCCCGCCTCGCACACGACCTGGCCGGCGCCCGTGTCGAGGTCGCGCACCCTGTCCATCCGCCGCAGTGAAAGGAGGATGCCGCGCCCGCTTTCATCGGGGGTCGCCCCGCCTACCATGCCGCTATTCCCGCCCTGCGGCACGATCGGCACGCCGTGGCGCGCGCACAGTTTCATCAGCCCGGCGACCTCCTCGGTTGAGCCGGGCGAGGCGAGGGCGAGCGCGCGGCCCGTATAGCGCCCGCGCCAGTCGGTCAGCCACGGCTCCATCAGATCGGGATCCTGGGTGATGCCCTTGGCGCCCAGCAATTCGGTGGCTTCGGCGAGAAAGGTCTCGGCGGCGGTTCTTTCAGCGGTCAGTGTCATTGTGGCCCCCATGCCACAGTTCGGCGCCAAGTGACCAGTGGCTTGCCATGAGAAGAGGGGCGATTAAGCCGGGGTTCAATCGCGCGGGCTAGTTTGCAGATGTTCGCGTGATCGCACCGGGGGCGTGCCCGCGATAAAGGAGGTCTTCACCGCATTCATGCCAAGCCTGCTGGCCTATGCAGCGCCGCTTGCGCTTTTTGTCCCTGTCCTGGGGCAGGGGCTTGCCGTGCCCTTGCAGGCCCTCGCCGGGGAGCCGGCCATGATCGCACCCGGCGGCCCCGATCACGAGGAGCCTGAACAGGCCTCTGCGCGCGCCGTCCCGCCGGCCCCGCTCCCGGCGGCAGCGCCGCTTTCGGCTTTCCGCGAACGGCAGGTCGCGCACCAGGTCCGGATCGAGCAGCGCGTCGTCATCCGCATCAGCCCGCAGCGCCCGACCGCGCGCCAGCAATTGCTCGCCACTCTCCCGCGCGAGGAGATCGAGACCCGCTTCGAAGAGCGCAAGATGGACAAGTGCCTGCCCGTCGAGCGGATCGCGGGCGTCCAGACGGGCTCGGGCAACCGCTTGCTGCTGTTCCTCACCGACAAGCGCATGGTCACCGTCAATCTCGAGAAGAATTGCCGCGCGCGCGATTTCTACTCGGGCTTCTATGTGGAGAAGAACGAGGACGGGAATCTTTGTGCCAGCCGCGACAAGATCAAGAGCCGCACCGGGGTGAAGTGCGATGTCGAACGCATGCGCCAGCTCGTCGCGGTGAAGGAATAGCGCCTTTCGGCCCCGCCGCGCGCGGGTTTCCTTGACTTTCGCAGCCGTTTCGGCGAAGGCGCGCGCGGCTGGCAGCGCATTGCGCCTGCCGGATACAGCAAGCGGCAGGGCAGTCCTGCCTTTACCCGGACATTACCACACGCATGACTTTCGCCGATCTCGGCCTTTCCCCCGAATTGCTCAAGGCCGTCGAGGACGCCGGCTATTCCGAGCCGACCCCGATTCAGGCCCAGGCCATTCCCGCCGTCTTGATGATGCGCGACCTCATCGGCATCGCCCAGACCGGCACCGGCAAGACCGCGAGCTTCGTGCTCCCCATGATCGATGTCATGGCCTCCGGACGCCGCCGTGCGTTGATGCCGCGTTCCCTGATCCTCGAACCGACCCGCGAACTGGCCGCCCAGGTTGCCGAGAATTTCGAGAAATACGGGGCCAATCACGACCTCAAGATGGCGCTGCTGATCGGCGGCGTGCAGATGGGCGACCAGCTGCGCACCCTCGATGAAGGCGTCGACGTGCTGATCGCGACGCCGGGCCGCCTGATGGACCTGTTCGAACGGGGCAAGATCCTGCTGAATGGGTGCGAACTGCTCGTCATCGACGAGGCCGACCGGATGCTCGACATGGGCTTCATCCCCGATATCGAGTTCATCTGCTCCAAGCTTCCCGAGACGCGCCAGACCATGCTGTTTTCGGCGACCATGCCGCCGCCGATCGAGAAACTGGCGGCGAAATTCCTGTCGAATCCCAAGCGGATCGAGGTGAGCCGGGCAGCATCCACCAACGAGAACATCACCGCCTTCAAGATTCCCGTGAAGGCCCGCCAGAAGCGCGACACGCTGCGCTGGCTGCTCGAGAACGACCAGGTCGAGACCGCTATCATCTTCTCGAACCGCAAGACGACGGTGCGCGAACTCAACAAGCAGTTGCAGCGCGACGGTTTCCGGTCGAGCGAGATCCACGGCGACATGGATCAGTCGAGCCGGATCAAGGAACTCGACCGCTTCAAGAAGGGCGAGGTCAACATCCTCGTCGCCTCCGACGTCGCCGCCCGCGGGCTGGACATCAAGGGCGTCTCCCACGTCTTCAATTTCGACACGCCCTGGCACCCGGACGATTACGTCCACCGCATCGGTCGCACCGGCCGCGCCGGGGCCAAGGGGCGCGCCTTCACCTTCGTTTCCGAAGACGATGCCGAGGCGATCGAAAATGTCGAGAAACTGACCGGCAGCGCGATCAAGGTCTTTGGCAAGGAGGACGTGCGCGTCCCCCTCGCCGAGCCCGGCTCCGACGCAGGCAAGGGCGCGGGCAGCGACAAGGAAAGCAGCAAGGGCGAGGACGATTCCGAGCCCGAAGCCCAGGAAAAGCCAAAGCGCCAGTCGCGCCGACGCCGGGACGAGGCCGACAGCCCCGCCGAAAAGCCGAGGCGCGAGCGTGCGCCGCGCAAGGAGCGCGCCGACGAAAAACCCGAGCGCAAGCCCCGCTCGCGTCGCCGCGACGACGATGACGAGCCGGTCCCGCCGGGCGAATGGAACGGCCCGAGGCCGAGCTTTCTCGACGTCGGCGTGGGCTGACGGCCTTCTCTTAGCAGGCTCAAAGCGACAAAAGACAAGCGCGCTGACCCGACCGGGGGACTGCCTTCAGGATCGGCTCGCAAGTCCTTCATCCCCTGTTTGTGGTTCCGGATCGGGGGTTGAGATAACGCGCGCCAGCCTGCCGTCCGCGTTCATCGCCTGTGCCTGAGCGGCCGAGGCGGACCGCTTTCGCAATCCCCGCATTCTGCTAAGCTCGAGCCAAGCGAGGAGAGATAGCGTGAAGATGCGGAGCCTGATAATCCTGCAAACCGGCGCAGCGCTGCTAGCGCTGATCGCCGCGCCGCCTCTGCTTGCGCAGGGCAAGGGCAATGACAAGAACGCAGGCGGGCCGCCCGCCGCCGCGCAGAAGGATCGCGGCAAGCCGGGTGGCGGCGGACCGCCAAGCGCGGGTCGAGGCAATGCGGGAAAGGAGCGTGGCGGGCCTCCCGGGCAGGCAGGCGCGCGCGATCCCCGTGGAAACCCGCGGCAGGAAGGCGGGAACGATGCCCGCGGCAGAGGCAATGCCGGGCAGGCTTTCGATGGGCGCCGCGGCGGCGGCAATCCGCCTCCCGGCGGTCAGCGGGGCAGTGCGCGCCGGACCGATCGCAGTGGCGACGGGCGGGGCGAGTACGCCTTGAATTTCGCGCTGCGCGACCTCAGGGACACCTTCGGCGTTCGTCCGCGTCTCATCGGCGGGTGTCCCCCCGGTCTTGCAAAGAAGCGCAATGGCTGCCTTCCCCCCGGACAGGCGCGCCAGCGCTTTCGCAATTACGATCCCGGTTTCTTCGGCCTGTTCGGGGCCGAGCGCGGGCGATATTTCTACAATGACGGCTATCTGCTGCGCTACCGCGACGACGGCCTTGCCGGCTTCCTGCCGCTGCTCGGCGGGGCACTGGGCATCGGCAATGTCTGGCCGTCGTTCTACGAGCCTCGGCCGCTGCCGCGCTATTATTCCGACTATTACCGGCTCGGCAATCCGCGCGGCTATCGCTACGCCGACAACGTCATCTATCGCGTGGAGCCTGAAACCGCCGCGATCACTTCGGTCGCAGCCCTGCTGACCGGGAGCGATATCCGGATCGGGCGTCCGATGCCCCGCGGTTACGATGTCTACAACGTTCCCTATGCCTACCGCGACCGCTATTACGACACGCCCCAAGCGCGCTATCGCTATGCCGACGGGTACATCTACGAGATCGATCCGGAGACCGCGCTGGTGGCGTCCGCTATCGAACTCGCGCTCTGAGGGGATACGCATGAACAATCGGACCGGCGTGACCGGCCTCCTGACGGCTCTGGCCCTCACGCTTGCCGCCTGCGACGAGGAAGCGGGCGACATCGCCGCATCCGAAACGCCCGTGATGAAAGAGGCGGGAACGCTCGCCGAGGCCATCGCCGGGGAGAATTCGCTATCGAAGGCGCGCGATGCGTTCGAGCGAACGGGCCTTGCAGGGATCCTCGAAGGTCCGGCGAGCTACACGGTGCTGGTCCCCACGGACGAGGCATTCGGCGCCCTTGGCAGCGCGGGCAATGACGTTTTCGAAAACGAGGAAAACGGCGCCATCGCGGCCGCTGTCCTGCGCAGCCACATCATTCCGGGCGCGCTCGATCCGGACTCGATCGGACAGGCGCTCCCTGATGCTGACGGCGAGGCGACCATGACCAATTTCGCCGGAGAAGTCCTCGTCTTCAGCCGCAAGGACGACCGTCTCGTCGTCGCTACCGACGGCGGCAGAGAGGCGACGCTTGCAGGAACCGCGATTCGCGCCGGCAACGGCGTGGTGATCCCGATCGACACCGTGCTCGTCGATCCGTCGCAACTGCCCGGTTCATGACCGGTCGAAGCGGTTCGGCCTAGCCCACCACTGTCACGAAGCTGTCGATCACGCGCTTCTCGCCCGCTTCCTCGAAATTGATCGTCAGCTTGTTGCCTTCCTGGTCGATCACGCAGCCGGTGCCGAACTTGTCGTGGTGGACCATCGCGCCGATCGCGATGTCGCTGCGCGCCTGTCCGGCGAAGCTCGCCGCCGAACGCCCGCTTTCGCGGATGCGCTGCTGCTTCGTCTCGTAGCCGGATGCGATGGCGCGCTGCCAGCCGGGGCCGCGGGCCTGCGCGCGGTCGGGCCGGTCTCGCGCGACATGGGCGAAGGGGTCCTCGTTTTCGCTCCAGTTCGCGCGCCACAGGCTCGCCCCGCCGGTCAGCGTCGTTTCCTGCTCGATATGGTCCTCGGGCAATTCCTCGATGAAGCGCGAGGGGATCGAACTCGTCCACTGGCCGTAGATGCGGCGATTGGCGGCGTGGAGGATCATGCAGCGCCTGCGCGCGCGGGTGATCGCGACATAGGCGAGGCGGCGCTCTTCCTCGAGGCTGGCGAGCCCCCCTTCGTCGATCGCGCGCTGGGAAGGAAAGACGCCTTCCTCCCAGCCGACGCAGAAGACATGGTCGAATTCGAGCCCCTTGGCGGCGTGGATCGTCATGATCGTGACCGTCTCCTCCTCGTCTCCGCGATCGTTGTCCATGACGAGGGAGACGTGTTCGAGGAAATCGCCGAGCGTCTCGTATTCCTCCATCGCGCGGGCGAGTTCGGTGAGGTTTTCCGCGCGCCCCGCGCTTTCGGCGGAGCGGTCGGCGGAAAGCATCGCGTTGTAGCCCGATTCCTCGAGCACGAGACGAAGGAGGTCGGCCGGGGTCATCTGTTCCGCCGCCTCCCGCCACGCGAGAAACTGGCGCAGCAGGCCGCCGATTGTGTTCGCCGCGCGCTTGGGCAATTCGTCGCTGTCGGCCAGTTGCAGCGAGGCGGCGGCGAGCGGCAGGCCCACGCGGCGCGCGTGCTGGTGCATCTTTTCCAGCGTCTTCGCGCCCAATCCGCGCTTGGGCTGGTTGTAGATGCGTTCGAAGGCGAGGTCGTCCTGCGGCTGGGCTATGACGCGCAAGTAAGCGAGCGCATCGCGGATTTCGGCGCGTTCGTAGAAGCGGAAACCCCCGATGATCCGGTAATTGACCCCGATCTGGATGAAGCGGTCCTCGAATTCGCGGGTCTGGTATTGCGCGCGGACAAGGATCGCGACCTCGTCGAGGCTCGCGCCTTCGCCCTCCAGCCGCTCGATCTCCTCGCCCACGCGGCGCGCTTCCTCGGGCGCGTCCCACACGCCGATCACGCGAACCTTGTCGCCGCCATTGGCCTCGGTCCACAGCGTCTTGTCGTGGCGCTGACTGTTCGCCCGGATCAGGCCCGATGCCGCGCCGAGGATATGCGGGGTGGAGCGGTAATTCTGTTCGAGCTTGACCACGTGCGCGCCCGGGAAATCCTTCTCGAAACGAAGGATGTTGGCGACTTCCGCCCCGCGCCAGGAATAGATCGACTGGTCGTCGTCGCCCACGACACAGATGTTCTTGCGCTCCTGCGCGAGCAGGCGGAGCCAGAGATACTGGACCGCGTTGGTATCCTGATATTCGTCGACGAGGATGTAGCGGAAACGCTGCTGGTATTCGGCCAGCACGTCATGGTGGGCGCGAAAGATGTTGAGGACGTGCAGCATCAGATCGCCGAAATCGCAGGCGTTCAGCGCCTTCAGCCGGTCCTGATAGGCGCGGTAGAGCGCCTGTCCGCGCCCGTTGGCATAGGCTTCGCTTTCGGCTGCATCGAGATCGTCGGGGTTGAGCCCGCGGTTCTTCCAGCGGTCGATCAGCCCGGCCAGTTGCCGCGCAGGCCAGCGTTTTTCATCAAGGTCGTTGTCGGCGATGAGCTGTTTCAACAGGCGGATCTGATCGTCGGTGTCGATGATCGTGTAGTTGTGCTGCAGCCCGACCAGCTCGGCATGGCGGCGCAGCATCTTGGCGCAGATCGAATGGAAGGTGCCCAGCCAGGGCATACCTTCCGCGCCCTGTCCCAGCAGCGCGCCGACCCGCTCCCTCATCTCGCGGGCGGCCTTGTTGGTGAAGGTCACGCAAAGGATCTGGGAAGGGTAGGCGCGGCGCGTCGCGACCAGATGTGCGAGGCGCGCGGTCAGAGCGGCGGTCTTGCCCGTGCCGGCCCCTGCCAGCATCAGCACCGGGCCTTCGGTCGTCAGCACCGCCTCGCGCTGCGGCGGATTCAATCGCGCCGCATAGGGCGGAACGCCGGATTGCGAAGGGGCGGGGAGGGGGCTGTTTTCGGTCATGCTATCCCTGTGAACAGGTAGGGAACGCGGCCGCATGCCGCAACCCGGCGCGGCTGGTTTTCGACCATTGCTTGGTCACACGCGGCGGGCGGTGGAACCATGTGAATTCGGAACCTCGTCCCCCGTTCCTCCATTGATTCGGTGTGAACGAAAGAAATGGAGGACCTGAAATCATGAGGAATATTCTCGCCATCACCGCCGCCGCCGCACTTTCGGTCGGTATCTCCGCGCCCGCCATGGCCGATGATCACAAGAACGACCGCGCCGACTGGAAGGCGCAGTCGCCCGAGATCGTCGAGCGCAATGCGCAGGGCAAGGCCACCAAGGTCCGCGTCGAGGGCAAGGTCTACGAAGTCTGCATGCGCGAATCGCAGGATGCCTGCATCCAGCCGCGCGCTGCGGGTCTCAACTGGGGCGACTATCCCGCGATGGACTTCCCGGAAAACCGCCGCGGATAATCCCGACAGACGAACGACACCGAAAGGGGGCGGCGCCTTGCCGCCCCTTTTTCATGCGCGGGTCAGAAGCGTTAGCTTTCCCTTGCCCTTGCCGATCCGGCGTTCGGTCTCGACGTCGAGGCCCTTGACCTCCACGTCCTCCGCCCTGCCGGTTTCGAGAGCGATCCAGGTTGCCTCGCCGATCCAACCCAGCCGCAGCATCCGGTCGAGCGCGACGCTCCCGGCGCCAGTCCCATAGGGTGGGTCGAGAAGGATGAGATCGAGCGGTTCGCGCGCCGCCCTGAGCGCCATGACCGAACCCGCCTCGACGCTCGTGCGGGCGGCGGCATCGAGGTTGCGGATGTTGGTGCGGATCGCATCGAGCGCGCCGCGGTCCTGTTCGACGAACAGGCAATGCGCGGCGCCGCGCGACAACGCCTCGAGGCCGAGCGCGCCCGATCCTGCGAAAAGGTCGGCGACCTTCAGCCCCTCGAAACTGCCGAGGCGGCTGGTGAGCATGTTGAACAGCGTCTCGCGCGTACGGTCCGCCGTCGGGCGCGTCGCCTCGCCGCGCGGCGCCTCGATCCGCCGCCCGCGCCATTCGCCCGCGATGATCCTCATTTTTCCGGCCGCTTCAGCGTGCTCATGAAGCGTCCCAGGTCCTGCTTGCGGATGCGTGCGGCGGCCCCGCGCGGCAGGTCGCCCAGTTCGAATGGACCATAGGCGGTGCGGATCAGCCGGTTGACCTTGAGGCCCAGCCATTCGAGCACCCGGCGCACCTCGCGGTTCTTGCCTTCGGTGATGGTCATCTCAACCCAGATGTTGCGGCCCTTTCCGCGTTCGAGATTGGCGTTGATCGACCCGTAGCGCACGCCTTCGATCTCCACTCCCTCGATCAGATCGTCGAGCTGCGCCTGGCTGACTTCGCCGAACGCGCGGGCGCGATAGGTGCGCGGGATGCCGGACGAAGGCAGTTCCATCTGCCGTTTCAGTTCGCCGTCATTGGTGAGCAGCAGAAGCCCTTCGGTGTTGATGTCGAGCCTTCCCACCGGCATCACCCGGGGCGCATCCTTGGGCAGCGCGTTGACGAGCGCATCGTAGATCGTCGAGCGTCCCTTCGGATCGCGCTCTGCCGTGATGAGGCCGACCGGCTTGTGAAAGGCGAAAAGCTGCGCGGGCTCGGGCGCGGCGACGGGCTTTCCATCGACGGCGACGCCGCGCAGGCCGGTGAGAAAGGTCGCGGGACTTTCGACCGCCTTGCCATCGATCGTCACGCGCCCATCTGCGATCATGCGCTCGACTTCGCGCCGGCTGGCTATGCCTGCGCGAGCGAGCAGCTTCGCGATGCGATCGCCTTCGGGGCGATCCTCGGTGCGGGGGGGCTTGGTCGGCATGGCGCGCGGGTTACGCGCTCAGTTCGCGCTGCGCAACGCCTCGCGCACCAGTTCGTCGAAACGCACGATCCCGCCTTCGAGCGTCCCGAGCGTGAGATGCGGCACCGCCCCCGAAGCGAGCCCCTGCTGGCCGAGCTCCGCTGCGCGGAAATCCTCCGCGGCGAACACCCCGCCATCGAGCAGCGCCCAGCTTCTTTCCCAGTGGTCGCGCGCCTTGTCCGTTGCGGGCGCCTCGGGGATGAGCATGAAATCCTCGACCAGCGTGAGATCGTGGGCCTGCGGCATCAGCACCATCACGTTCACGTAATCGGGGCTCGGCACGATCACCGTCGCAGGCATCAGCTGGTAGGCGAAGGTCACGACCCGGCGAAGCTGCGCCATATCGGTAAGGTCGATCGCCTCCATCTCCTCCAGCCGCCCGACCGCAGAACGCTGGTGCGGGCCGACGAGATCGCCGCTGGTGATCCCGTCCTTGAAGAACGGCCCGATCGTCTTCGCGTGGAGCCGGGTGACGTGATAGCTTTCGAGGAAGGCATCCATGATGAGCTTCCAATTGCCCTTCACCGTGTGCGTTTTCCGGCGGAACAGGTACGCCTCGGGCATTCCGAAAGCGGCGAAATCCTCGCCCAGTTTTTGCGCGTGGGAGAAATCCGCGCCTTGCTGCGGCGCGAACCAGACGAGCCCGCCCGCCTCGACGCTGGGCAATTCGACGAGACCGTATTCGCCCTTGTCGAGGCCGGGGAAGGTTTCCGGGCGCGGCAGGGCGAGGAGCTTCCCGTCGAGCCGGTAGGTCCAGGCATGGTAGGGGCACACGAGGCGTTTCGCGCAGACCGCCTCATTGCCCTCGACCAGCCGCGTGCCCCGGTGGCGGCAGACATTGAGGAAGACGTGCGCGCGGCCATCCGCGTCGCGGGTGATGAGAAGCGGGCGCCCGGTCGCATCATGCGGCACGGCCATGCCGGGATCGGGCAGCAGCGCGGACGGGCACAGCACCTGCGGCATCCGGTCGAACAGCGCGGCTTTCTCCCGCGCGAAGTGATCGGGGCTGGTGTAATTGGCCGCCGGGACCTTGCCGATGCCTTCGGCCGCGCGGCCCTCTCCGTGGCGGATCGCCTCGGCGAGCGCGAGCTGGCCTGCGGTGGGCCGTTTGCGCGGCGGCGAATCTGTTGATGCGGTTGTGCCGGTGTTCATAGCGGCGTTCCTATTTCCTCTCTCAGCCCCTAATGGTGGAGGAAATCGGGGATCACGACAAGCATGGCGAATAGCGGATTGAAGGCAAATGGCTGAAGCGACGGGCAAAAAACCCGGCTGGCGTGAACTGGTGCGGGCGATGGGCCAGCCCAAGACGGGCTACATGGCCCTGTTCGGCTTTGCCAGCGGCCTGCCGTTCGCGCTGTTTCTCGGCACGCTCTACGCCTGGCTGTCCGAAGCCGAGGTCGATCTCGAGACGATGGGCGTGTTTTCGCTGATCGGGCTTGCCTATGCCTTCCAGTTCCTGTGGTCGCCGCTGATCGACAAGGTCAATATCGCCGGATTCCACCGGTTGGGGCGGCGCAAGCAATGGATGGTCCCGGCACAATTGCTGCTCGGCGCGATCCTCGTGACGCTGTCGCTGCTCGAACCGCGAACCCAGCTTGGCTGGTTCTCACTGCTGGCAGGCATCGGGGCATTCGCATCGGCGACGCAGGACATCGCGATCAATGCCTGGCGGATCGACGTGGCCGACGAAAAGGCGACGCTCGACATCCTTTCGACCGTCTACCAGCTCGGCTACCGGCTGGCCGCGCTGGTCGGCGGGGCTTTCGGGCTCATCATCGCGGCGCGGATCGGCTGGCCGGAAACCTATGCCTTGATGGGTGCGATCCTGCTTGCCATCGGCTCGGTCGGCCTGTTCGCGCCGGACACGCCTTCGGGCAAGGGCGAGGTCGACGAAGAAGCGGACGAACAATTGCTCGCCCTGCGCAAGACCGGCGAATTGCGGCCCGAAATCCGCGCGCGCGCTCTAGGCGTGGTCGCGCTGCTGTGGGCAGGCGCGATCGCGGTGGTGCTGACCTTCATGATCATGTCGCTCGCCTTTCCGCCCGAGGAGCGTCCCAATCCGACCGAGTTCACTCTCAATTTCGGCCCCTGGATCATCATTGCGACCGTGGTCGTCCCCGCGCTCATCGCCGGCTGGCTCGCCGCACAGAAGCGCGACGGCAAGAACCTGCTGACAAGCGACGAGCCGCCTTCGCAGGGCGGCGGATTCGTGATGGACCACCTCTACCGTGCGCTCGTCCTGCCGCTGGTCGAATTCGTCGGGCGGATGGGATGGAGCCTCGTTTTGATCCTCGCGCTCGTCCTGACCTACCGCATATGCGACCAGATCTGGGGGACGTTCGCCTATCCGTTCTACCTCGGCGAACTCGAATATTCGAACGACGAGGTCGCCTTCGCCTCGAAATTCTTCGGAGTCTTCGCGATCCTTGCGGGGCTCGCGGTGGGCGGCTTCATGCTGACCTTGATCGGGCGCATGGCAACGCTGACGATCGGCGCACTGCTCGCCGCGCTAACCAACCTGCTTTACGCCGATCTCGCCGTCGGCGGCGCGAACATGCAGATGGTGAGCGATGCGGTCGGCTTTTCGTGGGCGATTTCGCAGGTCCCGGTGATCGGCAGCGCGAACCTTGCCAAGCTCACTTTCACGATCTTCTTCGAGAATCTCGCGATCGGGCTCGCCGGGGCGGCCTTCGTCGCCTACCTCTCCTCGATAGTGTCGAAACGCTACAGCGCGGTGCAATACGCGCTGCTGTCCTCGCTCACACTGCTGGTCGGCACGCTCGGGCGCGGCGCGCTGGGCGAGATGATCGAGGATCGCGG
Source organism: Erythrobacter litoralis (assembly GCF_001719165.1). Lineage (NCBI taxonomy): Bacteria > Pseudomonadati > Pseudomonadota > Alphaproteobacteria > Sphingomonadales > Erythrobacteraceae > Erythrobacter > Erythrobacter litoralis. The sequence goes on from NZ_CP017057.1 coordinate 1,349,190, forward strand.
CTATTTCGACGTTTTCGTGCTGACGACCTTCATCGGACTCGTCGCTGTCGTGCTGTGCCTTGCCGAATGGTGGCGGCAATCGCGTCTCAAGGGGGCAAGCGGCGTGGTCACGCCCGAGGCGCAGCCCGCCGAGTGATCAGTCGGGCAATTCGCCGTTGAGCCTGAGCGCCTCGCCCGCCAGATAGAGCGACCCCGCAATCAGCACCGGCAGCCCGTCATCGGGGATCGCTTCCATCGCATGGGCAAGGTCGTTCGCGGCCTTGGCGCGCGGGCCGAAAGCCTGCGGCGGGTGCGCCTCGTGCCCCGGCACCGGGACGGCGGTGAGCGAGGCGATGCTGTCGCGAAGTGGTTCGACCAGCGCCAGCGGGTTCTTGTTCGCAAGCATTCCGAGCACGAGATGGACGCGGCTCCCCGCGAAATGCGCGCCCAGCATCGCCCCCGCGCTCGGGTTGTGACCCCCGTCGAGCCATGTCTGGCGCGTACCCACCAGCGGGCCGGGCGCCAGTCGCTGAAGCCGCGCGGGCCAGTTCGCGCTCGCGAGGCCGGCTTCGATCGCTTCGCTGGATATTGCGATACTGCGCTGGTGGCGCAGCATGGCGATGGCAAGGCCCGCATTCTCGATCTGGTGCGCGCCGGCCAAAGCGGGGCGCGGCAGGTCGAGCGTGCCTGCGCCGTCCCGATAGACCAGCCGCCCGTCCTCCTCGCGCGCTTCCCACGCGGTACCCTCTGCGAAAAGCGGCGCGCCGAAACGCTCCGCCTGCGCCGCAACCGCGCCTGCGGGCAGGGCATCGTGGCGCAGCGTGATGAGCGGCACGCCCGCCTTTGCAATGCCCGCCTTTTCGAACCCGATCCGCGCCATGGGTTCCCGTGGCGTCCCGTCCTCCGGGGCGAGCAGGAAGCGTTCGTGATCCAGCCCGAGCGCGGCGATCCCGCAGGCGGCGAGCACGTCCGGTTCCAGCACGTTCGTCGCATCGAATCGCCCGCCGAGCCCGACCTCGACCACGCAGGCATCGGCGGGCGCGCGCGCGAAGGCGACAAAGGCGGCGGCGATGGTCACTTCGAAGAAACTCGGATGCAGGTCCTCGCCCGCATCCAGCACTTCGGCGAGCAGGGCGGCGAGTTCGGCGTCGCCGATCAGCTTTCCGTCAAGCCTGATGCGTTCATTGTAGCGCACGAGGTGGGGCGAGGTGGTGAGGTGGACGCGCTGTCCCTGCGCCTCCAGCATCGCCCTCAGGAAGGCGCAGGCCGATCCCTTGCCGTTGGTCCCGGCGACATGGAAAACGGGGGGCAGGGCGCGGTGCGGATTGCCCAGCCGGTCCATCAGGGCGCGGATCGTGTCGAGCCCCAATCGCCCCTGCGGGACGCTCAGCCGGGCGAGTCGGTCGAGCTGGGACTGAACGCCCGGATCGTCCGACCGCCCGAAATCGAGCCCGAAATCGAGCATCGTGTTGCCTTACGCCGCCTTCACCGGCTGGAGATAGTCGAGCACGTTCGCCAGCGTCGCCTTCAGGTCGCGGCGATGCACCACCATGTCGACCATGCCGTGCTTCAAAAGATATTCCGCGCGCTGGAAACCTTCGGGCAATTGCTCGCGGATCGTGTCTTGGATGACGCGCTGGCCCGCGAAACCGATCAGCGCGCCGGGTTCGGCGATCTGCACGTCGCCGAGCATGGCATAGCTCGCGGTGACACCGCCGGTCGTGGGATCGGTCAGGACGACGATATAGGGAAGGCCGGCCTGTTTGAGCCGGCGCGTCATCACGGTCGCGCGCGGCATCTGCATCAGGGAGAGGATCCCCTCCTGCATCCGCGCGCCGCCCGCTGCCGTCACGACGACATAGGCGCAGCGCCGCTCGATCGCCTTTTCCGCGCCTTCGACGAAAGCCTGCCCGACGGCCATGCCCATCGATCCCCCCATGAAGGCGAAATCCTGCACGCCGACGACGGCGGGCCGTTCCTCGATCGTGCCCGAACCGACGACGAAGGCATCCTCGTGCGGGTTCGCCGCCCGCGCGGCCTTCAACCGGTCGGTGTATTTCTTGGTATCGCGGAACTTGAGCGGGTCTTCGGTAACCCTTGGCAGGGGCAACACTTCAAAGCCCGGATCGAGCAGCAATTCCAGCCGCGCATCGGCCCCGATCCGCCCGTGATGGTCGCAGCGCGGGCAAACCGACAGGTTCTCCTCAAATTCCTGAAAGAAGAGCATTTCCTGACAGGACTTGCACTTGATCCACAGGTCCTTCTCGGTGCTTTTCTTTTCCGAGCCGAAGCCAAGGGAATTGCGGACGCGGGTGAACCAGTTCATGTCTCTTGCCTCTCGCGCGCGGATCTGATCGCGCCCACCATTGCCGAAGTGAGCTCCTCTAGCCGTTTGGGCGCGTACTTGCCAAATTCGCCGACGAGATCGACGAAGGCCGAGCCGACCACGACGCCGTCCGCAACTTTGGCAATGTCGGCGGCCTGCTCGGGCGTGCGCACGCCGAAGCCGACCGCGACGGGCAGGTCGGTGGACTGCTTGATCCGCGCGACGTTCGCTTCGATGGAGTCGACAGCAGCCTGCTGCTTGCCCGTGATCCCGGCGACCGAGACGTAGTAGACGAAGCCTTCCGAGCCCTCGAGCACGCGCGGCAGGCGCGCGGCGTCGGTGGTGGGGGTGGCGAGGCGGATGGGGGCGATGCCGCGCCCGCGCAGGGCGGGGCCTAGCGCCTCGTCCTCCTCGGGCGGAATGTCGACGCAGATGACCCCGTCGATGCCTGCGCTCGCGCACTGGTCGGCGAACCATTCCGGCCCGCGCCGGATCATCGGGTTGGCATAGCCCATCAGGACGAGCGGGATGTCGGGATGCCGCTCGCGGAAGTCGGTGGCCATGCGCAGCACGTCGGCGGTCGTGGTCCCCGCGCCGAGCGAGCGCAGATTGGCGTTCTGGATAGCGGGTCCATCGGCCATCGGATCGGTGAAGGGCATCCCCAGCTCGATCACGTCCGCGCCGCCGCGCGCGAGCGCGTCGAGATTGGCGGCGGTGTCCCCGTCGCCTGCGGTGATGAAGGCGACGAAGGCGGCGTGGGGCTTGGCGAAGGCGGTGGAGAGGCGATCAGTCATTTGCGCGCCTTCCAAGAAATGCTCCCGCTGCGCTGCCGAGGGCTGCGCCGGTCAGGATAGCGAGACCATTTCCCGAAAACGCGGGAGCTTCGCTGCTCTGCCAACTCGCGACAAGCGTAGCGGCGACAAGACCGACAGCGCAGCCGCAGAAGACGAACCCAAATCGTCGCGACCGTGTCACATCTCCACTCCCAGCTTTTCCGCGACGGTGAAGATGTCCTTGTCGCCCCTGCCGCACAGATTCATGAGGATGATCTTATCGCGGTCCATCTGTTTCGCCCGCTCCGCCACCGCCGCGATTGCGTGCGATGGTTCGAGCGCCGGGATGATACCTTCGGTGCGGCAGAGCAGCTGGAAGCCTTCGATCGCCTCCTCGTCGGTGATTGCGGTGTATTCGACGCGGCCCGATTCCTTGAGCCAGGCGTGCTCCGGCCCGATGCCGGGATAGTCTAGCCCTGCGCTGATCGAGTGGCCCTCGGTGATCTGGCCGTCCTCGTCCTGCAGGAGGTAGGTCTTGTTGCCGTGAAGCACGCCCGGTGCGCCGCCGAGGAGCGATGCGGCGTGTTCGTCACCGTCGAGCCCGTGGCCCGCCGCTTCCACGCCGAGCATCGCCACTTCGGCATCGTCGAGGAAGGGATGGAACAGCCCCAGCGCGTTCGACCCGCCGCCGATGCAGGCGACGAGGAGATCGGGGAGGCGCCCGACGCGATCGAGCATCTGCGCGCGCGCCTCGGTCCCGATCACGCTCTGGAAGTTGCGGACCATCTCAGGGTAGGGATGCGGGCCTGCCGCCGTGCCGATGATGTAGAAGGTGTCGTGGACGTTCGCGACCCAGTCGCGCAGCCCTTCGTTCATCGCGTCCTTCAATGTCCCGCGCCCGCTGGTGACGGGGACGACTTCGGCGCCCAAGAGCTTCATGCGGAAGACATTGGGAGATTGCCGCCGCACGTCCTCGGCGCCCATGTAGATGACGCAAGGGAGGCCGAAACGCGCGCAGACGGTCGCGGTGGCGACGCCGTGCTGGCCCGCGCCGGTCTCCGCGATGATGCGGGTCTTGCCCATGCGGCGGGCAAGCAGGATCTGGCCGATGCAATTGTTGATCTTGTGCGCGCCGGTGTGGTTGAGCTCGTCCCGCTTGAACCACACCTGCGCTCCGCCGAGCGCCTCGGTCAGCCGCTCGGCGAAATAGAGCGGGGAGGGGCGGCCGACATAGTGTTTCATCAGATCGTCGAATTCGGCGGCGAATTCGGGATCGGCCTGCGCCTTGCGGTACTCTCGCTCCAGATCGAGCACGAGCGGCATCAGCGTTTCGGCGACATAGCGCCCGCCATAATCGCCGAAATGGCCGCGTTCGTCGGGGAGCGTGCGGAAGGAATTTGGGATTGCGTCGTTCATCGCATCCGGCGTTGGCAGAGGTGCAAAGCGCTGTCCAGATGCCGTTCGTCGTTCGGCGTCGGCGGGTGGGCGGCATTGCTCGTTTCGGCGAGGCGGTTTGTCGACTTGGCGATTTGCCGCGAGGGCGCCGGAGCTAGTCGGCGCGCCGGGACAACACGGGCAGCAGGCCCGGGGTCCCTGGAGGACGATGACAATGAAAATGCTCAGGACTACCGGCGGCGCGATGGTTGCCGCAGTGGCGCTGGCGGCCTCTCCCGCCTTTGCCGACGAAGCCCGCGTCGAAGTGCGCGGCGGCATCATCTCGGTCGCCGATACCGAGGAAGCCACCGCAGGGATCGCGGCCGGCTATGATTTCGATCTCAACGACACGTTGTTCGTCGGCGCCGAGGTATCGGCGGACAAGGTGCTGGTCGACGACAGCGACATCTATGTCGGCTTGACCGGCCGCGTCGGCGCGCATCTTTCGAAAAGCGCCAAGCTGTTCCTCGCGGGCGGGTATACGGTCGGCGAAGGCGAGGATGTGCCGCATCTCGGCGGCGGTCTCGAATACAACCTGACCGAGCGAGTGTACCTCAAGGGCGAATACCGCCACTTCTTCTCCGATTTCGACGACGCGGACAGCTTCGTCGCGGGTGTCGGGCTGAAGTTCTGACCAATGCCGGGGCGGGTGGGCTCTCAGCGTTCGCCCGCCCCCTCATGCACGGCGAACCGGCATTATCCGGCGGTGCGCGCCGCCTCGCAGAAGGCGGCGATCCTGGCCGGGTCCTTCACGCCGGGCGCGCTTTCGAGGCCGGAGGAAGCATCGACCAGCGGCGCTCCGGTCGCACGGATCGCTTCGGCGACATTGTCCGGGTCGAGGCCGCCTGCAAGACCCCAGGAAACGGCGTGGTCATGGCTCGCGAGCAGCCGCCAGTCGAAACCGACGCCGTTGCCGCCGGGCAAGGCGCTCGCCTCGGGCGGGGGCGCATCGAACAGGAGGCGGTCGACCGCGCCCCTGTAGCGAGCGGATTTCGAGAGCGTTTCCGCGCTGCGCACGCCGATAGCGCGCCATGCCTCGACGCCGGTCTTCTCGCGCACGAGGGCGATCCATTCGGGCGTTTCGGACCCATGGAACTGGATCACGTCGGGGCGCACCAGCTCGACTGCCGTCGCGGTCGTCTCGATATCGGCATTGACGAGCAGCAGCACCGCCTTGACGCCGCCCGGCAGGTCCGCGCGCAGGCTCGCCGCCTCCTTCAGGCTCACATGGCGCGGGCTCGGCTCGAAATGGACGAAGCCGACATGGCTCGCGCCCGCCTTCACCGCGGCGGCGACGGTCTCGGGGGTTGAGAGCCCGCAGATCTTTATCTCTCTCGTCATCGCAAGCCGCTCTAGGCCCAGCGCGAACGCGCGTGAAGGGCGAATTGCTTGATTGCTTTTGCAGGGCGCGGCAATCTCGCCGTCTCAGAGGGAAGGACGCAGACCCATGAAATTCCGCAACTTCTTGATGGTTCTGGCGGTACTCGTCATCGCAGCCTGCAATCCGATGGAACAGCTTGGTACCGCCGAGGAGAAGATCGAGGCCTTCCAGGCGCGCTACAATGACGGCGATGCCGGCGTGCTCTATCGCATGACGGGCGAGGATTTCCGCACGGCGACGACGCGTGAACAGATGGATGGCCTTGTCGCACTTTTCTCCGGCCGTCTGGGGCGGATCGAATCAAGCGAGCGGACCGGCTTCAACTCCCAGTTCAAGAACGGGCTCAACATCACGACCATCACGATGGAGACCCAGTTCGAACAGGGTGCGGGGACCGAGATCTTCGTTTTCCACGGCACAGGCGAGGACATGGAACTGGTCGGCTGGACGGTTAATTCGCCGCGCCTGATGCTGAGCCCGGAGGAAATGCGGATGCTTTCGGAAGTGGACCCGCGCGAACGGCCCGACCCACCCGAACGCAGGGTCGTTCCCGAACGATCCGGCGAATGAACGGGAAACTCTGCCGCGCGTCCTACAGCGTCGCCTCGATCGCCCGTGCCGCCGCCTCGGGATCCTCTGCGCGGCTGATCGGGCGGCCGATTACCAGCACGCTCGCCCCCGCATCGCGCGCCGCGCGCGGGGTGACGACGCGTTTCTGGTCCCCGGTCCCGCTGCCGGGCAGGCGCAGGCCGGGCACGACGAAGAAGCCATCCTTCCACGCCTTTCTCACGCGGCTGACCTCGTGGCCCGAACACACGATCCCGTCGAGGCCCGCCTCGTGCGCGAGTTCGGCAAGGCGCATGACCTGCGTCTCCTCGCTGCCGTAGATGCCGGTCTTGGCAAGATCGTTCGTGTCGAGGCTGGTGAGCATGGTCACGCCCACCACCTTGCACCCTTCGGCGGCGGCGGCCTTCGCGTCCTCCATCATCGCGCGCCCGCCCGATGCATGGACGGTGACGATGGCGGGTTCGTAGACATGGATCGCTTGCATCGCGGCGGCGACGGTGTTGGGGATGTCGTGAAATTTCAGGTCGAGGAAGATCGGCAGGCCCATATGGGCGATCTCGTGGACGCCGTGCGCGCCATGGGCGCAGAAGAATTCGAGGCCGAGCTTGACCCCTCCGATATGCGCCTTGACCTTGGACAGCAGCGCCTTGGCCGGCTCGATCTGGGGAACATCGAGGGCTAGATAGACCGGGTTGCTCACATTCACTCCGAGGGATTGCCCGAGGCAGGATCACGCCCCGTCGGCGTCAGCGTGTCGCCGCTCGCCGGCGTGCTGTCCACATTTTTCGATGCCGCAGCCGGGGAAGGCGCAGCCGCGGAGCCGGGCGCGCGCTCGTCCTCCTGATGGGGTTCGTGCCGACGCGAAAGCGCGTTCGACTTGATCGAGTTCTCGAGGCTCCGGATGCGCCGCTGGAGGCTCCATTTCACGCTGCGGTGATAGAGCCACATCGGCACCAGGCCGAGCAGGAAGGCGACGATGACGAGCGCGGGGACCTTCGTCTCGAGCACGAGATTGTCCCACAACGTGACCTCGACCGGCTCCCAGTTGAAAAAGGAGAAGGCCAGGATCGCGAACAGGATCAGCACCCAGGCGATGGTTCTCACGATCTGCATGCGGCCTATGTCCTCTCCTGTTGCGCTGCGTGGTGGAGCCTAGGCGATCTGGCGGCGAGGTCCAGCCCCGCCTGCCGCTTCATCCGAAGAGGCCTAGCCGAACACCCGCGCGAAGATCGTGTCGACCTGCCTGAAGTGATAATCGAGGTCGAACTTCTCCTCGAGCTCATCCTCGGAGAGGGCAGCCGTCACCTGCCCGTCGGCCTTGAGCAGGTCGAGCAGGGAGAGCGTTCCGGCCGATTCCCACACTTTCATGGCGTTGCGCTGCACGATCGCATAGGCGTCCTCGCGGCTCACCCCGGCCTGCGTGAGCGCGAGCAGCACGCGCTGCGAATGGACGAGACCGCCCATCGCATCGAGGTTCTTCTGCATCCGCTCGGGATAAACGAGCAGCTTTTCGACCACGCCGGTCAACCGCGCGAGCGCGAAATCGAGTGTGATCGTTGCGTCGGGACCGATGAAGCGTTCGACCGAGGAATGCGAGATGTCCCGTTCGTGCCACAGCGCGACGTTCTCGAGCGCGGGCAGGGCATAGGCGCGGATCATGCGCGCCTGTCCGGTGAGGTTTTCGGTCAGGATCGGATTGCGCTTGTGAGGCATCGCCGACGAGCCTTTCTGGCCGGGCGAGAAATACTCCTCCGCCTCGAGCACCTCGGTGCGCTGGAGGTGGCGGATTTCGACCGACAGCCGCTCGATGCTGCCCGCGATCACGGCCAGCGTCGCGAAATACATTGCGTGGCGGTCGCGCGGGATCACCTGCGTGCTGATCGGCTCGGGGGTGAGGCCGAGCTTTTCGGCGACATGGGCTTCGACCGCCGGATCGATATTGGCAAAGGTCCCGACCGCGCCGCTGATGGCGCAGGTGGCGATTTCCTCCCGGGCGGCGACAAGGCGCTGCCTGCAGCGGTCGAACTCGGCATAGGCCTGCGCCAGTTTCAGGCCGAAGGTGACCGGCTCGGCATGGATGCCGTGGCTGCGGCCGATCGTCGGCGTGTACTTTTGTTCCTCGGCGCGGGTCTTCAGCGCTGCGAGCAGGGCGTCCATGTCCGCGAGCAGGATGTCGGTGGCCCGGGCGAGCTGCACCGCGAGCGTCGTGTCGAGCACGTCGGAGCTTGTCATGCCCTGGTGCATGAAGCGCGCCTCGTCGCCCACCTGCTCCGCCACCCAGGTGAGAAAGGCGATGACGTCGTGCTTGGTCACCGCCTCGATCGCGTCGATCGCGGCGACGTCGATTTCGGGCTGGGTCGCCCACCAGTCCCACAGCGCCTTGGCGGCGGATTTCGGGACGACGCCCAGTTCGCCCAGCTTCTCGGTCGCGTGCGCCTCGATCTCGAACCAGATGCGGTATTTCGCCTCCGGCTCCCACAGGGCAGTCATGGCGGGGCGAGCGTAGCGGGGGACCATGGGGCGGGCTCCGGGACAAGGGAAGGATGAGGGGCGGCTAGGCCGCGCGCCCGATTCAATCAAGCCCCGCCTAGATAAGCCCCTTGGCGCGCAGCGAGACATGGCCTTCGCGCCCGACCACGACGTGATCATGAACGGTGACGCCCAGCAATCGCCCGGCTTCGGCGATGCGGCGGGTTATATCGATATCGGCGCGGCTCGGTTCCGGATTGCCGCTGGGATGATTGTGGACGAGAATCAGCGCGCTCGCGCCAACGTCCATCGCCCGGCGGATCACTTCGCGCGGGTGCAGGCTCGCCTCGTCGATCGTCCCGTCGGCAAGGTGGTGATCGTCGATCAGCCGGTTCTTGGTGTCGAGATAGAGCACGCGCACACGCTCGACCGTGAGGTGCGCCATGTCGATGGCGAGATAGTCGATCAGCGCCTGCCAGCTGCCAAGGACAGGCTTGTCGGCGACTTCGCTGCGCGCCATGCGGCGGGCGGCAATGGCGACCGATTTGAGCGCGGCGGCGCTTGTCTCGCCGACGCCTTTCACGCGCTGCAGCGCCTTGGGATCGGCATTGAGCACCGCCGAGAGCGAGCCGAACGTCTTCAGCAATTCCTTCGCCACAGGTTTCGTGTCGCCTTGCCGCATGCCCGCGAACAGGAGGTATTCGAGCACTTCGTAATCGGCGAGCGCTTCTGCCCCGCCTTTGAGCAGTCGCTCGCGCAGGCGGGCGCGGTGGCCGGCACCGGCATGGCTGCCCGCATCCGATCGGGCGGACGCGCCGCGGCCCGGAAAGGGCACGATCCTGCCTTCCTCGCCGAAATCGAAGCTGTCGTCGCTGTTCGACACGTCCCTCGCGCGCCCAAGTCGCTCCTGCTTCATTGCCTTTGCCGCGCTTGTGGCGCAAGTGGGCGGGACGATGGCAAGCGCGCCCGAAACAGGCTCCCCCGGCGATTCCGAAGGCGCCCGGCCCGCGCGGTGGGGGCTGCGGATCGCCGTGGGCGTGCTGATCGCGCTCCTGATCGCGCTCGCCGCTGGTTGGTTCACGCGCGAGGACATCGCCGGCATCGTCATCGAGGATCTGCTCGAGGAATACGACATCCCGGCAAGCTACGAGATCGTGGAAATCGGCCCGCAGCGACAGGTGCTTGCCGATATCGTCGTCGGCGATCCGCAGCGGCCCGACCTCGTGATCGAGCGCGCGGTCGTCGCGATCGATTATTCCTTCGGCCTGCCCGCGATCGGCGAGGTGAGGCTGGTGCGCCCGCGGCTTTACGGCACGTTCAGGGACGGCACGGTCAGCCTCGGCGCGCTCGACCCGCTGCTGGAGCCGGGCGAGGGTGAGCCGGGCCTGCCCGCACTGGACCTCGAACTGGTCGACGCGCGCGCGCTGATAAAGAGCGATTATGGGCCGATCGGGATCAGGGCGCAGGGCTCCGGCCGGCTCGATGACGGTTTCGCCGGCACGATCGCCGCGACAGCGCCGGGGATCGGCACCGGGGAATGCCGGGCGGAGCGGGCGACCCTCTATGGCGAGGTCACAACGAAGGCGGGTGCGCCGTCCTTTGTCGGCCCGATCCGGGTGCGCGGGCTCGAATGCGGCGGAGCCGCGCTCGCAGGCGCCGACATCGCCGCGCGGCTTTCGCTGCCGCGTGCGCTCGACGCGCTGGACGGGGGGTTCGACCTCGCCGCCCGGGGACTTTCGGGCAGCGGGATCGCGGCGGCGACGGTTTCCGGAAGCGGACGGGTCGGCTGGTCGGACGGCGTCTTCAACCTGCGCCACGATCTCGGTCTCGGCAATGTCGATCTCGGATTCGCCCGCTTCGCCGAAATCCGCGCGGACGGCGC